>NZ_VSLG01000001.1:0-326410 GCF_008919445.1 Serinicoccus kebangsaanensis | reverse complement strand
CAGGCGGGTCGGGTGGGAGAGGCGGTTGTGCAGTTCGAGCAGTTGCTGGTCGACCGCACTCGCGTCCTGGGTTCGGACCACCCGGACACGCTGACCACCCGGAACAATGTGGCGTATTGGCTTCAGCAGGCGGGTCGGGTGGGAGAGGCGGTTGTGCAGTTCGAGCAGTTGCTGGTCGACCGCACTCGCGTCCTGGGTTCGGACCACCCAGACACGCTGACTACGCGCAACAATCTGGCGTTCGGGCTCTCAGAGGCGGGTCGGGCAAGCGAGGCAGTCGCGGAGCTCGAGCAGTTGCTGATCGACCGCACTCGCTCCCTGGGCTCGGACCACCCGGACACACTCAATACCCGAAGCAACCTCGCGTCGGTGCTTGACGAGGCGGGTCGGGGGGGCGAGGCAATCACCCAGCTCGAGCAGCTGCTGAACCATGGTGCTCCGACCCTAGGTCCGGATCATCCCGGCATCCTGACGACGCGGAAGGACCTGGCGTCCGTGCTCGGTCGTGCTGGGCGGGTACGTGAGGCTGTTACCCAGTACGAGCAGCTACTTGTAGACCTCACCCGAATTCTGGGTCCGGACCATGCCGGGGTCTTGACCACCCGCCTGGAACTGGCGTCCTTGCTGGCGCGCGCGGGGTGCATGCAGGGGGCTGTCACCCAGTTCGAGCAGCTGCTCAACGACCAGGATCGGGTGCTGGGCGCGAGCCACCCGGACACCCTGACCACTCGGAGCAACCTTGCCTACTGCCTTGGTCGCGCCGGAAGGATGGAAAAGGCGATCACCCAGCTCGAGCAGCTGCTGAAGGACCAGACCCAGGTGCTAGGGGCGAACCACCCGGACACCCTGACCACCCGGAACAACCTCGCGTCGTGGCTCGGCGAGGTGGGTCAGACGTAGGAGGTGGATGACTCGCGTGACGACGCCGAAGGCAGGGTGTGTCAGAGGGCAGTCGTACATTTGTTCGCATGAAGGGGAGCGGGGGCACGGAGGCAGTCGGCGGCGGTGCCGAGAGCGCGGCGGCTGCGGTCGTCGGCGACTTGGCCCGTGCCCTGGAGCGTTCTGTGACGGCGCTTTCGTCGCCTGCGCTCCTCCAGGAGCCCGAGGTGAGCGCCGTGCTCGGGGCCCTGGACCAGGTGGCGGCTCGGACCCACGCGCTGCTCGTGGCCGTGGCTCGGGAGGGCCTGGCCCGAGGGTTGCACCAGGAGGCCGGCTTCTCCCACGTGGACTGGGTCCGCCTCGTCTGCCCGGGGCTGGCGTCGCGGACCGTGGTCGAGATCGCGATGGTGGCCCGCGCGGCTCAGCAGGGCGTGCATGAGCCGTTGGTGGACGCGGTGCAGTCCGGGTCGGTCCCCGTGCACCGTGCGGCCTCGGTGCTGCGGGCGCTCACGAGGATCCGACCGGCACTGGGGGAGAGCGAGTATGCCGAGGCGTCCCAGCTCCTCACCGCGGCGGCGTCGAACGAGAAGTTCGACGACAGAGACCTGGCCCGGATCACCGGCAAGCTGGTCGCGACGTGTCTGTCCGAGAAGGAGCAGAAGGACCGTGCCCGAGCGCGACACGAGCTCCGGGACGTGCACGAGTCGTCCCTGGCGGACGGGTCGGTGCGCCGCTTCGTGCTGACCGTGGGCAGTGACGCGGACTACGAGGCGATCCGGGCGGTGCTCAGGTCGCCGCTGGCGGCCCCCGCGCGGCGCGAGGACAGCACACCGGGAGAAAGCGCCCGGCAAGGTGGGAACGGGCACCCGGGCGAGGGCGGTCCGCAGACAGGTGCTCCGACCCTGGCGGAGCTGGACACGCGGACCGGGGGGCAGCGGTGCTACGACGCCTTCATGTCCGTCTTCCGGCGAGGTGTGGCTGGCACGCAGGGTCAGCCCACGACACCCAAGGCGCAGGTCATGGTGACCATCGGCCTGCAGGAGCTGCGTGACGCCGTGGGTGGTGTCGGGCACACCGTCCACGAGGGCGCCGTGCCGGCTCACGAGGTGCGACAGCTGGCCTGCGACGCGGACATCATCCCGGCGGTGCTGGGCGAGCGTGGGGAGATCCTGGACCTCGGCCGGGCCCGTCGCCTGGTCACCCCGGGTCAACGGCGGGCGTTGGCCCACCGGGATCGCGGATGCAGCTTCCCCGGGTGCAGTGTCCCCGCGACGTGGTGCGACGCCCACCACGTCGTGCACTGGGCGCACGGGGGCCACTCGGACCTGGGCAACTACGCCCTGCTGTGCGCCCGTCACCACACCTGGGTCCACCAGCACGATGCCATGGCCGACGTCGATGCCGCAGGTGTGCGATGGAAACTGCGATGACCCCGCCCCGCACCCGGCTCCCGGCGAGCCGGGCCGGTGGTCTGCGCCGCGTCGGCCGCTGCGTCTGCCTCAGGGTGCCGCGCGCAGCCGGTCGGGCACCGTGCGGAGCGCGAGGTCCACCCAGTCCCGCACCTCCTGGGTCACGGGGTGCGCGGCGACGCCGTCACGGTCCAGCCAGACCATGCCTTCCGCGGCGTTGACGGCAGGCATGCCGTCCGGGTCCGACGACCAGCCCGACGCGGGCACGGCGAAGTAGATGAGGTCGATGTGCTGGTGGCCGGCGGTGATGTCCTCCACCTGGACGCCCTCGGGGCGGAGCAGCTGGCGCGGTGAGCCGGGTGCGTCGTGCTCGATGCCGGGGGAGCCGACGAGGTATACCTCGAGCCCGGTCTCCTCCTGTGTCTCCCTGCGAGCGGCGTCGTCCGGCAGCTCGTGCGGCTCGATGTGGCCACCGGGCGGCAGCCAGAGACCGACCTTGGGGTGCGGGTGCAGCAGGACATGCCCCTCGTGGACGACGAAGACCGCCACAGTGAAGTGCTTGGTGATCCCGTCCGGCGGCTCCCGGTCCTGCACGACACCCATGACCCGACACCCTAGGACCCGGCCGAAAACCGGTGCAGCAGCGCCGCGACCGGCGGGTAGGCTTGCGGTGCGCGCGCGAGGCTCGCCGCGCATACCTCTCACCCGAAGGAGCACCCAGCGTGTCCAGCCCGATCACCGTGAACGTCGCAGGCAGCGAGCGAGCGGTCGATCAGGGCACGACCGCAGGCGACCTCTTCGCCGACGACAAGCAGGTGGTGGTCGCGCGGGTCGACGGGGAGCTCCGCGACCTGGCGCACGTGCTGGCGGACGGCGACGTCGTCGAGCCGGTACTGGTCAGCGAGTCGGACGGCCTCGACGTGCTGCGCCACTCGTGCGCCCACGTGCTGGCCCAGGCCGTGCAGCAGACCTTCCCGGAGGCCAGGCTCGGCATCGGCCCACCCGTGCGGGACGGCTTCTACTACGACTTCGACGTCGCCGAGCCGTTCACCCCGGA
The DNA here is from genome assembly GCF_008919445.1 of Serinicoccus kebangsaanensis. Taxonomy (GTDB): domain Bacteria; phylum Actinomycetota; class Actinomycetes; order Actinomycetales; family Dermatophilaceae; genus Ornithinicoccus; species Ornithinicoccus kebangsaanensis. The sequence goes on along the minus strand of NZ_VSLG01000001.1, from coordinate 323,065 downwards.
CGACCTCAAGCGCCTCGAGAGGGCGATGCAGAAGATCATCAACACCGGGCAGACCTACGCCCGGCGCGAGGTGGCGGACGACGCCGCGCGCGAGGAGCTCGCCGACGAGCCCTACAAGCTCGAGCTCATCGGGTTGAAGGGCGGCTCGGCAGACGATGCCGCAGAGGGCGCGAGCGTCGAGGTGGGCGGCAACCAGCTCACCGTCTACGACAACCTCGACCGCACCGGCGAGGTCGTCTGGGGCGACCTGTGCCGCGGGCCGCACCTGCCCAGCACCAAGATCATCGGCAACGCCTTCAAGCTGATGCGCAGCGCCGCCGCCTATTGGCGCGGGAGCGAGAAGAACCCTCAGCTGCAGCGCATCTACGGCACCGCCTGGCCCAGCAAGGACGAGCTGAAGGCCTACCTCGACCGGCTCGCCGAGGCCGAGAAGCGCGACCACCGCAAGCTCGGGGCGGAGATGGACCTCTACTCCTTCCCGGAGGAGATCGGGGCCGGCCTGCCTGTCTTCCACCCCAAGGGGGCCATCCTGCGCCGCACCATGGAGGACTACGTCTGGCAGCGGCACGTCGACGCGGGCTTCTCCTACGTCACCACCCCGCACCTGGCCAAGGAGGGACTGTTCCACACCTCCGGGCACCTGCCGTACTACGCGGAGGGGATGATGCCCGAGCTCGACGACGACGGGCAGGCATACCGCATCAAGGCGATGAACTGCCCGATGCATAACCTGATCTACCGTTCCCAGCAGCGGTCCTACCGTGACCTGCCGCTGCGCTACTTCGAGTTCGGCACCGTCTACCGCAACGAGAAGTCCGGTGTGTTGCAGGGCCTGACCCGGGTCCGGATGATCACCCAGGACGACAGCCACTCCTACGTCACCCAGGAGCAGGCGCCGGGCGAGATCAAGCACCTCCTGGACTTCGTCCTCGGGCTGCTGCGCGACTTCGGCCTCGACGACTTCTACCTCGAGCTGTCGACCCCGGACTGGACCGGTGACAAGCGGGAGAAGTTCCAGGGCACCGACGAGCAGTGGGCGCAGGGGATCGCGGTGCTCGAGCAGGTGGCGACCGAGTCGGGGCTGGAGCTGGTGCCGGACCTCGGTGGGGCGGCGTTCTACGGCCCGAAGATCTCGGTCCAGGCGCGGGACGCGATCGGCCGCACCTGGCAGATGTCGACCATCCAGTACGACTTCAACCAGCCCGAGGGGTTCGAGCTTGAGTACCAGGCCGCCGACGGGTCGCGGGAGCGGCCGGTGATGATCCACTCGGCCAAGTTCGGGTCCATCGAAAGGTTCATCGGGGTGCTCGTGGAACACTACGCCGGCCAGTTCCCGCCGTGGCTCGCGCCGGTGCAGGTCGTCGGTGTGCCCGTGGCGGAGGACTTCTACGGCTACCTCGACGAGGTCGCCGGGAGGCTCCGGGAGCACGGCATCCGGGTCGAGGTCGACCACGGGGACGACCGCTTCCCCAAGAAGATCCGCAACGCCAGCAGGTCCAAGGCGCCGTTCATCCTCATCGCCGGCGGCGAGGACCGGGACGCCGGTGCCGTCTCCTTCCGCTTCCGCGACGGGTCGCAGGAGAATGCCGTGCCCGTCGACGAGGCGGTGCAGCGGATCGTCACCGCGGTGCGGGACCGGGTCCAGGTCTGAGGCTCCGGCTACAGTCCGACCATGGGTTGGCGGGACGCGGGTGAGAAGGTCTGGATGAGCGCGCCGCTCACCCTGGCGCGCCGGGGTGCGCTGCGGGCGGGCACGGCGGCGTTGACGCAGGTCTACAGCCTCTACAAGGTGCACCCGCGGACGTGGCAGCTCACCGCGACGCACTACCAGCCGTGGATGGGCGACTTCGCGCGGCGGCACGCCTGGATGACCTGCCAGCTCGCCTCGTTGAACGTGCCGGCATACCGGCAGCACCTCGCCGAGCACGGCTGGAGCTTCCGCTGGTGGGACCTGGAGAACTACCCGCCGACGGACAAGTCGTCCTACGTCACCCGCTACGACGAGGCCGCCCGCACCCGGACCGGCCGGCTCGAGCTGCGCGGCACCATCGTGGACGAGAGCTCGGGCAGCTCCGGCACCCCCTTCAACTGGGTGCGGGGGCGGGACGAGCTGGAGGACATCCACCGCAACGTCGCGGGCTTCACCTCGCTGATGATGCGCGACGAGGAGCGGCTCTTCGTCATCAACGCCTACTCGATGGGCGCCTGGGCCACCGGCACCAACACCGGCATCGCGATGGCCAAGATCGCCATGGTCAAGAACACCGGCCCTGACCTGGACAAGATCGTCGACACGCTGCGCCACTTCGGCCCGGGCTTCACCTACCTGGTCGCGGCATACCCTCCCTTCCTCAAGGACCTGCGCGACCGGCTGGACGCCGAGGGCTGGGACTGGCCCGCCTGGCGGATGCACGGGCTCGTCGGCGGCGAGGGGATGACCGAGGCGCTGCGGGACTACTGCGAGGAGCGATTCCTCACCCTGCGGTCCGGCTACGGCGCCTCCGACCTCACCATCGGGATCGGTGGCGAGACCGACCTCACGGTCTGGCTCCGGCGGGCGCTGCTCGAGGACCACGACCTGCGCGAGGCGGTGCTCGGGCCGGGGGAGACGCGGACGCCGATGATCTTCCAGTACAACCCGCTGGAGACCTACCTGGAGACGACCGAGGACGGCGAGCTGCTCTGCACCCTGACGTCCACCTCGGTGCTCTCGCCCAAGCTGCGCTACAACATCGGCGACGAGGCGCGGCTGATGGACTGGCACGACCTGGCCGCCGTGCTGCGCAGCCAGCCGGAGTGGCAGCGTCCGGCGCGGGAGGCCTTCGCCAAGCAGGGGATGAAGCTGCCGCTGCTCCTGCTCTTCGGCCGGGCCGACGCCACGATCTCGTTCATGGGCGCCAACATCTATCCCCAGGACGTTGAGAACGGTCTCTACACCGACGCCGGCCGTGCGGCTCAGATCGGCTCGTTCACCCTGACCCTGGAGGACCGTGACGGCGACGCGACGAGCCAGCAGCCCACCATCCACCTGGAGCTGCGCCAGGGGGTGTGCCTGGACGACGCGCAGCGTGCGGCTCTCTCGGCCGACGTCCGGGAGGGCGTCGTGGCCTACCTCGCGCGCACCAGCCGCGACTTCGCCCAGTCGCTGGAGGAGAGCGACCGCAGCGACGACATCGACGTCCGGGTGCACGACGCCGGGACCGGACCGTTCGAGGGGATGTCGGACAAGCTCAAGCGCGTCTACCTGCGGCACGAGGACGGCTGATGCAGGGCGCCGGGGCCGTCTTCGTCGGCGCGACGCGGTATGCCTCGCCCGCCGCGTGGGTGCGGCTCGGGCCGCGGTGGCGCCGCATGGTGGCCCAGATGCGACGGATGCCGGGCTATGTGCACCACCAGGTGTACTACGACCCCCCGTTCACCCTCGGGACGGTCGGCTACTTCGCCACCCGGGAGGACCTGATGCGCTTCGCCCGCAGCGGGGTCCACCGGGAGCTGATGCAGTGGGTGACCGACGGCACGGACAACGCGACCGGCGGCTACATCCGGGTGTACGAGCTGGGCGACCCCGCCGACGGGAGCGTGGATGCGCACGCGTGACTTCTCGGCCGCGCCCCCGCTCGCCCGTGCCTCGGTGATGCTCACGGTCCAGCCGCCGTCCGGTGCGGCATCGGATGACTGGTTGCGGTCGGTCGCCGCTGCCGTCGGTGGACCCGGCCTGGTGCGGCGCGAGTGGCTGCGGCAGGGAGCGCGTCGGTCCGGGGTGATCGGCTGGTATGCCTCCCGCGACGACGGCGACCGCGCCCTCACCGCGGTGCGCCGTGCCGTGGGCGCCGACAGGGTGGATTCGCAGGTCCACCACGCCCGCCCCGACGGCTACAGCAACGGCGTCTGGCGCGCCGAGGACGGGACGATGCGGCACATCGAGCGGTTCACAGCGGTGGGCAGGGAGGAGGTCGGACCGACCGTGGTGCGCGCCCGGCCGACGGGAGACCTGAGGGTCAAGCCGGTCCGGTCCCGGGCGGACCTGAGGACCTTCCTCGACCTCCCGCTGTGGGACCGCAGCACGCCGACCCACGGCGTCCCGCTCTGGCACAGCACGGTGCGGCGTTGGTTCACCGGCGACGGCCCGCACCGGGAGCACGGCCCCGTCGAGCTCTACCTCGTCCGGGACGCCCAGGGGGACGTCCGGGGGCGGACCACGCTGCACACGGATGCCCGCATGGACGACAAGCTCGGGGAGCCGACGCTGCTGATGGGAGCCACCGAGTTCGCCGACGCCGACGCGCTCTCCGCGCTCGTGGGGCACGCGGAGGAGCAGGCGCGCCAGCGCGGCCGGACCCGCCTGCTCGGCCCGGTCAGCCTGCTGCCGAACCAGGTCGGCGGCGTCGTCACCTCGGGCTTCGACGAGCCCGGCTTCCTCGACGGTCCGTGGAACCCGGAGCACTACCCGGCCGCCTGGGAGGCGGCCGGCTTCGACCGGCTCTGGAGCGGCGCGACCTGGCGCTGCGACGACCTCGCCGCACTGGACGTCGACGGCATCTTCGGTCCCGGTGACCTGCCGCTCGGTGTCGAGCTCAGGCACGCGGACCGGCGCCGGCTCGGCGAGCAGCTCCCGCTGCTGCGCCAGATGCTCAACGCCTCGTTCGCGGAGCTGGGTTACTACACCCCCATCACCGCCGACGAGCTCGCCGCCGCGACCGACGGGTTGTCGCACCTGCTGGACGAGCGGCTGCTGCTGTGGCTCGAGCAGCAGGGCCGGCCGGTGGCCTTCGTGCTGACCGTGCCCGACCTGACCGACTTCGTCCGCTCCACCGGCGGCCGGCCGGGGCCGGTGGAGATGGCCCGGCTGCTGCTGACCCGTGCTCGCTACCGCCAGGACGCCGTGCTCATCATCAAGGGCACCGTGCCCGGCGCCCGTGGTCAGGGTCTGATGCGCGTGCTCTCCCGTGAGCTGCTGCAGGGCTTGCAGGCCGGCGGCTACCGCAGCCTGCGGGTGACCTTCGTCGAGGACGACAACGCCGGCTCGCAGGCGCAGTTCGTCGCGATGGGCGGGCGGCCCCTGCACGGCACCTGCTTCTACACCAAGCCGGTCCACGGGGGAGCAGGCGGCGGCCGGGCCCGGACCGCCCACGCGGCTGCCGGCACTCCCTCGGCCGCGGTCCTCGCCCGCGCCGCCGACTGGGGCCGCGCCCCCAGCGCGCACAACACCCAGCCCTGGCAGCTGACGGCGGCCGACGGCACCACCCTGCGGCTGGGCTGGCACCCCGACCGCGAGCTCACCGAGAGCGACCCCACCCGCCGCGACCTGCTGCTGAGCCTGGGTGCGCTGACGCACGCGGTGCAGGTGGTGGCCGCCGACGAGGGCCTGAACGCCCAGGTCGACTGGGCCGTCGACACGAGCACCCATCAGGCTGCGCACATCACCCTCTCCGCGAGCGGGCCGACCCCAGACCCTGGCCGCCCCGACTGGACGGTCGCCGAGCTGCACCGGCGGCGGACGGTGCGAGCGGCATACCCCGAGTGCCCGGACATCGCCGAGGTCGCCGATCTGGCGCGAGCGGCGGACCTGCCGCAGGGCGCGGAGCTGGTGGTCCTGCCCGAGGAGCTCGTCGGCCGGCTCCTGCCACGCGCGACGGCGCACACGCTGACCGGGCCGGCGGCCGGCGAGCTGGCCACCTGGGTCCGCCCCACACGTCGCCACGCCCGGCACGACCTCGACGGCCTCAGCGCCAAGGCCCTCGGCCTGTCGGCGTGGGAGGCGCGCGCCATCGGTGCCCTGGCCCGCTCCGGCGCCGCGCGTGCGGCGCTGTCCCGCACCCGGCTCGACCGGCTGGTCGCGCGCCTGAGCGGGGTGCGCCCGCGCGGCACCGTCGTGGCGCTGTCAGCCGCGCCCGGGCACACGCTGGAGCAGGTCGGGGCGCTCGGGCAGGCGTTGCACGCAGCCTGGCTGGCGGGGGAGCGGCAGGGGTGGTCGGCCCACCCGCTCAGCGAGCTGCTCGACCACGAGGGGGCTGCCGGGCAGGTGCACGCCCACGTCGGCAAGGTGCTCGGCCGCCCGGCCCAGGCCTATGCCGTGTGGCGCTGGGGACGACCCGCGGCGAGCGAGGGCCGCGGACCGGTCAGCCCGCGGCTGGCTTCTCCAGCACGAAGACCGGGATGAGCCGGTCGGTCTTGGTCTGGTAGTCCGCGTAGGACGGGAAGGCCTCGACCGCGCGGTTCCACCAGGCGTCCCGCTCCTCCCCCTCCTCGAGCATCCGGGCACGCAACGGCTGCTGGCTGGTGCCGTCCTGCACCAGGACGTCCGGGTTCTTGACGATGTTGTGGAACCAGGCGGGGTTCTCCGGCGCGCCGCCCTTGCTCGCCACCGCGAGGTAGGCGCCGTCGTGCTCGACCCGCATCAGGGGGACCCGGCGCAGCATGCCGCTCCGCGCACCGCGCATGGTGATCACGACGACGCTCCTGTCCTGGATGCTGGCCGCCCTGGTGTCCCCGGCGGCGTCGATCGCCCTGAGCTGGTCGGCCACCCAGTCGCTCTTCTCCGGCAGGTATGCCGTGGGGTCGCCGATCGCGGCGTCGGCCAGGTCGTGCGCAGGCGTCTTGTCGTCCATGAACAGGCCAACCCCGATCACCGTCCGCCTGTTCCCGCCGGCGGCGTCACCGGACACCGACCCGCGCCGCCACGAGGTCCGCCACCGCCTCCGCCGCGCCCGGGACCCCGCGGTATCCGGGGAAGGCGTTGACGTCCACGAGGACCGGGCCGGTCGGACCGAGCACGGCGTCGACGCCCGCCAGGTCCAGCCGGCACGCCCGCCTCGCGGCCAGCGCCAGCTCGGCCAGCTGCGGCGTGACCGGGAGCGGTGCACCGGACTCGACGTGGCCGGCCCGCAGCGGCGAGGGCTTGAGCAGACCGAGCACGACGTCCCCGACGACGTAGAGCTTGCGGTCGAGCCCATCATTGGGGACGAACGGCTGGGTGACGTAGGGACCGGGGAAGGGCGCCGCCTCCGGCAGCTGGTCCGCCCGGCCGACGAGCACCTCCGCGCCGCGGCCGCGACCCCGGGAGCGCCGCTTCACCACCCGGGGCGTGGACCGGGCATCGGCCCGGACGCCTGCCCAGGTGTCGATGACCGTGGACGGCGGCACCGGCAGGCCGGCGGCAGCGAGCCGCTGCTCGAGGCGGTGGTGCCGCCGCAGCAGGCGCACCCCGGGCAAGGGGTTCAGGCAGGGTAGGCCCGTGCCGGCGAGGTCGGCGACCAGTCCCTCCGAGCCGGCGCGCAGACCGCGGTGCACCAGCAACCTCGCCCGCCCCGCTGCCCGAGGTGACTCACCGTCGTGCGGCAGGCATACCTCCACCTCGATCCCGCGACCGCGCAGCAAGGTGAAGACGGCCGGGAAGATGCTCGACCGGCCGGGTGGCTTGCCGAGCAGGAACAGCACCAGGGGGTGCGGGGTGGAGCGGCGGGTGCCCATGCGTCCTCCTCGACGGCTGGACGCCCAGCGTGCCGTGCGCAGGTGAGGGGTCGATGAGAGATCCCTAGACTGCGCGTATGACGCTCGAACCCCGGCCCGAGGACGCCGCCGCCTTCGCCGGGAGCCAGGACGGCTTCGAGCGTCTCTGGACGCCGCACCGGATGGCCTACGTCCGCGGCGAGCGGCCCGGTCCGGACGCGGGCGACGGGTGCCCGTTCTGCGCCGCCCCGGGCCAGGAAGACGCGGAGAGCCTGGTCGTGCACCGCGGCGAGCAGTGCTACGTCGTGCTCAACCTCTTCCCCTACAACCCCGGCCACCTGCTCATCTGCCCCTACCGGCACGTCTCGCTCTACGTCGACATGACGCCGGAGGAGACAGCTGAGTTCACCGAGCTGACCCGGCAGGCGATCGGGGCGATCACCGCCGCGAGCAACCCGGCGGGCTACAACATCGGGATGAACCAGGGCGAGGTCGCCGGAGCCGGGGTCGCCGCACACCTGCACCAGCACGTGGTGCCCCGGTGGATGGGTGACGCGAACTTCCTGCCCATCGTGGCGCAGACCAAGGCGGTGCCCCAGCTGCTGCAGGACGTGCGCGAGCAGCTGGTGGAACACTGGCCGCGCTGAGCGGTCTCAGCGGGCGGCGTTCCAGGCCCGCCACAGCGCGGCGTAGGGTCCGTCGCCGGCGGCGAGCTCCTGCGGGGTCCCCTCCTCGACGACCCGACCCTGCTCCAGCACCACCACCCGGTCGGCCGTGGCCGCGGTCGTCAGCCGGTGCGCCACGAGCAACGCGGTGCGTCCCGCCAGCACCCGCGTCATCGACCGCTCCAGCAGGCGGGCACCGGCGCTGCCCGCCTCGGCGGACGCCTCGTCCAGGATGGCCACCGCCGGGTCGCGCAGGGCCAGCCGGGCCAGGGCGACCTGCTGGGCCTGCACGGCCGTGACCTCGTGGCCGCCCTCGCCGACCACCGTCGACAGGCCGTCGGGGAGCTGGTCCACCCAGGGGAGTGCGCCGGCCAGGTCCAGGGCGGTCCGGAGCTCGGCGTCGGCCGCGTCCGGCCGGGCCAGCCGGAGGTCCTGGGCGAGGGTGCCGGCGAAGACGTGCACCTCCTGCGTGACGAGGGTGACGTGACGACGCAGCTCGTCGCGGTCCATCGAGACCACGGGGACGCCACCGATCCGCACCACTCCCTCGCGCGGATCGTGGATGCCCGCGGCCACGGCGGCCAGCGTCGTCTTCCCGGCCCCGCTCGAGCCGACCAGGGCGACCTGCTCCCCGGGGCGCAGCACCAGGCTCACGCCGTGGAGGACGTCGGGGCCGTCGGCATACCCGAACCGGAGACCCTCGATGGTGAGCTCGGTCGTCGCGGGGGCGGCCGTCCCGGCACGCGACTCGACCGGCACGTCCAGGATCCCGGCCAGGCGCCGCAGGGAGGCCGTGGCGCTCTGTGCCTCGTCGAGCAGGTTGACCAGGGCGCCGATGGGGTCGTAGAGCCGGATGAAGTAGAGGGCAGCGGCCGTCGCCTCGCCCAGCGACGCCGACCCCTCACCGACGAGCAGAGCACCTACCAGCAGGACGGCCCCGGTGCCGGAGAGCTCGCCGAGGTGGATGCGGCTGAAGAACCAGGCGGTCGTGTCGGCCGTGCGGATGCGGGTGCGTCGGGCCACCTCGGACGCCCGGTCGGTCCGTCGCAGGTGCCGGGGGCCGAGCGTCAGCGCCTGGATGGTGCGCACGCCGCCGAGGCTCTCCACCAGCGACTGGGAGCGCGTCCCCTCGGCCTGCCGTTCGGTGGCGTAGAGGGGTGGGGCCACCACCGTGTAGCCACGCGCCGCCCACAGGTAGAAGGGCATGGAGACCAGCCCGGCCAGGGCGAACCGCCAGTCCAGCGCGGCCAGCCCGACCAGCGTGAGCACCACGGTGAAGCTCGCCCACAGCAGCTGCGGCACCGCCTCCCGCAGCGCCTCGCTCACCTGGTCGACGTCGTTGCTGACGCGCGAGACGAGGTCTCCCGTGCCGGACCTCTCCACGTCCGCCTGCGGCAGCCGGAGCGCCCTGGTGAGGACCCGCTCGCGGAGCGCGGCGAGGACCTTCTCTCCCACGCGGATGACGAGATACCAGCCGCCGCTGCCGGCGATGCCCTGGACCACGGTCGCCGTGGTCACGACCACCAACGGTCCGACCAGGTCCGCGGGAGTGCCCCCCTGCTCGGCGACGTCGACGATGCGTCCCAGCGCCGGGGGGATGAACAGCCCGGCACTCACGGTGAGGATGAGCACGAGGAAGGCCAGGGCCACTCCGGTCCGCTCCGGTCGGAGGGCACGCCACAGGATGCGCCGCGCCTCCCGCGGGCTCGCGACGGGGAGGGTCCGGTGCTCCGGCGCCGGGGGAGGGGTCACGTCAGTACCGCCGCGGCATACCTGTCGTCGGCGCAGCACTCGACGTGCGTGCCGCGCAGCACGACCCGACCCTCCCGGATCAGCACCACCTGGTCCGCGACGGACAGGAGGGTGGGACTCGCTGTCAGCAGCACCGTGCTCCCACGACCCGACCTCAGCCGGCGCAGGCCCGTGGCGACCGCCGTCTCGGTGACCGGGTCCAGCGCACTGGTGGGGTCGTCGAGGACCAGCACCGGCGGGTCGGCCGCCAGCGCGCGGGCGAGGCAGAGCCGCTGCCGCTGACCGCCGGACAGGTTCTGACCACCGTGCAGCAACCCGTCGTCCGCGACCCGCCCGGCGACCGGCCCGGCCTGGGCCGCCGCCAGGGCGGCCTCCCCGTCCGTGCCCACCAGATCGGTGAGCGACTCGGTGAACAGGGATGCCTCGTGCGGCGGCACGACCAGGTGCGCCATGAGCTCGGCCAGCGAGAGCTCGCCGGCCGGCCGACCACCCACGACGAGCTGGCCGGCGCCGGGCACCCGCCGACGGGCCAGGACGTCGAGCAGCTCGGTGCGGGCACCCAGGTCCTCCACCACGACGCCCACCAGCTGACCCGGACCCACCTGGAGATCCAGGCCGTCCAGGTGCTCGCCGCGCAGGTCGACCGCCTCCACGGTGGCCGGCAGCCGGTGGGGGCGGCTCCCGTCCGCGTGGACGGTGTCGGTGACGGCGAACGGCGTGTTGAGCACCTCGGCGATGCGCCCGGCGGATGCCCGGACGGAGGCGATCAGCGCGCCGGTGGCGGCGAGCCGCTGCACCGGCCCGACCAGGAACTGCGCCAGCCCCACCCCTGCCACCAGCTGGCCAGGGGTGAGCTCGCCGCGCAGCGCGAGCAGGGCGCCCACCGCCGCGACGGCGACGAGCAGGAAGCCGCCGATGGTGCGGGTGATCCCGTCGAAGACCGACTCCGCGGCGCCCGCGCGCACCCGGGCGCGGCGGGAGGCCTGGCTGACCTCGCGGTAGCGATCGGCCGCGTGACCCTGCGCACCCAGACCGCCGAGGACGCGCAGACCGGACACCATGTCGACGGCCACCGCGGCGGACCGGGCGGCCGCCTCCTGCTGGAGGGCGCTGCGGGCCTGCAGCGGCCGGGCCAGCAGAGGTGCGAGGAAGACGACGACGGCCACGGACGCCACGGCCACCAGGCCCAGGGTGGGCGAGGTGAGGAAGAGTGCCGCGGTGGCCACGACGAGGGCCACGGCACCGCTCGTCCCCACCGCGAGGGTGTCCACCGCTCGGCCCACCTGCGCGGCGTCCGAGCTGGCGATGCTGAGCCGCTCGCCGGTCGACCGGTGGTGACGTGCCCCGCGGGGATCCAGGACCCGCGCGACGACCGCCTGGCGCACGTCGTGCTCGGCCCGGGTCGCGGCACGCACCCCGACCGGCCCGGCGCCGTTGCCGCAGAGCGAGAGCACGACATAGACCCCCGCGAGGAGAGCCAGCCAGGCCCACGTCCGTGAGACCGAGCCTGCGGCGACGGCATCGTCCAGCGCCAGCCCCACGATGACCGGTGTGCTGGCCTCGCAGATCTGGTGCACGCTGACCAGCACGGCGGTGAGGATCGCGCCCCGGCGGGACCGCGAGAACGCCAGCCGGACCACCGACCCGGCCGTGTGCGGAGAGGCCGGGGTGCGCGGCATGACCTGGACATCCTTCCGTGACCGGGGTGGGGCGCCGGTGCCCGTGGACGGACGCCAGCCCACGGATTTTAGGCATACTTGTGTTCTTTAAAAAAGTGGGCCGTAGACTTTGCCGCAGCCGACGGCGCACCGACCCTGAGACCGCGCCGGGCCCTGCACACCGCGAGCACCACGAGAGGCACCACAGGCATGTCCGAGCCCACCCAGCACACCACCGGCACCACCCGCGTCAAGCGCGGCATGGCCGACATGCTCAAGGGCGGCGTCATCATGGACGTCGTCACCGCGGAGCAGGCCAAGATCGCCGAGGACGCCGGGGCCGTGGCGGTGATGGCCCTGGAGCGCGTGCCCGCCGACATCCGCGCCCAGGGCGGGGTGTCCCGGATGAGCGACCCGGACATGATCGACGGCATCATCGAGGCGGTCTCCATCCCGGTCATGGCCAAGGCGCGGATCGGGCACTTCGTCGAGGCGCAGGTGCTGCAGAGCCTCGGGGTGGACTACGTCGACGAGTCCGAGGTGCTGACCCCGGCCGACTACACCAACCACATCGACAAGTGGGCCTTCACCGTCCCGTTCGTGTGCGGTGCGACCAACCTGGGGGAGGCGCTGCGACGCATCACCGAGGGCGCCGCGATGATCCGCTCCAAGGGCGAGGCCGGCACCGGTGACGTGTCCAACGCCACCACCCACATGCGGTCCATCCGCGCCGAGATCAACCGGTTGACGTCCATGTCGACCGACGAGCTCTACGTCGCCGCCAAGGAGCTGCAGGCGCCCTACGACCTGGTCCGGGAGGTGGCGCAGGCGGGCCGGCTGCCGGTCGTGCTCTTCACCGCCGGTGGCATCGCCACCCCCGCCGACGCGGCGATGATGATGCAGCTCGGCGCCGAGGGCGTCTTCGTCGGGTCCGGCATCTTCAAGTCCGGCAACCCCGGGCAGCGGGCGGCGGCGATCGTCAAGGCCACCACCTTCCACGACGACCCGGACACCATCGCCGAGGTCTCCCGGGGCCTGGGCGAGGCCATGGTGGGCATCAACGTCGACGACATCCCGCAGCCGCACCGGCTCGCCGAGCGCGGCTGGTGACGGGCGGCGAGGTCACCGATCTCGCCGAAGCCGTGCTGCCACCAGCCTGAGGCCGAGCACCAGGCAGACGGCCAGCGCGAGGACCATCCCGATCCGGAGCAGCACCAGGTCTGATCCACGGTCGGATCGTCCGACGTCCGCCACCTCGGCGCCGACCAGCCGGTCGGCGGCGACCGAGATGTCGAAGATCCCCGCTCCCGTCCAGCCCGGCTGGGCCACGAGGAGCTCCTCCGCCTCTCCGGTGACGGGCAGGGCGAAGAGGTGAAGGCGGGAGGCACTGGTGGCGTCGTCGTAGGCCGCGACGAGCAGCCGGTCGTCGCCGAGCCACCCGAGCACCTCCGGGGCGCTGCCGAGGTCGCTCAGGTCGTGCGACCGGTCGGTCCCGGCCACACCGTCGTCCAGATCGACCACGGCGAAGCGGCCCGATCGTCCTGGCGACTCGACGACGGCTCGTCTCCCGTCCGGACTCACCGAAGTGGCCTGAAGACCGGGCGGCACCCCGGTGTCCTCCCTCAGCAGCCGTGTCGCGTCCGCGTTGTGGAGCTCGGTATGCCCGTCGCGGGCGACGAGCAGCCCCGCGGCGTCGGGGAGTGCGGCGACGGCGTCGGCGCCGGCCAGGGCGGGTAGGTCGCGCGTGGCGGCCTCCGGCGGTGCGTCCAGGTCGACGAGCGAGACGTCGTAGTCCGGTCGCGGCGGAGTTCCGGACAACGAGGCATACCGGTCGATCTGGCCGGTGACGGTGCCGACGTAGAGCAGGCGGCTGTCCGTCGACCAGGCCAACGGGACCGTGGAGCGGCCCTCGCCCAGCGCGACCTCGCTTCGCAGTCCGCTGCGGAGGTCCACGGTCGTGAGCGTGCCCGTCCCGCCTCGGGACCCCACCGCCACGGTCAGACCGTCGGGGGAGACCAGAGTGGGGCCGGGGTCGCCCTGATCGACGCGTGCGCCGGCACGGTCGGCGGTCCGCAGACTGCGGTAGGTCGCTCCGTCGGCGCCGAGCGCCACGGCCTTCGGGCTGTCGAGGAGCTCGGTCCCGGATCCATGGGTGAAGACCATCATCGCCGCCCCGGCGGGATCGTCCTCGACCGTGCTGGCCAGGTGGGAGTAGGCAGGGAAGGGGTCGGGGAGCACCCCGGGCTCCTCACCGCCCGCGGGTGAGGGGTCGGCGACCTGACCGACCGTCTGGAGCAGGATCAGGAGCAGGGTGACGACCGCCGCCACGAGCAACGCACCCGTCGAGCGACGACGGGTCTGCTCGAGCCGAGGTTCGGGCGCGAGCGGCACCGTCGGAAGGTCGGTGAGCAGGTCGCGCAACGCACGGACCGCCCGGTCCTCGCGGGGGTCAGTCGTCTGCATCGACGGCCTCCTTCATCCGGGCCAGTCCACGGTGCAGCCGCGACTTGACCGTGCCCTCCGCGACCCCGAGCGTCGAGGCGATCTGCGGGACGCTCAGGTCGTCGTAGAAGCGGAGGACGAGCACCGCACGGTGCTGTGCGGACAGACGCGACAAGGCCTCCCTGACCGCCAGCTGGTCGGCCAGGTCGGCGCCACCGAGCTGGTCCGCCCGCTCCAGCCGCCACCGTTCCCACCGAGACAGGTAGCTGCGGTGCCGGGACTGCCGCCGCACCCACGAGCGCGCCTGGTTCACGACCACCCGACGCAGCCACGCCTCGGGGTCCCGCACGTCGTCACGCCGCGCGAGAGCGAGGTAGGCCTCCTGTGCCAGGTCGCGGCCGGTCTCCAGGTCGCCCGTCACCGCGGCGCCGAGGCGCACCAGTGAGGGACGGAGCGCCTCCGCCTGCGCGGCAGGATCCTCCGGGGCGTCCGTCACGTGGATCTGGCTCGGTCGGTCCACACCACACAGTCGCCGGAGGTCCGGCGATCGTTCCTTCCGATCGGGACACCAGTATGTCGTCAGGCCGGCGACGCGTGGTCCTAGACTGCGGGGCCGTGACCGCGATGACGATCGGCGTGCTCGCCGTGCAGGGCGACGTGCGCGAGCACGTCGCGGCGCTCCAGCGCTCCGGCGCCGCCGCCCGGCTGGTGCGGCGTCCGGCCGAGCTGGACGGGTTGGACGGGCTGGTCGTCCCGGGCGGCGAGTCGACGACGATCGACCGGCTGTGCCGCATCTTCGGCCTGCACGACCCGATCCGTGCCCTCATCGCCGACGGTCTGCCGGTCTACGGCTCCTGCGCCGGCATGATCCAGCTGGCCGAGGAGATCCTCGACGGCCACCGGGAGCAGCAGAGCTTCGGGGGCATCGACATGACCGTGCGGCGCAACGCCTTCGGCCGCCAGGTCGACAGCTTCGAGGTCGCCCTGGACATCGCCGGGCTGGCCACGCCCGACCGCCCCTTCCCGGCGGTCTTCATCCGTGCCCCGTGGGTGGAGCGGCTGGGTGAGGACGTCGAGGTCCTCGCCGAGGCCGACGGTCACCCGGTGGCCGTGCGCCAGGGCTCGCTGCTGGCGACCAGCTTCCACCCCGAGGTGACCGGCGACCACCGGGTGCACGAGCTCTTCGTGCAGCTGGTCGGCGCTCAGCGCAGGTAGCGACCCAGCCTGGTCACGTTCGGGTTGGTCACCACGCCGTCCCCGCCGAGGACATACATCGACTCGGGCCGCAGGTGGGTCAACGCCCGGTCGGTGCCACTGGCGATCCAGTCCTTCGGCGTGAGCACGAGGGGCGTGCCCTCCCGTCCGGCCAGGGCCGCCGCGACCAGGGCGTCGGGGAAATCCGCGCCGAGGGCGACGAAGGCGGGGTCGGTGCCGCGGGGGAAGGTCTCTGCAATCCGTGCCGCGGTGCCGTAGCGGTCGGAGCCGGACCAGCGCACCGTGCCCTCGGAGGCATACTGTCGCGCCTGACGACGCACGGTCTCGGTGATCGCGGCGTCACCGCCGAGGATGACGATCTGCCGGGGCCGGAGCCGGGTCAGCGCGTCCCGCGTGCTCTGCGGGAGCTCACCCGGACGGGTCAGCAGCAGCGGTGCCTCCTGACCGTTGGCGACGGCCGCTCCGGCCAGGGCGTCCGGGAAGGTCTCGCCGCTGGCGAGCATCACCCGGTCGACCCCGGCGGGGTAGTAGCCGGCCAGCGCCGCTGCGGTGCCGTAGCGGTTCGTCCCGGAGACGCGCTCGACGCGTCCGGTCCGCGCATACGGCTCGAGCCGGCGGAGCACGGTGTTGCTGACCGCCTCCGTGCCGCCGATGACGACCAGTCGCGCCGGGCGCAGACGCGTCAGCGCCTGCGCCGTCTCGGGCGGGATCGACCCCTTCTTGGTCAGCAGCAGGGGGGCGTCGTAGACCCCGGCACGCGCGGATGCCGCCAGCGCGTCGGGGTAGTCCTGCCCGGAGACGATGTAGGTGACGCTGACACCGGGGCTCCAGTGGTCGGCGACCGCGGCGGCGGTGCCGTAGCGGTTCTCCCCGCTCACCCGGACCGGACCGGTGGGCGTGGGTCCGGGGTTGTTGAAGGTGAAGTAGTCCGTGGACAGGCCGTCGGACCAGGTGGGCCAGTAGCGGGCCAGCATCAGCCCGTTGCCGGTGGCGTGCGCGTAGGTGTAGTTGCCGGAGGACGTGAAGCCCTCGACCCGCGCGGTGAGGATGCGCCCGCCCCACGAGCCCACGCCGTCGCGGGTGAGCACCTGCACCCGCGCCACCTCGTGGATGCCGTAGCGCTGCTCCAGGGAGCTGCCGGGAAGCGAGGCGTTCCACCGGTGCCTCGGGTTGGCCGGCGTCGCGTCGTAGGGGTCCGGCTGCGCCGTCAGGTAGTCGTGGCCGTTGCCCGCGGCGATCGTCTGCCCGCCGGTCGAGGCGGAGTACATCGTGGTCGCCAGGCGCCGACCGTTCGGGAAGGCGAAGGTCAGCACCTCTCCCGCCGTGGCGTTCACCGCCTCGTTGTTGGCGGTGAACTCGTAGGTGCTGATGGACCCGTCGCCGCGGCGCTCGCCCCGTCCGCGGTAGGCCTGGCAGTAGGTCGTGTCGCAGATGTCGTAGTAGTCCGTGCTCGCGCTGCGGCGGGCGTAGGTGCGCGCGGCGACCGACTGCGCCCGCAGCGCCTGCGGGTGGAAGGACGGGCCCATCTCGGCCGCCACCACCGACCGGAGGTAGTGCTGCTCGGGCAGGTGGTTGACCGTGGCCAGTGCGGCACCGCCGTGGTGGGTCGCGGTCAGGGCACCGCGATAGATCCGCAGGCTCCCGTTCGGGAGGTAGAGGTCCACCGTGCCCTCGGAGGGGGAGGAGAAGGTCACCGGGCAGCGGCGGCTCATGCCGGACGGCCACCAGGACGTCCAGGAGGAGCCGTTGTAGCCCTCGAGGACGCAGGACGTCGCCGACGAGCCGGTCGCGCGCACCCGCCACTGGGAGCGTCCCCCGGGCAGTGCCCAGGTGGTGCCGCCCGGGGCGGCGCCGACGCGCATACCGCTGCGGTGTGCCACCCGGGTCACGCCGTCGTTGTCGATGGTGATGCCGACGGCGATGTCGGTCGCGGCCCAGGTCTCCAGCCGGGTGCCGGGGTAGTAGAAGTCGACGATCTCCTCGTGCGAGAGCCCCTGCAGCCCCGCGCCGTGGGCGCCCCACTGGGACATCCCGATGCGGTGACCGAAGCCGCCGCCGGTGATGTCGTAGGTGCCGTCCGCGGGCAGGGGGTAGACCTCGGCTCCCGGCACGGGTGCCGGGAGCACGTCGTCGGTGGTGACCACGGTGGTCTCCCCGAGCTCGTCGGGGCTCTCGGGCGGGGTGACGGCCTCCGCCTGCTGGGAGTAGGGGCGGCCCGAGTCCGGTGCCGGGTCCACCGGATCGGCATCGGGGGCGGAAGGGCTTGCGGCGGAGGACAGGCTCGTCGTCAGGGACACTACGAGGGCGAGCGTGAGCCCCACGATGGACGGTCGTCGCACGTTGACTCCAGTCGAGTGGGTTGGCCTGAGCAGGGACATTGCTCCGACCGTGCCCACTATGGTGCACGAGGTATGCCTGGGGCAAGGGTGGGCGATGGTGCGCGTGGTGCCGTTCTGCCTGGCCATGGCACCTCCCGGCGTGGGGGCAGGAGCTGCCACGGCAGGTAGCCTGGGCGGTCGATCCTGCGAGCGCCCTGCGCCGCAGCGGACCCGGGCACCGAGACGAAGGACGAGGACACGTCGATGAGTGGTCACTCCAAGTGGGCGACGACCAAGCACAAGAAGGCGGCGATCGACGCCAAGCGCGGCAAGCTCTTCGCCAAGCTGATCAAGAACATCGAGGTCGCGGCGCGCATGGGCGGGGGAGACCCCGCGGGCAACCCGACGCTCTACGACGCCATCCAGAAGGCGAAGAAGAGCTCGGTGCCCAACGACAACATCGACCGCGCGGTCAAGCGCGGATCGGGCGCGGAGGCGGGTGGCGCGAGCTACGAGGCGCTGGTCTACGAGGGGTATGCCCCCGGCGGCGTGGCGCTCTACATCGAGTGCCTCACCGACAACAAGAACCGCGCCGTGATGGAGGTCCGCACCGCGCTCACCCGCAACGGCGGGTCGATGGCGGACAGCGGGTCGGTGGCCTACCTCTTCGACCGCAAGGGTCAGGTCGTCGTCCCGAAGGAGCAGGAGAGCGGCGACACGGACGAGGACTCGCTGCTGGAGATCGTGCTCGAGGCCGGCGCCGAGGAGGTCGAGGATGTCGGGGAGTCCTTCGAGGTGATCTCCGAGGCCAGCGACGTGGTCGCCGTGCGGACCGCGCTGCAGGACGCCGGTCTGGACTACGACTCGGCCGAGGTGACCTTCGTGCCGAGCATGGAGGTGCCGCTGGACGTCGACGGGGCGAAGAAGGTCATCCGGGTGGTCGACGCCCTGGAGGACTGCGACGACGTGCAGAACGTCTACTCCAACGCGGACATCTCGGACGAGGTGCTGGCCGAGCTCGACGCCGACGACTGACCGGCGGCACTGCGCTGCACGCGTGTCGCGCGAGGGCAGGGTCGGTCCGGGCTTGTAGCGTGGAGTGCGAACATCTGTCCACACCACCGAACGGGAGCGGTATGCGCGTGCTCGGCGTCGACCCCGGCCTGACCCGCTGCGGTCTGGGGGTGGTCGAGGGGCTGCCGGGACGGCGGCTGCGGCTGGTGGAGGTCGGTGTGGTGCGCACCCCGCCGTCGGACGACCCGGCCGAGCGACTGCTGTCCCTGCAGACCGAGCTGGACGAGTGGATCGCCCGGACCCGTCCGGGGGCGGTGGCGGTGGAGCGGGTCTTCGCCAGCACCCGCAACAGCAGCATCATGGGCGTGGCCCAGGCCTCGGCGGTGCCGATGCTGGCCGCCGCCCGGCTGGGGCTCCCGCTGGCGCTGCACACGCCGTCGGAGGTGAAGGCCGCCGTCACGGGCAACGGCCGCGCGGACAAGGCCCAGGTGGGCCACATGGTCACCCGCATCCTGTCGCTGGAGAGCAGGCCGCGTCCCGCCGACGCGGCCGACGCCCTGGCCCTGGCGATCTGTCACCTGTGGCGGGGCGCGGTGCCGCACCGCCCGGAGGCGACCTCCACCCGGTTCGAGGAGGCCGAGCGCCAGGCGGCGCAGGCCCCAGCCAACCGGCTCGCCCAGCTGCACGCGGAGCACCGCACCGCCGCGCGCTCCGCGGCGGCGCGCGCGTCCGCGCGGGCGGGCAGCCCCACCACCACGACCCGGAGGAGGACCCGGTGATCGCCTCGGTCCACGGTGCCGTCCGACACGTCGGCCTCGACCACCTGGTCGTGGAGGTGGGCGGTGTCGGCCTGCTGGTGCACACCACCCCGGACACCGCGGCGGGGGCGGCCACGGGTCGGGAGATCACGCTGGAGACGACCCTGGTGGTGCGCGAGGAGTCGCTCACACTCTTCGGCTTCGACACGGCGGACGCGAAGGCGATCTTCGAGCAGGTCCAGACGGTCAGCGGCGTCGGGCCCCGGCTGGCCCTGGCGATGCTGTCGGTGCACTCGCCCGACGACGTGCGCTCCGCCCTCGCGCAGGGCGACCTGGTCGCGCTCACCAAGGTGCCGGGGATCGGCAGGAAGTCGGCCGAGCGGCTGGTGCTGGAGCTCAAGGACAAGATCCTGGCCGTCGGGGTCGGGTCGGGGTCGACCTCGCCCGCGGCGACCAGCGGTGCCGAGGACGCGGTGCACGGCCAGGTGCGGGAGGCGCTGCAGGGTCTGGGGTGGAGCGCCAAGCAGGCAGACACCGCCATGTCCGCGGCGACCTCGGGTGAGGCGCCGCCCGCCGACGTGGCCGCGCTGCTGCGGGCGGCGCTGCGGGAGCTGGGCCGGTGACCGGCGCGCCCGAACCGCACGACGACGGTTCCTACGAGGTGGAGGTGGGGGAGGACCTGGCCGGCATGGAGCGCGTCGTCGACCCCGCCGGGAGCGACGAGGAGCGGCGCATCGAGGCGGCGCTGCGTCCCCGCCGGCTCGCCGACTTCCCCGGGCAGCAGCGGGTGCGGGACCAGCTCGGGCTGGTCCTCGAGGCCGCCCGGCGCCGGGGGAGCCCGCCCGACCACGTCCTGCTCTCCGGCCCGCCCGGCCTGGGCAAGACCACGCTGGCGATGATCATCGCCGGCGAGCTGGAGCAGCCGATCCGGATCACCAGCGGCCCGGCCATCCAGCACGCCGGCGACCTGGCGGCGGTGCTCTCCTCCCTGGTCGAGGGCGAGGTGCTCTTCCTGGACGAGATCCACCGGATGTCGCGCCCCGCCGAGGAGATGCTCTACCTCGCCATGGAGGACTTCCGGGTGGACGTCATCGTGGGCAAGGGGCCGGGCGCCACCGCCATCCCGCTGGAGCTGCCGCCGTTCACCGTGGTGGGTGCCACCACCCGGGCCGGGTTGCTGCCCGCGCCGCTGCGCGACCGGTTCGGCTTCACCGGGCACCTGGACTACTACGCCACCGAGGACCTGGTGGAGATCCTGCACCGCAACGCCGCGCTGCTGGAGATCGAGGCCGACGACGCGGGGATCGCCCAGATCGCCTCCCGGTCCCGGGGCACCCCGCGGATCGCCAACCGGCTGCTGCGCCGGGTGCGGGACTGGGCGCAGGTGCACGGTCAGGACGTCGTGGACGAGCCGGCCGCGCAGCAGGCGCTGGCCCTCTTCGACGTGGACGAGCTGGGTCTGGACCGGCTGGACCGTGCCGTGCTGGACGCGCTGTGCCTCCGCTTCGGCGGTGGCCCGGTCGGCCTGTCCACCCTCGCCGTGGCCGTGGGCGAGGAGCCGGACACGGTGGAGACGGTCGCCGAGCCCTACCTGGTGCGGGAGGGCTTCATGCTGCGTACCCCTCGTGGCCGGGCGGCCAGCCCCACCGCGTGGCAGCATCTCGGTCTGACGCCGCCACCGGAGGCTGGTGGCGCGGTGCCCGGCGCGGCCGGTGGCCGGTTCGGCCGCGACGGCGAGGAGCCGGCGACCCTGCCGCTGGGCGAGTGAGACCGCCGAGGGGGACGAGCCGCCCGCCCGGGGCGGCCTCGACCTCACGCCGCACGCGACGGGGACGGACACGGCACACCCACCTCTTTGGTGGCCCCAGCCCTCTCACCTAGACTGCCCCGGGTGCCCGCCGCGCTCGACAGGAGCGCGCGTCGGGACGACGGCGTCGCAACTGGCGCCTCACGAGACACGCTTCGAAGGGTCACTCCATGACACTGGCGACCGGCGCCGCTGCGGGCGCGGGGGGCAGCGGCATCACGCTCCTCATCCTGGCACTGCCGATCCTCTTCCTGCTCTTCCTGATGTTCAGCCAGCGCCGGCGGGCGCGGGCCGTGACGAGTGCTCAGAGCGAGCTGCAGCCGGGCCAGGAGGTGATGACGACCTCCGGGATGTATGGCGTCATCCGCGCCGTCGAGGCCGACGTCGTGCACCTGGAGGCCGGTGGCGTGGTGCTGCTCTTCCAGCGACGGGCCATCCTGCCGCTGTCGATGACCGGCGGCACCGGTGCTGTCGGGACCACCCGCGACGACACGGCCGATGACCAGGGCGAGGATGCGGACGGCGCCGACGGCGCCGACGGGCAGCCCCGATGACGACCTCCACCCCGGCGCCCCGTCGTGACGAGGACCTGCCCGGGGCCGGCGAGGGCAGCGGGCGCAGACAGCGTCGGTCGGGGGGCCGGCGTGGTCCTGGGGGCCAGCGCAGCGCCCGGATGCGGGGCCCGTTGCGCACGCTGCTCAGCCTGCTCGTGGTCACCGTGCTGCTCTTCGGTGGCATCGGTGTGGCGCGGCTGTGGGCCGAGCCCGCGGCATCCCTGACCCCGCAGCTCGGCCTGGACCTGGCGGGCGGGCGGCAGATCGTCATGGCGCCCCTCACCGAGGAGGGCGACGCGGCGTCCGCCGACCAGCTGGAGCAGGCGATCGACATCATCCGTCGCCGGGTCGACGGCGGCGGGGTCGCCGAGGCGGAGGTCACCCGGATGGGGCAGAACGTCTCGGTCGCCATCCCGGGCAACCCCACGGCCGACCAGGTGGAGGCCCTGAGCCGGTCCTCGCAGCTCAGCTTCCGTCCCGTCCTGGTGGCCCAGCCGACCGGGCCGCAGGCGGAGCTGCCCGAGCAGCGGACCCTGCCGCTGCCGCCCAGCCTCATCCAGGAGCAGCTCGAGGAGCTCGAGCAGCAGCAGGAGGGGTCGGGGACGGGTGACGAGACCGGCGACTCCGTCGAGGAGGGCACGACCGACGACGGCACGACCGACGAGGCCGAGCAGACCGAGGAGAACCGCGGTGGCACCCGGCTCCCGATGACCGAGGACGGCACCGAGGCCACCCAGGCCCCCGGTGTGCCCGCCGACGACGACAGCAGCACCGCCCCTCCCGCCGAGGAGGAGACGGCCCCGCCGGCCGACCCCTCGAGCCTGGCGCAGATCACCCCCGAGCTGCAGGAGGAGTTCACCGCGCTCGACTGCGCCGCCGACGGCGTCGCGACCGAGGTCGCGAGCGCACCCTCCGCCGAGCCGACGGTGGCCTGCAGCGTCGAGGCCGACGAGAAGTTCATCCTCGGCCCGGTGGAGCTGACCGGCAGCAGCGTCACCGACGCCAACGCCGGCCCGGAGACGGTGCAGGGTGGCACGGTGACCGGGCGCTGGCAGGTCAACCTCACCTTCGACGGTGAGGGCGGTCAGACCTTCGCCGAGATCACCTCCCGTCTCTACGGCTACCAGCAGGGCGAGGCGCAGAACCGCTTCGCCACGGTGCTGGACGGCGAGGTCATCACCGCCCCGACGGTCAACGGCGTGATCTCCGGCGGGACCGCGACCATCAGCGGTGACTTCACCCCGGAGGAGTCGCAGAACCTGGCCAACCAGCTCAAGTTCGGTGCCCTGCCGCTCAGCTTCGAGGTCCAGACCTCCGAGCAGATCAGCCCGACGCTGGGCGGTGAGCAGCTGCGCTACGGCGTGATCGCCGGGATCATCGGCCTGCTGCTCGTCTTCGCCTACATGCTGGTGCAGTACCACGCCCTCGGGCTGGTCGCCATCGGCTCCCTGGTCGTCGCGGCGCTGCTCGCCTACGGGTCGGTCACCCTGCTCGGCTGGGCCAACAACTTCCGGCTCACCATGGCCGGGGTCACCGGACTCATCGTGGCGATCGGCATCACCGCCGACAGCTTCATCGTCTACTTCGAGCGGATCCGGGACGAGGTGCGAGCCGGCAGACCGCTGCGGTATGCCGTGGACACCGGGTGGGAGCGGGCGCGCCGGACGCTGATCATCTCCGACGTGGTCAACCTCATCGCCGCCTCCGTGCTCTACCTGCTCTCCGAGTCGGGGGTCAAGGCGTTCGCCTTCGCGCTGGGTCTGACCACCGTCATCGACCTCCTCGTGGTCTTCATGTTCACCCACCCGCTGGTGAGCATCCTGGCCAACACCCGCTACTTCGGCGAGGGCAAGAAGTGGTCCGGGATGGAGCCGGAGCGTCTCGGCGCCAAGCGCTCGGCCTACCTGGGCCGGGGCCGGGTGCGCGAACCGGACGTGATCGCGCCCGGACGGAGACGGCATACCCGCGAGGAACTGGAAGGCGGTGTGGTCTGATGTCGCGCTTCTCCCGCCTCGGCAACGACCTCTACTCGGGCGCGCGGTCCTACAACATCGTCGGCCGCCGCACGTTCTGGTACCTCCTCTCCGCGGTGCTGATCGCCGTCTCGCTCGTCGGCCTGTTCGGCCGCGGGCTCAACTTCGGGATCGAGTTCAGCGGTGGCTCCGAGCTGCGCGTCAGCCAGGTGAGCGCCACCCAGATGGAGGACTACGAGCAGCGCGCCGGCGACGTCATCGAGGCGGTGAACCCGGAGGGCACCACGACCATCACCCAGATCGGTGACGACACCGTCCGGGTGCAGACCGGGCAGCTGCCGAACGCGGACGCCGAGGCGGCCCGAGCCGACCTGGCGGACGAGTTCGGCGTCGACACCGAGGACGTGACCAGCTCCTTCGTCGGTCCGTCCTGGGGGGAGACGGTCACCCAGCGCGCGCTGATCGCCCTCGCGGTCTTCCTCGCCCTCGTGACCCTGGTGCTGACGTTCTACTTCCACACCTGGAAGATGGCCGTCGCCGCCCTGGTCGCCCTCATCCACGACGTGCTCTTCACGGTCGGGATCTACGCCCTCCTCGGCATCGAGGTCTCCCCGGCGTCGGTCATCGGCTTCCTGACGATCCTGGGCTACTCGATCTACGACACCATCGTCGTCTTCGACAAGGTGCGGGAGAACACCGAGCACGCCTTCGACACCAAGCGGCAGACCTACGGCGAGGCGGCCAACCAGGCGGTCAACCAGACGTTCGTCCGGTCCGTCAACACCTCGGTCGTGGCACTGCTGCCGGTCGCGGTGATCCTGGTCGTGGGCATCTCGCTCATCGGCCCCGGGACCCTGGTGGACCTGGCGTGGGCGCTCTTCATCGGCATCGCGGTCGGGACCTTCTCCTCGATCTTCATCGCGACCCCGCTGCTGGTCCACCTGCGTGAGCGCGAGCTCTTCATCCGCAAGCACGACGCCCAGGTCACCAGGCGCCGGGCCCGGCACGACGCGCGCGAGGCGGCCCGTGACCAGGAGGCGGACGCCGACGGTATGCCCGGCGACGGCGAGGACGAGCTGGTCGGCGTGGGCGCGGGGCAGGACGGCGAGACCTCCGGTGGCGCCGGTGCGACGGCGGACACCGGCGGCGGCCTGCGCGGCGGGCAGACGCAGGGGCGCCAGCTGCACCCCTACGCGCAGCGCGGCCCGCGCAACCAGCCCAAGCGCAAGAAGCGCGGCCGCTGAGCCCTAGGATCAGGCCATGGCAACCCCTGATGCCCAGCTCGCCGCCGACGTGCTCGCCGGGATGCGTGACATCCCGGACTTCCCGGAGGAGGGCGTGGTCTTCAAGGACTTCACGCCGGTCCTGCTCGACCGGGAGCTGCGCGACCGGATCGTCGCCGACACGGTGCAGCGGCGCCGCGGGACGGTGGACGTCGTCGCCGGCATCGAGGCCCGCGGCTTCATCCTCGGGGCGATGATCGCGCACGAGCTCGGGGTGGGCTTCGTCCCGGTGCGCAAGGCGGGCAAGCTGCCGGCCGCCGTGCACAGCACCTCCTACACGCTGGAGTACGGCACGGCGACCCTGGAGATCCACCAGGACGCCGTCTCGCACCGCGAGCGGGTCCTGGTCGTGGACGACGTGCTGGCCACCGGCGGGACCCTCGCCGCGACCTGCGACCTGATCGAGCGGTGCGGCGCCAGCGTCGCGGCGATCGAGCTGGTCCTGGAGATCGGGGAGCTGGCCGGCCGGGACAAGCTCACCGGCTACGACCTGCACTGCCTGACCAGCGTCTGAGGGCCCGCGACGCCCGTCACCGGCGTGCGGAGGCGTCCCCCCGACGACCTATGATCTGTGCATGAGCGAGCCGGCCGCGACGACACCCCCCGCGAGGGTGGGTGGCGGTCTGCGGCCACGCTGGGCGCGGCTCGGCGGCACGAGGACCTCGACCAACCCGGCGCTGGAGCCGCTCCTCCGCTCGGTCCGGGCCACCCACCCCAAGGCCGACCTCGGCCTGATCGAGCGGGCATACTCCGTCGCCGACGAGATGCACAAGGGTCAGCTGCGCAAGTCCGGCGACGCCTACATCACCCACCCCCTCGCGGTGGCGACGATCCTCGCCGAGCTCGGCATGACCCCCTCCACCATCGCGGCGGCGCTGCTGCACGACACGGTGGAGGACACGCCATACTCCCTCCGGCAGCTGCGCTCCGACTTCGGCGACGAGATCGCGATGATGGTCGACGGCGTCACCAAGCTGGACAAGGTGACCTACGGCGACGCCGCCCAGGCGGAGACCGTGCGCAAGATGGTCGTGGCCATGGCCCGCGACATCCGGGTGCTGGTCATCAAGCTCGCCGACCGCCTGCACAACGCCCGCACCTGGCGCTACGTGTCGGCGGAGAGCGCGGCGCGCAAGGCGGGGGAGACGCTGGAGATCTACGCCCCGCTGGCCCACCGGCTGGGGATGAACACCATCAAGTGGGAGCTGGAGGACCTCTCCTTCGCCCAGCTCTACCCCAAGGTCTACGACGAGATCGTGCGGATGGTGGCCGACCGGGCACCGGCGCGCGAGGAGATGCTCTCCCGGATCCGGACCGAGATCGGCGACGAGCTGCGCGCCGCGAAGATCCGGGCGACGGTGACCGGACGACCCAAGCACTACTACTCGGTCTACCAGAAGATGATCGTGCGGGGGCACGACTTCGACAAGATCTACGACCTGGTCGGCGTGCGCGTGCTGGTCGACTCGATCCAGGACTGCTACGCGGTGCTCGGCGCCCTGCACAACCGGTGGAACCCGGTGCCGGGGCGGTTCAAGGACTACATCGCGATGCCCAAGTTCAACATGTACCAGTCGCTGCACACGACGGTGATGGGGCCGAGCGGGAAGCCGGTCGAGATCCAGATCCGGACCAACCAGATGCACCGGCGCGCGGAGTACGGCGTGGCCGCCCACTGGAAGTACAAGGAGCACGGCCCCGACGGCACCAAGGCGGTCGCCGGTCCCGACGGCGCCCCGGGCGCGCTGGAGGGTATGCAGTGGCTCCGGCAGCTCATCGACTGGCAGCAGGAGACGTCGGACCCGGGGGAGTTCCTGGACTCGCTGCGGTTCGAGATGGGCGCCGCCGAGGTCTACGTCTTCACCCCCGACGGCGACGTGATGGCGTTGCCCGCGGGCGCCACCCCCGTGGACTTCGCCTACGCCGTGCACACCGAGGTCGGCCACCGGTGCGTCGGCGGACGGGTCAACGGCAAGCTGGCGCCGCTGGACTCCGAGCTCAGCAACGGCGACGTCTGCGAGATCATCACGAGCAAGGCGCAGGACGCAGGACCCAGCCGGGACTGGCTCAGCTTCGTCAAGAGCCCGCGGGCGCGCAACAAGATCCGGCAGTGGTTCACCCGGGAGCGGCGCGAGGAGATGGTCGAGTCCGGCAAGGACGAGATCGCCAAGGTGCTGCGCAAGCAGAACGCCCCGCTGCAGCGGCTGATGCGCCACGACACCCTCACCGCCGTGGCCCAGGGGCTCAACTACAAGGACATCGACGGCCTGTTCGCGGCCGTGGGGGAGGGGCACGTCTCCGCCCAGCACGTCGTCAAGCAGCTGCAGGCCACCCTCGGCGGCGAGGACGGCACCGAGGAGGACCTCGCCGAGGCGGTGCGGCCCCGCCGAGGGCGTGTGGCGCACAGCGACCCCGGCGTCACCGTCGTCGGGGCCGACGACATCTGGGTCAAGCTCGCCCGGTGCTGCACCCCCGTGCCCGGCGACCCGATCCTCGGCTTCGTCACGCACGGCAAGGGCGTGTCGGTGCACCGCACCGACTGCACCAACGCGGTCGAGCTGCAGGGCAAGTCGCCCGAGCGGATCCTCCGGGTGGCGTGGGCCCCGACCGAGCGCAGCCTCTTCTTGGTGAACATGCAGGTGGAGGCGCTGGACAGGTCCGCCCTGCTGTCCGACATCACGCGCGTCCTCTCCGAGCAGCACGTCAACATCCTGTCCGCGTCGGTGCAGACCAGCCGTGACCGGGTCGCGCTGTCCAAGTTCACCTTCGAGATGGCCGACCCCTCGCACCTGGAGTCGGTGCTGCGGGCGGTCCGGCGGATCCCCGCGGTCCTCGACGCCTACCGGGTCACCGGCACGACCAGCACCGACCCGCACCGCCGGGAGGCGGCCCAGCCCTCCGACGCCTCCTGACCCGGTCCGGCACGGGCCGCCCTGCGAGGCCGCTCCCCAGCGACGCTGCTACCCCGGCGCGGCTGTCACCCCGGCGCGGCGGACTGCCGGAATTCGACTGTGCTTCTGCTTGCCATGGCGACGTTTCGAGTAGTCGAATTCCGGCGATCAGGGAGCCGACCGGATTTCGACTGTGCTTCTGCTCGCCATGGCGACGTTTCGAGTAGTCGAATTCGGGGGTCAGGCGGGGGCGAGGAAGGCGGCCAGCGCCGCGGCATACCCCGCCTGGTCCACCGTCCCGCAGATCTCCCGGGTCGAATGCATCGACAGCACCGGGGCCCCGAAGTCCACCGTCGTGGCACCGGTCAGGGCCGAGGTCACCGGCCCGACGGTGGAGCCGCAGGGCAGGTCGGAGCGCGTGACGAAGGTCTGCATGGGCACGCCCGCCTGCTCGCAGGCGAGCGCGAAGGTCGCCGCCCCGAGGGAGTCGGTGGCGTAGCGCAGGTTGGTGTTCACCTTGAGCACCGGACCACCGTTCATGACGATCGGGTGCCCCGGCTCGTGCCGCTCCGCGTAGTTCGGGTGGGTCGCGTGCGCCATGTCGCCGGAGGCGATGACGGTCCCCGCGAGCGAGCGCCAGTAGTCCTCCCGCCCGCCGCCGGCCGCGAGCACGATCCGCTCCAGCCAGGACGGCAGGAAGGTCGACTGCGCTCCCCGCTCGGAGGTGCTGCCCACCTCCTCGTGGTCGAAGAGGACGATCAGCGGCATCGACGCCGCCTCGCCGGGCGTCGCCACCGCCTGCAGCAGGGCGCGGACGGCGGCATACGACGTGGCGAGGTTGTCCAGCCGTGCCGACGCGATCAGCTCGCCCTCCCCACCGGTGCGCCGGGCGGGGCTGAGGTCGTGGGTCATGGCGTCGAAGCCGAGCAGGTCGTCCGGGGAGACGTCCACCTGCCCCGCCAGCCAGTCGCGGAAGCGAGCCGGCTCCGCTCCGGTGCTCCAGTGCGGCGCGAGGTGCTCCTGGTCGTTCAGGCGCAGGCCCTCGGAGCGGACCGTGCGGTCCAGGTGGATCGCGAGCTGGGAGACGCGCAGCAGCGGGTCGTCGCAGCGCCACAGCAGCTGGCTGACGCCGTCCGGCGCGGTGGTGTCGCGGACGGCCACCCGGCCGGAGAGGCCCAGGTCGCGGTCCAGCCAGGAGTTGGTCAGGGCGCCGCCGTAGACCTCGACGCCGAGCATCTGCCACCCGGCCCGGGACCAGTCGGGCTGCGGCTTGATCCGCAGGTTGGGTGAGTCGGTGTGCGCCCCGACCACCCGGTATGCCGTGTGCGCCGGCCGGTCGGCCGGCAGGTGCGCCGTCGACCAGGCGATGAGCGAGCCACCCCGCCGGACCACGTAGCTGCCGGGCGCGGACGGCGTGGGCTCTGTCTCGGAGACCTCGGTGAATCCGGCCCCGGTGAGCAGCTCCTGTGCGGCGTGCACGGCGTGGAAGGGTGACGGGGAGGCGTCCAGGTAGGCGCAGAGGCCGTCGGCGACCTCGCCGACCTGGGTCGCGAGACGAGCGATGCTGCTCACCGGCCGAGGCCTCCTCGGGCCGACTGCAACCAGGTCTTCTTGGTGGACAGCTCGGCCTCCAGGTCCTGGGCCTTCTTCTCGTCGCCTGCGGCCTGGGCGGCGGACAGGTCAGCCTCCAGGCCCTGGACCGCCCGCTCCAGCTGGTCGACCATGGACTGGGCCCGGGCGTTCAGCTCCGGATCGGTGCGCTTCCACTGCGAGTCCTCGATGTCGCGCACCTTCTGCTCGACCGAGCGCAGCCGGTTCTCGACCCGCTTGATGTCCGCACGCGGGACCTTGCCGGCGGCGTCCCACCTGTCCTGGATCTTGCGCAGCTCGGCCTTGGCCTGGTCCAGGTGACCCTCGTCGACGGTGATCGCCTCGGCCTCGACGAGCAGCCCCTGCTTCACCTTGAGGTTCTCGGCGAACTCCGCCTCCTCGGCAGCGACGACCTCGTCCTTGGCGTCGAAGAAGGAGTCCTGCGCGGCCTTGAACCTGGCCCACAGGGCGTCGTCGTCGGCGCGGGAGGCCCGGCCGGCGCGCTTCCACTCCTGCATGAGCCGCTTGAAGGAGCCGGCCGTCGCGCCCCAGTCCTTGCTGGTGGACAGCGCCTCGGCCTCGCGGACCAGCCGCTCCTTGACGGACTTCGCCGTCGCGTGCTCCTCGTCGAGCTGGGCGAACCAGGACTTGCGCATCTTGTCGAAGCCGCTGCGGGCGTGGCTGAACCGCTGCCAGAGCGAGTTCTCCAGCTCCTTGTCCAGCCTGGGGCCGGAGCGCTGGTGCGCCTTCCACTCCTCCAGCAGCTCCCGGACCCGGGTGCTGCTCTGCTTCCACTGCACCTTGGACGGCTCCGTCGCGGCGAGCTTCTCCGCCTCGACGACGAGCTTCTCCCGCTCCTGCGCGGCCTCGGCCTTGGCCCTGACCCGCTGCTCCTGCTCGGTGCGGGAGCGGGTCCTGACCTCCTCCTCGAGGTGCGTGACGACGGTGGTGAGGGCGGCCAGGTCGCCGACGACGTGGGCCTCGCCGATCTGCTCCTTGAGGTGGGCCAGCGACTGGCGCGCGTCGTGCGCCGACACCTCGGTCCCGGCGAGCCGGGCCTTGAGCAGGTCGGCGGAGGCGAGCATCTCGTCGTACTTGCGGGCGAAGTAGGCCAGGGCCTCCTCCGGTGATGCACCGGGGTAGGAGCCGACCTCGCGCTCGGAGCCGTCGGCGGCGATGACGTAGACGGTGCCGTCCTCGCCGACGCGGCCGTGCTTCATCGACTCGCTCGGGTCCGGGTGCGGCTCCGGTGTCGCGCCGGCGCCGGCAGGAGCGGGGCGCGGGGCGGCCGGCTTGCGCGTCGCGAACATGGACGGGGAGGGCGCGGCCGGTCGCGGGGTCGGTTTGGGCGCGGCCGGGGTCGGCGCAGGCGCTGCCTCGGCGGGTGCGTCCGCGGCCGGCGCCTCCGCGGTCGGCTCGGCCGGAGGCTCGGCGGTGACCTCCGCGGCCGTCTCGTCGGTGGCAGGCTCGACGGGAGCCGCGGCCGTCTCCTCCGCAGGTTCGCTCGGGAGGTCGGCCGGCGTCTCGGGTGCCTGGTCGGCCTCCTCAGCGGGGGCGTCGACGGCGTCCGTGGCCGGCTCGACGGGAGCCTCGGCGGTCTCCTCCGCAGGTTCGCTCGGGACGTCGGTGGGCGCCTCGGCAACCTCCTCGGCCGGCGTCTCGGCGACCTCCTCGGCCGGAGCGTCCGCGGCCTCCTCCGCCGGCTCCGTGGTCCCGCCGACCGGCGTCGGCTCGGCGTCCTGGGTGGCAGCCACCTGCGGTTCGGCGGCCGGCTCCTCTGGCTGGGACGGGGACGGCGTCTGCTCGGACACGGTGGTGGCCTCTCCTGCGGGGACCGCGAGCGCGACCATCGGGGTCGCCTCGACATGGCGTGGACGCCCCCGACCATACCCAACCGTGCAGGCCCGGGGCCTGGTGAGGTCCGGCCGGCTGCGTGCGTAGGGTCAGGTCATGTTCGTCCGCAGCATCGTCGCCGACGCCTTCGCCACCAACTGCTACGTCCTCGCCCCGGCCGAGGGCGAGGAGTGCCTCATCGTGGACCCCGGCATCGGCGTCGAGCAGCGCGTCCAGGACGTCCTCGCCGAGCACCGCCTGCGGCCTGCCGCCGTGCTCCTCACGCACGGTCACCTCGACCATGTGTATGCCGTGACCCCGGTCTGCGGAGGGACGACCGCGGTGAGTCCGTTCATCCACACCGACGACCGCTATAGGTTGCGGGACCCGCTCTCCTCGCTCGGTCCGGAGCTCGTGCTGGCGCTCGAGCAGCAGTTCGGCCGGTCGGCGACCTGGACCGAGCCGGAGGACGTCGTGGAGATCGCCGACGCCCAGGAGATCGAGCTGGCCGGGATGCGGATCGGGGTGGCCCACGCTCCCGGCCACACCGAGGGATCGGTGCTGTTCACCACCACAGGGGTGCCCGAGGGCATACCGTCCGACGAGCTGGACCGGACGGTCATCTCCGGCGACGTGCTCTTCGCCGGGTCGATCGGCCGGACCGACCTGCCGGGTGGTGACGCTGCCGCGATGCAGCGCAGTCTGCGTGACGTGGTGCTGCCGCTGGCCGACACCTCGCTCGTGCTGCCGGGGCACGGCCCCGCGACCACGATGGTCCGGGAGCGCCGCACCAACCCCTACCTGAGCGGGCTCTGAGTCACCTCTCGGTGCTCGACCCCCCACCGTGCAGCTCGCGGTGCAGCCGGTGCATCCGGGCGTCCAGCTCGGCCGCGCTGTCGGCGGCGGTCTTGAGCTCGGCGAGCAGGCTGCTCGGCACGTTGCCGTCGTACTTGTAGTGGATCTTGTGCTCGGTGCTCGCCCAGAAGTCCATGGCGATGGTGCGCAGCTGCACCTCCACCGGCACCTCCACCGTGCCGGTGGACAGGAAGACAGGGATCTCGATGATGGCGTGCAGGCTCTGGTAGCCGTTGGGCTTGGGGTCGGCGATGTAGTCCGAGACCCGGCGGATGGTGATGTCGTCCTGCTGGGTCAGCAGGTCGAAGATGCGGTAGGCGTCGGTGACGAAGCTGCAGGTCACGCGGATGCCGGCGATGTCGGTGATCTCGCGGCGGATGGTGGGCAGATCCATCGCCAGCCCTCGACGGAGCACCTTCTCCCGCAGGCTGTCCGGTGACTTGACCCTGCTCGAGACGTGCTCGATGGGGTTGTAGTCGTGCATGTGGGAGAACTCGTCGCGCAGGATCTCGATCTTGGTCTCGACCTCGCGCAGGCCGAACTCGTACTCCAGCAGGAAGCGCTGCAGCTGCTCGCCGACCTCCCGCAGCTGCGCCGGGGTGATCGCCTCCCTCGAGGAGAAGTCGAGGGACGGGGTCTGGGCAGCTCCGGCGGTGCTCATGCACACCACTATGCCCCGACATCGTGGGCACGGCCTGGGAGGGGCACGGCATACCCCTCGATAGAATCGTCCGGTGATCTCCCCCCGCACGCCGTCCGGTGTCCTCGAGCTGCTGCCGCCGGAGCAGGTCGCCTTCCAGCGGATGCTGGACTCGATCCGTTCCGGCTACGAGCGCTTCGGCTTCCTGCCGATCGAGACACCGGTGTTCGAGCGCTCCGACGTGCTGCTCACCAAGACCGGCGGGGAGACCGAGCGCCAGGTCTACTTCGTGCAGTCGACCGGGGCGCTGGAGAAGTCACGGACCCAGGACGCCGAGGACGAGGCCCTGCCCGAGCTCGCGCTGCGCTTCGACCTCACCGTGCCGCTGGCGCGCTACGTCGCCGAGCACCAGCACCAGCTGACCTTCCCGTTCCGGCGCTACCAGATGCAGCGGGTCTACCGCGGGGAGCGGCCCCAGCGAGGCCGGTTCCGCGAGTTCTACCAGTGCGACGTGGACATCATCGGCTCCGGCGAGCTGTCGGTGCGGCACGACGCGGAGGCGCCGGCCATCATCAACGCCATCTTCACCGACCTGGCGATCGGCGCCTTCACCATCCAGATCAACAACCGCAAGCTGCTGCGCGGCTTCTACGAGGACCTCGGGATCGTCGACCCCGAGACCCAGGCCGCGGTGCTGCGGGAGGTGGACAAGCTCGACAAGCGTGGACCGGACTACCTGCGGTCCTCGTTGACCGGGGAGCACTTCGGGCTGTCCACCGAGGTCGTCGAGCAGATCCTCGACTTCGTGCAGACCCGGTCGACGGGGCATACGGACGCGCTGAGTCGGCTGGACGCCGTGGCCGCGGCCTCCAAGGGCAGCACTGCCCTGGCCGAGGGTGTCGCAGAGCTGCGGGAGGTCCTGTCCCTGGTCCGGGCGCTGGGCGTGCCGGAGGACAGCTACTGCCTCAACTTCTCCATCGCGCGCGGCCTCGACTACTACACCGGCACCGTCTACGAGACCACGCTGGACGAGCACCCGGAGCTGGGGTCCATCTGCTCTGGCGGCCGGTACGACGACCTCGCGGGGCAGTACACGAGCTCGCGCCTGCCCGGCGTCGGCATCTCCATCGGGCTGTCCCGGCTCTTCTGGCAGCTGCGCGAGGCCGGGCTCATCGACGCCTCGGCGGGGGAGTCGACGGTGCAGGTCCTGGTGCCGCAGGTGGACGCCGACCTGCTGGACGACCAGCTCGCGCTGGCCTCCCAGCTGCGGCACGGCGGGATCAACACCGAGGCGGTGCTCGACGGCGGCAAGCTGGGCAAGCAGCTGCGGTATGCCGACCGGGCCGGCATCCGCTTCGTCGCCATCCTGGGTCGGCAGGAGATGGCCGACGGCACGGTGACGCTCAAGGACCTGCGCCGTCAGGACCAGTTCACCGTGCCCCGCGACGAGGTCGTCTCGGCGCTCAAGGTGGAGCTGGCCCAGCCCCTCGTCTGAGCTCTGCGGCCCATCACTCGTCATGCGTAGAGCACCGGCAGGGCGAGCGCGGGTCATTCCCAGGCTGGTCGCGTGTGCCTTCGTCGTGGGAGGGGCGACAGCGTGTCTGGGGGATCCTCCCGCCGACCCCGAGACTGCCCCGTTGGAAGTGGTTCTCGACGGGTGTGCCCTGAACCGCACCGAGGTGGCCGAGGGAGAACATGACGTGGCGCTCGTGGGAGAGGGGAGTCTGGTGGTGACCGACGAGGGTGGTCGGGAGGTTCTCACCTTGCCTGGTGGTTCCAGGACATTGGTCACCACGGTGCAGACCTACACCTTCACCTGCTCGGTCGGGGACGAGCAGACATCCTCGACCCTGACATCACGATCCACGTCACAGGAGTGAGAAGTGGGGGTCCCCGACCGCCCGTACAACGTCGGCCGTGGTCGACGACTCAGTCGTCGATGGTGACCGAGAGGATGCTGATCGGCTGAGCCGGGGTGCTGCCACCGGAGGTGCCCTGGGCCGCGATCGACTCCACCATGTCCAGACCGCTGGTCACCTGCCCGAAGATGCTGTAACCACCTCCGTCGACCGGCAGCTGGGTGTCGTCGTAGACGATGAAGAACTGACCGCCGTTGCTGTCCGGGTCCTGCGTGCGCGCCATCGCGACCGTCCCGGGCGGATAGGCCCCGTCCGCCGGGGCGTTCTCGATGCCGAAGCCGTAGCCGGGGTTGCCACGACCGGTGCCGGTCGGGTCGCCGCACTGCAGCACGAAGATGCCGCTGGTCACCAGGCGGTGACAGGGGCTGTCCTCCCAGTAGCCCTCCTGCGCGAGGAACTCGAAGGAGGCCACGGTCTGCGGCGCGTCCGCGGCATACAGCTCCAGCTCGATGTCGCCGCAGTTCGTCTCCACCGTGGCGTCCACCACCTCCGGGCCTCCGGACTCCGGCTCGGGCAGGTCGTCCTGGGCGTAGGTCTGCGGCTGGTCCGGCGCGGCGGGCGGGTCCTCGCAGGCAGGGGCTGGTCCAGCCGTGTCCTCCGCCCCGGAGAACGTGGCCTCGCCCCCGCACGCGGTCAGGACGAGGAGCAGGGCGGCGGCGCAGGCGAGCGAGGGTCGGGTCACGACGCGCATCCTGTCACGTGCCCGGGCAACCACGAGCGACGCCCGGTGGGGCCGGGGGCAACCATGCGCGGCGCCCGGTGGATGTGGGAGGAGCGGATGCGTCGTGTTAGCGTAATAGCGCATTGGTACACACCCCGTGACGAGGAAGGCCACGATGAAGCAGCGGGAGGACGCCGCACGCGCCGAGACGGCGCGCGCCGACCTCGCCCACGTGCTCGCGCGCCTGGGCGATGCCGCGGCCGTCGACGCCTTCCTCGAGGACCTGTGCACACCGGCCGAGATCGAGGCTCTGGCGGACCGGTGGTCCGTGGTGCCGTTGCTCGCCGACGGTATGCCCTACCGCCAGATCCACGACGTCACCGGGGTGAGCGTGACCACCGTGGGGCGGATCGCCCGGTGCCTCGACGCCGGCGCCGGAGGCTACCGCGCCGCGCTGGAGCATCGTCGCGAGCATCCCGAAGGGCTGGCGGGCTGATCGCCCGACCCTGCCCGACCCCTCAGCCGACAGACCACCTCCCGTCCCGGAAGGCCCCGATGACCCCGCCTGCCCAGCCACGCGACCGCCTGCGTGTGGCGATCCAGAAGTCCGGCCGCCTCGGCGAGCCCGCCCGAGAGCTGCTCGCCTCGTGCGGCCTGACCTGGCGGGAGAGCCGTGACCGGCTCTTCTGCTACGGCGAGAGCCTGCCGGTCGACCTCCTGCTGGTCCGCGACGACGACATCCCGGGACTCATCGCCGACGGCGTGTGCGACCTCGGGATCGTCGGTCGCAACGTGCTCGTCGAGCACTACCTGGCGCGCCAGGCGCAGGGCAGGGGAGCCCACCTGACCGAGTGGCGCCAGCTCGGCTGGGGGACCTGCCGCCTGGACATCGCCATCGACGAGGAGCGGGAGTGGTCCGGCCCGGAGCAGCTGGCCGGCCTACGGATCGCCACGTCCTATCCGCACACGCTCGGGCGCTGGCTGACCGAGCACCAGGTCGACGCGGAGCCGGTCGTGCTCAACGGGTCGGTCGAGATCGCGCCCCGGCTGGGCCAGGCGGACGTCGTCTGCGACCTGGTCTCCACCGGCGGCACCCTCCGGGCCAACCAGCTCAAGCCGGTCACCACCATCCTGCACAGCGAGGCGGTGATCGCCGGACCGGGTGGACAGCTCGACGACGGGCGTCAGGAGATCGCCGACCTGCTGCTGCGCCGGCTGGACGGCGCGGTGCAGCTCAAGGAGTCACGACTGCTCATGCTGCGGGTGGAGCGGCCGTTGCTCGAGACCGTGCTGCCGCTGCTGCCCGGGGGCCACGAGCCCACGGTCATGGCGGTCGACGGCCGGGACGAGGTCGCGCTCCAGATGCTGGTGCACGGGTCGGTCTCGTGGGCGCGGCTGGAGGACCTCAAGCGCGCCGGCGCGCACAACCTCATGGTCCTTCCGGTGGAGGGGATGCTGGCATGAAGGTCCTGACCTGGGACGACCTGGACCGGACGAGCCGGAGCGAGGCGCTACGCCGGGGGACCGCCGCCGCCGGCCCGGAGGTCACCGCCGGGGTGGCCGCGATCGTGGAGCGGGTGCGGGCCGGGGGCGACCGCGCCCTGCGCGAGCTCACCGCACGTCTTGACGGCGCGCAGCTGGACTCGCTCACCGTCTCGCGCGAGCAGCGGGACGCCGCGGTGGCCGGCCTCGACCCGTCGCTGCGCGCCGCCATCGCCGAGGCGGCGGGCCGGATCCGCGCCTTCCACGAGGCCGGCATGCAGCAGGGGTATGCCGTGGAGACGGCTCCAGGGGTGATCTGCCGGCGGGTGGTCCGTCCGATCCGCAGGGTCGGGCTCTACGTCCCCGCGGGATCTGCGCCGCTGCCCTCCACGGCCCTCATGCTGGGCGTGCCGGCCCAGCTCGCCGGGTGCCCGGAGGTCGTGCTCGCCACCCCGCCGCGGCCGGACGGCACGGCCGACCCGACGGTGCTGGCGGCGGCCGCGGAGTGCGGCATCGAGCAGATCGTCCTGGTCGGTGGCGCCCAGGCGGTGGCGGCGCTCGCCCACGGCACGGAGAGCGTCCCCGCGTGCGACAAGATCTTCGGCCCGGGCAACGCCTGGGTCACCGAGGCCAAGCGCCAGGTGAGCACCGCCGAGGGTGGTCCGGGCATCGACCTGCCGGCCGGCCCCTCCGAGGTCGTGGTCATCGCCGACTCGGGCGCTGACGCCGAGTTCGTGGCGGCGGACCTGCTGTCGCAGGCTGAGCACGGTCCCGACAGCCAGGTCCTGCTCCTCACCGACTCCGCCGAGCTCGCGGAGCAGGTCGCCGAGCAGGTGGCCGCCCAGGTCGAGACGCTGCCCCGCGCCGACATCGCCCGCAAGGCACTGGCCTC
Source organism: Serinicoccus kebangsaanensis (assembly GCF_008919445.1). Classification (GTDB taxonomy): domain Bacteria; phylum Actinomycetota; class Actinomycetes; order Actinomycetales; family Dermatophilaceae; genus Ornithinicoccus; species Ornithinicoccus kebangsaanensis. Next base: position 285,414 of record NZ_VSLG01000001.1, on the reverse strand, counting down.
CTCTCGGCTCATCGTCACCGCTGACCTGGACACCGCCGTGGCGGTGTCGAACGACTACGCCCCGGAGCACCTCATCCTGGCCCTGCGGGACGCGGAGGAGTGGGTCCCGCGGATCGACCGCGCCGGGTCGGTGTTCATGGGCGACCACACCCCGGAGACCCTCGGGGACTACTGCTCCGGCACCAACCACGTTCTGCCGACCGCCGGCGCGGCCCGCTTCACCGGAGGGGTCAACGTCGCCGCCTTCCAGATCGCGATGACCGTGCAGCGGGCCACGCCGGCGGGACTGGCCGCGGTGGGCCCCTGCGCCGTGGCGCTCTCCGAGGCGGAGTCGCTGCACGCCCACCAGCGGGCGGTCACCCGCCGGCTGGCCCGGCTGCAGGAGGTGCCATGACGCCGCCCCAGGACGACGTGGGCTTCCCCCTGCACCTGGTGCGGGAGGACCTGCGCGACTTCGCGGGATACTCCTCGGCGCGGACCAGCGCGCCGACCGGCATACCGAGCCGGATCTGGCTCAACGCGAACGAGTCCGGCGTGGCCAGCAGCGCCGACGCCGACGGCAGCGCACGCCGCTACCCGGACCCGCAGCCCGCGGCGCTCGTCGAGGCCTTCGCCGACCTCTGGGCGACCACCCCGGACCGGGTGGTCGTCGGGCGCGGCAGCGACGAGGCGATCGAGCTGCTCGTCCGCAGCCTGTGCCGACCGGGCGGGGACGCCGTGGTGGTCACCTCGCCCACCTTCGGGATGTATGCCGTCTCCGCCCGGTTGCACGGGGTGCCGGTGATCGAGGTGCCGCAGGTCGACGACGAGCTGCGCTGGCGGGTCGACACGGCCGGCGTCGCAGCGGCGGCGCGGGAGAGCGGCGCACGCGTGGTCTTCCTCGCCTCACCCGGGAACCCCACCGGGTCCGTCGTGCCGCTGCGGGAGGTCGCCGCCCTCGCCGACGAGCTGGCCGACCAAGCGGTGGTGGTCGTGGACGAGGCCTACGGCGAGTTCGCCGCCCAACGGTCCGCGGTGACGCTGCTCGAGGAGCACCCGACGCTCGTCGTGCTCCGCACCCTCTCCAAGGCGCACGCCCTCGCCGGGGCACGCGTCGGCATCGCGCTGGCGCACCCCGACCTGGTGTCGGTCCTGCGCCGCGTCCAGGCCCCCTACCCGCTGCCCACCCCGGTGACCGAGCTCGCGCTCCGCGCGCTCGGCGAGTCCGGGCTGGAGGCCACCGGGAGCCACGTCGGCGACGTGCTCCGGCTGCGTGACCAGGTGGGGCGGTGGCTGCGCGACCTGGACGGCATCCGCACCGTCTACGCGAGCGAGGCCAACTTCTTCCTGGTCCGCTGCGACGACCCGGACGCGCTGCTGCATACCCTGGGCGCCGCAGGCATCGTCGTGCGCGACATGCGCCACCTGCCCCGGCTGCAGGACGCGCTGCGCATCACCATCGGCACCGGGCCGGAGATGGAGGCCCTGCGCGCCGCCCTGAGCACCCCGCCGACCACCACCGAGGAGAACCCCGCATGAGCCCCCGCCCGATCTGCTTCGTCGACCGCGACGGGACCATCATCGTCGAGCCGGAGGACCGCCAGATCGACGCGCTGGACAAGGTGGCCTTCGTCGACGGCGTCATCCCGGCGCTGCTGCGCATCCAGGCGGCCGGCTTCGACCTGGTCATGGTCAGCAACCAGGACGGGCTCGGCACCGAGTCCTTCCCGCAGCCGGACTTCGAGGGCCCGCACCAGCTGGTGATGCAGGTGCTGACCAGCCAGGGCGTGACCTTCAAGGACGTCTTCGTCGACCCCCACGTGGGTGGACCCGAGGCGCCGTGGACCCGCAAGCCCGGCATCGGGATGGTGGCGCACCTGCTCAAGGACCGTAGCGTCGACTGGGACCGCAGCGTCATGGTGGGCGACCGGGCCACGGACGCCGAGTTCGGCGCCAACCTCGGCATCGCCTCCTTCCTCGTGGGTGAGGACGGCGGCACGGGCGAGCCGCGCACCACCTGGGCCGAGGTCGCGCACCAGCTGGCCGACGCCCCGCGCACCGCGCGGGTGGAGCGCGCCACCTCGGAGACGTCGATCACCGTCGAGGTGGACCTGGACGCCACCGGCGGCAGCCGGATCAGCACCGGCATCGGGTTCTACGACCACATGCTGGACCAGCTCGCCAAGCACGGCGGCTTCCGCCTGCACGTCCGGTGCGAGGGGGACCTGCACATCGACGACCACCACACCGTGGAGGACGTCGCCCTCGCCGTCGGCGAGGCCATCCGCACCGCCCTGGGCGACAAGCGGGGGATCGGGCGCTACGGCTTCATCCTGCCGATGGACGAGGCCCAGGCGACCGCCGCGATCGACCTGTCCGGGCGGCCCTACTTCGCCTACGAGGGGAGCTTCGACCGGGAGAGCGTGGGCGACTTCTCCACCGAGATGGTGGAGCACTTCTGGCGCTCCTTCGCCGACGCGATGCGGTGCACCCTGCACCTGTCGGTGACCGGTGGCAACACCCACCACAAGATCGAGGTGGGCTTCAAGGCGGTCGCCCGGGCGCTGCGGATGGGGATCGCCCGGCAGGGTGACTCCACCGAGCTCCCGACCACCAAGGGCGTGCTGTGAGGGTCGCCCTCGTCGACGGGGGCGGCACCAACATCGGCTCGGTCAGCTATGCCTTGGAGCGGCTCGGCGCGACCAGCCGGCTGACGGCCGACCCCGCCGACATCCTGGCCGCCGACCGGGTGATCCTGCCCGGCGTGGGGGCCGCGGGCGCCGGCATGCGACGACTGCGGGAGCTGGGCCTGGTGGACACCTTGGCGCAGGTGCAGGCGCCCCTGCTCGGGGTATGCCTGGGCATGCAGCTGCTCTTCGAGCGCTCCGCGGAGGACGGCGGGGTGGCGACCCTCGGGCTCGTCCCCGGCGAGGTGGTGGGCATACCGGGCGGTCAAGGGGTCCGCGTGCCGCACATGGGGTGGAACGCCCTCACCGGACTCGCCGACGACCCGCTGCTGGCCGGGATCGAGGACGGCGACCGTGCCTACTTCGTCCACTCCTACGCCGCCGCGCCGAGCGCGCACACCCTCGCGCGGACCGTGCACGGGGAGCCGTGGACCGCCGTGGTGCGATCCGGCCTGCGGTGGGGTGCGCAGTTCCACCCGGAGAGGTCGGCGTCGGTCGGCGCGCGGCTTCTGCGAAACTTCCTGGTGGAGGTCGATCGATGACGCCAGGCCTCCGCACCGACACCGGAGAGAACTCTGTGAGCCACACCGGACCGTTCACCGTCTATCCCGCGATCGACGTCCGCGCAGGTGCCGTCGTCCGGCTGCACAAGGGTGACTACGACCAGGAGACGCGCTACACCGACAACCCGGTGGCCGTGGCGGAGAACTACGCCCGGTCCGGGGCGGCGTGGCTGCACCTCGTCGACCTGGACGCCGCACGCGCCGGGGGCTACACCCTCATCGGGACCCTGACGCGGATCGCGGAGACGACCGGCCTGCGGGTGCAGACCGGGGGAGGGGTCCGGCACGAGGACGACGTACAGCAGCTGCTGGACGCCGGGGCCGAGCGGGTCGTCGTCGGCTCGCTCGCGGTGCGGGAGCCCGCGACCGTCGTCGGGTGGCTGGACCGCTTCGGCCCGGAGCGGATCACCGTGGCCCTGGACACCAGGATCGGCGAGGACGGCACCTGGGTGCTCCCGACCTCGGGCTGGACCTCGGTGGGGGAGCACGACCTCACCACCACGTTGCACCAGTACGGCGACTCGGGGCTGCGGCACGTGCTGTGCACCGACATCGGCCGGGACGGCACGTTGTCCGGCCCGAACTTCCACCTCTACACGATGCTCACCCGCTCCAACCCGGCGCTGCAGGTCCAGGCCTCCGGCGGTGCCCGGTCGGTCGACGACGTGCGCGCCGCGAAGCGTCACGGCTGCGCGGGGATCATCCTGGGCAAGGCGCTGCTCGAGGGTCGCCTCACCGTGGGCGACGCGGTTCGGGAGGAGCAGGTATGACGCTGGCCCGCCGCATCATCCCCTGCCTGGACGTGCGGGAGGGCAGGGTGGTCAAGGGCACCCGCTTCCGCGACCACCGCGACATGGGCGACATCGTCGAGCTCGCCGAGCGGTATGCCCGGGAGGGGGCCGACGAGCTCGTGTTCTACGACATCACCGCCAGTCCCGAGGGCCGCGGCGTCGACGTGGACTGGGTCGAGCGGGTGGCCCGTGCGATCGACATCCCGTTCTGCGTCGCCGGCGGCATCCGGTCGGTGGACACGGCCCGCGCGGTGCTGCACGCCGGCGCGGACAAGGTGTCGGTCAACACGCCCGCCACCCAGCGGCCCGCGCTGGTGGGTGAGCTGGCCGACGCCTTCGGTGTCCAGTGCGTCGTGGTCGGCGTGGACAGCCTGCGGGACGCGGACGGGCAGTGGCGGATCCGGCAGTTCACCGGCAGCCCCGAGGCCACGCGTGCGCTGCCCACCACCACGCTGGACTGGGTGCGCGAGGTCGTCGGGCTGGGTGCCGGGGAGGTCGTGCTCAACTGCATGGGCTCGGACGGCGTGCGCGACGGCTACGACGTCGAACAACTGACAGCTGTCCGGTCCCTGTGCCCGGTGCCCCTCGTGGCCAGCGGTGGCGCCGGCGCGCCGCAGCACTTCGTCGACGTCTTCCGCGAGGCGGACGTCGACGGCGCGCTCGCGGCGACGGTCTTCCACGACGGGTCCATCCCCATCCCGTCGCTCAAGCGGACCCTGGCCGACGCGGGGATCGAGGTCCGCTCATGACCGACCGAGCGTCACGAATGGATGTCTCATGACCGACCGAGCGTCACGAATGGATGTCTCATGACCGACCGAGCGTCACGAGTGGTTGCGCCAGACGTGGGCTTCGGGGTCGGCGACGTCGACTTCTCGAAGACGGACGGGATCATCCCCGGCGTGGTGCAGCACGCCCGGACCCGCCAGGTGCTCATGGTCGGCTTCCTCGACGAGCAGGCGCTGACCACGACGATCCAGACGGGCCTGGCCACGTTCTACAGCCGGAGCCGCGGCGCCCAGTGGACCAAGGGGGAGACCAGCGGCAACGTCCTCCGGGTCGAGGGCATCGAGCTGGACTGCGACCGGGACACCCTGCTGCTCCACGTCATACCCACCGGCCCCACGTGCCACACCGGTGAGCAGACCTGCTTCGACCCCGGCGCCCGCCCCGGGTCGTTCGTGCACGAGCTGGACGAGCTGGTGCGCGGACGTCACGAGGAGCGGCCGGAGGGGTCCTACACCACGACGCTCTTCGACGCGGGGGTGCGGCGGATCGCACAGAAGGTCGGGGAGGAGGGTGTCGAGACCGCGCTTGCCGCGGTGGCGCAGGACGACGAGGCGCTGCTCGGCGAGTCGGCCGATCTCGTCTACCACCTGCTGGTCCTGCTCCGCTCCCGCGACCTCGGGCTCGCTGACGTCGAGAGGGTGCTGCGCGAGCGGCACGGCTGAGGGTCGCGGCACCGGGCCGGGGGGCCGGCGCAGGCGGTTAGCGTCGCGCGCGCAGGCCCACCTCCGCCAGCTCCAGGTCTGCGAGGGCACGCAACGCCTCGGGGTCGCCCGAGGTCCAGGCGCCCACCGGGTCGGGGACGAGCCGCTGCAGCCGCCGAGGATGCTGACGCACCAGCGCGCGGAGGGCCAGCAGCTGCACCGACTCGGGGTCGTCGAGCTCGCCTCCCAACGAGCGTGCGCGACGGACCCAGGCGAGGCGCAGCAGCGCCCACACGAGCACCACGACGAGGATGGGCGTGCCGGCGCTGAGCAGGCTCACCAACCAGGCGACGGTCGTGACCGACCCCTCCAACCGGTCCCCGGCAGTGACCAGGTCGGTGCCGACCCCAGCCGCTCCGGTGAACGGTGCCTGGAGGTCGTCGCCGACGAGGGGGATCTCGGTCACCCGGCCGGCGACGTCGTTCATCCGGGTCTGCAGGCCCGTCCCGGCCGAGCGCAGCGGGTCCGCGGGGGCCGCGAGCGTCATCACCAGGCCGAACACCCACCGCCCGACGAGCACCCAGACCACCACCCAGCCCAGGACGAACAAGTCCGCCGCGACCTGGCGGGTGCGACGGACGGGAGCATCGGCATACCAGCGCATGGGGCCATCCTGACCCACGCGACCCCCGCCCTCACCCCGACCGGCCGCACGTTTTGCGCGGACTGGCCGCACGTTTTGCGCGGACTGGCCGCACGTTTTGCGCGGACCGGCCGCACGGTTTGCGCGGACTGGCCGCACGACCATGCACAGTGCGCGGTCGGTCGACACAAACCGCGCGGTCGGTCGATACAAACCGTGCGGCCGGTCGACACAAACCGCGCGGTCGGTCGATACAAACCGTGCGGTCGGTCGACGCACACTGCGCGGTCGGTCGACGCAAACCGTGCGGCCGGTCGGAGTGCTGAGAGGATCGGAGGCGTGACCCCAGAGCCGCCTGCGACCCCGACGCCGCTGGCGCGTGCCGCGGGGGACTGGCTGGACCACCTGCGGGTGGAGCGGGGCAGGTCCGAGCACACGCTAAGGGCCTACCGGCGAGACCTGGACCGCTACGTCGCCTTCCTCGCCGCCCGCGGGGTCACCGCGCCGGACGAGGTGCAGGAGCAGCACGTGAGCGACTTCCTCGCCCACCTGCGCACCGGCGACGAGGACCACCGGCCGCTGGCCGCCACGTCCGCGGCCCGGGCCGTGGTGGCGGTCCGGGGTCTGCACACCTTCCTGGCGGGCGAGGGTGAGTCGGCCGACGACCCCGCCCGCGCCGTCGCCCCGCCGACCCCACCGCGGCGGCTGCCCAAGGCGCTGGGCGTCGCGGAGGTGGAGCGGTTGCTGCAGGCGGCGGCGCTCGGCGACACCCCCGCGGCCTTGCGCGACCGGGCGCTGCTCGAGGTGCTCTACGGCTGCGGTGCGCGAGTCAGTGAGGCGATCGACCTCGACGTCGACGACCTCGACCTGGCCCGGCCCGAGGACGGGGACGCGGACGGGCTCCCCGGGGTCGTGCGGCTGTTCGGCAAGGGCCGCAAGGAGCGGATCGTGCCCATGGGACGGTATGCCCGTGACGCGGTGGACGCGTGGCTGGTCCGGGGTCGGCCCGAGCTCGCGCGCCGGGGCAAGGGCACGCCCGCCGTCTTCGTCAACGCCCGGGGCGGACGGCTGTCGCGGCAGTCGGTCTGGACCGTCATCAAGGCGGCCGCGGAGCGGGCGGGTCTGGGCGACGCGGTCTCGCCGCACACCCTGCGCCACTCCTTCGCCACCCACCTGCTCGACGGGGGCGCGGACGTGCGGGTGGTCCAGGAGCTGCTCGGGCACGCGTCCGTCGCGACCACCCAGATCTACACGCACGTCTCCACCCAGCACCTGAGGGAGGTGTATGCCCAGGCCCACCCGCGGGCGCGGGGCTGAGCGCATTGCCAACCCTCGACCTCAGGTCGAGGTGCAGAGGAGTGACCCGACCTGGACCCGTGGATTAGGGTCGGAGCGATCGGCGGGACGCCGACCACCACCGAACGGATCTGGAGACACCACGTGAGTCACGACCGGCTGCCCGGCACCGAGACCTCGGGCGTGGGCCAGGAGGGGCCCACCGGCCGTCCGCTGCCCGACTTCCCCGTGCCCGAGCCGCTGGCCAGCCACGGCCCCGCGCGCATCATCGCGATGTGCAACCAGAAGGGTGGGGTGGGCAAGACCACCACGACGATCAACCTCGGCGCCGCCCTCGCGGAGTACGGCCGGAAGGTGCTCATGGTCGACTTCGACCCGCAGGGCGCGCTCTCGGTCGGTCTCGGGGTCCGGACGCACGAGCTGGACGTGACGATCTACAACCTGCTGGTCGAGCGGGGGCACGACGTCCGCGACGTCATCCAGCCGACCGCGGTGCCCGGGATCGACGTGCTGCCGGCCAACATCGACCTGTCCGCGGCCGAGGTCCAGCTGGTCGGGGAGGTCGCCCGCGAGCAGGTCCTGGCCCGCACCCTGCGTGCCGTGGTGGACGACTACGACGTCGTCTTCATCGACTGCCAGCCCTCGCTCGGGCTGCTCACCGTCAACGCGCTGACGGCGTCCCACGGCGTCATCATCCCGCTGGAGACCGAGTTCTTCGCGATGCGCGGGGTGGCCCTGCTCATCGAGACGATCGAGAAGATCACCGACCGGCTCAACCCGCGGCTGGAGATGGATGGGATCCTCGCCACGATGTACGACGGTCGCACCCTGCACTCCCGTGAGGTCGTCCGCAGCGTCGTCGACCACTTCGGCGACACCGTCTTCCACACCGTCATCAGCCGGACCGTGAAGTTCCCCGACGCCACCCTCGCCGCCGAGCCGATCACCACCTACGCCAGCACGCACTCCGGCGCGGAGGCATACCGTCAGCTCGCCCGCGAGCTCATCGCGCGGGGCGGCGCCCCCTGAGCGAGGTCGGTGTGCCGCCTGCACCGGCCCCCGAGACCGGGGCGACCGATCCGCACGCAGCGGCCGGCACCACGGGGGAGGAGACCCCGGGCGGGGTGCTGGTCAGCGGACGGGGCGGGTTCGAGGTCCATCTCGACGTCTTCTCCGGTCCGTTCGAGCTGCTGCTCGGCCTCATCGCCAAGCACAAGCTGGACGTCACCGAGATCGCGCTGGCCAGGGTGACCGACGAGTTCGTCGCCTACCTGCGCGCCGCGCAGGAGGATGAGGGTGAGTGGGACCTGTCGCAGGCGAGCGAGTTCGTCCTCATCGCCGCGACCCTGCTCGACCTCAAGGCGGCCCGGCTGCTGCCGAGCGCCCGCGAGGACGACGAGGAGGACCTGGCACTCATCGAGGCCCGCGACCTGCTCTTCGCCCGCCTGCTGCAGTACCGCGCGTTCAAGCAGGTCGCCGACGAGCTGCGGCTGCAGATGGAGGGCAAGGGCCGGATCTTCGCCCGGGACGTCGGGGTGGAGGAGCGCTTCGCCTCGCTGCTGCCCGATCTGGTGCTCACCGTGACCCCGGAGCAGCTGGCGATGATCGCCGGCACGGCGATGATCCCCAAGCCGCCCCCGGCCGTCGGGGTGGAGCACCTGCACGCCGCGCAGGTGTCGGTGCGGGAGCAGGCGTCCATCCTCGTCTCGCGGCTGCGCGACCGGGGGAGCGCCAGCTTCCGCGACCTGGTCGCGGACGCCGACACCACCTTGGTGATCGTCGCCCGCTTCCTGTCCCTGCTCGAGCTCTACCGTGACACGGTGGTCGCGCTGGAGCAGGACGAGGCGCTGGGCGAGATCATCGTCCGCTGGACCGGTCCGGACTCCGGGGAGGTCGGCGACCAGGTCGGGGCGGAGTTCGACGAGGAGGTGGCCGATGAGCCAGCAGGATGAGCAGCGCGAAGGGCCGATGGAGATCGCCGACCAGGTGGTGGAGACCGAGCAGGTGGCCTTCGACATCCACGACTTCCCGGGTGGGGCGAGGTCGGCGATCGAGGCGGTCCTCATGGTCATCGACGAGCCGGTGACCGAGGAGGCGCTGGCCAGCGCCCTGGAGCTGCCGGTCGACGACGTGGGGGCGGTGCTCGACGAGCTCGCCCAGGAGTATGCCGAGGCCGGCCGCGGATTCATGCTGCGCCGGCTCGGTGGTGGGTGGCGGGTCTACAGCCGGCCGGAATACGCACCGGTGGTGGAGAAGTTCCTCCTGGGTGGCCAGCAGGCCCGGCTCACCCAGGCCGCGCTGGAGACCCTGGCGGTCATCGCCTACCGGCAGCCCATCAGCCGGGCGAGGATCGGTGCCATCCGCGGGGTCAACGTGGACGGGGTCGTGCGGACCCTGCTGGCTCGCGGCATGGTCACCGAGACCGGTCAGGACCCGAGCGGTGGAGCGGTGCTCTACGGCACCACCGACCTGTTCCTCCAGCGGATGGGCCTGGACAGCCTCGACGACCTGCCGGCCCTGGCCCCCTATCTCCCCTCGGCCGAGGTGCTCGAGGAGCTCGCGTCGGAAGGACTCGCATGACCAGCGGCAAGCGCAACCCCGGAGGCCGTGGCGGCCAGGGCAGAGGCCAGCGGCAGGGCGGACGGCAAGGAGCCGGCCGGTCCGGACCGCGCGTCCCCGCCCAGGGCGGTGGCGCCGGCCCCCGGCGCGCCGGGGGCACCCGGCCGCCCCGCCGCCGTCGTCCGAGCACACCGCCGGACCCGGCGACCCGTGACGTGCACAGCCCGGAGGGGGTGCGGCTGCAGAAGCTGCTGGCCGGTGCCGGCTTCGGGAGCCGCCGCGCCTGCGAGAAGCTCATCGAGGAGGGCCGGGTCGAGGTCGACGGGCAGGTCGTCATCGAGCTCGGGGTGCGGGTCGACCCCGCCACCCAGACCGTGCACGTCGACGGCGACCGGGTCGTCGTCGACACCGACAAGGTCTACCTCGCCTTCAACAAGCCGGCCGGCGTGGTCTCCACCATGGAGGACGAGGAGGGGCGCCCGTGCCTGACCGACTACGTCGGTCATCTCTCGCACCGGCTCTTCCACGTGGGACGGCTGGACGTCGACACCGAGGGGCTGCTGCTGCTCACCAACGACGGTGACCTGGCGCACAAGCTGCAGCACCCGGCATACGGCGTGCCCAAGACGTATGTCGCCCAGGTCCACGGGGTCGTCGGGCCCGGCATCGGCAAGCAGCTCCGCGACGGCGTGGAGCTCGAGGACGGGGTCGCGAGGGCGGACAGCTTCAAGCTGGTCGACGATATCCCCGGTCACTCCATCGTGGAGATCGTGCTGCACGAGGGCCGCAAGCACATCGTGCGCCGGATGATGGAGGAGGTCGGCTACCCCGTCGAGGCCCTCTCCCGGGTCCAGGTGGGACCGATCAAGCTGGCCGAGCTGCGCCCCGGCAAGTACCGCGCCCTGTCCGCCGAGGAGGTCGCCCAGCTCTACCGCTCGGCGGGGGAGTGAGGTGTCGGCGTCGCGCCGGGCCGCCGAGGGGAGGGTCCCGTGGGAGTCGGGCATATCCCCGATATCCACGGGACAGACGTGACCCGGCGACCTAGTGTGGCCGGGTGAGACCGAGGTTCCCCGAGCCGCTGCGCCCGGGCGCCGTCGTCGGAGTGACGAGCCCCTCCGCGGGCGTGCCGGCTGAGCTGCACGCGCGCCTGGGTGTCGCGGTCGAGGCAGTGCGGACCCGCGGCTACGACGTCATCGTCGGCGGGTGCATGGACGGGACCACCCACGTCAGCGCCTCCGCCGCCGACCGGGCGGCGGAACTGCAGCGGATGCTGCTCGACCCGAGGATCGCCGCCGTGGTGCCGCCCTGGGGCGGGGACACGGCCATCGACCTGCTGCCTCTCCTCGACTGGGACGGGCTGGCCGCGGCGGAGCCGACGTGGATGGTGGGATTCTCCGACATCGCCACCATCATCACCCCGCTCACGCTCCGGGCCGGGTGGGCGACCATCCACGGGCAGAACCTCATGGACACGCCCTACTCCGTGCCGGACGGGATCGCGAGCTGGCTGGACCTTGTCGCCCTGCCACGCGGAGCGACCGTGCGGCAGACCTCGCCGGGGCGGTATCGCGAGGGCATCGTCGACTGGGTCGAGCACCCGGAGGACGACACCTACGCGCTCGACCTCGTCGGGGGCTGGACGCGCCTGGACGGCGACGGCGAGGTCGACGTCACAGGGCGGCTCGTCGGCGGCTGCATCGAGACGCTGGCGAACCTGGCGGGCACGGCATACCTCGACCCTCGTCCTCTGGCCAGCCTCGGGGATGGGCTGGTGGTCTACGTCGAGGCGGCGGAGCACGATGCCCTCACGATCTGCCGCAACCTGCACGGTATGCGCCTGGCCGGCTTCTTCGACGACGCCTCAGCGGTCCTCGTGGGACGGACGACGGCCCCGGATGGTGCCACCCTGACTCAACACGAGGCGGTCATGGACGCCCTGGACGGTCTCGGCGTCCCGGTGGTCGCCGACGTGGAGTGTGGCCACGTGGCGCCGCACCTGCCGCTGGTCAACGGGGCGCTCGCGCGGGTCGAGCACTCCGCCATGGGGTCCGTCGTGACCCAGACGCTGGCCTGACCCACCTCTGGGCGCCGGTAGGTCATCTGAGTGCCCTTTCGTGCAGGCTGCCGAATGACCTGGCGGCTCACGTGCAGGCGCACCGCAGTGGCCCGGAGCCCCGGTCCTGAGCCGTTAGGCTGGGTCGGTGCAGTCCAGCCCCATCACCGTCGCCATCGACGGGCCCTCCGGGTCCGGCAAGTCCTCCGTCTCCAAGGCGGTCGCACGCGACCTCGGGCTGGCCTACCTCGACACCGGCGCGATGTACCGCGCGGCCGCGTGGCACTGCCTCGACCAGGACCTGGAGCTGAGCGACCAGGAGACCGTGGCGCAGGCCGCGCGCGACCTGCCGCTGCGGATCTCGACCGACCCGGACGACCAGACGCTGCGGGTCGGCGGCACCGACGTCACGGACGCGATCCGCGAGACCCGGGTCACCTCCCAGGTCTCCGCGGTGGCCACCAACCTGGACGTGCGTGCGGAGATGCGCCGCCGCCAGCGCGAGATCATCGACGCCGCCCGGGCGGACCAGGGAGGCATCGTGGTCGAGGGCCGGGACATCACCACGGTGGTGGCTCCGGACGCCGAGCACCGCATCCTCATCACCGCCTCCGAGGAGGCGCGCCTGGCCCGCCGCTCGACCGAGCTGCACGGTGGGGCCGACGCCGACCAGGTCGCCGCGACCCGCGACCAGATCGTCCGCCGCGACCAGCTGGACTCGACGGTGAGCGCCTTCATGGAAGCCGCGGACGGGGTCGTGACGTTGGACACCTCAGACCTGTCCTTCGACCAGGTCGTCGCGGCGGTGCTCGGCCTCGTCCAGGGCGAGGTCGAGCCGCACCGGCGCGCGGACGAGCGCGCCCCGCATACCCCTGACGTCCAGAGCTGATGCGAGGAGAAGACATGAGCGAGAAGATCGACGCCTACGCCCACCCCGAGCGCCTGGTCACGACCGACTGGTTGGCGGAGCACCTGGCCGACGACGACGTGGTGCTGCTCGAGTCCGACGAGGACGTCCTGCTCTACGACACCGGCCACATCCCCGGCGCCCTCAAGCTCGACTGGCACACCGACCTCAACGACCCGCTGACCCGCGACTACGTCGGTGGCGAGCGGTTCGCGCAGGTCATGGGCGAGCGCGGGATCGGGCGCGGCACGACCGTGGTGATCTACGGCGACAAGTCCAACTGGTGGGCGGCCTACGCGCTGTGGGTGCTCACCCTCTTCGGCCACGAGGACGTCCGTCTGCTCGACGGCGGCCGGGCGAAGTGGGTCGAGGAGGGCCGGGAGCTGACCACGGAGGTCCCCGAGGTCACGCCCGTCGACTACCCGGTCGTGGAGCGGGACGACAGCGCCGTCCGTGCGTTCAAGGCCGACGTCCTGGACCACCTGGGGCAGCCGATGGTCGACGTCCGCAGCCCCGGCGAGTTCTCCGGCGAGCTGCTGCACATGCCCGACTACCCGCAGGAGGGCGCCATGCGCGGCGGCCACATCCCCGGGGCGAAGTCGGTGCCCTGGGCACGTGCGGCCAACGAGGACGGGACCTTCAGGTCGCGCGAGGAGCTGGAGCAGATCTACCTCACCGAGCAGGGCCTGGACCCGTCCGACGACGTCGTCGCCTACTGCCGGATCGGTGAGCGCTCCAGCCACACCTGGTTCGTGCTCACCCACCTGCTGGGCTTCGGCACCGTCCGCAACTACGACGGCTCCTGGACCGAGTGGGGCAACTCGGTCGGCGTGCCGGTGGAGCGGTGAGGTATGCCTGAGCAGACCGACAGCGATCGCGCCGACCTTCCAGAGGCGATGGCCGAGCTCGCCGAGGACTTCCACGCGGTCAGCCAGCCGGAGCGCCTGCAGCTCCTGCTCGAGCTGTCCCGCGAGCTCCCCGCGCTGCCCGAGCGGTACGTCGGACAGCTGGACAAGATGGAGCGGGTGGACGAGTGCCAGTCGCCGCTCTTCCTCGCGGTCGAGGTCGAGGACGACGCCGACCGGACGGTCCGGCTCTTCTTCGACGCCCCTGCCGAGGCACCCACGACGCGCGGCTTCGCCGGGATCCTGCACGAGGGCCTGGACGGGCTGACCGCCCGGCAGGTGCTCGACGTGCCCGACGACGCGCCCTACCGCTTCGGGCTCGCCGAGGCCGTGTCGCCGCTGCGCATGCGCGGGATGGTCGGCATGCTGGGCCGGATCAAGCGCCAGGTGCGGCTGCGGTCCGAGGCGCTGAGCGCCGCCGGGGAGAGCGCATGACCGGGCACGACCCGACCGTCGACGACACCGACCACCCGGTCGAGGTGGAGTGGACCGGCGGTGACCCGGACGGCATACCCGACCTGGAGCCGAGCGACCAGGACGAGGCGCTGGAGCAGGCCCTCCTCGCCGGGCTGGACGACTTCGAGCTGTCCGAGGAGGACCAGGCGCTGGTCGAGCGCGGCGAGCTGCCGGAGGACTCCGCGCAGGACGCCGGCGGGCGCCCCGTGGTGGCCGTCGTCGGACGACCGAACGTCGGCAAGTCGAGCCTGGTCAACCGCGTCCTGGGGCGGCGCGAGGCCGTGGTCGAGGACGTCCCCGGGGTGACCCGGGACCGGGTCGCCTACGACGCCGAGTGGTCCGGACGTCGGTTCACCCTGGTCGACACCGGCGGCTGGGAGGTGGACGCGACGGGGATCCACCTGCGGGTGGCGGAGCAGGCCGAGGTCGCCGTGCAGCTGGCCGACGCGGTGATGTTCGTCGTCGACGCGACCGTCGGCGCCACCGACACCGACGAGCAGGTCGTGCGCCTGCTGCGCCGGTCCGGCAAGCCGGTGGTCCTGGTGGCCAACAAGGTCGACGACCAACGCTTCGAGGCGGACGCGGCGATGCTGTGGAGCCTCGGGCTGGGCCAGCCGTGGCCGGTCTCGGCGCTGCACGGCCGCGGGTCCGGCGACGTCCTGGACGCCCTGCTGGACGTGCTCCCGGAGCGGTCCGCCGTCGTCGGCACGGCTCCGGAGGGCGGCCCGCGTCGCGTCGCGCTGCTGGGTCGGCCGAACGTCGGCAAGTCCTCGCTGCTCAACAAGCTCGCCGGCGCGGACAGGGTGGTGGTCGACGACGTCGCCGGCACGACCCGTGATCCTGTCGACGAGCTGATCGAGCTGGGGGACGACGGGCGGGTATGGCGCTTCGTGGACACCGCGGGCATCCGGCGGCGGGTGCACCAGACCAAGGGCGCCGACTTCTACGCCTCGCTGCGCACCCAGGCGGCCCTGGAGAAGGCCGAGGTGGCCGTGGTCCTGGTCGACGTGTCCGAGCCGATCGCGGAGCAGGACATCCGGGTGATCCAGCAGGTCGTCGACTCCGGTCGCGCCCTGGTCGTCGCCTACAACAAGTGGGACACGCTGGACGAGGAGCGCCGCTACTACCTGGAGCGGGAGATCGAGCGGGAGCTGGTGCAGATCACCTGGGCACCGCGGGTCAACATCTCCGCCTCGACCGGACGCAACGTGGCCAAGCTCGTGCCGGCGCTCGACACGGCGTTGGCCTCCTGGGACCGGCGCATCCCGACCGCCAAGCTCAACGCCTTCCTCGGCGAGGTCGTGGCCGGTCAGCCGCACCCGGTCCGGGGCGGGAAGCAGCCGCGGATCCTCTTCGCCACGCAGGCGGACACCCGGCCGCCGAGGTTCGTGATCTTCGCCTCCGGCTTCATCGAGGCGGGCTACCGCCGCTTCCTCGAGCGTCGCCTGCGCGAGCAGTTCGGCTTCGCCGGCACCCCGATCGAGATCTCGGTCCGGGTCCGGGAGAAGCGTCGCCGCTGACCCAGCCGTGCGATTGGGTCGGCAAGGGCGGGATGGGCTAACCTGATCCTCGCCCAAACGGGCCTCGGGCTGTGGCGCAGTTTGGTAGCGCACTTGACTGGGGGTCAAGGGGTCGCAGGTTCAAATCCTGTCAGCCCGACCGAGAGAAGTAGCAGTTCAGAGGCGGTTTCGGAGAGATCCGAGGCCGCCTCTGGTTGTGTCCAGTGGTCGTCTGACAGCAACAGTGACAGCACGGCGTTCGTGTGGCTGGGATACGTGCAGGGCTGCCAGGCATGTTCGGGGCTAAGGGGCCCTCGCGCCGGAGGGCGGGGACTCCGTCGCCGTGGATGGGGTCTGTCTCTGGCAAGTCAGCAGGGGCGCCTCCTGCACAACGGGAGGCCGTCGTCGCCCCTGACGACGTCGCCGTCGTGCAGGGATCATGCCGACGAGGCTCGGGGAGCGGAGGTTATGCGAGACGGTGTGAGGCGCCCTATGGGGAGCCGCGGTGTCTGCCAGCGCGTCCCCATGACCGTAGTGTCGTCAGCGCAATACTGGGTCAGTCCGTTGTTTCAGAGGGCGCCAGTGAAGAGTCTCGGATAGCGTGATCTGCATGTCACAGATTGGGTTTTGGTCATACGTACGCGCCGATGATGAGACCGATATGGGTCGCATTGGACTCTTGTGTGAGGACGTGACTCGGCACTATCAGAGCGAAACGGGGGAGTCTATTGGGATCTTTCGAGATCTCAGCGAAGACGGGTTAGGTTGGGGAGACGATTGGCAAGAGAAAATCAACCACACTCTGTCCAACGTAGCATTCTTCATCCCAATCATCACTCCAAGCTTCTTCAAGAGTGCCTCCTGTCGGAGCGAACTCCAATTCTTTGCGGCGCGCGCGGAGAAGCTGGGGATCACAGAGTTGATCATGCCCATTCTCTACATTCCGGTGCCCGCGATGGAGGCAGAAAGCCCAGAAGATCCGCTTGTGGCAATGATCAAGCGGTATCAGTGGACGTCCTGGGGAGACCTCCGGTTCACCGATCGTGAGAGTGGGAAGTACCGCGCTGCCGTGAATGGCCTCGCTCGGTCGTTGATGGAGCGTGTAGCGCACTTGGCCGAGCCAGAGGTCGTGGCAGCGGTAGAAGCCGCGGTCCGCGAGGGTAAAGGTGACGATGGTCCCGGCGTCCTCGAAAGGTTGGCGAGCATGGAGGAGGCCTTGCCACGCCTCGGTGAAACGGTCACGAAGATCAGCGGTGCCGTGAGGGACATCGGAGGCGTGATGCACGAGGGGACCGCTTCGATCGAGGCTGGCGTTGGTGCGGGCAAGGGCTACGCGGCAAGGTTGACCGTTGCGCGTCGTGTGGCACTGGAACTTGAAGAGCCAGTCACGAGGGTCGAAGTCCTGGGACAGGATTTCACATCAGACCTGGCGGACATAGATGCCGGACTGAGGGTCTTCTTCCAGCAAGTTGAAGAGCAAGGGATACCTGACGAGAATCTCCCCGATGCACGTCGGATGGGAGAAAGCCTCGTTACCCTCGCAGATGTGACCGAAGAGAGTATGGCGTCAACGCAGAAGATGATCGACGCTATTCAGCCTGTCGAGTCCATGTCTCGTGATCTTCGTGGGCCGATGCAGAGGCTGCGTGCTGGACTAGTTGCAATGGTGCAGGCGCGCGAGACGACAAGGGCCTGGGCGGATTTGGCAAACGAGCACGGCCTTGTCGACGGGGACTGAGGTCCGTCGCAGGCACAGTCTCCAGACCCGTACCCATGCGGAGTGGCTATTCGGACCGATCGAGGAGCCGGGGTGGGGGAGGGCGTCACCCCCCACCCTTCGGCGGGAACTTGGCCAGTCCGGTGACGCCAAGACGGCGGGGGTTCGGGTCGTGGCGGCGGCGGGATGCGTGCCCGTATCAAAGTGCGCTCGTCCGGCGCGGCCGTCCACGCGGAGCCCGTGCGGCAGAGCGTGTGAGCGTCGTGGCGCGCAGTGTGGCGTGGTGCTGTGGGAAGGTGCAGGTCAGGGGCGGCTTTGACGTCTGTCGGAGCCGCCTCTGGCATACCCGTCCCCGCACGGATCCACCGTCCGGTCCGTCTCCACCCGGGGCGTCACCCGTGACAGGACACCGCAGTCGCTGTAGGTTGCGGCGCATGCCTGGGCCGGAGAACGCAGACGTCACCTCATCGCTGCGTCGTCCGGTGTGCGTGCCCGGGCCGTGCAGCGGGCACCTGGCCACCCGGCCCACGATCGGGTTCGCCGACGACTCGTGGTCGCTGGCGGCGATCGGGTGGTGGGGCGGCGAGCCCTGATCGGGCGCGACACCGACCCGCCCACCACCCACCTCCCGAGGGGACCCGCCCATGACCACGGAGCAACGACCAGCAGCCCAGAAGATCGGTGACGAGGCCAGGCGCGCGGGCAAGAGGCTCGGCCGCCTCGACTACCAGCGCCCGGAATACCCGCACGGCATCCACCCCGCCCTCGTCCCCGGCATCTCGATCGACGAGCAGCGCCGACGTTACGGCCTGAGCAAGACGGTCTTCGTGCTCGCCGGGGTGCTGACCGTCATCTTCGTCATCTGGGGGGTCGCGGACCCCGAGGGCGTGGCCACGGTCGCGCAGGCCGCCTTCGACTGGTCCACGAGAAACGTCTCGTGGCTGTTCAACAGCGTGGCGATCATCCTCCTGCTCGTGCTGCTCGGGATCGCCTGCTCGCCCTACGGACGCATCCCGCTGGGCAAGGACGGGGAGGAGCCGGAGTTCAGCACCTTCGCCTGGGTCTCCATGCTCTTCGCCGCCGGGATCGGGATCGGGGTGCTCTTCTTCGGTCCCTCCGAGCCGCTCACCTACTTCGTCAACCCGCCACCGCTCACGGCGGAGCCCGAGTCCACCGAGGCCCTGCACGGTGCGCTGGCGCAGACCTACTTCCACTGGGGGTTCCACGCGTGGGCGATGTATGCCCTCGTCGGGGGAGCGGTGGCCTACTCCGCCTACCGGCGCGGCCGGAGCCTGCTGATGTCCTCCGTCTT
This sequence comes from Serinicoccus kebangsaanensis, assembly GCF_008919445.1. Lineage (GTDB taxonomy): Bacteria > Actinomycetota > Actinomycetes > Actinomycetales > Dermatophilaceae > Ornithinicoccus > Ornithinicoccus kebangsaanensis. The sequence continues at coordinate 266,617 of NZ_VSLG01000001.1, read as the reverse complement.
CCGGTCCATGTTCGGGGCGCGGCACACGGACGGGTTCGCCGGCAAGCTGATCGACTCCTTCGCCATCATCGCGACCCTCTTCGGCACCGCGGCGGCGCTCGGGATCGCGGCCATGCAGATCGGCACCGGCGTGAGCATCGTCACCGGGGTCGGAGAGCTCACCAACACGGTGCTGATCGTCATCCTGCTGGTCCTGACCGGTGGTTTCATCGTCTCGGCGGTGTCCGGCGTGGCCCGGGGGATCCGCTACCTGTCCAGCATCAACATCGTGCTGACCGTCGGCATCGTCGGGATCGTGCTGGTGCTGGGGCCGACCCTCTTCCTGCTCAACCTGCTGCCGTCGGCGATGGTCGAGTACACCGGCTCGATGTTCGACATGATGGGCCGGTCGCTGTCCTGGGGTGAAGAGACGCAGACCTTCCAGTCCGCATGGACGGTCTACTACTGGGCCTGGTGGATCTCCTGGTCCCCCTTCGTCGGGATCTTCATCGCGCGCATCTCCCGTGGTCGCACGGTGCGGCAGTTCCTGCTGGGGACCATCCTCATCCCCTCGACCATGCTGTTCGTGGCCTTCGGCGTGATGGGCGGGACGTCCATCTGGATGTACCGCGAGGGACTGCCCGGGTTCGCCGCCGACCTGGCGCCGGCCCAGGTCTTCTTCACCATGATCGACAACCTGGACTACGTCGCCTGGGTGCCCTACGTGGCGATCGTGGTGCTGTCGATCTTCTTCATCACCTCGGCCGACTCGGCCTCCGTGGTGATGGGGATGCTGTCCAGCCGGGGTGACCAGTCGCCGCGGCGCGGGGTGGTCGTCTTCTGGGGGCTCGTGATGTCCGGCATCGCGGTCGTCATGCTCTCGCTGGGCGACGCGACCGCGCTGCAGGGGCTGCAGCAGCTGGTCATCGTCACCGCGGTGCCGTTCGCGATCGTCATGCTGCTCATCGTGGTCGCGTGGTTCCGCGACCTGCGCACCGACCCCACCACGCTGCGGCACCTGTATGCCCAGAGCGCCATGCAGCACGCCGTCATCGAGGGGGTGCAGAAGCACGGCGACGACTTCTCGCTGCAGGTCGGCAGGGCCGGTCCGGGAGACGGTGCCGGCTCCCACATCGACTCCGAGGACGAGAGCTACACGGACTGGTACCAGCGCCGGGACGAGGACGGTGAGCCGGTGGGCTACAGCTACGAGACCGGCGAGTGGGAGGACGGCTGGACGCCCGAGGGCGAGGACCCGTCACCTCCCGAGGAGGATGGCAAGACCCTCCCCGTGCCGGAGGACGCACGTCGTGCCGAGGACTGAGCGGCGCGGTGCGCCGAACATCGTCCTGATCCAGGCCGACCAGCTCGCACCGCACTACATCGGTGCCTACGGCGACGAGGCGGCGCGCACCCCGCACATCGACGAGCTGGCGCGCGAGGGTGCGGTCTTCGACCGGGCCTACTGCACCACACCCCTGTGCGCGCCCTCGCGTGCCTCGATGCTGACCGGCCGCCTGCCCTCGGACCTCGGGTGCTACGACAACGGGGACGACTTCGCGGCGACCGAGCCGACGTTCGCGCACCTGCTGCGCTCCGCCGGGTACCACACCGCCCTCGTGGGCCGGATGCACTTCATCGGTCCGGACCAGCACCACGGGTTCGAGCAGCGGCTGACCACCGACGTCTACCCCGCCGACCTCGACATGGTCCCCGACTGGGACCGGCCGTTGGACCAGCCGCTGCAGTGGTACCACGACGCGGCGCCCGTCTTCGACGCCGGGGCGGCCGTCGCCACCGTCCAGCAGGACTTCGACGACGAGGTCGTCTTCAGCACCCTGCGCCACCTCAACGACCGGGCCCGGGCGGACCAGGCGGCGGGGGAGCGGCAGCCGTTCCTGCTCGTGACCTCGTTCATCCACCCGCACGACCCGTACGAACCACCCGCGGAGCACTGGGAGCGGTTCGCCGACGTCGACATCCCGGCACCGGCCCACCCCGAGGTGCCGGAGCCGGACCCGCACAGCCACCGGCTGCGGCAGATGTGCGGCTTCGACCGCCGTCCGCCGGGTGCGGACGACACCCGCCGGTCGCGCCGCGCCTACTACGGGGCGGTGAGCTATGTCGACGACATGGTGGGGCGGATCCGGGCCCGGCTGACCTCGCTGGGGCTGGCCGACGACACGGTGATCATCGTCACCAGCGACCACGGCGACATGCTCGGCGAGAAGGGCCTCTGGTTCAAGATGTCGCCCTACGAGCAGTCCTCGCGCGTCCCGATGATCGTGCACGGCCCCGAGGGGCTCGTGCCGCAGGGGAGGTTCGCCAACCCGGTGAGCCTGCTCGACGTGCTCCCGACGCTGCTCGAGCTGGCCGGCGAGGAGCCGGCCGACGAGAGCGACACACCGGTCCGGGGGGTGTCGCTGCTGGAGAGCGCCCGTCGCGAGCGGCGCGGCGCCCGGCCCACCGACCGGGACGTGCTCGTGGAGTATCTCGCCGAGGGCACCCACCGCCCCCAGGTCACCCTGGTCCGTGGCCCGTTCAAGCTGGTCGTGTGCCCCGGCGACCCGGACCAGCTCTTCGACCTCGACACGGATCCGGACGAGCTGCGCAACCGCGCCGACGACCCGGATCTCGCCGAGATCGCGCTGTCCCTGCGCGCAGAGGTGGAGGGTCGCTACGACCTGGCGGCACTGGAGGACTCGGTGCGGTCCAGCCAACGGCGACGCCGGGTCGTCGCCGAGGCCCTCAGCACCGGTCGCCCGCGACCGTGGGACCTGGTGCCGGAGGCGCAGCAGCGCTACGTGCGGGGTGACTTCTGGGACGCCCTCGGCTACGGTCAGGTTCGCGCCGACTAGGCAGGGCACGTCGAGTGTCAGGCTAGCCATGCCGTGAATGTCTCGCTATGGTCAGATTGTCAACAAAAAGACAAAATCTAGCCCTAGGGAATTCACCGTGGACGCACTTGCCCAACGCCTCGGGTTGCGCACCAACCCGCAGATCTTCTTCACGTCGGCCGGCCTCATGGTCCTCATCCTGGCCCTGCTGCTGCTCTTCCCCGCGAGCATCGGTGACGGCTTCGCCGCCGCGCGGACGTGGGTGACGACCAACCTAGGGTGGTTTTTCATCTTCGGCGTCACCGTCTGGCTGGTCTTCCTGATCTGGATCGCCAGCAGCAAGTACGGCGACCTCAAGCTCGGCAAGGGGGACGAGGAGGCCGCCTACACGCGCACCTCCTGGTTCACCATGCTGTTCGCCGGAGGCATCGGCACCGTGCTGATGTTCTGGGGCGTCGCCGAGCCCATCTCGCACTTCACCACCCCGCCCTTCCCGGGCGTCGAGCCCTACAGCGCGCAGGCGGCCGAGGACGCGATGAACGTCGCGCTCTACCACCTCGGCCTGCACACCTGGGCCATCTTCACCCTGCCCGGTCTGGCGTTCGGCTTCTTCATCTACCGCTACGACCTGCCCATGCGGGTCAGCTCGGTGTTCTACCCCTTTCTCAAGGAGCGGATCCACGGCCCGATCGGCAAGACCATCGACGTCTTCGCCGTGCTCGGCACCCTCTTCGGTCTCGCGGTCAGCCTGGGCCTGGGCACCTCCCAGATCAGCGCCGGGCTCTCCGAGCTGACCGGTGTCGGCGACAGCGTCTTCATCCGGGTCGTGGTCATCACCGTGCTCACCGCGGTCGCGACCGTCTCGGTCGCCGTGGGGCTGGACAAGGGGATCAAGCGGCTGTCCAACCTCAACATCGGGATGGCGGTCGGCATGATGATCTTCGTCCTGTTCACGGGCGGCGCCACGGTCTTCCTGCTGCGTGAGCTGATCGAGAGCGCCGGCAACTACTTGGCGGCGCTGCCGTCGCTGGCCTTCTGGAACGACGCGCTGGCCAACGCCACCCAGGCCGACGGATGGGGCTGGCAGGCCGGCTGGACCGTCTTCTACTGGGCCTGGACCGTGACCTGGGCGCCGTTCATGGGCGTCTTCCTGGCGCGGATCTCCCGTGGTCGCACGGTGCGCGAGTTCGTCGGCGGGGTCCTCGTGGCGCCTTCGCTGTTCACCCTCATCTGGTTCGTGATCTTCGGCTGGTCCGCCATGAACATCGACGGCATCGGTGGAGACGGTGGGCCCGTGTCGGCCGCCGTGGCCGAGAGCGTGCCGCTCGCGATGTTCACCTTCTTCGAGAACTTCCCCCTGACCACGCTGATGCAGGGTCTGGTGGTCGTCATCGTCGCGCTCTTCTTCGCGACGTCGGCCGACTCCGCGGCCCTGGTCATCGACATGCTCTGCAGCGGTGAGAACGAGGAGGGACCCGTCGCTCAGCGCGTCTTCTGGGCGGTCTGCCTCGGTGCCCTCGCGGCCCTGCTCATCGTGCTCGGCGGCGACGAGGCCCTCCCCGCCCTGCAGGAGGTCATCACCGTGGTCGGGCTGCCCATCTTCATCCTGGTCTTCGCGATGATCCCGGCGCTCTTCGTCGGGCTGAAGTCGGAGAAGCGGCGGGTGGCGCGCGGCGACGAGAGCGTCACCCCGCAGGAGGAGATCAACCGGGACCCGGAGGAGGCCGACCGGGAGCCGGAGGAGACGCCCACGGCCTGACCCGGTCGTGCGAGGATCCGGTCCATGGAGAAGATCATCCTGGACTGCGATCCCGGTCACGACGACGCGATCGCGATCCTCCTGGCCGCGGCGAGCCCGGCGATCGAGCTGCTCGGGATCACCACCGTGTCGGGCAACCACGACGTCGACCACACGACGCGCAACGCCCTGGCGACGTGCGCCGTCTACGGCATCGAGGTCCCCGTGGCGCGGGGGGCTTCCCGCCCGGTCGTGGCCGATCAGGTGCTTGCCATCGAGATCCACGGGGAGACCGGGCTCGACGGTCCGGTGCTGCCGCCGGCGACCTTCGACCTGGACGAGCGGCACGCGGTCGACCTCATCGTCGACACGGTGATGTCACACGAGCCGGGCACGGTCACGCTGGTGCCCGTCGGCCCGTTCACGAACATCGCCCTCGCGGCGCGCAAGGAGCCGCGCATCGTGGACCGGGTCAAGGGCGTCGTCTGCATGGGAGGTGCCCTCACCCGCGGCAACATCACCCCGGCGGCGGAGTTCAACGTCTATGCCGACCCGCACGCCGCGGACATCGTCCTCCGGGCCGACTGGGAGGTGACCATGTTCGGCCTGGACCTGACCCACCAGGCTCAGGCGACGCCCGAGCTGCAGGAGCGGGTCCGGGCGGTGGGTGGTCCGGTCTCGACCTTCGTCCTCGACATCTGGGACTTCATCGACACCACCCACGGTGGCCTGCTGCAGCTGGCCCACCCGGCGATCCACGACGCCTGTTGCGTCGCGGCCCTGATCGACCCCACCATCTTCGCGACCGAGAAGGCTGACGTCCGGGTCGAGGTCGCGGGCCGGTGGACCACCGGGATGACGGTGTGCAACTTCGAGCGGATGGGCGGGATGCGGCACTTCGGCGGCACGGCCCGCGACCAGGTGGACTTCCGGCACACCGTGGCCACCGAGATCGACCACGACCGCTTCTGCGACCTGATCGTGGACTCGGTGCAGCGCCTCACCGCCGGACTGGGGTGAGCGGGCACCTGCACGTGTCGTCGACCCGGGCGGGCGGGTGACGTGAGTGCTCAGAGCACGTCGGCGAGCGTCTTCTCCCAGGCGTCCCCGGCCTCGTCCACCTGCTCCTCGGTGACCACGAGGGCGGGGATGAAGCGCACCACCTGCGACCACGCGCCGCAGGTGAGCAGCAGCAGCCCGTGGTCCGCGGCCGCCCGCTGGGCGCGGGCGGCGGTCTCGCCGTCCGGCACGCCGTCCGCCGTGCGGAACTCCGCACCGAGCATGAGCCCCAGACCGCGCACGTCGGTGATGGCGGTATGCGCGTCCGCGGCGGCCAGCAGCCGACCGCGGAGCTGCTGGCCGCGGGCCGCGGCGTTCCCCACGAGGTCCTCCCGCTGCATCACGTCCAGCGTGGCCAGGGCGGCGGCGCAGGCGACCGCGTTGGCGCCGTACGTGCCGCCCTGGGACCCGGGCCAGGCACGGCTCATCAGCTCCTCGGAGGCCGCGATCCCGGACAGGGGGAAGCCCGAGGCGATCCCCTTGGCGGTGATGAGGACGTCGGGCGTGACGCCGAAGTGCTCGTGCCCCCAGAACCTCCCGGTCCGCCCCCACCCGGTCTGCACCTCGTCCAGGACCAGCAGGATGCCGTGCCGGTCGGCCCGCTCGCGCAGACCGGCCAGGAACTCGGCGGAGGCGGGGACGTAGCCGCCCTCGCCGAGCACCGGCTCGACGAGGAAGGCGGCGGTGTCCTGCGGGGAGCTGATGGTCTGGAGCAGGTAGTCGAGCTCGCGCAGCGCGAAGGTGGTGGCCTCCTCCTGGCTCCAGCCGTAGTGGGTGGGGTGGGGGAAGGGCGCGACCGCGACGCCGGGCATGAGCGGCGCGAACCCGGAGCGGAACTTGGTGCCCGAGGTCGTCATCGACGCCGCCGCGACCGTGCGCCCGTGGAAACCCCCGTGGAAGGTGATGACGTTGGGCCGGCCGGTCGCCTGCCGCGCCAGGCGGAGCGCGGCCTCGACCGCCTCCGAGCCCGAGTTCACGAAGAACATCGAGTCCAGCCCCGTCGGCAGCACCTCCGACATCCGGTCCACCAGGTCCAGCAGCGGCCGGTGCATGACGGTGGTGTACTGCGCGTGGATGATCTTGGCGACCTGCTCGGTCGCCGCTCGCACGACGTCGGGATGGGCGTGCCCCGTGCTGGTCACGCCGATGCCGGCGGTGAAGTCGAGGTATCGGTCGCCCTGCTCGTCCCACAGGACCGCGCCCTGGCCGCGGTCGGCGATGACGGGGGTGGCCTGTTTGAGCAGCGGGCTGAGGTGCGCCACGGTCGGCTCCTGACGTTGGTAGATTGTCGACAATCTGAACGTACCGCAAGGAGGTCGATCGTGGGCAACGGGCAAGCAGAGGCTGAGGCAACGACGAGGGCAGGTGCGTTGCACCGGGTGCCGACCGACCTGTTCATCGCCGGGGAGTGGGTGGGAGCCGAGACGGGGGAGCGCTTCGACGTGCTCGATCCCGCCACCGGGCAGGCGGTCGCCAGCGTCGCCGACGCCGGACCCCAGGATGGTCTGCGCGCGCTCGAGGCGGCCGCGCAGGTGCAGCCGGAGCTGGCGGCCACGTCACCGCGCCAGCGCGCCGACTGGCTGAACGCCGCATACCAGGCGGTCATGGACCGAGCCGACGAGCTGGCGCTGGTGATGACCCTCGAGATGGGCAAGCCGCTGGCCGAGGCCAAGGGCGAGGTGACCTATGCCGCGGAGTTCCTGCGCCACTTCGCGGAGGAGGCGCTGCGGATCGACGGCGGCTACCAGACGGCTCCCGCGGGCAACGCCCGCTTCCTGGTGATGCGCCAGCCGGTCGGCCCCTCGCTGCTCATCACGCCCTGGAACTTCCCGATGGCCATGGGGACCCGCAAGATCGGTCCGGCCCTCGCCGCCGGCTGCACCAGCGTCATCAAGCCGGCCCAGCAGACGCCGCTGTCGATGCTGGCACTGGTGCAGATCCTGGACGAGGTGGGAGTGCCCTCCGGCGCGGTCAACGCGGTCACCACCACCGGGGCGGGGGCGCTGATGGAGCCGATGATCCGCTCCGGGCAGGCGCGCAAGCTGTCGTTCACCGGGTCGACGAAGGTGGGCAAGGTGCTGCTCGAGCAGTGCGCCGAGCGGGTGCTGCGGACGTCCATGGAGCTCGGTGGCAACGCACCCTTCATCGTCTTCGACGACGCCGACCTGGACGACGCCGTCGCCGGGGCGATGGCCGCCAAGATGCGCAACATGGGCGAGGCCTGCACGGCGGCCAACCGGATCTACGTGCAGGAGTCGGTGGTCCAGGAGTTCGGGCGTCGGCTCGCGGCCGAGATGGGCGGGCTGTCGGTCGGGCCGGGCACGCGCGAGGACGTCACGGTCGGTCCGCTGATCGACCAGGCGGCGCAGGACAAGGTCGCCGAGCTGGTGCAGGACGCGGTCGACGGTGGTGCCGAGGTGCTCACCGGGGGGACGGTGCCGGAGGGTGAGGGCTACTTCTACCCGCCGACGGTCCTCACCGGGGTCTCGCCGCAGGCCAGGATGGCCAGCGAGGAGATCTTCGGGCCGGTCGCCCCGCTGACCCCCTTCACCTCTGAGGCCGAGGTGCTCGGGCTGGCGAACGACACGCCCTACGGCCTGGTGTCCTACGTCTACACCCGGGACCTCGACCGGGCGCTGCGGATGGCCGAGGGGCTGGAGTCCGGGATGGTCGGGCTCAACCAGGGCGTCGTGTCCAACCCGGCGGCCCCCTTCGGCGGGATCAAGGAGTCCGGCCTGGGGCGTGAGGGCGGCTCGGTCGGCATCGACGAGTTCCTCGAGATCAAGTACGTCGGCATCGCCGGCCCGCGACCAGCGGATCAGGAGGGCTGAGGTCCGCCCGAGTCGTCGGTGAGGCTGCCCGCGGTGGACCCTGTGAGCCGCTGCAGCGCGTCCAGCATGTGCTGCACGATCAGCGCGTCGGTATGCCGTGGATCCCCGGCGCCGAGGGACCGGGCGATCTCCCGGTGCTCCCCGACCCGCGCCTCGTCGACCGCGTAGGTCGGCTCGAGCAGGTGGATGCACATCCGGGTCTCGGTGAGCAGGGTCGCGTGGATCCGGGACAGGTGCGGGCTGTCCGCGTGCTCCACCAGGACCTGGTGGAAGTGGATGTCCGCCAGGCTGACGGCGCGCACGTCGCGGACGGCGGCGGCCGCCGCCATCTCGTCGACGACGGCCAGCAGCGCCGCGGACGTGTCCGCGGAGCACGTCTCGTGGATGCGGCCGCCGGCCGCGCGCTCGATGGCCGCGCGGGCGAGGTAGAGGTCGCGCACCCGGGCATCGGTCATCTCCACGACGAACAGGCCCCGGTTGCGGTGCGCGACCAGCAGCCCCTCCTGGGTCAGCCGCTGCAGCCCCTCCCGCAGCGGGCCCCTGCTGACCCCCAGGCGCGCGGCATACTCCACCTCGCCCAGCTGGCTGCCCGGCGCGATCTCACCCTGCGCGATGGCCTCCCGGATCCGGGAGGCGACCATGCTCGGTGTGGACTCGCGGGGGACCGGGTGCAGTGCGGGCGTCGTGCTGCGCTGTGCGTGCATGGTCATGCCCTCGCCCCTGTCGACGACGTGCTCCCGCGCTCCTGGACGTCGGCCTCGAAGAGGCGACCGAGGCCGGGTGCGGCGGGGACCGCGCCGACCAGGCCGAGGCCGGCGTGGACGGTCACCTGGTTGGCGGTGAGCACCGTGGTGCCGAGCTCGGTCTCCAGCTCGGTGATCCACCGGAGGGTGTGCATGGCGGTGTCCGGGACGAGCACCGCCTCCGCACCGACCCGGTCGACCCCGCCGGCGAGGCGCAGCACCTCCTCGCGACCCAAGGTGCCCACCTCGGCGGCGGTGACGATGTCGTGGCTGCCCATGGCGGTCACCGTGATGCCGGCGTCGCCGAGGAAGGTGACGAACGCCTCTGCGACGTCCTGCGGGTAGGACGCGGCCACGGCCACCCGGGTCAGCCCGAGCACCCGGCAGGCCCGCACGAAGGCGAGCGACGTGGAGGTGGTGGGCAGCCCGGTGTGCGCCGCCAGCCGGTCCACCTGTCGGCGCGCGCCGTCGGTGCCGAAGACGAAGCTCCCGGAGGTGCAGGCCCACACCACGGCGTCGCAGCCGTGCGGCAGCTGGTCCGCCCCCTCGGCGAGCCGCCCGGGGCCGCCGAGGTCGAGCAACGCGTCGACGCGGTGCGCGTCCTCGCCGACGCTGGTGTGCACCAGCGGCAGCGAGAGCTGCTGGCCGTGGGTGCGCAGGTGCTGCTCCACCCACGGGTAGTCGTCCTCCGCGCTGTGGCCGGGATAGAGGATCCCGATCGTGCTCATGCACCACGCCCCTGTGGTCGGTGGCCCTGCCTGTGGGCGGGCCGGGAGATGCTTAGATTGTAGACAATCACGGCGAGGAGGGCAGGATGGCGTACGACGTGGCCGCGCTCGGTTGGTCCCTGGACGCCCAGGTGCGGGGCACGGTCCGGCAGGACCCGCTCGGTCGGGCGCTGTATGCCACGGATGCGTCCAACTACCGCGTCGTCCCGGACCTGGTCGTCCTGCCGCGGGACGAGGCGGACCTCGTGGCGGCCCTGGGCCTGGCCCGTGAGGCCGGGGCACCGGTGGCGCTGCGGGGGGCAGGGACCTCGATGGCGGGCAACGCGCTCGGTGGCGTGGTGGTCGACGTGTCCCGCCACCTGGACGCGATCCTCGACCTCGACCCCGTCGCCCGGACGGCGACGGTGCAGCCCGGTGTCGTGCTCGGCCACCTCGTGGCCGCCGCGCGGCCGCACGGCCTGACCTTCGGCGCCGACCCCTCCTCGGCCAGCCGCTGCACCCTCGGCGGGATGATCGCCAACAACGCCTGCGGGGCACACTCGGTGGCGTGGGGGACCACGGCGGACAACGTGCGCAGCCTGCGGGTCCTCACCGCGGACGGTGCGCAGGCCCGGCTCCGGGCGGGCACCCAGGGGCCCGTCGACCCCTCGGTCGCCTCGATCCACGGTCGGCTGGGTGAGCTGGGACGCGACAACGCCACCCTGATCGGGCGGCGGTTCGGCACCTTCAGCAGGCAGATCTCCGGGTATGCCCTCCAGCACCTGCTGCCGGATCCGGGCGTCGACCTGGCACGGCTGCTGTGCGGCAGCGAGGGCACCCTGGCGACCACGCTCGAGGCCACGGTGGACCTCGTCCAGCCGCCCCCGGCCGTCGTCCTGCTCACCCTCGGCTTCCCGACCGCCGTCGCGGCCGCGCGCAGCGTGCCCGTGGTGCTCCCGCACCAGCCGCTGACGATGGAGTCGATCAACGCGACCCTGGTCGAGCGACTCCCGGACGACACCCGGCGCGCGGCCCGGGCGGCCGGCCTGCCGGAGGGCCAGATGTGGCTGCTCGTCGAGGTGGGTGGTGCGGACGAGGCGGACGCGCGCGCCCGCGCCGACGCGGTGGCCGAGGCGGTGCGCGACGGCATACCCCACAGCACGGCCGCCGTCGTCACCGAGCCGGGTGCGCAGGCCGTCCTGTGGCGCTGCCGACGTGACGGCACCGGCCTGGCGACGCGCCGCGCCGACGGCGCCGAGGCGTGGGCGGGCTGGGAGGACGCGGCGGTGCCACCGGACCGGCTGGGGGACTACCTGACCGGCCTGGACGACCTCATGGGGCGGTTCGGCTACTCCGGTGCCTCCTACGGCCACTTCGGCGAGGGCTGCATGCACATGCGCATCGACTTCGACCTCGTCTCCGACGCGGGCGTGCGGGCCTACCGCTCGTTCGTGGAGCAGGCCACGGATCTCGTCGTGTCCCTCGGGGGCTCGGTCTCCGGGGAGCACGGCGACGGCCGCGCCCGCGGGGGTCTGCTGGAGCGGATGTACGGCGCCGACAGCACGGCGCTGTTCGCCCAGGTCAAGGCTGCGTGGGATCCGGAGGGGAGGCTCAACCCCGGGGTGGTCGTCGACCCTCCCGCCGTGGACACGGCGCTGCGGCAGCACGGTCACGCGGAGGGCTTCCCGGAGCGGACGAGGCTCGCCTTCGCGCAGGACGCCGGCAGCTTCGCGCAGGCACAGCGCCGGTGCGTCGGCGTCGGCAAGTGCATCCAGACCTCGGGTGGCGTCATGTGCCCCAGCTACCAGGTCACGCGGGACGAGACCCACTCCACGCGGGGCCGGGCGCGGGTGCTCTTCGAGATGATGGAGGGCGACGTCATCACCGACGGGTGGCGCGCCGAGGAGGTGCGCGAGGTCCTCGATCTCTGCCTGTCCTGCAAGGGGTGCGTCGGGGACTGCCCGGTCAACGTCGACATGGCGAGCTACAAGGCCGAGTTCACCCACCAGCACTACCGCGGCCGACCCTGGGCCAGGCCCCGGTCGCACTGGTCGATGGGCTGGCTCCCGCTGCTGGCGAGAGGCGCCGCGCTGGCCCCGTCGGCGACCAATGCGGTGACCGGCTCGGCGGCAGCGGGCCTGCTCAAGCGGGCCGGGGGCATCGCTCCCGGCCGAGCGATCCCTCGCTTCGCGGACCGGCCCTTCACCCGGTGGTTCCGGCGGGAGCACCGGCCGGCCCGCGGGGAGGGCCGCCCCAAGGTGCTGCTCTGGCCGGACACCTTCACGACCTATCTCTCGCCCGACGTCGGCCGTGCCGCGGTGCGCGTGCTGGAGGACGCCGGGCTGGAGGTCCACCTGCCGCGGGGCCCCGTGTGCTGCGGCCTGACGTGGATCTCGACCGGTCAGCTGGGAGTCGCGGGCCAGGTGCTCAGCAGGTCCCTGGCCACCATCGGGCCGGCGCTGCGGGCAGGGGCCACCGTCGTGGGGCTGGAGCCGAGCTGCACCGCCGTCTTCCGGCACGAGGCGGTCGACCTGCTTCCCGACGACCCGCTCGCCGGCCTGGCGCGCACGCAGGTGCGCACCCTCGCCGAGACCCTCGCGGAGCACGCACCTGACTGGGCGCCGCCGCGCCTGGACCGGGACGCGCTGGTGCAGGTGCACTGCCACCAGCACTCGGTCCTCGGCTTCGACGCCGACCGGGCACTGATGGAGCGGGCGGGCATCCGGGCCCAGGTGCCCGACTCCGGCTGCTGCGGGCTGGCGGGCAACTTCGGCTTCGAGGACGGCCACGAGGACATCTCCCGCCAGGTGGGCGAGCGGGTGCTCGCGCCGATGGTCCGGGCGGCGGAGCCGACGACGGAGGTGCTGTCCGACGGGTTCTCCTGCCGCACCCAGATCGCCTCGCTCACCGACCGCCGCGGGCGGCACCTCGCCGAGCTGCTCGCCGACGGCATACCCCGGCGCGGCGCACCGTGAGGCGGCGGCCGGTCAGCCCAGCATCCGCACGATGGTGAGGGCGTAGGCACGCGCCGCCAGCAGCAGGTCCTCGACGGCCACCGACTCGTCCGGCCGGTGCGCCTGCTCGGTGACCGAGCCGGGCCCCTGCACGACGACGGGTATGCCCCACGCCTGGGCGACCAAGCCGCCGTCGCAGGCCGCGGTCCAGCCCTGGACCGCCCCGGGTGCCCTTCCGGCGTCCACGACCGCCGCGTCGCACGCCCGCACCAGCGCCTCCTGCGGGTCGGTCTCGAAGGCGGGCATGTCCATCGGCGAGCACACGCTCCAACTGAGCCCCTGCGCCTCCAGGTCCAGCTCCGCCAACCGGTCCCGCACCGTGTCCAGCACCGGCCCGATGGGCTCACCCGGCAGCAGCCGCCGGTCGACCTCCAGCGTGCAGAGGTCCGGGACGGCCGACCCGGAGATGCCGCCGGTGATGACGCCGACGTTCACCGTGGCGGGACCGACCAGCGGGTGGGCGTCCGCCGCGAGCTCGGCGTGCCAGCGGTCCAGGTCCGCGACCACCCGGGCGGCGCCGCTGATCGCGTTGCGGCCGTCCGAGGGCCGACCGGCGTGGGCGGACACGCCGCGCACCTCGATGTGGAGGTAGGACGCGCCGCGCGCCGCGACGACGGTGGCCAGGTCGGTCGGCTCGGCGACGACGCAGCCGAGCAGGTCCGGCGCGGCCTGGGCGATCAGGCTGCGGATGCCGATGCCGTTCTGCTCCTCGTCGCAGACCGCGTCCAGGAGGACCGGTCCGGAGAGCTGCACACCCGCCTCGCGCACGGCGGCCATGGCGACCAGCACCGCGGCCAGTCCTCCGAGCATGTCGGCGCTGCCCCGGCCCACCAGGCGTCCGGCCACGACCTGACCGGCATACGGGTCGTCGCTCCAGTCGTCCAGGTCTCCCGGGGGCACCACATCGGTGTGTCCGAGGAAGAGCAGGCCGGGCCCGGGTCCGGCTGCCAGCCTGCACCGCACGTTCGGGCGCCCGGGCTCCACCGCGACGGTGTCGACCTCGAGGCCCAGCACCCGTGCCGCCTGGGCCAGGACGGTCGCGGTCGCCTCCTCCTCGCCGGGCGGGTTCGCGCCGGGTGCCCGGATGAGGTCCTGCGCCAGTGCCACCAGCCGGTCCTGCGCCAGCGCCCCCAGCACCGCCTGCTCGGCGTCCCTCACGCCCCGACCGCTTCGACGGCCCGGGCCAGTCGTGCCACCCCTTCGTGGATCCGGTCGGGGGGAGTGGAGGCGAAGCACAGCCGGAGGTCGTGCGGGAAGCGCCGCGCCGGGGAGAAGGCGTTGCCCGGGATGTAGGCCACGCCCTCGGCCAGGGCGGGCTCGAAGAGCGCCTCGGTGTCGAGGTCGTCGCCGAAGGACACCCAGAGGAAGAACCCGCCCTCCGGGTCGGTCCAGGTCGCGCGCCCGGAGAAGTGCTCGGTCAGGGCCGCCTGCATGGCCTCCTTGCGGCGACGGTACTCCTCGCGCTGGGTGGCCAGGTGCTGCTCCAGGTGGCCGGCGCGGAGGAACTCGGCCACCAGCCGCTGCGCGGGCAGGTTGGTGCACGTGTCCATGGACTGCTTGGCGTGGATCAGCAGCTGCCCGAGCGCCGGGTCGGCATCCACCCATCCCACCCGCAGACCGGGGGCGATGATCTTGGAGAAGGTGCGGACGGAGAAGACCAGCGGGTCGCCGGCGGCCAGCTCGTGCAGGCTGGGGACCGGGTCGCCGGCGAAGCGCAGCATGCCGTAGGGGTCGTCGTCGAGCACCATGCTGCCCCAGCTCCGGGCCAGCTCCAGCAGCTCCTGGCGCCGGGCGAGGGACATCGACGTGCCGGACGGGTTCTGGAAGGTGGGGACCGTGTAGATGAGCTTGGGCGTGCGGCCGGCCCGCTCGACGGCCGCACGCAGCGCGTCGATGGACATCCCCTCCTGGTCCACCTCGATCTCGGCGAGCTCGGCCTGGTAGGCGAGCGCCGTGGCGCTGCCGTTGGTGTAGGTCGGGGACTCCACGGTCACCAGGTCGCCGGGGTCGACGAACAGCTTGGCCGCCAGGTCCAGGCCCTGCATGCCTCCCGCGGTGATGGTGAGCCGCTCCTCGGACGTCTCGTCGGTGGTCCCGGCGAGGGTCTCCAGCAGGGCGCTGCGCAGGCCGGGGTCTCCCTCGGTGGCGGCGTAGTCGAAGGCGTCGGCGCCGCTCAGGCTGCTCCGTGCGGCCTCGCCCAGCTGGGCGGTGGGTATCGCCTCGGCCGCCGGGCTGCCCATCGCGAAGCGGACGATGTCGTGGGTCTGCCTGGCCAGCAGCGACGTGCTGGAGTCGATGACCGACCCGACCAGGAGGTCGGCCCGGGTGGCCAGCGGCAGCGCGGTCGCGGCGGTCGTGTGGGAGGTCATGCGTGGATCACCAGTCCTTGGTCGAGGGGGGCGAGCAGTTCCGGTCCCGCGTCGGTGACGAGCACCGACTCGGAGGTCTCGTAGCCCCAGCCGTCCATCCACATCCCGAGGATCATGTGGAAGCACATCCCCGGGGCCAGGGTCGTGGGGTCCTCGGCGCGGAGGCTGACGGTGCGCTCCCCCCAGTCGGGGGGATAGCCGATGCCGATCGAGTAGCCGATCCGGGAGTCCTTGCGCAGCCCGTGCCGGGTGAGCTCGGCGGTGAAGGCCGCGTGCACGTCGGCCGCCGTCGCGCCGGGGTGCATCGTCCGCAGCGCCTGCTCCAGCGCCAGACCGGTGGCTTCGGCGGTCTGCGCGAGCCGGTGCGGCGGAGGGCCCAGGCTCACCGTCCGGGCGAGCGGCACGTGGTAGCGACGGTGCACACCGGACAGCTCGATCGTGGTGGCCTCGCCCCGGCGCAGCGGTTCGGCCACCCAGGTCAGGTGCGGCGTCCCCGCGGTCTCACCCGTGGGCAGCATGGGCACGATCGCCGGGTAGTCGCCGCCGAGCGCCTCGGTGCCGTGCGCCTGCGCCTGCTGGATCTGCGCGACCACGTCACACTGCCGACGTCCCTCCCGCAGCGCCTCGACAGCGGTCGTCATGGCGCGGACGGTCACCTCTCCCGCGGCGCGCATGAGGGCGATCTCGGTGTCGGACTTCACCACCCGCAGCCAGTTCACCAGCTCACGGCTGTCCACCAGCCGGGCCTCGGGCAGGGTGCCTCCGAAGGCGAGGAAGGCACGGGGGGAGAAGAAGTGGGCGTCGAGCTCCATCGCGACGGTGCAGCGGCCGGGTGGCAGGGCTCCCACCTCGCGGCCGGTGCTCGCGATCCACTCCCACGGGTGGATGTCGTGCCGGTGCACGTAGTGCTCCGGGTATCCGTGGATCCGCTCCCGGGGGAGCGTCGCCGTGTGGTGCCCGCCCTTGGCGTCCATGGCCCGCAGGACGAGGTGCGCCTCGCCCTCGGCGGGCACCAGCAGCGCCTGCGGCATGTAGAAGGACCAGGCGTTGTAGCCGGTGAGGTAGTACAGGTTGGCAGGGTCGGTGACCACGAGCGCGTCCAGCTCGCGTTCGCGCAGCACCTGCTGGGTGCTGGCCATCCTGCGCTCGTGCTCGGGCCGGAGCGTGTGCGGGTGCGCCGTCTGTGCGGCGTCGGTGATCTCGGTGAGCTCGCTCATGTCCGCCCCTCGCCGTCGAGCCGGCTGATCGTGCCCTCCGCACCCACGGCGGGCTGGTGCTCCAGCAGCACCTGGCCGGGGCCGACGGCGGTCAGACCGACGGCTCCGAGCGCCTGCCAGAGGGTGACCTGGTTGGCGCTCAGCACCGGTATGCCCAGCTCGGCCTCCAGCGGGGCGAGGATGTCGTAGGTGCGCAGGTTGGTGCAGGAGATGAACACGGCCTCGGCGCCGGCGCGGACGGTGCGTCGCACCAGGTCGGCGGTGACGGCCTCGGGCACGGTCCAGATCTCACCGACCAGGCCCAGGTGGCCGGTGCCCACGACCTCGAGCCCGGCCTGGGCGAGGAAGCGTCCGAGGCTGTCGGTGACGGACTCGTCGTAGGGGGTGACCACGGCCACGCGGCGCACCCCGAGGGCGCGCAGCGCGGCCACCGCGGCCCCGCTGGTGGTGACCGCGGCCGGTGCGCCGGCCTCGACGATGGCCTCCCGGAGCGCGACCTCGCCGTCGACCCCGGCGACGAAGCTGCCCGAGGTGCAGCCGTAGGCCACGACCGAGGGAAGCACGGTGGACAGGTCGTGGGTGGCCTGGCTCACGGCTCCCGGGGCCCGGACGGCGCGTGCCTGCGCCATGCCCACCGGGAGGGGCAGGTGCGGTGTGCGGGTGAGGTGCAGGGTGGCGCCCGGCCGGCACCAGCGCCACAGCTCCCGGTCCAGCGCGAAGTCGTAGGGGACCACCACGCCGATCCCAGGCTCTCGCAACGCCCTCTCCGACCCGGAGAGACCGTCGGCCCGCGTCCGCCCGGACGTCGCCACGCTCTCGTGCACCTGCACCACGATGCCCGACGAAGCAGATTGTTGACAATCCGACACGGCCTTTCTAGCGTCGCGCCTGTGACCGGACCTCGCCCGCGTGTGGTGGTGCTGACCGCCCCTGGCCTCGACCCGCCGACCCAGCTGCGCGACGTGGCGGACGAGGTGGAGGTCTGCGTGGTGCACGCCGACGGGCTGTCCCAGGCGCTCCGTGGCGCCGAGGTGCTGCTGCTCTGGGACTTCTTCTCCTCGGCCGTGCAGGACGCCTGGCCCTGCGCCGATGACCTGGAGTGGATCCACGTCGCCGCCGCCGGCGTGGACTCGCTGCTCTTCGACGAGCTCCGCGAGTCGTCGGTCCTGGTGACGAACGCGCACGGCGTCTTCGACCGCCCGATCGCCGAGTTCGTGCTCGCGAGCGTGCTGGCACAGGTCAAGCGGCTGCACGAGAGCATGCAGCTGCAGCGGGAGCACGCCTGGCGGCACCGGGAGACGACGCTGCTGCGCGGGCAGCGGGCGCTGGTGGTGGGGACCGGCGGGATCGGCCGGGAGATCGCCCGGCTGCTCGCAGCCGTGGGATGCGAGGTGCGGGGGGCCGGTCGTCGCGAGCGCGACGACGACCAGGACTTCGGCCGGGTCGTGCGCAGCGACGAGCTCGCCGAGCACGTGGGGTGGGCCGACCACGTGATCAACGCCACGCCGCTCACGCCGGCCACCCGGGGGCTGCTCGACGCCGAGGTGTTCGCGGCGATGCGACCCGGGGCGCACGTCGTCAACATCGGTCGCGGCGCCAGCCTGGTGGAGGCCGATCTGCTGCAGGCCCTCGCGGCCGGTCACCTCGCCGGTGCCTCGCTGGACGTCTTCGAGAGCGAGCCGCTGCCTGCCGGGTCACCGTTGTGGGACGCCCCGGGACTCGTGGTCTCCGCGCACCTGTCCGGTGACGTCGTGGGGTGGCGCGACCGGCTCGCCGAGCAGTTCGTCGGCAACCTGCGGCGGTGGCTCGCGGGCGAGCCGCTCGCCGGCGTCGTCGACACCGGCCTGGGTTACGTCCCGGGCGGGGCCGGGCCGGTGGAGCCATGAGTGTCGGGCGTCCTACGGTCACCGAGCTGTCGGCGGGCTTCGCCGAGGGGAGCCGCAGCCCCGTCGAGGCGACCGAGCAGGCGCTGCAGGCGATCGAGCGCCTGGACCCGTTCGTGCACGCCATGGTCCTGGTGGACCCGGACGGCGCCCTGCGGGCGGCGCACGAGGCGGCCGCGCGCTGGGCGGCGGGCACGCAGCTCAGCCCGGTGGACGGCATACCGACCACCATCAAGGACATCCTGCTGACCCGTGGTTGGCCGACCCTGCGGGGGAGCCTGCTCATCGAGGAGGGTGGACCCGATGACTGGCCGGAGGACGCACCCGCGGTGGCTCGGCTGCGGGCGGCCGGGTGCGTGCTGCTGGGCAAGAACAGCACGCCCGAGTTCGCGTGGAAGGGCGTCACCGACTCGCTCCGGCACGGCCCCACGGCGAACCCGTGGGACCCCGCCCTCACCGCGGGCGGGTCGAGCGGGGGAGCAGCGACCGCGGTCGCGCTCGGGATGGGTGCCTGGTCGGTGGGCACCGACGGCGGCGGTTCGGTGCGGATCCCGGCATCCTTCACCGGCACGGTGGCGCTGAAGCCCACCTACGGACGCGTCCCGCTGTTCCCGGCCAGCCCGTACGGCACGCTGGCCCACGCGGGTCCGATGACGACCTGCGTGCCGGACGCGGCGCTCATGCTCGACCTCATCGGGCAGCCGGACCCTCGCGACTGGTCCGCCCTGCCCGCGCCGCCGGTCTCCTTCCGTGAGGGCCTGGAGGAGGGCGTCGCCGGGCTGCGGGTGGCGCTCTCGCCCCGCCTCGGCCTCGACGTGGACAACGACCCCGAGGTGGAGGCCGCGGTCCTGGGGGCCGCGGAGCTGCTGGCCGCCGCAGGTGCGCACGTGTTCGAGGTGGACCCGGGCATCCCGGACTCCGTGGACGCCTTCCACACCCTGTGGTTCAGCGGGGCGGCCAAGGTCATCGAGGCCTACGGCGAGGGCGCCCTGGACCGGGTGGACCCGGGGCTGCGCGAGGCGGTGCTGCGGTACGGCGTCGACGCCACCGCGGCCGACTACCTGGACGCGACCGCGGTCCGGATGGAGCTGGGCCGGCGGATGGGGATCTTCCACGAGAGCTACGACGTCCTGCTGACCCCGACGATGCCGATCCCGGCGTTCGACCTGGAGCACCAGGCGCCGGGTGGGCAGGACGTGCTGTGGACCTCCTGGACGCCGTACACCTACCCGTTCAACATGACCCAGCAGCCGGCGCTCTCGGTGCCGTGCGGGCGCACCGCAGACGGCCGGCCCGTCGGTCTGCAGGTGGTCGGACCCCGCCACGCGGACGCCCTGGTCCTGCGGGTGGGCCGCGCCGTGGAGCTCGCCGTGGACGGGCGTCAGGCGGCCGAGCCGACCGGTCCGAAGCTCCCACCGCTGCTGTCGCACCCCCAGGAGGGACCATGAGCAGGTTCATCACCATCACCCTCGAGCAGCGCGGGGTGACCTGTCGGGCACGGTTGCTCGACGAGGAGGCGCCGCGCACCTGCTCGGCGGTGTGGGACGCGCTCCCGGTGAGTGCGCAGGTCTACCACGGCAAGTACGCCCGCAACGAGATCTACACGCTCGTCCCGCACCCGGGCCGGGAACCCGGCGCGGAGAACACGACGATCACCCCCATCCCGGGCGACGTGTGCTGGTTCACCTTCGACGGGGACCAGCTCGGCAATGCTGCCTACGGCTACGAGACCCAGGACGAGCACCGGGCGGCAGGCCACGGTGATCTGGTCGACCTGGCGGTCTTCTACGGGCGCAACAACCTGCTCGTCAACGGCGACCAGGGCTGGGTGCCCGGCAACGTCTTCGCGGAGATCGTCGACGGGCTGACGGAGATGGCCGCCGCCTGTCAGGACCTGTGGATGGGAGGTGTCCGGGGGGAGCGTCTCACCTTCGCCCGCGCGGACCCGCCGCAGGGGTAGCCAGCGCGCGTTGGTAGCGTGAGGTGATGTCACGGACGTGGACCTGGGTCGCGGTGCTCTTCGCCGCCGGGGTGGTGCTGTCGCTGCCGCAGGTGTGGCTCTGGCGTCCGACACCGGACACGCCGCTGGCCACCGGCGTCTATCTGGCCTCCGGACTCACCTACCACCTCGCCGGCATGCTCATGGGGGTCTCGGCCATCGCCGCGGCCCTTCTCGTCGCCACCCGCACCGGAGTCCTGACCGTCCGGCACCGTCCGGGTGCGAGGCTGCTCTGGTGGGGGATCGCGCTGGTGGTCCTCGGTCTCCTCGGTCCGTTGCTGGGCCAGGGGCTGGTGCGCGGTGAGCAGGGCGGCGGCATGGTCGAGCCCGCCTGGGTCCTGACCCAGGTGACCTCCTGGGTGGCGATTCTCGGCTACGGCCTGATCGCCGGGTGGCTCGTCTCGCGACCGGACCCGCGCGGCGGCACCGACGACCGTCGGTCGGACTCGGTGAGAGACCCGTCACAGATGCGGTGAGCGGCGCGTCGGCGCGCTCGGGACGCGGCGGTGAACGCCTAGACTCCGGCGTATGACGGGCGTCCAGGGGGACAGGTCCGGTCAGGTCGAGCAGCACCGGGTGCTGCCGGTGACCGACCGGCTCTGGACGGTGCCCAACCTGCTGTCCATGATCCGCCTGCTGCTGGTCCCGGTCTTCGTGTGGGCGCTGCTCGAGCGGCAGTTGGGGTGGGCCGCCCTGGTCCTCGTCGTCGCCGGCGCATCGGACTTCGCGGACGGCAAGATCGCCCGTCGCTACGGCCTCACGAGCAGGCTCGGCCAGGTGCTGGACCCGATCGCCGACCGGCTCTACATCGCCGCCACGGTGGTCGGTCTCGCGGCCGTCGACGTCATCGGCTGGTGGCTGGTCGCGGTCCTCTTCGCCCGGGAGACGTTCATCGTGCTCCTCTACCCGGTGGTGCGCCGGTACCGGCTCCCGATCCCGGAGGTCACCTTCATCGGCAAGGCGGCCACGTTCAACCTGCTCGGCGGCTTCCCGCTGCTCCTGCTGGGGCAGGTCGACGGCTGGTGGACCGTCGTCAGCCTCGCGTGCGGTTGGGCGCTGGTGTGGTGGGGGACGGTCCTCTACTGGATCACCGGCCTCGCCCACGGCTGGCAGGTCGCGGACATGGTGCGGCAGCGGAGGCGGGCGGGGGTGGTCGGCGGATGAGGCTTCCCCGCGCGCAGGCCGATCCCAACCCGGCCGCCTCGATGGCGCTCCTCGATGAGGTCCTCGACCCACCCCTCGGACCGGGCTACCACTCGGCGGCCCGGTCCCGTCAGGACGCCGGACTCCCGGCCTCGTCGGGGACGCGCACCTGGCTCATGTTCGGCACCACCGTGGTCCTCGGTGCGGTGCTCACCATGGCGGCGACCACGTTGCGCGCCCCGGACCCGGCCGAGGCCGCGGGCCGGGCACAGCTCATCGACCGCATCGAGGCGACCGAGATCCGCGGCGACGAGCAGAGCCAGCTCGTCGACGCCCTCCGCGCCGACGTGCGCGAGCTGGAGCAGCAGGCCCTCGTGGCCGAGAGCGGTGGCTC
Organism: Serinicoccus kebangsaanensis; assembly: GCF_008919445.1. GTDB lineage: Bacteria > Actinomycetota > Actinomycetes > Actinomycetales > Dermatophilaceae > Ornithinicoccus > Ornithinicoccus kebangsaanensis. The sequence continues at coordinate 244,704 of NZ_VSLG01000001.1, read as the reverse complement.
GGGCGACCAGATCGCCGGCGCCGCGCTGATGGCCGGTGCCGTCGCCGTCGTCGGGCCAGGCGTCGAGGTCACCCTGCGCGACGCGGAGCAGCCGGCCGACAGCGCACCCGGCGAGGACGTCGAGCCGGAGCGCATCACCTCCCGCGACCTCCAGCTGGTCGTCAACGGGCTGTGGCGGTCGGGCGCCGAGGCGATCTCGGTGAACGGCCACCGGTTGACGAGCACCTCGGCCATCCGGTTCGCCGGCGAGGCCATCATCGTCGACTTCCGCGGGTTGACCCCGCCCTACACCATCCTGGCGATCGGTCCACCGGACGAGCTGGCGGGTGAGCTGACCTCCGGGCCCACCGGTGCCTACCTGGACGAGATCGCGCGTCAGTTCGACCTCCCCTCCGACGTCGTGACCGCGGACGAGATCACCGTCGCCGCCGGGTCACGGCTGACCACCCGGGTGGGGACCGTCGCCACCGGTGAGGCACCCCCCGCGCCCACCCCGGGCGTCCTGCCCAGTCGTCGACCCGTGGGGGAGGAGCCCCGATGATCCCCGTCCTCGGCCTGGTGGTCGGTGTCGTCCTGGGTCTGGTGATCAGCCCCGAGGTGCCGACCTGGCTGCAGCCCTACCTCCCGATCGCCGTCATCGCCGCCCTGGACGCGGTGTTCGGTGCCGCGCGCGCCTCGCTCGAGGGCATCTTCAACGACCGGGTCTTCGTCATCTCCTTCCTGTCCAACGTCGTCGTCGCGGCCCTCATCGTCTTCCTCGGCAACCAGCTCGGTGTCGGTGCACAGCTGTCGACCGGCGTGGTGGTGGTGCTCGGCCTGCGGATCTTCTCCAACGTCGCGGCCATCCGCCGACACCTCCTCGGTGCCTGACGTGGCGGACCGGGAAGAGGACGCGGGACCCGCGCCGGCGTCGGCGTCCTCCCGTCGGCCCCGGCTGCGTCGCCGGGCGGCGCCCACGCAGGCCGAGGCGCGGCGCAGGCTGCGTGCCTTCGGGCGGTTCCGGCCCACCACCGGCCAGCTCGTGGCGGCCGTCCTGACCGCCATGCTCGGTGTCGCGCTGGTGGCGCAGGTGCGCGTCACCGAGCAGGCCGGGCTGGAGCAGCTGCGGGAGACCGAGCTGGTGGCCCTGCTGGACGACGTCACCAACCGGGCGAACGCGCTGCGCGAGGAGGTGGACCAGCTCGAGGAGGACCGCACCCGCCTGCTCGGCGCGGAGGGGGACGCGGCGGCTGCCGAGGCGGCCCGGCAGCGGCTGCAGTCGTACCAGATCCTGGCCGGCACGGTGCCGGTCGAGGGCCCGGGCATCACGGTCCTGGTCGACGACGGAGGCTCGGTCGTCACCCAGACCATGCTGCTGGACGGCATCCAGGAGCTGCGCGACGCCGGCGCCGAGGCGATCCAGATCGGCACGGTCCGCGTGGTGGCCTCGTCCTACGTGAGCACCGACGACGAGGGCCGGGCGCTGCTGGACGGGCAACCGCTGGGGTCGCCGTACACCATCACCGCGGTGGGCGACGCGCATACCCTCGCCGGTGCCATGGCCATCCCGGGCGGCTTCTCCGACTCGCTGCGCAGCGCGGGGGCGGCGGTCACCGTCGTCGAGGCGGATTCGGTGGTGATCGATGCGTTGCACGAGCCGATCGAGGCTCGTTACGCTCAGCCTGTGCCGTCGACCGGGACCCCCTAGGTTCCCCTGGCGAGGGACGACGCCGTCCCGTGCGGGTCGGCGTACACGTATTCAGTCCGAGGAGAGCGATGAGCAGCCTGCAGTACCCCGACGACCTGCGCTACACGAGCGACCACGAGTGGATCCGGGACGTCGGAGACGGGGTCGTCCGGGTCGGCATCACCGCCTACGCGCAGGACGCGCTCGGTGACGTCGTGTACGTCTCCCTCCCGTCGGTGGGTGACCAGGTCGCGGCGGGCGACTCCTGCGGCGAGGTCGAGTCGACCAAGTCGGTGAGCGACATCTACGCCCCGCTCGCGGGCGAGGTCACGTCGGTCAACGAGCTGCTCGACGCCACGCCGGAGCTGGTGAACACGGACAGCTACGGAGACGGGTGGATGTACGAGCTGACGCTCGCCGACGCCTCTGTCCTCGACAACCTCATGGACTCGGCCGCCTACGAGGCGCAGCTCGACTGAGGTGTCGGTCACCTGACGTAGAGTTGAGTCCATCGACCAGGCCGTCCGTCGGAGGCCCAGGTCGGCCAACCCACCGACGAGGAGGTCCGCACCGTGAGTGGTGAGAATCGTGACCGTGAGCACCACGACCAGGGCTCCGACCCCACCACGGCACGGATCCCCGGAGGCGCGGACCTGCCCGCGGCCGAGTACACCTTCGACGACGAGGCCCCACGGCTGTCCGCGGACGACCAGCGCACGGTGGACGCGCTGCGTCCCGGCACGGCCCTGCTGATCGTCCTGCGCGGGCCGAACACCGGAGCCCGGTTCCTGCTGGACGCCGACGAGGTGACCTCCGGCCGGCACCCGCACAGCGACATCTTCCTCGACGACGTCACGGTCTCCCGGCGGCACGCGCAGTTCGTCAAGGAGCAGGAGGGCTACGCGGTGCGCGACGTGGGCTCCCTGAACGGCACCTATGTCAACCGTCAGCGGATCGAGGAGATGCCGCTCAACCAGGGCGACGAGGTGCAGATCGGGAAGTTCCGGCTGGTCTACTACCGCGGCCGCTCGTGAGCTCAGCCGCTCAGGAGCACGCCGGCGGTCCACCGCCCGGCGGCCCGACCTCCGGCGCCGGGGTGTCCATCGGCGCGGTGCTGCGGGAGCTGCAGGGGGACTTCCCGGACCTGACGATCTCCAAGATCCGCTACCTCGAGCAGGAGGGCCTGATCAGCCCGGACCGGCGCGCGTCCGGCTACCGCCTGTTCACCGACGCGGACACCGCCCGGCTGCGCTTCATCCTGACCGCCCAGCGGGACCGCTTCTGGCCGCTGAAGGTCATCAAGGACGCGCTGGACCGGCTCGACCGCGGGCTGGACGTCCCCGGGCTGACCGGTCCCACGCCGCAGGCGAGCCCCGCGGCTCCGGCCCCCGCGCCGGAGCCGGAGCCGGCGACCCACGCGCCGGTCGCCGACCTCAGCGCCTCGGCGCTGCGCCGCCGCCGCTCGGTCCGTCTGTCGCCGCCCGAGCTGCGCGAGCGCACCGGCCTGGACTCTGCCGCGTATGCCCAGCTCAAGGCGTTCGGGCTGCTGCGCACCGACTCCGGCGGCAAGCACCACGCCGACGACGTGGACGTGGCAGAGGCCGCGGTGGCACTGGCGAGGTTCGGGCTGGAGGCGCGGCACCTGCGGCTGTTCCGCGTGGCGGCCGACCGGGAGATCGGGCTGACGCAGCAGCTGCTGGAGCCGTTGCGCCGGCGCCGCGCCCGCGGTGCGAGCGGACCGGACCCGGCCGAGCGCGAGGCGGAGCTGCTGGCGCACACCCTCTCGCTGCACGTGGCCCTGGTCCGTTCCGGGCTGAACCAGACCCGCTGAATCCTGGCCGGGGCGCGTTCCAGGTCCCTGCCGGCCGGGGTGGGCGGTACCGTGGTGAGGGTGAAAGAGCTCGACGTGCTCGGTGTCCGGGTCGAGATGCCGACCAACAGCCCCATCGTCCTGCTGCGCGAGCGTGACGGGCAGCGGTACGTCCCGATCTGGATCGCCGCCCCGGAGGCGACGGCCATCGCCTACGCGCAGCAGGGGGTGGAGCCCCCCCGTCCGCTGACCCACGACCTCATGGTCACCATCATCGAGGCGCTGGGCCGGCGGCTGGAGCGGGTGCACATCACCGAGCTGCAGGAGGGCATCTTCTTCGCCGAGCTGCACTTCGACGGTGAGACGGTCCTGTCCGCGCGGCCCTCGGACGCCATCGCGCTCGCGCTGCGGGCGGCGACCCCCATCCTCACCACCGAGGAGCTGCTCGACGAGGTCGGCGTGACCATGGCGGTCGAGGAGGAGGACGAGGTGGAGCGCTTCCGCGAGTTCCTGGACGAGGTGTCCGCCGAGGACTTCGAGTCCTCGTCCGATCGCGGCGAGGAAGGACAGGACTGATGTCCCGGCGTGGCGTCGTTGACCAGGGGTCGGCGTGCGCATACCGTCACCTTGTGCACCACACGAGTCACACGAGTCACAACATCGAGGAGGACCGGTGAACGCTGGAGCAGATGCGCCGGGCGGACCCACCGGTCACCAGGGTCAGGAGAGCCCGTCCCAGGGTCTGCTCTTCACCGATGACACGGCGGCCCTCGACGACGGCATCGGCTACCGCGGCCCTACGGCCTGCGGTGCGGCCGGCGTGACCTACCGGCAGCTGGACTACTGGGCCCGCACCGGCCTGCTCGAGCCGTCGGTGCGCAACCCCTCCGGCTCGGGGACCCAGCGGCTCTACAGCTTCCGGGACATCCTGGTGCTCAAGATCATCAAGCGGCTCCTCGACACCGGCGTGTCGCTGCAGCAGATCCGGGTGGCCGTCACCGCGCTGCGTGAACGGGGTGTGCAGGACCTCGCCCGCATCACGCTGATGAGCGACGGGGCCAGCGTCTACGAGTGCACCTCCGACGACGAGGTCATCGACCTGGTGCGCGGGGGTCAGGGCGTCTTCGGGATCGCCGTCGGCAGCGTGTGGCGCGAGGTCGAGGGACAGCTGGCGCAGCTGCCGAGCGAGCGGGCCGAGGATCTGCCGGGCGACCACCCGGGGGACGAGCTGTCCGCGCGGCGCCGGGCCCGCAAGACCTCCTGAGGACGCCGCCGGCCGACCCGGTCAGGACCGGACCGGGCTGCTAGATTGGGATCGCCGACGACGTCGCGTGGGAGAGTCCTCTCCGGTATGCGGTGAGGCGCCGAAGGGGCATCCTCCCCACCAAGCTCTCAGGCGCCCAGGACCACGCGGAGCAGGCAACTCTGGAACGCCCCGGCCCTGGCCGTGGCAGGCAGAGGGGGAAGTGCCCGCACGAGGCCCGCGCCCGAAGGAGACGCCCCCATGAGCCAGCCCACCGACCAGTTCGTCGCCCGACACATCGGCCCCCGCGAGGACGACGTCGTCCGGATGCTGGAGGTCGTCGGCCACGACAGTCTCGAGGCGCTGGTCGAGGCGGCCACCCCGGAAGGCATCCGGGGTGCCGCGCCGCTGGCGATCGAGGCGGCGCCGAGCGAGCAGGCGGTCATCGCCGAGCTCCGGGAGCTGGCGGCGAAGAACGTCGTCGTGACGCCGATGATCGGGCTCGGCTACTACGGCACGCAGACCCCGCCCGTGGTGCTGCGGAACATCCTGGAGAACCCGGCCTGGTACACCGCCTACACGCCGTACCAGCCGGAGATCTCGCAGGGCCGACTCGAGGCCCTGCTCAACTTCCAGACCGTCGTCACCGACCTGACCGGACTGGCCGTGGCGGGTGCCTCGATGCTGGACGAGGGCACCGCCGCCGCCGAGGCCATGGCGCTGATGCGGCGCAGCAGCAAGGTGGGGCAGGACGCGGTGCTGCTGCTCGACGAGCACGTGCTGCCCCAGACCGAGGCGGTCGTCCGCGCCCGGGCCTCGGCGGTCGGCTGGGAGGTCGTCACCACGGATGTCACCACCGTGACCGACGCGTCGAGCCTGCGGGCCGCGGCCGGGGACCGCGAGGTCTTCGGCGTGATCGTGCAGTACCCCGGTGCGGACGGCCAGGTGCGCGACTTCGCCGCGGTGGCCGACGCGGCGCACGAGGAGGGGGCGCTGCTGACCGCCGCCGCGGACCTGCTGGCCCTCACCCTGCTGGCCCCGCCCAGCCGGTGGGGCGCCGACGTCGCCGTGGGCAGCAGCCAGCGCTTCGGTGTGCCGCTCGGCTTCGGTGGACCGCACGCCGGCTATCTCGCGGTCCGGGACGGGCTGGAGCGCACCCTGCCCGGCCGACTCGTGGGGGTCTCCAAGGACGTCGACGGCAAGCAGGCATACCGCCTGGCGCTGCAGACCCGCGAGCAGCACATCCGACGGGAGAAGGCCACCTCCAACATCTGCACCGCGCAGGTGCTGCTGGCCGTCATGGCCTCGATGTATGCCGTGTGGCACGGCCCGGAGGGCCTGCGCCGGATCGCGGTGCGGTTGCACGCCCAGGCGCGCGCCCTGGCGGACGCCCTCGCCGGGGCCGGGCTCGAGCTCGGCGTCGACCGCTACGTCGACACCCTGACGGTGCGGGTGCCCGGCCGGGCCGCCGAGGTCCTGGCCGCAGCGCTGGAGCAGGGCATCAACCTCTGGCAGGTCGACGAGGACACCGTGCTGCTGTCGGTGGACGAGCTGACCACCGAGGCCGACCTGCGCGCCGTCGCCGAGGCCTTCGGCGCCGACCCGGAGCAGGTGCGGGTGGACGCGACGACCGCCCCCGAGCTCGGTGACCTGGCCCGGAGCGAGGACGAGGCATACCTCACCCACCCGGTCTTCTCCAGCCACCGCAGCGAGACCGCGATGCTGCGATACCTGCGGTCGCTGGCCGACAAGGACTACGCGCTGGACCGCGGGATGATCCCGCTGGGCTCGTGCACGATGAAGCTCAACCCGACCACCACGATGGAGGCGGTCACCTGGCCGGAGTTCGGGTCGCTGCACCCGTTCGCCCCCGCCGACCAGAGCCGCGGCTACCGCGAGCTGATCGACCAGCTGTGCGGCTGGCTCGAGGAGATCACCGGCTACGACCGGGTGTCCCTGCAGCCCAACGCGGGTGCGCAGGGCGAGTTCGCCGGTCTGCTGGCGATCCGGAAGTACCACCTCGCCGCAGGAGACGACCAGCGCACCATCTGCCTGATCCCGTCCAGCGCCCACGGGACCAACGCGGCCAGCGCGGTGATGGCCGGCCTGAAGGTGGTGGTGGTCAAGAGCACCGCGTCCGGTGAGGTCGACCTGGAGGACCTGCGGGCCAAGATCGAGACCCACGGCCCGCAGCTCGCGGCGATCATGGTGACCTATCCCTCGACCCACGGTGTCTACGAGGACACCATCGGCGAGCTGTGCGCGCTGGTGCACGAGGCCGGGGGCCAGGTCTACGTCGACGGAGCCAACCTCAACGCCCTGCTCGGCATCGCCAAGCCGGGGGAGTTCGGCGGCGACGTCAGCCACCTCAACCTGCACAAGACCTTCACCATCCCGCACGGTGGCGGCGGCCCGGGGGTCGGCCCGGTCGGCGTGCGGGAGCACCTGGCGCCCTACCTCCCGAACCACCCGCTGGACCCGCAGGCGGGCCCGGAGACCGGGCCGGGCCCGATCTCCGCGGCACCCTTCGGGTCGGCCGGCATCCTGCAGATCCCCTGGGCCTACATCCGGCTCATGGGTGGGGCGGGGCTGACCCGCTCGGGGCAGGTCGCGGTGCTCAGCGCCAACTACGTCGCCCGCCGGCTGCACGAGCACTTCCCGGTGCTCTACACCGGGGCGAACGGCCTGGTCGCCCACGAGTGCATCCTGGACCTGCGCGGGCTGACGAAGGCCACCGGCGTCACCGTCGACGACGTCGCCAAGCGGCTGATCGACTACGGCTTCCACGCGCCGACGATGTCGTTCCCGGTGGCGGGCACCCTCATGGTCGAGCCCACCGAGTCCGAGGACCTGGGCGAGATCGACCGGTTCATCGAGGCGATGATCGCCATCCGCGCGGAGATGGACGACGCCGCGGCCAGCGACGAGGGGGCCGAGGGCAGTGCCCTGCGCGGGGCACCGCACACCGCGCTGTCCCTGGCCGGGGAGTGGAGCGCCTCCTACGACCGGATGACCGCCGCCTACCCGGCCGGGGTGGACCCGGACCGGAAGTACTGGCCGCCGGTGCGTCGCATCGACGGGGTCTACGGCGACCGCAACCTGGTCTGCTCCTGCCCACCCCCGGAGGACTTCGAGGACTGACCCCCCATACCCGGACCGGCCCCCATACCCGGACCAACGTCGGGTTCCTGCAACCTTCATCGCTGAACATGCCGATGAGGGTTGGAGGAAGCCGACCACACTCCCGGGTCCGGGTCCGGGGCCGGGTCTCGGCGGGGATCACGGGTCCGCGCAGGCCGGTGTCTGGTGATGCAGGCCACAGTGTGTGAGGATTCTGCGCATGGGCCAAGAGGTGAGTCACAGCGAGTTCACGCGGGAGCAGCGCCTGGCGTTCCGGGCCAAGGTCCGCGACGACCTCGACTGCTTCGAGCAGATGCTGGAGGGCAGCAGGTTCGACTTCACCCGGCCGCAGATGGGGCTCGAGGTCGAGCTCAACCTGGTCGAGGAGGACGGCCTGGCCCCGGCCCTGCGCAACCAGGACGTCCTCGCCGACATCGGTGACGGCGACTTCCAGACCGAGGTCGGCCGCTACAACATCGAGCTCAACGTGCCGCCACGGCCGATGGCCGGAGACCAGGCCGTCCGGCTGGAGCGCTGGCTGGCGCAGTCGCTGCGGCGGGCGGGCGACGCGGCGCGTGGGCACTCCTGCCGGGTCGCCGCGGTCGGTATCATCCCGAGCCTGCGGGCCGAGCTGTTCGACGACCCCTGGCTGTCCGACGGGGTGCGCTACGCCGCGCTCAACGACTCGCTGGTCCGGGAGCGTGGCGAAGGCTTCGAGCTGGAGATCGAGGGACCGACGGGGGAGGAGGTCCGCAGCTTCCACGACACCATCGGCCCGCTCTCCGGCTGCACGTCGGTGCAGCTGCACCAGCAGGTCACGCCGCAGGACTTCCCGGTCTACTGGAACGCCGCCACGGTCATCTCCAGCCTGCAGATCGCGATGGGGGCCAACTCACCGTTCCTCTTCGGCAAGCGGCTGTGGGCCGAGACCCGGATCCCGCTGTTCACCCAGATGACCGACACCAGGTCGATCGAGCTCAAGCACCAGGGGGTGCGCCCGCGCGCCTACTTCGGGCGCTCGTGGATCACCTCGATCTTCGACCTCTTCGAGGAGAACGTCCGCTCTTTCCCCGCCCTGCTGCCGGAGACCTCGGACGAGGACGCCAAGGCCGTGCTGGCCTCGGGCGGTGTGCCGCGCCTGCTGGACCTGAAGCTGCACAACGGCACGGTATGGCGCTGGAACCGGCCGATCTACGACACCACCCAGGGCGTGCCGCACCTGCGGGTGGAGAACCGGGTGCTGCCGGCCGGGCCGACGGCCGTGGACACGGTGGCCAACGCGTGCTTCTACTACGGGCTGCTGGAGTCCTTCACGACCAGCGGTCGCCCGATCTGGACCAAGATGGCCTTCGCCGACGCGGACCGGAACTTCCTCGACGCCGCCAAGCACGGGATCAACGCCACCCAGACCTGGCCCGGCCTGGGCCGGCTGCCCGCGGTCGACCTGGTGGCCGACCACCTGCTGTCGGTGGCCGACGACGGGCTCGCCGGGCTCGGGCTGCGGCGCGAGGTGCGCAGCCACTACCTGTCGATCATCGAGGGGCGGTGCCGCGCGGTGACCAACGGTGCGAGCTGGCAGGTCGCCGTCACCCAGGCCTACGAGGACGCCGGCTACAGCCGGGACGAGGCCCTGACCCAGATGTTCGGGCACTACCTGGACCACGCGGAGGACAACGCCCCGGTGCATACCTGGGAGGTGCCGACCGTCGAGGCCCGCTCGGTCGCGGACCAGACGAGGACGAGCGCCGAGGCGCAGCCGGCCTGAGCGAGCGCCGCCTCAGCGGTGGTTCCAGGCCTCGACCGTGGGCTGCTCCCGGTGGTGGCCGAGGATCCCGACCGACCCGACCTCGAAGGTCAGGTGCTGACCGAAGCGTGGCGCCTGCCGGAGGTAGACGCTGGTGAGGATGCGCAGGGCGTGCCCGTGCCCGACGAGCGCGACGTCGCCGTCGAAGAGGTGCGGCCAGACGCGTTCGAGCACGACGCTGGCGCGGGCGGCGACCTGCTCCACCGTCTCGCCGGGAGTGTCACCAGGGATGATCCGGTGGTGGAAGACGTTCCATCGATACCCCAGCTCGCGCCGGATCTCTGGCGTGCTGCGCCCCTCGTAGCCCCCGTAGTCCCACTCCCGCAGGTCCTCGTCGACCTCGTCCACCTCCAGACCGGCGAGCTCGGCGGTATGCCGCGCGCGCCGCAGCGGTGAGCACCGGACGTGCGCGAAGCTGTGCTGCGCCAGGACGTCGCGCAGGCCGGCGGCCGCCTGCTCGCCCTCGGGCAGCAGCGGCAGGTCGGTGAGACCGGTGTGCTGGCCGGACCTGGACCACTCGGTCTCGCCGTGCCGGACGAGCACCAGCCGGTGCGGGGGGATGGCGGGCCCGGGCATCTCGCTCGTCGGATCACTCACCCCTGGCACACTACGGGTATGGCTGACGATCCGCACCGGTCCGTGTCCCTGACCCGCACCGGACCTGGTCACTTCGAGGCGCGCAACGCCCGCGGCGGCACGATCGCCGTCGGCGGTGGAGCCGGGGAGGACGGAGCCGCCTTCACCCCGGTCGAGCTGCTCCTGGCCGGTGTCGCCGGTTGCTCGGGCATCGACATCGACCTGCTGACCTCGCGCAAGGCCGAGCCCACCTCCTTCGAGATCTCGGCCGGCGCGGACAAGCTCCGCGACGAGGACGGCAACCACCTCGGTCCGGTGACGGTGACGGTCCAGGTCACCTTCCCTGGAGGAGAGGGCGGGGACGCCGCGCGCGAGCGGCTGCCGGAGGCGGTGGCCATGTCGCGCGACCGGTTGTGCACGGTCTCCCGCACCGTCGCCCTGCCCACACGGGTGGACTTCGAGGTGCGATGAGCGCTGTCCGCGGATGAGCGGGAGACCGCTGCGCCGCACCCTCGGACTGGCTGACGCCGTCACGGTCGGGCTGGGTGCGATGGTGGGTGCCGGGGTCTTCGCGGTGTGGGCGCCGGCGGCCTCGGCTGCAGGCCCGGCCACCCTGCTGGCCCTCGTCCTCGCCGGTGCCGTCGCGACCTGCAACGCGCTCTCCTCGGCCGCCCTGGCGGCGCGACACCCTTCCGCCGGCGGCACCTACGTCTACGGCCGCGAGCGCCTCGGTGCGGTGTGGGGCTACCTGGCCGGGTGGATGTTCGTCGTCGGCAAGAGCGCGTCCTGCGCGGCGATGGCGATGACGGCGGCCGCCTACCTGGCGCCGGGCCGGGAACGTCTCGCCGCCGCCGTGGCGGTCGTGGTGGTCACCGTCGTCAACCTGGCGGGCGTCCAGCGCTCGGCCGCGGTCACGAGGGTGCTCGTGTCCGTGACCGTCGCGACGCTGCTCGGGGTCGTCGTCGCCGCGGCGTGGCCCTCGACCCCCACCACGCCGGTCCCGCTGGCGCAGGGTGCGGGGACCGCCGGGCTGCTGCAGGGCGCGGGGCTGTTCTTCTTCGCGTTCGCCGGGTATGCCCGCATCGCCACCCTGGGTGAGGAGGTCAAGGACCCCGCCCGGGTGATCCCGCGGGCCGTGGTGGTCTCGCTCTCGGCCGTGCTGGGGCTCTACCTGCTCGTCGGGGTCAGCCTGCTGCGCGTCCTCGGTGTCGACGCCACGGCCGGCTCGGACGCGCCGGTGGCCGACCTGCTGGCGGTCGCGGTGCCGTGGGACGTCGCGTCCTGGGGTCTGCGCCTCGTCGCGGGCGCGGCGGCCCTCGGTGCGCTGCTCAACCTGGTGCTCGGCATCTCCCGGACCACGGTGGCGATGGCGCGCGACGGGCACCTGCCGCGACCGCTCGCGGCGGTGGCGGGACCGCAGCGGGTGCCGCGGGTGGCCGAGCTCGCCGTGGGAGCCGTGGTGCTGCTCGTCGTCCTGGTGGCCGACCTGCGCGGCGCCATCGGCTTCTCCAGCTTCGGCGTGCTGCTCTACTACGCGGTCGCCAACGCCAGCGCCCTGACGCTGCGGGGGGAGTGGCGCCTGGCCCGCGTGGTGCCGCCGCTGGGTCTCGTCGGCTGCCTCGTGCTGGCGGGATCACTCCCGGGATCCGCCGTCCTGGGCGGGCTGGCCGTCCTCGCCCTGGGGCTGGTCGGCTACACCCTGACCCGGGGCGGGCACGCTGCGCGGTGAGGAGTCGCCGCCCGGCTCCGAGGGGTGGGCCGCACGGGGCTGCTCCGCCGGTCCGGTGTGCAGGTGGCCCGCCTCCCGCAGGTGCTCCTGCACCCGGTGAGCCCCCTTGACCCCGAGGAGGGCACGCGGGTGGATCGCCTGCCCCGCCCGGACCACCGAGATCTGGCCGTTCGGCTCCAGGACGACCAGCGCGGCCTGCGACAGGTGGCTGATGCCCGCCTGGCGCAGCGAGCTCCAGAGCATCGGCGTGGTGAGCCCGTAGGAGCGCATCGTGTCGTTCTGGACCCGGCCCGCCACGACGAGGACCACGGCTCGGGCGCGGGACTGCTCGTCCAGCTGGGGCAGGGGCAACCGCCGCAGGTTGCGGAAGGACACCTCCAGGCCCGCCAGCGTCCCGAGGGCGATCAGCCCACCGGTCAGGGTGGGGACGTGGCCCATGGTGGAGCGACCCACGATCGCTCCCAGGACGGTGACGATCGCGAGGTCCAGGCTGCGCGGGCTGGAGTAGAGGCGCTGCCCCCACAGACGCAGCACGGCGCCGAAGACGAAGTAGATGGTGATCGTGCTGAGCACCACGGCGATCGCCCCGGCGGGGGTGATGCCGATGTAGTGCCACAGATCACGCATGGCCCTCATCGTTGCAGATGGCGCAGGGTAAACAGGTGGCGGTGCGAGGGTCGTGTCGGGCACGCTTGCTCCCATGGCACACGAGACGACGAGCGGCACGGCATACCGCTGGAGCACCCTGGGCGCCGCCGACGTCGAGGCGTGGTCCGACCTGGTCAACCACCTGGCGACCGTGGACGGCACCGAGGAGTTCATGTCGGCCGAGGACCTGGCCGAGGAGCTGCAGGCTCCGGGTCACGACCCGGAGCAGGACACCTGGGCGCTCTGGGACGGCGCGAGCCTGGTGGGGTATGCCTCGGTCAGCGCCCCCAGGACGCCGGACCGCGACGGGCAGTCCCGCGGCTACATCGGTGGCGGCGTGCGCCTGGAGTACCGCGGGCAGGGTCTGGGCAGCGCGCTGCTGGACCGGGCCGAGCCGCGGGCGGAGCAGCTGGCGCAGGAGCGGCACCCCGACCTCACCGGGTACCTCTCGGCGGACGGCGGGCTGGACGGGTCCAGCGCCCGCGGGCTGCTCGCCGACCGGGGGTATGCCGTCGCCCGCTACTACAACTACCTGACCCGGGGCCTGGACGACCTGCCTGCGGTGGGGGAGGTGGCCGGCGTCGAGCTCGTCAACCCCACCGACGCCGACCTGGAGGACACCAGGCTGGCCCACAACGCGGCCTTCGCGGACCACTGGGGGTCGGGGCCGGTCGACGGCGAGCGCTGGCGGGACATGTGGACCTCGCGCAGCTCCCGTCCCACGGTGTCCACCCTGGCCCGTGGCCGGGGAGGTCCGCTGGACGGTCAGGTGCTGGCCTACGTGCTGCTCGGGCAGTGGGTTGACCGCGAGGCCTACGTGTCGATCCTCGGGACCGTCCCGCAGGCCCGGGGCCGGGGGATCGCCGCCATCGCGCTGGCACGGTCGATGCGGCTGGTCGCCGACGCCGGTGACTACGACCTCATCGGGCTGGACGTGGACTCCGAGAGCCTGACCGGTGCCACCCGGCTCTACGAGCGGCTCGGGTTCACCCTCAAGATGCAGACGGCGGCGATGCGCAGGCCGCTGGGTGAGCCGGCGGCCGCCGCCGGTTAGTCTGCCCCGGTGAGCGAGCAGACCACCCGCCCCCTGGCGCAGACCGTCATCGGTGAGGGGGAGGGCCGGCCGGTCGTCTTCTGCCACGGGCTGCTCGGGCGCGGCCGCAACTTCACCGGGATCGCCAAGGCGCTGCAGCCGGAGTTCCGCTGCGTGCTGCTCGACATGCCCGACCACGGCAGGTCGCCCTGGACGGACCGGATCGACTACGCCACCGCCGCGGACCTGCTGGTGCAGCAGCTCCGGGTCCTCGCCGTCGACGGCCCCGTGCACCTGGTGGGGCACTCCATGGGCGGCAAGACGGCGATGACGGCCGCCCTGGCGGCGCCGGACCTCGTGGACCGACTCGTGGTGGTGGACATCAGCCCCACCGGGTCGGGAGAGGTGAGCCAGTTCGAGCACCTGCTCTCCGCGCTGCTGGAGCTGGACCTGGGTGCGATCACCTCGCACGGGCAGGCGGACCGGATGCTCGCCACCGCGGTGGACTCACCCGCGCTGCGTGGCTTCCTGCTGCAGAACCTGCGTCGCGACCCCGCGACCCAGGCCTTCGGCTGGCAACCGAACCTGGAGGTGCTGCTGCGCGACCTGGACGTCGTCACCGGCGACATCCCCCACCAGGACCGCACCTTCGAGGGGCCGGTGCTGTGGATCGCCGGCGGCGACTCGCCCTACATCGCCACCGAGCACGAAGGGCCGATGCGGGCGCTCTTCCCGCGGACGGTGCAGGTGACCGTCAAGGGTGCCGGCCACTGGGTGCACTCCGAGCAGCCGGACGCGTTCACCGCGACCCTGCGCCACTTCCTGCGGCACAGCTGACCCGCTGCAGGCTGCTCGGGTCCGGGGGTGGGGTCGCGGGCGCACCGGTGGTTACAGTCGGGGTATGGCTCGCTTCCTCGACATCCACCCGGTCGACCCCCAGCCGCGCCTCGTCCAGCAGGTGGCCCAGGTGCTGCGCGACGGAGGCCTGGCGGCCTTCCCCACGGACGCCTGCTACAGCCTCGGGGCGCACCTCGGTGACCCGGACGCCAAGGCGCGGATCGTCAGCATCCGGCAGGTGGACGAGCGGCACCACTTCACCCTGATGTGCGCGGACTTCTCCCAGCTCGGCCAGTTCGTGCAGCTGGACAACGCGGTCTTCCGCGCTGTCAAGGCCGCGACCCCCGGCTGCTACACCTTCATCCTGCCCGCCACCAAGGAGGTGCCCCGCAGGCTGCTGCACCCCAAGAAGCGGACGGTGGGCGTGCGCATACCGCAGGACCCGATCTGCCGTGCGCTGCTCTCGGAGATGGGTGAACCGCTGCTGACCAGCACGCTGCTCATGCCCGGCGAGGAGGAGCCGCTGGGCTACGGCTGGGAGGTCAAGGAGCGGTTGGACCACCTCGTCGAGGTGGTGGTCGACGGGGACCAGACCGGGTGCGAGCCGACGACCGTGGTGGACCTGTCCGAGGGCTACGCCGAGGTGCTCCGCGTCGGCTCGGGGGACCCGGAACCGTTCCGGTGACCGGAGCGGGTGCGGCGCTCAGCCGTCCTCGCGCCGCCAGCTGAGCCCGTCGGTGTCGGAGCCCAGCTCCTGGTCGACCTCGCGCTCGATGTAGTCCCGGCGCTCCACGGTGGGGGCGTCGACCTCGAAGAGCAGACCGGTCCCGGGGTCGCCGGACTCCTGGACCGTGATGCGCACCTGGCCGCCGTCCCGGAACGGGATCGTGTAGCCGTCCTGCTCGCGCAGCGAGCCACGGTGCAGCTGGGACCGCTCCATGTAGTCCTCGAGCACGGCCTCCGGCTGCTCGACGTCGAGGAAGGCCGAGCTCCGCTCGTGCCCGGCGTGGGACACGGCCTCGAAGGTGTTGGGCATCGCTCTGGCACTTCCTCGTCGTCGGGGATGTCGCGGGGGACCATCATGGCAGAGTCGACCGGGTGCGGTCGGGGCGACCCGCCTCAGACGTGCTGCAGCAGCACGGCCACCTCGTGGTGCCGCGTCTGGGGGAACATGTCGAACACCCTGGCGCGGCTGACCCGGTAGCTCGGCATCCGGTCCAGGTCCCGGGCCAGGCTCTCGACGGAGCAGCTGGAGTAGGCGACATGGGGTATGCCGGAGCCGTCGAGCCAGCGCGCCAGGAGCGTCCCGATGCCGCGCCGCGGCGGGTTGACGACCACGAGGTCGGGGCGGTCGGCGGGCGCGGACGCGAGGGCGAACGCGGTGGCGTCCTCGGTGACGAGGGTCAGCCCGTGAGCGAGGGCCGCGGGCAGCTCGCCGCGGGTCCGGGCGGCGCTGCGGACGGCCTCGGCGGAGAGCTCGACCCCGGTCACCTCGCGACCAGGGCGGGCCAGGTGGACGGCGAAGCCGCCCACGCCGCAGTACAGGTCCCAGACCGTCGCGGGGGCGATCTGCGCCGCCCAGTCGCGCACCTGGGCGTAGAGCTCCGCGGCGACCGCGGTGTTGGTCTGGAAGAAGCTGCGCGTGCCGAGGTGCAGCCTCACCTCCCCGACCCGCATGGCCAGCGTGCGGTGCGGCGTGAGGACCTCCTCGTCCGGCCCCTCCAGGACCGCCGCGTGGTCCGGCTGCAGGTTGAGGCTGGCCACCCGCACCGTCGGCAGGTCGTGGCGCTCGGCCAGCGCTGCCAGGAGCTCCTCGACCCGGCGCCGTTGCCCGGGGGAGCGCAGGACGAGGCGGGCCATCAGCTCGCCGTCGGGGGAGTGGGTCAGCAGGACGTGCTTCAGCTCACCCTGCCGGGACGGGACGTCGTAGGGCGTGAGGCCGGCCTCGGCCACCAGCCCGGGGACGGCGCGGACGACGTCGGCGAGGCCGGGCTCGTAGAGGCCGCAGTGACGCAGGTCCACACCGCGCCCCTGCCGGTCCAGGATGCCGGTCGTCGGGGCACCCCTGCACCCTCCGACCACCAGCTTGGCCTTGTTGCGGAAGCCGGACTCGCGGCTGGGGACGGGCTCGGACCAGGAGGCGAGGTCCACGTGCCCGGCGAGCCGCGCCGCCACCTCGCGCTGCTTCGCGGCGAGCTGCACGGGGTACTCCTCGCCCATCAGCGTGCAGGAGCGGCATACCGCTGCATCGAAGTAGTCGCACTGCACCGGGACAGCGTAGTTCGGACGCTAGGGCCGGCCTCCGGTCCGGAGGCTGTCGACCGAGAGCCTCCCGGCACCGGTGAAGGTGAGCGGGAGCACCAGGGCGATGAGGAGCAGCGCGCTCTCGCCGGTGAGGCCGCCGTCGGCGGTCACCGGCCGGTAGCCGGCCCGCAGGAAGACCCCGAGGGTCCAGACGACCGCGAGCACGGCCGTCAGCAGGAAGGCGGCGGGCCGGGTGAACAGCCCCACCAGCAGCAGGACCGGCAGCGCGACGGCGGCCAGCATGATCAGCCACCCGATGAAGTCCGGGGCCTGGGAGCCGAGATAGGTCTGGTCCACCTGGGCGACGAAGGCGGGCATGTCGGCCGCGGCGTGGACGCCGTAGGGGATGAGGAGCAGCGGACCCAGGCGCAGCAGCAGCAGGCCGAAGTCGAGGGACCTGCCGTGCGCCTCCACCGGACCGGTGACCGCGAAGCCCTCGTCCCAGGGGTCGTCCACCTCGCGGTGGAAGTCGGAGGCGTCCTGACCGTCGACGCTCTCGCTCATCGCACCACTGTCTCAGCCGGGCGCCGCCGGACCGGTGTGAGCGCCCGGCGTGTCCTGCTCCACACCCCACATCGCCGCGACGTGCCGGGCGTCGGTGCCGCAGCAGCCGCCGACGATGCGCACGGCGGGCAGGGACGCCGCGAGGTCGCGGGTCGCGGCCGCGAGCGTGGGGATGTCGCCCTCGTCCAGCTCGAGGGCCTCGTCGAGCTCGGCGTGGCTCAGGGTGGAGGCGTTGACCCGCAGGCCCGCGATCCGCGACGTCCAGTCGGGACCACGACCGGCGCCTGGGGCAGGGAGGGCCCGGGCGATGTGCTGCGGATGGGCGCAGTTGACGAGGAAGTGGCTGGCTGCTCCCGAGGTCGCGTCGTCGACGGCCTCGACCGCGGTCCCGAGAGGGGTGCCGTCGGGCAGGGCGCCGTCGGTCTCCACGGTGAAGGACACCGCGACCGGTATGCCCAGCTCCGCCGCCGCCCGGATCACCCCGGTGGCCTCGCCGACGGAGGTCAGGGTCAGGGCGGTGGCCAGGTCGGCGCCGGCCTCGAGGAAGGCCGCGAGCTGGGGCCGGTGGTAGTCGGCAGCCTCTGCCGGGTCGATCGTGCTCGCGGCGTAGCCGTCGTCGCGCGGCCCGATCATCCCGCTGACCAGGACGGCAGGGAGGTCGGTAGCCCAGGTCCGGGCGAGCCGGCGCAGCCAGGTCACCGCCTCCACGTCGACCTGTCGCAGGGCCTCGGCGTCGTAGCCGAGGGCGCGTCCCCAGTCCGGGTTGGCCCGCCAGGTCGGGGTCTCCAGCAGCAGGCCGGCCCCGGACCGGCGGGCGATGTCGGCATAGCCGCGGTAGTAGCTCTCCAGCAGGCGCCGGCCGGCCTCGTCCTGGAGCAGCGGGAAGGCCGCGAACTCCGGCAGGTCCAGCCCGTGGTGGAAGATCAGGTCGGTCTCCATCCCCCCGTCCGTGACGAAGCCTGCGTCGACCTGCGGCAGCTGTCAGCGCCGTCGGGGTGAACTGCCGCTGTGGTCCATGACTGCTCCTTCGCGTCCTGACGCGTCCTGCTCGCACCGGACCCAGGCCGGTCCGCTGACAGGAGGAGGGCCGGGGTGCTCCAGATACGGCCCGGTCTCAGCCGCTGAGGGCCTCGCGGAGCGACGAGGCGTCCGCGGCCAGGTCATCGGGGTCGCGCGGACCCTTCCGGGTGAGGTCGAAGTCCGCAGGGTCGGAGGTGGGGAAGACGTGGATGTGCGCGTGCGGCACCTCGAAGCCCTGCACGATCACCCCGACCCGCTCCGCGGCATACACCTGCTGCTGCGCCGCGCCGATCGTCGCGGCGACCTGCATGAGGTGACCCAACGTCTCGGGGGAGAGGTCCAGCCAGTGGTCGATCTCCTCCCGAGGGACGACCAGGACATGTCCCGGGGTGAGGGGCTCGATGTCGAGGAAGGCGCTGCAGATCTCGTCGCTCCACACGATGTGGCCCGGGATCTCGCCCTCGATGATCTTGGTGAAGATGGTCGCCATGCACCGAGCGTAGTGAGCGGGCGGGCGCGTCGCACTGGCAGCGGCCGGGTCACGCCCCTATCGTGGGCGGGGTTGCGCGGCCTCGCGCGACGACATCCTTGGGGAGGAACTCACATGCGCTCGACCCGAGCACGCCTGACCGCCGCCGTCGCCCTGGCGCTCACCTTGTCCGCCTGCGGAGGCGCGGACGACGGCCAGGAGGCCGCCAGCCCGTCCGAGGACACCTCCGCCGCCGACACCGGCGCCATGGACGAGGAGGCCACCGAGGAGCAGACCTCGGAGGAACCGGTCGAGGAGACCACCGCGTCGGAGACGACGGAGGAGCCGACCGAGGAGGACGCGGACGCGGGCGGGACCGTGGACACCCTTCCGGCGGGCGTCATGGACTCACCCCCGCAGACCGTGGGGGAGTTCACGCTCGCCGACGACAGCGGCCCGGCGATCATCTACGACCTGGAGTCGGGGGAGTACGTCTCCGTCGACACCCAGACGCTGTCCTCGCCCTACGAGGACCTCGTCTCCGAGATCGAGACGGACAACACCGAGGCGGGCGCAGGCAGCTGCGGGCTCAACCCGGGCGGCACGTCGGCAGTCTGCTACCAGCGCACGGAGGACGGGGTCATCACGATGAACGCCGATGCCGGGACGTTGGAGCTCCTCGTGACCTTCGCGGACGACTTCGCGGCGGCGGCGACCTCCTGACAGCCCCGCGCGTCGGGGGCCGAGGGGTCATGGCCCGCTGACCGACCACCGCAGCGCGGCGAGGAGCGGTCCGGCCGTCCGGTCCACCGGGGTGGCCGCGGCGAGGCTGGCGGCATACCTCGACTTGCGGCCCGAGCCCGACCCGAGGAACCGGCGCAGCTGGCGCTCGACCGGCTCGTCGCGCCAGGCGGCCTGGTGCTGCAGCGAGCGGAACGCGCGCAGGTCCTCCTCCTGGGTCACCACGGCGAGGGCCTGCTCCGCGCCGAGCGCTCGGATCAGCTCGTCCTCCAGGTCGTCGACACAGACGAACAACGGTGCCTCGGGGCGCCCGGTCTCGGTCAGTCTGCGGCGCACCATCGGCTGCTCGGCGACGTCCACCAGTGCACCGACGGGGGCCGAGGACGGGATGGTCGCGGCGGCACGGGCGACGTTGGTCGCGCCGTCGAGGACCAGGATCGTGGTCCCGGAGAGGTCGGTGCCCGTGGTGACCGCGGCCGCGCGCAGGGCTGCCGCGTCGCTGCGGCCCTCGACGAGGAGGACCCTCTGTCCCGCCTGCACAGGTCGTTTCTAGCAGCAGCGGCCCGGTGGTGCGTGCGGACGCGGACTGTCCGGGGGAGGTGCCAGGATGGGTGCATGACGACACAGATCGTGCTGGTGCCGGGGTTCTGGCTGGGGGAGTGGGCGTGGGAGGCGGTCGCCCGGTCGCTGTCCGGGCAGGGGTATGCCGTGGACGCGCTCACCCTGCCCGGCCAGGGGGTCGAGGACCCGAACCGTGCCGTGGTCACACCGCAGGACCAGGCGGACTCGATCGTCGCGGCGCTGGACCCGGCGGCGGACCGGCGGGTGCTGGCGGTGCACAGCGGTGCCGCCATCCCGGGGACGCTCGTCATCGACCAGCGACCCGAGCTGGTGGACCACATGGTGTGGGTGGACACGGCCCCGAGCGCCGACGGGGCGGCCATGGATGCCGACTTCGCCGGGGAGGTGCTGCTGCTGGAGGACCGCTACGAGGACGAGCTCGCCGAGGGCGCGATGCGGGACCTCACCGAGGACCAGTTGGCCACCTTCCGCTCGCGCGCGGTGCCGACGCCGGGACGCGTCGTCAGCACGCCCGTCCGGCTCACCAACGACGCGCGGCACGACGTGCCCGCGACGGTGATCTGCAGCTCGTTCCCGAGCGAGGACTTCCGCAGCTACGCCGAGCAGGGGGTGCCGTTCCTCAGGGCGCTGCCGGACTACCGGGCGCTGGGCTACGTCGACCTGCCGACCGGCCACTGGCCGATGTGGTCGCGGCCCGAGGACCTGGCGCAGGTCCTGGCCGCCGCCGCGGGCTGAGCCCGGATGCGCCCGAGGGGTGCACGGTGGCCGGCCTAGCGGCCCGCGCCGCGCCGCTGGTCAGGGCGCTGCTGCTGTGGTTCGCCCTGGTGCTCGGGCTGGGGGTCGCCGGGTTCGCGGTCGGCCTGCTCATCCCGTGCGAGGGCGGGCTGGAGTGCCTGAACTATCCCTTCGGGGGAGCGCTGCTCGGTGCGGTGCTGGCGGCCGTCGCGGCCGCGGTCCTGGCGGCGCGGTGGATGCGGTGGTGGTGGCTGCCGGTGACGCTCCTGCTGCTGGTGACGGCGGTGCTGGTGGCCTCCCTCGACGAGACCGTGGCGCTGGTGCTCGCCGTGGCCGCGCCCGTGGTCGCCGGTCTGTCGGCGGTCCGACCGGCTCCCGCGACGACGGCCGAGGAGCAGACGAGGCGTCCGTGGCTACCCGGGGTGGCGGCCCTGGTGTGCGCCGCGGCGCTGGCGGCGGGGACCTGGCTGGTGCTGGAGCGGCGCGAGCGAGGCGCGGAGATCGCCGAGCTGGAGACGGTCGGGGTGGACCTGGTCGCGCCCACCGACCGGGACGACCTGCGGGTGGACACGGTGACCACCTACTCCGGCCGGACCGTGGCCTACCGGCTGGCCCGGGGGGAGCCACCGGAGGCTGACTACCTGGCGGTGGACATCAGGCTCGGGGGAGGCGGGTGCGAGCGGACCGACCTGCGGCCCTGCGTCGAGCTGGGCGACGGGATCAGTGCATACCGGCAGGCCGACGGCGACCACTGGATCGTCTTCCGTGATCTCGGGACCAGCCACGCCCGGCTCAGCGACCGCACCGACTCCGGGCGCGGGTCCGGGTGGACCGAGCAGCAGGCCCTGGAGGTCGCGCGCGGGCTGCGCCCGGTGGACGCGGCCTGGCTGGTGGACCGGGAGGGGGAGTGAGTCACTGCTGGTCCGGTCCGGGCGGGCGGAAGCCGTCCCGGGTCCCGATCTTCGTGACCTCGCGCAGGAAGGTCAGCGGTGGCGGTGGCGCGGTGCGGCTGACGACATCGACCGTGGAGCGGGGATGCCGTGGGCTCGTCGCCTCGGCCAGCAGGGCGTCGGCGAGATCCGCGCGGGAGGTGAAGCGACCCTGGAGGCGAGGGGGTGCCATGTCGTAGGCGCCGGGTGCGTCGGCGTCGAAGAGGCCGGCCGGGCGGACGATGGTCCAGGTGAGGTCGCTGGCGCGGACCAGATCCTCCATCCTCGACATGTCGTCGTAGAGGGTGCGCCCCAGGACGTGACGCAGCAACGGCTCGACGACCCGGCGCCACGCGAGCGTCTCGCCCGGCGCCGGCTGCTCCGCGACCGTGGTGCTGCTCACGCAGACCAGGCGGTCCACACCGTGCTCCGTCATGGCCTCGATGATCCCGGCGATGCCGGTCGAGTAGACCGTGACCCGACGCCGGGTGTAGGGGACGCCGTAGGTCGAGATCACGGCGTCCGTGCCGACGACCGCCGCGAACACGGCGCCGGGGTCGGTGACATCGGCGCCGACCACGTTGCAGGTCCGCAGCCTCCAGCGGGTAGCGATCCGGCCTCCGGGTGACCGCCGTGACCCGGTGCCCCGAACCCAGCGCCTGCCGGACGACCCGGAGCCCGGTCGGACCGCTGCTGCCGAACACGGCGAGGTGCATACCGGCTCCTTGTCCGTCCTGATGGGGAAGTGGTCTCGCGCGGCGCCATCCCGACAACATGACATAATGTAGCTTATCGGCGATATCCACAGGTGCGTCCTACCTGGGCACGAGTATGCACCGGAGGCAGGGTCGACGACGGTGTGTCCGGTGCACAACGGTGCCCAGGCGCGCGGGGTACGGGCCGGGACCTCGTGGCGGACCGTGCGGCGCACCGTGGGCCGCTAGGCTGGCGGACATACCGCACGGGTAGCGGCTCCATCCCACGACGCGCGCCTCGACGGCGCGCACCCTGCCTGGAGGCCCGCGCATGGACCACACCGTCTCCGTCCTGTCCCGTCATCACCGTGACCAGCTCACCGCGCTCGTGAACCGTCACGTCGCCGCGGTGATCCCCGGGATCACCCTGTCCACCAACGCCGTCCTGTCCCAGCTGGAGCGGGAGCCCGACGAGGTCGTCGTCGATCCCTGGGTCGTGGAGCGGCGCACCCTGGTGGTCGAGTCGGGCCAGCGGCTCCTCGCCGCCGCCCTGGTGCACCGCTGCGCACCGGACGAGGAGGTCGGGCACGACTACCGGGACTCGGCGATCGTGCGCTGGCTGGTCTGCGAGCCGGGCCGCGCCGACGCCGGGCGGGCGCTCATCGCCGGCATCCGCCGGTGGGCCCGGTCGTGGAGCGCACCGCGCCTGCTGCTCGACCCGGCGCTGCCCGCTCCCGGGTGCTACGTCATACCCGACACCTGGCCGCACCTGGTCGACCTGTGGGACGAGGCCGGGGCGACCGACCCCCTGCGCCGGGAGCAGGTGCTGACCGCCGACTGCGCCGACCTCGTCGGGCACCTCCAGGCCGGGGACCGCGCCCAGCGGTCCGTGGGCCGGCTGGGGACCCGGCTGGACGTGGTGGGCGCCGACGGCGTGCCGGTCGGCTGGGTCGAGGTGTGCGACGCCGGTCTGGTCCGCAGCCGGACCGCTGCCTCCTGGGCCGACGTGGGCAACCTGCACGGGGCCGCAGGCGAGCTGGGTGCCGGGTCCGTGGGACGGCTGCTGGGCGCCGCAGCCGACTGGCTGCAGCGTGGTGGCGTGGACCGGCTGCTCGACTACGCCACGGTGCAGGACGTGGCGGATCCCCAAGCCGCGCTGGAGGGGCAGCGCTACGCGCAGCGGCTGCAGGCGTGCGGGTTCCGGCTGCTGTGCACCACCGGCAGGGGGTATGCCGTGCCCCTGCAGGACTCCCCTACTCCCCCGCCGGACCGGGCACGTTGACGGTCGGCGCGCCGGAGCCGCAGCGCACGACCACCGCCCGGGACGCCTCGTCCCCGGGGTTCGACTCCCGGTGGATCGCGCCGGCCGGGACCCGGATG
The DNA here is from genome assembly GCF_008919445.1 of Serinicoccus kebangsaanensis. Taxonomy (GTDB): domain Bacteria; phylum Actinomycetota; class Actinomycetes; order Actinomycetales; family Dermatophilaceae; genus Ornithinicoccus; species Ornithinicoccus kebangsaanensis. Next base: position 220,879 of record NZ_VSLG01000001.1, on the reverse strand, counting down.
AAGTCGCCCGCCCGGGCCTCGATCACGTCCGCTCCCCCGGGCCCGGACTCCAGCCGGAACGTCCCCGACACGATGTAGAGGGTCGTCTCGTGCTCGCCGTGGTGGTGCCAGGCGGTGACCGCTCCCGGCTCGGTGTCCACGGTGCCGGTCCACATGCCGTCGGAGTGCTCGGCCATCCGCCGGCTCATCCCGGGCGTCGGGTCCGCGGGCTCGAGCGCGCCGTCCGGGATGCGCCGGCACGGGACGCCCGCCGTGGCGGGGTCGTGGTCGCCGTCCATGGGTGCATTCGACCCCAGGACGGTCACCGATGTCCACCGCGGTGGGGACCCGAGGCTGCGCGCGCCGGACCGGGGTCGGGATACCTTGTCCTCGCAGACGTGAGCGGGAGGTGGTGCGATGGCCGTCGACACCGACGACGGGGTGGAGCGCAACGTCTTCTGGCGCGCCGTCCACCGGGTCGACACCTCCCGGGTCGTGCGCGCCTTCGTCCGCTACCTGCTGGTCCGCGGGAACCTGTCCGCCGGCGGGGTGACGATCTCGGCCCTGGTCTCGCTCACCGCCGGGATGACGATCCTGGTCAACGTCTTCCGGAGCACCCTGGGCCGTCAGCCCGAGCTCTTCGACGCGGTCATCGGCGCGATCAACACGGCCTTCCCCGGGCTGGTCGACGACGGGTCCAACGGGGGGATCATCGAGCCGGACCGGCTCGTGCTGGAGCGGTCCCTGACCCTGGCGACCATCATCTCGGTCCCGATCCTGGTGTGGACCGCGACCAACGTCCTCACCGGGCTGCGCAACAGCATCCGGTCGATGTTCGGTCTCACGGGTGCACCCATGCGTCCGGTCCGCGGCAAGCTGTGGGACGCCGCGGGGGTGCTCATGCTGGCCACGGCGGTGCTGCTGTCCTCGGTGCTGCTCAGTGCGTCCACCGGCGCCGCGCAGGTGGCGCTGGACGCCGTCGGTGCCAGCGGCGACACGACCCGCTTCCTGCTGCGCACGGCGGCCGTGCTCGCCGCCTTCGTGGTCGACGCGGTCGTCTTCTACGTCCTGTTCCGGGTGGCCGCCAAGGTGCGTATGCCGCACCCCGACTGGTGGCAGGGCGCGCTGCTGGGGGCGGCCGGCTGGGGCGTGCTGCGCCTGGTCGGCACCAGTCTCATCGGGCGGTGGGACAACCCCATCGTCGCCTCGTTCGCGGTGCTGGCCACGTTGATCATCTGGCTGAACCTGGGGATCCGGTGGTGCCTGTTCACCGCCGCCTGGACCGCGAACCCGCCGCACACCAACCTGCCTGTCGTGCCGAAGGAGGTGCACGACCGGGAGACCCCCAACTACGTGACCCAGACGGCGCCGCACACGCTGGAGTGGCCGCACCACGAGGTGACCGGGACCCTCATCCCGCACGAGGTCACCAGGGACGGTGCGCCCGTGGAAGGCTCCTCCCCCGCTGCGCGCACCGAGCCGGGCCCGGCCGCCTCGGACACCTAGACTCCGGGAGATGCACCCCCTCACGGCGACCTTCTACGGGGTCGTGCTGCTGCTCGACTACGGCCTGAAGATCTGGGCCATCGGCACCGTGCCGGAGAACCGGCGGCCCGGGGCGTCCTCGGCCTGGCTCCTGCTCATCCTGTTCGTCCCGCTGGTGGGGTTCCCGCTGTACTTCCTCATCGGGAGCAAGTTCGTCTCCGGCCGCCGGCACGAGATCCAGCGCCAGGCCAACCAGCTCATCGCGGACCACGCGGACACCCTGCCGGACCTGCCGCAGATCCAGCCCGAGGACGACCTGGCCTCGATCGTGCGGATGAACCGCCGGTTGACCGGGCTGTCCTGCGTGAGCGGCTCCTGCGAGGGGGTCTACCCGGACGCCGGCGACTTCTTCGCGGCGATGGCCTCCGCGGTGGACCAGGCCCGGGACTTCGTCTTCGTCGAGTTCTACATCGTCGCCTGGGACGAGAGCACCGACGTCCTCTTCTCCGCCCTGGAACGGGCCGCCGGGCGCGGGGTCGAGGTGCGGCTCCTGCTGGACCACCTCGGCTCCCGCAAGTACCCGGGCCGCCGGCAGCTGGGCGACCGGATGAGCGCCGCGGGGATCACCTGGCACCACATGATGCCGGTGCGACCGCTGCGCGGGCAGTGGCAGCGTCCGGACCTGCGCAACCACCGCAAGCTGCTCGTCGTCGACGGACGGGTCGCCTTCGTGGGCTCGCACAACCTCATCGACCCGGCCTACGGGAGCATCAAGAACGCCCGTATGGGGCGGGCCTGGAGCGACGTCTCCGTCCAGGTCGGCGGCGACATCGTGCTCCAGGTCTCCGCCGTGTTCGTCACCGACTGGTACACCGAGACCGGCGAGAACCTCAACCACGAGCGCTACTTCCCCGACCAGCCCGACCTCGTGCCCGGGGGCGCCGCGCACGCCATGCAGCTGGTGCCCTCAGGCCCCGGCTTCCCCACCGAGCCCAACTGGCGACAATTCGTGGCCCTGGTCCACATGGCCCGCGAGCGGGTGGCCATCACCAGCCCCTACTTCGTCCCGGACGAGGCGCTGCTGGCGGCGATCACGAGCGCGGTCTACCGCGGCGTGCGGGTGGAGCTCTTCGTCGGCGAGCAGGCGGACCAGTTCCTCGTCGGTCACGCGCAGCGCTCCTACTACCAGGTGCTGCTCGAGGCCGGCGTCGTCATCCACCGCTATCCCGCCCCGACGGTCCTGCACGGCAAGTACCTCACGGTCGACGACCGGGTGGCGCTCATCGGCTCCAGCAACATGGACTTCCGCTCCTTTGCGCTGACCTACGAGATCATGCTGCTGGCCTTCGGCGGGGACATGGTGAGGCAACTGCAGGACAACGACGAGGTCTACCGCGAGGCCTCCCGCGTGCTGACCCTGCAGGAGTGGGCGCAGCGACCGTGGCACCAGCGCTACCTCGACAACGTCTGCCGGCTGACCGCCGCCCTCATGTGAGCGGCACCGGGCACCGCCCCACCGGCTGCGGACCGGGCCCGGGGCGCCTAGCCTGGACGGCATGCACAGACTGCGTGACGGCACCACCCTGCCCCCTGTCGGCTTCGGGACCTACCCGCTGCGCGGGCCCGAGGGGGTGGAGGCGATGCTCTCGGCCCTGGAGGTGGGCTACCGCTACCTCGACACGGCGGTCAACTACGAGAACGAGCAGGAGGTCGGGGAGGCGTTGCGGCGCAGCGGGCTGCCCCGCGAGGAGGTCCTCGTCGCGACCAAGATCCCCGGTCGGTCGCACGAGCGGTCGGCCGCCGTCGACAGCGTGGAGCAGTCCCTCGAACGGCTGGGTCTGGACCGGGTGGACGTCGCCCTCGTCCACTGGCCCAACCCCTCCCGCGGACGCTACGTGGAGGCGGTCGAGGCGCTGCTCGAGTGTCGCGAGCGCGGACTCGTGCGCTTCGTCGGCACCAGCAACTACACCGCAGGACACCTGCGTGAGGTGATCGAGGCCACCGGTGAGGCCCCCGTCCTCAACCAGGTCGAGTGCCACCCGCTCTTCCCGCAGAGCGAGCTGATCGAGGTGCACGAGCAGCTCGGGGTCCTCACCCAGGCCTGGAGCCCGCTCGGCAAGCGGCAGGCGCAGTACGACGCGGACCCGGTCGCCGGGGCGGCCGCACGGACCGGGGCCTCCCCCGCGCAGGTCATCCTGCGCTGGCACCTGCAGCGCGGGGTGATGCCGCTGCCCAAGTCGGCGACACCGGAGCGGCAGCGCGCCAACCTGGACCTGCTCGACCTGGAGCTCACGGGGGACGAGGTGGCCGCGATCACCGCGCTCGGCCGGCCGGACGGCCGGCTCTTCGACGGCGACCCGGAGACCCACGAGGAGATGTAGCCACCCTCGTCCACACCCCGCCCCGGCTCCGGTCCGTCGTCCACAGATCCGGTCCGGCACCTCGATCGTGCCGCCCGGCGTCGGCAGTCTGGGTCGATGACGACGACAGCGGCGGCACCGGCCAACCAGGTGCATCTCACCGGGAGGGTGAGCGGTGACCCCGAGGAGCGATCGCTGCCCAGCGGAGACGTGCTGGTGCAGCTGCGCGTGGTGGTCCCCCGGCCGCGAGCCCGCAGGGGCGGCTCGTCCGGCGCCTCCCGCCAACGGGTCGACACCATCGACGTCACCTGCTGGAGCGCGCGCACGCGGGGCGCCGCCCTCCGCCTCGAGGACGGGGCGGGCGTGCACGTGACCGGGGCCCTGCGGCGCCGCTTCTTCCGGACCGGTGCGGGGGTGGCGTCGCGCTACGAGGTCGAGGCGGCCTCCCTGCGCAGCGTGCCCCCTGCCGGTGCCTGAGTGCCGGTGTTCACAGGACGGTCCGCACGACCGGCACCCGGCGCAGCAGCAGCACCACGCCCGTCGTCACCGCCCCCACCACGAGGAACCGCCCCAGCAGGATCGGCCAGGGGGCGACCGGTGGTCCGAGCAGTCCGGTGTCGGTGCCGATGAGCAGGACCAGGAAGTGCAGGGCGAAGATGCCCAGCGTGGCCCGGCCGAGAGGGTCGACCACGGCCATCACCCGGTCTCCGGTCAGCACCGCCAGGGCACCGCCGGGGCGGATGAGCGACTGCGCCAGCAGGTAGACGCACAGGCAGAGGGCGGCCACGGACGGCGAGTAGTAGTGGGCGCCGGCCCAGGCCTGCAGCCAGTCCGGGGCTGCGGGGTTCTTCCACTGCCAGGTCAGGAGCGCCGCGAGCGCCACGGTGAGCAGCGCGGCGACCAGGGTCCAGCGGCGCGGGAGCACCACGCCGCGCAGGCCGAAGCCCATGAGGTATGCCCCGAGGTAGGGCAGCCACCAGGTCCAGGCACTGTGGGTGACCCCGACCGGCTCGCCACCCGGACCGAGCGGCCACAGCGAGAGCACCGGGACCGCCCAGGCCACCAGACCGGCCAGCACCCACTCGCGGCGGCCGGTGCGGGCCAGCCACGGCACCAGGAGCGGGGTGAGCAGGGACAGCCCGAGCACGATCCAGAAGAAGTAGAGGTGAGGGGCGACCTGCCCGGTGAGCGCCCGGGCGAGCGCGTCACCCGGCCCGGACCACGACGCGGGCCGGGTCAGGGCCAGGTAGGCCAGGTAGACCAGGTGCCACACGACGAGGGCGGGGACCAGGCGCCAGACGCGCCGACGGAGGAAGCTGCCGGTGCCGGCGAACCGTGCCGGATCCAGGGTGAGCGCACCGGACAGCATGACGAAGACCGGCACGACCCACAGCAGCGGGAGGTCCAGGGCACGGGCCACCCAGCCGTCCACCGCGCCGGTGCGACCCTCCGCCCCCGCCGTGGCCGTGGCCCCGACGGTGTGGATGAGCACGACGCCGAAGACCGCCAGGCAGCGCAGCCAGCTGATCCATGCGGTGCCCTGCATGGCCCCAGCCTCTCACCGGGGCCGTCCTCCCGGCGCTACGGCGTGGTCGGGCCGTAGCCTGGGCCCATGCCTCCCGCCGCGCCCCTCACCGCCAGGACAGCCGAACGCGGCGGGTCTGCTCTGGTCGCCTACGACCACGGCGCGCACCTCGCCCGCTGGGACGTGGGTGGGGCCCCGGTGGTGTGGTGCAGCGACCACGCCGTGCTGGACGGGTCCCGCGCGATCCGTGGCGGTGTGCCGCTGTGCTTCCCCTGGTTCGCCGACGGCCCGTCCGGGGCGCTGGCCCCGGCGCACGGTCTGGTCCGGACCACCACCTGGACACCGCTCACCCCGGCCGGTCACGAGACCTGGGCCTGGACGGTGAGCGACACCGACGTCGCTGGGCACCCGGGTGCGGAGCATCTCGGGGGGCCCTTCGCCCTGCGGTATGCCGTCTCGCTCGAGCCCCGGCAGGCGCAGCCCGTCCTCCGGCTGAGCCTCGCGGTCCACAACCCCGGGAGCCGGCCGCTGCGGGCCGAGGTGGCGCTGCACACCTATCTCGCCGTCGGCGACGTCACGCGCACGCAGGTGCGCGGTCTGTCCGGGGCGGACTACCTCGACAAGGTGACCGGCGAGCGGCTGACCCACCACGGCCCGGTGCTGATCGAGGGCGAGACCGACTCCGTCTTCGACTCCCCCGGGAGGCCCCGGCTCGAGGTCGACGACGGCGAGCGGGTCCTGGTGCTGACCTCCGAGGGGGCCGGCCAGACCGTCGTGTGGAACCCTGGTGCCGACAAGGCTGCCGGGATGAGCGACCTCGGCGACGGTGAGTGGCGCGACTTCGTCTGCGTCGAGGCCGCCGCCACCGGGGACCTGGCCGTCGAGATCGACGCGGGGGCGACGCATACGCTGGGATGCGCGATCGCGGTCCAGACGTGAGGTGACCCGGAGGCCAGAGATGCAGGACCAACCAGCCGGCGACGACGCGCCCTCGCTCGACGAGGGCGGATCGGTCGGTGCCCCCGAGGAGTCGGGGCCGCCGGACACCTCGGAGCAGGACGAGCGGCCCGAGTTCGGGCCTGACCCCGCAGCCCACCCGGAGGACCGGCAGGACGAGCGCGCGGAGGTGGACCGCGGCGCCCTCATCCTCCAGGGGCTCCGTGGGGCGGCCGCGTGGTCGTGGCGCTTCCTGCTCGTGGTCGCGGCCGCCGTCGTCATCCTCTACGGGCTGGGCCGGATCTGGGTCGGTGTGCTGCCGATCATCCTCGCCCTGATCCTCTGCTCGGTCCTGTGGCCGCCGGTCCGGTGGCTGCGCGGGCACCGGTGGCCCGGAGGGCTGGCCGCCGCGGCGGTGCTGCTCGGCGCGCTCGCCGTCTTCGGGGGGATCATCGTCGCGATCGCCCCCGGGGTCAGCGCGCAGGTCCGGCAGGTGGCCAACAACGCCGCCGCCGGTGCCGACATCGTCCTGGAGTGGCTCTCCGAGCCACCCGTCAGCCTGCGGAACCAGCAGTTCGACTCCTTCGTCAACCGCATCACCGCATGGCTCGAGTCACGCGCCGACGTGCTGGCCGAAGGCGCCCTGTCGACCATCACCACGGTCGGGTCGATCCTGGTCACCACGATCCTGGTGCTCGTCCTGACCTTCTTCTTCCTCAAGGACGGCCACGGCTTCCTGCCCTGGATGCGCAAGACCGTCGGACGCACTGCCGGCCTCTACCTGACCGAGGCGCTGGCCCGGGTATGGGTGACGCTGGGCGGCTTCCTCCGGGCGCAGGCCGTCGTCGCGGCCGTGGACGCGACCTTCATCGGCCTGGGCCTGCTGCTGCTCGGGGTGCCGCTGGCCTTCGCGCTGGCCGTCATCACCTTCTTCCTGGCCTTCATCCCGATCGTCGGGGCGTTCGTCGCCGGAGGGCTGGCGGTCCTGGTGGCGCTGGTCTCGAACGGCTGGGTCACGGCAGTGTGGGTGCTGCTCATCGTCATCGCGGTGCAGCAGGCCGAGAGCACCTTCGTCGCGCCGGTGATGCACAGCCGGGTGATGTCCATGCATCCGGTCATCGTGCTGCTCGGCGTCGCTGCCGGCGGCACTCTGTGGGGGGTGCTCGGCGCCTTCCTCGCGGTGCCGGTGCTGGCCAGCGCCCTCACCCTGGTCCGATACGGCAGCGAGCACCTCGACCTGCGCAGCGGCCAGCTGCACGTCGACGACGTGCGCAACGTGACGACAGAGGGAAGCCAGGCGGCGAACCTCGCGGAGAGCTCGGCGCCACTATTCGCCCTGCGCGCCAGACAGGCATACCTCCAGGCCGAGGACGAGCGTGGCGCGGCGCAGGTCGCCATGCTGGGACGCACCGGCGAGCTGGCGGCCTCGCTGCGCGACCGCATCCTCTCCCCCATCCTGCGGCGGGACCGGGCCGAGCCCGACGGCGACGAGACCGAACCTCCCCGCACCTGAGGACAGCGCAGCACCCCCGGCCCGGGGGCAGGGGGTGCTGTCCGTGGTGGGCCGGGCCTCAGGACCCGGCCGGACTCACTTCGAGGCGTCCTTCCAGGCGTCCTTGACGTGCTCGCCCGCCTGCTTGACGTTGGCGCTGGTCTGGTCCGCCTGACCCTCGGCCTCCATCCGCTCGTTGTCTGTGGCGTCGCCGACGGTCTCCTTGATCTTGCCCTTGGCCTCTTCCGCCTTGTTCGAGATCTTGTCCCCGAGTCCCATGTCGGATCCTTTCGTCGTGGTGAACGCCCTCAGCCTCACTCCGGCCCTGCCTGCCTGCAAGCCGAACAGGCACGTCGCGCCTCCGCCACGCACCGTCCCGGGTCGCTAGCGTGTGCGGCATGACCACTCCCACGGTGCCGCGGGCCGATCCGGAGGTCGAGCGCACCCGAGCCCACCAGCGCGCCTTCGGCTGGTACGACTGGGCGAACTCGGCCTACGTCACGACCACCGGCACGGTGCTGATCTCGCCCTACCTCACGGCGCTGGCGCGTGCGGACGCCTGCCCCGACCTGGCGGAGGGCGAGCGCTGCGACACGATGCTCTCGGTCCTGGGCATCCCGGTGGCGGTCGGGTCGGTCGCGCCGTACACGATCACCGTGGCCACCCTGGTCTCCGCCGTCGTGCTGCTCTTCGTCGGGGCGATCGCGGACCGGCACCCCCGGCCGACGTGGCTGCTGGGCGGCCTGGCCTGGGTCGGCGCCGCGGCGGCCGCCTCCATGTTCTTCCTGGACGGGAGCAACTGGGAGCTGGGCGTGCTGCTCATCGTCGTGGCCAACCTGTGCCTCGGCGCCTCCACGGTGGTCTACGACGCCCTGCTCGTGCGGGTGGCCGCACCGGACGACCGGGACCGGGTGTCGTCCCGGGCGTGGGCGTTGGGCTACCTGGGTGGTGGGATCCTGCTGGCGCTCAACCTCGGGCTGATGCAGGCGCACGAGGCGCTGGGCATCTCCTACACCATGGCGGTCCGCCTGAACCTGTTGTCGGCGGGCCTGTGGTGGGGGCTGTTCACGCTCATCCCGGTCATCGGGCTGCGTCGGCTCCGCGGCACCACGGCGACGCCGGTCGAGCGGTCGGCGGGTGTCCTGGGGGGCACCGCCACCCAGCTGCGGGACACCTTCCGCGACCTGCGCGGCTACCCCCACACCCTGCTCTTCCTGCTGGCCTACCTCTTCTTCAACGACGGGATCCAGACGGTGATCTCCTCGGCCAGCCTCTACGGCAGCGAGGCGCTGGGCTTCGACACCAGCCAGCTGATCATCACGATCCTGCTGGTGCAGTTCGTGGCCTTCGGCGGTGCCCTCGTCTTCGGGTGGATCGCCGGCCGGGTCGGTGCCAAGCGCACCGTCCTGTCCGGACTGGTGATGTGGACCCTCGTGGTCGCCTTCGCCTATTTCGTGCCCACCGGCGCCTTCACGGTCTGGCTGGTGTGCGCCGTCTTCATCGGCACCGTCATGGGCGGCACCCAGGCGCTGTCGCGCTCGCTCTACTCCCAGCTGGTCCCGACCGGCAAGGAGTCGGAGTACTTCAGCTTCTACCAGGCGATGGAGCGGGGCACGAGCTGGTTCGGGACGCTGGCCTTCGGGCTCACCTACCAGCTGACGGGCTCCTACCGTCCCGCGATCCTGGTCACGATCGCCTTCTTCGTCGTGGGCGGGCTGATCCTCACCCGGGTGAACATGCGCCGCGGCATCGAGATGGCGGGCAACGAGCAGCCGCGGATCATCTAGTGTCGCGCGTCATTAATTCATTGACAGTATGGGATGATGGCGTATGCCGTCACCTGCTCTGGAGATCAGCGATGAGGATCGTGCGACCCTGACCTCGTGGACACGGTCGCGCACGTTGCCGGCGGGACGTGCGCAGCGGGCGCGGATCGTGCTGGCCGTCGCGGCGGGGGCGGGCACCTCTGCGGTGGCTCGGCAGGTCGGGACCTCGCGTCCGACGGTGATCAAGTGGCGTGACCGGTTCGCCGTCGACGGGCTCGCTGGCCTGGAGGACGAGGAGCGTTCGGGCCGACCGAAACGCGTCGATGATGCCGGGATCATCGCCACCACGCTTGAGCCGCCACCGGCCAGGCTCGGGGTGACGCATTGGTCCTCGCGGCTGCTGGGCCAGCACCTGGGGATCGGGGATGCCACTGTGGCCCGCGCCTGGCGCAAGTACGGGGTCAAGCCGTGGCGGCGGGAGACGTTCAAGTTCTCCACCGACCCGGAACTGGAGGCCAAGGTCCGCGACGTGGTCGGGCTGTACCTGAACCCGCCGGAGAAGGCGGTCGTGCTGTGCGTGGATGAGAAGTCCCAGATCCAGGCCTTGAACCGGACCGCGCCGATCCTGCCGCTTCGACCGGGTTTGCCGGAGAAGGCGACCCACGACTACAAGCGCAATGGCACCACCACGCTGTTCGCCGCTCTTGAGGTGGCCACCGGTGCGGTGACCGACCAGTGCTACGACCGGCACGGCAAGGCCGAGTTCCTCGACTTCCTCAAGAAGGTCGCCAGGGCCTACCCGCGCCGGGAGCTGCACGTGGTCCTGGACAATTACCACACGCACAAGCACGAGGACATCAAGCAGTGGCTGGCCAAGCACCCGCGGATCACGTTGCACTTCACCCCGACCAGCGGGTCCTGGCTCAACCTCGTCGAGGTCTTCTTCGGGATCATCAGCCGACAGGCCATCCGCCGCGGCTCCTTCGACAGCGTCAAGCAACTCGTCGCAGCGATCAGCACCTTCATCGACGGCTGGAACGAGCGCTGCCACCCATTCATCTGGACCAAGACCGCCGAGGAGATCCTGCCTCACGCCACCCGTCAAACCAGTTCAGGCGCGCGACACTAGAGGCCGAACGCGCCGCCACCGACGAGGATCGCGACGCCCAGTCCGATCAGGACGATCGGGAAGAGGATGTGCTCCCACCGTTCCAGGACCTCGGCGATGGGTCGACGCGTGGCGACGAACTTGGCCATGGCCACCAACACAGCCACGAGCACGAGGAACATGATGCAGAAGGTGATGACAGCGGGAGTACTGATGTTGAGGAACACCGGGACATAGACGCCGATATTGTCTCCACCGTTGGCGAAGGTGACTCCGGCGACGGTCGCCACTGCAACGCTCTTGCCGGATACGGCGGCATCATCGTCGTCGCCCTCGCCGCGGTAGGCCTGCCATGCGGCCCAGAGGCCCAGCGCGAGGGGGATGAGCCCGAAGTAGGGAATGGTCTCCTCTGGCAGTGCCCACCCCGCCCCCAGGGTCACCAGCAGTGCGGCGGCGAGGATCCCGACGAAGCCGAGGTACTGCCCGGCCAGGATCTTCGCGGTCGTCCCCGGACGCCCCGCCCCTCGGGCGAAGAAGAGTGAGAGCACGATGATGTCATCGATGTTGGTCGCGACGAAGAGCCCGATCGCTTGGAGCAGTGCCGTGACCGTCATGCCCTAGTGCTCCCTTCATGGCAGCCGGGCACATCGCAGGTGACGTCGAGGCAGGGAGCGTCCTCGTCGACGGCCAGCTTGACCTCGACCAGCTCGGTGAGCGCACGCGCGAGGTGGGGGTCAGCGATCTCGTAGAGGGCCTGACGGCCTTCATGGGTGGCGACCACTATTCCGCAGTCCCGCAGGCACCCCAGGTGGTTGGACACGTTCGAGCGCGTCAGGTCCAGAGCGTTGGCGAGTTCTGCCGGGTGCGCTGGGCACGCCAGAAGCGACAGGAGTATCCGTGAGCGAGTGGGGTCGGCCATCGCCCGGCCCAGGCGCTGCATGGCATCCAAGCGGGAAGTAAGAGTCAACATGCACTGAACAATACAGTTCATGCTGAACTAAACTTCATCCTGCCCACATTGCCCGCTGCACGCAAGCTCCCGGTCAGAGGGCTGGACGGCTCTCCCCCGAGCACCTGGAGGCAAGACCGCCGACCCCCGCGCAACCCGTCAAACAACTTCAGACGCGCGACACTAGGCCCCCTCCGGCACGAGCAGAGGCGCGGCACGCCGTGCGTGCCGCGCCTCCGTCGTCGCGATGTGGGTATGCGCTCTCAGGCGCTGCGCTTGCGCCGGGGCTTCTCGCCGCGCATCTCGCGCAGCAGCGCCAGCCGCTCCTCGAGCAGCTCCTCGAGCTCGGGGACGGAACGACGCTCCAGCAGCATGTCCCAGTGGGTGCGCTGCGGCTTGGTCGCCTTCAGCTCCGGCTCTGGGCCGTTCTCCAGCTTGGCGTCCAGGCCGCACCGGCACTCCCAGATCGGCGGGATCTCCGCCTCGACCGAGAAGGGCAGCTCGCTCACGTGCCCGTCCGGGCACACGTACCGGCTGATCTCACGGTCGCTGAAGGTGACGCCCTCGTCGCTCTCGAAGGACAGCCAGCTCAGGTTGGTGCCGCGAAGGGACCGCTCTGCCATATGTGTTCCACTCCCATCGTGTCGTTCCACCGACACGCATGCTTGATCGTGTGCCGTGCGTACGGGGATTGCCGTCGTCGTGGTGCGACGGCGTGCAGCGTCATGTAGGTCAACGCCTGCGGCGGGCCCCGTGTTCCCTGGTCGGCTGACGCGGCGTTCAGCGCGTGCTGCGACGCGCGGACCGCGGGGCCGACGGACCAGTCTAGCGCCGAACGGCTCTCCGGCGCCAGCGCGAGCGGGTCAGCGGTCGATGGGCGGGGGCGGCTGCTCGCGCCACGGCGGTGGCTGCTCGTCGACGATCTCGCCGTCGATGACGGTCCCGGCACCCGGGGGTCGGGGCGGGCGTGCCGACCCGCTGGTGCCACCGACGGTCGCCAGCGCACGGCTGGCCACCACGGCCTGCAGCAGGCGACGCGCTGCGGGACGGGTGAACGGGAGCACGAGGACGAGGGCCACGACGTCGCTGACGAAGCCGGGGAGCAGGAGCAGCACCCCGCCGACCATGAGCAGGATGGCGTCGGTCATCTCGTCCGCGGGCATCCGGCCGGAGTTCAGCGCCTGCTGGAGGGCGCGGTAGGTCCGGGAGCTCTCCCGTCGCGCCAGCCAGGTGCCGGCGACCGCGACCGCCACGATCAGGCCCAGGGTCCACCAGAGGCCGATGGCCTGGCCGACCAGCACGAGGACGGCGATCTCGACGATCGGCAGCAGCACGATAGCCAGCAGGATCCAGCGCAGGACGGGCCGCCGTCGCGGCTGGGTTCGACCGGTCGTCGAGCTCACGTGGCCTCCTCGAGGTGGTGCCATCGAGAACGGCCGCGGCGCCCGAGGTGTTCCCGGAGCTGGCCGGACCGGCGCTGCCAGCCCCACTCCCCCACCCGCAGCACGGCCTCGCGCACGATTGCGTCGTTCATCTTCGAGGTGCCCTCGGCGCGTTCGACGAAGGAGATCGGCACCTCGACCACCCGGAGCCCCGCGTCCAGCGCCCGCAGCGTCAGGTCGATCTGGAAGCAGTAGCCCTGGGAGGCGACCGGCGTGGCGACCAGTCGCACGAGCTGGGGCAGCCGGTAGACCCGGAACCCCGCCGTGGCGTCACGTACCGCGATGCCGAGGGCGAGCCGGGCATAGGTGTTGGCGCCGACCGAGAGGCCCTTGCGGTGCAGCGGCCAACGGTGCACCGAGCCGCCGGGCACCCAGCGCGATCCGATCACCACGTCGGCGTCCTCCCCGGCCTCCAGCAGGCTGGGCAGCTGCTCGGGCTGGTGCGAGCCGTCGGCGTCCATCTCCACGACGGCGTCGTAGCCACGGTCGGCCGCCCAGGCGAACCCGGCGAGATAGGCCGGACCCAGGCCCTCCTTGGCCTCCCGGTGCAGCACGTGCACCTGCGGGTCGGTGGCGGCGAGCTGCTCCGCGAGCTGCCCGGTGCCGTCCGGGCTGTTGTCGTCGATGACCAGCACGTCGACCTGTGGCGCGGCGGCGCGCAGGCGGCGCACCACACCGGGGAGTGCGTCGCGCTCCTGATAGGTCGGGATGCAGACGCACACACGGTGCAGCGGGCCACGGGCAGTCACCCGGGAAGCCTAACGAGCCGGTCGCCGGCGGGAGGTCAGCAGGCCCAGCAGCACGAGCAGCGCGGCCGCCGGCACCACCCACGGCCCGGTCCGCACCGCGAGGGTCTGCTCGGACCGCAGCGGCAGCTCCCGCTCCAGCAGCGCCTGGGTGAACAGGCCGGTCCGGCCGTGGGCCACGCCGTCCGGGGTGATGAGTCCGGAGATCCCGACGTTGCTGACGTGCGCCACCGAGCGGCCGTACTCGACGGCGCGGACCCGGGAGGTCGCGATGTGCTGCGCGGCCTCGTCGCCCTCGCCGAACCAGGCGTTGCTGGTGGGGACCACCAGCAGCTCCGCCCCTCCGGTGACGACGTCCCGCATCGCGGGGTCGACGACGACCTCGAAGCAGATGCCCAGACCCAGGCGCACGTCCCGGCCGTCGGGCAGCGCGACATCCAGCACACCCGGCTCGGTGCCGGCCTCCCAGTCGGGGATCCGGTCCACCCAGTCCGACAGGTGCCGCATCACGGGACGCAACGGCATACGCTCCCCGAACGGCGCCAGGTAGATCTTCTGGTAGGTGTCGTCCACCCCCTGGCCGGGCTGCAGCTCGAGGACCATGTTGCGCGGGGCCTCCCCCGTGCCGTAGGACGTCGCTCCCAGCACCACGGGCACCCCGAGCGCCTCGACGCCCGTCATCATCTCCGCCACCGCCTCGGGGCCGGTCGCCGGGTCCAGCGGATCGAGGTCGCTGGCCCCCTCGGGCCACAGCACGAGGTCCGGGGCCGGTGCGTCCCCGGCCGCCACGTCCCGCGCCAGCTGCTCGGTCATGGTGGTGTACCGCTCCAGCATCGTGCCCCGCGCGGCGCTCAGGGTGCGGGTGAAGTCGGCCGGCAGGTCACCCTGGACCGCCGCCACCTGCAGCGGGTCGCCCTCGGTCGGCCGGGGCAGCGCCGCCGGCGCCAGGGTGAGGGCGAGAGCCAGGAGGGTGAGCAGGCCGGCGCGGACGGTGCGGCGCTCCTGGCCGGGGGCCAGGTGCTGGACCGTGAGGGCGATGAGCCCACCGGCCAGGGCCACGAGGAAACCCAGCCCGGCGACCGAGAGCAGGCTCACCGCCCCGAGCGTCGGGCTGTCCGCCTGGCTGAAGCCGAGGCGCGCCCAGGGGAAACCGCCGAACGGGGTGACCGAGCGCGCATACTCCATCAGCACCCAGGCCGCGGCGCCCACGACCGGACGCACGGTCCCCGCCCGTTGCAGCACCGCGAGCAGACCGCCCAGGGCGGCGGGGTAGAGCGCCGAGGCCAGGCTCATCGCGAGCCAGGGCATCACCCCCGCGTAGGTGCTGGCCCAGACGAACATCGGGGTGTACCAGGTCAGCCCCAGCAGCAGCCCGGCCAGCAGGCCGGTCCGCACGCTCGAGCCGGCGGTGGACAGGGCGAGCAGGGCGGTCCCGACGATCGCCAGGGGCCAGATGTCGTGCGAGGGGAAGGCCAGCCACAGTGCGACCCCACCCAGCACGGCGAGCGGGAGTCGGGTCGGCCAGTGCACCGGGCCAGCCTACGTCGCACCCGGGTCCGGACATGGCCGGACCCCGGCACCTTTGGGGCCGGTCCGTGCCCGGCTGGCGGCCGACACGATCCCGTTGTCTACTCGGTGCTCGGGGTCCTGGCTCCCCTCCTCGGCGCTCGGGCGCCTCAGGGACGCGTCCGAACGTAGGACGCGACCGCGAGTTCTGTCAACACGCCACTGACCTGCGACGACGTGCAACCTCGCAGGTCAGCCGGACGCTTCTGGCGCCGGTGTCGACCCAGGTTCCGTCGGATCTGCGGCGTGTCGTGCCCGACACGCCGGGATGGCTGGTGCTGGCGCTCGGCACGCGGGCTCTGCACGGCCTCGCGAGAGATCATCCTGCCTGTTGCTGCTTTGGCGAGACATCATCCTGTGGATCCTCGCCTTCGCCGGATGTTGTCCGTAGCATGTGGGCATGAGCGCACAGATCGAGCAGCCCTATGCCTACCGGCGCCACGAGCTGGTGGAGCCCGACTGGACCCGCTTCGCCGGATGGGCGGACGTCACCCCCGAGCAGTGGGCCGACGTGCAGTGGCAGCGGGTCAACTGCGTCAAGAACATCGGCCAGCTACGCACCGTGATGGGTGACCTGCTCACCGAGGCGTTCTACGCCGACCTGGAGCGGGACCAGACCGAGCGCGCCACCATGTCGATGCTGCTGCCCCCGCAGATGCTCAACACGATGGTGAGCGAGCCGACGTGGGCCGACGGTCGGATGCCGGCGGCGGGCGTCGCGTTCACCGAGGCCTTCCTCGCCGACCCGGTCCGCCGCTACATGCTCCCCGTCTTCTCCGACCGACGGACCGACTGGTCCACCCACCCCTACGCCACCCGCGACAGCCTGCACGAGCACGACATGTGGGTGGCCGAGGGGCTGACCCACCGCTACCCCACCAAGGTGCTCGCCGAGATGCTGCCGACCTGCCCGCAGTACTGCGGGCACTGCACCCGGATGGACCTCGTCGGCAACTCCACCCCGACCGTCACCAAGCTCAAGCTCGCCGGCAAGCCGGTGGACCGGCATACCGCCATCCTGGACTACCTCCGGGCCACCCCCGGGGTGCGCGACGTGGTGGTCTCCGGCGGTGACGTCGCGAACATGCCGTGGAAGAACCTCGAGGCCTGGCTGGACCAGCTGCTGGAGATCGAGAACATCCGGGACGTGCGGCTCGCGACCAAGGCGCTGATGGGTATGCCGCAGCACTGGCTCGCCCCGGACACGGTCGAGGGCGTGGCCCGCGTGTCCCGCAAGGCGCGGGAGCGCGGCGTCGGCCTGGCCATCCACACCCACATCAACGCGGCGCAGTCGGTCACCCCGTTGGTGGCGCAGGCGAGCAAGGCGATGCTGGAGGCGGGCATCCGCGACGTCCGCAACCAGGGCGTGCTGATGCGTGGGGTCAACGACTCCTCCACCCAGCTGCTCGACCTCTGCTTCGCGATGGCGGACGAGGCGATGATCACGCCGTACTACTTCTACATGTGCGACATGATCCCGTTCAGCGAGCACTGGCGGGTGTCCCTGGCGCACGCCCAGCACCTGCAGCACTCGATGCTCGGGTACCTGCCCGGGTTCGCGACGCCCCGCATCGTCTGCGACGTGCCCTTTGTCGGCAAGCGCTGGGTGCACCAGGTGGACACCTACGACACCGAGCGTGGCATCTCCTACTGGCGCAAGAACTACCGCACCTCGATCGAAGGCGAGGACGTCGACGTGACCAGCGCGGAGTACGTCTACTACGACCCGATCGACACCCTGCCCGCGAGCGGTCAGGACTGGTGGCGCCAGCAGGCGGCCGAGGTGCACGGCACCGACGAGGCCGGCCAGCAGGAGAAGGCGGTGGCCGCCGCAGCCGCCTCCCGACGGGCCTCGGTCGACCAGCTCGCCTGACCGGCGCACTCCGCTCTCCCACCGAGCGTCGCTTGTGGTTGGCTGCAGCCCTACCGGGCGTCGCTTGTGGTTGGCTCCAGTCCCACCGAGCGTCGCTTGTGGTTGGCTGCAGCCCGACCGGGCGTCGCTTGTGGTTGCCGGGCGACGGCATACCCTGGCGTGGTGGCGAGGACGAGGCAGTCGGGTGGAACTCCGGCGACGGCGACCCTCGATCGGGCGGGGATCAGGTATGCGGTGCGTGCCTACGACCACGACCCGGCGGCGACGTCCTACGGGACCGAGGCGGCCGAGGCGCTCGGGGTGGAACCGGCCAGGGTGTTCAAGACGCTGCTCGTGCAGGGTGAGCGCGAGCTCTCGGTGGGCATCGTGCCGGTGGACGGACAGCTCGATCTCAAGGCGATGGCGGCCGCCCTCGGGCTCAAGAGGGTGTCCATGGCCGAGGTCGCCACGGCGCAGCGCGTCACGGGATACGTGGTCGGAGGAATCAGCCCGATCGGGCAGAAGCGGTCCCTCGCGACGGTGCTGGACGCCTCCGCGGAGCAGCACGACACGATCCTCGTGAGTGGAGGACGCCGTGGCCTGGACCTGGAGCTGGCGCCCTCGGACCTCCTCGCCGTGACCCGCGGGGCGGTCGCCGGCATCGCTCGGCGGCCCTAGCCACCACAGGCGACGCCCGGTGAGGCGTGAGCCAACCACAAGCGACGCTCGGTGGGGCGTGAGCCAACCACAAGCGACGCCCGGTGAGGCTGGGGGCAACCACAAGCGACGCCCGGTGGGGCGTGAGCCAACCACAAGCGACGCTCGGTGGGGTCAGGTCGGGTCAGGTCGCGTCGGGGGTGTGCACCGGCAGGCTGCCGAGGCGGTCCTCCCAGGGCGTCGACAGCACGATCGTGGTGTTCGTGGAGCAGGAGCCCTCCTGCCGGATCCGCGCCAGCAGCTCCTCCAGGTCCTGCGGGCGGGACACCCGGATGAGGAGCACGTAGTTCTCGTCGCCCGCCACCGACCAGCACGCCACGATCTCCTCGATGTGGGCCAGCCGCTCCGGGATGTCGTCGTCGTCGGAGGGGTCGAAGGGGGTCACCGACATCAGCGCCGTCAGCGGCAGGCCGACCGAGGCGTAGTCGACGACCGCGCGGTAGCCGGTGATGATGCCTCGCTCCTCGAGCCGCTTGACCCGCTGGTGGACGGCCGAGGTGGACAACCCCACCTGCCGGCCCAGGTCGGCGAAGCTGATCCGCCCGTCCTGCGCGAGGACGGTGACGATGTGGCGATCCAACGGCTCCATGCGGTCAGCCTAATCGGCGCGCGAGGACCCCCTGGGAGGCGCGAGCTGCGACCGGGTCGGCGCCCGACGCCCGTGGGGCGGCACGACCAGCAGTCCGACCACGGCCGCCACCAGGAGCGTCGGCAGCGCCAGCCGCAGCACCGCGCCGTAGTCCGGCTCCGGAGGCCGGGTCAGCGGGTTCTCCCCCTCGGCGCTGTCCCACAGCGGCCCGAACAGCAGCACCGCCGACACCGCCACGACGATGACCAGCAGCGAGATCGCCAGGCGTCGAGGCATACCTCACGCTAACCCACCGGCACTAGGGTGAGCGCCATGACGACACCTCCGGACCGCGACCCCGACGTCGCGCCGCCCCAGCTCCTCCTGCTCGACACGGCGTCGCTCTACTTCCGGGCCTTCTTCGGCGTCAAGGACCTCCGCGAGGCGCCGGACGGCACGCCGACCAACGCGGTCCGGGGGCTGGTGGACATGATCGCCACCCTGGTCGGCCGCTTCTCCCCCACCCACCTGGTGTGCTGCTGGGACAACGACTGGCGCCCCGACTTCCGGGTGCAGGCGATCCCCTCCTACAAGTCTCATCGTCTGGTCGAGGGTTCGGAGGAGAAGGAGGAGGCTCCACCTGAGCTCGAGGTCCAGGTGCCGATCATCCGTCGGGTGCTGGACGCCGTCGGCATCCCGATCCTGGGTGCCGACGGCTACGAGGCGGACGACGTCATCGGCACGCTCACCGCGCGGCACCGCGGCCGGATGCCGGTCGGCGTGGTGACCGGGGACCGCGACCTCTTCCAGCTGGTGGACGACGAGGCCGGGGTGACGGTGATCTACACCGCCAAGCAGGGTGTCCGGGACGCCGAGGAGATCCACCAGGCCGACCTGCGGTCGCGGTATGCCGTCCCCACCGGGCGCGCGTACGCCGAGATGTCGATGCTGCGCGGCGACACCTCGGACGGGCTGCCGGGGGTCAAGGGCATCGGGGAGAAGACCGCTGCCGCCCTGATCGAGGAGTACGGCACGCTCGAGGGCCTGCGCGCCGCCGTCGACTCCGGGGACCCGGCGATCAAGGGCGCCCGACGCACCAACCTCGAGGCGGGCGCCGCCTACCTGGACGTCGCCCCGACGGTCGTGCTGGTGGCGCAGGACGCGCCGGTCGCGGACGTCCCGCTCACTCTCCCCCGCGAGCTCGCGGACCCGGGGACGCTGCAGCAGCTCATCGAGACCTACGACCTCGGCAATCCCGTGGGACGGCTGATGTCCGCGCTCAAGGTGAGGCCGTAGGCCCGCACCCGCAGCCGCCTGTCGGCACAGGCGCCGCACAGGTGACCGCCCTACCGTGGACGGGGTGAGCACCACCACCGCCCCCGACCCCGGGCACACCCGCGTGCCGGCGGTCGCCTGGCCGCGCCCGCTGGGCCTGGTCGTGGGCGCGATCGCCGCCTTCGGCGCGGTGTATGCCGTGGCGGTGCTCAGCACCACGGGGCAGCGGGTCGACTCCGGCCTGATGGACGCCGTCACGGTGACCGGCGCGCAGCACCAACTCCTCGACAGCGTCCTGCCCAACCCCTACGTCCTGCTCGCCCTGGCCCTGGGTGTCGGAGTGCTGGCCTCGCTGCACCGGCCCCGGACCGGCCTGGCGGTGCTCGTGTCCGTCCCGGTCCTGGTCGCCTCCACCCAGGTGCTCAAGGCGCTGCTGCCCCGCCCCCAGCTGGCGGACCCGTGGCTGATGTCCAACTCGCTGCCGAGCGGGCACACCGGTGCGGCCGCCGCCCTGGCCCTGGCGCTGCTCCTGGTGGCTCCGCGCGCCTGGCTGCCCGTCGCGTCGGTGCTCGGCGCGGGTCTGACCGTGTGGATGGGAGCGCTCGTCGTCATGCTGGGGTTCCACCGGCCCAGCGACGTGGTCGCGTCGGTGCTGCTGGCGGTCGGCGCGGGTGGCCTCGGCCTCCTCGTGCGGGGTCGTCCCGCGCTCAGCTGACCCGCTCGAAGACCGCGGCCAGGCCCTGCCCACCGCCGATGCACATGGTCTCGAGGGCGTAGCGACCCTCGCGACGCCCCAGCTCGTGGGCCAGCGTGGCCAGGATCCGGGCTCCGGTGGCGCCGACGGGGTGGCCGAGCGAGATCCCGGAGCCGTTCACGTTGAGCCGGTCCCACCGGTCGCTCCCGGCCATGCCCCACTCGGTGAGCACGGCCAGCGCCTGCGCCGCGAAGGCCTCGTTGAGCTCGATGAGATCCAGGTCGTCCAGACCCAGCCCGGCGCGCTCCAGCGCGGCGGCCGTGGCCGGGACGGGGCCGATGCCCATGGTCTCGGGAGCGACCCCCGCGAGCGCCCACGACCGCAGCCCGAGCATCGGTGCCAGGCCCAGCTGCTCGGCGCGGTCCCGTGTGGTGACGACGCAGAGGGCCGCGGCGTCGTTCTGCCCGCTGGCGTTGCCGGCGGTGACGGTCGCCTCCGGGTCACTCCGGCCCAGGATCGGCCGCAGCCCGGCGAGGGCGGCGACGTCGGTTTCGGGGCGCACGTGCTCGTCGGTGTCGACCACCGTCACCCCCGTGCGCCCGGGCACCTCGACGGGCACCAGCTCGTCGGCGAAGCGGCCCTCGCGCTGCGCCGCCGCCGCGCGCTGGTGGGAGCGCACCGCGAGCTCGTCCTGCGCCTCGCGGGAGATCCGGTAGTCGCGACGGAGGTTCTCCGCGGTCTCGATCATGCCTCCGGGGATGGGGTGGTGCTCCCCACCCGCGGTGGAGCGGGCCCGGGCGAGCCGGTCGGCCAGGTCCACCCCGGCACGCACCCCCTGCCGGAGCAGGGCGTAGTGCTCGACGCTGCTCATCGACTCCGCACCCCCGGCGACGACGAGGCGACTCCCGCCCGTCGCGACCTGGGCCGCCGCGGTCAGGACCGCCTGCAGGCCGGACCCGCAGCGCCGGTCCAGCTGCATACCCGGAGCGGAGTCGAGCCCGGCGTTGAGGGCGACGATGCGGCCCAGGGCCGGGATCTCGCCGGAGGGGTTGGCGTTGCCGAGGATCACGTCGTCGACGTCGCCGTCGCCCAACCCGGTGCGCTCCAGCAGGGTGGTGAGCAGCTGGGTGCCGAGGTCGGCCGCGGTCAGGGTGGCCAGGCTGCCGAGGTAGCCCCCGACCGGGGTGCGCAGCGGGGAGCAGATGACGATCTCGGTCATGCCCGTCAGGGTACGGTCACCGGTCCCCTCCGGTGAGCCGAGGGGCAGGTGCACCGATCCTCACGGGTGCGGACCGCGAGAGGGCCGCGCGTCAGTCCAGCCGGTCCGCGGCGACGACGCCGCGGAGCATCGCCGCGGAGGCACGCCGGGCCGTGGCGGCGACGTCCTCGTCCGCCGCGTGCGCGATCTGGCCCAGCAGGTCGACCACCTGCTTGGCCCGGCGCACGAAGTCACCCGCGGACAGGTCGCCGGAGCGCAGCACCTCCTCGAGGCCCCGCCCGGACGCCCAGCGGTGCACCATCCAGGAGATGCCGGGGTCGAGCTCCCGGTCGCCGGTGAGGCTGTGGGCCAGCTTGCCGGCCTGGACCTCCTGCCAGATGGCGCTCATCTCGCCGAGCGCCTCGGCGACCTCGACGCTCGGTGTGGGCGGGTCACCCGGCTCGTCGCCGCGGGACTCGTGGACCAGGGCGGACACGACCGCCGCCAGGTCTGCCGGGGTGAGCCGGCGCCAGGTCCCGCGGCGCAGCGCCTCGGCGGCCACCAGGTCCAGCTCGGTGTAGATCCGGCGCAGCCGCTCGCCCTCCGGGGTGACGTGCGCGCCGTCCTTGCTCAGGTAGCCGGCCTCGGACAGCAGGTCGCAGATCCGCTCGAACGTCGCCGCGAGCGTGCCGGTGCGGTGCGAGACCCGCCGTTGCAGGTCGTCGGTCTCCTTGCGCAGCTTCCACCACCTCGCCGCCCACCGGGCGTGGTCCTCGCGCTCGGGGCAGCTGTGGCACGGGTGCGCGGACAGCTGGGCGCGCAGGTCCTGCACCCGTGTCTCGGTCCTGGTGGGTATGCCCGCTCCCCCGCCGTCCTCGCGCGCCCGGCCGGGCACGGGCTCGCGGACCGTGCTGCGCAGGGTGGCGGCGAGGTCCTTGCGCGCCTTCGGGCTGCGCTCGTTGAAGTGCGCCGGGATGCGCAGCGAGCCGATCACCTCCGGCACGTCCCGGAAGCCGGGGATCGTGAGCCGCTGCACCCGACCGTTCGAGGTGATCACGGTCGGCTCGGGGCCGGCGGAGCGGCCACGCGCCCCCTTGACGACGACGGCCATCGTCCCGTGCCGTCCACCGTCGAGCTGGATCACCTGGCCGGGCTCCAGGGCCTCCAGCGCCTGGCCGATGTCGCTGCGCCGCTGCGCCTGACGGGTGCGGGCCGCCTTCTTCTCGACCTCGGAGAGCTCGTGCCGCAGCCGGCCGTACTCACGGAAGTCGCCCCGGTCGCACGCCATCGACGCGGCATACCCCTCCAGCGCCTCCAGGTTGTGCCGCAGCTGCGTCGTGAGCCCGACCACGGACCGGTCGGCCTGGAACTGCGCGAAGCTGGCCTGGAGCAGCTCGTGCGCCTTCTCCCGGCCGTACTGCGCCACGAGGTTCACGGCCATGTTGGAGCTGGGCCGGAACGAGCTGCGCAGCGGGTAGGTCCGGGTGGAGGCGAGCCCGGCCACGTCCATCGGGTCCACGCCCCGCCGCCACAGCACGACCGCGTGCCCCTCGACGTCGATGCCCCGGCGCCCGGCGCGCCCGGTGAGCTGGGTGTACTCGGCCGGCGTGACCGGCGCGTGCTCCTCCCCGTTGAACTTCACCAGCTTCTCCAGCACCACGGTGCGGGCCGGCATGTTGATGCCGAGGGCGAGGGTCTCGGTGGCGAAGACCGCGCGCACCTGCCCGGCGGTGAACAGCTCCTCCACGATCTCCCGGAAGAGCGGGAGCATCCCGGCGTGGTGGGCGGCATAGCCCCGGGAGAGGCCCTCGACGAAGTCGTGGTAACCGAGGACGCCCAGGTCGGCCGGGTCCACCTCCGCCACCCGCTCGGCGACCAGGGCACGGATCCGCTGGCCCAGCTCGTCCGGGATCAGTCGGGCGCCCCGGCCGAGCAGCTGCTGCACGGCCGCGTCGCACCCGGCCCTGCTGAAGATGAAGGTGATCGCCGGCAGCAGCCCCTCCCGGTCCAGCCGGTCGATGACCTGGGTCCGGCTGGCCACGCCGCCGGGCAGCGCACCACGGGCGAACCCGGCCTGGTCAGGGCCGCCGGAGCTGTAGCCGCGGGCGTCGTCGCGGCGTGGACCCCGGTCCGAGGGTCGCTGTCCGGAGGGGCCTCCGCGTCCACGGCCGGCCCGCTGCCGGTCGTCCCGGCCGCCACGTCCGCCCTTGCCCCGCCGGTCACCGCGCCGCCCCCGGGGCCCCCCGGCGTCCTCCCGGCGCCAGCCGCCCTCGGACCGTGCCGACCGCTCGGCGGCGGAGATCGCCTGCAGCAGCTCGGGGTTGACCCGCGTGGTCCCGTCGGTGCCGGAGGGCGCGCGGGTGCCGTCGGTGACGAACAGGTCGTACATCCGTTGCCCGACCATCATGTGCTGCCACAACGGCACCGGCCGGTGCTCGGAGACGATGACCCGCAGCGAGTCGGGGTTGCCGCGGCCGCGGACCTGGCGCAGCCAGTCGCCGAACTCCTCGGCGTTGCTCACCGTCGCGGACAGCGAGATGACCTGGACCGACTCGGGCAGGTGGATGATGACCTCCTCCCAGACCGCGCCGCGCCACCGGTCCGCGAGGTAGTGCACCTCGTCCATCACCACGAAGCCGAGCCCGGTGAGGGTCGGCGAGGAGGCATACATCATGTTGCGCAGCACCTCGGTGGTCATGACGACCACCGGCGCCTCCCCGTTGACGGAGGCGTCCCCCGTGAGCAGGCCCACGTTGGCCGCGCCGTGCCGCGCCACCAGGTCGTGGTACTTCTGGTTCGACAGCGCCTTGATCGGGGTGGTGTAGAAGGCCTTGCGCCCGGTCTCCAGCGCGAGCGCCACCGCGAACTCGCCGACCACCGTCTTGCCCGCGCCCGTGGGTGCCGCCACCAGCACCCCGGCCCCGCCCTGCACCGCCTCGATCGCCTCGAGCTGGAAGGGGTCCAGCTCGAAGCCGATGGTGCTGGTGAACCGGCCGGCCGGCGTCGCCTCCCACCTCGCGCGCGCACGGGAGGCCGCATATCGCTCTGCGGGGGTGGACAT
This sequence comes from Serinicoccus kebangsaanensis, assembly GCF_008919445.1. GTDB lineage: Bacteria > Actinomycetota > Actinomycetes > Actinomycetales > Dermatophilaceae > Ornithinicoccus > Ornithinicoccus kebangsaanensis. Next base: position 196,160 of record NZ_VSLG01000001.1, on the reverse strand, counting down.
GCCTCCCAGGCTACGTCAGGAGGGGGCGAGCACCCGCAGGCTCGCGGCCTCGACCCGGACGGTCAGCGGCAGCGCCGCCAGCGCCTCCCCGTCACCGTGGGCGACCACGTCGGGCGGTCCGCTCAGGTGCACCTCGTGCGCACGCACGATGCGCACCGCCGGGTGAGTGGTATGCCTGCCCGCCCGGATCGCGCGCAGCAGCCCGACGGCCTCCCGCGCGGAGACCGGTGACACCACGACGAGGTCGAGCTCGCCGTCCTCGGGGTCGGCCGCGGGCGCGATCGGCAGCCCGCCCCCGAGGTGGGGCATGTTGGCGGCGACCACGACCAGCGCCTCGAGGTCCTCGGTGCGGCCGTCGACCACGAGCTGGTAGGCCAGCGGCGGTTGGAGCCGGAGCAGGGCGATCTCGACCAGCGCGGACAGGCTGTAGGCCGACGGCCCCAGCCACCGTGGCCAGGTGTTGGCCCGGGCGTTGATCCGGGCGTCCAGGGCGCCGCAGACCGACCCCAGGACGCGGCGGCCCAGCTCGGGGACGTGGAGGGTGTCGACGGTCCTGGTCCGGGCACCGAGCAGCACGTCCAGAGCCGGGTGACCCGGTCCGATGCCCAGGCTGCGGGCGTTGTCGTTGCCGGTCCCGGCCGGCAGGACCGCCAGCGTGGTGCCGGAGCCGGCGCACAGGTCGGTGCCGAGGCTGACCAGTCCGTCCCCGCCCGCGACCACGAGCACGTCCACCCCGTCGGCCACCAGCGCGGCGCACGCGGCCCGCACCTGCTCCAGCGAGTCCCCGACCACCTCCACCACGTCGTGGCACGCGCCCCGCAGCCGGGTGACCGCCTGCTCCCCCACCACCGCGCCGCCCCGCCGGCCGGACCTGCGGCCGTGCGCGACGGCATACCTCATGTGAGAGGGGTCGCCTCGTCCGGGGAGAGACCGGCATACCGGTCCGGGTTCTTCCGGGCGCGGCGCCGCTCCATGAGGAAGGAGATCCCGACCGCGCACCAGAAGAGCGCGAACACCGGCGAGGCCATGGCCAGCATGGTCCAGGCGCTGGGGTCGGGGGTCATGAAGGCGGAGAAGACGAGGATGCCGAACAGCACGATCCGCCAGCTGCGGAGCATGACGCTCGCCGGCAGGATGCCGATCTGGTTGGCCGCGACCAGGACCACCGGCAGCAGGAAGGCCAGACCGAAGGCGAGCATGAAGTAGAGCCAGAGCGAGAGGAACTCCTGGGCTCCCGGCAGGTTCGCGGCTCCCTGGGGGGTGAAGCCCAGCAGGATCGCGACCAGCCGCGGGAAGGTGAAGGCCGCCAGCGCCGCCCCGGCGAAGAAGAGCGGGATCGAGATGAAGAAGTAGGACAGGGCGATGCGCTTCTCCGGACGCCGCAGCCCCGGCAGCAGGAAGGCCCAGATCTGCCACAGCCAGATGGGGCTGGCCAGCAGGATCCCGCTGAAGATCGCCACCCGCAGCTGCATGGCGAACGGCTCGGTGATGTTCTGGAAGCGCAGGCTGACCGCCTCGTCACCACGCTCCTGGGCGACCCGCACGATGGGCGCGTTGACGAAGCTGAAGATCTCGTCGTAGAAGTACCACCCCACCACCGCCAGCACGGCGATCGCGAGGACGCTGATCGTCAGCCGGTTGCGCAGCTCGCGGAAGTGCTCGCCGAGCGCCATCCGGCCCTCGGGGTCTCTGCGGCGTCGGCGGGGACGGTCGGTGCGGGCCACGGAGGAGTATGCCGGTGCGCCGGGTCAGGCGTTCGGCGAGGCGCCGTCGCCGGACTGGCGCCGCTTCATCGCGTCGTACTCCTGCCGGGCGGTGTCGCTGTCGGCGTCCTTGCTGCGGTCCTCCAGCGCCGGGCGCTCGGCGTCCTTGGCGTCCTTGCGCGCCTCACCCTCGTCCTTCATCTGGTCGACCTCGGACTTGAAGACCCGCATGGACTCACCCATGGAGCGCGCCATGTTGGGCAGGTTCTTCCAGCCGAAGAGCACGATGAACGCGATGACGAGGACGACGATGTGCCAGGCCTGCAGACGCATGGTGCAACTCACTCTCGGATCGGGCGCCGCGGGTGTGAGCCACGGACAGCTTGCCGCACCAGTCTAACGGTCGGCGCCCTCGGCGGGGTTCCCTGCGAGCCCGGCCGCGGCTGCCTCGCGGACCTCGTCGACCATGGCGGCCGGCTCGACCACGCGGACGCCGCCGCCCTCGCGCAGCACCAGCCGCACCAGCCAGTGCGGGTCGGCGACCCGGAGCGTCATCCGGACCGAGCCGTCGTCGCGCGGTGAGACCTCCTCGGCCGGGATCTGCTCGGCCACCCAGGCGGAGCCGGGCGCGAGGTCCAGCACGACGCTCTGGTCGTGCGGGTCCGGGCGGTAGACGCCCGATCCCACGGGCCGCTCGGGCAGCTCGTCCGGCGGGGTGGCCGCCTGGTCGAGCACCTCGACCGACTCGATCCGGTCCAGCCGGAAGAGGCGGAGGTCGGCGGCGCGGTGGCACCACCCCTCGAGGTACCACCGGCCGTCGACCGACAGGACCCGCAGCGGGTCGACGTCACGCTCGGTGGTCTCGTCGCGGCTCGCGGAGGTGTAGCGCAGGTGCAGCCGGCGCTGCTCGGACAGCCCGGTCCGCACCCGCGCCGCGAGTTCGTCGTCGACCGGCTGGTCCAGGTCCACCCGCACCTGACCGGCCCCCTCGGCGCTGTCGCCCGCGGCGCCCTCGAGCTTGGCGAGGGCGCGGTCGATGGCCTCCCGCTCGGCCAGGCCCGGCGTCGCCGCGAGCGCGCGCAGCGCCACGATGAGCGCCAGCGCCTCGTCCCGGCCCAGGCGCAGCGGCCGGGCGATGGTGTCGGCGTTGCCGACGAAGACCCGGCCGCCCTCCCAGGACGCCTCGATGAGGTCGTCCGGGTAGTGGCCGGGCAGGCCGCACAGGAACAGCACCTGCAGGTCCTCGACGACCTGGCTCTCGGAGACGCCCAGCTCGGCGGCGGCGGTCGCCAGGTCGATACCCTGGCGGTGCACCAGCCACGGGACCATCGTCAGCATCCGCGAGACCCGCGAGGTCGCGCTCTCGTAGGTCGCCATCACGCCTCCCCTCCCCCGTGCGCGGCCGCGACGGCGCGCAGCCGCTCCGCGACGAGGGACCCGAGCTCGGGGGGCGCGAGGACCCGCACGTCGGCCCCGGCCGCGCAGACCTCCCGCGCCAGCCGCGGCAGGGAACCCGTCGGCAGCTCCAGCGCGGTCCAGCCCTCCGGCGCTTCCTCGCCCGGCAGCGGGGTGCCCCGTCGGCGCAGCGAGGCCGCCGCGCCGTCGCGCAGCAGCAGTCGCGCGGCCGTGGTCGCCGGCGGCTCGTCGCCGGTGCTGCGCCGGATCATGGCGACCGTGTCGAGGTCCGACGGCACGGCATACTCCCCCGGCCTTCCCGACCGCTTCGGCGCACCGACGACGCGGTCCAGCCGGAACACCCGCGGTGCGTCCCGGTCCAGGTCGTGCGCCGTGAGGTACCACCGGCCGTGCCAGCTGGTCAGACCCCACGGCTGGACCCGGCGGTGCGCCAGGTCCCCGCTGCCCCCGCGGTAGTCGAAGGTGATCGGGGTGCGCGTCAGCACCGCGTCACGCACCGGCTCGAAGGCGGGATCGGGCGTGTGCAGCAACGGCTCGATGCCGGCGACCGAGGACTCGTCGCGCACCACCCCCGCGGCGTCCAGCTTGCGCAGCGCCTGGGCCGCAGGCCCGGCCAGGCTCGCCTGGCTCCACGCGCGCGCCGCCAGCCCCAGGACCGCGAGCTCGTCGGGGGCGAAGTCGATCTCGGGCAGGGCATACTCACGCTGGTCGATGCGGTAGCCCGGCTCGTCGTCGAAGAAGGCGTCGATCGGCTCGGTCCGCAACGGGATGCCCAGGGCCCGCAGCTCGTCCTTGTCCCGCTCGAACATCCGCTCGAAGGCCTCGACGCTGCCCTGCGCGTAGTCCGGCACGGCCTGGCGCAGCTTGGCCTTGGACAGCGGCTGCCGGGTGTGCAGCAGGGCGATGACGAGGTTGAGCAGCCGCTCGGTCTTCGCCGTGGCAGGGCTGACCCCCGTGCTCGCACTCTTCGCCATGCTGCCGAGGCTACCGTCCGGCCGCGACGCCGCCGCGCATCTATAGGCTCGGCCTCGTGATCACGTGGCGCGAGGGCGAGGTGCGCGAGCTGCTCCCCGGATGGGACGGGGTGGTCGTCGTCGGGGTCGACCTCACGGCCGGTGGCACGGCACGGGCGCTGGCCTATCCCGACCTGGTCGGGACGCCGGTCGTCGGCGACCGGGTGCTGCTCAACGTCACCGCGCTCGATCGGGGGCTCGGCACCGGTGGGTATGCCCTCGTCGTCGCCATCCCGGACCGTCCCGGCGCCTGGCCCGACGCCGGAGGGACCGAGGTGCCCGGCCACCTGGTCAAGGCCCGCTACACGCCGCTGCAGGCGATGGTGCTGGGGGTCGACGACCCGGAGGGTGAGCACCACGCCGCGCTGTCCGCGGCCGACGACCTGGACGGTATGCCGGTGGTCGCCACCGACCTGCACTCGGCGCTGCCCGCGGTGGTCGCCGGGGTCCGGGCCGAGGCACCCGGGGCTCGGGTGGCCTACGTCATGACCGACGGTGCGGCGCTGCCCCTGGCCTGGTCGCGCACCGTGGCCGGGCTGCGGGACGCCGGGTGGCTGGAGGCCGCCATCACGACCGGACAGGCCTTCGGGGGCGACCTCGAGGCGGTCACCGTGCACACCGCGCTGCTCGCCGCCCGGCACGTCGTGGGCGCCGACCTGGCGGTGGTGACCCAGGGTCCCGGGAACCTTGGGACGGACACCCGATGGGGCTTCTCCGGTGTCGCCGTCGGAGAGGCGCTCAACGCGGCCGCCGTCCTGGGTGGACACGCCGTGGCCGGTCTCCGGGTGTCCCAGGCGGACGCCCGGGACCGGCACCGCGGGCTGTCGCACCACAGCGTCACCGCCTTCGGCCGGGTGCTGGCGCACCCCGCGGACGTGCCGGTCCCGAGGGTGCCGCCCGGCGACCCGCAGGACCCGCTCGTCGGCTGCCTCGAGCGGGTCCGCGAGCAGGCGGGTGAGCTGGTGGCGGCCGCCGCGCACCTCACCGGCGTCGACGTCGGGACCGACGGGTTGCTGGGTGAGCTCCGGGGCGCCCCGGTGCCGTTGTCCACGATGGGCCGAGGGCTGGACGACGACCCCGCCGGCTTCCTCACCGCGGCGGTGGCCGGCCGGCACGCCGGCCGGCTCGTCTCGGCCGGACGTCGGGGCTGAGCATGTCGTCGGACCTGGTCTTCCTGCTCGGCGGGGCGGTGCTCCTGGTCGCCGTCGCGCTGCCCAGCCTGCTGACGCGCGCCTGGCTGTCCGCGCCGGTGATCCTCATCGTCATCGGTGCCCTCGTGGGGCTGCTGCCGATCGGCTCCAGGTTCGCCTTCGACCCCACGAACCAGCGGGAGACCATCGAGCACGTCACCGAGTTCACCGTGCTGCTGGCGCTGATGGGCGTGGGCCTGGCGCTGGACCGGCCGCTGTCCTGGCGCAACCGCAGGTCGTGGGGCACCTGGGCGGCCACCTGGAAGCTGCTCGGGATCGCGATGCCGCTCACCATCGCCGGCGTCTTCCTGCTCGGGTGGTGGGGTCTCGGGCTGGGGGTGGCCCAGGCGCTCCTCCTCGGTGCGGTCCTGGCCCCGACCGATCCGGTGCTGGCCAGCGACGTCCAGGTCGCCGGGCCGGCGATCCGTCGCCCCGGGGCGCAGGAGGACGAGGACTCGGTCGCGGAGCAGCTGCACGACGACGAGATCACCGACGACGACGAGGTGCGCTTCGCGCTCACCTCGGAGGCCGGGCTCAACGACGCGCTCGCCTTCCCGTTCGTCTACGCGGCGATCTTCCTCGCCACGCTCGGCCCGGTGGCGCAGTGGGGCTGGCGGTGGCTCGCCTGGGAGCTGGTCGGCAAGATCGTCCTCGGCCTGGTGATCGGCCTCGCGGTCGGGTGGTTCATGGCCTACATCGCCTTCCGGTCCCGCCAGCAGGTGCTGCGGCTGGCCGAGCAGGGCGAGGCGCTGCTGGCGCTGGCCGCGATGCTGCTGGCCTACGGTGTCGCCGAGGTGGCGCAGGGCTACGGCTTCCTCGCGGTCTTTGTCTGCGCCATGACCATCCGCTCCCGGGCACGGCGGCACGAGTTCCACGAGCACATGCACGGTGTCGTCGAGCGGCTGGAGCGGGTGCTCACCCTCGTGGTGCTGCTCTTCGTCGGCATCGCGCTCACCGACGGGGCGCTCGAGCACCTCGACTGGCGCGGGGTGCTCGTGGGCGTGGCCCTGGTCGGCGTGATCCGTCCGGTCGCCGGCTGGGCCGCCCTGGCGCCCGGGCGGTGGCGGCTGGCCGACGAGACCCACCGCCCCCTCGCCCGGCGGGAGCAGGCGATCAGCGCCTTCTTCGGGATCCGCGGAGTGGGCACGCTCTACTACCTGGCGTATGCCCTCTCGGAGGCGACCTGGACCGGTGAGCGGTGGCTGTGGGCCACCTGCGTCTTCACCGTGGTGCTGTCCGTGGTCGTGCACGGGGTGCTGGTGACCCCGGTGATGAGCCGGTTGGAGCGGGACCGGGAGCGCCTCAGCGCCTCATCTCCCTGACCGAGCGTCGCCTGTGGTCACCCCAGACCCGACCGGGCGTCGCTCGTGGTCACCTCAGACCCGACCGGGCGTCGTCTGTAGTCACCTCAGACCCGACCGGGCGTCGCTCGTGGTCACCTCAGACCCGACCGGGCGTCGCTCGTGGTTGCCCGGTATGCCCGGGGTCGGGCTCAGCGGACGTCGACGAGGTCCACCACGAAGATCAGCGTCTCGCCGCCCTTGATGGCGCCGCCCGCGCCCCGGTCGCCATACCCCAGGTGCGGCGGGATGACGATCTTGCGACGTCCCCCGACCTTCATCCCGAGCAGGCCCTGGTCCCACCCCTGGATGACCTGGCCGACGCCGGCCGTGAAGGTGAGCGGCTGGCCCCGGTTCCACGACGCGTCGAACTCCTCGCCCGTGGACCAGGCGACACCGACGTAGTGCGCCGAGACGGTCGAGCCGGCGGTCGCCTCGGCGCCCTTGCCCACCTCGAGGTCCTCGACGACCAGCTCGGTGGGGGGTTCGTCGCCGGGGAAGTCGATCTCGGGCTTGGCCTTCTGGACCTGGCCGAAGGGAGAGTCGGTCATCGTGGCTCCTTGGTGTGGGTGGGTAGGGGTCAGGACGCGCCGAGGATGTCGACCACGAAGACGAGGTCCTCGCCGGCCAGCTCGTGCGCGGGGGCCGCGGTCTGGCCCTCGGTCTCCTCGGGCAGCTCGCCGTAGGCCTCCTCGGCCGGAACCACCAGCAGGACCCGCGAACCGACCGGCTGGCCGACCAGTCCCTCGTCCCACCCGGCGATGACCTGGCCCACCCCGATGGGGAACTCGGTGGGCTCGCCCCGCTCCCAGGAGCTGTCGAACTGCTCGCCGTCGGACAGCTTCACGCCGGTGTAGTGGACCCGGATGGTCTGACCCGCGACCACCTCGGGGCGCTCGCCCTGGATCAGCGGCTGGGTGACCAGCTGCTCCGGCGCCTCGACGCCCTCGACGTCGATCTCCGGACCGGCGTCGCCCATGGTGACGGTGGGCAGCCCCTCCTCGGGCTCGACCTCCTCGCCCTGGGCCTCGGTGAGCGGCTCCCAGGTGTTCTGGACGGCCAGGTAGAACAGCACCGTGTCCGTCGGGCCGACGCCGAGCTGGGGGTTGCCCGCCTCTCCGAAGGCCTCGCTCGCGGGGATCGCCATGAGCAGCTCGTCGCCGACGGCCGTGCCGGGCAGCCCCTCGCGGAAGGCCGGGAAGAGCGCCTCGTTGCCGAGCGCCAGGGTGACCGACTCGTCGTTCGGGAAGGTCGACACCAGCTCGTCCCCGGAGGTGCCGTTGACGGCGAGGTACTGCACCTCGACCTCATCCCCCTCGGCGACCTCGTCACCGTCGCCCTCGGTCAGGGTGCGCGTCTGCGTCCCCGCCGCGACGAACGGCAGGTCGCCGTCGGAGAAGGGCTCGTCGTCCCAGGTCAGAGCCGGTTCATCACCCTCGGTGTCGACGGCGATGTCGGCGAGGTCGCCGTTCGGCGGGGCGCTCGTGGCCGCGTCGTCACCGGGTGCGCTGGTGGCGGCCGCGTCGTCGCCGTCCCCGGAGGACTCGGGGCTGCAGCCCGCGAGGAAGATCAGGGGCGCGGCGGCCGCCGCGAGGTAGCGCAGTCGAGGAGAGCGCACGGAGCGTCCTTTGCAGATTCGGGGAGTGGGTGCGCCCCCAGCCTAACCCGGCGACCCTGGACGTCAGGTGTGAGCACCCCCGCCGCCGCGGATGTGCTCGATCAGCGCCTCCACCCGCGGATCCTCGTCCGCGAACGGATCCTTGCAGATCACGGTGCGCTGGGCCGCGTCGTTGAGCTTGAGGTGGACCCAGTCGACGGTGAAGTCGCGGCGGTGCTCGGACGCGGTCCGCACGAAGTCGCCGCGCAGCCGGGCGCGGGTGGGGGGTGGTGTCGTCGTGGCGGCGGTGATCCGCTCGGGCTCGACCACGGTCCGCGCCGCACCCGACCGCTCCATGATGCGCACCAGCCCGCGGCTGGGGTGGATGTCGTGCCAGGCCAGGTCGAGCTGCTGCAGCCGGCTGTCCCAGGGGTCGAGGTCGTGCCTGGCGGCGTAGGAGTCGAGCAGCTTCTTCTTCATCACCCACTCGATCTCGGTGTCGACCAGGTCGAGCCGCTCGGTGGCGATCGCGTGCAGGCCGCGCTCCCACAGCTCCAGCACGTCACGGTATGCCGGGTGCTCGGTCAGCCCGGCGCCCTCGGCATACCGGGTGGTGAGGCCGAGCAGCTCCTCCTGGATCTCCAGGGCGGTCGCGGTGCCGCCCCGACGCAGCCGGACCGGCACCCGCCCGGTGGGGTCGCGGCTGATGTCGCGGATCGCCTGCATCGGGTTGGCCAGCACCAGGTCGGGGACGACCGTCCCGGCCTCGAGCATCTGGAGCACGAGATGAGTGGTCCCCAGGCGCAGCAGGGTGGTGGTCTGGCTCATCGTGGAGTCGCCCACGATGACGTGCAGCCGCCGGTGCCGCTCCGGGTCGGCGTGCGGCTCGTCCCTCGTGTTGATGATGGGCCGGGACCGGGTGGTGGCCGAGCTCAGGTCCTCCCACATGTGGTCGGCGCGCTGGGAGACCAGGTAGGTCGCGCGCTGCTCGGTGACGTGCAACCGCCCCGCGCCGGTCACCAGCTGCCGGGTGACGAGGAAGGGCACCAGCGTCTCGGTGATCCGCTCCATCCGGGTGCGGCGCTCGATGAGGTAGTTCTCGTGCGAGCCGTAGGAGTTGCCGCGGGAGTCGACGTTGTTCTTCAGCACGTAGACGACGGCGCCGAAGCCCTCCTCCGCCAGCCGTTGCTCGGCGTCGTGCGCGAGGTCCTGGACGATGATCTCGCCGGCCCGGTCGTGCGCGACCAGGTCGAGCAGGTCGGTGCACTCGGCGGTGGCGTACTCCGGGTGCGAGCCGACGTCGAGGTAGAGCCGGGACCCGTTGCCGAGGAAGACGTTGGAGGAGCGTCCCCACGCCACGACCTTGCGGAAGAGGTAGCGGGAGACCTCCTCCGGGGACAGCCGGGCGGTGCCGGTGAAGGTGGCGTTGACGCCGAACTCGGTCTCGACGCCCATCACCCGCTGCTTCACTCGCCGCCCTTCTGCACGAAGCCGTGCACGAACTCGGTGGCGTTGCTCTCCAGGACCCCGTCGATCTCGTCCAGGAGCGAGTCCAGCGCGGCGTCCCGCTCGGCGCTCTGCGCGGCCGGAGCGGTGGGCGGCGGAGCGCCGTCGGCGTCCGGCTCGCCGTCCCCGCCTCTGCCGCGACGGTCGAAGTGCTGCTGTGACATGCTCCGATCGTAGCTGGGGATGCTTCAAGCACGATGAATCTGGACCCCCGGCCAATAGGCTTGGCGCATGCGCGTGGACACCGTGATGTCGCTCATGGGATCAGCCCTGTCGATGAATCTCGCGGAAGTCGCTGGGTTGCTTGCGCTCTCGTACGGGGCCCTGGCCGTAGCGCGGAACCGGCCAGGCTCGAGGATGAGGAGGGCGAGAAGACGGGCCCTGCACTCCCTCGGTGTGGCGCGCCCGGCGATCCGGGCACGTGTGAGAGAGCTGCTGAACGGTTCCTCCCCCAGCCCGGCCGAGGAGCTCGTGTGGCTCGCGAAAGCGAAGGGTTTGAAGGATGAAGAGAGCATTACCTACGACCGCAAGCACCTTCCCCCGGCGAACCTGGCCGAGGCCTACGCTCGGCTGGCTGGTGAACTTGAGAGAGGTCCCCTCCTTGGCGGGGACTTGACTCCTGTTGTCGGAGCAGATGCGGCGCGCGCTAGGGACGTTGCAGAGATCCTTCGACGGCACGACAATCAGCGGGAGATCCTGCCAGGAGAGCCAGTAGAACTCCTGTCGAGGGATGGAAACCGAAGGTTAGTGTTTCTGGGGAGCAACCCCGATGAGGTGGCGGCGCTTGAGGGGAAGGAGGCCGGCAGGGGACCGGTGCTTCAGGCGCAGGATCTCATTGTCAGCTACCGCCCTGAGCGTGTTGTTATCGATCCTCCCATCCGTCGAGCATCCGCCGTGCCGCAGGTTGATCTGGATCCGATCCAGGAGTCGATGACGCGAGAGCTCCGAGCAGAGGACCACGGCCTGCGCATCCCCGAGGAGGCCAGAGACAGAATCGCGAAGTCGCTCCAGCGCTCGAATCACTTTGACGGCATCGTTCCCCGCCTCATCTCATGGCGGTCAGAGATCGACAACCGGAGCGGCCGACGGGCTCTCCACTTGTCACTGGCGGAGACGACCTACGCGGCTGTAGTCGCAACGCACCATCACGCGCCCGACCGCCAGGCGCCGCCGGGTGATTCGACCCCTGTGGGGGTTGTCACCTTGTCCGCGGTGCCAGTCACGGCCTGTGGACGCCTTGTATTTGTACGCCGGTCGAAGAAGGCTGGCTCGCACCAGGGCCTCCTGGGACCGGCCGTGAACGGCAACCTCGAGATGGAGCGCAGGCCGGGTGTCGATTCTGACTTCGACTCCGTTGGGTTGCCGGACCTGCGACGCGCGTTGGTGCGTGAAGCCCGCGAGGAGCTCGGCCTGCGGATAGACGAGTCGGAAATCGTGGTGATGGGGTTGGGGCGCTTCGATGACAAGCGCGAGACCGGAACGCATGTGCTCTTGGGCGCTTGTCAGCTCACGCTGGATCGAGACGATTTGCTGGCAGGCATGCGTCATGCGGACCCCATCGAAGGAGCTTGGGAGAACGACCTTGAGGTGGTAACGCTCCGCCTTCCGTCGACGGAAAAGGACCTTCAACTCGCTATCGACTGGCTGGTTGGATCCAGCGACCTGACGTCTCACGCTGTCATGGCAGGACTGGGAGCGCTTTCTCTGGGCATGAGGGACGAAACGGTGCTGGAGAAGGCACTCAAGAGTCGCGGACTACATGAAGTGGTGGATCCACCCGCACATCTCGTCGAGGCGCGGCACGGGTTCGCCGACCCGACCTCTCAAGACTGAGGCGCGGCTTGGCCGCGATGAAGCTCATCGTGAGTCTTTCGCCTAGGTAGCATCGATCAGAAGTGCCTCGACGCGTCGCCGCAGCTCTCCTGCGTGGCGCGACACCACCCCCCACACCAGCTCGTAGTCGACGGCGTCGTAGTCGTGGGCGATGCGACGCCGCATCCCGATGGCGCGTCGCCACTCGGGGTCGGCGTGATGGTCCTCGAGAAAGGCGTCAGGCAGGCGGCGAACGGCCTCCCCGAGCTTCAGGACGAGTGAGTCCGCGGCGAGCCTGGGGACCTGCAGCTCGGGGTCGGAGTCATACCACTCCCGACCGCGCCCTGCCAGCTGTTCGGCACGACGGCACAGCGCCGCGACGTCCCTGAGTCTGCCCTCGGTGTGCTCACCGTAACGCTCGTCGAGGGATGTCACAGGGGTATCGCAGTGCGCGCGATCTCGTGGTCCGGCCCGATCGAGCGCGAGGTGACGATGTCGACGTGGAGTCCCAGGAGCTCCTCGACCGCTTCAGCGCCGTCGATCAGGTCCAGCAGGTCGCCATCCGGCGGGAAGTCGACGAGAAGGTCAAGGTCACTACCTGGCGCGTCGGCCTCCCGTGCCGCCGAGCCGAAGACCTTGACGCGGCTCATTCCATGCGCCGCGAGGACGGCAAGGATCCGCTCCCGGTGTGCCGCCACTGCCTGGCTGGGGCGGGGCCGCAGTGACGCGCGCAGGCGCTCGGTCATCGCTGCGGACGGCTGACGCCGACCGGCCTCGTAGGCCGCGATGTTGGGCTGGGCCACCCCACTGCGCCGCGCGAGCTCTGCCTGCGAGACGCCCGCCGCGTGGCGCAGCCGACGCACATCCTCCATGGCTGGATCATATCGCATGATATGGGAGGCTGCGGTCGAGCCTGCCGTTGCCACATGGCTCCATGCCCGCTTTCCCGGGGCTCAGACGTCCTCGCTGGCCAGCTCGGAGAGCAGGCTCGCGGCCTCGGTATGCCGGTCCAGCAGCGCCTCGACGGCGTCTCGGGTGCCACTGGTGGGCTCGTCCATGCGCACCCGGCGCAGTCCCCCGCGGTCGTCGACGAGGACCACCGAGTCCCAGGAGGCGGCCCGCACTCCCCCGCCCACGCCATAGCGACGCACCGTCTCGCCGCGGAACCAGGCCCGCGTGTCCGGCGGCGGCTCGGTCACGGCGGTGGCGATCTCGTCGTCGGTCACCAGCCGCTCCAGCTGGCCCGCGGCACGCAGCTTGCGCGCCAGGCCGCGGGACGGGTCGAGGTCGTGCCACTGGATGTCCATCGCCGCGAGCCGGGGGTCGCCCCAGCCCACTCCCGCCCGATCCCGGAAACGCTCCAGCAGCCGGTGCTTGGCGACCCACTCCACCTGTCCCGCCGCGTCGGCCGGGTCGGTGCGCAACGTGTCCAGCACCGCCCGCCACCGCGCGAGGACGGTGAGGGTCTCCCCGCCGGCTGCCGGCTCGGCCCAGGCCTCGTGGCCGGAGGACGCGGCCTGCTCGGCCGCCTCCAGGTGCGCCTCGAGCAGGTCGAGCCCGGAGAGCCGGCGACCGTCGGCGAGGGGCACCACGGCACCCAGGGTGGGGTCGTGGCTGATCTGGCGGGCGGCGGCGACCGGGTGGGCCAGGTCCAGGCCGTCCAGCAGCTCGGGGTGGGTCTCGACGACCCGGAGCACGGCCGACAGCGACCCCAGCGCGAGGAAGGTGGTGACGTCGGCCATCGTGGCGTCACCCACGATGACGTGCAGCCGCCGGTGCAGGTGGGGCGTGGCGTGCGGCTCGTCCCGGGTGTTGACGATCGGGCGTCGCAGCGTCGTCTCCAGCCCGATCTCCGCCTCCAGGTAGTCGGCCCGCTGGGAGAGCTGGAACCCGGGGTCCTCGCTGACCTGCCCGAGCCCGACCCGCCCGGCGCCGGCGATGACCGGTCGCGCGACGAGGAACGGGATGAGCTGCCGGGCGAGCCGGTCGAAGGGCACGGCGCGCGGCACCAGGTAGTTCTCGTGGGTGCCGTAGGAGGCGCCCTTGCCGTCCACGTTGTTCTTGTAGAGGCGGACGTCCAGCCCTTCCCCGGCCAGGGTCCGCACCGCCGCGCACGCCACCTCCTCCCCCGCACGGTCGTAGCGCACCGCCGCCAGCGGACCGGTGACCTCCGGCGAGGAGTACTCCGGGTGCGCGTGGTCGACGTAGAACCGGGCCCCGTTGGACAGCACGGACGTCGCGATCGTCGGATCCTCGACATCGGTGAGCTGCGACCGGTCGGCCAGTGCCCGGGCCATCTCGAAGCCGCGGGCGTCCCGCAGCGGCGTCTCGTCGGCGTAGTCCCAGCCCGAGGCCGAGGGGAGCGCGGCCCCGGCGGCTGCACCCGCGGCATACGCGCGCACGACCTGGCCGGAGAGCACCATCGGCGTGACCGGTCGGCCCGCCGTGTCGACCTGGGTGCTGGTGATGCCGAGCTCGGTCTCGATGCCCATGATCCGGCCGACTCCCATACCGCTGACGGTAACGTGCGCGGCGTGAGCACCGGCTACCGCTTCGCCGACGCCCTCGCCCGGGCGGGCGACGCCCTGCCCGCGCCGGTGCTGGAGTACCTCATGACGGGGGCGGGTGAGGGGATCAGCGCCGCGGAGGCGGGCGAGGCCTGGCGGGCGCTGCGGCTGCGGCCGCGGGTGCTCCGTGACGTCAGCACCGTAGATCTGACCACCCAGCTGCTCGGCGAGGCCACGCACCTGCCCTTCGCGGTGGCGCCCACCACCCTGCAGCGGGCGGTCCACCCGGAGGGCGAGGTGGCGATGGCCCGCGCCTGCGCCACGGCCGGGCAGCTGCTGGTGGTGTCGAGCAACGCCGGGTCGACCTTCGCCGAGATCGGTGCGACCGGCGCGCGGTGGTGGCTGCAGGCCTACCTCACCCAGGACCGGTCCCGGTCGGCCCCGGTGCTCGAGACGGCGGTGGCGGCCGGTGCGCAGGCGGTCGTGCTCACCGTGGACACGCCGGTGGTCAGCACCAAGAGGTATGCCGGTGACACCGTCTGGGAGGCGACCGACCCGGCCCTGCTGCGGGTCAACTTCCCGGTCGGGGCGGACCCGGCCCAGGACGCGGAGAAGGCCACGGACCTCGGCCCCGCGGACATCGCCTGGCTGACCACGGTCACCGGGCTGCCCGTCGTGGTCAAGGGGGTCCTCCGGGGCGACGACGCCGTGCGCTGCCTGGAGGCCGGGGCCGCAGCGGTGTGGGTCTCCAGCCACGGTGGGCGGCAGCTGGACCGTGCGGTGCCGACCGCGTCCGCGCTGCCCGAGGTGCGGGACGCGGTGGGCGAGCACGCCGAGGTCTACGTCGACGGCGGGGTGCGAACCGGCCTGGACGTCCTGGTCGCCCTGGCCGCCGGTGCGGATGCCGTCTTCGCCGGGCGCGCCCCCGTGCTGGCGCTGCTGGACGGAGAGGAGGGCGTCTGGACCTGGCAGCAGACCTGGGCGGCCGAGCTGGTGGAGGCGATGCGGCTGGCCGGCGTGGCCACGGTCCCGCAGGTCAGGCCTGCCGGCCTGCTGGCGCGACCCTGAGTCAGGCGTCGACGCGCGGCCGGGGCACGCCGGTGACGATGTCCAGGTCGAGGGTGGTCGAGGTGGCCAGCACGGTCAGCGCCCGCGACCGGGTCCTCCCGCCCTCGTGGTCGACCGCGGTGAGCACGTAGCGTCCCGGCGGAGGGAGCCCGATCTCGTAGTGTCCGTCGGCGTCGGTGTGGGCGGTGCCGACGAACTCCCCGGAGTGCTTGATCAGCGAGATGAGGACGTCCGCCATCGGGGTCCCGTCGTCGGTGATGTGCCCCGAGAGCAGCAGCCGCTTGGCCATGGTGACGTTCTCCTCGTGCCCGACGGACAGCTCGACGAGGGCGGACTGCGGTGCCCAGCCGTCCGCGGAGACCACGAGCAGGTAGGGCCCGGGCTCGGGCAGGGCCAGGGTGTAGCGGCCGGCGTTGTCGGTGCGCCCCCAGTCGATGTGGCGCCCGTCCGGGCGCAGCACGGTGGTGACCGCCTGGCGCAGCGGCCTGCCCTGCGGGCCGACCACGGTGCCGCGCACCAGCAGCTCCGGGAGCTCGCCGTCGAGCTTGACCTCGGTCCGCTCCCCCACCGGCACCTGCGGGCCGCCCTCGGTGACGTCGGCGTGGGCGCGTTGCGGTCGCCGGATGAAGGCGGCGATCAGGCCACCACCCAGGGACGCGGCAGCGCCGGCCCAGAAGATCAGCTGGTATGCCTCGAAGCGCGGCGCCATCTCCCCGCTGGAGGTCTGCACCATCGACGCGGCGAAGACGGCCGCGACCAGGGCCGAGGCCGAGGAGGTCCCGAGCGAGCGCAGCAGCGTGTTGAGGCCGTTGGCCGAGGCGGTCTCGGTGATCGGCACCGCGCGCATGATGAGGGTGGGCATGGCCGCGAAGGCCAGCGCCGTGCCGAGCGAGGCGATGCTCGAGGTGATGACGACCTCGAGCACGCTGCCGTGCAGCAGCGACCGGCCGATGAAGCCGATCGCGATGGTGACCGCACCCGCGATGAGGACGGCGCGCGGGCCGAACCGGGTGATGAGGCCGGCCGAGACCGGCGACATCGCGACCATGAGCAGGCCCGAGGGCAGCATCACCAGGCCCGTGGAGACCACCGAGAGCCCGAAGCCGTAGCCGGTCTCGGCGGGCATCTGCACCTGCTGCGCGGAGGTCAGGAAGTTGGCGAACATCGCGAAGCCGACGAGCACCGAGGCCGCGTTGGTCAGCAGCACGGTGCGGCGGGTCGAGGTGCGGATGTCCACCAGCGGCTGCCCGGTGCGCAGCTCCCAGGGGACCCAGGCGGCCAGCACCAGGCCCGCTCCGGCCAGCAGGCTCAGCGTGATCGGTGACCCCCAGCCCCAGGTGCCGGCCTTGCTGACCGCCAGCAGGAAGCAGGTGAGAGCCACCGAGAGCAGCACCGCACCGGTGAAGTCGAACCGGCCGTGCGTCTTCACCGTCGACTCCGGCACGACCAGGTAGACCGCCACCAGCATGCTGACCGCGAACCCGCCGGAGACGTAGAACAGGGCGTGCCAGTCGAGGTTCTCGTAGATCACCCCGGCCAGCGGCATACCGATCGCCCCGCCGATGCCCAGGGTCGCCGACATCAACGCCACCCCGGAGCCGACCCGGTCCGCGGGCAGGTGGTCGCGCATGATGCTGATGCCCACCGGCACCAGGCACGCGCCGAGACCGCTCAGGCCCCGGCCCAGGACCACCAGCCACAGCTCCGCGCTGAGCGCCGACACGACGGATCCGGCGATGACGGCCCACATGCACACGATGAGCATGAGCCGCTTGCCGAACATGTCGGCCAGCCGGGACACGATGGGGGTCCCGACGGCGGCGGTGAGCAGCGTGACGGTCACCAGCCAGGACGCGTTGTCGCTGGTCGTGTCGAGGATCTCGGGGAAGTCCGGCAGCAGCGGGAGGACCAGGGTCTGCTGCAGCGAGACCAGGGTGCCGCACAGCGCGAGCACCACGATGATCGCGGTGGTGGGGGTGGATGGTGCGGACGGTGGGGCGGTCTCCTCGTCCGCAGCAACTGCCATGCTCAGAGCGTACGCCCAGCCCGTCGGCGGCCGGCTCCCGGGCGACGGGGCCGGCTCAGCGCTCCCCGAGCTCGACCGACCGGCCCGGCTGGGTGCCGGAGGCGTCCCCGACGAGCGTGCGGATGTAGGTGATCCGCTCGCCCTTCTTGCCCGAGACCCGCGCCCAGTCGTCCGGGTTCGTGGTGTTCGGCAGGTCCTCGTTCTCCTTGAACTCGTCGAGGTATGCCTGCTGCAGGTGGCGCTCGCGCAGCCCCTCCTCGCCGCGGGTGAGGACGTCCTTGATCGCCAGCTTCTTGGCCCGGTCGACGATGTTGTGGACCATCGCCCCGGAGGCGAAGTCGCGGAAGTAGAGCACCTCCTTGTCCCCGCCGGCGTAGGTCACCTCGAGGAAGGCGTTCGCCGGGGACACGGCATACATCCGCTCCACGACGCCGTCGATGAGCGACCCGACGGTCGCGGCCCGGTCCTCACCGTGCGCCGCCAGCGCCGAGGCGTGGAGCGGGATGTCGGCGGTGAGGTACTTCGAGAAGATGTCGCGGGCACCGGCGGCGTCCGGGCGCTCGATCTTGATCTTGACGTCCAGCCGGCCCGGCCGAAGGATCGCCGGGTCGATCATGTCCTCCCGGTTGGAGGCGCCGATGACGATGACGTTGTCGAGCCGCTCCACACCGTCGATCTCGGCCAGCAGCTGCGGCACGATGGTGGTCTCCACGTCGGAGGACACCCCGGACCCACGCGTGCGGAAGAGGGACTCCATCTCGTCGAAGAAGACCACCACCGGGTCGCCCTCGGCCGACTTCTCCCGGGCCCGCTGGAAGATCATCCGGATGTGCCGCTCGGTCTCGCCGACGTACTTGTTCAGCAGCTCCGGGCCCTTGATGTTGAGGAAGTAGCTGCGTGCGCCCCCCGGGGTGAGCCCCTTCTGCTCGGCCGCCTGCCGGGCCAGGGAGGCCGCGACCGCCTTCGCGATGAGCGTCTTGCCGCACCCCGGCGGGCCGTAGAGCAGCACCCCCTTGGGCGGGCGCAGGTGGTGGCTCTCGTAGAGCTCGGCGTGCAGGAAGGGCAGCTCGACGGCGTCGCGGATCAGCTCGATCTGCCCGGACAGGCCGCCGATGTCGTCGTAGGAGATGTCGGGCACCTCCTCGAGCATCAGCTCGGTGACCTCCGGCCGCTCGATCCGCTCGGTGACGAAGCCGCTGCGCGTGTCCAGCAGCAGGGCGTCCCCCACCCGGACCGGCTCCTCGCCGAGCGACCCGGCCCGGCGCGCGATCCGCTCGTCCTCGCCGCGCACGAGCACGGTCAGCCGCCCGTCGTCGAGGACCTCCTTGCAGGTCACCACGTCACCGGCACGCTCGTAGTCGGCGACACCGACGACGGCCTGGGCGTCGTTGAGCAGGACCTCGCGTCCCGGCCGCAACGTGCCGGCGTCCACCTCGGAGGCCACCTGGGTCCGGATCCGCCGACCGGACACCGAGACGTCGACCGTCCCGTCGTCCCCGAGACGGAGCACCAGCCCCATCGTCAGCGGGGGCGACGCCAGCGCGTCCAGGTCCTCGCGCAGCCCCACGATCTGCTTCTTCGCGCTCGTCAGGGTGGTGCTGAGCGCGTCGTTCTGGCCCTTGAGCTCGCTGACCCGGGTGGTCAGCGTCTGCACCTGCTGCTGCAGGTGCCGCTCGCGCGGCGTCGGCTCGGTCATGGTCCCTCCTGCCCCTCGTCGGTCTGCCCGGGCTCGCCCGCAACGGTCGCCGCGCCCGCGGCCTCCGCGTCGCGGCGGGTGCGCCGCAGCTTCTTGTCCGAGACCGGTCGCTCCCCCAGGTCGGCCGGGCTCCACTCGCCGTCGGCGGGGGTGTAGTCCTCTCCGTAGGCGCCCGGTGCCGGACGCTTCTTGCGCAGCGGCGCCTCGGTGCCCGGCGCCAAGCGCCGCATCGTCACCAGGAAGCCGGTGTGACCGTGCATCCGGTGCTCCGGGCGGACCGCCAGCCCCTCGAGGTGCCAGCCACGCACCATCGACTCCCAGGCCTGCGGCTCGGTCCAGCCTCCGGCCGACCTGGCCGCCTCGGCGACCCGGGACAGCTGGGTGGTGGTGGCGACGTAGCAGATGAGGACGCCTCCGGGGGCCAGCGCCTCGGCGATGACCTCCAGGCACTCCCACGGGGCCAGCATGTCCAGCACCACCCGGTCCACGGTCCCCGGCCCGACCGTCCGCGGCAGCGCCTCGACGAGGTCGCCGACGGTCACCGTCCACGCCGGGTGGTCGCCGCCGAAGAAGGTCCGGGCGTTGGCTCGGGCGATGTCGGCGAAGTCCTCGCGGCGCTCGAAGCTGAGCAGACGTCCCGACTCCCCCACGGCGCGCAGCAGCGACAGGGACAGCGCGCCCGAGCCGACACCCGCCTCGACCACGACCGCGCCCGGGAAGACGTCGGCATAGGTCACGATCTGCCCCGCGTCCTTGGGGTAGACGACCTGCGCGCCCCGCGGCATGGACAGGACGAAGTCGGAGAGCAGCGGCCGGAGGGCGAGGTACTCCGCGCCCGAGGTGTGCCGGACGACGGACCCGTCGGGGGCGCCGATGAGGTCGTCGTGCTTGAGGTGCCCGCGGTGGGTGTGGAACTCCTTGCCCGGCTCCAGGGTGACGGTGTGCATCCGTCCCTTGGGGTCGGTCAGCTGCACGCGGTCGCCCGCCCGGAAGGGTCCGCGCCGCATCTCGGCGCCCGTCGGCCTGCTCACCGGGTCAGTCTACGAGCGCGCCGGCGTCAGATCGTGGGCGCTCACCACGCCCCAGGGCCGGCCCTGCCCGTCGAGCAGCGCGACCACCCCGGAGCCGCTGCGCCGCATGACCTCGATCACGCCGTCCAGCGTCGCCTCCGGGTCCATCTCCACCGCCCAGCCCGCCGGGAGACGCACCGCCACGGCTTCGGCGGCCGTGCTCGGCCAGGCCTCCCGCGGCACCTGCTGCAGCGCCGGCGGGTCGACCAGACCGTCCGGCCGGCCGTCCGGCCCGAGCACGACCCAGACCGCGTGGTCGGACCACGGCACGGTGTGCAGCGGGGTGGCGGCGTCCACCACCCCGGGCGCCACCGCCGCGTCGCCGAGCCGGCGCCGGGACGCGACCAGCCCGTGCCGGCCCAGCCGGATCGCCTGGCTCGCGCCCTGCCACAGGAAGAGACCGATGAGGGCGACCCAGGCGACCCGGGTCCAGGGGACCTGCTGCCCCTCGAGCAGCGGTGGCAGCAGGAGCGCGATGGCCACCAGGACCACCACGAGGCGGCCCGCCCAGCCGGCGACCATCGTCCCGACGTGCCGGTTGCCGGACAGCCTCCACACCAACGCCTCCAGCAGGTAGCCACCGTCCAACGGCAGGCCCGGGATGAGGTTGAAGACGGCGACGAAGGAGTTGGCCCAGGTGAAGGCATACGCCAGCAGCAACGGCACCCCGGTGCCGTCGAACAGACCCATCGACCACCAGCCGAGGAGCGCCAGCAGACCGTTGGCCAGCGGGCCGACGACCGCGACGGCGGCGCTGCGGCCGGGCGTGCCGCCGGCGCCGTCGTGCGCGGTGTGCCCGCCCCAGAAGTCCGCCACGATCCGGGACACCCCGAAGCCGACCCGTTGGGCGACCAGGGCGTGGGCCGCCTCGTGCACCAGCACCGAGATCAGCAGGAGCAGCACGAAGACGAGCGCCACGGCATAGCTCCACGCGCCCAGGCCGGGAAGGGTGCGTCCCACGGTGGGACCGAAGAGGGCCACCATGAGCAGGGCGACGAGGACCCAGCTGCGGCCGAGGTAGATCGGGATCCCGGACAGGGTGCCGATGCGCCACCCGGACTGTCGCTCCATCCCACGAGCGTAGAGTGCCGCCCATGGAGCCGGGCAGAGCGGACTGCACCCGAGCCCTGTCCCCGTCGCGGGCCGCAGACTTCATGCAGTGCCCGCTGCTCTACCGCTTCCGGGTGGTCGACCGGGTGCCGGAGCCGCCGAGCGCGGCCGCCGCCCGGGGCAGCCTGGTGCACGCGGTGCTGGACCGGATCTTCGACCGTCCCGCAGCCGAGCGCACCGTGGAGAACGCCGCCGCGCTGGTCCCCGGCGAGTGGGAGCGGATGCTGGTGGAGGAGCCCGACCTGGCCGAGCTGGCCGTCGAGGACACCTGCGGCGCGGCGGACTCGCTGCTGGAGCGCTGGTTCGAGCTGGAGGACCCCACCCGGCTGCAACCCTCCGAGCGGGAGCTCTACGTCGAGGCCGACCTCGACGGACTCGTCATCAGGGGCTACGTCGACCGGTTGGACGAGGCGCCGGACGGACGGTTGCGGGTCGTCGACTACAAGACCGGCCGGGCGCCCTCGGAGACCTTCGAGGGTCGGGCCCTGTTCCAGCTGAAGTTCTACGCCCTGGCGCTGTGGCGCACCCGCGGGGTGCTGCCGAGCCGGCTGCAGCTGGTCTACCTCGGCGACCGCACGGTGCTGTGGATCGACCCGACCGAGGCCGACCTGCGGGCGACCGAGCGCAAGATCCGTGCGCTCTGGTCGGCCATCGAGCAGGTGGCGGTCTCCGGCGACTGGCGTCCGCGCCGGGGTCGGGCCTGCTCGTGGTGCTCGTTCCAGTCGTTGTGCCCGGCGTGGGGCGGGACGCCTCCCCCGCTCCCGGAGGGTGCGACCCGGCTGGCCCTGGACCCGCGCTCGGCGGGCAGCGTCGACAGCGGGCAGGAGGCGCGGTCAGCCGCGCGGTGAGCCGTCGTCCCGCCGGCGCAGGTATCGCTCGAACTCCTTGGCGATCGCGTCGCCGGAGGCCTCCGGGAGGTCGGCCGTGTCCTGCGCCTCCTCCAGCTGCCGGACGTAGTCGGCGACCTCCTCGTCCGTCGACGCGAGGTCGTCCACCCCGCGCTCCCAGGCCCGGGCCGCGTCGCTGAGCGCCGTGTCGTCGATGACGCAGTCGAGCAGCTCCTCGAGCTGCCCGAGCAGGGCGAGCGAGGCCTTGGGTGAGGGCGGGCCGCCGGCGTAGTGCGGGACCGCGGCCCAGCACGACAGGGTGGGCACGTCCTGCTGCCGGGCCTCGTCGGAGAGCACGCCGATGATGCCGGTGGGTCCCTCGTAGGTGCTGCGCTCGATGTCGTCGCTGCTGGCCAGCAGCTGGGTGTCCTCGGAGCTGATGCTCACCGGGATGGGCCGGGTGTGCGGCACGTCGGCCAGCAGCCCGCCCAGGACGACCAGCAGCTGGACGTCCCGCGCCAGCAGGTAGGACAGCAGGTCGCTGGCGAAGGTGCGCCAGCGCACCGACGGCTCGATGCCCAGCACCAGGAGCACGTCGCGGCCGAGCGGGGTGTTGCGGGCGAGCATCACCCGGGTGCTGGGCCACCGGATCATCCGGCGTCCGTCGACGGTGAGGATCTGCGGCCGGTTGACCTGGAAGTCGTAGAACTCCTCGGGGTCGACGGCGGCCACGACCTCGGCGTCCCACACCTGGGCGAGGTGCTCCACGACGCTCGAGGCGCACTCGCCGGCGTCGTTCCAGCCCTCGAACGCGGCGATGACGATCGGGTCCCGCAACTCACCCGTGTCCTGCAGCTCGATCACGGCCTCACCTTCCTGCTCGTGCACGGACCGTGCGACCACCCTAGACCGCACTGCTCTAGCGTGGAGGGGTGACGCGCCAGCATCCCGACCAGCCCCTGCCGACCGCCGTGCTCTGGGACATGGACGGCACCATCGTCGACACCGAGCCCTACTGGATCGCGGAGGAGTACCTGCTGGTGGAGGAGGCCGGCGGACGCTGGACGGACGAGGACGCGCACGATCTCGTGGGCCAGGACCTGCTGACCTCGGCACGGATGATCCTGCAGCGCACCCCGGTGCAGGGGGCGCCCGAGGAGGTGGTCCGACGGCTGCTCGACGGCGTGGTCGTGCGCACCCGGGAGCACGTGCCCTGGCGCTCCGGAGCGCTCGAGCTGCTCGCCGCCCTCCGCCGGGCGGCGGTCCCGTGCGCCCTGGTCACCATGTCCTGGACCGAGCTTGCCGACGTGCTGGTGGAGCAGCTGCCCCCGGGCACCTTCGACGCCGTGGTCACCGGCGACCAGGTGACCCGCGGGAAGCCGCACCCCGAGGCATACCTCGAGGCGGCCCGGCGGCTCGGCGTCGACCCGGGGCGCGCGGTGGCGATCGAGGACTCGGTCACCGGAGCCACCGCGTCGACGGCGGCGGGCGTGCCGACGCTGGTCGTGCCGCACATGGTGCCGGTGCCGAGCATCCCCGGCAGCATGCAGGTCGCGACGCTCGAGGGACTCGCTCCTGCCGACCTGGGTCGGCTCGTCCCCACCCTCAGCTCAGAGCTGCACGCCGAGCAACGCGTCGACGGCCCGCACGACCAGGCCTGACGCCGGCTCACCGGCGGCCACCGTCGTCGCCCAGTCGTCGACCGCCTCCAGGGCTCCCGGCGTGTCGAGGTCGTCCGCCAGCCGCTCCCGCACGCGCTGCACGGTGGCGCGGCCCAGGTCGGTGATCGTCTCGTGCGCCGCCATGTCGCTGGCCCGACGCCACAGGTCCAGCCGGTCGTCGGCGTCCCGCAGCAGCTGGTCGGTCCACTCCCACTCGGTGCGGTAGTGCTGGGAGAGCAGGGCCAGCCGGATCGCCATCGGGTCCACCCCGGTGCTGCGCAGCCGGGAGACGAGCACCAGGTTGCCCCGGCTCTTGCTCATCTTCTCACCCTCCAGCCCCACCATCGCCTGGTGCACGTAGGCGCGCGCGAAGCAGTCGTCCCCGCACGACGCGGCCGCCTGCACGGCGCTCATCTCGTGGTGCGGGAAAACCAGGTCGGTGCCACCGCCCTGCACGTCGAAGCCCGGGCCGAGATAGCGCTGGGCGATGGTCGAGCACTCGATGTGCCAGCCCGGCCGCCCCTGGCCCAGCGCCCCACCGTCCCAGTGCGGCTCACCCTCCCTGCCGGACCGCCACAGCAGCGGATCCAGCCGGTCCCGCTTGCCCGGGCGGTCGGGGTCGCCTCCCCGGTCCGCGAAGACCTCCAGCATCTGCTCCCGGGTCCAGCCGGAGACCGCGCCGAAGCTGGGCTGGGTGGACAGGTCGAGGTAGACGTCGCTGCCGGTCGCGCCGGGCACCCCGTGCTCGTCCTCCGGCACGTCCACGAGGTATGCCGTGCCCGCCTCGAGCAGCTGCTCCACCGCGGTCACGTCGTCCGGGATCCCCTCGACCGCGCCGACGTAGTGGTCGGGAGGGAGCACCCGCAGCGCCTCCATGTCCTCGAAGAAGAGCTCGATCTCGCGGCGGGCCAGCTCGCGCCAGTCCAGGCCGTCCCGCTCCGCCCGCTGCAGCAGCGGCTCGTCCACGTCGGTGACGTTCTGCACGTAGGTGACGGCCAGCCCGGCGTCCCGCCAGGCCCGCTGCAGCACGTCGAAGGTGACATAGGTCGCGGCATGGCCGAGGTGGGTGGCGTCGTAGGGCGTGATGCCGCAGACGTAGAGCCTGGCGGTGCCGTCCTGGCCCGCGACCGGGACCAGGGCGTCGGTGGCGGTGTCGTGCACGCGCACCGGCATCCCCTCGTGGTCGATCGGCAGCCGGGGGACGTCGGTGGTCGACCAGGTCTTCACGTCGGGGAGCCTAGCTCTCGTCCCCGGCGTCACCCCAATCGCGGGTCGCCCACCCGGACCAACGTCGGCATAGCACAACCTTCATCGGCAAACTTCCCGATGGAGCTTGTGCTATGCCGACCACACTCCCCGGTGGGTGGGCCTGGGCTGGGCGGGCGGGCGCCCGTCACCAGAGCGGCCAGGGCAGCGGGTAGCGCTCGGTCGGAGGCATCGGGAAGACGGCGACCTCGCGCAGGTCCCGCGCCCTGGTGCGCAGGGCGGTGGCCTCGGCGGGCGTGAGCAGCGCGCCGAGCTGCTCGGCGCAGTCCCCACCGGCGTCGTCCAGCTCACGCTCCAGCGCGGTCAGCCGGCGCGCGTCCTCGTCGGCCAGCTGCTCGCCGGCGAAGCCCCACAGCACGGTCCGGAGCTTGTCCTCCTCGTGCAGGCACACGCCATGGTCGAACCCTCGCAGCCGCGAGCCGAGGTCGAGGGTCAGGTGGGCGGCCTTGCGGTCGGCGTTGTTCAGCACCACGTCCAGCACCGCCATGGTGCGCAGCCGCGGATCGTCCGCGTGCGCCACCACCACCGGTGCCCCCTGCTCGTCCTCGCCCTGCACCACCGCCCGCCAGCCGGGTCCGAGCTGCTCCGGCGGCAGCACCTCGACCAGCCCGCCGGCCGGGTCCGCCAGTCGGTCCGCCTCCTGCTCCACCCACCACTGGACCGAGCCTGCGCCGAGCGGGCCCTCCCGCAGGACCGTGGGCGGGACGATGTCGAAGCCTCCGGCGCGGGACACGGCATACGCCGCCACCTCCCGGGCCGCGAGCGAGCCGGGCGGGAAGTCGTGCAGCGGGCGTTCGCCGCGGGCCGGTTTGTAGACGGCGCGGTGGCCGGTGGGCTCACCATCCACGGCGAGATCGACGAGAAGGGTCAGGTTCGAGGCCTGGGTGAGCACGCCGACCGGCTCGATGGTGCAGGTGCGCAGCAGCTCCAGGGCCGCGTCGTCGTGCACGTCAGCGGCGGTAACCGTTGGCGCGGGGGCAGATGTGGCCGGTCGGGTCCAGCGGCTGTCCGCAGAAGGGGCACGACGGCCGCCCACCCTCGATCGACGCCGTGCACCGTTGCGCGAAGGCCCGTGCCCGGCCGGGTTCGAGGACCACCTTGAGCGACTGGGGCGGGAGCCCGGCCCACGGGAGGTCGCCGGCCTCCGCCTCGGTCTCGAGCTCGGCGACGTCCTCCTCGCTGGGTCGGTCGTAGGCCTCCAGGACGATCCGGCGCTGCCCGGCCTCCCACGCCACCGACAGCCGCTGCACCCGGAAGTCGTCCTCGATCGGGGTGTCCAGCGGCGCGTTGTCCAGGTATGCCTCGCCCGCCTCCTCGCTGCCGTCCGCCCCCGCGACGTCGTCCAACATCTCGGCCAGCGACTCGCCGAGGAGGCGCACCTGCTCCTTCTCCAGCGAGACGGTCATCACCCGCTGGCCGTCGGTGGCCTGCAGGAAGAACGTCCGCCCGCCGGGGGGACCGACACTGCCGGCGACACAGCGCTCCGGTGGGTCGAAGACGTGCTCAGCCATGGAGGTCAGCCTACGTCTTCTCCCCTGCGGTCCCTCCGGCAGCACCGGCACCGCCACCGACGTCCGCGTCGCCGCTCGCGCCCTCGGCGGTGACCCGGGCCACCAGGCCGCTCAGGTCGACCGGGTCGCTGCTCGTGTCGTTGGTGCGCAGCACGAAGGGCCGGGTGCTGGTCCGGTGGACCAGGCTGAGCGAGGCCGGGTCCACGACGATGCGTTGGAAGTCGTCGAGCCGGGTCGCCAGGGCGTCGGCGAGGATGGCCTTGATGACGTCCCCGTGGCTGACCGCGACCCAGACGGCAGCGGGTCCGTGCCCGGCCTCGATCCGGGCGTCCCACTCCGTGACGGCGGTGACCGCGCGTCCGGCCATGTCCGACATGGACTCGTGGGCGAAGTCGTCGTCGGCCGGGAAGGACACCGTGGACGGCTGGTCCTGCACCGCCCGCCACAGCGGCTCCTCGGCGAGCTCGGACAGCGGTCGCCCGGTCCATGCGCCGTACCGCGCCTCCCCGAGGCGCTCCTCGGTATGCCGCGCCACGGCGCGATCCGCCGGCTGCGCCGCGAGCACGGCGGCCGCCGTCTCCGCGCACCGTTGCAGGGGGCTCGAGACGATGGCGGCCAGCGGCGTGCTCGCGAGCCGTGCCCCGACCGTGCGGGCCTGCTCGGCACCCACCTCGTCCAGTCCCAGGCCGGGGGTCCAGCCTGCGAGCAGCCCGTCGGCGTTGGCTCGGGTGCGCCCGTGGCGCAGCAGGATGCAGACCGCCATCAGCCGGTCGCGTCCAGCCGGGAGTGGGCCTCGACGGCGGTCTCCAGGGCGGTCATCCGGGCCGTGAGGTCCTGGCCCCACGGCGCCAGGGTCAGCGTGGTGATGCCCGCGTCCTGGTAGCGGCGCATCCGCTCGGTGATCCGGTCCACGTCGCCGAGCAGGCTGGTGTCGTCGATGAACTGCGGTGGCAGTGCCGCGGCGGCCTCGGCCCACTTGCGGTCGAGATACAGCTCCTGCACCCGGGCCGCCTCGCGCTCGTAGCCCATGCGGCAGGCGAGCTGGTTGTAGAAGTTGTGCTCGCGGCTCCCCATGCCGCCGACGTACAGCGCGGGATAGGGACTCACCGTGCGGGCGCAGGCCTCGAGGTCGTCGCCCACGGCGAGTGCCACCGTGGCATCGGTCTGGAACGGCTGGTCCTCAGGGCGAGGCTCGGCACGCCGGGCCTGGCCCGCCTCGAGATGGGCGCGCTGCTCGGCGAAGAAGTCCGGTGCCACGAAGACCCCGAGCCAGCCGTCGGCGATCTCCCCGGCGAGCTCCAGGTTCTTGGGGCCTACGGCCGCGAGGTATACGGGGATGTCCGGCCGGTGCAGGTGCGTGAGCCGGAGGGCCTTGCCGGGTCCGTCCGGCAGCGGCAGGGTGAAGAACTCGCCGTCGTAGCTGACCGGTCGGTGCCGCAGGGCGGTGCGGACGATGTCGACGTACTCCCGCGTGCGGGCCAGCGGCTTGGCGAAGCGCACACCGTGCCACCCCTCGGAGACCTGCGGGCCGCTGACGCCCAGCCCGAGGCGGAAACGGCCGCCGGAGAGGCTGTCCAGGCTGATCGCGGTCATCGCGGTCGCCGCCGGGGTGCGGGCGGGGATCTGCATGACGCCGGCGCCGAGCGCGATCCGCTCGGTGCGGGCCGCCAGGAAGGACAGGATGCTGACCGCGTCCGGGCCGTACACCTCGGCCACCCAGGCGACCTCGACCCCCAGCTCGTCCGCACGCTGCACCAGCGCGATGTTCTCCTCGTCGCGACCCTGCCCCCAGAATCCGCAGCTCAGACCCAGCCGCACGGCTCAGCCCCGCGGGGAGTCGTCGAGGTCGTACTCCTCGTCGTCCAGCCCGGAGTACTCATCCTCGTCGTCGCTCTCCCCGAGGTCCTCGAAGTCGTCCCCCTCGTCGTCGTCCTCGTCGTCCCCCTCGTCGTCGAAGTCGTCGTCCTCCTCGTCCTCGTCGTCGTCCTCGCTGGCCAGGTCGTCGTCGTAGACCTCCAGCGGGGTGACCTCGCCGTAGGCGTCCATCAGCGCGTCGTCGTAGGCGGTGAACGCCTCGGCGATGCGTTCATAGGCCTCGACGACCGCGGGGTCGTCCTCGCCCCGGCTGACCGCTGCCGTCTCCAGGTGGGTCTCGAGGGCGGCGACGAGGGCGGTCAGGGCGGCACGCGGGTCTGCGGTCATGGTGTGACGGTAGCGCGAATCGGGCGGTCACGGGCGGGTTGCTTCCCGAGGGTCGGCGAGGGTGCCTATGCTGGCCCGCAATGGTGGAGTACGAGTATCGAGAGCTCACGTTCCACCGCGACCAGGGTCGTGGTGAGGTGCGGCAGGCGCTCACCGAGCACGCCGAGTACGGCGCCTGGGAGCTGGCCCGCGTCCGGGTCTACCTCGGTGGGGTGCGCAGGGTGCTGCTGCGGCGCAAGATCATCCGGGTGCGTCGCACCGCCTGACACCCGGACCCTCCCGACCGGCCGCACGGTCTGCGCCGACCGACCTCACGGTCTGCGGTCAGCAGTCGGCGACGAGCTGCCCCAGCACCCGGGTGCCGAAGCGGATCGCGTCGACTGGCACCCGCTCGTCGACGCCGTGGAACATGCCGACGAAGTCGAGCTCCTCCGGGAGCCGCAGCGGGGCGAAGCCGTAGCCGGTGATGCCCAGCCGGGAGAGGTGCTTGTTGTCCGTCCCGCCGGACAGGCAGTAGGGCAGGACGCGGGCTCCGGGGTCCTCCTTGAGCAGCGCGCGCTTCATCGAGTCGACCAGCTCGCCGCTGCTCGGTGCCTCCAGCGCGACGTCCTTGTGCTCGATCTCCACCTCGACGTGCTCCCCCGCGAGCTCCCGGATGGTGGCGAGCAGGTCGTCCTCGTGGCCCGGCAGGAAGCGGCAGTCCAGGGAGGCCGACGCGCTCTGCGGGATGACGTTCATCTTGTAGCCGGAGTCCAGCATGGAGAAGTTGGACGTGTCCTGCAGGGTGCCCTCCACGAAGCGGCGGGCACCGCCGAGGCGGTGCAGCAGGTCCTCCACGGACTCCTCGCTCCACGGCTCGCCGGTGACCTGCGCGACCCCGTCGAAGAGCTCGCGGACGGACGCGATGTAGGTGCGCGGCCACACGTGGGCGTCGATCCGGGCGATCGCCTCGGCGAGGCGCACGATGGCGTTCTCGGGGTTGGGGACCGAGCCGTGCCCGGCGCGGCCGTGGGCGTGGAGCCGCAGCCAGGCGATCCCCTTCTCCGCCGTCTGCAGCAGGTATGCACGGGTCGGCGCGCCGGTCGCGTGGTCCGGGAGGGTGACGGAGAAGCCGCCGACCTCACTGATCGCCTCGGTGCACCCCTCGAACCACTCGGGGTGCTGCGCGACGACGTGCCCGGCACCCTTGGTGCCGCCCGCCTCCTCGTCGGCGAAGAAGGCCCAGACGATGTCCCGGGGAGGCTCCTCCCCCGAGCGCGCGAGCTGGCGCAGCGTCGCCAGGAGCATCGCGACCATGTCCTTCATGTCGACCGCACCGCGGCCCCAGATCATGCCGTCCTTCTCCTCCGCGGCGAAGGGGTCGACCGACCAGTCCTTGGCCTCGGCGGGCACCACGTCGAGGTGGCCGTGCAGGACCAGGCCGGGGCGTGAGCTGTCGCGGCCCGGCGTCCGGACGACGACGCTGGCCCGGCCGGGCTGGTCCGCCGGCTCGGTGAGCTGCGGGTCCAGGCCCACCTCCTGCAGCAGACCCATGACGTAGTCGGCGGCCTCCCGCTCCCCCGGCCCGCTGCCGTCGCCGTAGTTGCTGGTGTCGATCCGGATCAGCTCCCGGCAGATCCGGACGGCCTCCTCCTCGGCGGTGCTGGACGGGGTCAGGTCGGGCGTCGTCGTCATGCCCGCCACCCTAGCCAGCCGCGCCGGTATGCCTGGGGTGCGGCTACTCAGGCTCCTCGGCGAAGAGCTCGAGGTGGCGGCATTCTCGGCAGCGGAAGGCTCGGACCGGGTAGCGGGCGGACTGGTCCACAGCGGCGAAGCCGAAGATCTCGGTGGACGGCGGCTCCCCCACCCACTCCAGGTGACCGGTCATCCCGTCGCCGCGGCCGGTGAGGACCCCCTCGTCGAGCAGGCCGTCGCTGCCGCAGGCGGTGCAGGTCGACCTCGCCTTGCTCCACAGGTCCTCTCCCGCGGAGCCGGCGAGCCGGTGCATCTCGTCCGACGCTGGCTGGTGCTGAGATCGGCTACTCACCCGGCGATCATGCCGTGAGCTTGCCCTCGATGCACTTCACGAACTGTCCGAGCCATCCGGACCAGAGATGCGAGGGGTCCACAGGGCTCACGACCGGAGGTCCGCGATCATGCGGGTGATCCGGCGCGCCCGCGTCTCCTCCCTCGCGGCGTCCTCCACCGGTTGGAGCGCCCGCCGTCGGGCAGCGGGGCGCATCGCCTCCCAGGACTCGGTGAGGCCGGCGTCCTGCAGCGCCGTCGCCACATCCCCGGGCACGGGCACGAGGTCGGGGTCGACCGGGGAGAGCTCGCAGCTGATCGGCTCCCCACCTCCGCCCGCACCCGACGCAGGAGCGCTGGACCGGCGTAGACGAAGGCGTCCTCCAGCACGGGCGCGCGGTTGAGCCCCAGGTTCACCTCGACACCGTCCATCGTGCCGCCGACCCTCCGGGTCCCCAGCGCGGCCACCGCGTCGGTCAGCCGTGCCGGCAGCCGGATGACGGTATACGTGGTCCCGCCCCAGTCGATCTCCTCAGCAGGTGCCACGAAGTCGACCGTGCCGGACCTCACTCCGGGTCCTCGGCGAAGAGCTCGAGGTGGCGGCACTCCCGGCACCGGAAGGCGCGGACGAGCAGCTTCGGCACCCCGAACCAGGCACCGCCGAACATCCCGCCGGTGTGAGCCTTGCCGATCCAGGCGATGTGACCGCCGCTGGCCATGTCCGAGAGGTATCCCTCGTCGAGCAGCCCGACGGCCCCGCACGCGGTGCAGGTCGAACGGGCCTGCTCCCACAGGCTGCCTGTCGCGTGGGGCTCGGGGGCCGCAGGATCCTGGGTCGGCGGGTCTGGCGAGGTCACCCGGTGAGCTTGCCCTCGATGCACTCGACGAACTGGCCGAGCAGCTTGTCCGAGACCGTCTGCATCACCCCGCGACCGAACTGGGCAGGCTTGCCGGTGATGTTCATCGACGTCGTGACGTCGGCCTTGGTCCCCTCACCCTCGGGCTTGAGCTGCAGCGTCACCTTCGCGGACGCGTTGCCGAGGCCCCGCAGTCCCTTGCCCAGCCCTTCGATGACGGCTCGGTGCGCCTCGTCGTCGCGCTCGACGAATCGCCCCTCGCCCTGGTAGGTCACGCCGATCGGTCCGAGCTTGACCTTGACGTTGCCGGTGAACTCCTCGTCCGTGGCCGAGGTCACGGTGGCCCCGGGGAAGCACCCACCGACCTGCTCGAGGTCGGTGAGCAACGCCCAGGTGTCCTCCGGTGTCGCGGCCACCGTGAAGGTGTGGTGCAGCTCCATCGCCATCTGGTCAGCCTCCCGCCGCCGCGACGACGGCGCGCCGGGTCAGCACCCCGGCGACGTGCTTGCGGTAGTCGGCCTGACCGTTGAGGTCGGACGGCGGGTCGGTGCCCTCGCCCACCTGTGCGCAGGCCTCGGCGACGGCGTCCTCGGTGGCCTCCTTGCCGACCAGTGCCTGCTCCACGGAGGTCGCGCGCAGCGGCGTCGACCCCATGTTGGTGAGCCCGACCTTGGCCTCGGCGATGGTGCCACCCTCGACCCGCACGGCGGCGGCGATCCCGATGATCGCCCACTGGTGCGAGACCCGCACGAACTTCTCGTAGTGCGCGCCCCAGCCGGTGTGCTTCGGGATCTCGACGGCGGTGAGGAGCTCGTCCTCCCCCACCGCGGTCTCGAACAGGTCGACGAAGAAGTCGGACGCGTCGACGGTGCGCTCACCGTCCGGCCCCTGGATCACCATGCGGGCGTCCAGGGCGAGCACGGGCGCGCCCACGTCGCCCGCGGGGTCGGCGTGCACCAGGGCGCCGCACACCGTGCCGCGGTGCCGGATCTGGGCGTCGGCGACCTCGGTCAGTGCCTTGTGCAGCAGGCCCAGGTGCTCGGAGACCAGGGCGGAGTCGAGCACGTCCTGGTATGTCGCTCCGGCACCGATGCGGACCGCGTCACCTGACTCGGTGATGCCCTTGATCTCCTCGATGCGGGAGATGTCGATGACGATGCCGGGTGCGTTGAGGCGCATCCGCAGGACGGGCAGCAGCGACTGCCCGCCGGCGAGGACCTTGGCCTCGTCGCCGTGCTCGGCGAGCAGGGCCAGCGCCTCGCTCACCGTCCCTGGTGCCGCGTAGTCGAACTCCGGGGGGATCATGCCTGACCGCCTTCCTGCGTCGTCGTGGTCGCGCCCGTGACCCCGGCGGGTCCTGGCGGGTCCTGGTTGGGCTCACCCTCGGCGAAGTGGCCCGCGGCGTCCTCCGCCGTCGGCCTGCTCGCCCCGGCCTGCCCGTGCTGGATGGCCCGCCACACCCGCTCGGGTGTGCAGGGCATGAGGATGTCGTCGACGCCGTACTGGCGGATCGCGTCCAGCACCGCGTTGACCACCGCAGGCGTCGACGCGATGCAGCCCGCCTCGCCGACACCCTTGACACCGAGGTCGTTGGACGTGGACGGCGACGTCGTCCGGTCGGTCACGAAGCTGATCGTGTCGGCGGTCGTCGGCAGCGTGTAGTCGACGAACGAGCCGGACACCAGCGTGCCCTGGTCGTCGTAGACCGCCTCCTCCCAGAGGGCCTGCGCGATCCCCTGGACCAGGCCGCCGTGCACCTGGCCCTCGACGATCAGCGGGTTGACGACGTTGCCGATGTCGTCCACGCACACGTAGGACCGCATCCGGGAGGCACCGGTCTCGGTGTCCACCTCCATCGCGCACAGGTGGGTGCCGTGCGGGAAGGAGAAGTTGACCGGGTCGAAGGTGGCGTCGGCGTCCAGGCTGGGCTCCATGCCGTCGGGCAGATCGTGCGCGGCGAAGACGGCCAGCGCGAGACCGGCCAGGCCCACGCCCTCCTGGTCGGCACCGGCACCCTTGACGGTGAACTTCCCGTCGGTGAACTCCAGGTCGTCGACGTTCGCCTCGAGCTGGTATGCCGCGAGCGGCTTCGCCTTCTCGATCACCTTCTTGGCGGCGTTGATGACGGCCTGCCCGCCGACCACGAGGGAGCGGGAGCCGTAGGTGTCCAGGCCCTTGTGGCTGATCTGGGTGTCGCCGTGCAGCACCTCGACGTCCTCGAAGGGCACGCCCAGCTGGTCGGCCACGATCTGGCTCCACGCCGTCTCGTGACCCTGTCCGTGGGCGGACGAACCGGTGATCACCTCGACCTTGCCGGTCGGCAGCATCCGGACCGAGGCGTGCTCCCAGCCGCCGGCACCGTAGTTGAGCGAACCCAGCACCCTGGAGGGGGCGAGTCCGCACATCTCGGTGAAGGTGGAGATCCCCAGACCGAGCTGGACGCGGTCGCCGCTCTCCCGGCGACGCTGCTGCTCGGCCCGGAGCTCGGCATACCCGAAGAGCTCCTTGGCCCGTTCGGTCGCGGCCTCGTAGTTGCCGGAGTCGTACTCCAGGCCGCAGACGGTGGTGAACGGGAACTCCTCGTGCGTGATCCAGTTCTGCTCCCGCACCTCCATCGGGTCCCGGCCCAGCTCGACCGCCAGCTCGTCCATCATCCGCTCGATCGCGAAGGTCGCCTCGGGGCGGCCGGCGCCGCGGTAGGCGTCGGTCCACGTCTTGTTGGTGAAGACGTTGGTGCAGGCGAAGTGGTAGGCGGGGAACTTGTAGATCGAGTTGAACATGAAGGCGCCGAGGATCGGCACACCAGGGGTCACGAGGCCCAGGTAGGCCCCCATGTCGGCGAGCAGCTCGACCTTCAGGCCGGTGACGGTGCCGTCCTGCTTCGCGGCGAGTGTGAGTTTCTGCCACTGGTCGCGGCCGTGGTGCGCGGAGAGCAGGCTCTCGCTGCGGGTCTCGGTCCACTTGCACGGCCTGCCGGTGTGCCGGGCCACGAGGAAGGTGATGATCTCCTCCGGGGTGACCTGCAGCTTGCCGCCGAAGCCGCCACCGACGTCCGGCGCGACGACCCGCACCTTGGACTCGTCCACGCCCAGCGTCATGGCCAGCATGAGGCGCAGGATGTGCGGCACCTGGGTGGCCGACCACATGACGAACTGCTCGCCCGTCGGGTCCACCACCGTGGAGCGGGGCTCCATGAACGCCGGGATCAGCCGCTGCTGGCGGAACTCGCGCTCGACCACGACGTCGGCGTCCCTGATCGCCTCGTCGACGCTCCCACCGGTGCCGGCCTCGGCGGAGTCGAAGATCCAGGTCGCCGACCGGTTGGTCCCGAGGTCGGGGTGGGCGAGGGCCTCGTCCGCCGCGGCAGCCTTGAGCTCGAGGACCGCCGGGAGGTCCTCGTAGTCGACGTCCACCAGCTCGGCGGCGTCGCGTGCCGCTGCCGCCGTGCGGGCCGCGACCACGGCGACCACCTCGCCGGAGAAGGCGACGCGGTCCACGGCGATCGCCGGGTGCGGGGGCGCCTTCTGGTCCTCGGTGATCGGCCAGGCGCACGGGAGGCTGCCCTGCAGGTCCTTGACGTCCTGGCCGGTGAGCACCGCGATGACGCCGGTGGACTCCCGGGCCGCGGTCGTGTCGATCCCGGTGATCCGGGCGTGCGCGACGGGGCTGCG
This sequence comes from Serinicoccus kebangsaanensis, assembly GCF_008919445.1. Lineage (GTDB taxonomy): Bacteria > Actinomycetota > Actinomycetes > Actinomycetales > Dermatophilaceae > Ornithinicoccus > Ornithinicoccus kebangsaanensis. The sequence goes on along the minus strand of NZ_VSLG01000001.1, from coordinate 161,107 downwards.
CACCATGGCCAGGTGCAGCATCCCCTGCAGCTGCATGTTGTCGGTCCACCGGGTGCGCCCGGTGATCAGCCGCTGGTCCTCCTTGCGGCGGCGGTCGCGGCCGACCTCGTGGGTCGCCTCGGCCGGCCGGTCGTCGACGGCGGTCATGCCTGCTCACCTCCGCTCGAGGCGGGCTGGCCGGAGGCCTGCAGGACCGCCTTGACGATGTTGTGGTAGCCGGTGCACCGGCACAGGTTGCCCTCCATGCCCACCCGCACCTCGTCCTCGGTGGGACTCGGGTTGGTGGCGAGCAGGTCGGTCGCCTGCATGATCATGCCCGGCGTGCAGAAGCCGCACTGCAGGGCGTGGCACTCGCGGAAGGCCTCCTGGACCGGGGTCAGGGTCTCCCCGTCCGCCAGGCCCTCGATGGTGGTGACCTCGTGCCCGTCGGCCTGCACGGCCAGCACGTTGCAGGACTTCACGCTGCGGCCGTCCAGGAGGACCGTGCAGGCCCCGCAGTTGCTGGTGTCGCAGCCGACCACGGTGCCGGTCTTCCCCAGGGTCTCGCGCAGGTAGTAGACGAGGAGCGTGCGCGGCTCGACCTCGTCGGTATAGCTCGTGCCGTCGACTTTCACGGTGATGTTCATGCAGCCCTCCATCGGGCGGTCGGGACGTCGCTGTCCCTGCCGATCCTGCCGTGACGCAGGTCACCCTGCAACAGATGAGCGCAGACGAACCCTCACTCGGATTCGGGCATACTCACACCGTCAAATTCGGCGCGCTCACACGGTATGCCGGTGGATGTCACCGGTGGTCTGTCGCAGCGGCTCGCCGTGCCCGCCCCAGCGCAGGGCGATGATCTCCGAGGCGATGCTCACGGCCGTCTCCTCGGGGGTCCGTGCGCCGAGGTCGAGCCCGATCGGGCTGCGCAACCGGGCCAGCTGCTCCTCGTCCAGACCGGCCTCCCGGAGGCGGCTCAGCCGGTCGTCGTGGGTGCGTCGCGACCCCATGGCACCGATGTAGGCGAGCTCGGGTGTGCCGGGGGCGAGCAGCACCTCCAGCAGCGGCACGTCGAACTTCGGGTCGTGGGTGAGCACGCAGGCGACCGTGCGCGAGTCGAGCGCGCCCTCGGCGACCTGCGCCTCGACATACCGGTGCGGCCACGAGACCACCACCTCGTCGGCCTCCGGGAAGCGGCTGGCCGTGGCGAAGACGGGACGCGCGTCGCACACGGTGACGCGGTAGCCGAGGAAGGTCCCCATCCGGGCCACGGCGGCGGCGAAGTCGATCGCGCCGAAGACCAGCATCCGGGGCCGTGGTGCGTAGGAGGCGACGAAGACCCGCATGCCTTCCCCGCGGCGCTCCCCGTCCGGTCCGTACTCCAGCGTCGCGGTCCGGCCCTGGGCGAGCATGCCGCGCGCGTCGTCGGTGACGGCGGCGTCGGCGCGGTCGGTGCCGAGCGTCCCCTCGACCGGCTCGCCCTCGGGGCGCACCACCATCCGCGCGCCGAGGTGGGACCCGTCCGGGTGCGCGACCACCGTGGCGACGGCCACCGGCCGCCCGGCCGCGATGTCGGCGCTCACCGTGCCGAGCTCGGGGAAGTCCGCCCGCGAGACGCGCTCGACGTAGACGTCGAGGATGCCGCCGCAGGTGAGCCCGACCCCCATCGCCTCGTCGTCGGAGACGCCGTAGCGCTGCAGCACGGGAGTCCCGGTGGCGATCACCTGCTCCCCCAGCTCGTAGACCGCGCCCTCGACGCAGCCGCCCGAGACCGACCCCACCGCCTCGCCGTCGGCGCCCACCAGCATCGACGCGCCGGGCTGGCGCGGTGCCGACTTCCAGGTGCCCACGACGGTGGCCAGCGCGACGCTGTCCCCCGCCTCCCACCAGGGCGCCAGCCGGTCCAGGACATCACGCATGGGGTCAGGATGTCACGGGCTCGCGGTGGAGCACCGCCGCAACCGCGGCGCGCGCCCTAGGATCATCGGCCATGGGGACCATCGACCTGCTCTTCGACCAGGTGCGGCAGGCTGTCGAGACCGACGGTGGCGGACTGACCGTGGAGCGCACCGACGGGGGCTTCGACGTCTGTGCCGACGTCCACGACCGCCGGGTGGTGGACGTGGCCTACCGCGCGGGTGTGCGGGAGCTGACCATCCACCACGTCGCCGTCGACGAGACGGAGGGCACCTTCACCGTGACCGACGACGTCCGCTCGGTGGCGTGGGAGGCCGGCATCGGCGGCCCGCGGATCGCCCTGCGCGCCTCGCTGAGCCGTTCCCTCGGGACGTTCCGCCGCGTGGAGCTCGGGTCCCGGTGGAGGCGGGGTGCTGACGGGCGGCCGGAGAAGGTGGCGGGGTATGCCTATGACTCCGCGCAAGGACGCCGGCTCGTGGAGCGGGTGGCCGAGCAGATGGGGCTGCGGCAGCGGATGAACACCTGGGCGAAGGTGGGACTGGGCTTCGCCGCCGTCGGGCTGCTGGGTGCCCTCGTGGCCGTGGTGGCGGCGATCCTGGTGATCAGGGCCACCTGACGGGGAGCGTCCCGTGGGAGTCGGCCCCCTCCCCGACTCCCACGGGACCGTCCCAGCCGCACACTCAGGTGTCGGCCACGACGTCCAGCACCTCCTGGAAGGCGGCCAGGGAGTGCCCCGCCACGAGGTCGTCGACGTGCGGCAGCACCGCGACGATCCCGGCCTGCACCGGGGCATACCCCTCTTTGCCGCGGTGCGGGTTGACCCAGATCACGCGGTGCGCCAGGGCGCGCAGCCGGCGCAGCTGCTCCCCCAGCAGCTCCGGCGACCGCCGCTCCCACCCGTCGCTGAGGACGACGACCACCGCGCCCCGCGCCATGCCTCGCCGCCCCCAGCGCCGCAGGAAGACGTCCAGGGCCTCGCCGAGGCGGGTGCCGCCGGACCAGTCGGGCACCGTCTCCCCGGCGGCGAGCAGGGCCCGGTCGGGGTCGCGCTCCCGCAGCGCCCGGGTGACGTGGGTGAGCCGGGTCCCGATGGTGAAGACCTCGGTCGTCCGGGGTGCGGCCTGGGCGACGGAGTGCGCCAGCCGCAGCAGGCTGTCGGCATACGCCCCCATCGACCCGGACACGTCGACCAGCAGGATCACCCGGCGGCGCCGGACGCCGCGGTTGCGGAACCGGATGCGGGTGGGCTCGCCCAGGTTCCGCAGGTGCGCGCGGACGGTGGCGCGACCGTCCACCTCCCCCCGTCTGGAGCGGGTATGCCGTCGGGCGGGCCGGGTGGGTGCGGTGACCCTGAGCGTGGCGAACTGACGGCGCATCGCGGCGCGGTCCGAGGGCGACAGGCCCGCGACGTCCCGGTGGCGCAGCACCTCCTCCGCAGATGCGGCCGCCCGCACCGCATCGCCCTCCGAGTCGCCGTCGCCGGAGGTCTCGGGCTCCTCGAGCGACGCCTGGGTGGTCGTCGGCGCAGGAGGCTCGTCGCCGCTCACCGCGTGCATCGGGCGTCCGCCGAACCAGCCGGTGAAGACCCGCTCGTAGGGCTCGACGTCGGCCGGGGAGCTGGTGAGCGTGGCGCGGCCCGCCCAGTAGACGTCCCGGCGCTCCCCCACGCCGACCGCGGCGCAGGCCTGCAGGAAAGTGCGCTCCCGGTCCGCGGTGACCGGCAGCCCTGCCGCCCGGCAGGCCCGGGCGAAGCCGCCGAGCATCTGACCCGCGCTCCAGGTCTGGGGAGGCTCCTCGGCAGGCTGGGTCACGGCATACCGCTCAGCGCGTGAGCATCCGGTCCAGGGCGACGCGCACCCGCTCGGCGTCCTCGCGGTACTTCACCGCCGCGCCCATGGTCGCGGCCGCCACCTCCGGGTCCAGCCGGCTCTGCCCGAGCGCCGTGAGGGCGCGCGTCCAGTCCAGGGTCTCGGCCACCCCCGGCGGCTTGACCAGGTCCTCCTCGCCGCGCAGCTGCTGCACCAGGCCCACCACGTCGCGGGCCAGCGTCTCCTCCACCTCGGGCAGCCGGGCGCGCACGATCGACAGCTCACGCTCCAGGCCCGGGTGCTCGATCCAGTGGTAGAGGCAGCGCCTCTTCAGCGCGTCGTGCAGCTCCCGGGTGCGGTTGGAGGTGAGCACGACGAAGGGCGGGGTCGCCGCCGCGACGACACCGAGCTCCGGGATGCTCACCGACCAGGTGGACAGCACCTCCAGCAGGAACGCCTCGAACTCGTCGTCGGCCCGGTCGATCTCGTCCACCAGCAGCACGCAGGGCGCCTCGCGCAGCGCACGCAGGACGGGTCGGGCCTGGAGGAACCGCTCGTCGAAGAGCTCGGCCTCCAGCTCGGACACCTCCGGCCCGCCCGCCGCGTCCCGGGCGAGCGCCTCCACCGCCCGCAGGTGCAGGATCTGCCGCGGGAAGTCCCAGTCGTAGAGCGCCTGGCTCGCCTCGATCCCCTCGTAGCACTGGAGCCGGATGAGCGGCACCCCCTGCAGCTGGGCGACCGACTCGGCCAGCGCCGTCTTGCCCGTCCCGGGCTCCCCCTCCAGCAGCAGCGGCCGTTGCAGCCTGTGCGCGAGCCAGGTCACGGTGGCCAGCCCGTCGTCGGCAAGGTATGCCGTCTCCGCCAGCGCGGCGCTGAGCGTGTCCGGGCTGGTCAGGGGGTCGGGCTGCATAGGCGCCAGCATCGCCGACGCCGTGCGGGTTGTCCACGGCGGGGCACTTGCCGTCCCTCCGGCACCCGGATATTGTATTAGAAACGCGTGCTACAAATGGAGCTGGTTGGATGTTCTGGTTTGGTCTTGTGGTGTGCCTCATCCTGCCACCGCTCGCCTACCTCACGCGCCGCGTCGAGGCCGAGCGTCAGCTGCGTCCTCTGCTCGGCACGGCCTGGGAGCCCGACGGCGAGGTCCTCGATCGCGCCCGCGACAGCCTGGCACGGCAGCAGATCTTCATGACCACCGGCTCGGCGGCGGGTGCCCTGCTGATCCTCCTGCTGCTGGAAGCGGCGAGTGATGATCCGATCTACGGCCTCGTGGGATTCGGGTTCGTGAGCGGGGCGGTCCTGGGGAACATCGTCGGTCATCTGTCCGCTGGGCGGATCACCGCTGGTGCATCCGTCGCCGGGGCGGCCCCGCGGCGGCTGCGCGACTACCTGAGCCGAGCGCACGTCGCGGCCTTCGGCATGTGGGCAGGCATGACGATGGTGGCCGCACCTGTGGCGGTTCTGGGTCTCGACGCGGTGCGCGGCCCCGCAGAAGGAATTGCAGTCCTCTCGCTCTTGGGCGTGGCGACGGTGTGGCTCGTGGCCGTGGTGGTCATGACCTCTGCGGTTCTTCGCCGCCGCACGACAGCGCGCAGCGGCGGTGATCTGGCCTGGCAGGAGTGGATGCGCGCACGTGTCGTGAGCGACGTCGTCGGCTCGCTCTGGCTCTCGGTGTGCTCTGTGGGCTCGGCCTTATGGATCGCCTTGTTGACCAGCGGCGGTTCCACCGTGGCCACAGGAGTGGCGGGCTCTGCCACCGCTCTCGCCGTCGTCGGCCTCGTGGTCTTCTGGGTGGCCCGCACGCGCATACCCACCGCAGTGAAGACGGCAGTCACATGCTGATCCGCGTCGACCCCGACCGGAGCACCCCGGTCTTCGAGCAGATCGTGCAGCAGGTGGTCACCGGCGTGCGTGCCGGCGACCTGGTCCCGGGCGAAAAGCTGCCACCGGTCCGCCAGCTGGCCGCGGACCTGGGGATCGCCCCGAACACCGTGGCGAAGGCATACCGTCAGCTCGAGGAGGAGGGGCACGTCGAGACCCGCGGACGCGGCGGCACGCTGGTCCGCGACGAGCTCGCTCCCACGCTGCCCAGCCGAAGTGCGGCCGAGGACTTCGTCCGGGCGGCCCGCGCCTCCGGTCTCGACCTGTCCCAGGCGATCGGCCTGCTGCGCCGCAGCTGGTGAGCTCGCCCCGACCTCAGTCGAGGTCGTCCAGCGCCAGCCAGTCGGCCCAGGTCAGGTCGGCTCCGATGAACCGGGGCCGCTCGAACGGCCACTCCTGGCGCACCCAGGCGGGGACGAACGCGTCCAGGGCCTGCTCCACATCGGTCCCGACCCACGGGTCGGCCACCCACCACGAGATGTCGGCGTCGGCACCGACCTTCTCCGGCGGGTCGAGGTAGACGCACCCGACGAGAGCCGACTCGTCCGCCAGCAGCACCGCGTAGTTGAACGACTCGTGCCGCTCGATCTCGTCGGCGTGCCGCTGCAGGTCGGCACGGTCCTCCTCGGCGGTCATGTCCGCCGGCGGCCAGCCCCACGCGGGTCCGAAGATCGAGAAGAGACGCTGCTGGCTGCCCATCACGGCGACCATGTCGATCCCGGTGTCCGCCGGGCTGATCGGGCGCAGGTGCAGGTCGGTGCCCGGCAGCGCCACCCGCGTCGGGTGCTCGAAGTCCTCCGGCAGCCATCCACTCATCTCTGCTCCTCGCTCTCGTCGACGTCGCGCCCCGTGGCCAGGTCGCCGCACTCCACCAGATCCGGTCGGGCCCGACGCAGATACGTCCGTGCCCCGGCGTCGCCGCGCGCCTGACCCAGGACACCCTGCCAGTGGTCCTGCCCCAGGAGCACGGGGTGGCCCGGGACGCCGTCGTAGGCGACGCGCGACAGGCTCGAGCCGCGCGCACCCCCCGCGTCGAGCAGCCGTGCGACGACCTCGGGACCGACGTCCGGCAGGTCCACGAGGTGCACCACGGCCACCAGCGGCACCGTGCGGCCGCGCGAGACGAGGGACATCAGGCCGGCCTTCAGCGACTCCCCCATCCCCTGCTCCCAGGTCCCGCAGTAGGTGGTCGCGATCTGATGCATACCGGGCGCGCCGGCCAGCACCCGCTCGACCTGGTCGGACTCCGCGCCCGTCACCACCAGCACGTCGCCACAGCCTCCCTGGAGGAGCGCCCTGGCCGACCGCACCACCCACGCCTCCCCGTCGGTCTCGGCCAGCGCCTTGGGGCCGCCGAACCGTCGCCCGGCCCCCGCGGCGAGCAGCAGGCCGGTGATCCGCGCGGAGGAGGTCGCCATGGTGTCAGTGTGCCTGGGCATGATGGGCCCATGAGCATCGTGGTGGACATCGACGAGCTGGCCGACGCGCTGGGCAGGCATCCCACGGCATACCTGCTGCTGTCCGGCGAGGACCGCCCGCACGTGGGTGAGGTCGAGGTCACGATGCGGGAGGACGTGCTCGTGGTCGACCGCGCGGGCCGCACCGCCGTGCGCACCGTGCCCGAGCGTCCGCAGGTCACGCTGCTGCTGCCACCGGCGCAGGCGGACGGCTACACCCTCATCGTCGACGGCGAGGCCTCGCTCAGCGGCGAGGAGCTCCGGATCGAGCCGAGCCACGCCGTGCTGCACCGCCGGCCCCGGCCCGGCTCCCCGCCGTCGACCACCGGGTGCGGCAACGACTGCCAGCCGCTGTCGTGAGCGGGCAGGAGGTCGTCGGGCGCACCTATCTCGACGAGGACTGGTATGCCGCCGAGCTCGCCGGCCAGGCGTGGCAGGGGTGCGTCTTCCGCGAGGTGGACCTCACCGAGGCCGTCACCGAGTCCTGCCGCTTCGTGGACTGCACCTTCGACCGCTGCCGGCTGAACGCCACGACCCACCGCTCGACGTCGTTCACCGCGTGCACCTTCACCGACACCTCGTTCTTCGACGCGACCCTGCACGGCTGCCGGCTGGACGGCTCCAGCTTCGTCGGGTGCGACCTGCGGCCGATCACGGTGAGCGGCGGGTCCTGGTGGGGCGTGTCGCTGCGCGGCGCCGACCTGCGCGACCAGGACCTGGCCGGGCTGCGCCTCACAGAGGCGGACCTGACCGAGGCCGACCTGCGCACGACGTCGTTGCGCGGCTGCGAGCTGACCGGCGCGCTGCTCCGGGGTGCGAGGCTGGGCGACGCCGACCTGCGCGAGGCGAGCCTGGTCGGCGCCGACCTCACCGACGTCTCGCTCCGTGGGGCGCGGCTCGACCTGGCCGGTGCGCTGGCGCTCGCGGAGTCGCTGGGCGCCGTCGTCGAGACCTGAGGTCGTCCCTGCCGCCTCGGGCCCGCTGCCGGTAGGCTCGTGCGTTTGTGACCCCCACCGACGCCGTGTCGATGCCGCCTGCCGCAGCGCGGGCCTACAGGCGGCTGCTCGCGGCAGGTTTCCGGCAGCAGAGTGCCTACCTGGCAGCCGCCGTCGGCGGACTCGTCGCCAACGTCACCTTCGGCTTCCTCAAGGCGGCCATCCTGCTCGCCACGCTCGCGGCGGCCGGCGGCACCCTGGGCGGCTACGACACCGGCCGGATGCTCGCCTACGTCTGGGTCAGCCAGGCGATGCTCGGTCTCATCAACGTCTCCGGCCGCGACGTCCTCGGCGAGCGGATCAGGACCGGGGACATCGCCGTCGACTTCCTGCGTCCGCTCGACCTGCAGCTCGCGGGCCTGTCGACCCATCTCGGGACGCGTCTCTTCACGCTGCTGCCCCGGGGCCTGCCCACGCTGACGATCGGGCTGCTCACGACCGGCATGGCCCTGCCCTCCGGCCCGGCGCCCTACCTCCTGGGCGCGGTGAGCGTGCTGCTCGCGACGACCCTGGCCTACCTCGCGGTCTACGCCCTCAACATGAGCGCACTCTGGCTGGTGGAGATCCGCGGGCTGCAGGTGACCTACATGGTGGTGGCGAGCTTCTGCTGCGGCCTCTACATCCCGGTGGGCATCTTCCCCGGCTGGCTCGAGACCCTCGCCCGGCTCACGCCGTTCCCGTCGATGCTCATGACGCCGGTGGACGTGCTGTCGGGGTATGCCGTCGGCACCGACGCGCTGCGCCTCGTCCTGGCGCAGGTCGCCTGGGTCGTCGTGGTCGGCCTGCTCGGGCACCTGCTCACCCGTGCCGGCCGCCGCCACCTGGAGGTGCAGGGTGGCTGAGGCAGGCACGCTGCGCGGCGACCTCACGGCATACCGTGCGGTCCTGTCGTCGCGCGTCCGTGCCCAGCGTGCGTATGCCGCCTCGTTCCGGCTCGATCTCGTCGGGGCGGCGCTGATCACGGTCGTCGAGTTCGCCGAGGTGTGGGTGCTCTTCGGCCAGGTGGACGCGATCGGTGGCCTGACCCTGGCCTCGGTGATGCTCGTCTTCGGGCTGGCCGAGATGACCTTCAGCACCGCGGACCTGCTGGTCGGTCACTGCGACCGGATGCCGACCTACGTCCGAGCCGGGACGTTGGACGTCTTCTACCTGCGGCCCCAGCCGGTCCTGGCCCAGCTGATGACCAGCGACATCGACCTGAGGCGTGTCGCCCGGGTCGCCGGCGGCATGGTCATCCTCGTGGTCGGGCTGGTCGTGAGCGGGGTGCGGTGGACCCCGGAGAAGGTGGCCCTGCTCGCCGTCACGATCCCCGCGGCCGTCGCGATCTACGCCGGCCTGTTCATCGCCGCGGCGGGGGTGCAGTTCTTCCTGATCAACGGGGCGGAGACGACCAACGCCTTCGTCTACGGCGGTCGGTATGCCGCGAGCCAGCCCGCGTCCGTGTGGCCCCGGTCACTGGTGCTCGTCTTCGGGCTGATCTTCCCGGTCGCCTTCACCGGCTACCTCCCGGCGCTCGCCCTGCTCGATCTGCCCGTGCCCTTCGGTCTGCCCGGGTGGACCGCCTGGCTCACGCCGGTGGCGGCCGTGTGGAGCTGGCTGGTGGCCCTGGGGTGCTGGCGCCTGGGGACCCGGCACTACCAAGGAGCGGGCGGATGAGCCGGACACCGGTGGTGCAGGTCAGCGGCCTGACGCGGGACTTCGTGGTGCGCCCGCGGGGGCACCGGCTGAGGGGTCGGCGCGTCCGCGCCGTGCACGACCTGAGCTTCACGGTCCGGCCCGGCGAGGCGGTGGGCTACATCGGCGCCAACGGCGCCGGCAAGTCCACCACCATCAAGATGCTCGCCGGCATCCTGGTCCCGACCGCGGGCGAGGTGCGGACCTGCGGGCTGCGGCCGGTGCAGGACCGCCGCGCGCTGGCGCGCCGGATCGGTGTCGTCTTCGGCCAGCGCTCCCAGCTGTGGTGGGACCTGCCGGTGGCCGAGTCGTTCCGCATCCTCGCGGCGATCCACCACCTCGACGCCGCCGGCGAGCGGGCGCGCACCGGCGAGCTGGTGGACCGGCTGGAGATGGGCGCATACCTCGACACGCCGGTGCGCCAGCTCTCCCTCGGGCAGCGGATGCGCGCCGAGGTCGCGGCCGCCCTCCTGCACTCCCCCAGGCTGGTCATCCTGGACGAGCCCACCATCGGGCTGGACGTCCTGTCCAAGCAGCGGCTGCGCGAGTTCCTCATCGAGGAGCGCCGCGAGCACGGGACCTCACTGATGCTCACCACCCACGACATGGGTGACGTCGAGCGGCTCTGCCCGCGCGTGCTCGTCATCGACGACGGCACCCTCGCCTACGACGGCACCCTCTCCGGCCTGTCGCGCACGGTCGGTGCCCGCCGGGTGCTCGTCGTCGACCTGGAGCGGCCGACCGAGCCGCTCACCGGCATACCCTCGACCGAGCACCTGTCCACGCAGGCCCAGGGGCTGCAGCAGCGGCTCGCCTTCGACCCGGAGCGCACCACGGCGGCGGCGGTGCTGGCCGCCGTGTCGCAGCGCTCCGAGGTGCGGGACCTGGCGATCGAGGAGCCCGACATCGAGGACGTCGTGCGCCGGATCTACGCCGCCCGCCGCTGAGCGTGCTACCCCGCTCCAGCATCGTCGCCCTCATCGTCCCGGCGCCGCGATGAGTCCGGCCGGTGGCCAGGGTCACACGACCATGGACATCACACGAGACATCTACAGCGTCACCGTCGTGGTCGAGGACCTGGACCGCGCTCTCGCCTTCTACCGCGACGTCCTGGGGTGCGAGGTGCGGATGGACGCCGAGCCGTTCCCGGGATCCCGGCTGGTCGAGGTCGCCCCACCCGGCTCCGCCGTCGGCATCGCGCTGCTCACCCGCGACAGCGGGCTGCCCCTCGGGGTGCGCTACTGGACCGACGACGCTGAGCGTGCGCACCAGGCGCTGCGGGAGGCTGGGGTGGAGCCGCACCAGGAGGTGCTGCGGCTGGACGGCATGCCGCCGATGTTCACCCTCGACGACTCCGAGGGCAACACCGTCATCCTGCTGGAGCGTCCACGGCCGGAGTCCTCCGCGGGCGACGGGTCCTGAGACATGCGCAGACCCCCGGACCGAGGGTCCGGGGGTCTGCGTCGTCCCTGAGGAGGACGACCGTGTCCGGAGGGGGACTTGAACCCCCACGCCCGTTAAGGGCACTAGCACCTCAAGCTAGCGCGTCTGCCATTCCGCCACCCGGACAGGTGTGCTGCTGCGGCACCCGTGGGGAGTGCGCAACGACCGTCAAGGTTAGCACGCTCACCGACCCCGATCACGCCAGTCCGGAGGGTCTGCCGGGTGTAACGCGGGGTCGCCGTCGGCGAAGCTGCGCACCGGCCCCGGGCCGGTCGACGGACCCTCGAACCGGACGGTCACGACGCCGCGTCCGCTCCCCCAGACCCACCCGGGGCCGTGCTCCTCGTGCCGCACGTCCTGACCGGTCCGCCACCCCGGCAGCATCCGCCCCGCCACCGCACGCGGCGCCTCCGCGCCGTCCCCCTCCTCGATCTCGACGACCACCGGCTCCTCACCCTCGCCGACCGCTCCCGCCGCGTCCGGCAGCTCGACCGGCTCGAGCACCGGGTATGCCGTCTCCAGCGACAGCTCCTCCTGCGCGTGCGCGGTGAGGCCGGCCACCCCCAGCCCCAGCAGCCGGAGCCCGGAGCTCACGTCGACCGACCGGAGCAGCCGCCGACCCTCACGCAGGATGATCCCCGCATCGCCGGTCGCGAAGGGCAGGGTCCCCGACCTCGTCTGCGTGGTGAAGTCGTGCTGGCGCGCCTTCACCGTGATGGTGCGCGCGAAGACCCCGCTCCCTTCCAGTCGCCCGGCCAGCCCCCGGGACATCCGGGACAGCTCTGCCTCCAGGGCTCCCCGGTCGGCGACGTCCGACTCGAACGTCTCCTCCACCGAGATCGACTTCGCCTCCCGCTCGACGACCACGGGGCGGTCGTCCTCGGCACGGGCCAGCCGGTGCAGGGCAGCCCCGTGGGCCGAGCCGAAGATGGAGACCAGGTCGGGCTCGGACATCCGCGCCAGGTCGGCGACGGTGTCCACGCCGAAGCCGTGCAGCCGACCGGCCGTGGCGGGTCCGATCCCGGGGATGGCGCGGACCGACAGCGCGTGCAGCACCTCGAGCTCATCACCGGGGCGCACCAGGGTGACGCCGGCCGGCTTGTCCATCTCGCTGGCCAGCTTGGCCATCATCTTGGTGGGTGCCAGCCCGACCGACGCGGTGAGACCGCCCGTCGCGTCCGCGATCTCCCGGAGCAGCTCGTGGCACCACTCCTCCAGCCCGGCCGAGTCCCAGCCGAGCGGTCCGCCGGGAGGGGTCAGGTCCACGTAGGCCTCGTCGACCGACACCTGCTCCACCAGCGCCGACCGCTCGCGCAGCAGGTCCATCACCACCTGTGACGTCGCCCGGTATGCCGCGAACCGCCCGGAGAGGAAGGCCGTGCCCGCAGGGCACCGCCGCCGCGCCTCGATCGTCGGCATGGCCGATCGTGCCCCGAACTCGCGGGCCTCGTAGGACGCCGTGGCCACCACCCCTCGACCACCGAGCCCGCCGACGATGACCGGTCGCCCGCGCAGGGACGGTTTGTCCCGCTGCTCCACCGCCGCGAAGAACGCGTCCAGATCGAGGTGCATGATGCACCGACGCGGCTCGCCCGGCATACCCCAACTGTGTCACGCAGCACCGACGACCCGGCACGACGTGCGCCGCCTCGGGCGGGCGGGTTAGGTTCGGCCCATGGATCTAGAGCGCACCACCGCACCGCACCCGATCGACACGCTTCCCGCCGCACCCGCCGAGCTGACGGTGACCAGCGAGGACTTCGCGGACGGCGAGCCGTTGCCGGACAGCGCCGGCTACGGCCACGGCAACACCTCACCGCACCTGTCCTGGAGCGGTGCGCCCGAGGGCACCAGGTCCTACCTGCTCGTGTGCCACGACCCGGACGCCCCGGTCGTCGGCGGCTTCTCGCACTGGGCGATCCTCGGCATGCCGGCGGACGTCACCGAGCTGTCCTCCGGCGCCGGCGAGTTCGGCGTGCAGCACGGGGACGGCGCCTTCACCCTGGCCAACGACTTCGGCACCAAGGACTGGGGCGGCTGCGCGCCGCCGGAGGGCGACGTGCCGCACCGCTACGTGTTCACGGTGTGGGCGCTGGACACCGACGACACCGGCCTGGACGCCGGGGCATCGATCGCGAAGGCGCAGTTCATGACGCTGGGCAACGTGCTGGCCCGCGGTTCGATCACCGGCACCTACCAGCTGTGAACCTCGTCTGGGCCCCGGCACTGGACCGCCCGGACCTCCTGGCTGACCCGGTGCGCCGGGCGCTGGAGACGATGCGCGACGCCGGGCTCGAGGTCGGCCGCATCGAGGTGGCCGAGATCGACCCGGACCAGGCCGACACGGCCGTCCTGGTCGAGGCCACCGGGTGGGCGATGGAGGACATGGCCAACTGCATCGTCGTGGCCGGCTCCCGCGCCGGGGACGAGCGCGTCTGCGCGGCGCTGGTGCTCGGGCATACCCGCGCCGACGTCAACACCACGGTCCGCAAGTCCCTGGACGTGCGCAAGTGCTCGTTCATGGGCATGGACGACGCGGTCGCCAGGACCGGCATGGAGTACGGCGGGATCACCCCCGTCGGCCTGCCGGAGGCGTGGCCCGTCCTCGTCGACGCGCGGGTGCTCGAGCGGGACCAGATCGTCATCGGGTCCGGTGTGCGACGCAGCAAGCTGCGGCTGCCGGGCGTGATGGCGGCCGACCTGCCCCGCGCCGAGGTCGTCGACGGACTGGCCAAGGAGATCCCCGGCTGAGCCCGCGCACGCCTTCCCAGCGCGCCTCGCGTGACATCCAGCGATCCGCGCCACACTGACGGGGTGAGCACCCTTGATGGCCCCACCGCTCCCACCCGGGCAGAGGACCGCAGCGCCTACCGCGCGGTGACCCTGTTCCCGCTGCTCGTGCTCGTCGCCGGCGGCGTCGGGTATGCCTTCGCCGCCCCGATCTCCGGCGGCGCCGGACTGATCACGCCCCTGCTTGGCGTGATCATGTTCGGGATGGGCCTGACCCTGACCCTGCCCGACTTCGCCCTCGTCGCCCGACGGCCGCTGCCGGTGCTGCTCGGCGTGGCGGCGCAGTACGCCGTGATGCCGCTGGTCGGGCTCCTTGTGGTCACCCTGCTGGGCCTGCCGGACGAGATCGCCGCCGGGGTCATCCTCGTCGGCTGCGTCCCCGGTGGCACGGCGAGCAACGTCGTGGCCTACCTCGCCCGGGCCGACACCGCGCTGTCGGTGACGATGACCTCGGTGTCGACGCTGCTGTCCCCGCTCCTCACGCCGCTGCTCACGCTGTGGCTGGTCGGCGAGCGGCTCCCGGTCGACGGCTGGGGGATGGCCCGCACCATCGTCGTCATCGTCCTGGTCCCGGTGGTCCTGGGGCTGCTCGTCCGGGTGCTCCTGCCCCGGGTGGTGCGCCGGGTGCTCCCGGCCATGCCGTGGTTCTCCGTCCTGGTCATCTGCGTCGTGGTCGCGCTGGTGGTGTCGCTCTCGGCCGACCAGCTGGTCGAGGCAGGGTTGCTGGTCACCGCGGCGGTGATCCTGCACAACCTGCTCGGGCTCAGCATCGGCTACGTCATCGGCAGGCTCACCGGCGTCGGGGAGCGCTCGGCGCGGACGATGGCGATCGAGGTGGGTATGCAGAACTCCGGCCTGGCCTCGGGGCTCGCCGCGACCTTCTTCACCCCGGTGGCGGCGCTGCCGGGCGCGGTCTTCTCCGTCTGGCACAACCTCTCGGGGGCGACCCTGGCCGGCTGGTTCCGCCGCCGGGACGCTCGGGTGGCTCAGGGCGAGCGGGTGTAGCGGTCCACGGTCGTGACGTAGGGCACGGCCACCGCGGTGTCCGGAGCGGCGGCTGCGAAGTGCTCGCGGAGCGCGTGGTCCACGGCACGGTCGATGCCGCGACGCTCCGCCTCGGTCCCCTCCAGGTAGTAGGACCGCGTGCGCACCTGCAGCCGGAGGTCGTCCAGGGCCACCGTGTCGGTCCACCGGACCAGATCCCGGTCCCGGTGCCCGAATCCTCCGCCGGGCGGGCGTGCCGCGACACCGCCCTCGGGCTCGGGCTGCCAGGCCCGGATGCTGCTGTGCATCGCCCGCTCCACGTCGACCACCCAGGGCACGCTGGTGTCGAACATGTTCCACACCATCCCGAGCACCCCGCCCGGGCGCAGCACCCGGGCCGCCTCCAGCCCTGCCCGCTCGGGGTCGGTCCAGTGCCAGGCCTGGGCATACGTCATGCGGTCGGCGCAGCGGTGCGGCAGGCCGGTGCCCTCCCCGGTGCCCGGCACCACCGTCAGCCCGGGCAGCACCCGGCCGAGCGTCTCGCGCATGGCGGCCGACGGCTCGACCGCCCGCACCCGGTGGCCGCGGGCCACGAGCGCACGGGTGAGCTTGCCCGTGCCGGCGCCGACGTCGACCACGTCCAGGCCGGCACCCGGCGCGAGCAGGGTCACGGTCTCGTCCGGGTAGGCCGGGCGCAGCCGGTCGTACTCGTCACCACCCTCGGCGAAGCTGCCCACGAGGCCCGTCACCGGCGCTCCTTGTCCCGGACCGCCCAGAACGCCACCGCGGAGGCGGCCGCCACGTTCAGGCTGTCCACTCCCCCACCCATCGGGATCCGCACCGTGAGGTCCGCCACCTCGACGGTGCGCCCGGACAGCCCGTCACCCTCGGTGCCGAGGACCAGGGCGAGCCGCTCCGGCGGCGCGGACTCCAGGTCGTCCAGGCTGACGGCGTCGTCGGCCAGCGCGAGCGCCGCCACGGTGAAGCCGAGCTGCTGGAGGGTGCGCACTCCCCCGGGCCACGGGTCGATCCGGGTCCACGGCACCTGGAAGACGGTGCCCATGGAGACCCGGACCGCGCGCCGGTAGAGCGGGTCGGCGCACCGGGGGGTGACGAGCACCGCGTCCACGCCGAGCGCTGCCGCGGACCGGAAGGCGGCACCGACGTTGGTGTGGTCGACGACGTCCTCGAGCACCGCCACGCGGCGGGCGCCGTCGACGACCGCGGCCAGGTCCGGGAGGTCCGGGCGGTGCATCGCGGCGATCGCCCCACGGTGCAGGTGGAAGCCGGTCATCTGCTCGATGACGTCGGGGCTGCCGACATGGACCGGTATGCCCTCGGCCAGGGCCGGTCCGACGAGCTCGGGGAGGTCGGTGGCCCACCGCGGCGTGAGCAGCAGCGACCGCATCCGGTGGCCGGCCGCCAGCGCCCGGCGGATCACCTTGTCCGACTCGGCGAGGTAGAGGCCCTCCGCGGGCTCCAGCACGCGCCGCAGCGCGACATCGGTGAGCTGGAAGTAGTCGCGCACCCGTGGGTCACGGGGATCGTCGATCCAGACCGAGCCCTGAGGCAGACCCTCCGGCTCGCCCGTCATGTCACCAGGAGGTTGATGATGGCTGCGGTCCCGATCACCACGATCACGCCGCGCAGGACCGCCGGGGGCAGCCGGCGGCCCACCTTGGCGCCGATGACGCCGCCGACGAGTGAGCCGACGCTGATGAGCAGCACCACCCACCAGTTCACCAGCTCGGGGGCGACCACGAGGAAGACGAGTGCCGCGACCAGGTTGGCGATGGTGGCCAGCACGTTCTTGATCCCGTTGATCTGCTGCAGCCCGAGCGGGAGCAGGATGCTCATGATGCCCAGCAGCAGCACGCCCTGGGCGGCCCCGAAGTAGCCGCCGTAGACCCCGGCGAGCAGGATGCCGACGATGAGCGCCACCCACCGCCCGGGGGTGATCCGGTCGGCGTGCTGGCTCGCCGCCCAGCGCTGCAGCCTCGGGCCGAAGACGACGAGCAGCAGCGCGACGAGGATGAGGACCGGGACGATCGCCTCGAACGCCGCCGGGGGCAGCCAGAGCAGCAGCAGCGCACCGATGACCGACCCAGCCAGGCTGGCCGGGCCCAGACGCCGCAGCATCGGGCCGAGCGTCCGCAGCTCCTGCCGGTAGCCCCAGGTGCCGGTGAGCCCGCCGGGCACGAGGCCCAACGAGTTGGACACGTTGGCCGAGACCGGCGCGTAGCCGAACAGCAGCAGCGTGGGGAAGGTCACGAGCGTGCCCGAGCCGACGATGGTGTTGATGGTGCCGGCGGCCAGTCCGGCCAGGACGATCGCGACGACCTCGAGGACGCTCACCGCTGCGCCGGGGTGGCGGGGTGCTGCGCCGCGCGGGCCGACCAGCGGTCGCCGTGCCGGTCCACGACCAGGGGCAGGCCGAAGGTCTCGGACAGGTTCTCCGCGGTGAGGGTCACCTCGATCGGGCCGGCGGCGACGACCCGCCCCTCCCGGAGCATGAGGATGTCGGTGAACCCGGGCGGGATCTCCTCCACGTGGTGCGTGACCAGCACCAGCGCCGGGGCCTCGAGGTCCTGGGCGAGGATGCTGAGCCGCCCCACCAGGTCCTCGCGCCCGCGCAGGTCGAGACCCGCCGCGGGCTCGTCGAGCAGCATCAGCTCGGGATCGGTCATCAGCGCGCGCGCGATCTGCACCCGCTTGCGCTCCCCCTCGGACAGCGTGCCGAACCTGCGGGTCGCGAGGTGCGCCACCCCCAGCGCCGCCAGCAGCTCGGTCGCCCGGTGGTCGTCGGTCTCGTCGTACTGCTCCCGCCACCGGCCCACCACGCCGTAGGCGGCCGTGACCACGACGTCGCTCACCCGCTCCTCCGCCGGGATCCGGTCGGCCACGGCGGCGCTGGAGACGCCGATGCGGGGCCTGAGCTCGAAGACGTCGACCGCTCCCAGCACCTCGCCGAGCACCCCGGCCACCCCGGTGGTGGGGTGCATCCGCCCGGCCGCGAGCTGCAGCAGGGTGGTCTTGCCGGCACCGTTGGGGCCGATCACCACCCAGCGCTCGCCCTCCTCGACCGACCAGTCGACCCCGCTGAGCAGGTCGGTCGTGCCACGACGCACACCCACGTCGGCGAATTCGAGGACGTCGCTCATGGCCGCTCACTCTAGTCGCCCGCTGAGCGCCTACCATCGCCCCCATGCCCGACCACGAGCTCCCGGCCAGCGTCCGGGTGGCGCTGTGGTCGACGGTCGCCTTCGCGGGGCGCATCGACGTCTCCGGGGTGGTCCCGCGGGCGCTGCCGGACCTGGACCACGTCGAGGGTCTGAGCGAGCCGCTGGCCATGTGGCAGAGCCTCGGTGAGCGGGCCGTGCTCGTGGCGCTCCCGAGACCCGGCGACATGTCCGGTATGCCGCAAGCCGGGACCGAGCTGCAGGCCGCGGCGGCTGCGGCGCAGGAGTGCCTCTTCATCCCGGGTCTGGGCGGCGCCCTGGTGCCGGACTTCGAGCGCTACGGTCCGGCCGGCGACCAGGGGTGGTCGGTGCGGTGGGAGGTGCACGGCGCCCAGCCCTACCCGACCCACCGGGTCGAGGCGTTGGACCTCGGGCAGGTCGAGCTCGCCCTGCGCACCGAGCTCGCGGCCCACACCGACGACCTCGTCGCCGTCGGTGGCGCGCCCTTCGGCCAGGCGGCCGAGCTGGGCCTGGCCCGGGTGCGTGCCGTGGCGGACGCGGACCGGTGGGGCCTCCCACCCGGTATGCCGGGCCGTGCCGAACGGGTCATCAGCCTGGCGGCGACGGTCCTGCGCCTCACCGAGGTGGGGCTGGACCCGGCCCTGGAGTCGGTGGACCTCACCACCACCACCGCCCGTGCGCATACCCTGCGGCGGCTGCACACCCTGGCGGCGTCGTCGCTGGCCGACGCCACGAACATCGCGGTGCTCCACCTCGCTGGCTGGCGCTGACCTGGGTGACGGGTCACCAGACCGAACCTTTGCCAGATCCGAACCCGGCCTTTGCCCGGCCCTCGTGGTCGCGCCCTAGCGTGAGTGGCGCCCATCGACACACTCCGGGAGGGACCACGACATGGGACACCACCAGCACGCACCCAGCCGCCGCACGCTCCTCGGCGCCGCCGGACTGGCCGGGGCCGGTCTGCTGACGCCGACGGGAGCCGCCCTGGCGGACGAGCACCGGGCGGCTCTGCCCGACGAGCACGTCCCGACCCGACGACAGGCCCAGGCGCTCGCCCTGATGTCCTTCTCCAGGATCAACGGGGTCGAGGTCTACTACGGGACGCAGACGTCCCCCTTGCGCACCTGGCGCTGCACCCCGGGCTTCTACGACCGCCTCCAGGCGTGGATGACCACCCTGTCGAACTGGTCCGGCCAGGCCGGGCACGGCGCGGTGCGCTCCATCGGCTCCGCCGGCTTCTACGTCAACAGGTCGGGGCAGCACGGCGCCGGGACGGCGATGGACCTGAGCATGGTGCGGTGGGCCGGTGGCCGGAACTCCAACATGTTCAACGGTGACCACGCGTCCGGGAACCGCACCCGGCGCCGGCGCTACTTCGCGGTGGAGGCGACGCTGCGTCGGCACTTCCGCTACGTCCTGGACGGCAACTACAACGCGGACCACCGCAACCACTTCCACGCCGACGTCGCGGCCCTGCCCGACCGGCGGCTGCTGCACGGCTCCCGGGCCGACACCGTCTTCGTCCAGGCGGTGTGCAACAACTTCCTGGGCTCGGGCATCGCCATCGACGGCGACTGGGGCCCGAACACCCAGCGCGAGGTGACCAGGCTCAAGAACCGGCTGAACGTCAGCGGCGACCTGCAGTCGAACCGGTCGGCGGTCAACAAGCTGCTCAAGGGGATCGCGCTGCACGGCTTCCGCGACCGGGCCATCTGAGCGAGCCCGACCCCGCCGTCAGTCGTGCGGTCCTCGCGACCCGGACCGCACGACGGACGGCACCACCCACCCGGTCGCGGCGAAAGCCACCACGACCACCGCGGCCGCCACGAGCCCGGCACGGTCACCGACGACCACGCTGAAGATGAGGCAGAGGGTGACGGCCATGGTGAGCCCGAGCAGCACCAACCCGGTGCTGGCCAGGACGTGCGAGACCTGGACCAACCGGTCCTTGAGGTGCCGCCGGAAGAGCATGCGGTGCGAGCTGACCGGGGCGACCAGGAAGATCGTGGTGAGCACGGCCAGACTGATGCACACCAGGAAGACCGTCCGGTGATAGGCGGTCAGGTCCTCGAACCGGGCCTGGAAGGGGAGGGTCAGCAGGAAGCCGGCCAGGATCTGCGTGCCGGTCTGCACCACCCTCAGCTCCTGCAGCAGGTCGAGGAAGTTGCGGTCCATCCGCTCGTCGAGGGACTCGTGACGCCCCTCCTGCCCGGGTCGTGCCTGGCTCAGCTCGCGACCTCCAGCAGCGCCGCGCAGGCGTCGGCGCACTCGCGGCAGGCCTCGGCGCAGAGCCGGCAGTGGTCCATGTCGTGCCCGCCGCACTCCTCGGCGCACTCGCGGCAGACCGCGATGCAGGCGCGGACCACCTCCTCCCAGCTGTCGCCGTTGGGACCCGGCCGCGACATCACGTCGGCGGCGGCGCGGCAGATCGACGCGCACTGGTTGCACAGGTCGATGCAGCGTGACATCGACCCGGCGTCCTCGCCGTGCAGGCACGCGTCGGCGCAGGTCGCACAGGTGGAGGCGCAGCGCGACGCCGCGTCGATGGCGGCCCGCAGCTGTGGCAGGTCGAAGGTGTCCCGGGACGGGTGGGTGGTGAGGATCTCGCTCATGCAGCGACCGTAGGTCGGCGCCGGCCCGTCCGCGAGCCGAAGCGCGACGGCTCAGCCGAGCTCGGGCAGGTCGGGGGCACGCCCCTCGAGCACCGCCCGGTAGACCTCCACGGTCCGCTCCGCGACCGTGGTCCAGGCGAACTGCTCGACCGCCCGTGCGCGCCCGGCCTCCCCCCGGCGCTCCGCCTCGTCGGCGTCCGCGCAGGCCTCGACCAGCGCCCGCCCGAGATCGTCGACGAAGGCGTCCTCGTCGACCGGGGTGCCGGTGCCGTCCTGCACCTGCTCGATCGGGACCAGCCAGCCGGTCTCCCCGTCGAGGACGACCTCCGGGATGCCTCCGGTCGCGGTCGCGACGACCGCGGCCCCGCAGGCCATCGCCTCGAGGTTCACGATGCCCAGCGGCTCGTAGACCGACGGGCAGACGAAGACCGTGGCGTGCGACAGCACGGCGATGACCTTCTCGCGGGGCAGCATCTCGTCGATCCACACGACCGCCGCGGCACCGTCGCCCCGGTCGGTGCGCAGCTGGTCCACCAGCGCGATCACCTCGGCCTTGATCTCCTCGGTGTCGGGCGCCCCCGCGAGGAGCACCACCTGCACGTCGTCGTCGAGCGCCCGCAGCGCCTTGAGCAGGTAGGGCAGCCCCTTCTGCCGGGTGATCCGGCCGAGGAAGACCACGCTCCGGGCCAGGGGGTCGATGCCCTGGGACCGGACGAAGTCCGCCGCCTCCGTGCTGGTGTCGCGCTGCCACAGCTCCGCGTCGATCCCGTTGTGCACGACGTGCACCTTGTCCGGGTCCACCGACGGGTATGCCGCGAGGATATCCCTGCGCATGCCGGCCGAGACCGCGATGATGCCGGCGGCGCCCTCGTAGGCGACCTTCTCCGCCATCGAGGACACGCCGTACCCGCCGCCGAGCTGCTCGGCCTTCCACGGCCGCAGCGGCTCCAGGCTGTGCGCGCTGACGACGTGCGGCACCTCCGCGAGCAGCCCCCCGAGGTGGCCGCCCATGTTGGCGTACCAGGTGTGGCTGTGCACCAGGTCCGCTCCCCCGCTCGCGACGTCCCGCGCCATGAGCAGGTCGACCCCGAGGGTGCGCAGCGCACCGTTCGCGTCCACCAGGTCCGCGGGCACGGCATACCCCGTCGTGCCGGGCTCGTCCACCGGCTCGTCGAAGGCCCTGACCTGCGCCTCGACCCCGTCGAGCGCACGCAGGGCGCGGGTGAGCTCCGCGACGTGCACGCCGGCGCCGCCGTAGATGTTGGGTGGGTACTCGCGGGTCAGGATGTCGATGCGCACCCCTCCAACGTAGTCCGTGGAGCGTCCCCCTCGCCACAGGTTGACGTTGCGTCTAGGTTGGTCCCATGGCTGCGCAACGAGGCACACGGATCAAGGTTCTCGCGATCGTTCTGGCCGGTGGGGAGGGCAAGCGACTCATGCCGCTCACGGCAGACCGGGCCAAGCCGGCCGTGCCGTTCGGCGGGATCTACCGCCTCATCGACTTCGCCCTGTCCAACATCGTCAACTCCGGCTATCTCAAGATCGTGGTGCTGACGCAGTACAAGTCGCACAGCCTGGACGCGCACATCACCAAGACCTGGCGGATGTCGACCCTGCTGGGCAACTACGTCGCCCCGGTCCCGGCCCAGCAACGGCTGGGCAAGAGCTGGTTCGCCGGGTCCGCCGACGCGATCTACCAGAGCCTGAACCTCGTCCACGACGAACGCCCCGACATCGTGGTCGTGGTGGGCGCGGACCACGTCTACCGGATGGACTTCGCCCAGATGGTGGACCAGCACCTCGAGACCGGGGCGGCGTGCACGGTCGCCGCGATCCGTCAGCCGATCAGCCTCGCTGACCAGTTCGGCGTCATCGACGTCCAGCCGGACGACCCGCGGCGGATCCGGGAGTTCCTGGAGAAGCCGACCGACCCGCAGGGACTGCCCGACGCCCCGGACGAGGTGCTCGCGTCGATGGGCAACTACGTCTTCACCACCGAGGCGCTCGAGGCGGCGGTGCGGATGGACGCGCTGAACGAGGGCTCCAAGCACGACATGGGCGGCGACATCGTGCCCGCCTTCGTGGACAAGGGGGACGCCTGGGTCTACGACTTCAAGGACAACGAGATCGCCGGGGCGACGGACCGGGACCGCGGCTACTGGCGCGACGTGGGCACCATCGACTCCTACTACGACTCGCACATGGACCTGGTCTCGGTGCACCCGGTCTTCAACCTCTACAACGAGGCCTGGCCGATCTTCACCAACTACGGACCGCACCCTCCGGCCAAATTCGTGCACGGATCCGGCGACCGGGTCGGTCACGCGGTGAACTCGGCCGTGTCGCCCGGCAGCGTCATCTCGGGGGCCACGGTCACCGACTCGGTGCTCTCCCCCCGGGTGATGGCGCACAGCTTCAGCCACGTCACCGGGTCGGTGCTGATGGACCGGGTGGAGATCGGGCGGTCCTGCCAGATCCACCGGGCGATCATCGACAAGGACGTGCACGTGCCCGCGGGGGTGCACATCGGGGTGGACCACGACCACGACCGGGCACGCGGCTTCACCGTGACCGACTCGGGGATCGTCGTCGTCGGCAAGGGCACCGTCATCGAGGAGTAGCGCCGGTCCTCGACCTCTCCTTTTCGACCTCTGGTTCTCTCGCCATGGCGACGGAACCAGAGGTCGAATTCGGGGTATGCCGGGTGCGCCTCAGAAGCCGGTGGCGTGGAAGCCACCGTCGACGTGCACGATCTCCCCCGTCGTCGCCGGGAACCAGTCCGAGAGCAGCGCCACGCACGCCTGGGCCGCGGGGACCGGGTCCTTGACGTCCCAGCCGAGCGGCGAGTGCTCGCTCCAGCGGGCGAACTGGTCGAACTCCGGGATCGACTTGGCGGCCGTGGTCGAGATCGGCCCGGCCGAGACCAGGTTGGAGCGGATCCCCTTCGGCCCCAGGTCCCGGGCGAGGTAGCGGCTGGTCGCCTCGAACGCCGCCTTGGACACCCCCATCCAGTCGTAGACGGGCCAGGCGTACTGCGCGTCGAAGGTCAGCCCCACGACCGCCCCGCCCGCGCTCATCCGCGGCAGCGCCGCCACCGCGAGCGACTTCAGCGAGTAGGCGCTGACCTGCATCGCGGTCGCGACGTCCTCCCACGAGGCGCCGAGGAAGTCGAAGGCCCCCTGCGGTGCGAAACCGATCGAGTGCAGCACCCCGTCGAGGTGGTCCACGTGCTCGCCGACCCGGTCGGCGAGGGTGTCCAGGTGCTCGTCGTCCTGGACGTCCAGCTCGATCACCGGTGCCGGGGCGGGCAGCCGCCGGGCGATCGCCTGGGTGATCCGCATGGTGCGCCCGAAGGACGTCAGCACCACCTCGGCACCCTGCTCCTGGGCCAGCCGGGCCACGTGGAAGGCGATGGAGGTGTCCATGAGGACACCCGTGATCAGAAGCTTCTTTCCCTCGAGGAGCATGGACCGAACTCTAGTGCGTCCCACGATCCTGGCCGGTCAGGCGCCGCACAGGTGTCGCTCAGTGCCCCATCCCGAGACCGCCGTCCACGGGGATGACCGCGCCGGAGATGTAGGCCGCGTCGGGACCGGCGAGGAAGCGCACGACCCCCGCGACCTCCTCCGGCCGGGCGAAGCGGCCGGCGGGGATGCCGGCGAGGTAGCTGCTGCGCCGGTCCTCGGGGAGCTGCTCGGTCATCTCGGTCTCGATGAAGCCCGGTGCGACGACGTTGGCGGTGATGCCGCGACCGCCCAGCTCGCGCGTGATGGACCGGGCGAGCCCGACCAGCGCCGCCTTGGACGCGGCGTAGTTGGTCTGGCCCGGCGAGCCGTAGAGGCCCACCACCGAGGAGATGAGGATGATGCGGCCCGCCCGGGCCCGGATCATGCCCTTGGACGCGCGGCGGGCGCACCGGAAGGCCCCGGTGAGGTTGGTGTCGACGACGGCGTCGAACTCCTCGTCGCTCATCCGCATGAGCAGTGTGTCCTTGGTGATGCCGGCATTGGCCACCAGCACGTCCACGGGGCGCCCGAGGAGCTCCTCCGCCTCGGTGAAGGCCGCGTCGACGCTGGCCGAGTCGGTCACGTCGCACCGCACCGCGCTCAGACCCTCGGGGGGCTCACCGCTGCGATGGGTGATGACGACGTCGTCGCCGGCCGCGGCGAAGGCGCGGGCGATGGCCAGGCCGATGCCGCGGTTGCCGCCGGTGACCAGGACTGCGGACGGGGTGGTGTCGCTGGGATTCGTCACGAGGCCACCGTAGTCGTATCGTGGAACGGTGCCCACCACCGCAACGTCGACCGGCAAGGGGCGGCGGCCCGCCCAGACGGCGACCGCCGTCCGGCGCTCGGTGGAGGAGGACCGCCGGCGGCGGATGTGGCAGTACCTCCTCGCCATGGGCATCCGGACCGCCTCGTTCCCGGTGGCCGTCTGGGCGTTCACCACGCAGCGGTATGCCATCGCCTGGGTCGCGGTCGCCTTCGCCACCCTCATCCCGGCCTTCGCCGTGATGGTGGCCAACGCGGTCGACCAGCGGCAGGGCACCTCGTCGGCCCCCCGCTCCCCCACCCGAGGACTCGGCGCCGGGTCGTCCGGGGGCGAGCGGACGTCGGGCGGCGAGGACCACGTGGTGTCCGGCACGGTGCTGAGCAGCAGGCATACCCGCACCGATCCCGAACCGTGACCGGGGGCGGACCCGGGGACCTGGTCTGCAGCGCGAAGGCGTGCCGGAGGCAGGCCGCGCACGCGGTGGTCTGGCGCAACCCCGCGCTGCACTCCGCGCAACGGCGCAAGGTGTGGCTCGCCTGCGGCGAGCACCGGGACCACCTGCGGGACTTCGTCCAGCTCCGTGGCTTCCTCATCGAGGTCCTGCCGGTCGACGAGCTGACCGAGGCGGACGGCTGAGGTGTGGCAGGTCCTGCGACGCCCGCGGTGGGTGGGCTACCTGGCACTGGCGCTGCTCTTCGGCGTGATCACCGCCGGCCTCGGGACCTGGCAGTGGCAGCGGCACGAGTCGAAGGTCGAACGACGCGCGGTCGTCGAGGCCAACTACGACAGCGCCCCGGTGCCGCTGGACGACGCGCTGCCCGTCGGCTCGGACCTGACCGAGCCGCAGCGCTGGACCCGGGTGCGTGCGACGGGCACCTATCTCACCGAGGACCAGCACCTCGTGCGCAACCGCCCGCACCAGGGCGTCTACGGCTACGAGGTCCTGGTGCCGCTCTCCCTGGACGACGGCACCACCCTGGCCGTCGACCGGGGCTGGGTGCCCAACGCACCGACCGCCGCCCAGCTGCCGGAGGTGCCGCCGGCACCCGGGGGTGAGGTGACCGTCACCGGCTGGCTGCTGCCCTCCGAGGCCGACCTGGGCCTGGACCCCGTCGAGGGACAGCTGCCGTCGGTGGACCTGGACGGGCTGGCCCGGGCCACGGGCCTGCAGGTGCGCGGTGCCTACCTCGTCCTCGACACGGAGGACCCCGCCGCACAGGAGCGCCCGGAGCCCCGTGCAGAGCCCGACACCGGCCTCGGCGCGCACCTGCCGTATGCCCTGCAGTGGTGGCTGACGGTGCCCGTCGGGGTGATCCTCGTGGTCGTCATGGCCCGTCGTGAGGCGCGCGACGAGGGGCTGGTCCAGGCCCGCCGGACGACCGGCAGCGAGCCTCGGAAGGTGCGGATCTGGGACGAGGAGGACGCCTGAGCGCTGCCGTCAGCGACGGAACTGGGTCCGGTGCAGCGCGGCATACAGCCCACCCTCGGCGAGCAGGTCCTCATGCGTGCCGTACTGCCGCACCCGGCCCTCCTCCAGCACGACGATCAGATCGGCGTCGCGGACCGTGGAGAGCCGGTGCGCCACGACCACCGAGGTGCGGCCGTGCAGCGCCTCGTCGAGCGCACGCTGGACCGCCGCCTCGGACTCGCTGTCCAGGTGTGCCGTCGCCTCGTCCAGCACCACGACCGACGGTGACTTCAGCAGCACCCGGGCGATCGCCAGCCGCTGCTTCTCGCCACCCGAGAGCCGGTGCCCCCGGTCGCCGACGACGGTGTCCAGCCCGTCCGGCAGGCGACGCACCAGGTCCGCGATGCGAGCGCCCTCGAGCGCGGCCCAGATCTGCTTCTCGGAGGCCTCGGGCCGGGCATACAGCAGGTTGGCGCGCACCGTGTCGTTGAACATGTGCGCCTCCTGGGTGACGACGCCCACGGTGTCCCGCAGCGAGGCGAACGACGCCTCCCGCAGGTCGACGCCGCCGATCCGCACCCGTCCGGCGCTGGGGTCGTAGAGCCGGGTCACCAGGGCGGTCAGCGTCGTCTTGCCGGCACCCGAGGGCCCGACCAGCGCGACCATCGACCCGGGCGAGACCTGCACGTCCACGTCCCGGAGGACGGCGTGGCCGTCGCTGGCGACCGCCTCCGGCCGCTGCTCCAGGGAGGCGATGGACACCTCGTCCGCCTCCGGGTAGGCGAAGCTCACCCCCGACAGCTCGATGCCGACCGGGCCGGAGGGGATGTCCACCGCGTCGGGCGCCTCACGCACCAGCGGACGCAGGTCGAGGACCTCGAAGATCCGCTCGAAGCTCACCAGGGCGGTCATGATGTCCACCCGGACGTTGGACAGCGCGGTGAGCGGGCCGTACAAGCGGGTGAGCAGCGTCGACATGGCGACCAGGGTGCCGGTCGTCAGGCTGCCGGCCACCACCATGACGCCGCCCATGCCGTAGACCAGCGCGGTGGCCAGTGCCGCCACCAGCCCGAGCGCGGCCGTGAAGAAGACCCGGTTCACCGCGATCGAGGCGCCGGCGTCGCGCACGCCTGCGGCGCGCTCGGCATACTCCTCGTCCTCGGTCGCGGGCCGTCCGAAGAGGCGCACCAGCAGGGCTCCGCCGACGTTGAAGCGCTCGGTCATCCGCGCCTGCATGTCCGCGTTCAGCGCCATCTGCCGCCGGGTGAGGAGGGACAGCCGCGTCCCCATGAAGCGGGCCGGCACCAGGAAGACCGGCACCAGCAGCAGCGCCAGCACGGTGATCTGCCAGTTCATGGACAGCAGCGCCACGAGGATCAGCACCAGCTGCACCAGGCTGCTCACGAAGCCGGACAGGATCGAGGTGAAGGCGGTCTGGGCACCGATGACGTCGTTGTTGAGACGGGACACGAGCGCCCCGGTCTGCGCCCTGGTGAAGAAGGCGATCGGTTGGCGCAGGACGTGGGTGAAGACCTCACGACGCAGGTTGTAGATCAGCCCCTCCCCGATCCGGGAGCCGAACCACCGGATGACGACGGTGACCACCGCCTCGAGCACCGCCAGCCCGGCCACGAGCAGCGAGAGCCGGACCACGAGCGAGCGGTCACCGACCTCCACCCCGTCGTCGATGATCCGGCCGAGCAGCAGCGGCACCGCGGTGACCAGCGCACCCGCCACCACGGTGAGCAGCAGGTAGACCACGATCCGGCCCCGGAAGGGGTGCCCGTAGGAGACGACGCGACGCGCCGTCTCCCGACCCACCCGGTGCCGACGCACGTCGGGGTCCTTGGCGAAGCTGCGGAAGGTGCCTCCGCGCAGTCCGACGGTCATCCTGGTGCTCTCCTGCCCGCCCCTCAGGCCAGGGCGATGAGATCTTCGTAGTCGCGCCCCCAGAGGTCCTCCACCCCGTCCGGGAGCAGCAGGACCCGCTCGGGTTCGAGGGCCTGCACCGCGCCCTCGTCGTGGCTCACCAGGACGACGGCGCCCTCGTAGGAACGCAGCGCGGAGAGCACCTCTTCCCGGGAGGCGGGGTCGAGGTTGTTGGTGGGCTCGTCCAGCAGCAGCACGTTGGCAGCGGACACGACCAGGATGGCCAGCGCCAGCCGGGTCTTCTCCCCGCCGGAGAGGACGCCCGCCGGCTTGTCCACGTCGTCACCGGAGAAGAGGAAGGAGCCGAGCACCTTGCGCGTCTCGGTCTCGTCCAGGTCCGGGGCGGCGGACTTCATGTTCTCCAGGACGCTGCGGTGCACGTCCAGCGTCTCGTGCTCCTGGGCGTAGTAGCCGAGCTTGAGACCGTGGCCGGGGTCGACGGTGCCGGTGTCCGGGTCGTCGATGCCGGCCAGCAGGCGCAGCAGCGTCGTCTTCCCGGCACCGTTCAGCCCGAGGACGACCACCTTGGAGCCGCGGTCGACGGCCAGATCGACGTCGGTGAAGATCTCCAGGCTGCCGTAGGAGCGGGACAGCCCGTTGGCGGTGAGCGGGGTGCGGCCGCAGGCGGCCGGCTGGGGGAACCGGAGCCGGGCCACGCGGTCCGCCTGCCGCTCCCCCTCCAGCCCCGCCATCATCCGCTCCGCGCGCCGGGCCATGTTCTGCGCGGCGACGGCCTTGGTCGCCTTGGCCCGCATCTTGTCCGCCTGGGCGAGCAGCGCGGCGGCCTTCTTCTCGGTGTTGGCACGCTCCCGGTGGCGGCGGCGCTCGTCCGCCTCGCGCTGCGCCAGGTAAGTCTTCCACCCCATGTTGTAGACGTCCATCACCTGGCGGTTGGCGTCGAGGTAGAAGACCTTGTTGACCACGGTCTCGATGAGCTCCACGTCGTGCGAGATGACCATCAACCCGCCCGTGTGCGCCTTGAGGTGCTCCCGCAGCCAGACCACCGAGTCGGCGTCCAGGTGGTTGGTGGGCTCGTCCAGCAGCAGCGTGTCGGCGCCGGAGAAGAGGATGCGCGCCAGCTCGATCCGGCGTCGTTGCCCGCCGGAGAGCGTGTGCAGCGGTTGGCCGAGGACCCGTTCGGGCAGGCCCAGGCTGCTCGCGATGGACGCGGCCTCGGACTCCGCGGCGTAGCCGCCCCGCGAGGTGAACTCGGCCTCGAGCCGGGCATAGCGACCCATCGCCCTGTCCCGGGCCTCGCCGTCGGCGGTGGACATGGTCTCCTCGGCGGCCCGCAGCCCGCGGATCACCTCGTCCAGCCCGCGCGCCGACAGGATCCGGTCGCGCCCCAGGTCCTCCAGGTCGCCGGTGCGGGGGTCCTGCGGCAGGTAGCCGATGGTGCCGGTGCTGGCGATGCTGCCCGCCGCCGGCTGACCCTCGCCGGAGAGCATCCGGGTGAGCGTCGTCTTGCCGGCGCCGTTGCGACCGACCAGGCCCACGCGGTCGCCGGGAGCGACCCGGAAGGTCACGTCCTCCATCAGGAGCCGGGATCCGACCCGGATCTCGACACCGGCGGCGGTGATCACGCGGGGCTCTCCTCTCGGGCTGGCAGGCAGCAGCGCACGGACTGCTGCGGGGGCGGGTGTGCGGCTCGCGCAGGCGCATCGGCTGCGTCTCGGCGGTCGCATGGCTAGTCTACGCGCTAGGCGTCGGTCGCCCGACCGGCGCGCACCGCCACCGAGAGGCAGCACCGATGACCTTCAGGGAGAACGCCAACATCGGTAGCGGTCGCGCCAGCCGCGGTGGCCGTGGCGGTGGTGGGGTGGCCGTGGGAGGCGGCCTGGGGGCGCTCCTGCTGGCCCTGGTGGTGATGCTGCTCGGGGGCGACCCCGGCCAGGTGCTCGGCAGCGGCGAGCAGCAGCAGGCACCGCAGGCCGAGAACGTCGATCTCGCCGAGTGCCAGACCGGGGCCGACGCCAACGCCTCCGTGGACTGCCGGATGAAGGCGACGATGGTGTCGCTGGAGGACTACTGGACGGCGGTCTTGCCGGACGCCGAGCCGACCAGCGCCATCCTCTTCTCCGGGTCGGTGCAGACCCAGTGCGGTGGGGCCACCAGCGCGGTGGGGCCGTTCTACTGCCCGCTGGACCGGCGGATCTACCTCGACACCACCTTCTTCAACCAGCTGGAGGGCCAGCTCGGCGCCGACGGGGGCAACTTCAGCCAGATGTACGTCCTCGCCCACGAGTACGGTCACCACGTCCAGAACTACACCGGCGCGCTGCAGTACTCCCAGCAGGACCCGCGCGGGCCCGAGTCCGGCGCCGTCCGGGTCGAGCTCCAGGCGGACTGCTTCGCCGGCGCCTGGGCCGGCAACGCCACGCGGACCCAGGACGACCAGGGGCAGCTGCTGCTCGAGGAGCTGAGCCGGGCCGACATCGAGTCCGCGCTCTCGGCCGCCTCCGCGGTCGGCGACGACTCGATCCAGGAACAGATGCAGGGACAGGTCACCCCGCATACCTGGAGCCACGGCAGCTCGGAGCAGCGGATGGGCTGGTTCATGCGCGGCTACGAGTCCGGCGACGCCAACCGGTGCGACACCTTCAACGCCGGGAGCGTCGACGACTACCAGGGGTGAGCGGAGTCACAACCCCGGCCCAGGAATAGTCCAGACATAACCTCTCGTTGGGACCCACGGTGCCCAGGCACAGGTATGCCGACACCGTCTCCGCCGCGACGCCGCGACGGGCGTCCCCATCCCTGCAACGGAAGGCTTCCTCGTGCTGTCCCGAATTCGCCGCGTGTCCTTCGGCACCCAGGTCCTCGTCGGCCTGGTGCTGGGTGTCGTGCTCGGCCTCGTCGCCCGGTCGACCGGCGCCAGCGCGGACAACCCGACGTGGTTGTCCGAGACCCTCTCGATCGTCGGGTCCTCCTTCGTCACGCTGCTGCGCACCATCGTGCCGCCACTGGTGTTCCTCGCGATCGTCTCCTCCATCGCCAACCTGCGGGACGTGACCAACGCGGCACGTCTGGCCTGGCAGACCCTGCTGTGGTTCGCGATCACGGCCCTGGTCTCGGTCTCCATCGGCATGGTCGTCGGGTGGATCGTCGACCCTGCCCAGGGGGCGGGCGTGACGTCGGCGGACGCGGCGGAGCCCTCGAGCACCGGCGGGTGGCTCGACTTCCTCACCGGCCTCATCCCGGCCAACGCCCTCGGCATCTACGCGCGGGACGGCGACGACGGCGTGAGCCTGAGCTTCAACGTGCTGCAGATCCTCATCCTGGCCATCGCGGTCGGGGTCGCGGTGGTCAAGGTGGGCAAGGACGCCGACCCGTTCCTGTCCTTCACCCGGTCCGCCCTGGCGGTCGTCCAGAAGGTGCTCTGGTGGGTCATCCTGCTGGCGCCGGTCGCCACCGTCGGTCTGCTGGGCAACGCGATCGTGTCCTACGGCTGGGAGACGATCGGCTCGCTCGGCCGGTTCACCCTCGCGATCTACGTGGGTCTGCTGCTCGTGGTCGGGGTGCTCTACCCCGTCCTGCTGCGGCTCCACGGCCTGTCGATCAAGCAGTTCTTCACCGGTGCCTGGCCCGCGATGCAGCTGGCCTTCGTCTCCCGCTCCTCGATCGGCACCCTCCCTGTCACCCAGGCCGTGACCGAGCGCAACCTGGGTGTGCCCCGGGCATACTCCTCCTTCGCGGTGCCGCTCGGTGCGACCACGAAGATGGACGGGTGCGCCGCGGTCTACCCGGCGGTGGCCGCGATCTTCGTGGCGCAGTTCTTCGGCGTGCAGCTGGGGGTCACCGACTACCTGCTCATCGCGATGGTGTCGGTGCTCGGGTCGGCCGCCACGGCCGGCGTCACCGGGGCCACGGTCATGCTCACCCTGACCCTGTCCACCCTGGGGCTGCCGCTGGAGGGCGTCGGCCTGCTGCTGGCCGTCGACCCGATCCTGGACATGGGGCGGACGGCGACGAACGTCACCGGCCAGGCGCTCATCCCGACCATCGTCGCCAAGCGTGAGGGCATCCTGGACCAGGCGGCCTACGACGGCGACCGCCGCGGTCTGCCCTGGGCCAACGACGCTGCCGACCGCGAGCAGGCCGCCTCCCCCGCCTGACCCCATCCCACCGGGCGTCGCCCGTGGTTGCTCTCAGACCCACCGGGCGTCGCCTGTGGTTGCCCTCAGACCGACCGGGCGTCGCCTGTGGTTGCTCATCTCGCCACAGGCGACGCTCGGTGGCACCAGGGACAACCACAAGCGACGCTCGGTGGCACCAGGGACAACCACAAGCGACGCTCGGTGGCCCCAGGGACGACCACAAGCGACGCTCGGTCGGCAGGTCAGGCGTTGTGCACCTCGACCTGCACCGCGCGACCCCGCCGGACGGCGTCCTCGAGCACCGCTCGGCGCGGGTCGGGCAGGTCCCACAGCTCGCGCCGGGGCAGCCCGGACAGCTCCGTCCGGAGGTCCTGCGGCAGCGCGGCGTCCTGGCGCACCCCGGCCAGCACCTCGGCGGCGAGAGCCTTGTCTCCCCCGAGCACCACGCCGCCGAGGTCACGACGGAGGTCATCGGCCTCCGGCACGAGCAGCAGCCGCACGGTATGCCCGGTGACGGCCTGCACGAGAGCGTCGGCCTGGTTGCCCCGGCGCCGGGCGTACCGCTGCTGGCTCCACCCCCCGGCGGCGGTCCGGGACTGCACGTGCCGGGTGCCCACCTTGTGGGCGACCAGCGTGCCGTCGGGTGCGGCCACGGCGACGGCATACCCGCCCCGGCGCACCAGCACCACCAGCAGCGGGGGCGGACGGAGCCAGGAGGCGGGCGGCCATCCCGGGTCGTCCGGCCCCGACCGCACGGCGTCCCGCCAGCCGGTCAACCGGGCCCAGGAACCGTCGGCGGCCTCGACCTGCCAGGACGCCGGGTCGGTGCCGGGGTCGAGCGACCGCGACACCTCGCCGTGGGACGCGGCGAACCGCTCCACCCATCCGGGGAGCCGCTCGGGAGCGACCTCGACCCGGCGGGTGCGGCTCATCTCAGACGTTGAACCCCAGCGCGCGCAGCTGCTCGCGACCGTCCTCGGTGATCTTGTCCGGTCCCCACGGCGGCATCCAGACCCAGTTGATCCGGTGGCTGGCCACCAGACCCTCCAGGCTCTGGGCGACCTGGTCCTCGATCACGTCGGTGAGCGGGCAGGCGGCCGAGGTGAGCGTCATGTCGATGACCGCGTGGTTGGCGGCGTCGACGGTGACGCCGTAGACCAGGCCGAGGTCGACGACGTTGATGCCGAGCTCGGGGTCCACGACGTCGCGCAGGGCCTCTTCGACATCGGCGACGTTGGGCGGTGTGGTGGTCGTCATGATCCCTCCAGGATAGGCGGTGGAACTTCTCAGGGGTCGACCCGGTCGCCGTGCTCGCTGGCGGCGGAGATGTCCGCGCCGGCTCGGGCGAGGGCGTCGAGGTAGGCGGTCCAGGGCAGCAGCGCGCACTTGACGCGCGCGGGGTACTTCGCGACCCCGGCGAAGGCGACGGCGTCACCGATCTGCTCCGGGTCGCCGGGGTCCTGCCCCTTGCTGGTCAGCATGGCGTGGAGGTGCCGGTAGGTGGTCAGGGTCTCGGCGACCGGGTGGCCGAGGGTCTCCTCGGCCATCACCGAGGCGGCGGCCACCGAGATGGAACAGCCCAGGGCGTCGTAGGACACGTCCCGCAGCACCAGGGCCCCGTCCTGCGCACCACCGTCGACCGTGTCCAGGTGCACCCGCAGGCTGATCTCGTCACCGCAGGTGGGGTTGACGTGGTTCACCTCCACGTCGAAGGGCTCGCGCAGCCCGGCGTGCTGCGGCCGCTTCGCGTGGTCGAGGATGAGCTCGCCGTAGAGATCCATCAGCCGGCCATCCCGAAGATCTGCGGCACGCGGTCGAGCGCCTCGGCGAAGGCGTCGACCTCCTCCAGCGTGGTGTAGACACCGAAGCTGGCGCGCGTCGACGCGGGGAGGCGCAGCCGACGGTGCAACGGCCAGGCGCAGTGGTGCCCGGTGCGCACCGCGACACCGGAGTCGTCGAGCACCTGCCCCACGTCGTGCGGGTGCACCCCGTCGACGACGAAGGCGACGGCGCCGACGCGCCGGTGGGTCGGCTCGGGGCCGAGCACGCGCACCCAGGGGCGGTCGGCGAGCAGGTCGAGGGTATGCCCCATGAGCTGCTGGTCG
Organism: Serinicoccus kebangsaanensis; assembly: GCF_008919445.1. Lineage (GTDB taxonomy): Bacteria > Actinomycetota > Actinomycetes > Actinomycetales > Dermatophilaceae > Ornithinicoccus > Ornithinicoccus kebangsaanensis. Next base: position 126,556 of record NZ_VSLG01000001.1, on the reverse strand, counting down.
TGGGCGTGCACCCGGTCCAGACCCACCTCGGTGAGGTAGTCCAGCCCCGCGGCGAGACCGACCGCCTGCGCAGCCATGGGCACGCCCGCCTCGAACTTCGCCGGCGGCGGCGCCCAGGTGGAGCCCTCCATCCGGACGATCTCGATCATCGAGCCCCCGGTGAGGAAGGGCGGCATCGCCTCCAGCAGACCGCGTCGGGCCCAGAGCACACCCACCCCGCTGGGGCCGAGGGTCTTGTGGCCGGTGAAGACGAGTGCGTCGACCCCGGAGTCCGTGGCGGTGAGCGCGGTGATGTCGAGGTGCGGCGCGGACTGGCACGCGTCCACCACGACCAGCGCCCCGACGGCGCGGGCGGCCGCGACGACCGTGGAGTCCGGTCGGAGGTCGTTCAGCGTGCCGAGCACGTTGGAGACGTGGGTCAGCGCGACCACCTTGGTGCGCTCGGTGATGACCTCGGAGAGACGCGCTGCTCGGTCGTCCAGCTCACCGTCGTCGGTGACACCGACCCACCTCAGCGTGGCGCCCGTGCGGCGGCACAGCTCCTGCCACGGCACGAGGTTGGCGTGGTGCTCCATCTCGGTGACGACGACCTCGTCGCCGGGGCCGACGTGCAGCCGCCGCGCCCAGTCCGGGTCGGCGCCGTCGAGCGCGCCCGGCGCGGCCGCGTTGGAGAAGGCATAGGCCAGCAGGTTCAGACCTTCGGTGCCGTTCTTGGTGAAGACCACCTGCCCCGGGTCGGTGCCCAGGAAGCCGGCCACCGTGGCCCGGGCCGCCTCGAAGGCGTCCGTGGCCTCCTCGGCGAGCTGGTGCGCGCCCCGGTGGACCGCCGCGTTGTGCCGCTCGTAGAACTCACGCTCGGCGTCCAGCACCACCCTCGGCTTCTGCGAGGTGGCCCCGCTGTCGAGGTAGACGAGCGGTCGGCCGCCGCGCACGCTCCGTCCGAGCAGCGGGAAGTCGGCCCGGATCCGGGCCACCTCCAGCTCGCTCAGGGGAGCCGCGTCCGGCCGTCCCGTCGTCATCGCCTCGCCTCGCCTCGTGTCGTGGGGACTCAGGCGCCCGCAGCGGTGAGGAAGCGGTCGTAGCCCTCCTCCTCGAGCTGGTCCGCGAGGTCGCGACCGCCGGACTCCGCCACCCGGCCGTTCACGAAGACGTGGACGTAGTCGGGGGTGATGTAGCGCAGGATCCGGGTGTAGTGGGTGATGAGCATGACGCCGAGCCCGGTGTTGTCCTTGACCCGGTTGACGCCCTCGGAGACGACCTTGAGCGCGTCCACGTCCAGGCCGGAGTCGGTCTCGTCCAGGATGGCGATCTTGGGCTCGATCAGCTCCATCTGGAGGATCTCGTGGCGCTTCTTCTCACCGCCGGAGAAGCCCTCGTTGACGTTGCGCTCGGCGAAGGTCGGGTCGATCCGCAGCGCCTCCATCGCGACCTTGACGTCCTTGACCCAGTGCCGCAGCTTCGGGGCCTCTCCGTCGACCGCCGTCTTGGCGGTCCGCAGGAAGTTGGACACGGTCACGCCGGGCACCTCGACGGGGTACTGCATCGCGAGGAAGAGCCCCGCCTGGGCACGCTCGTCGACGCCCATGTCCAGGACGTTCTCGCCGTCCAGCAGCACCTCACCACCGGTGACGGTGTACTTCGGGTGACCGGCGATGGCGTAGGCCAGGGTCGACTTGCCGGAGCCGTTCGGGCCCATGATGGCGTGCGTCTCGCCGGAGTTGATGGTCAGGTCGACGCCGCGCAGGATCTCCTTGGCGGAGTCCTCGGTCTCGACGCTGACCTGCAGGTTCTTGATCTCCAGGGTGGTCATGCTTCTCCTTGTCGAAGGTAGGTCGCGCTCAGACGCGCGTGGTGTCGTTGAGGGTGACGAGGACGCTGCCGTCCTCGTCCACGGTGAGGGTGTGCACGGCGATCGGCACGGTGGCCGGCAGCTGCACCGGCTCCCCCGTCGTCATGTCGAACTGCGAGCCGTGCAGCCAGCACTCGATGAGCTGGCCCTCGACCTCACCCTCGGCGAGGCTGACGTTGGCATGGCTGCAGGTGTCGTCGAACGCGTGCAGGCTGCCCTCGGAGTCGCGCGCGATGGCGACGCGGCGCCCGTCGAGGTCGGCCACGACGGCCCCCACCGTGGTGGGGAGCTCGTCGACGGCGCAGACACGGATCGGCTCACTCATGCTCCGGGCTGGCTCCCCATCGTGAGCGACAGCTCCTCCTCGATCGCCTCCATGAGGGTGTCCACGACCTCCGGGACGCCGATCTTGGCGATGATGTCGGCGAAGAAGCCACGGACCACGAGCCGGCGGGCCTGCTCCTCGCTGATCCCGCGGGACATGAGGTAGAAGAGCTGCTCGTCGTCGAAGCGGCCGGTGGAGCTCGCGTGGCCAGCACCCTCGATGTCACCGGTCTCGATCTCGAGGTTGGGCACGGAGTCGGCCCGGGCCCCGTCGGTCAGCACCAGGTTGCGGTTGAGCTCGTAGGTGTCGATGCCCTCTGCCTCGGCCCGGATGAGCACGTCGCCGACCCAGACGGTGCGCGCCGTGTCGCCCTGCAGCGCACCCTTGTAGGTGACCAGCGAGGTGCACCGGGGAGCGTTGTGGTCGACGAAGGAGCGGTGCTCGAGGTGCTGCCCGGCGTCGGAGAAGTAGACGCCCAGCAGCGTCGCGTCGCCTCCCGGACCGGCATACCGGACGTTGGAGTTCATCCGCACGATGCTGCCGCCGATGGAGACCGCGATGTGCTTGTAGGTCGCGTCCCGGCCGACCAGCGCCTCGTGCTGCGCCAGGTGGAGGGCCTCGTCGTCCCAGCGCTGCAGCGACACCACCGTGAGGTCGGCACCGTCACCGACGACGACCTCCAGGTTGCCGGTGTGGTCGGCGGCGCCGGTGTGGTCCAGGATCAGCAGCGCCTTGCTGTGCGCGCCGGCCTCGACGACGTAGTGCGCGTTGCTGCGTCGCCCCGCACCCTGTCCGGTGACGTTGACCCGCGCCGGCTCGGACAGCTCGGCCTCGGGCGCGATCCGCAGGTGCAGCGCGTCGGCGGTGTTGGCCGACGCGACGACCGCTCCACGGTCCTCGGGGACCAGCACGGTGCCCCGCGGGGCCTGGCCGTGCGCCAGCGTGGACACCTGCACGGCGTCCCCGGCCTGTACGTCGAACTCGGCCGCGGCGTCACCGGCCCGGTCGTCCGTGGCCGCGTCGCTGAAGACGTTGCCGAGGCGGTCGATCGGGGTGAACCGCCACTCCTCCTCGCGCCCCGTGGGGACCGGGTGGGCGTCCACGTCGAAGGACCGGGTGCGGGCCGCACGGGACTGGTCCGGTATGCGGTGGTCCCCGCCGATCTGGGCCTGGGGGTCGGTATGGGTCTTCTCGGTGTCGTCACCGATGAGCAGCGACATCAGCCGACGGCTCCTTCCATCTGCAGCTCGATGAGGCGGTTCAGCTCGAGGGCGTACTCCATGGGCAGCTCGCGGGCGATCGGCTCCACGAAGCCGCGCACGATCATGGCCATCGCCTCGGTCTCGGACATGCCTCGGGACATGAGGTAGAACATCTGGTCCTCGGACACCTTGGAGACCGTCGCCTCGTGCCCCATCTGGACGTCGTCCTCGCGGACGTCGACGTAGGGGTAGGTGTCCGACCGGGAGATCTGGTCGACGAGCAGGGCGTCGCACACCACCGAGGACTTGCTGTGGTGCGAGCCCTCGTTGATCTGCACCAGCCCGCGGTAGGACGAGCGCCCACCACCGCGGGCCACCGACTTGCTGACGATGGTCGAGGAGGTGTGCGGTGCGGCGTGCACCATCTTGGAGCCGGCGTCCTGGTGCTGGCCCTCACCCGCGAAGGCGACCGAGAGCGTCTCGCCCTTGGCGTGCTCGCCGAGCAGGAAGACGGCGGGGTACTTCATCGTCACCTTGGAGCCGATGTTGCCGTCGATCCACTCCATGGTCGCGCCCTCGTCGCAGGTCGCGCGCTTGGTGACCAGGTTGTAGACGTTGTTGGACCAGTTCTGGATGGTGGTGTACCGCACCTTGGCGTTCTTCTTGACCACGATCTCGACGACGGCGCTGTGCAGGCTGTCGGTCTTGTAGATCGGCGCCGTGCAGCCCTCGACGTAGTGCACCGAGGAGCCCTCGTCGGCGATGATCAGGGTCCGCTCGAACTGACCCATGTTCTCGGTGTTGATCCGGAAGTATGCCTGGAGCGGGATGTCGACGTGGACACCCTTCGGCACGTAGATGAACGAGCCACCGGACCAGACCGCGGTGTTGAGCGCGGAGAACTTGTTGTCGCCGGCCGGGATGACCGAGCCGAAGTACTCCCGGAACAGGTCGCCGTGCTCCCGCAGGGCGGTGTCGGTGTCGAGGAACAGGACGCCCTGCTCCTCCAGGTCCTCGCGGATCTGGTGGTAGACGACCTCGGACTCGTACTGCGCGGCGACGCCGGCCACCAGGCGCTGCTTCTCGGCCTCCGGGATGCCCAGCCGGTCGTAGGTGTTCTTGATGTCCTCGGGCAGGTCGTCCCAGGTGGTGGCCTGCTTCTCGGTGGACTTCACGAAGTACTTGATGTTGTCGAAGTCGATCTCCGACAGGTCGGCGCCCCAGTGCGGCATCGGCTTCTTGTCGAACAGCCGCAGCGCCTTGAGCCGCTGCTCCAGCATCCAGGCCGGCTCGGCCTTCTTGTCCGAGATGTCGCGGACGACCTCCTCGGAGAGTCCACGCTTGGCCGAGGCACCGGCGTCGTCCCGGTCTGCCCAGCCGTACTCGTACTTCCCCAGGTCCTTCAGGCCTGGGTTGAGCTCCTCGATGTTGGTGCTCATGTCACGTCCTCTCGTGGGCGGATGTGGTGGTCAGTCGTCCGGACCGGCGCTGCTGCGCTGGTCCCGTCGAAGGATGAACGGCGGCGCACTGGCTCGTTCTTCCGCGGTCGGTGGTGCAGATCCCAGCGCCCCGGTCGGGACGAAGGTGGTGCACACGTGCTCCCCGCCGGCCAGGGTGGCCAGCCGCTGCACGTGCACGTCCAGGATGCGGGCGATGGCCTTGGTCTCGGCCTCGCAGAACTGCGGGAACTCGACCGCGACCTCGCGCACCGGGCAGTGACCCTGGCACAGCTGCAGGCCGGCGAGGCCGGTGCCCTCCCCGACCGGGCGGGTGGAGGCGGCATACCCCTCGGCGGAGAGCGCCTTCGCCAGGGCGGCGGTCCGGGTCTGCAGGTCGTCCGACCCGGCCTCGGCCACCTCCGCATCGACCCTCTCCCGGAGCCGGGTCTCCAGCTCGGCGATCTGGGCCTCGGCGAAGTTCTCGACGGCGGGCACGCCCACCCGGTCGGCGAGGTAGTGCAGGGCGGCGGTGGCGACACCGTCGTAGCTGGTGCTGAACTGCTCCTGCCCCAGGGCCGTGAGCACGTAGGCCCGGGCGGGGCGGCCGCGGCCGCGACGGCCGGGGAGCGGCCCGTCGTGCTCGGCGATGAGGCCGGCGTCCTCCAGGGCGTCCAGGTGGCGGCGCACCGCGGCGGGCGTGAGCCCGAGGTCCTTGGCCAGCACGCTCGCGGTGACGGGTGCCTGCTCCCCCACGGCATGACGCACGCGGTCCCGGGTGCGGGACTCGTCGTGCACCTCCGCCATCTGGGCGGGCACATCCGCCATATTCACCATGTCAGTGTGACGTATTGATCTGGTCGCTGCCAAGGAAGGCGACCCTCACCACGGAGCGCCCCGGGACCTCAGTCCGACCAGCGTAGGAGCCGTCGTGCGAGGACAGCCCCGAGGGCTCCCCAGAGGGCGAGCAGCAGCAGCGCCCGACCGTCCCACTCCCCCAGGACGAAGGCCGCGCGCAGGGCGTCCCCGAGGGCCGCGGACGGCAGCAGCGAGACCACGCCCTCACCCGGGAGGGCGGCCGCCGGCAGCAGCACCCCACCGACCCCGGCGAGCAGCACCCAGACGAGGTTGGCCAGGGCCAGCACGGCCTCGGCGCGCAGCGCACCACCGAGGCACACCGCCAGGGTGACCAGGGCCAGTGCCCCGAGCACCACGGCCACCGCGGCCGGCAGCAGCCCGCCCGCCTGCGGCCGCCACCCGAGCGCCAGGCCGACGACGACCAGGACCCCCAGCTGCAGGACCAGGACGCACAGCACCGCCCCGACCTTGGCGAGCAGCAGCCCACCCCGGCCCAGAGGGGTCGTCCCCAGCAGGCGGAGCACCCCCCATCGACGCTCGAAGCCGAGCAGGATCGCCTGCCCGGTGAACGCGGTGGACAGCACGGCCAGCGCCAGCACCCCCGGCGTCAGGACGTCGATCCGGGCGACCCCCTCCCAACGCCCGACGGACAAGTCGGGGGCGGGCAGCCGGGACAGCACGACGAGCGCGAGCAGCGGCAGCACCACCGACACGAGGAGCTGCTCCCCGTGGCGGAGCAGCCCGAGCGCCTCGAAGCGCGTCTGGGCGAGCACCCGCCTCGGCGCCGAGGCCGCGGTCGCCGGGGTCGCGGCGGTCACGCGAGGGCCCCGTCGGTGAGGGTGAAGTAGGCGTCCTCGAGGCCGCCGCAGCCGGTCCGGGTGCAGATCGCGTCGACGGTGCCCTGGGCCGCGACCCGGCCGCCGACGATGACCACCACCTCGTCGGCCAGACGTTCCGCCTCGTCGAAGGAATGGGTGGTGACCACCATGGCCGCTCCCCCACCGGCCTCCTGGGCGATCAGCTGGTGCACCTCGCGGCGCGCGTGCGGGTCCAGGCCGGCCGTGGGCTCGTCCAGGAAGGCCACCAGGGGCCTCCCGACCAGCGCGGCGGCCAGCGCCACGCGCTGGCGCTGACCCCCGGAGAGGCGCCGCACCGGGGTGCTGTCGAAGGCGTGCACCCCCAGCCGGCGGCCCAGCTCCCGGACGTCGGCAGGGTCCGCCCACAGCCGGGAGAGGTGCTCCAGCAGCATCCTCGGGGTGACCGCCTGCGGCAGCCCGCCGTCCTGCAGCATCACCCCCACCCGTGCCCGGTGCGCCGCGGACGCCCCCCAGGGCGAGGTCCCCAGCACCCGCACCGTGCCGGAGTCGGAACGCTGCAGACCCACGGCGATCTCGACGGCGGTGGTCTTGCCGGCACCGTTCGGCCCCAGGATGCAGGTGACCTGGGCGGGGCGCGCGGTCATGGTGAGTCCGCGCAGCGCCTCGACGTCCCCGAACCGTCGGGTCACGTCGGTCAGCTCGAGCGCCGGTGGCCGCGTGGCGCTCACGGTGCCGCCACGACGTCGGCACGGGCGGTCCGGGAGCCCGCCGCCGCGCTCACGGCATACATCGTCTCCACCGTCATGGCGGTCACGGCGCACAGCGACGCGGCGCCGACGAGGTGCAGGCCGACGGCGACCACCGGCAGCCCGGTGGCGAACTGGTAGTAGCCGACCGCGCCCTGCGCGAGGACCAGCGCGCCCAGGAGCAGCAGGCGTCGCCGCACCGGCCGCGGCCAGCCGGAGCGCCGGGCCAGGACGAAGGCGAGCACCAGCGTCCCCACCAGCACGTAGACGGGCACCACGTGGGCCCGGGTCACCAGGTAGGCGTCGAAGGTGTGCCGGGCGACCTCACCGCTGTCGCCGGAGTGGGGGCCGGTCCCGGTCACCAGGGTGCCCAGGTAGACGGCCAGGGCGACGCTGCCTGCCAGGACGGCTCCCACGCCGCGGATCGTGCGCCGCCCCTCCCCGACCTGTCCTGCGCGCTCGGCATGCGCCACGTGCGGCAGGCCCGCCCGGCGGGACCGGTTGACCAGGACGCCGCCCAGGGTGATGAGCAGCGCCGACACCAGGAAGTGCACCCCCACGACCCACGGGTTGAGGCCGGTGACGACGGTGACGCCGCCGAGGACCGCCTGCAGCGGGATGCCGAGACCCATCAGCAGGGCCAGCGTGAACAGGTCGCGGTGCCGACGGCGCAGCCGCCAGACCGCCAGGAAGGTCAGGACGGCCACCGCGGCGAGCACGAAGGTCAGCAACCGGTTGCCGAACTCGATGTAGCCGTGCACCCCCATCTCCGGCGTGTTCGTCCACGACGCCTCGGTGCACCGCGGCCAGGTGGGGCAGCCCAGACCGCTGCCGGTCAGCCGGACCAGGCCACCGGTCAGCACCAGCGTGGCGTTCGCCAGCAGGGAGGCCCACGCCATCGTGCGGAGCCACCGCCCCGGGGTCCGGGGCAGCAGCCGCTCCAGCACCGGGGGCGAGACCCGCGCGTCGGTGAGCGTCATCGCAACGGGAGGTAGAGCAGCGGGTCGACCGCCACGCCGAGGAAGAGGAGGGTGAGGTAGCTGATCGAGAAGTGGAAGAGCCGCATGGCCCCGAGGCCGGGCCCGGTGACACCCGCCCTGGCGCGGTGCAGCAGCCGGTGCGACTCGAGCAGGAAGACGACGCCCGCGACAGCGGCCACCACCGTGTAGATCCAGCCCATGGGGGCGACCGGCACGAGCACCAGCGAGGTCAGGACCGTCACCCAGGAGTAGGCCACGACCTGCCGCCCGACGGCGACGTCCTCGGCGACGACGGGCAGCATCGGCACCCCGGCGGCCGCGTAGTCCTCCTTGAACCGCATGGACAGGGGCCAGTAGTGCGGCGGGGTCCAGAAGAAGACCACGGCGAAGAGCACGAGCGCCGACCAGGACAGGCTGTTCGTGACCGCGGACCAGCCGATGAGCACCGGCATGCAGCCGGCGACCCCGCCCCAGACGATGTTCTGGCTCGTGCGCCGCTTGAGGACGAGCGTGTAGAACACGACGTACAGCGCGATCGCGCCCAGCGCCAGGGCGGACGACAGCCAGTTGACGACCAGCCCGAGCCACACGACGGACGCGACGCCCAGCGCCGCCCCGAAGACCAGGGCGTGTCCGGGAGAGACGGCACCGGTGACGAGCGGCCGGTTGGAGGTCCGGTGCATCCGGGCATCGATGTCCCGGTCCAGGTAGCAGTTGAGGACGTTGGCCGACGCCGCGGCCAGGGTGCCGCCGACGAGGGTCGCCACGATCAGCCACACCGGCGGGATCCCCCGCTCGGCCAGGAACATCACCGGGAAGGTCGTGACGAGCAGCAGCTCGATGATCCGCGGCTTGGTGAGGGAGACGTAGTCCCGCACCACCTCACGCCAGCCGCGTCCTGCAGCGGCGTCGGACCCGGTGCGCCCGCGGTCCGGTCGCGCGGGGCGTGGATCGAGCGTGGTCACGGTGTCCTTCGACGTGGTCTGGTGCAGGTCCTCCGGGCGCGGGGCGCCGGTTCGCGTCCGTCATCCTACCGGTCGTCGGTGCACCTGGTGCCGGGGAGCCAGCACCCCTGCCCGGCTCGCGCGGTGCGCCGGAGGGACTAAGGTCGGGGGTATGCCGCAGCCCTCCCCCGGGCTGCTCGGACCACACGCCTTCCGTAGCGTCAGGAGATGAACGAGTGAGCACCTCCACCGAGAACTACACCGCGGGTCGGGACGACCAGCTCGCGAGGCCCATCTGCTCCCAGGTCGGCTGGACCGACGCCGACGTGCGGGCGGTCGACACCGTCCGGCTGCTGGCGGCCGACGCGGTCGAGAAGTGCGGCAGCGGTCACCCGGGCACGGCGATGAGCCTGGCCCCCCTCGCCTACCTGCTCTACCAGAACGTCATGACGCACGACCCCAGCGACCCGCACTGGTTGGGGCGGGACCGCTTCGTGCTCTCCGCGGGCCACTCGAGCCTGACCCAGTACATCCAGCTCTACCTGTCCGGCTACGGCCTGGAGATCAGCGACCTCGAGGCGCTGCGCACCTGGGGCTCGAAGACTCCCGGCCACCCGGAGGTGCACCACACCGACGGGGTCGAGATCACCACCGGCCCGCTGGGGTCCGGGCTCGCGTCCGCCGTCGGCATGGCGCTCGCCCAGCGCCGGCAGCGCGGCCTGTTCGACCCGGAGGCGCCGACCGGGGAGTCGCCCTTCGACCACCAGATCTGGGTCATCGCCTCCGACGGCGACATCATGGAGGGTGTCTCCTCCGAGGCCTGCTCGCTGGCGGGTCACCAGGAGCTGTCCAACCTCACGGTGATCTACGACCAGAACTACATCTCGATCGAGGACGACACCGACATCTCGTTCAGCGAGGACGTGGCCCAGCGCTACGAGGCCTACGGCTGGGCCACCGAGGTGGTCGACTGGCGCGCCACCGAGCCCTACACGGAGAACGTCGACGAGCTGTATGCCGCGCTCCAGGCGGCCCGGGCGCGCACCGACCGCCCCACCCTGGTGCTGCTGCGCACCATCATCGCCTGGCCCGCCCCCGAGGCGCGGGACACCGGCGCGGCGCACGGCTCCGCGCTCGGTGCCGAGGAGATTTCCGCCACCAAGAAGCTGCTCGGCTTCGACGCGCGCCGCACCTTCGAGGTGGACGACGCGGTCCTCGCGCACGCCCGCGGCGTCGTCGAGCGGGGCCAGCAGGCGCACGCGAGGTGGGACGAGGCATACCAGGCGTGGCGCACCGCCCACCCGGACCGGGCCGAGCTGCTCGACCGGGTCCGGGCGCACGAGCTGCCCGCGGGCCTGGACGACGCCCTGCCCACCTTCCCGGCCGACGAAAAGGGGATGGCGACCCGCAAGGCGTCCGGCGAGGTGCTCACCGCGCTGGCCGACGTCATGCCCGAGCTGTGGGGCGGCTCCGCCGACCTGGCCGGCTCGAACAACACCACGATGAAGGGTCAGCCCAGCTTCGTGCCGTCGTCCAAGTCGACCGACATGTTCCCCGGGGACGAGTACGGCCGCACGTTGCACTTCGGCATCCGCGAGAACGGCATGGGCATGATGCTCAACGGCATCTGCCTCGAGGGTCTCACCCGCCCCTACGGCGGGACGTTCCTCACCTTCTCCGACTACATGCGTCCCTCGCTGCGGCTGGCCGCGATACAGGAGGTCAACCCGGTCTACGTGTGGACCCACGACAGCATCGGGCTCGGGGAGGACGGCCCCACCCACCAGCCGGTGGAGCACCTGGCCGCGCTGCGCGCCATCCCCGGCCTGGACGTGGTCCGCCCGGCGGACGCGAACGAGACGGTGGTCGCGTGGCGGACCGTGCTCGGGATCACGGACAACCCCACCGCTCTCGTCCTGACCCGGCAGAACGTCCCCACCTTCTCCCGCTCGGACATGGCGTCCGCGGACGGCGTGGCCCAGGGTGGCTACGTCCTCGTCGACGCGACCGGTGGGGCGCCGGACGTGATCCTCGTCGGCACCGGCTCGGAGGTGCAGCTGGCGGTGGAGGCACGCACCGCGCTGGAGGCCGAGGGCATCCGCACCAGGGTGGTCTCCATGCCGTGCCGCGAGTGGTTCGACGCCCAGGACGAGGCCTACCGCGAGCAGGTGCTGCCGGCCGCCGTCCGCGCCCGGGTCAGCGTCGAGGCGGCGGTCACCCAAGGCTGGCGCGAGGTGGTCGGGGACCACGGCCGGATGGTGGGGCTGGAGCACTACGGCGCCTCTGCCGCCTACGAGCGTCTCTACTCCGAGTTCGGCATCACCGCCGAGGCGGTCGCCGCCGCCGCCCGCGAGTCGCTGGAGGCGGTTCGCGGGAAGGTCTGAGCCGCAGCGCACGTTCCCCCACACCCACGTCATCGAGGAGATCAGCATGAGCACCGACAGCACGCGCACCACCCTCCACGACCTGGACGACGCCGGCGTCTCGGTCTGGCTGGACGACCTCAACCGACCGATGATCGCCGACGGCGAGCTGCAGGCATACGTCGACCGCGGGGTGCTGGGGATCACCACCAACCCGACGATCTTCGCCGCCGCGCTCGCCGAGGGCGACTCGTACGGCGACCAGGTGGCCGCGCTGGCCGCCGACGGCGCCGACGTCGACGCCGCGGTGTTCGCGCTGACGACGCAGGACGTGCGGAACGCCTGCGACGTCCTGCGCCCCGTCTACGACCGCACCGACGGCGAGGACGGCCGGGTCTCGATCGAGGTGGACCCGCGGCTGGCGAACGACACGGCGGCCACCGTCGAGGTCGCGAAGCAGCTCTGGGCCGAGGTCGACCGCCCGAACCTGTTCATCAAGATCCCGGCCACGGTCGAGGGTCTGCCCGCCATCTCCCAGGTGCTTGCCGAGGGGATCAGCGTCAACGTCACCCTGATCTTCTCGCTGGACCGCTACCGCGGGGTGATGAATGCCTACCTCACCGGTCTGGAGCAGGCCCGCGAGCGGGGCCAGGACCTGTCCTCGATCCGCTCGGTGGCCAGCTTCTTCGTCTCCCGGGTGGACTCCGAGATCGACTCCCGCCTGGAGAAGATCGGCACCGAGGAGGCGATGGCCCTGCGGGGCGAGGCGGGACTCGCCAACGCCCGCCTGGCCTACCAGGCCTTCGAGGAGGTCTTCGGCACCCCGCGGTGGCAGAACCTCGCCGACGACGGGGCCACGCTGCAGCGTCCGCTGTGGGCCTCCACCGGGGTGAAGAACCCGGACTACTCCGACACCATGTACGTCACCGGACTGGTCGCGCCGCACACGGTCAACACCATGCCCGCCAAGACGCTGGAGGCCACCGTCGACCACGCCGAGCTGCAGGGCGACACCATCACCGGGGGGTATGCCCAGGCGCAGCAGGTCCTGGACGACCTGGAGCGGGTGGGTGTCTCCTACGCCGACGTCGTGGACCAGCTCGAGACCGAGGGCGTCGACAAGTTCGAGGCCTCCTGGAACGAGCTCCTGGGCACCGTCCAGGACGAGCTGGACAAGGCAGGGTCCCGATGAGCACGCTCGCCGTCCAGGCGCTGGGAGCCGCCGCGGACGCCGTCGAGCACCACCTGGGCTCCCTCGTCTCGGACGCGGTGGCGTCGCGGCTCTTCGCCCAGGACGCGACCCTGTGGGGCCCGGACGCCGAGGCCGAGGCCTCGATCCGGCTCTCCTGGGTGGGCCTGCCCCGCAGCTCCCGCCCGTTGGTGGGCGAGGTCGAGGCGTTGTCGGAGGAGCTGCGGGAACGCGGCGTGGACCGCATCGTGCTGTGCGGCATGGGCGGGTCCTCGCTGGCGCCGGAGGTGATCACCGGCACCGCCGGCAGGCCGCTGGTCGTGCTGGACAGCTCCGACCCGGACATGGTGCGGGCCGCGCTCGCGGAGGGCCTGGAGCGCACCGCCGTCGTGGTCTCCTCCAAGTCCGGGTCGACCCTGGAGACCGACAGCCAGCGGCGCGCCTTCGTGCACGCGTTCACCGAGGCCGGCATCGACCCCACGGAGCGGATCGTCATCGTCACCGACCCGGGCAGCCCGCTGGACGAGCAGTCCCGGGCCGACGGGTATCGCGTGGTCAACGCCGACCCGGACGTGGGTGGTCGGTACTCCGCACTCACCGCCTTCGGACTCGTCCCCTCGGGGCTGGCCGGCGTCGACGTCGCAGCACTGCTCGACGAGGCGGAGGAGGTCGCCGACCTGCTGGCCGAGGACGACGAGGCGAACCCGGGGCTGCGGCTGGGTGCCGCCCTGGCGGGCACCGAGCCGCTGCGCGACAAGCTGCTCTTCACCGACGCCGGCTCCGGCATCGTCGGGCTGGCCGACTGGGCCGAGCAGCTCATCGCCGAGTCGACCGGCAAGGAGGGCACCGGTGTGCTGCCGGTGGTCGCACCGACCGGGGACTCCCCGACGCACGGTCTCACCGACCCCTCGGACTGCACCGTGGTCGTCCTCGCGCCCGAGGACGAGGACGGCGGCGCGGGCACGTCGGGGTCGGTCCCGGGCGACTCCGTCGTCGAGGTCTCCGGCTCCCTCGGCGCACAGCTGCTGCTCTGGGAGGTGGCCACCGCCGTGGCCGGCCGGCTGCTGGGGATCAACCCCTTCGACCAGCCCGACGTCGAGAGCGCCAAGAAGGCGGCCCGAGAGATCATGGAAGGCGGGGCCGACACCGCCGGCGAGCCGGCGCTGGCCGACGGTGCCGTCGAGGTCCGCACCGGTGGCGGTGACTGGCTCCCCGCGTCGGCCCAGAGCCTGGACGACGCCGTGACCGCGCTGCTGGACCAGCTGGACCCCGGCCGCGGATACCTCGCGGTGATGGTCTACCTGGACCGGCTCGAGCACGCCGACCTGGCCGAGGTGCAGGCCGCTCTGGTCGAGCGCACCGGCCGGCCGGTGACCTTCGGCTGGGGTCCCCGGTTCCTGCACTCCACCGGGCAGTACCACAAGGGCGGCCCGCCCCAGGGTGTCTACCTGCAGGTGACCGGGTCGCCGAAGGAGGACCTGCCGGTGCCGGGCAAGGACTTCACCTTCGGCGGCTTCATCGCCGCGCAGGCGGCCGGCGACGCGGCGGTGCTCGCCGAGCACGGCAGGCCCGTGCTCCGGCTGCACCTCACCGACCAGGGACAGGGACTGACCCAGCTGCGTAGGGCCCTGTGAGCGGCTCCGCGCCCGCACCTGTCACCGCCGACACCAACCCGCTCCGCGATCCGGACGACAAGCGCCTGCCGCGCATCGCCGGTCCGTGCAGCCTGGTGATGTTCGGCGTCACCGGAGACCTCGCCCGCAAGAAGCTCATGCCGGCGATCTACGACCTGGCCAGCCGGGGCCTGCTGCCCCCGGGCTTCTCGCTGGTCGGCTTCGCCCGGCGGGACTGGGCCGACCAGGACTTCGCCAAGGTCGTCTACGACTCGGTCCGGGAGCACGCACGCACCGAGTTCCGGGAAGAGGTGTGGCGCTCGCTCGCCGAGGGCTTCCGCTTCGTGCCGGGCGCCTTCGACGACCCGGACGCCTTCGAGCTGCTGGCCCGCACCGTGCGCGAGCTGGACGAGGAGCGCGGGACCGGTGGCAACCACGCGTTCTACCTGTCCATCCCACCGTCCTGGTTCGCCGACGTCTGCACCCGGCTCCAGGAGTCCGGCCTGTCCGACCCGCGACCGGGCACCTGGCGGCGGGTGGTGATCGAGAAGCCCTTCGGCCACGACCTGAGCAGCGCCCAGGAGCTCAACGAGATCGTCGAGGGCGTCTTCCCCGCCGACTCGGTCTTCCGCATCGACCACTACCTCGGCAAGGAGACGGTCCAGAACATCCTGGCGCTGCGCTTCGCCAACCAGCTCTTCGAGCCGGTCTGGAACGCCAACTACGTGGACCACGTCCAGATCACCATGGCCGAGGACATCGGCATCGGTGGGCGCGCGGGCTACTACGACGAGGTCGGCGCCGCCCGCGACGTCATCCAGAACCACCTGCTGCAGCTGCTCGCCCTCACCGCCATGGAGGAGCCGGTCGCCTTCACCGCCGACGCCGTGCGGGCGGAGAAGGAGAAGGTGCTGGCCGCCGTCAGCCTGCCGGACGACCTCGACGAGGCGACCGCGCGCGGACGGTATGCCGCGGGCTGGCAGGGGACCGACAAGGTCGGCGGCTACCTGGAGGAGGACGGTGTCGACCCGGACAACCACACGGAGACCTATGCCGCCCTCAAGGTGGACGTGCGCACCCGCCGGTGGGCCGGGGTCCCGTTCTACCTCAGGACGGGCAAGCGGCTCGGCAAGCGGGTGACCGAGATCGCTGTCGTCTTCCGTCGTGCGCCGCACCTGCCCTTCACGTCCACCGCCACCGAGGAGCTCGGGGCCAACGCGATCGTCATCCGGGTGCAGCCGGACGAGGGGATGACCATGCGGTTCGGCTCCAAGGTCCCCGGGAGCCAGATGGAGGTCCGTGACGTGTCGATGGACTTCGGCTACGGCTCGTCGTTCACCGAGTCCAGTCCCGAGGCGTACGAGCGGCTCATCCTCGACGTGCTCCTGGGTGAGCCGCCGCTCTTCCCCCGGCACGAGGAGGTCGAGCAGTCCTGGCGGATCCTGGACCCCGTCATCGAGCACTGGGCCAGCAGCCCCTCCGCACCAGAGGACTACCCCGCCGGGACGTGGGGTCCGAGCGGCTCGGACGAGATGATGCGCCGGGACGGCCGGGAGTGGAGGCTGCCGTGATCGTGGACCTGCCCAGCTCGAGCGCCGCGGACGTGGCCAAGAACCTCGTCCGGCTGCGCAACCAGGTCGGGGCGATGGCGATGGGGCGGGTGCTCACCCTCCTCGTCGTCGTCGACGAGGAGCTCGCCGACGAGGCGGTGGAGGTGGCCAGCGAGGCCACCCGGCAGCACCCCGCGCGCATCCTCGTGGTGGTGAGCGCCAACGCGCGCGGCCGTGGCCGTCTGGATGCCCAGATCCGGGTGGGCGGCGACGCCGGTGCCTCCGAGATCGTCGTGCTCCGACTCTACGGCGACCTGACCCGGCACGGGAGCTCGGTGGTCACCCCGCTGCTGCTGCCCGACTCCCCGGTCGTCGCCTGGTGGCCCGGGAAGGCACCCGCCGACGTCGCCGGCTCCGCACTGGGGCAGATGGCGCACCGGCGCATCACCGACGCGGCGGCCCCCCAGGGGGCGGGTGCCGCGACCCGGCTGCGGCGCCGGGCCAAGCACTACCAGCCCGGGGACACCGATCTCGCCTGGACCCGGATCACCCGGTGGCGGGCCCTGCTCGCCGCGTCGCTGGAGAGCGAACCGTTCGAGACGGTGGACCGCGCCGTGGTGGCCGGGGAGCCGGAGTCCCCCAGCTGCGACCTGCTCGCGGGCTGGCTCGCCTCGTCCCTGCGGTGTCCCGTGGAGCGGGTGCGCACTCCCGTCGGGTCCGGGGTCCAGAGCGTCCGGCTGGTGCGGGCCTCCGGGCCGGTGGATCTGGTGCGGATGGACGCCTCCGGCGACACCGCCACCCTGTCCGTCGTGGGGAGCAGCCCACGCCTGGTGGCGCTGCACACCCCCACCGCCCCCGGCGCGCTGACGGCGGAGCTGCGCCGCCTGGACGCGGACGAGGTGTATGCCCGGTCGCTGTGCACCGGGCTGGCGCAGGTGAAGCGTGGCGGGACCCGCTCAGCGGCCGCCCGGGCAGGGACCTCCCCTGCCGGCCCGGCGGACGTCGACGGCTCCCACAGGGCCGACGTCGGCGGACGGACGTTGACGAAGGTCGACCCACCACCGGACTCGTCCAGCAGCGAGGCCGTCGAGGACGCCGTCCAGGAAGGGCTGGAGGAGCTCTCCCGCACGGACGGGTGACTGCCTAGCGGGACCCTCCGCCCACCCCGCGGGCGCGCATCCGGTCCAGCGCCTCGTCCAGCAGCGCGGCACCGTCGGAGTCGCTGCGACGTTCCTTCACGTAGGCCAGGTGGGTCTTGTACGGCTCGGTCCTGGGAGCCTCCGGAGGGGCAGCGCGGTCCTGGCCGGCGGGCAGCCCGCACCGCGGGCAGTCCCAGGTGTCCGGCACCTCGACCTCGCCGTCCTGGGCGAAGCTGGGCCGTGTCTCGTGGCCGTTCGCGCACCAGAAGCTCACCCGCACGCGGGGGGCGGCATCACCACGCTCGCTCTCCCCCATGGGACCGGAGCCCACCCGGGAGCCGCGGATGGCGTTCGTGTTGACCATGGTGCCTCGTTTCGCGTCGCGGGGAGCGGACAGGGCCAAGGGTACCCCTGCTCCGGTGTCACCCTCCCCCGCAGGGGTGAGGGCCGCGGGTCAGCTGAAACGGACGAGCACGCCCAGCCCGACGATGACCGACACCCAGACCAGGGCCATCGCGACGGTGATCCGGTTGAGGTTGCGCTCGGCCACCGAGCTGCCGCCGAGGCTGCTGCTCATGCCTCCGCCGAACATGTCCGACATGCCTCCACCGCGGCCCTTGTGCATCAGGATGAGCAGCACCAGGAAGCAGCTGGTGATCACCAGCAGGGCGTCCAGGAACCAGCGGACGTACTCCACGTGGGCACACCTCGTCGTCGGGAGAGCGGATGTCTGATGCCCGGGGACCGAGGAGCACCTGGCCCCGGAGCACCAGACAGCCTAACCGACGGGGTGCCGGCTGGCCGAACCGCGCCTCAGCCGGTGGCGCCGGCGTGCTGCTGGTAGCGGCAGATCGAGGCGAAGTCGTCGACCGACAGCGAGGCACCGCCGACCAGCGCGCCGTCCACGTCGGGGCGGTGCATGATCTCGGCGACGTTGCCGGGCTTGACCGATCCGCCGTAGAGCACCCGCAGCGCGCCGGCGACCTCGGCACCCACCACCTCGGCCACCTCGGCACGGATGGCCGCGCACACCTCCTGCGCGTCGTCGGGTGTCGCGACCTCCCCGGTCCCGATGGCCCAGACCGGCTCGTAGGCCACCACGACCCGGCCCACCTGGTCGGCGTCGAGCCCGTCCAGCGCCCCCCGCAGCTGCGTCACGACGTGCTCCACGTGCGTGCCGTCCTGGCGCACCTGCAGCGGCTCCCCGACGCAGAGGATCGGCGTCAGGTCGTGGCGCAGCGCGGCCCGCACCTTGGCGCCGACCAGCTCGTCGGACTCCTCGTGCCCCTCCCGACGCTCGCTGTGCCCGACGACCACGTAGCTGCAGCCCAGCTTGGCGAGGAAGGACCCGGAGATGTCCCCGGTGTAGGCGCCCTCGTCGTGCGGGCTCAGGTCCTGACCGCCGTAGCGCAGCGCCAGCCGGTCCCCCTGGACCAGGGTCTGGACCGAGCGCAGGTCGGTGAACGGCGGCAGCACGACGACCTCGACGGCCGCGTGGTCGTGCTTGCCGTCCCGCAGGGTCCAGTCCAGCTTCTGCACCAGGTGCGTGGCCTGCAGGTGGTCCAGGTTCATCTTCCAGTTGCCCGCCATCAACGGCGTGCGCGGGGGGGCTTGCGTGTCGCCCATCAGTCCTCCAGCACCGAGAGTCCGGGAAGGTCCTTGCCCTCGAGATACTCCAGACTGGCCCCACCACCGGTGGAGATGTGGCTGAAGTCCTCGTCCGTGTGCCCGAACTCGCGCACCGCCGCGGCCGAGTCGCCTCCGCCCACGACGGTGAGGGCACCGGCTGCGGTACGACCGGCGAGGGCCTCCGCGACGGCACGGGTGCCGGACGCGAAGGGCTCCATCTCGAAGGCACCCATCGGGCCGTTCCAGAAGACGGTCCGGGCGTCGGCGAGCTTCTCGGCGAAGAGGCGCTCCGACTCCGGCCCGATGTCCAGACCCATCCGGTCCGACGGCATCGCGTCGGCCGCGACCACCGAGTGCGGGGCGTCCGCGGAGAAGGCGTCTGCCACGACGACGTCGGTGGGCAGCACGATCTCCACGCCACGTTCGGCGGCGGTGTCGAGGTAGCCCTTGACCGTCTCCACCTGCTCCTCCTCCAGCAGGCTGGTGCCGACCTCGTGCCCCTGCGCACGCAGGAAGGTGAAGACCATCCCGCCGCCGATGAGCAGCCGGTCCGCCACCGAGATCAGCGACTCGATGACGCCGAGCTTGTCGCTCACCTTCGCACCGCCCAGGATCACGGCATACGGCCGCGCCGGGTCCTCCCGCAGCGCGCGCATCACCTCGACCTCGTCGGCGACGAGGCCCCCGGCCGCGTGCGGCAGCAGCTGGGCGACGTCGTAGACGGACGCCTGGGCGCGGTGCACGACGCCGAACCCGTCGGAGACGAAGCCGTCGGCCAGCGCGGCCAGCGCCTGGGCGAAGTCGGCGCGCTCCTCGTCGGTCTTCGCGGTCTCACCGGCGTTGAAGCGCAGGTTCTCCAGCACCAGGACGGCACCGTCGTCCAGCGCCTCGACCGCGGAGGCGGCCCGGTCCCCGACCGTCTCCTCCACGAAGGACACGTCGATGTCGTCGTCCAGCAGCTCGTCCAGCCGGGCCGCGACCGGCGCGAGGGAGTACCGCTCCTCGGGGGCACCCTTGGGCCGCCCCAGGTGGGCGCACACGACCACCCGGGCACCGGCACGGGACAGCCGGGTGATGGTCGGGACCGACGCGCGGACCCGCCCGTCGTCGGTGATCTGCTGACCGTCGAGGGGGACGTTCAGGTCGCTGCGCACCAGGATGGTGCGGCCGGCCAGCCCTCCGAGGTCGTCGCTGAGCTGATCGATCGTGCGCATCAGAGCTTGCTGCCCACCAGCGCCACGAGGTCCACGAGCCGGTTGGAGTAGCCCCACTCGTTGTCGTACCAGCCGACCACCTTCACCTGGTCACCGATGACCTTGGTCAGCCCGGAGTCGAAGATGCAGGACGCCGGGTCGGTCTCGATGTCCTTGGACACGATCGGGTCCTCGGTGTAGGTGAGGATGCCCTTGAGCTCACCCTCGGCAGCCTTCTTCAGCGCCGCGTTGACCTCCTCGACGGTGACCTCGCGGGAGGCCTGGAAGGTGAGGTCGGTGGCCGAGCCGGTGGGCGTGGGCACGCGCAGGGCATACCCGTCGAACTTGCCCTTCAGCTCGGGCAGGACCAGGGCCACGGCCTGGGCCGCACCGGTCTTGGTGGGCACGATGTTGAGGGCGGCCGCGCGCGCCCGACGCAGGTCGCCGTGCGGGCCGTCCTGCAGGTTCTGGTCGGCGGTGTAGGCGTGGATGGTCGTCATCAGGCCCTTGACGATGCCGAACTCGTCGTTGAGCACCTTGGCCATGGGGGCCAGGCAGTTCGTGGTGCAGGAGGCGTTCGAGATGATCGTGTGCGCGGCCGGGTCGTAGTCCGACTCGTTCACGCCCATGACGACGGTGATGTCCTCGTTCTTCGCCGGCGCCGAGATGATGACCTTCTTCGCGCCGGCGTCCAGGTGCGCCCTGGCCTTGGTGGCGTCGGTGAAGATCCCGGTGGACTCGACCACGACGTCGGCACCCAGGTCGCCCCACGGGAGGGCCGCCGGGTCCTTCTCGGCGAACGCCTTGAAGGCCTTGCCGTCGACGCTGATCTCGTCCTCGGAGCTGGTCACCTCGCCGTCCAGCCGCCCCAGGATGGAGTCGTACTTCAGCAGGTGGGCGAGGGTCGCGTTGTCGGTGAGGTCGTTGACGCCGACGATCTCGACGTCTGCCCCCGAGGCCAGCACGGCCCGCATGAAGTTGCGGCCGATGCGCCCGAAGCCGTTGATCCCTACGCGAACGGTCATGAAAACCCTTCCTCGATGAGTGGTGCGCGGCCCGCCGGCTGCGGGCCGCCCGTGTCAGACGCCGTCGTCCTCCCACCAACCTAGCGGCCGGGGCAGGCCCGCACCACATCGGCCGTGGCGCGACTCAGTCCTCCAGCATGTCGGGGGTGATGTTGGCCTCGGTGCCCTCGATGCCGAGCTCCTCGGCCCGCTTGTCAGCCATCGCGAGCAACCGGCGGATCCGCCCGGCGACGGCGTCCTTGGTCATCGGCGGGTCGGCCAGCTGGCCCAGCTCCTCCAGGCTCGCCTGCTTGTGCTCGAGCCGCAGGTGCCCGGCCACCCGGAGGTGCTCGGGCACGTCCTCGGCCAGGATCTCCAGCGCCCGCTCGACCCGGGCGCCGGCCGCCACCGCGGCCCGTGCGGACCGCCGCAGGTTGGCGTCGTCGAAGTTGGCCAGCCGGTTGGCGGTCGCCCGCACCTCACGGCGCATCCGACGTTCCTCCCAGGCAAGGACCGCGTCGTGCGCCCCCAGCCGGGTCAGCATGGCACCGATGGCGTCCCCGTCCCGGATCACCACCCGGTCGACGCCCCGCACCTCGCGCGCCTTGGCCTGGATGCCCAGCCGGCGCGCCGCCCCCACCAGCGCCAGGGCCGCCTCCGGCCCCGGGCAGGTGACCTCCAGCGCCGAGGAGCGGCCCGGTTCGGTGATCGAGCCGTGCGCGATGAACGCGCCCCGCCACGCCGACTCGGCGTCGCACACGGCGGCACCGACCACGCGCGGCGGCAGACCCCGCACGGGACGTCCGCGGTGGTCGATCAGCCCGGTCTGCCGGGCGAGGGACTCCCCGTCCGACGTCGCGCGGACGACATACCTCGTCTGCTTGCGGAGCCCGCCGGGGCTCATCACCACGAGCTCGCTGCTCGAGCCGTAGACCTCGGCCATGAAGGTCCGCAGCCGGCGCGCGCTCTGCGCGGTGTCCAGCTCGGCCTCGATGACGATCCGGCCCCCCACGATGTGCAGGCCCCCGGCGAAACGCAGCATGGTCGACACCTCGGCCTTGCGGCAGCAGGTCCTGCTGACGGGGAGCCGGCTGAGCTCGTCCTTCACCTTGGCGGTCATCGCCACGGCAGTCATCCTCCTCGGTCGGCCGGTGGTGGTCTCCGCGGTCGGATCCCCGGACGACCCCGGAAGGCTACCCTCCGGTAGTGGTGCGCCGCTCACAACCCCTGCTCCGTCATCACGTCGCGGTAGGCCGCGGCGAGCCGCAGCGTGTCGTGGACACCAGGTCGTCCCTGCTTCCCGACGGTGGTCAGCACCAGGCTGGCGCCGACCTCGGCGACCGCAGCCTCGAGGGCGGCGCGCTCCGCCGCCGAGCGGGCGACCCTCGGGTCGGCGATGACGTGGTCGAAGGTCAGGTCCGGTGCGTGGGACGCGAGCGCGCCGACGTGCTCGGCGAGGGTGTAGCCGGTCGCCTCGTCGTCGCTGAGGCTGACGTTGAGGGTCAGCATGCGCCGCGCCGGGGTGTCGCAGAGCGCCTGCCGCAGCTCCGGGACGAGCAGGTGCGGCATCACCGAGGTGAACCACGAGCCGGGGCCGAGCACGACCAGGTCCGCCAGCTTGATCGACTCCAGCGCCTCCGGGCACGCCTGCGGAGCCTCGGGGATCAGCCGGATGGAGCGGACCTTGCCGGGGTGGCTGGCCACCGTGGACTGGCCGCGGACCGTGGTCAGCTCGGCCCCCGGCGAGCCGGCGGCAGGGTCCTCGGTCTCCATGACCGCCTCGATCTCGAGCGGCTCCAGCGCCATGGGCAGCACCCGGCCGCGGGTGTTCAGCAGCCGACCGACCAGGTCCAGCCCACGCACGTGCTCCTGCGGGCGCAGGTCCCAGAGCGCCATGATCAGCAGGTTCCCGAGGGCGTGCCCGGACAGCTCGCCCGCCCCACCGAACCGGTGCTGCAGCACCGAGGACCACTGGTGCCCCCAGGCCGTGTCCTCGCACAGCGCGGCCAGGGCCATGCGCAGGTCGCCGGGGGGCAGGATGTCGAACTCCTGCCGGAGCCGCCCGCTCGACCCCCCGTCGTCCGCCACGGTGACCACGGCGGTGATGGCCTCGGTCAGGTGGCGCAACGCCTCGAGCGAGGCGGCCAGCCCGTGCCCGCCGCCGAGCGCCACGACGCGAGGGCCGCTCACTCGCGCCCCAGGTCGCGGTGGAACGTGGACAGCTGCACACCCTGCTCGACGAGGTCGGCGAGCCGCCGGGTCAGCTCGTCGGCGGTCGCGACCGACCGGTGCTTGCCACCGGTGCAGCCCACCGCCACCGTGACGTAGCGCCGCCCCTCGGAGAGGTAGCCCTGGACCGCGGTGCGCAGGAGCTGCTCGGCGTGCTCGATGTAGTCCCGCGCCAGCTCGTGACCGAGCACGAAGTCCCGCACCGCCTGGTCCTGGCCGGTGTAGGGGCGCAGCTCGGGTATCCAGTAGGGGTTGGGGAGGAACCGCAGGTCGAGCACCACGTCGGCGTCCAGGGGGATGCCGTACTTGAAGCCGAAGGCCATGACGGCGAGGCGCAGCCGCACGTCGGCGTCCACGTTGAGGAGGGCGTCGATCTTCGCCGCGAGCTCGTGCACGTTGTAGTTCGACGTGTCGAGCACCAGGTCGGCGTCCGAGCGCAGGTCCCCCAGCATCCGGCGCTCCCTCCGGATGCCGTCCAGCAGCAGCCCTTCCCCCTGCAGCGGGTGCGGTCGACGGACCGCCTCGAACCGGCGCACCAGGGACTCGTCGGAGGAGTCGACGAAGACCACCCTGGGTCGCCACCCCCGCTCGCCCAGGATCTCCAGCGACCCGGCCAGCTCGGAGGTGAAGTCACGGCTGCGGACGTCCACCACGACCGCGACCCGCTGGCGCTGCGGGTCGTCGGCCGTCAGGTCCATCAGCTGCACGATCATGGCCGGCGGCAGGTTGTCCACGACGTACCAGCCGCGGTCCTCCAGGACGTCGCCGGCGGTGGTCCTCCCCGCCCCCGACATGCCGGTCAGGATGACGACGTCGGTGCGGCCGCTGACCTCGGGCGGGACCGGGGGCTGCTCCCCCAGGTCGGATCGCCGTGACGTCACTGCCCTCTCCCATCGGTGCTCGGGCGGCATACCCATCCAGGCCGCCGGATCGTCTAGTCCAGAACCTCGCCGGTGCTCAGGTTAACCGCCGGGGCGAGGCTATCGCCCGCGAGGCGTTCGTGCACCACGGCGGCGAGCGCCGGACCCACGCCCGGCACCTCCTGCAGCTGCTCCACGCTCGCGGCCCGCACCGCCTTCACCGAGCCCAGGTGGCGCAGCAGGGCCTGCTGCCGCGCCGGCCCCAGCCCCGGTATGCCGTCCAGCGCGCTCCGGGTCATGCTGCGCGAGCGGCGCTGCCGGTGGAAGGTGTTGGCGAAGCGGTGCGCCTCGTCCCTGACCCGCTGCAGCAGGTAGAGCGCCTCGCTGGTCCTCGGGAGGACCACCGGGAAGTCCTGGTCGGCGCTCCAGACCTCCTCCAGCCGCTTGGCCAGGCCCACCACGCTGACGTCTGTGACGCCCACGTCGCTCAGCGCGGCCTGTGCGGCCCGGACCTGCGGGAGCCCGCCGTCGACCACCACGAGGTTGGGTGGGTAGGCGAACTTGGCCGGACGCCCGTCCTCGTCGGCCCCGGGAGCCGGAGCCTCGGCGAGGTGCCGGAACCGGCGGGTGAGGACCTCGTGCATGGCGGCGGTGTCGTCACCCGTCCCCGAGCGCACGATGAACCGGCGGTACTCCCCCTTGCGCGCCAGCCCGTCCTCGAAGACCACCATCGAGCCGACGACGTCGCTGCCCTGCACGTGGCTGATGTCGAAGGACTCGATCCGCAGCGGCGCGTCGTCCAGCTCGAGGACCTCCTGCAGCTCCTGCAGCGCCTGCGAACGCAGCGTGAGGTCGCCGGAGCGGGCCACCTTGTGCCGTGCCAGGGCCTGCTCCGCGTTGCGGGCGACCGTCTCCATGAGGGTCCGCTTGTCCCCCCGTCGGGGGACCCGCACCGAGACCCGGGAGCCGCGCAGCTCTCCCAGCCAGGTCGCGACGTCCTCGGCACCCGAGGGCAGCACGGGCACCAGGACCTCCCGCGGGACCTCGTCGCCGCGCTCGGCGCCGTAGACCTGCTGCAGCAGGTGCTCGACGATGTCCGGGATCTCCTCGGCGCCCTTCTCGCTCACCCAGCCCCGCTGCCCGCGGATCCGGCCGCCGCGCACGTGGAAGACCTGCACGGCGACCTCGAGCTCGTCGTCGGCGAGGGCGAAGACGTCGGCGTCGGTGGCGTCCGGGAGCACCACCGCGGAACGTTCCAGGGCGCGCCGGAGGGCGCCCACGTCGTCCCGCAACCGGGCGGCGGTCTCGAAGTCCAGCTCCGCCGAGGTCCGGCGCATACGCTCCTCGAGATCCTTGATGAAGCGTGCGCTGTCGCCCGCCATGAAGGCGCAGAAGTCCTCGGCGATGCGCCGGTGCTCCTCGGCGTCGACCCGGCCGACGCAGGGCGCCGAGCACTTGTCGATGTAGCCCAGCAGGCAGGGTCGACCCACCTGCTCCGCGCGCCGGAAGACCCCGGCCGAGCAGGTCCGGACCGGGAAGACCCGCAGCAGCGTGTCCAGCGTCTCGCGGATCGCCCACGCGTGCGTGTAGGGGCCGAAGTAGCGGGTGCCCGGACGCTTCTTGCCGCGCATCACCTGCGCGCGGGGGAACTCCTCGCCCATCGTCACCGCGAGGTACGGGTAGGACTTGTCGTCGCGGTACTTCACGTTGAAGCGCGGGTCGAACTCCTTGATCCAGGAGTACTCGAGCTGGAGCGCCTCCACCTCGTTGCGGACGACCGTCCAGTCCACGGCGGCGCCGGAGGTCACCATCTGGCGGGTGCGCGGGTGCAGGGCGCCCAGGTCCTGGAAGTAGGAGGTCAGCCGCGACCGGAGCGAGCTCGCCTTGCCGACGTAGATGACCCGACCGTGCTGGTCGCGGAAGCGGTAGACCCCGGGCTCGGTGGGGATCTCACCGGGCCGGGGGCGGTAGGACTGCGGGTCAGCCACTGATGACGACGTCCCCGCCGTCGAGCGTGGCGGTGAGCGCGGTCAGCCCGGCCGTCGCCGGTCCCGTCACGACGCTGCCGTCGGCGCTGGCGAAGCTGCTGCCGTGGCAGGGGCAGACGAGGGTGGCGTCCTCGCCGGTGCCCGAGACGGAGCAGCCCTGGTGCGGGCAGGTGGCGTCGAAGGCGACGACCTCGCCCTCCGTGGGCTGCGCGACGATGACCTCCTGCTCCGACAGGTAGGTGCTGCCGCCCACCGGGACCTCGGCCAGCGCGACCCGCAGCTCCGTGCCCGCGCCGGAGCCCGAGCTCGAGGACGCGGGCGCCTCGCCCCCACCACCGGGGGCACAGGCACCCAGCGAGCCGGCGACCACCGCGCCACCCGCGGCCAGCACCCGTCGACGGGCCACGCCGGGAACTGCTCCCGCGCAGCCCGCGGCGCAGCCGGCGACGGGCGAGGCGCTCTCCTGCGGCGACGTCATGCGGTCGACCTCCGATCCAGTCCCAGCACGGGCGCGAGGAAACGGCCAGTATGGCTGCTGTCGTCGCGCGCGACGTCCTCGGGTGTCCCCTCGGCCACGACGGTCCCGCCGCCGCGTCCGCCCTCGGGGCCCAGGTCCACGACCCAGTCCGCCGACTTGATGACGTCCAGGTTGTGCTCGATGACGAGCACCGTGTTGCCCTTGTCGACCAGCCCCTGCAGCACCCCCAGCAGGCGCCTGATGTCCTCGAAGTGCAACCCCGTGGTCGGCTCGTCCAGGACGTAGATGGTGCGCCCGGTGGACCGCTTCTGCAGCTCAGCCGCGAGCTTGACCCGCTGGGCCTCACCTCCGGACAGTGTGGTGGCGGGCTGCCCGAGACGGACGTAGCCGAGACCGACCTCGACCAGGGTGGTGAGGTGCCGGGCGATGACCGGGACCGCGGAGAAGAACTCGGCGGCCTCCTCGATGGGCATGTCCAGGACGTCGGCGATGGTGCGGCCCTTGAAGTGCACCTCCAGCGTCTCCCGGTTGTACCGCCGACCGTGGCAGACCTCGCACGGGACGTAGACGTCCGGCAGGAAGTTCATCTCGATCTTCAGGGTGCCGTCGCCCGAGCAGGCCTCGCAGCGGCCGCCCTTGACGTTGAAGGAGAAGCGGCCCGGCTGGTACCCCCGCACCTTCGCCTCGGTGGTGGTGGCGAAGAGCTTGCGGATGTGGTCGAACAGGCCGGTGTAGGTCGCGGGGTTGCTCCTCGGGGTGCGCCCGATCGGGCTCTGGTCGACGTGGACCACCTTGTCCAGCTGGTCCAGCCCGTCGACCCGGCGGTGCCGGCCGGGCACGTGCCGCGCACCGTTGAGCTGGTTCGCCATCACGCGGTAGAGGATGTCGTTGACCAGGGTCGACTTGCCGGAGCCGCTGACCCCGGTGACGGCCACCAGGTTGCCGAGCGGGAAGGCGACGTCGATCTGCTGCAGGTTGTGCTCGCGGGCGCCCCGGACGGTGACCGCGCGGCCGTCCTGGGGTCGCCGCTGCGCCGGCGTCTCGATGGCCTTGCGGCCCGAGAGGTACTGCCCGGTCAGCGAGGTGGGATGGCTCAGCAGGTCGGCCACCTTCCCGCTGTGCACGACGTGCCCACCGTCCTCCCCGGCACCCGGACCGATGTCGACGACCCAGTCCGCCGTCGCGATGGTGTCCTCGTCGTGCTCCACGACGATGAGGGTGTTGCCGAGGTCCCGCAGCCGGGTGAGGGTCTCGATCAGCCGGTGGTTGTCCCGCTGGTGCAGCCCGATGCTGGGCTCGTCGAGGACGTAGAGGACGCCGACCAGGCCGGAGCCGATCTGGGTGGCGAGGCGGATGCGCTGCGCCTCTCCCCCGGACAGGGTCCCCGCGGGTCGGTCGAGGGAGAGGTAGTCGAGCCCGACGTCCAGCAGGAAGCCCAGGCGGGCGTCGATCTCCCGGCTGACCTGGCCCGCGATGGCGGCCTCGCGCTCGGTGTAGTGGACCGAGGAGAGGAAGTCGGCGCACTGGTCGATCGGCATCGAGCACACCTCGGCGATGCTGCGCCCCCCGACCAGGACGGCCAGGATCTCGGGCTTGAGGCGTGCACCTCGGCAGGCCGGGCAGGGGACCTCGCGCATGAAGCCTTCGTAGCGTTCGCGGCTGCTCTCCGACTCGGTCTCGGCGTGCTTGCGCTTGACGTAGGGCAGCACTCCCTCGAATCCGGTGGAGTAGCTCCGCTCGCGTCCGAAGCGGTTCTTGTAGCGGACGTGGACCTTGTGCTTGTAGCCGTCGAGGATGGCGTCGCGGGCGCGTCCCGGCAGCTGCTTCCACGGCACGTCGAGGCGGAAGTCGAGGTCGTCCGAGAGGCCACCGAGGACCCGGAGGAAGTAGTCGCTGAGCCCGGACGCGGTCGACCAGGGCACGAGCGCACCCCCCAGGATGCTCAGGTCCTCGCGCACCACGAGCTCGGGGTCCACCTCGAGCTCCACGCCGATGCCGGTGCACTCGGCGCAGGCGCCGAAGGGGCTGTTGAACGAGAACGAGCGGGGCTCGATCTCGTCGATCGACAGCGGGTGCTCGTTGGGGCAGGCCATCCGCTCGGAGAAGCGGCGCTCCCGCGGCAGCGGCTCGCCGGTGCCGTCCACCGGCAGCTCGCGGCCCGGTGCCGGGTCGGCCCCCTCCTCCGGCACGTCGACGAACTCCGCGACCATCATCCCGCCGGCGAGCGAGAGCGCGGTCTCCACCGAGTCGGTCAGCCGCCGGGCGTAGGCCCGGTCCACGGCCGGCGCGTCGCCCTCGTCCGCCTCGGCGACCTTGCTGACCAGCCGGTCGACCACGACCTCGATGCTGTGCTTGCGCTGCTTCTCCAGGGTGGGCGGCTCGGTCAGGGCCACCAGCTCTCCGTCCACCCGGGCGCGCGCGAAGCCCTTGGCCTGCAGCTCGGCGAAGAGGTCGACGAACTCCCCCTTGCGCCCCCGCACCACCGGGGCCAGCAGCTGGTACCGGACGCCCGAGGGCAGCTGCAGCAGCCGGTCCACCACCTGCTGCGGCGTCTGCCGCTCGACCGGCTCGCCGCAGGTCGGGCAGTGCGGCCGCCCGACCCGGGCATACAGCAGCCGCAGGTAGTCGTAGACCTCGGTGATCGTGCCGACCGTCGAGCGCGGGTTGCGGTTCGTCGACTTCTGGTCGATGGACACCGCCGGCGACAGACCCTCGATGAAGTCGACGTCGGGCTTGTCCATCTGGCCCAGGAACATCCGCGCGTAGGCGGACAGGGACTCGACGTAGCGTCGCTGCCCCTCGGCGAAGATGGTGTCGAACGCGAGCGAGGACTTCCCGGAGCCGGACAGCCCGGTGAAGACCACCAGGGCGTCCCGGGGGATGTCGACGGAGATGTCACGGAGGTTGTGCTCGCGCGCACCCTGGACGACGAGACGGTCGTGCCGGGCGCGTGACACAGCGGGAGAAGCAGGCGAAGATGGCACCCCTCCACTGTAGGTCCCACCACCGACACACCTCCCGCCCAACGGCTTTTCCGTCAGAGTGAATGCATAGGTATGCTGACCACTGCATGAAATTGTCGCCGGGCCGCCGCAGTCCCGCAACGTGTTCCTCCGGTCGCTGCCCGTCGCGACCCCGTTCCGAAACCGGTGATCCCATGACAGAGACGATCCTCCCGACCGCCGCTGCCCTGCGTCCCGTGCCCGGTGCCGCCCCGCAGGGGCTCTACGACGGCGCCCACGAGCACGACAGCTGCGGCGTCGCCTTCGTGGCCACCCTGGACGGGGTGCCCCGGCACGAGATCGTCGCCCACGCCCTCACCGCGCTGCACAACCTCGACCACCGCGGGGCCGTCGGGAGCGAGGAGAACACCGGTGACGGCGCCGGCATCCTCACCCAGCTGCCGGACTCCTTCCTCCGCGAGGAGCTCCCGTTCGAGCTCCCGTCGCCCGGACGGTATGCCGTGGGCATCGTCTTCCTCCCGGGCGACGGTCAGGCGGACGAGGTCGCGGCCCAGGTGGAGGAGATCGTCGAGGCCTCGGGGCTCGCGGTCCTCGGCTGGCGCGAGGTCCCGGTGGACGCGGGCCTGGTCGGACCGACCGCGCTGTCCGTCATGCCCGTCATGCGGCAGCTCGTGGTGGCGGCCGGGACCGAGGCGCCCGAGGAGGAGGGGATCGAGCTGGAGCGGCGCGTCTGGCTGGCCCGCAAGCGGATCGAGCGGCGCACGACCGCCTACCCGGTCTCCCTCTCCACCCGGACCATCACCTACAAGGGGATGCTGACCACCGACCAGCTGCCGGCCTACTTCCCCGACCTCACCGACGAGCGCTACACCAGCGCCCTCGCCGTGGTGCACTCGCGCTTCTCCACCAACACCTTCCCCTCCTGGCCGCTGGCCCACCCCTACCGGGTGATCGCCCACAACGGGGAGATCAACACGGTGAAGGGGAACCGCAACTGGATGCGGGCCCGGCAGTCCCAGCTGCGCAGCGACCTCTTCCCCGGCGAGCTGGCTGACGCGCTGCCCATCTGCACCCCGGAGGCCAGCGACTCGGCCACCTTCGACGAGGTCGTGGAACTGCTCAACCTGGGCGGGCGCTCGCTGCCCCACGCGGTGCTCATGATGATCCCCGAGTCGTGGGAGAACGACGACACCATGGACCCGCAGGTGCGGGCCTTCTACGAGTACCACTCGATGCTCATGGAGCCGTGGGACGGCCCGGCCAACCTCGTCTTCACGGACGGCACGCAGATCGGTGCCGTCCTGGACCGCAACGGTCTGCGCCCGTCCCGCTACTGGGTGACCGACGACGGGCTCGTCGTCCTCGGCTCGGAGTCCGGCCTGCTCCCCATCCCGTCCGAGAAGGTCGTCCGCAAGGGGCGCGTGGCGCCCGGCCGGATGTTCCTCGTCGACCTCGAGCAGGGGGAGATCCTCGACGACACCCAGGTGAAGAAGGATCTCGCCGCCCGGCAGCCCTACCGCGAGTGGCTGGACGAGGAGCTGGTGCACATGTCCTCGCTGCCGGACCAGGTGCACGTCCGCCACACGCACGCCTCGGTCACCCGGCGCCAGCAGATCTTCGGCTACACCGAGGAGGAGCTGCGGATCATCCTGGCCCCGATGGCCCAGGCCGGTGCGGAGCCGCTCGGTGCGATGGGCACGGACACCCCCATCGCCGCCCTCTCGGACCGGCCCCGCCTGCTCTTCGACTACTTCGTGGAGGCCTTCGCCCAGGTCACCAACCCGCCGCTGGACGCCATCCGCGAGGAGATCGTCACCTCGCTCGGGAGCTCGTCCGGGCCGGAGCCCAACCTGCTCACCGAGACGCCGGCGCACGCCAAGCAGGTGGTGCTGCCGTTCCCGGTGATCGACAACGACCAGCTCGCCAAGCTGCGGCGGATCAACGTGGAGGGCGAGCACCCTGAGTTCGCGGCCGTGGTGGTCCGCGGCCTCTACCGCGTCGACGGCGGTGCGGCGGCCCTGGAGCAGCGGCTCGAGGAGATCTGCGCCGAGGTGGACCAGGCGATCGCGGCCGGCGCCTTCTTCGTGGTGCTCTCGGACCGTCACGCGGACCGGGAGCGTGCCCCGATCCCCTCGCTGCTGCTGACCAGCGCGGTCCACCACCACCTGGTGCGCAACAACACCCGCACCCGCGTGGGGCTGCTGGTCGAGGCCGGCGACGTGCGCGAGGTCCACCACGTCGCCCTGCTGGTCGCCTACGGCGCGGCCGCGGTCAACCCCTACCTGGCGATGGAGACGGTCGAGAACCTCTGCTCGGCCGGTCAGGTGCTGGACGGGCTGGACCCCGACGTGGCCATCGCCAACCTCATCAAGGCGCTGGGCAAGGGGGTGCTCAAGGTGATGTCGAAGATGGGCATCTCCACCATCGCGTCCTACCGCGGTGCCCAGACGTTCGAGGCCGTCGGGCTGGCCAAGGACGACGTCGAGCGGTGGTTCACCGGGACCACCAGCCAGATCGACGGCGTGGGCCTGGACGTCATCGCCGAGGAGGTGCGGCGTCGGCACGCCGTCGCCTATCCCCTCTCCGGCATCCCGCCCTACCACCGCAGCCTCGACATCGGCGGCGAGTACCAGTGGCGCCGGGAGGGACCTCCGCACCTGTTCAGCCCGGAGGCGGTCTTCCGGCTGCAGCACGCCACCCGGCAGGGACGCTACGACGTCTTCCAGCAGTACACCCGGCTCGTGGACGAGCAGTCGGCGGCCCTCATGACGCTGCGGGGACTGTTCGGGCTGCGCCCCGACCGGGAGCCGGTGCCGGTCGAGGAGGTGGAGCCCGTCTCCGAGATCGTCACCCGGTTCGCCACCGGCGCCATGAGCTACGGCTCCATCTCCCAGGAGGCGCACGAGACGCTCGCCATCGCCATGAACCGGCTCGGTGGCAAGTCCAACACCGGCGAGGGCGGCGAGGACGTCGAGCGGCTGCTGGACCCGGAGCGCCGCTCGGCCATCAAGCAGGTCGCGTCCGGGCGGTTCGGTGTCACGTCCCCGTACCTCGTCCACGCGGACGACATCCAGATCAAGATGGCGCAGGGCGCCAAGCCGGGCGAAGGGGGGCAGCTGCCTCCGGGCAAGGTCTACCCCTGGGTGGCCAGCACCCGGCACTCCACCCCCGGGGTGGGGCTGATCTCGCCGCCGCCGCACCACGACATCTACTCGATCGAGGACATCAAGCAGCTGATCCACGACCTGAAGAACGCCAACCCCACGGCGCGGATCCACGTCAAGCTGGTGAGCCAGATCGGCGTGGGCACGGTCGCCGCGGGCGTCTCCAAGGCCAAGTCGGACGTGGTCCTCATCTCGGGGCACGACGGCGGCACCGGCGCCAGCCCGCTGACCTCGCTCAAGCACGCGGGCACGCCCTGGGAGCTGGGGCTGGCCGAGACCCAGCAGACGCTGCTGCTCAACGGCCTGAGGGACCGGATCGTGGTGCAGTGCGACGGGCAGCTCAAGACCGGCCGGGACGTGCTGGTGGCGGCCCTGCTCGGGGCCGAGGAGTTCGGCTTCGCGACGGCACCGCTCGTGGTGTCCGGCTGCATCATGATGCGGGTCTGCCACCTGGACACCTGCCCGGTGGGCATCGCGACCCAGAACCCGGAGCTGCGGGAGCGCTACACCGGCAAGGCCGAGTTCGTGGTGACCTTCTTCGAGTTCATCGCCCAGCAGGTGCGTGAGCTGCTGGCCGAGCTCGGCTACCGCAGCCTGGACGAGGTCATCGGACGCGCCGACCTGCTGGACACCTCTCGCGCCGTCGAGCACTGGAAGGCCGACGGGCTCGACCTGGCCCCGGTCCTGAGCCTCACGGACATCCCCGAGGGTGCGTCCCGGCGGAACACCACGACCCAGGAGCACGGTCTGGACGCGGCCCTGGACAACCAGCTGATCGAGATGGCGGCACCCGCCTTGACCGACGGCAGCCCGGTGAGCGGCAGCTTCCCGGTGACGAACGTGAACCGCACCGTGGGGACCCTCCTCGGGCACCAGGTGACCCGGACGGCCGGTCCGGACGGCCTGCCCGACGGGACCATCGACCTCACCCTCACCGGTTCGGCGGGTCAGTCCCTGGGTGCCTTCCTCCCGCGGGGGATCACCCTGAGGCTGGTCGGCGACGCCAACGACTTCGTCGGCAAGGGCCTCTCCGGCGGGCGCATCGTGGTGCGGCCACCGGAGGACTCCCCCTTCGTCGCGACCGACCAGGTCATCGCGGGCAACGTCATCTGCTACGGCGCCACCGCCGGGCAGGTCAACGTCCGTGGCCTCGTGGGCGAGCGCTTCTGCGTCCGCAACTCGGGGGCCACCGCGGTCGTCGAGGGTGTGGGTGACCACGCCCTGGAGTACATGACGGGCGGCACCGCCGTCATCCTGGGCCGGACCGGCCGCAACCTCGGCGCCGGTATGTCCGGGGGCACCGGCGTGGTGCTGGACCTGGACCAGGGGCGGCTCAACCCGCTCGCCATGGCAGGGGGTGACCTGCTGCTCACGCCGCTCCCCGAGACGGAGGAGGTGGAGACCGTCCGGCGGATCATCGAGGAGCACCATCAGCTCACCGGCAGCACCGTCGCCCGGCAGCTGCTCGACGACCCGGACTGGGCGCTGCGCCTCACCGTCATCACCCCACGGCAGTACGCCAACGTCCTGCGCATCCGTCGCGAGGCCGAGGAACGGGGCGACGACCCCAACGGCCCGCACGCCTGGCAACTCATCCTGGAGGACTCCCATGGCTGACCCGAAAGGCTTCCTGACGCACCGCGAGCGGGAGAACCGTCCGAGCCGCCCCGTGCCGGTCCGCATCATGGACTGGGAGGAGGTGCACGGCGAGCAGGAGACCTCGGTGCTGCAGCGGCAGGCGAGCCGCTGCATGGACTGC
Source organism: Serinicoccus kebangsaanensis (assembly GCF_008919445.1). Classification (GTDB taxonomy): domain Bacteria; phylum Actinomycetota; class Actinomycetes; order Actinomycetales; family Dermatophilaceae; genus Ornithinicoccus; species Ornithinicoccus kebangsaanensis. Next base: position 92,277 of record NZ_VSLG01000001.1, on the reverse strand, counting down.
GGCATCCCCTTCTGCCACACGGGGTGCCCCCTGGGCAACCTCATCCCGGAGTGGAACGACCACACGCGCCGGGCCAACTTCGCCGAGGCCATCGAGCGGCTGCACGCCACCAACAACTTCCCCGAGTTCACCGGCCGGCTCTGCCCCGCACCGTGCGAGACCGCCTGCGTCCTGGGGATCAACCAGCCACCGGTGACGATCAAGCAGATCGAGGTCTCGATCATCGACCGGGCCTTCTCCAACGGACGGGTCACCCCGCAGGAGCCCGAGTGGCTCAGCGGCAAGACCGTGGCCGTCGTCGGGTCGGGTCCGGCCGGGCTGGCCGCCGCCCAGCAGCTGGGACGGGCCGGGCACACGGTGGTGGTCTACGAGCGCTCGGACGCGGTCGGTGGCCTGCTGCGCTACGGCATCCCTGAGTTCAAGATGGAGAAGACCGTGCTGGACCGTCGGCTGGTCCAGCTGCGCGGTGAGGGCATCCGCTTCGTCACCGGGGTCACCATCGGCGGCGACGGCCCGGACGACGAGTCGCTGGAGCAGCTGCGCGAGCGCTTCGACGCTGTCGTCCTGGCCACGGGGTCCACAGTGCCCCGCCTGCTCCAGGTGCCGGGTGCGGATCTCGACGGGGTCCATCCTGCGATGGAGTTCCTGGTCCCCGCCAACAAGGAGGCCCTGGGCGGTGAGCGCGGGATCGACGCGGGCGGGAAGCACGTCGTGATCATCGGTGGCGGCGACACCGGGGCGGACTGCCTCGGGACGGCGCACCGGCACGGTGCCGCCTCGGTGATGCAGCTGGAGATCATGCCCACTCCCCCGCAGGAGCGTCCCGAGAACCAGCCGTGGCCGACCTACCCGATGCTGTACAAGGTCAGCGAGGCGCACGAGGAGGGCGGCGACCGGAACTACGGCGTGTCCACCCTTGAGGTCCTGGGCGACGACGAGGGGCGGGTCCGCGCCCTGGTGCTCGTCGACGGGGAGTTCACCGACGGTCGCTTCGTGCCCGTGGAGGGCACCGAGCGGGAGATCCCGGCCGAGCTGGTGCTCCTCGCGATGGGCTTCGTCGGGCCGGACGAGCAGGCTGCCCCCGCCGCGGCCCTGCCGCGCACGTCCCGCAACACCTACGAGCGGGACGACGCCTTCGCGACCCCGCTGGACGGCGTCTTCGCGGCGGGCGACTGCGGGCGCGGCCAGTCGTTGATCGTCTGGGCGATCGCCGAGGGCCGCGCCTGCGCCGCCACCGTCGACACCTACCTGTCCGGGGCCACAACCCTGCCCTCCCCGATCCGCGCGAGCGAACGCCCGCTCACCGCGTGAGGACCGGGCCACCTAGGATCGTGGGGTGAAGCACACGGACCCGCACGGACACGTCACCCCTGGTGGACCGGCCTGGACCTACGACCTCGGCTCCGCCGTCGTGCGCAAGTGCAGCGTGGGCGAGATGGACAACAACGTCTACCTCGTCACGTGCACGGCCACCGGCGCGCGGCTGCTCATCGACGCCGCCGACGACCCCGACCGGATCCAGCGGCTGATGGAGGAGGACCCAGAGGGCTCCGGCTCCACCCTGGAGCAGGTGCTGACCACGCACTCGCACTGGGACCACCACCGGGCGCTGGCCGCGGTGGTCGGGCGCACCGGCGCGACCACGCTCGCGGGCGCGGCCGACGCGGCGGACCTCCCGGTGCGCGTCGACCGGCGGCTGCGCGACGGTGACACGGTGCGGGTGGGGCACCTCGTGCTCGACGTCATCCACCTCCGCGGGCACACCCCCGGATCGGTGGCGGTGGCGCTGAGCACGGCGGCCGACCGCACCACCTCACTGCTGTTCACCGGGGACAGCCTGTTCCCTGGCGGACCGGGCAAGACCGCCACGCCGGCGGACTTCACCAGCCTGATGGACGACCTGGAGCAACGGGTGTTCGCCGCCTTCTCCGACGACGCCCTGGTCCTCCCTGGCCACGGCGACAACAGCACGCTGGGCGCCGAGCGACCCTCGCTCGGCCAGTGGCGCGAGCGGGGTTGGTGACCACCTCGACGCCGTCCCCGGCCGCCCGCCCGGTCGTCCTGGTGCTGCTGGCGGTCGTCTCGGTGCAGTTCGGCGGTGCCCTCGCCGCCACCCTGCTCCCGATGGTGGGTGTCGTCGGGTCCGTCGCGCTCCGCCTCACCCTGGCGGCTGCCCTCCTGTGCGTCGTGGTGCGGCCCCGGCTCCGTGGCCGCACGGCCGGCGACTGGGGCACGGTGGGCCTCTTCGCCGTCGCGCTCACGTGCATGAACCTCGCGTTCTACGGCAGCCTGGTCCGGTTGCCGATCGGGGTGGCGGTCACCATCGAGTTCCTCGGCCCGCTCGCGCTGGCTGCTGCACTGTCCCGTCGCGCCCGCGACGCGGTCGCCGTCCTGGGGGCGCTGGCGGGGGTGGTGCTGATCTCCGAGTCGCTGACCACACCGCTCGGCGAGCTGGACCTGGTGGGGATCCTGCTCGCGGCCACGGCCGGGGCCTGCTGGGCCGGCTACATCGTGCTGAGCCGACGCACGGGTGCCCGGTTCGACGGCCTCGACGGGATCGCGATCTGCATGGCGCTCGGCGCGGTGGCGACCCTCCCGTTCGGCGTGCTCACGGCGGGGGCGTCGCTGTGGCACCCCGAGGCCCTGCTGCGTGGGCTGGGGATCGCCCTGCTGTCCTCCGCGATCCCCTACAGCCTGGAGCTGGTGGCGCTGCGGCGGTTGCCACCGGGGACGTTCGGGGTGCTGCTCAGCCTGGAGCCGGCAGCCGCGGCCCTGGCCGGGCTGCTCATCCTCGGGCAGGTGCTCGGGGCGGCCCAGCTCGCCGGCATGGCGCTGGTGGTGCTCGCGAGCATCGCGGTCCTCGGCCGACCGGTGCGCCCGGTCAGCGACCGTCCCGGGAGTCCTCCGCCGCGTGGCTCCGGTCGCTCCGGTCGCTCCGGTCGCTCCGGTCCTCGCCGTGCTGGGAGCCGCCGAGCAGCCCCACCTCGTTGATGTCCAGCCGCGCCTCGTCGCCCTCGTGCGTGACACCCCGGGCCGCGTCGCGGCGGGACTTCGCCAGGCTGGCCACGGCCGTCACCCCGAGGATGCCCACGATCGCCGTCAGCGACAGCCAGATCGGGACCTCCGGGACGCCGAACGGCTCACCGCCGTTGAGGAAGGACAGGTCGTTCTCGTGCATGGCGTGCAGCACCAGCTTCACGCCGATGAAGGCCAGCAGGACCGACAGCCCGAGGCCGAGGTAGACCAGCCGCTTCAGCAGGTCACCCAGCAGGAAGTACAGCTGGCGCAGACCCATGAGCGCGAAGACGTTGGCCATGAGCACCAGGTAGGGCTCCTGGGTCAGTCCGAAGATCGCCGGGATCGAGTCCAGGGCGAAGAGCAGATCCGTCGTGCCGAGGGCGAGGATGACGATCGCCATCGGGGTCAGCACGCGCTTGCCGCTCTCCACCACCCGCAGCTTGGTGCCGCCGTCCCAGGACTGGGTGACGGGGAAGCGCTTCTCGACCCAGCGCAGGAGGGCGTTCTCGTGGTACTCGTCCTCCTCGTCGTCGTGCCCGAGGTTCTCCATCGCCAGCCTGACCGCGGTGTAGATGAGGAACGCCCCGAAGAGGTAGAAGACCCAGGACCACCGCTCGATGGCCGCGGCTCCCACCAGGATGAAGATGGCCCGCATGACCAGGGCCATGACGATGCCCACCATGAGGGCGAACTGCTGGTACTTCCGGGGCACCCCGAACTTGGCCATGATGATGAGGAAGATGAACAGGTTGTCGATGGACAGGGAGTACTCCATCAACCAGCCCGCGTAGAACTCGGCCGCGACCTGCCCGCCGGAGGTGACCAGCACCCCGAGCCCGAAGAGGACCGCCATCCCGATGTAGATCGACAGCGCCACCGAGACCTCTCGCCGGGACGGCTCGTGCGGTCGACGGCCCAGGACCAGCAGGTCGAAGGTGAAGACGAGGGCGATGAGGACCAGGGTGACGGTCCAGACCCAGCCGGGGACATCCATACGGGTTGACTACCTTCCGATCAGGGCACACGATGCCGGACCGGAGGTCTCTCCCGCATCTGCGCCGGGCAGCGTGCGCTGGCCCCGGCGACCGGTGCCGACCTCACCGGGCCGCCGGGCCGTGGTGACGATGAGGTCACGGGGTGGGGATACTCCCCTCCGATGAACACCCCCATCGTCTCACGTCACCCGGTCGCCTCCCGCATCTGACGCAGCTCCTTCTTCAGGTCGCCGATCTCGTCCCGCAACCGGGCGGCGAGCTCGAAGTGCAGGTCGGTCGCGGCCTGGTGCATCTGCTCGGTGAGCTCCTGAATGAGCCCGGCCAGCTCGGTGGCCGGCAGACCCTCGCCGGTGCGCCGCTGGACCGCGCCGGTGCCGGCTGCCGCGGGAGCCCCACGCCGACCGGTCTGGCCCTTGCCCCGCGACTGGTTGCGCCCGCTGCCCATGAGCGCCTCGGTGTCGGCGTCCTCGCGCTCGAGCATGTCGGTGATGTCCGCGATCCGCTTGCGCAGCGGTGTCGGGTCGATCCCCTCCGCAGCGTTGTAGGCGAGCTGCTTGTCACGGCGCCGGTTGGTCTCCTCGATCGCCTCCTCCATGGACGGGGTGAGGCTGTCGGCATACATGTGCACCTGACCCGACACGTTGCGGGCCGCGCGCCCGATCGTCTGGATGAGCGATCTGGCGGAGCGCAGGAAACCCTCCTTGTCCGCGTCGAGGATGCTCACCAGCGACACCTCGGGCAGGTCCAGACCCTCCCGGAGCAGGTTGATCCCCACCAGGACGTCGTACTCCCCCAGCCGCAGCTCCCGCAGCAGCTCCACCCGGCGCAGCGTGTCCACCTCGGAGTGGAGGTACCGGACCCGCACACCCTTGTCGAGCAGGTAGTCGGTGAGGTCCTCGGCCATCTTCTTGGTGAGCGTGGTCACCAGGACCCGCTCGTCCCGCTCCACCCGGAGACCGATCTCGTGCAGCAGGTCGTCGATCTGTCCCTTGGTGGGCTTGAGCACCACCTCGGGGTCCACCAGCCCGGTGGGCCGGATGATCTGCTCGACGTAGCCCTCGCTCTTGGCCATCTCGTAGTCGCCCGGGGTGGCCGAGAGGTAGACCGTCTGACCGATCCGCTCGAGGAACTCCTCCCACTTCAGCGGCCGGTTGTCCATCGCGCTGGGCAGCCGGAAGCCGTGGTCGACCAGGGTCCGCTTGCGGGACATGTCCCCTTCGTACATCGCCCCGATCTGCGGGACCGTGACGTGCGACTCGTCGACCACGAGCAGGAAGTCCTCGGGGAAGTAGTCCAGCAGGCAGTTCGGCGCCGACCCGGACGAGCGGCCGTCGATGTGCCGTGAGTAGTTCTCGATGCCGGAGCAGGAGCCCACCTGGCGCATCATCTCGATGTCGTAGGTCGTCCGCATGCGCAGCCGCTGCGCCTCCAGCAGCTTGCCCTGCTGCTCGAAGGTCGCGAGCTGCTCCGCCAGCTCGCTCTCGATGCCGGAGATCGCCCGCTCCATCCGCTCCGGACCGGCGACGTAGTGGGAGGCAGGGAAGACATACATCTCCTGCTCCTCCCGCACGACCTCCCCGGTGAGCGGGTTGAGGGTGTAGAGCCGGTCGATCTCGTCACCGAAGAACTCGACGCGCACCGCCAGCTCTTCGTACTGCGGGATGATCTCGACCGTGTCGCCGCGCACGCGGAACGTGCCCCGCGAGAACGCCATGTCGTTGCGGGTGTACTGCATGGTGACGAACCGGCGCAGCAGCTCGTCCCGCTCGACGGTCTCACCGACCCGGAGCCGCGCCATCCGGTCGACGTACTCCTGCGGCGTCCCGAGACCGTAGATGCAGGACACCGACGCCACGACGACGACGTCCCGCCGGGTCAGCAGCGAGTTCGTCGCCGAGTGCCGCAGCCGCTCCACCTCGTCGTTGATCGAGGAGTCCTTCTCGATGTAGGTGTCCGTCTGCGGGACGTAGGCCTCGGGCTGGTAGTAGTCGTAGTAGCTGACGAAGTACTCCACCGCGTTGTGCGGCAGCAGCTCCTTGAACTCGTTGGCGAGCTGGGCGGCGAGCGTCTTGTTCGGCGCCATGACCAGGGTCGGGCGCTGGACCTGCTCGATCATCCAGGCCGTCGTCGCGGACTTGCCGGTGCCGGTGGCTCCCAGCAGCACGATGTCCTGCTCGCCGGCCTGCACCCGGCGCGCGAGCTGGTCGATGGCGGTCGGCTGGTCGCCGCTCGGGTGGTAGTCGGAGACGACCCGGAACGGGTTGACCGTGCGCTGCAGGTCGGTGGTCGGACGCATGTGCTCCACGGTAGACCCCGGCACCGACAAAGGTGGCCCGGCCATCGGCCGGACCACCTTTCGCCGTCACACCCGCGACCGGGCGGTATGCCGCGTCAGCGGGTCTGGTCCTGCGTCTGCGGCTTCTTCCGGCGGCCGGCACGCCACCCCACACCGTGGGTGTTGGACAGCGCGTAGTCGATGCGGTCGTCGACCTTGGGCCCGAAGACGTCGTCGAAGTTGTCGTGCAGCTCACCCGTGAGCTCACGGCGACGCATCCGCATCTCGCTCTGGGTGATCACCCGGTGCTCCTTCGCGAGCGCCTTGTAGAGCGAGATCGCGATGAGGACCATCACCACGGCGAACGGGAACCCGGTCGCCACCGACCCTGCCTGCAGCGCGCTCAACCCGGCGGAACCACCCGCGAGCAGCAGCCCGATCGCGACCAGTCCCTCCAGCGAGGCCCACAGCACACGGCTCCAGGTGGGCGGGTCCGGGTGTCCACCCGAGGCCAGCATGTCCACCACCAGCGAGCCGGAGTCCGACGACGTCACGAAGAAGATGACGACGAGGATGATGGCGATCCCGGACAGCACGGTGCCGAGCGGCAACGTGCCCAGGGTGTCGAAGAGGGCGATCTCCGCGGTGACCCCGTCCTCTCCGACGAGGTCTCCCTGCTCGATCTGTCGAAGGATGGCGGTGCCACCCATGACGGTGAACCACACGAAGCTCGCCAGCGTGGGCACCAGCAGCGTGCCGGTCACGAACTCGCGCACGGTCCGGCCCCGGGAGATCCGGGCGATGAAGACACCGACGAAGGGTGCCCAGGAGATCCACCAGCCCCAGTAGAAGATGGTCCAGCCGCTGGCCCAGCTGATGCCGTCCTCACCGCTGAACGCGAAGCCCTCGAAGGTCATCGGGACGATGTTCGCGGCGTAGGCACCCAGCGACTGCACGAAGTCGCGCGCGAGGAACAGGGTCGGGCCCAGCAGCAGCACCGCCAGCAGGAAGATCCCGGCGAGCACGAGGTTGGCGTTGGACAGGTAGCGGATGCCCTTGCCGACACCGCTCACCACCGAGACGATGGCGACGCAGGTGATCGCGACGATGAGGATGACCAGGAGGGTGTTGGTGCTCTCCCCGACGATCCCCAGCTCGCTCAGCCCGGTGGCCACCTGGGTGACGCCGAGCCCGAGGGAGGTGGCGACGCCGAAGACGGTCCCGACGATCGCCAGGATGTCGACGACGTCCCCGAGCGTGCCCTTGACCCGGTCACCGAACAACGGCTCCAGCGCCCACCGGATCGAGACCGGCCGGCCCTTGCGGTGGATGGCGTAGGCCAGGGCCAGCCCGACGATGGCGTAGACCGACCAGGGGTGGAAGCCCCAGTGCATGAACGTCTGGGCCATCGCCCGCTCGGCCAGGTCGGCCGTGGACGCGTCGGGGGAGACGCCGGGCGGCGGGGAGGTGAAGAAGGTCAGCGGCTCGGCCACGCCGTAGAAGACCAGACCGATACCCATGCCGGCGGCGAAGAGCATGGCGAACCAGGACATCAGGCCGAACTCGGCCTCCTCACCGTCCCGGCCGAGGGTGATATCACCGAAACGGCTGAACGCGAGGAACAGGGCGAAAACGACGAACCCGGCGATCGCCACGGTGTAGAACCAGCCGAAGTTGGTGACAATGCCGCTCTGGATGGCATTCCAGAATGTGCCCGCGGTGTCGGTGAAGATGGCAGAGAACAATGCCACGACCGCGACGATGATGAGGGCCGGCCAGAACACTCTGGTGGCGACCCCTCCGGCCCCGAGCTTGACACCGTGGTTCAGCAGCTGCTGCTCCACGGACACTTCTTCAGCACCAGCCCGTCCGGGCTGTTCCGTGTCTTTGACGGATTCGCTCATGATCTCCGATTCCGTGAGGTGGTGTACAGAAAAAACAATCTGCGCGGATGCCGAGCGCCTCCGCACCTATGACGGTAACACGGTCAATCCATCTCGGCGCGGGCCAGAACGCGACGATCCGCCCTGCCGTGCGGCAGGGCGGATCGTCGTGGACCTCCCCAGGGAGGGGTCAGTTGCCGGTCAGCTTCTCCCGCAGAGCGGCCAGCGCCTCGTCGGAGGCCAGGGTGCCGGCGTCCTCGTCGGTCGTGCTGTCGTCCGAGGAGTAGGACGCGGAGGTCGGCGCCACCTCGACGCCGGCGGCGGCGTCGGCCTCGGTGGCCGCCTCGACCTGGGCCTTGTGCGCCTCCCAGCGCTCGTGGGCGTCGGCGTACTCCTTCTCCCACTTCTCCCGCTGCTCCTCGTGGCCCTCGAGCCACTCGTTGGTCTCCGGGTCGAAGCCCTCGGGGTACTTGTAGTTGCCCTGCTCGTCGTACTCAGCCGCCATGCCGTAGAGCGTCGGGTCGAACTCGGAGGCGACCGCATCGTTGGCCTGCTTGAGCGACAGTGAGATGCGCCGACGCTCCAGGTCGATGTCGATGACCTTGACGAAGACCTCGGCGCCGACCGTGACGATCTGCTCGGGCAGCTCCACGTGCCGCTCGGCGAGCTCGGAGATGTGCACCAGGCCCTCGATGCCGTCCTCGACCCGCACGAACGCGCCGAAGGGCACCAGCTTGGTGACCTTGCCCGGCACGACCTGGCCGATGGCGTGGGTCCGGGCGAAGGTCTGCCACGGGTCCTCGAGGGTGGCCTTGAGCGACAGCGAGACACGCTCCCGGTCCATGTCGACGTCGAGCACCTCCACGGTGACCTCGTCGCCCACCTCGACGACCTCACCCGGGTGGTCGATGTGCTTCCAGGACAGCTCGGAGACGTGCACCAGGCCGTCGACGCCGCCGCCGAGGTCGACGAAGGCACCGAAGTTGACGATGCTGCTGACCACACCGGAACGCACCTGGCCCTTGGCGAGCTCCTTGAGGAAGGTGGTGCGGACCTCGGACTGGGTCTGCTCCAGCCAGGCCCGGCGGGACAGGACCACGTTGTTGCGGTTCTTGTCCAGCTCGATGATCTTGGCCTCGATCTCCTTGCCCACGTAGGGCTGCAGGTCGCGGACGCGGCGCATCTCGACCAGGGAGGCCGGGAGGAAGCCACGCAGGCCGATGTCCAGGATCAGGCCGCCCTTGACCACCTCGATGACGGTGCCGGTGACGACGCCGTCCTCCTCCTTGATCTGCTCGATCGAGCCCCAGGCGCGCTCGTACTGCGCGCGCTTCTTGGACAGGATCAGCCGACCCTCCTTGTCCTCCTTCTGGAGGACCAGGGCCTCGACCTCGTCGCCGACGGTGACGACCTCGGAGGGGTCGACGTCGTGCTTGATGGCCAGCTCGCGGGAGGGGATGACACCCTCGGTCTTGTAGCCGATGTCGAGCAGGACCTCGTCGCGGTCGACCTTGACGATCACGCCCTCGACGATGTCTCCGTCGTTGAAGTTCTTGATCGTGGCGTCGATGGCCGCGAGCAGTTCCTCCTCAGAGCCGATGTCGTTGACAGCGATCTGGGAGGTGGCCTTCTCGGCCGTGGTGGCAGTCATGTAGTAGGGACTCCGATTGTGGACACAGATGTATGGATGGATGGATGCAGTGCTTGTCAGGCGCTGGTCTCGCCCTGTGTCCGGGCATGCCGAACACACGAGACGAACCCGTCCAGCCTATCGGTGCCGGACGCGCAGGTCAAAAGGGCAGACTGGGGGTATGCCCGCCCCCAGTCCCCCGCCCCCCTCACCGGACCGGGCGGTCCGCCGGGCCGCCGGCCACGCCGAGTCGGTCCGCGCCGGGCGCTCTTGGTGGGACGAGGAGGCGGAGCGGTACCACGCCGAGCACGGCGTCGACCTGGGTGATGCCGAGCTGACGTGGGGCCCGGAGGGCGCGACCGAGTCGGAGCTGGGCGTGCTGGGACCGCTGGCCGGTCGGGACGTGCTCGAGGTCGGCGCCGGTGCGGCCCAGGGAGGACGGTGGTGCGCGCGACAGGGGGCCCGGGTCGTCTGCGCGGACCTGAGCGCCGGCATGCTCGCGGTGGCCGGCCGGTTGGACCACGACGGCGCCGGCGCGGCCCCGGTGGCCTACGTGCAGTGCGACGGGGCCGCGCTCCCGTTCGCCGACGCCAGCATGGACGTGCTCTTCACGGCGCACGGTGTGCTGGCCTTCGTGCCGGACACCGCCGCCACGCTGCGCGAGTGGGCGCGCGTGGTGCGACCGGGCGGCCGGGTGGCCTTCTCCCTCCCCCACCCGTTCCGGTGGGTCTTCCCCGACGCCCCGGGGCCGGAGGGACTCGTCGCCCGGCACAGCTACTTCGACCGGTCGGCCTACGTCGAGGAGTCCGCCGACGGCAGGGCGACGTACACCGAGCACCACCGCACCGTCGGGGACCTCGTGCGAGCCGTGCACGCCGCGGGCCTGGTCCTGGTGGACCTGCACGAACCCGCCTGGCGGGAGGGTCGGCGCACGTGGGGTGGGTGGAGCGCCGTCCGCGGCTCCGTGGTGCCCGGCACGGCCCTGCTCGTCGCCGCCCGCCCGGGCGCCGACGACCGGCAGGGGTCCTGAGGTCACAGTTTGGTGACGATGAACCCTCCACCACCACTTTCCGCCTAGGGTGAAACCCCGTGGACGGGCGACGAGGCCCCCGAGCTGAAAGAGGGAACATGCGTGTATCGACCCACCTGAGGACCGTGGCCGCCGTGTCGGCGCTGGCGCTGCTGGCGGCGTGCGGCGGCACCGCCGAGGAGGACGGCGGCGCGAGCGAGGACACCGCCGCCGAGGAGGGTGGCGGCGAGGACGCCGAGTCCTCGGACGACGGCATGGAGAGCGAGGAGCCGGCGGCCGGTGGCGACGGCAACACCTCGGACACCTTCACCTTCGGCTACGTGCTGCCGGAGACCGGCCAGCTCGCCTTCCTCGGACCCCCGCAGATCGAGGCGCTCGGCCTGGCCATCGAGGACATCAACGCCGCCGGCGGTGTCCTCGGCAACGAGGTCCCCGCCCCCGTCGCCGGTGACGAGGCGGGCCAGGAGGCCGCGGCGCAGCAGGCCGCGGACCGGATCCTCGCGGACCAGCCCAGCGCGATCGTCGGCGCCGCCGCCTCCGGCATGTCCCTGGCGATCATCGACCGGGTCACCGGCGCCAACGTCATGCAGTGCTCCGGCTCCAACACCGCGCCGACCTTCACCGACTACCAGGACGACGGCCTGTACGTGCGGACCGCACCCTCGGACGCCCTCCAGGGACCGGTGCTGGCCAACACCATCGTCAACGACGGCTACAGCAACGTGGCCATCGTCGCGCGTGCCGACGACTACGGCGCCGGTCTGGCCGACGCCACCGCCGCGGCCCTGGAGAACGCCGGGGCCACGGTGGCGCTCAACGAGAGCTACGACCCGCTGGCCCGGGAGTTCAACGCGGTCGTCTCCTCGGTCGAGGCGGCCGAGCCGGACGCCGTGGTGGTCATCGCCTTCGAGGAGGGCGGTCAGATCCTCCAGGGGATGTTCGAGGCCGGGCTGACGCCGGACGCCGTGGGCGTGTACGGCGCGGACGGGCTGCGTTCGGCAGACCTGGGGAGCATCGTCAACGAGTCGGACCCGAGTGTCATCGCCGGCATGAAGGGCACCGCCCCCGCCTCGGCCGACAACCCGGACTTCATCACCCGGCTGGAGGAGTTCGCCCCCGACCTGGAGGAGACCCAGTTCGCGCCGCAGGTCTACGACTGCGCGGTGACGATGGCGCTGGCCGCCGAGGCCGCCGGGTCGGTCAACGCCGCCGACTTCAAGGCCGAGGTGAACGGCGTGACCATCGACGGCACCGAGTGCAGCTCCTTCGAGGAGTGCAAGGGTCTGCTCGAGGACGGCGAGGACATCGACTACAACGGCGCGAGCGGCCCGCTCGACTTCACCGAGGCGGGTGAACCGGGGACGGCCACGATCGAGGTCTACGAGTTCGACGACGCCGGTGAGCTGCAGTCCGTCGAGACCGTGGAGGCCAACCCGAGCGAGTAACCGCTCGGAGCCACGCGGACACGCGCCTGGCGAGGCGAGGGCCCGGCACCATGGGTGCCGGGCCCTCGTGCGTCCGAGGTCGCTCCTCAGCCCTCGATCCGGGCCAGCGTGCCGAGGTAGAGCTCGATCACCTTCGGGTCCGACGCCAGCTCGGCCCCGGTGCCCGTGTAGGCGTCCTGTCCCTGGTCGAGCACGTAGGCGCGGTCCGAGATGTCCAGGCACTGCCGCGCGTTCTGCTCCACCATGAGGACCGACACGCCGGCCGAGTTGATCCGGGACACCGCCTCGAAGACGGAGTCCTGCATGAGCGGGGACAGGCCGGCGGAGGGCTCGTCGAGGAAGAGCACGTGCGGGCCGGTCATGAGCGCACGCCCCATCGCGACCACCTGCCGCTCCCCTCCCGACAACGACCCGGCGCGCTGGGCCCGCCGGTCGGCGAGCAGCGGGTAGAGGTCGCTCACCTCGGCGAAGCGCGCGGCATACTCCTTCGGGCGCAGGTAGAGGCCCATCTGGAGGTTCTCCTCGACCGTGAGCGAGGGGAAGACGTTGTTGTTCTGCGGCACGTAGCCGAGCCCGTCGGCCACCAGCGAGTGGGCGGGCCGGGACGTGATGTCCTGCCCCTGGAGCATGACCCGGCCCGAACGCACCGGCACCAGCCCGAACATCGCCTTGATGAGCGTGGACTTGCCGGCACCGTTCGGGCCGATGATGCCGACCAGCTCGCCGGTACGCACCTCGACCGTGCACCCGCGCAGGATGTCCACGTCGGGGATGTACCCGGCCACCAAGTCCTCGGTCCACAGGATCGCGGTCGTGCCCTCGCTCATGAGGGGTCCTCCTCGTGCAGTGCCCGGTGGGTGCCGAGGTAGGCGTCGATGACGGCGGAGTCCTTGCGGATGTCGTCCGGACGCCCCTCGGCGATGACCTGGCCCTGGGCGAAGCAGACCACCCAGTCGCTGATCGACATGATGACGTCCATGTCGTGCTCGACGAGCACGATCGTCATGCCCTCGTCCCGCAGGGCCTCGATGTGCCCCAGGAGGGACTGGGTCAGGGCCGGGTTGACGCCGGCCATCGGCTCGTCCAGCAGGATCATCTGGGGCTGCACCATGAGCGCCCGGGCCATCTCGAGCAGCTTGCGCTGCCCGCCGGACATGGTCCCCGCGAACTCGTCCCGCATGTGGGTCAGGTTGAACCGGTCCAGCAGCTCCTCCGCGCGGGAGGTGATCTGCGCCTCCTGGGCCGCCCACGAGGGCCGCAGCAGCGAGGCGAGCATGCCCTCCCCCCGCTGCCCGGTGGCGCCGAGCATGAGGTTCTCCAGACTGGTCAGGCGGGTCAGCGCCTTGGTCAGCTGGAACGTCCGGACCATCCCCGCTCGGGCGATCCGGTGCGGCGGCCGGCCGGTGATGTCCCGCCCCTCGAACGCCCACCGGCCGCTGTCCGGGCGGTCGAACCCGGTGATGAGGTTGAAGAAGGTGGACTTCCCGGCACCGTTGGGGCCGATGAGGGCCGTGATGGTGCCGCGCTGCACCTCGAGGTGCTCCACCTCGACGGCGCGCACACCACCGAAGTGCCTGGCCATGTCGTCCGCCACCAGGATCGGGTCCGGCTTCGCCACCCCGGGAGTGTTGGCGACCCCCGCCAGCGCCTGCGCCGCGCGACGGGCACCGGCCGAGGGCTCGGCCTCGTGCGCGCGCTCCTGCTCCACGACGGCCTCGCGCTGGGCGACGATCTCGGCATGCGTGTCATCGGACATCGAGACGCAGCTCCTTCCGGTTGCCGATGAGACCAGCGGGTCGGAACATCATCAGCAGCATGAGGCCGAGGCCGACGGCCGCGAAGCGCACCGCACCGATGTCGCTGGGGACCAGCAGGCCCCCGGGGATCCAGCCCGCGGACATGGCGCCCCGCAGGAACGCGTCCAGGAAGGTCAGCAGGAACCAGAAGACGATCGAGCCGATGATCGGCCCGAGCACCCGGCTGGCGCCGCCGAGGATCATGATCGTCCACAGGTAGAAGGTGATGATCGGGATGAAGGCGTCCGGGGTGATCGCCTGGCTGTTGATCGCCAGCAGGGCGCCGGCGAGGGCGCCGAGGACGCCACCGAGGACCAGCGCCTGCATCTTGTAGGCGAAGACGTTCTTGCCCAGGCTCCGGGCGGCCTCCTCGTCCTCGCGGACGGCGCGCAGCACCCGGCCCCACGGGCTGTGGATGAGCAGCCACACCAGCACCGCGGCGAGCAGGGTGATGCCCCAGGCCACCGTCATCAGCCACAGGGCGCGGTCGCCGAACCGGAGCGGCCCGAGCTCGAGCGGACCCGAGAAGGGATTGAGCTCGTAGAAGCTCCCGGCGAACTGCACCAGGCCGTAGACCCCACCCGTGACCGGCTCGGCGAAGGAGGAGCGGTAGACGTAACGCAGCACCTCGGCGGCCGCGATCGTCGCGATGGCCAGGTAGTCGCCACGCAACCGTAGCGTGGGGACCCCGAGGATCAGCGCCAGCACGACCGCGCACGCCATGCCGACGAGGACGCCGGCCCACAACGGGAAGCCGAAGGAGAGCACCGAGATCGCGGTGCCGTAGGCACCCACGAGCATGAACCCCACCTGGCCGAAGTTGAGCAGCCCGGTGTAGCCGAAGTGCATGTTCAGCCCGATGGCGGCGAGGGCGTAGATCGCGGCCTCCGGGCCGAGCGCGCCCCGGATCGCGACCGAGAGAACCGCAAGGATGTCCATCGTCGTCTCCCTCAGCCGACCCGCTCACGGCGACCCAGGATGCCCTGCGGCCGCACGAGGAGCACGAGGATCATGACCAGCAGCGCCCACATGTAGGCCAGGGACGCCGGGAACCACAGCGTGGACAGCTGCGAGACCAGCCCGATGACCAGCGAGCCGAGCATGGCTCCGTAGGCACTGCCCAGCCCACCCAGGATGACGCCGGCGAACATCAGCAGCAGCAGCTCGAAGCCCATCTCGCTGTAGATCGCCTGCGTCAGCCCGAGGAACACGCCGCCGATCGCGGCCAGCGCACCACCCAGCACCCAGACGACCAGGATCACCCGCTGCACGTCGATCCCGGACGCCTCCGCGAGGTCCCGGTTGTCGTTGACCGCGCGCATCGCCGTCCCGATCCGCGTCCGCTGCAGCATGACGGCCACCGCCACCATGATGACGAAGGCGAGCACGGTGATGATGAGGTCCCGTGGCGTGATGCGCACCGGCCCGAGGGTGAGCGCGGTCTGCAGGGAGTACTCGTCGTACTGCTGCCGCCGGGACCCGAAGATGATGAGGACGAGGTGCCGCAGCAGCAGGGACAACCCGATGGCGACGATGAACATCTGGATCAGCCCGGCGCCGCGACGCCGCAGGGGGCGCCACAGGGTCACCTCGAAGCCACCCGCCACGGCACCCCCGACCGCCATCGCGAGGACGGCCGCGAGGATGATCGGGAGGTTGCCCGGCGAGGTGCTGAGGAAGTAGGCCGCGACGGCGCCGATCGTGACGAACTCGCCGTGCGCGAAGTTGATGAGCTTGGTGGTCCCGAAGACCAGGGAGAGACCGACCGCGGTGATGGCGATGATCGCCCCGAACTTGATGCCGTCCACCACGAGCTGGAGCACGCGCCCGACCGGGACTCCCCCGCCTCCCTCGTCGACCTCACCGGTCCCGAGCTGGAAGATGACTCCCTGGGAGGCCCCGGCCCTGACCTGCACCCCGTCGAGCACCTCTCCACCCTCGGTGCGCGGGGCCACCCCCTCGGGCAGTCCCGCCACGTCGAGGGTGACGGTGTATGCCCCCGGCCCCGGGAGCGGCACCGCCCACGTCCCCTCGGCGTCGGTGGTGGCGCTGCCGATCTCGGCGCCGTCCTGGGTGACCGTGACGGTCACCCCCTCGATCGGCTCCCGGTCCGGGTCGCGCAGCGTGCCCTGCACCGACTCGGCCGCCTCCTCGGCGGCGCTCACGACCGTCGTGGGGACCGCGGCGGCAGGGGTGCCGCCGGGCAGACCCGCGCCGAGGAACAGACCCAGCAGGACGGCAGCGAGTGCTGCCCACAGGCGGGCGGTCACGGGATCTCCTTCGATGTGGACACCGGGAGTAAACCACAGGTCGGCCGGCCAGCCCAGCACGGGCAGGTCACGGTTCGTGGCGCGGTGCGTGGATCAGTGCGCGGCCTCGTGCCAGGTCCGGCCGAGGCCGACGCTGACGTCCAGCGGCACCGACAGGTCCGCCGCGGCGCCCATCTCGGCCCGGACGACCTCCTCGACCGCGGACTCCTCGCCCGCCGCCACCTCCAGGACCAGCTCGTCGTGCACCTGCAGCAGCATCCGCGAGGCCAGGCCGGCCTCGTCCAGCGCTCGCTCCGTGCGCAGCATCGCCACCTTGATGATGTCGGCGGCCGACCCCTGGATCGGCGCGTTCAGGGCCATCCGCTCGGCCATCTCGCGACGTTGCCGGTTGTCGCTGGTCAGGTCGAGCAGGTGCCGGCGACGACCCAGGATGGTCTCGGTGAACCCGGAGCGGCGCGCCTCGGAGACGACGTCGCGGAGGTAGTCGCGCACCCCGCCGAAGCGCTCGAAGTACTCCTCCATCAGCTCCTTGGCCTCGGCGGTGGTGATGCCCAGCTGCTTGGACAGGCCGAAGGCGGACAGCCCGTAGGCCAGGCCGTAGCTCATCGCCTTGACCTTGGACCGCATCTCGGCGGTCACCTCGGCCTGCTCCACCCCGAAGACGCGCGAGCCCACGAACCGGTGCAGGTCCTCCCCGCTCCGGAAGGCCTCGATCAGCCCGTCGTCGCCGGACAGGTGGGCCATGATCCGCATCTCGATCTGGCTGTAGTCCGCGGACATCAACGAGGCGTACTCGCCATGGGTCCCGGTGCCGACGACGAAGATCTCGCGGATCCGGCGACCGGCCGCGGTCCGGATGGGGATGTTCTGCAGGTTCGGCTCAGTCGAGCTCAACCGGCCGGTGGCCGCGATCGTCTGCTGGAAGGTGGTGTGGATGCGCCCGTCGTCCGCGACCGACTTGATCAGCCCCTCGGCGGTGACCCGGAGCCGGGTGGCGTCCCGGTGCCGCAGCAGTGCCTCGAGGAACGGGTGCTCGGTCTGCGCGTAGAGGCCGGCCAGGGCGTCCGCGTCCGTGGTGTAGCCGGTCTTGGTGCGGCGGGTCTTGGGCAGACCCAGCGTCTCGAAGAGCACCGTCTGGAGCTGCTTCGGGGAGCCGAGGTTGACCGTGTCGTCGCCGATCGCGGTCCAGGCGTCCTGCTGCGCCTGGGCGACGCCGTCGGCGAACTCCTGCTCGAGGGTGTTCAGGGCAGGCAGGTCGACCGCGATCCCGGCACGCTCCATCCGCCGGAGCACCCCGACCAGCGGCAGCTCCACCTCACGGAGCAGGTGCTGCTCCTCCTCGTCCGCCAGCTCCTCGTCCAGGGCGTCGGCCAGGTCGTGCACGGCCCGGGCGTGCACCATGGCCGAGCGCGCCGCGGCGTGGTGCTCCTCCTCGCCTCCGTCGAAGGACAGGTCGAGCTGGCCCTGTGACTGGGTCGCCTCCCCGCCCTCGGCGTCCAGGCGCAGCTCCCGTCGCAGGTAGCGCAGCGCGAGGTCGGCCAGGTCGTAGGAGCGCTGGTCCGGGCGGGCGAGATAGGCGGCGAGGGCGGTGTCGCTGACGATGCCCTCCACCGGCAGACCGACCGCCTCGAGCGAGGCGACCTGCTCCTTGCCGCCGTGCAGTGCCTTGGGGTGGGCCTCGTCCGCGAGCCACCGGGCCAGGGCGCTCTCGTCGGCGGGGTCGAGGTCCGGCAGGTGCAGGTAGACCGCCTCCTCCGGGCCGGCCAGCGCCAGCCCGGTCGCCTCGCCCGGACCGGCGGGGGTGCGCGGTGCGGCGTCGACCACCAGGGCCAGGCGCCGGTCGTCCGGTTGCTGCTCCAGCCAGGCCGGCACCGCGCCGGGGGCGAGGATCTCCCCGGCCACGTCGATCCCCTCCTCCGCCTCGGTCTCGGCCGACTCCAGCGTGGAGAAGAGCCGGTCCCGGAGCACCCGGAACTCCAGCCCGTCGAAGACCCGGTGGACCTCCTCGCGGTCCCAGCCCCTGGCCTGCAGGTCGGCCACCGTGACGGGCAGCTCCACGTCGCCGACGAGCTGGTTGAGGCGACGGTTGCGCAGCACCTGGTCCAGGTGGTCCCGCGTGGCCTGGCCCGCCTTGCCGGTCAGCTGGTCCGCGTGGTCGACGATCCCGGAGAGGTCGCCGAACTGTCCCAGCCACTTGGCCGCGGTCTTGGGCCCGACGCCGGGCACACCGGGCAGGTTGTCGCTCGACTCCCCCACGAGCGCCGCCAGGTCGCTGTACCGCTCCGGCAGGACGCCGTACTTCTCCTGGACCGCGTCCGGGGTCATCCGGGCGAGGTCGGACACCCCCTTGCGGGGGTAGAGCAGCGTGGTGCGCTCGTCGACGAGCTGCAGCGCGTCCCGGTCGCCCGAGCAGATCAGCACCTCCATCCCGTCCTCAGCGGCACGCGTGGTCAACGTGGCGATCACGTCGTCCGCCTCGTAGCCGTCCACCTCGACGTGCGTGATCCGGAGCGCGTCCAGCACCTCCTTGATGAGGTCCACCTGGCCGCGGAACTCGTCCGGCGTGGCGGAGCGGCCGGCCTTGTACTCGGCATACTCCTCGGTCCGGAACGTCTGGCGGGACACGTCGAAGGCCACCCCGAGGTGGGTCGGCGCCTCGTCCCGCAGCACGTTGATGAGCATCGAGGTGAAGCCGTAGACGGCGTTCGTGCTCTGCCCCGTGGTGGTGGAGAAGTTCTCCACGGGCAGGGCGAAGAAGGCGCGGTAGGCCAGGGAGTGTCCATCCAGCAGCAGCAAGCGACTCACGCATGGCAGCCTATGTCCCATGGCTGACACTCCGTCCAACGGCTCGACCACCGACCCCCGCCCCGAGATGCCTCGAGGCGACCTCGCGGAGCGGATGGGTATGCAGCTGGTCGAGGTGGCGGCGGAGCGCACCGTCGCCACCATGCCGGTGGCCGGCAACACCCAGCCCTACGGCCTGCTGCACGGCGGCGCCTCGGCCGCGCTGGCCGAGACGGCCGGATCGGTGGCTGCCGCGCTGCACGCCGGTGAGGGGCGGATCGCGGTCGGGGTCGATCTCAACGCCACACACCACCGGGCGGTCCGGGACGGCACCGTGACGGCGGTCGCCACGCCGCTCGCCCTCGGCCGGGCGGTCGCGTCCTACGAGATCGTGGTGAGCGACGACCACGGCCACCGCGTGTGCACCGCGCGACTGACCTGCGCGCTGCGCGAGCGGCCTCCGGGCGCCTAGCCCGGTGCGGACGAAGAGTCTCTGACCGCGGGCGCGGCTACTTCTTGGCCGGCATCCCGGAGATCACGGCGTCGGCCACCTCGCGCATCGACAGCCGACGGTCCATCGCGGCCTTCTGGATCCAGCGGAAGGCGTCGGCCTCGCTCAGCTTGAGCTGGGTCATCAGCAGACCCTTGGCCCGGTCGACCTGCTTGCGCGTCTCGAAGCGCTCGCCCAGGTCGGCCACCTCCGACTCCAGCGCCTTGCGCTCGGCCCAGCGGGCCCGCCCGATGTCGATCGCGGGCAGCACGTCCGCGGAGCTGAACGGCTTGACGACGTAGGACATGACCCCGGCGTCCCGGGCACGCTCCACGAGGTTCTTGTCGCTGAAGGCGGTCAGCATCACGACCGGCGCGATCCCCTCCTTGCCGATCTGCTCGGCCGCGGAGATCCCGTCCATCCCCGGCATCTTGATGTCCATGACGACCAGGTCGGGCGAGGTCTCCTGCGCCAGTGCCACCGCCTGCTCGCCGTCGGCGGCCTGGCCCACGATGACGTGCCCCGCCTCGGTGAGCATCTCGGCCAGGTCCATCCGGATGAGGGCCTCGTCCTCGGCCAGCAGGATGCGCAGCCCGGTCTCCGGACCGGCCTGCGGCTCGGCCGGGTCGGTGTCGGGTGCCGCCCCCTGGTCCTGCGGTGTCTCGCTCACGTGTCGCAGCCTATCTGTCGCGTCCGACCCCGACCAGCACGCCGCCGACAGGGGATGGTGCCGGGAGCGGGACTCGAACCCGCACGCCCTTGCGGGCAAAGCATTTTGAGTGCTCCGTGTCTGCCATTCCACCACCCCGGCGGGTAGACGGCGCGGACGGAACCGCACCGGGAAGCCGCACCAGCATACCGGCTGGTCGACGGCTCAGACCTGAGGGTCGTGGTTGTATGCCGGCGCCTCACCGAGGATCGCGTCGCCGACCCGGTGCATCCGCAGCGCGTTGGTCGTGCCGGACACCCCGGGCGGCGAGCCGGCCACGATCACCACGATGTCACCCTCCTGGCAGCGCTCCTCGCGGAGCAGCGTCTCCTCGACCTGCTTGACCATCTGGTCGGTGTGCCAGACGAAGGGGACGAGGAAGGTCTCCACCCCCCAGGTCAGGGCGAGCCGGGACCGGGTCAGCTGCTCGGTGGTGAACGCCAGCATGGGGGTCGCCGGCCGGACCCGCGCCATCCGGGTGGTGGTGTCGCCGCTCATGCTGAAGGTGACGAGGAACTTCACCTGGTCGCCCAGCGCCTCGGCGAGCGAGATCGCGGCACGGGTGACGGCCCCGCCGGGAGTCTTGGGCTTGGTCGTGATCGGGGGGATCCGGTGCAGCCCGTGCTCCTCGGTGCTGGAGATGATGCTGGCCATCGTCTCCACGGCGCGGATCGGCCAGGACCCGACCGAGGTCTCGCCGGAGAGCATGATCGCGTCCGCGCCGTCCAGGACGGCGTTCGCGCAGTCGCTGGCCTCGGCCCGCGTGGGGCGGGGGTTCTCGACCATCGACTCCAGCACCTGCGTGGCCACGATCACCGGCTTGGCCTTCTCCCGGCACATCTGGATGGCGTCCTTCTGCACCAGCGGCACCTGCTCCAGCGGGAGCTCCACACCCAGGTCCCCGCGCGCCACCATCACCCCGTCGAAGGCCTCCACGATCCCCGCCAGGTTGTCGACGGCCTGGGGCTTCTCGATCTTGGCGATCACGGGGAGCCGGCGCCCCTCCTCGTCCATGATCTTGTGCACGTCCTGGACGTCGTCCGCCGACCGGACGAAGGAGAGGGCGATGAAGTCCACCCCGCTGCGGATCGCCCAGCGCAGGTCCTCCTCGTCCTTGTCCGACATCGCGGGCACGCTCACCGCGGCACCCGGCAGGTTGATGCCCTTGTTGTTGGACACGACGCCACCCACGACGACCTCGCACACGACGTCCGTCGCGGTCACGTCCGTGGCGCGGAGCATGACCTTCCCGTCGTCGATCAGCAGGTCGTCGCCGGGACGGACGTCGCCGGGGAGCCCGTCGTAGGTCGTGCCCACGGCCTCCTGGTCCCCGGGGACGTCACGGGTGGTGATGGTGAAGGTGCCGCCGGCCGCGAGGGTCACCGGACCCCCTGCGAAGGTGCCGGTGCGGATCTTCGGACCCTGCAGGTCGGCCAGCACCGCGACCGCGTGCCCGGTGGCGTCGCTCGCCTCACGGACCCGGATGTAGCGCTCGTAGTGCTCCTCGTAGGAGCCGTGGGAGAGGTTCAGCCGGGCCACGTCCATACCGGCCGTGACGAGCGCCTCGATCTGCTCGTAGGAGGCGGTGGCGGGACCCAGGGTGCAGACGATCTTGGCTCGACGCATGGCGCCCACCCTAGTCGTCCGGACGCCGCTGTCCGACATCGCCTGCCGCTGCGTCAGGACCCGGCGCCCAGCAGGTCCTCCAGGGTGGCGGGGTCGCTCATCAGGGACTGCATCTGCGTCTCCCTGACCTCGCTCCCGTCGACCAGCATGCGGGGGGTGCCGGTGATGCCGTCGCGGTTGGCCCGCTCCTGCATGTCGTCCACGTAGTCGCCGTAGGTGTCGTCCTCGAAGCAGGAGGTGAACGTCTCCAGGGCCTCCCCCTCGATCCCGGCCGTGCCCGCGAAGCCGATCAGCTCCTCGTCGGTCCAGCCGGCCCCCTCCTGCTCGGGCTGACCGGCGAAGACCGCACCGTGGTAGCGCAGGAAGGCGCCGGCGTCGTCCGCGCAGAGCGAGGCGTTCGCCGCCCGGTGCGAGGCGTCGTTGCCGAGGTTGTCGTCGAGGAAGGACATCATCGTGTAGGTGGCGGTGATCTCGCCGGCCTCCGCCCGCTCGCTGAGCGAGGCACCGACGGACTGCTCCAGCACGCCGCACCAGGGGCACTGGAAGTCCTCGTAGAGCTGGACCTGCGGCGCGCCGTCCGCGGGGGCGGCCCCGACCTGGATGCCGCCGCCCTCCGGCAGCGCGTTGGCGCTGCCCTCGGCGCCGAGGCCGGCACTCCTGCTGACGGCCCACAGCACCAGTCCACCGATGAGTGCCACCACGAGCACCACGACGCCACCGATGAGCGGCAACGACGGTCCGGAGGAGGAGACCGGCTTGACGTCGGGAGCGGGAGGGCGGGGCATGTCAGGCACCTTTCTGGAGCAGCGAGTCCACGGAGGCGAGCGTGCGGGGTCGGACCGTGAGCCAGGCGGCCATGGCGAGGAAACCCACGTCGCGGAGCATCTCGCTCAGGTAGCGGGTGTCCTCCGGCGCGACCGGGCCACCCGTGCCGAAGCAGCCGCAGTCGATGGCCAGGCCGCGGGCCCAGGCCGAGGCGATCCCGGCGATGAAGACGACCATGAGCAGCGCGGCCGCCGCGGCGCCGGCCCGGGTGAGCAGGCCGACGAGCAGCAGCAGCGCGAGGGCCAGCTCCACGACCGGCAGCAGGATGCCGATCGCCCGGGCCAGCTCGTAGCCGAACAGCTCGTAGGCGAGGACGTTCTGGACCGACCCGGTGAGGTCGGTGATCTTGGTCCACCCGGCATACCCCAGCACGCCCGCGAGCCCGAGGCGGAGCACCAGTCCGAGCACGTCGAGCACGCGGGTCGACCGGTCCCGGGCGACGGGTGGGCGGAGCACGGACGTCATGCCCGGCGCACGCCCTCGGCCAGCTCCTCGGTCAACCAGGCGAGCTGTCCCCCCGACGGGTCGTCGGCCAGCGTCCGGACGAGCGCGGACCCGACGATGACGCCGTCCGCGAAGCCGGCCACCTCGCCGGCCTGCTCACCCGTGCTCACGCCCAGGCCCACGCACAACGGCAGGTCGGTGACTCCTCGGGTGCGCCCGACCAGCTCCAGCGCGGCGTCGCCGACGCTCGCGCGCACCCCGGTGACGCCCATCGTGGAGGCGACGTAGACGAAGCCCCGGCAGGCCGCGGTCGTCATCTGCAGGCGGTCGTCGGTAGAGCTGGGCGCCACGAGGAAGATCGGGGCGAGGTCGTGCCGCTGCGCCGCCGCTCGCCACTCCTGCGCCTCGTCCGGGATGAGGTCCGGCGTGATGAGTCCGGCACCGCCGGCAGCTGCGAGATCCGTGGCGAAGCGGTCCACGCCGTAGCGCAGCACGGGGTTCCAGTAGGTCATGACCACCGGGACCGCCCCGGCCTCGCGCACCGCCGCGACGACCTCGAAGACGTGCTGCAGCCGGAAGCCCGCCGCCAGGGCCGTGCTGGCGGCGCGCTCGACGACCGGGCCGTCCATGAGCGGGTCGGTGTAGGGCACCCCGACCTCGACGATGTCGGCCCCGTGGCGGGCGAGGGTCTGCACGGCCCGGACGGAGCCCTCGAGGTCCGGGTAGCCCGCCGGCAGGTAGCCGATCAGAGCCGCCCGCCGCTCCTGTCGGCAGCGCGCAAAGACCTCGTCCAGGGCCGTCACCGCGCGGCCACCTCGTCGGCGCCGTCGGTCTCGGCGTCGACCTGCGCCTCGCCGGACTCGTCGACCAGGCCGAACCACCGCGCCGCCGTGTCCACGTCCTTGTCGCCGCGCCCCGACAGGTTCACCAGGATCGTGGTGCCCGGTCCGAGCTCGGGGCCGATCTTCAGCGCGCCGGCGAGGGCGTGCGCGCTCTCGATCGCCGGGATGATCCCCTCGGTGCGGCAGAGCAGGGCGAAGGCCTCCATCGCCTCCTCGTCGGTGACCGGGGCGTAGCGGGCCCGACCGGTGTCGTGCAGGAAGGCGTGCTCCGGCCCGACGGACGGGTAGTCCAGGCCGGCGGACACCGAGTGGGTCTCCAGCGTCTGCCCGTCCGCGTCCTGCAAGACGTAGGTCGCCGCGCCGTGCAGGACCCCCGGCTCACCGCCGGAGAAGCGGGCGGCGTGCCGCCCGCTCGCGACACCCTCACCACCGGCCTCGAAGCCCCAGAGCGCCACCGTCGGCTCGTCCCGGAAGGCGTGGAAGATCCCCATCGCGTTGGACCCGCCGCCGACACAGGCGCACACGGCGTCGGGCAGACCCCCGACCGCCTCGTCCACCTGCTTGCGCGCCTCCTCGCCGATCACCGCGTGGAAGTCACGGACCATGGTCGGGAAGGGGTGCGGCCCGGTCACCGTGCCGAGCAGGTAGTGGGTGTGACCCACGTTGGTGACCCAGTCCCGCATCGCCTCGTTGATCGCGTCCTTGAGGGTGGCGCTCCCGGTGGGCACGGAGACGACCTCGGCACCCAGGAGCCGCATCCGGGCGACGTTGAGGGCCTGCCGCTCGGTGTCCACCCGACCCATGTAGACGGTGCACTCCAGGCCCATCAGGGCGGCCGCGGTGGCGGTGGCGACACCGTGCTGGCCGGCCCCCGTCTCGGCGATGACGCGGCGCTTGCCCATCCGCACCGCCAGCAGGGCCTGGCCCAGGACGTTGTTGATCTTGTGCGACCCGGTGTGGTTGAGGTCCTCGCGCTTGAGGAAGACCCGTGGTCCGCCGGCGTGCGCGGCGAACCGGGGCACCTCGGTGAGCGGGCTCGGCCGACCGGTGTACTCGCGCTGCAGCCGGTCCAGCTCGGCACGGAAGTCCGGGTCCGCCGACGCCGCGACCCGAGCCGCGTCCAGCTCCTCGAGGGCCGCGACGAGCGCCTCCGGCACGTAGCGTCCGCCGAAGTCCCCGAACCGGTCGGCCCCGGCGACGGTGCTGCTCACGGTGCCCCTCCCGCGCGGAGCCCCGCCGTGTGCAGCGCCGGGTGCGCGCCGGCGGCGACGAGCTCGCGCACCGCCTCGCGCGGGGAGCCCGCCGTGACCAGCGCCTCCCCGACGAGGACGGCCTGCGCACCCGCCTCACCGAAGCTCATGACGTCCAGCGGCCCACGGACCCCGGACTCGGCGACGGCCACCCGGTCCCTCGGGACCCGCGGTGCCAGCCGGGAGAAGGTGTCGCGGTCGACCTCGAGCGTCTTCAGGTTGCGGTTGTTCACCCCCACGATGCGGGCCCCCGCGGCCAGCGCCCGGTCCAGCTCGGCCTCGTCGTGCACCTCGACCAGCGCCTGCATACCCAACGACTCGGTGCGCTCCAGCAGGCTCACCAGCGCGTCCTGCTCCAGCGCGGCGACGATGAGCAGCACGAGGTCGGCGCCGTGCGCGCGCGCCTCCCACACCTGGTAGGGGTCGACGACGAAGTCCTTGCGGAGCACCGGCACGTCCACCCGCGCGCGGACGGCGTCGAGGTCCGCCAGCGACCCGCCGAAACGTCGCTGCTCGGTGAGCACGCTGATCACGCTGGCTCCCCCGGCAGCGTAGTCCGCCGCCAGCCCGGCCGGCTCGGCGATCGCGGCGAGCGCACCCTTCGAGGGGCTGCTGCGCTTGACCTCGGCGATGACGTGGATGCCGTCCGGACGGGCCAACGCCCCCCAGGCGTCCCGGCACGGGGCGGCCGCGCGGGCCTTCTCCCGCACCTCCTCCAGGGGCGTCGCGGCGCGACGCTGGGCGAGGTCCTCCCGGACCCCGTCGACGATCTCCTCTAGCACCGTAGGCACTCACCCAGCGTAGAACGCCCGGCGCCGGACGTCCGCACGGGGCTGTCGGCCGCCCCTGGCCCTGGGTCCGGTCAGTGGTGCGCTGCGGCGTCGTGCCGCGGCTCCCCCATCCCGGCGCGGTCCAGGAGGTACCACGCGAGGCCACCCACCACACCGAGGGCGACACCGACCCACAGCAGCCAGTCGGGGGCGAAGACGACGCCCCAGGCACCGATCACGCTGCCGACGAGCATGATGCCCACCCCCACCCAGGCGGCGACGCTGTGACCGTGGCTGTCCTCGTGCATGACGGTGTGCTCCTCGACGTGACCGGATCCGGGGCCGGCTCGGCCCGCACGGGTCATTGTGCCAGCCTCGCCCGTCGACGGGACCAGCACGAGCGCCCCGAGTGTCGCGACCACGACGGCGACCAGGCATACCCACCACCAGGCAGCCGCGTCGGCGGGAGCGGCCCCGGCCGTCACCACGACGGCGCAGACCCCCGCGACCAGCGCGAGCAGGCGTGCCGCGAGCGGGGCCCAGCCGCTGCCGCGCAGGCCCACCAGCACGGCCACCGCCGCGACCAGCAGCAGCGCCGACACGGCGGGCGCCAGCTCGTGGCCGGTGCGCACCACCTCCCACGCGACGCCCGCGGCGTCCACCCGCGTCCCGCGGGTCCAGGGCTGACCGGTGGCGAGGAGCGCCAGACCGAGCCCCAGCACGGTCACCGTCAGGGCCGTCAGCCGGCGTGGCCCCACGTCTCAGACCCCGGCCTGCTGGGCCGCCCAGGAGGCGTGCATGCGGGAGTACACCCCGCCCCGGCCGACCAGCTCCGTGTGGTGGCCGAGCTCGACGATCCGGCCGGCGTCGACGACGACCACGACGTCGGCCGCCTCGGCGGTCGAGAGACGGTGCGCGATGGCGACCGAGGTGCGCCCCGTGGTCAGGCCCTCCAGCGCCCGCTGGACCCGCACCTCCGTCGCGGGGTCCACGGCGCTGGTGGCCTCGTCGAGCACGAGCAGGTCGGGGTCCGCCAGGTAGGCGCGCGCGATCGCGACCAGCTGCCGCTCCCCGGCGGACAACGACTCCCCGCGCTGCCCCACCTGGGTCTGCAGCCCGTGCGGCAGGCCGTCGACCCAGGAGTCGAGGCCGAGCTCGGTCACCGCGAGACGCAGGTCCGCGTCGGTGGCGTCAGGACGGCCGAAGCGGATGTTCTCGGCGAGGTCCTCGTCGAAGAGGAAGCCCTCCTGCGGGACCAGCACCACCCGTTGCCGCAGGCTGGCGAAGCTGACCTCCCGCAGGTCCACGCCGTCCAGCCGCACGACGCCCTCGACGGGATCCATCAGGCGGGTGAGCAGCTTGGCCAGGGTGGTCTTGCCGGACCCGGTCTGACCGACCACGGCCACCCGCGTGTGCGGCTCGATGCGCAGGTCGACGTCACGCAGCACGCGGCCGCCACCCGGGTAGGCGAAGGACACGTCCTGGAAGTCCACGGTGATCGGCCCCCGCGCCAGCACGACCCCGTCCTCGCCGGGGTCGGACACGTCCGCCGGGGTGTCGATGACCCCGATGACGCGCCGCCAGCCGGCGATGGCGTTCTGCATCTCGTTGAGGATCTCGGTGGCCATGAGCACCGGCTGGGTGAACAGGTTGACGAGGAAGAGGAAGCCGAGCAGCTGACCGAGCGTGAGCTGACCCCGGGCGGCGAGGACGGTGCCCACGACCAGCACCACCGCGGTGGTGATCCCGGCGAAGGTCTGGCCGGACACGAAGGCCATCACCGAGCGGACCTGGGCGCGGATGGCCGAGGTGCGGTGGGCGTCGATCGCCTCGTCGATCCGGGCCGCGGTCCGGTCCTCCACGCCGTAGGCACGGATCGTCGTGGCGCCGACGATCGACTCGCCGATCGAGCCGAGCAGGTCCCCGACCCGCTCCCGGACGGTGCCGTAGGCACGCCCGAGGATCGGCTGGAACCGGCGCACCAGCAGCGTGAGCGGGACGAAGCACAGGTAGACCACCAGCGCCAGCAGCGGGCTGTAGACCACCATGAGGATGGTGGCCAGCACGATCTGGGCCGAGCTGACCAGCAGCATCAGCCCGCCGAACTGCACGAACATCGAGATGGTGTCGACGTCGCTGGTGACCCGGGAGACCAGCGCACCACGCCGCTCGGTGCTCTGGGTCAGCACCGACAGGTCGTGGATGTGCCGGAACGCCTTGAGCCGCAGCGTGGCCAGCCCGGACTCGGCCGCGGTGAACAGCCGGACGTTCACGGCATACTGCGCGAGCGAGGTGAACAGCACGACCACGGCGGCCAGCGCGATGGCGCGCACGACGTAGTCGACGTCGGTCCCCCCCTCGGCCTGGATGCCGTTGTCCGTCGTCTGCTGCACGACGAACGGGATGACCACCCGGCCGATGGTGGCGACCACGGCCAGGACGAGGGTGAGCAGCAGCCCGGTCCGCAGCTCGGGCGACAGCTCGAGTCCCCGACGCAGGGTGGCCAGGGTCCCGAGCCGGGCCTGCCCGTCGATGCGGCTCGAGGTCTCCGTCTCGTGCTCGCTCACCGGTCCACCTCCTCCTGCCGGGTGACCGCGGCGCGCTCGGCGGCCTCCCGGGAGTAGGCCTGGACCAGGTCGAGGTAGCCCCGGCACCGGGCGACGAGGTCGGCATGCGAGCCACGGTCCACGACCTGCCCTCGCTCGAGGTAGACGACCTCGTCGGCCAGCAGGATGGTCGCCATCCGGTAGGCCACGACGAGCACGGTCATCCCGCCCCGTGCCTCGCGCAGACCCGCCAGGATGGCCTGCTCGACCGACGGGTCCACCGCGCTCGTGGCGTCGTCCAGGATGAGCAGCCGCGGCGTGCGCCAGATCGCCCGGGCCAGGGCGATCCGCTGCCGCTGACCTCCGGAGAGGCTCCCGCCGCGCTCGCCGATCACCGTGTCCAGGCCGTCCGGCAGGGACCGGACGAAGTCGTCCGCCTGGGCGATGCGCAGGGACTCCCACACCGACGCGTCGTCGGCCTCCTCCCCCAGGGTGATGTTGCCGCGCACGCTGTCGTCGAACATGAAGGTCTGCTGCGCCACGAGCGAGGCGGAGGCAGGGATCTCCCCCCGGGCCAGCTGGCGCGCCTCGGCGCCGTCGATCCGCACCGACCCCGAGTCCGCGTCGACGAGTCGCAGGGCCAGGTTGGTGAGCGTGCTCTTGCCCGAGCCGGTCGGTCCGACCAGCGCCACCGTGCTGCCGCGCGCGACGTCCAGCGTGACCTCGCGGATCGTGGGCCGCTCCTCCCCCGGGTGCGCGTAGCTCACGTCCGTGAGGGCGGACTCCGCCGGCCGCGCCGTGCGCGCCAGCTCGGTCGACCCGAAGGACATCCCCCCGTGCGCCCCGAGCACGTGCTGCACCCGGTCGTGCCCGACCACGGAGCGGGGGATCTCCGCCAGCACCCAGCCCAGGGCTCGCACCGGGAAGGCCAGGATCGAGAAGAGGTAGGCCATCTGCACCACGTCGGCGGCGTCCAGGGCACCGCGCGACACCTGCCACGTGCCGACGCCCAGCACGGCCAGGGTCCCCAGCGTGGGGATCGCCTCGATGACCGGCTCGAACACCCCGCGCGTCCGGCCGACCAGGATCAACGAGTCCCGCAGCTGATGGGTCCTGACGCGGAACCGCTCGGTCTCCTGGTCCTCGCGCCCCATCGCCTTGACCACCAGGCCCGCCTCGAACGACTCGTGGGCGACCTCGGCCACCTCGGCGCGCAGCTGCTGCGCCCGGGTGACCCGTGGTGACATCACCCGTTGGAAGACGAGGTTGACCGCGAACAGGCCGGGGAAGACCAGCAGGCCGAGGATCGCCAGCAGCGGGTCGACCAGGATCATCATGGTCCCGGCGATGAGCAGCATGAAGATGACACCGATGGCCATGGGCAGCGGGTTGAAGACCTGCCAGGTCGCCTCGATGTCGGCGTGCGCGTTGGAGAGCAGCTGCCCGGACGGGTGCGCGTGGTGCCAGGACAGCGGGAGCCGGAGGTACTGGCGGGTGACCCGTCGGCGGTAGTCGGCCTGCAGGTTGAACCCGGCCACGGTGGCGAAGACACGGCGCAGGATGACGCCCAGCACGTTGACCACGAGCACCGCGACCAGCACCCCGAAGATCATCCAGAGCCCGGCGGTCTCCACCTCGCGGGCACGGACCGAGGGCTCGACGACCTCGTCGGTCAGCCAGCCGATCGCCCAGGCCGTGGCGACCGTCGCGGCTGCCCACAGCACCGACCCCACGACCGCCACCATCACCGGGCGGCGCTGCGCGACCATGCCGCCCCAGATCACGCGGAGCCCCCGACGCAGCACGGCACGGTCGCCGACGGGGCGTGGCACCGGTGCGGTGGCGGCAGGTGATGGCATGGCGGAGCGGGCCTCCCGGCGGAGTGAGGTGGGTGGGTGTGCCGACCTCCTATCCAACCACGAGCCGCCGACACACCTTCCCGTGGTTCGATGAGAGGTATGCCCCACTCCCCCGCTCTGCTCCGCGACCTGGTCGCGACCACCGCCACGGACCTGGGCCCGGACGCCCCCACGCTGTGCCCGCCCTGGACCGTCCGCGACCTGCTGGCCCACCTCGTGGTGCGTGAGTCCCGGCCGGACGCCCTCCCGGGCGTCGGTCTGCCGGTGGCCGCCCTGCAGCGGCACACCGAGCAGGTGCAGCGTGGGGTGGCGGCCCGCCCGTTCGCGGCCCTCGTCCAGCAGGTCCGCTCGGGACCCGCAGCCTGGTGGCCGACGCGCCTGCCACCGCTGGACCGGGCGGTCAACGTCGCCGAGCTGGCCATCCACCACGAGGACCTGGTCCGTGCCCAGCCCGGTTGGCAGCCGACGGTCCTGCCCGAGGAGGTGCAGCGTCAGCTCTGGTCGACCGTGCGGTCCGCGGGACGGATGCTCTACCGCGGTGCACCGTGCGGCGTCGTGGCGGTGGCGCCCGGGTACGGCCGCGCCGCGCTCCGGCGCCCCCCGGCCGGGCGCGGCACCGTGGTGCTGACCGGCCCACCGCTGGAGCTGCTGCTGCATGCCTTCGGGCGGGACCGGGTGGCCCGCGTCGAGGTGTCCGGCGGCGACGCCGAGCTGGCGGAGCTGGCCCGGCACCGACGCTCGGCCTGATCGCCGCCCCCCGGACTGCCCAGGGGCGTGGTCCACACTGAGCACATGAGCAGCGCCCGCGAGCAGGCCCGAGCGGCCGGCCACGCCGTCTTCGACCCCCTGCGGGAGGAGATCACGCCCGGTGCGGCGCGGACCCGGCTGCTCCGTCTCCGCACCCGCGCCTGGCTGATCCTGCAGGCCGCGGCGGGTGCGGTGCTCGCCTGGTTCATCGCGCACGACCTGCTCGGCCACGCGCTGCCGTTCTTCGCCCCCATCACCGCGATGGTGTGCCTGGGCCTCACCTACGGCGACCGACTCCGGCGGATCGTCGAGCTCACCATCGGCGTCGCGATCGGCGTGGGCATCGGGGACCTCTTTGTCCACTACTTCGGCACCGGGCTGTGGCAGATCTTCGCGGTCTGCGTCGTCGCCATGTCCCTCGCCGTCCTCGCCGGGGCAGGACAGCTGCTCATGATGCAGGCCGGCATCCAGGGGGTCATCATCACCACCCTGGTCGCCAGCGAGGGGCAGGCCTTCAGCCGCTGGCTGGACGCCGCGGTGGGTGGCGGGGTGGCCCTGGTCATCGCCATGCTCGCGCCGATGCGGTCCACGACCAAGCGGCCCCGGGAGCGGATCATCGGCCTGGTCGGCCATCTCGCGGAGGTCCTGACCGACACCGCCCAGAGCCTGCGCAACCGCGACGTGGGCCGGGCGACGCGGGCGTTGCAGACCGCCCGTGGGCTCTCGGCCGAGCTGGAGGCGCTCCAGGACACGACGGCCGAGGCTGCCGCCGCCGCCCGGCTGGCGCCCCTGCTCTCCGGTGTGCACCGGGCCGAGGTCCAGGAGATCAAGGCCCTGCTGCAGCCGCTGGACCTGGCGATCCGCAACGTCCGCGTCCTCGCGCGGCGGGCCGAGGCGGCCGTCGGGGACCGCGACTACGTCCCGGACTCCTACACCGACATGGTGGAGGGTCTGGCCGAGGCCGCCGCGGTCCTGCAGGAGAAGCTGGAGCGTCGCGAGCCCCTGGGTGGGGCGCAGGAGGAGCTGGTCCACCTCGCCCGGCAGTCCACCTGGGGGCACTCCCGGGCGGGGCTGTCGGCAGAGGTGCTGCGGGCGCAGGTCCGCTCCACGGTGGTCGACCTGCTCGTGCTCTCCGGCATGACGACCGCCGAGGCCCGCCGCCGGG
Source organism: Serinicoccus kebangsaanensis (assembly GCF_008919445.1). GTDB lineage: Bacteria > Actinomycetota > Actinomycetes > Actinomycetales > Dermatophilaceae > Ornithinicoccus > Ornithinicoccus kebangsaanensis. The sequence goes on along the minus strand of NZ_VSLG01000001.1, from coordinate 59,878 downwards.
TGCCACCCACCAAGGACGAGATCGACCCGTCCGAGTAGCGGCGCCGGTCAGCGCTGGTGGTGCTCCACCAGGGCCGCCAGGCGGGACGCCTCCTGCTGGGCCCGTCGGCCGTCCGCCCGCTGGATCGCCATCACGGCGAGCTCCTCGGTGTCGGTCAGCTCCAGCACCACCCACGGCGCGCCGCTGGAGAACCCGACCTGCACCACCTGGCTCCACTCCAGCTCGTGCCGTCGCACCAGGTTCACCACCACCAGGCCGGTCGCCGACGGGACGGCCCGGATCAGGGCATACCGCCAGAGGAAGGCACCCATCGCCAGGCCGAAACCACCGATGAAGACCCGGTTGAGCAGCGACATCATCGGGCTCGCGCCGGCATAGCTGGGGCCGAGGACGGCGATCAGCCCGAAGATCAGCACCGCGGCGATCGCGGCCGCACGCGCCACCCGCGCCCCGGTCACCGGCCGGAAGGGGGCGTACGGGTCGGACGTGTCGCTCATCGCGGCGCACCGGCCTCGGCGTCACCGTGAGCGGGACCGGCACCCGTGACCGCACCCTGCGGCGCCTCGTCCCGCGCCGCCCTGGACCACACGACGAAGCCCCAGAGCACGAGCCCGCCGTAGACGGCATACATCACGGCCGAGGGGTAGTAGCCCGAGTGCCACAGCAGCGGCACCCCGACCAGGTCGACCGCGATCCAGACCAGCCAGAAGTCGACCCAGCCACGCGCCATCGCATAGGTGGCGAGCATCGACCCCACGAAGATCCACGCGTCCGTCCAGTAGTACCACCGTGGCGCCGGCCACCCGGCCCCCACCAGGGAGAACACCCACTGGGCCAGCACGATGAGGACACCCGCCACGACGAGGTATGCCGTCCGCTCGACCGTCGTGGCCCAGCGCGGGGTGATCGCGGGCTCACCCTTGGCACGGGTCCGGCGGGAGCGCTGCCACCGCCACCAGCCGTAGACGCTGGTGGCGATGAAGAAGACCTGGCGGGCCGCCTGCCCGAACAGGCTGTGCTCCTGCGGGTTGGCGAACCACACCCCCATGAAGACGGTGAAGAGCAGCAGGTTGCCGATGATGCCGACCGGCCAGGCCCAGACGGTGCGGCGCATCCCGAGCAGCGCCGACGCGAAGCCGAAGGCGTTGCCCACGACCTCGCGCCAGGCGATGGTGTAGCCCGCGACCGAGAGCTCGGCGTAGAACAGGTCGCCCCACAGGTCCACGCCTCACACCGCCTCGGCCGCGGCGCGGCGCAGTGCCGCGACCGCCGCGGCCACGTCGTCGGCGCCGTAGACCGCCGACCCGGCCACGAAGACGTCGGCCCCGGCCTCGGCGCACCGGCCGATGGTGTCCTGCGCCACGCCCCCGTCGACCTGGACCCAGATCTCGCCCCCGTGCCGCCGCACGGCCTCCCGTACCTGACGCACCTTGGCGAGCTGGTCGTCCATGAACGACTGGCCGCCGAAGCCTGGCTCGACGGTCATCACCAGCACCATGTCCAGCTCGGGCAGCAGGTCGGCGTACGGCGCGAAGGGCGTGCCCGGCTTGAGGGCCAGGGCGGCCCGGGCACCGGCGGCGCGGATCGCCCGGGCGGTGCCGACCGGGTCCTGCGCGGCCTCGACGTGGAAGGTGACCGAGGCCGCGCCCGCCTCCGCGTAGCCGGGTGCCCAGCGGTCGGGGTCGTCGATCATGAGGTGTGCGTCCAGCGGCACCGGGCTCACCCTGGCCAGGGCCTCGACCACGGGGGCGCCCAGGGTCAGGTTGGGCACGAAGTGGGCGTCCATGACGTCGACGTGCGCCCAGTCGGCGGTCTCGATCGCCCGCAGCTCGGCGGCCAGGTGGGCGAAGTCCGCGGCGAGGATGGACGGGCTGATCTGCAGGGTCGCGGGCTCGGCCATGACCTCAGTCTAGAGAGCCGTCACGGCGCCGCAGCAGGGCCACGAACATGCCGTCGGTCCCGTGCAGGTGCGGCCACAGCTGCGCCCACGGTCCGTCCCCGGTGCCGGTGAGCTGGGCACCGTCCCGGTCGCGCAGCAGCGGCCGCACGTCGACGAGGTCGACGTCGGCCCGTCGCTTGAGCACGTCCCTCACCACCAGCTCGGTCTCGGCCAGGTGGGGTGAGCAGGTGGCGTAGGCGACCACCCCGCCGGGGCGGGTGGCCGTCAGGGCCGAGTCCAGCAGCGCCCGCTGCAGCGGGCCGAGCGTGCTCAGGTCCTGCGGTGAACGGCGCCAGCGCGCCTCGGGACGGCGGCGCAGCGCCCCCAGGCCGGTGCAGGGGGCGTCCACGAGCACCCGGTCGAAGGTCGCTGGTTCGGCGGCGCCCACGTCGCGGCCGTCGCCCACCGTCACCTCCACGTCGGCACCGCCGTGGACCGGCCCGACGAGGGTGTGCCGCACCAGCTCGGCCCGGTGCTCGCTCACCTCGTTGGCCCGCAGCCGCGCGCCCTGCTTCCCCGCGAGCGCGGCCAGCAGGCCGGCCTTGCCCCCGGGACCCGCGCACAGGTCCAGCCACCGCTCGTCCGTCCCGGGCAGGGGCGCGGCGGCCAGGGCCAGGGTCAGGAGCTGTGATCCGGCGTCCTGGACCGCGGCCCGGCCGGCGGCGACGGCGTCGATCCGGCCGGGGTCGCCCTGGCCCAGCTCCCAGGCCGTCGGGGCGACCGCGGCCGGCGTCGCGCCCGCGGCCCGCAGCTCCTCCTCGGCGCCGAGTCCGGGCCGCGCGGTCAGCGTCAGCGGCCCGGGCGAGTTGTGCGCGGCGAGCAGCTCAGCCAGCTCACCGGCCTCGAGCGCGCGGGCGCCGCGCGCCGAGAGCAGGGCGGACCGCAGCGCCCGCACGATCCACTCCGGGTGCGAGTGCTCCAGCGCCAACCGGGCGACCTCGTCCTCGAGCGGCCCGACGAGCCGGTCCACCCAGGCGGACCGGTCCTGCCCGGCCACCGTGCGCAGCACGGCGTTGACGAATCCTCCGGCACCCTGGCTCACCTGCGCCCGCGCCAGGCCGACGGTGGCGCTGACCGCGGCGTGGTCCGGCACCCTCATCCCGAGCACCTGGTGCACCCCGAGCCGCAGGATGGTGCGCACGGGGCTGTCGATCTCGGAGATGGGTCGGCTGGCGGCGTCGGCGATGACCGCGTCGTAGAGCCCGCGCATCCGGAGCGTGCCGTAGGTCAGCTCGGTCGCGAAGGCGGCGTCCCGACCGGTCAGTCCTGCGGACCGCAGCGCTCCGGGGAGGACGAGGTTGGCAAAGGCCTCGTCGGTGTCCACCTGGCGCAGCACCCGGAAGGCGACCGAGCGCGCCGGGTCCGCCTCACGGGCACGTGCGGCCGGGGTCTGCGCGGACCTCCGCCGCGGGCCGCGCCGGTCCTGCGACCGCCCCGATGCCGGTCCCCTCCGGTCTCCGGGACGGTCTGGGCGACCCTGCCGGCGCTCAGCCATCGAAGCGCTCGCCCGGCGCGGGGCGTGTCCCGCGCGCCCAGTCGAGAGCATCCATGGCCCGCTTGCCCTGGGCCTGCACCTGTCCCAGCCGCACCGCGCCACCGGCGGTGCCGACCAGCACCTCGGAGCGTCCGACCCGGATCTCCCCCGGCGACAGGACCTGCTCCGGCGCTGCGTCGGTCGTCACCGGCTGCACCGGCCCGATCTTCAGCCGATCCCCGCGGAAGCTGGTCCAGGCGCCCGGGGCCGGTGTGCAGGCCCGCACCAGCCGGTCGACCGCCAGGGTCGGCTCGCTCCAGCGCACCCGGGCGTCCGCCACCTCGAGCTTGGGCGCGTGGCTGACGCCGCTGGTGGGCTGCGGCTCGGCGGTGACGACACCGTCCTCGAGCGCGTCGAGGGTGGCCACCAGCAGCCCCGCCCCGGCGTGCGCGAGCCGCTCCAGCAGGTCGCCGGAGGTGTCCCTCGGGCGCACCGTCTCGGTCAGCCGACCCAGGACCGGGCCGCTGTCCATGCCTTCCTCGAGCCGGAAGGTCACGGCGCCGGTGACGTCGTCACCCGAGCGGAGGGCATGCTGGACCGGGGCGGCGCCGCGGTAGGCCGGGAGCAGCGAGAAGTGCAGGTTGACCCAGCCGTGCCGGGGCTGGGTCAGCAGGTCCGGCGGGACGAACAGCCCGTAGGCGACGACGGGGCAGGCCTCCGGCGCCCAGTCGGCGAGCCGGGCGGCCACCTCGGGGTCGCGCAGGGAGCCCGGTGTCAGCACGGGTATGCCCGCCTGCTCGGCGACCTCGCGGACCGGGGAGGGTCGCAGCGACCGGCCCCGTCCTGCCCGGGCGTCCGCGCGGGTGAGGACACCGGCCACGTCGTGGCGGGAGGTCAGCAGCGCCCGCAGGCTGGGGACCGCCGCCTCGGGGGTCCCGGCGAAGACGACGCGCACGCCCGGTCAGCGGCGCGGCTGGTCGTCGGTCCCGTCGACCTCGACGACCTCCGCCTCCCGGGAGGCCTGGTGGAACTGGTCGGCGTCGACGTTCAGCTCCACGACCTCCTCGCCCTGCTCCCGCAGCAGCTCGTGCCGGTCGCGCCGGCGCCGACCCTGCTCCAACGGGTCCGGGACGGGGGCGGCCGCGATGAGCCGCTGGGTGTACTCCTGGGTGGGGTTCTCCATGATCTGCTCGCGGGGTCCGGCCTCGACCACCTTGCCGTTCTGGAGCACGACGACCTTGTGCGCGAGCAGGTCGATGACCGCCAGGTCGTGGCTGATGAACAGGCAGGCGAAGCCGAACTGCTCCTGCAGCTCGGCGAAGATCTTGAGCACGCGCGCCTGCACCGAGACGTCGAGGGCCGAGGTCGGCTCGTCCGCGACCAGCAGCTCGGGGTCCAGGGTCAGGGCCCGGGCCACGGAGATCCGCTGCCGCTGGCCACCGGACACCTCGTGCGGGTAGCGGTTGTAGACCTCGCGCGGCAGGTGGACCGCGTCCAGCAGGTCGTAGACGCGCTTCTCCCGCGACTTGCGGTCACCGACCTGGTGCACGACCAGTGGCTCGGCGATGCACTCGCCGATGGGCAGCCGCGGGTTCAGCGAGGCGGCCGGGTCCTGGAAGATCACGCCGATCCGCTTGCGCAGCGGCTTGAGGTCGCCCCGCTTCATGCCGGTGATGTTCTCGCCCAGCAGGCGGAACTCGCCGGCCGCCGCGGGGATCAGCCCCAGCGCGCACCGGCCGATGGTGCTCTTGCCCGAGCCGGACTCGCCGACCAGCCCGACGATCTCGCCCTGGTGCACGTCGAAGCTCACGTCGTCGACCGCGCGGAACGGCGCCTTGCCGAGCCGCTGGTACTCGATGACGAGGTTCTTCAGCTCGATCGCCAGGGGGGCGTCCGCGTCGATCTCCTCCTTGACGCGGATGTCCATCTGCCCGCGGCCGTGCCCCATCCTCGGCACCGACCCGAGGAGCATCTTGGTGTACTCGTGGTTGGGGTGGAGCAGCACCTCCTCGACGGTGCCGCGTTCCACGATCTCGCCCTTGAACATCACCGCGACGCGGTCGGCCATGTCGGCCACCACGCCCATGTTGTGGGTGATGAGCAGGATGCCGGTGTTGAGCTTGTCCTTGAGCGAGCGGAGCAGGTCCAGGATGTCGGCCTGGACGGTGACGTCCAGCGCCGTCGTGGGCTCGTCGGCGATGATCACCTTGGGGTCGCAGCTGATGGCGATGGCGATGACCACCCGCTGGCGCTGCCCGCCGGACAGCTCGTGCGGGTACTTCCTCATCTGCCGCTCGGGCTCGGGGATGCCGACCATGCCGAGCAGCTCGATGGCGCGCTTCCACGCCGCCGCCCCGCGGGAGACGCCGTGCAGCTCCATCGACTCGACCATCTGGGTCCCGATGGTGAGGACGGGGTTGAGCGCGGTCATCGGCTCCTGGAAGACCATGGCCACGTCGTTGCCGCGCAGCCTGCGCATGTTGGACTCCGAGAGCCGGCCCACCTCGCGCCCCGCCACGTCGACCTGGCCGCCGATGGTGGCGTTGCGCGGCAGCAGCCGCATGGCGGTCATCGACGTGACCGACTTGCCCGAGCCGGACTCGCCCACCAGCGCCACGACCTCGCCGGGGCGCACCCTGAGGTCGACGCCCTTGACGGCGTGCACGCTGCCGAACTCGGTCTTGAACCGGACGTCCACCTCGGTGAAGGCGAGGACGACCTCCTCGTCGCCGGTGGGGGTGCCCGAGCCGGTGTAGACCGGCTGGCCGGAGCCGCTCTGCGTGGTCGTGGTCATCAGTCAGCCGTCCTGTTCTGCCGGGGGTCGAAGGCGTCGCGCAGTCCGTCACCGAGGAAGTTCACCGACAGGGCGATGCCCAGGATCATCAGGCCGGGCCACCAGAACAGCCAGGGCCGGGTGAGGAAGGCGTTCTGGTAGGTGGAGATGAGCAGCCCGAGCGAGGTGTCCGGGGCACGTACGCCGTAGCCGAGGAAGGACAGCGCCGACTCCAGCAGGATGGTCGCGGCGATCGCGAGCGTGGCGCTGACGATGATGGTGCCGATGGTGTTCGGCAGGATGTGCTTGAAGATGATCCGCCAGGGCCCGGTCCCGATCGCCTCCGCCGCCGTGACGAACTCCCGCTCGCGCAGCGACAGCACCTCGCCCCGCACCAGCCGGGCCAGGCCGGTCCAGGTCAGCAGGCTGAGCATGAGGGCCAGCCACCAGATGCCGGAGGCCATCTTGCCGACGACCGCGGCCAGGACCAGCAGCGGGATGATGATGAACAGGTCGGTGACCCGCATGAGGATGGCCTCGACCCAGCCGCGGAAGAAGCCCGCGATCGCCCCGATGAGGGTGCCGATCACGGTGGAGAGCAGCCCGACGGTGAAGGCCACGATGAGCGAGCGCTGCGTCCCGCGCATGGTGAGCGCGAAGTAGTCCTTGCCGATGGTGTCCTGGCCGAACGGGTGCTCGCCGATCTGGAAGGGCCAGAGCTGCATGGTGGGCCGGCCGCCGTCGACGGCGGCGCCGGCGTCGTAGAAGGTCTTGTCCCACCAGGACGGGATGAGTCCGTAGCCGATCGAGGTGAAGGCCATCACCGTGATGAAGACCAGCACGAAGAGCGAGACCATCGCCCCGCGGTGCCGGAAGAACCGGCGGCGGACCAGCTGGCCCTGGGAGTAGGACTTCTGGCTCAGGTCGATCTGCTTCTCGACCGAGTAGACTTCCTCGACCGAGCTCGCGGCCGGGGTGTGCTCCGGGTCGTCCGGACGGTGGTTGTCGGTCATCGCAGCGTCCTCAGGTCGGTCGAGCGGGCGGGGCGGTCAGCGGGATGCGGTAGCACGCGCACGGGCCTCACCGCCGGATCCGCGGGTCGAGGGAGGCGTAGGCGATGTCGGCCAGCATGTTCATGATCACCGCGGCCCCTCCCGCGACCAGGTAGTAGGCCATCACGGGGTTCGGATCGACCGTGTCCAGGCCGAGCCGGAACATGGCTCCGAGCCCGCGCCAGCCGAAGATGGTCTCGGTGATGACCGCACCGCCGAGCAGCGAGGCGAAGTCGAAGGCCACGATCGTGGTGATGGGGATGAGCGCGTTGCGCAGGGCGTGCTTGGTGAAGACCACCCGGTCCGAGAGCCCCTTGGAGCGCGCGGTGCGGATGTAGTCCTGGTTGATCGTCTCGAGCATGGAGCCGCGGGTGTACCGGCTGTAGGAGGCGATCGAGATGAGGGTCAGCACGATCGTGGGGAGCACCAGCTGCACCCCCCAGTTGAAGATCCCCTCCCAGAAGTCTCCCTCGAACCGCTCCGGGATGATCCGGTTCTCCCCGATCGTGCTGACCGGGCGGTTGCCGGCCAGCTCCAGGAACCCGGCCCACCCGCGCAGCAGCTTGTCCATGAAGATGAGGAAGGCCATGCCCAGCGCGGTGCCGACGCTGACGGTCATCGCGGTGCGGCGCTCGTAGCCTCCCATGACCCAGCCGACGGCCAGGCCCACCACGACCGTGACGGCGGTGAGGGCGAGGATGACCAGCCATCCCGACGGGTCGTCCAGGATCGGGCCGGTGACGAAGTAGGACACCAGGCCCAGGGCGATGGTGACCAGCCCGGCATACGTCACCTTGCGGTTGGACAGCCCGACCGTCATCACCAGCATGAAGCCGAGCGCCGCCACCGCACCGACGATGATCAGCGGCAGGCCGAGCGCCGGCTGGACCCACCACTGCACCTGGTCGAAGGCGAAGACCAGGCCGAAGACCACCGCGAAGGTCACCAGGCCGGTGACGACCTGTCGACGCAGGCTGCCGCCGAGCACCGAGGCGACGGCCAGGGCGAACAGCAGCGCCACCAGCGCCGTGACGGTGATCGACACGGCCGGGTCCGCGATCCAGTTGTTGAAGCGGATGGCGCCGAAGTCCTTGAGCAGCACCGCGGCCCAGAAGACCGGCAGCGAGTAGAAGAGGAAGGCGGCGAAGGTGATGGTGTAGTCGAAGCCGGAGTACTGCCGGATCGCGGACAGCACACCGAGGGCCACGCCGATGAAGATGGCCAGGAAGGTGGCGATGGTCACCAGCCGCAGGCTCGCCCCGGCGGAGGAGAGCAGCAGGTTGTTGACGTCCGCGCCGTCCCGCGCGGTGCCGAGGTCGCACTGCAGCACGAAGCAGCGGCTCACGCCGGTGAACCACCCCAGGTAGCGCTGCCACCACGGGTCGTCCAGCCCCATGTTCTCCGTGCGTGCGGCCATGAGCTGGTCGCGGTTCTCGGCCCGCGACTCGCGCAGGTCCTGGAGCGGGTCTCCCGAGTTGATCGTGAGGACGTACATCAGCACGGAGCCGAGGAACATGATCAGCGCGGAGATCGCGATCCTGCGGAGGATGAACTGGAGCACGGGTCTGACCTTTGCGGTGAGGGTTCACGGCGGTGTGACGGACTGCCCGCAGACTCTAACCCCTCATCAGGGGTCGGGGCCACAGACACCGGCGGCCGTGTCACGGCCACCCGCCGAGCGCGTGAGCCGGGGGAAGGGGTGAGACGTGCGAGGGGCGGGAGGGCGCATACCCTCCCGCCCCGTCGCGGTCCCGGTCGTGGTGCGCCGCTGGCGCAGCCACGGACTCAGGTGGTGCGTGTCAGCTGGCGCGCACCCACTGCTCGGCGTTCCACGAGACACCGGTCTGCACCGACGTCGGCATGACGTTCTCCAGGGTGCTGTCGAAGCCGGTCACGCCCGGGTGGGCGAACAGCGGGATGCCGTACAGGTTGTCCCACAGCAGCTTCTCGATCACCTTGATCTGCTCCATGTGGACCTCGGGGTCGTTGGAGCTCGCCAGGGTGTTCCACGCCTCGTCGACCTCCTCGTTGGAGAAGCCGCCGAAGTTCTGCCCACCGTCGGTGGAGTAGATCGGCTGACCCGAGGCGATCTGGCCCGAGCCCGCCCAGGCGAACAGGGCGACCTCCCAGTCACCGGACTCCAGCGTGCCGCCGGCCTCGAAGAAGTCGGGGTTGCCGGCGTCGACGATCTCGAAGCCCGCCTCGTCGCACGAGGCCTTGATCTGCGCGACCTCCTCGGTGCGCCGCTGGTTCGGGGCGGAGTAGCCGATCCGCACCTCGACCGGGGTCTCCAGCCCGGCCTCCTCGAGCATGCCGGACGCACCCTCGATGTCGACCTGGTCGTAGCGACCGTCGTAGGCCGCGTCGACGACCTCCTGGTAGTCCTCCTGGAAGGGGAACTTCTCGCGCAGGTTCATGATCTGCGCGTCCGGGTTGATCGGCGCGATGAGGTTGTCGATGATGTTCTGCCGCGGCACGCACATCGCGAACGCCTCGCGGGCGGCCAGGCCGCCGTTCTCGTCGTTGAAGACCGAGCTCTCGGCGAAGTTGAAGTCCAGGTGCTCCCAGGTCATCTCGGCCGTGGTCTCGACCGAGACCATGTCGCCCATGCCCTCGAGCTGCTGCAGCGTGTCCACCGTGGCCTGCGGCTCGATGACGTTGATGTCACCGTTCTGCAACGCCTGCACGTGGGTCTCCGGAGCGGCGAACTTGAAGACCAGGTTGCCGGTCGCGGGGGCCGGGCCGTAGAACTCCTCGTTCGGCACCAGCGCGAGCTGGTTGCCGCTCTCCCAGGCCGCACCCTCCAGGGTGTACGGACCGGACGAGGGCACCAGGGCCTCGTCCTCGACCTGGTAGTTCGGGAACAGCCAGCCGGTGTTCCAGAACTCGGACACCTCGGCGACCGTCTCGGTCTCGCCGTCCAGGATGGCCTGGGCGAGCTCGTCCGGCTCCATGCCCGCCTGCTCGGCGGCCACGTGCGAGGGCAGCGCGCTGCTGACCAGCAGCTCCCAGTCCGGGTAGGGCTCGGGGAAGACGATGGTGAAGGTCTTGCTGCCCGGCTCGGTCTCCGGCGCCTCGGGGACGTAGCGACCGAAGGTGTCGGACACCGGGTCGAAGCCCAGCGCGTCGACGCCACCGAGGGACTCCGGGTTGGAGGAGGCCCACGTCAGCAGGTAGTCGTTCGCGGTGATCGGGGTGCCGTCGGACCAGACCGCGTCGTCGGAGATGGTGTACTCGACGGTCAGCGGGTCCTCGGAGGTCTGCTCGTAGGAGCCGAACCACTCGTTGGGGTAGATCGTGCCGTCGGTGCCCCAGTACCAGAACCCAGCGAAGAGCTGGTTGTTCACGACCGCGTTGTAGGTCGAGTTGGTGCTCGCGGTGTCGCCGTTGTAGGCGTTGTACTCCTCGGCACCGCTGGAGAAGGAGACGTTGTCGTCGTTGGTGGTGACCTCGCCGAGGTCGGCCTTCGCGGTGGAGCCCTCCTCGCCGCCCATGTCGTCGCCCTCGGACTCCTCACCAGAGCCCTCGGTCTCCTCCATGTCGTCTCCGCCGCCACCCTCGGCGGCGTTGTCGGTGTCCTCCGTGCCGCTGTCGGACGTGCAGCCGGCCAGGGCCAGGGCACCGGCCGCAACAACAGCCATGGTCGCGCGCCTGATCTTCAATGTTCCTCCTAGTGAATGGGCGTCTCACGCCGGCGGACCGCCCTGGTCCGCCGCACGCCTCTCTTCGACGCGCCGGGGGGTTGCAGTGGCAACTTAGACAGGCGCGGGCCCACCACGCCACTAAAGTGCCCACACGGTGACGCGATCGTTACGCTTTTGAGACTTCCGTAGCAGTGACGTCACGTCAACCGCAGCGGCTCCTGCGGTGCACCCTCCGGCCTACTGATCGGCAGGGTCGAGCACCATCCGGACGGTGTCCTCGGCCTTGCGCGCACTGCGCTCGGCGCGCAGCGTCCGCACCCCCCGAGCCAGGTCGGTGCCGGGTGCCTCCCGCACCGTGGCACGGGCGCGGTCGTCGCCCGGCACGGTGCCCAGCAGCACGTGCCCGGCCCGCGCGAGCGCTTGGGCGGCCTCGTCCACCGCCGCCACCGGACCGAGCAGGTCGGCCTGCCGGACCGCGGGAGGCAGCCCGAGCTCCGACCGCTCGGCCAGCTCGCGGCCCGCGAGCCAGGCCGGGTCCCAGCGGACCAGCGCCTCCACGGCCGGGATCGTCGCGTGCGGGGGCACCCCGCACAGCACCACCTGGCGACGCTGCCGGCCTCCTTCCTCACCGCCCGCGGAGGGCCGCCGCAGGGCCGCAGCCGCGCACCACCGTCGCAGCGCCTCCGGCTGGGCCTCGAGCGAAGCTCGCTCCAGGACCCGCCAGCCGTCGAGCAGCACGACGGCGGCATACCCGGCCCGGCACCACGGCTCCGCCCCGGGGGTGGCGACCACCAGCGCCGCGGTGTCGTCCACCCGGTCGACGACCCGGTCGCCGCCCGAGCTGATCACCCGGGTCCCGGGGAACGCGCGACCGAGCTCCTCGGCGGTGCGTCGCTCACCCACCCCCGTGGCGCGGCGGCGCGCAGAACCGCACTCCACGCACGTCTGCCCCGCCGGCACCTCCGCGGAGCACCAGCGGCAGCGGGCCTCGGACTGCCGGTCGCCCGCCCCAACCGGACCGTGGCACCGGGCGCACCGCACCGGGGTCCGGCAGTCCTGACAGGCCAGGGCCAGGACGTAGCCCTGCCTCGGGACCTGCACCAGCACCGGGCGTCCGGCCTCCAGCCCGACGCGCAGCGCCTGCCACGCGACCGTGGGCAGCCGGGCCGTGCGCGCCGCGGCGTCGCGGGCCTCCTGGTGGCCCTCCCCCGCCACCAGCACCGCGGGCGCCGCCCGCCGGAGCAGCTCGCGCTCGCCGGCCACCGGGGCGAGGAGGCCCTGCCGGACCCACTGCTCCACCACGACGCTGCGGGTGAACCCGGCGACGAGCAGGCCGGCACCCTCGCGGTGGGAGCGGCGGCGGAGCACCTCACGGACGTGCGGGTAGGGGGCGCGGGGCTCCTGGTGCAGGTCGTCGCCCTCGTCCCAGCAGACGACGAGGCCGAGGGACGGCACCGGCGCGAAGGCGCTCGCCCGGGTGCCCACGACCACCGGTGCGTGGCCGCGCAGGACGCGCAGGAACGCGGCATACCGTGCCTCGGGGCCGAGATCCGCGGTCAGCCGCACCACCCGGTCCTCGCCCACCGCCGCGGTCACCGGCCCGATGACGCGCTCGACGTCCCGCCGGTCCGGGACGACCACCAGCGCGCCCCGACCGCCCGCCACGGTGGCGGCGACCGCCTCGGCCACGGCCCGCGGCCAGTCCTGCTCCTCGCCCTGACCGGGGAGGGCCAGCCAGGCCGCGCCGGGCGCGCCACCCTCGCGCAGCCGGCGCAGCAGGGCCGGGCCGGCCGGGTAGCCCGACCAGGCGGTGGCCGGGGGCACCGGGAACGCGTCGGTCCCCGCCGCGGCGTCCGGGGCAGGGCCACGGCCCGGGTCGGCCGGGCGCTCGGGCACCGACCGTTCGGCGCGCGCGTGCCGGGGTGGGACGGCCAGCCGGACCGTGTCGGCCAGGGTCCCGCCGTAGTGGTCGGCCACCTCGCGGGCGACCTCGAGCACCGCCGGGGTGAGGACCGGCTCGGGGCTGACCACCGACCGCAGCGGGGTGAGCCTGCCCTGGTGCTCGGCCGTGCTCGCCCGGGAGAGCAGGAAGCCGTCGTGGTCCCGCCCGGCGAAGCGCACCTTCACCCGCACCCCGGGGCGCGCCTGCTCGGCGAGGTCGGCCGGGACGGCATACTCGAACGGCCGGTCGAGGTGGGCCAGCGGGGTGTCGACGAGGACGGTCGCGACCGGGTCGCGCTCGGCCAGCTCCACCTCGGAGGAGGGACCGGCTGCGCGCCTGCGGGGCCGGGCCGGGGCCGGCACCAGCTCCAGCTGCTCAGTCGTCATCGACGCCCGGCCCCCGGAGCCCTCAGACGGCGGCGCGCAGGGCGTCGACCCGGTCCAGCCGCTCCCAGGTGAAGCCGTCGACCAGGCCAGGGGCCTCGCTGCGGCCGAAGTGGCCGTAGGCGGCGGTCGGACGGTAGATCGGGCGGAGCAGGTCGAGCTGGTCCACCAGCGCCGCCGGCCGCAGGTCGAAGACCTCGGTGACCGCCTCCTGGATGCGCTGGACGGGCACCGTCTCGGTGCCGAACGTCTCGACGTAGAGGCCGACCGGGCGCGGGTAGCCGATGGCGTACGCCACCTGGAGCTCGCACCGGCGGGCCAGCCCCGCGGCGACGACGTTCTTGGCGGCCCACCGCATCGCGTAGGCCGCGCTCCGGTCCACCTTGGAGGGGTCCTTGCCGGAGAAGGCTCCGCCGCCGTGCCGTGCCATGCCGCCGTAGGTGTCGACGATGACCTTGCGCCCGGTCAGCCCGGCGTCCCCCATCGGACCGCCGATGGTGAAGACCCCGGTGGGGTTGACCAGCATCCGGTAGCCGTCGGTCTTGAGCTCCACGCCCGCGGCGTGCGCGTCGTCCAGGACCGGGGTGATGACCCGCTCGCGGATGTCCGGGGTGAGCTGGTCCTCGAGATCGATGCCGTGCGCGTGCTGCGTGGACAGGACGACCGTGTCCAGCCGGACGGCACGGTCGCCGTCGTAGGCGATGGTGACCTGGGTCTTGCCGTCGGGCCGGAGGTAGTCCAGCTCCCCGCTCTTGCGCACCGAGGCGAGCCGCTCGGCCAGCCGGTGGGCCAGGAAGGCCGGCAGCGGCATCAGCTCGGGGGTGTCGTCGCAGGCGTAGCCGAACATCAGCCCCTGGTCCCCCGCCCCCTGGTGGTCGTAGCGGTGGGCCGTGTCGTCGCCCCGGGTCGTCACCGCGTCGTCGACCCCGGTGGCGATGTCCATCGACTGGTCCCCGATGGAGATCTCCACGCCGCAGGTGCGCCCGTCGAAGCCCTTGTGCGAGTTGTCGTAGCCGATGTCCAGGATCGTCTGCCGGACCAGCTGTGCGATGTTGGAGTACCCCTGGGTGCGGACCTCACCCGCGACGTGCACCAGACCGGTCGTGACCATCGTCTCCACCGCGACGCGCGAGTGCGGGTCCTGCGCGAGCAGGTCGTCCAGGATGGCGTCGCTGATCTGGTCGCAGATCTTGTCGGGGTGGCCCTCGGTGACGGACTCCGAGGTGAACAGGCGGGTCATGGGACGACTCCTTCGCGGGGCAGCGGCTGCTGACTGACGCGGGTGAGTCTACGGGGGCGGTGGGACACACCAGGGCCCCCGGCCGACCTCAGGGAAGCAGCGGCGCGACGTGGTCCCAGATCGCCTCGGCGACGTGGGCCTTGGTCGCCGGACCCACGGTGACCACCTCGTCCTCGTCGGCGCCGGGGTCCAGCAGGTGCACCGTGGTGTGATCCTGGCCGAAGGTCTTGTCGGCGCCCACCTCGTTGGCCACCAGCAGGTCGCAGCCCTTGCGCTCCAGCTTGGCCCGCGCCAGCGACAGGACGTCCCCGGTGCCGTCGCCGGTCTCTGCGGCGAAGCCGACGAGGTAGGGGTCGCGCCCGCCGGTCTCGTCGCGCCGCCGCACCAGCCCCGCGAGGATGTCCGGGTTGCGCACCAGCTCGATGGTCGGTGCGCTCTCGTCCCCGGCACCGTGAGTCTTCTTGATCTTGGCCTCGGCGTAGTGGGCCGGGCGGAAGTCGGCCACCGCGGCCGCCATGACGACGGCGTCCACGTCCCCCTCCTGCACCAGGCCGGTGACGGCGCGCTCCAGGTCCAGCGCCGTCTGCACGTCCACCACGTCGCACCCGGCAGGGGCGGCCAGCTGGGCGTTCGCGCTCACGAGCGTGACGCGGGCCCCGCGCCGGGCGGCCTCGGCCGCGACGGCATACCCCTGCTTGCCGGAGGACCGGTTGCCCAGGAAGCGCACCGGGTCCAGCGGCTCCCGCGTGCCGCCCGCCGTGACGACGACGTGACGGCCGGCGAGATCGACGTCCCCCGTCGCGCCGGTCGGGGCGGGAGACCGACCCACCGCGGCCAGGGCGGCCTCGACGATCTCCTCGGGCTCGGGCAGCCGGCCGGGTCCGGTGTCCGCGCCGGTGAGCCGGCCGGAGGCCGGCTCGATCACGTGCACCCCGCGGTCGCGCAGGGTGCGGACGTTGTCCACGGTGGCCGGGTGGGTCCACATCTCGGTATGCATGGCGGGGGCCAGCACGACCGGGCACCGTGCGGTGAGCAGGGTCGAGGTGAGCAGGTCGTCGGCCAGCCCGTGCGCCGCGCGCGCGAGCAGGTCCGCGGTGGCCGGGGCCACGAGCACCAGGTCGGCCTGCTGGCCGAGCCGCACGTGCGGCACCTGGGGGACGTCGTCCCAGACCTCGGCGGAGACCGGGCGGCCGCTCAGCGCCTCCCAGGTGGGCGCACCCACGAAGCGCAGCGCGGCGCGGGTCGGCACCACCGTGACCTCGTGCCCGGCCTCGGTCAGCAGCCGCAGCACGGAGCACGCCTTGTAGGCGGCGATGCCGCCGGAGACGCCGAGGACCACACGCATGCCGCCGCCCCGTCCGCTCACCTCGGGACGGTGGGTCAGCTCTCGGGCGAGCTGGTGTGCAGCTTGCCCTGGTCGACCTCGTGCAGCGCGATCGACAGCGGCTTGTCGGTCGCGTCCGCCTCGACCAGCGGCCCGACGTACTCCAGCAGCCCCTCGCTGAGCTGGGAGTAGTAGGCATTGATCTGGCGCGCGCGCTTCGCGGCATAGATCACCAGGGCGTACTTGCTGTCCGCACGCTTGAGCAGGCTGTCGATGGGCGGGTTGGTGATGCCGTCGGGGTGGGCGATGGTGCCGGTTCCACTCACGCTTGTCTCAGTCCTTCGTTCGGGGGTCGACCATCAATGATACGAGTTCTTCGGCGGCCCGGGCGACATCGTCGTTGACGATGGTCACGTCGAACTCCTGCGCGGCGGCCAGCTCGGTGCGGGCGGTCTCCAGCCGGCGGTCCCGCTCCTCCTCGGACTCGGTGCCTCGACCGACCAGCCGGTGCACCAGCTCCTCCCAGCTCGGCGGTGCCAGGAAGACGAAGAGCGCCTCCGGCATCGCCTCGCGCACCTGCCGTGCCCCCTGCAGGTCGATCTCCAGCATCGTCGGACGCCCCCGCTGCAGCGAGTCCTGCACCGGGCCGCGGGGCGTGCCGTAGCGGGCGCGGCCGTGGACGGTCGCCCACTCCAGCAGCTGCCCGTCCCGCTCCAGCCGGTCGAACTCCTCGTCGTCGACGAAGAAGTAGTGCTCCCCGTCACGCTCGGTGGGCCGCGGTCGACGGGTGGTCGCCGACACCGACAGCCAGACGTCGGGATGATGCTCGCGCACGTAGGCGGCCACCGTCCCCTTGCCGACCGCCGTCGGACCGGCCAGCACCACCAGTCTCGGACCCCCTGCCTGGACGGCGTGCCGCGGCCCGGGCGCGTGTGCGGTGCTCAGCGGCCGCTGAAGTGGTCGAGCAGGTGGTGCACCTGGTTGGCGCCCAGCCCCCGGACCCGACGGCTCTCGGAGATCCCGATGTCCTCCATGAGCTGGCGTGCCCTGACCCGCCCCACCCCCGGCATCGACTCCAGCAGCGCCGACACCTTCATCTTGCCGATGACGTCGTTCTCCTTGCCCTCGGCGATGACGTCCTTCAAGGACCCCTGCGAGTTCTTCAGGCGGTTCTTCACGGCTGCTCGCTCGCGACGGGCGGCGGCCGCCTTGGCGAGGGCGTCGGCACGCTGCTCCGGCGTCAGCTCAGGAAGGGCCACGGTCCTACTCCTTCGTCGTCCAGTGCCCAGGGGAAACCCTGGTTCGGTCGAACATAGCGACCCGGAAGTCCCCGTGCCAACCCCGGAGCCGGCCGCTGCGGCGCAGGTGAGCGCGGGGACGCCGGGATCAGTCGGAGCCCATGGCGGTGGCCAGCCGCTCGGCCCACCGGGCAGCCGCCTCCGGGACCGCGTCCGCCCCGGCGCCGAGGATGCCGCGCGAGATCGGGACCAGAACCCGGCCCCGCGCCCCGCCGAAGGACCGGGCGACGTCGTGCTCGTCCGCCCCCTGGGCACCGACCCCGGGGGTCAGGACCGGCGCCGGCGAGTCCTCGACGCGCAGGCCCTCGGCGACCAGGTCGACCGTGGCGCCGAGGACCATCCCGACGTCGCCGCACGGCTCCTGGCCGGCGCTCTCCCGGTGCACCTCCCGCATGACCTGCTCCGCCACGGTCGGCCGGCCGCACCCCTGCACCTGGGTGCCCTCGGGGTTCGACGTGCGGGTCAGCACGAAGGCTCCCCGCCCGGTCTGGCGGGCCAGGTCGAGGGCCGGACGCAGCGACTCGTAGCCGAGATAGGGGCTCAGCGTCAGCGCGTCCGCCGCGAGCGGCGAGCCGTCGCCCAGGTATGCCTCGGCATACCCGAGCATGGTGGAGCCGATGTCGCCCCGTTTGACGTCGAGCACCGTGAGCAGGCCGCGCTCGCGGCACGCGGCGAGGACCTCCTCCAGCACAGCCACCCCGGCGGACCCGTGCCGCTCGAAGAACGCGGACTGCGGCTTGACCGCGGCGCAGGTCGGCGCCGCGCCCTCGAGGGCGAGCGAGCAGAACTCACGGACACCCGCGGGGGTGTCCGGCAGGCCCCAGAGCTCGAGCAGCCCGGTGTGCGGGTCCAGGCCCAGGCACAGCGGTCCGCGCGAGCGGATCGCCTCGGCCAGCCTGACCCCGAACCGGTCGGGTACGGGGCGGGAGGAGCTCTTCGGCTGTTCGGTCACGACGACACCATCCTTGTCTTCATCCGGTCCGGTCCGCAGGATCGCCTCGGCCCTCGAGGTGCGCGGCCACGCTCCACAGCACGGTCGGGTCGGCCCACAGCGCGGTGCCGAGCTGGACCGCGACGGCCCCGGCCGCCAGGGCGGCGTCGGCACTGTCCGGGTCGTGGACGCCCCCGGCCGCGACCATCGGGACCGGCGGCCACCGCTGCTCCTGCGCCGCCTGCGCCAGCGCCTGCACCCCGGACCGGGAGATCGCGCCGGTCGACGGCCCGGACCACCACCGCCCCCGGCCCAGGGGCACCGACCCGCACACGACCACGGCACCGGCACCGCCGGCGACCGCACCGCGGGCAACACCCACCAGGTCGGCCTGGAGCGCGGACAGCCGGGCCAGCAGCAGCAGGTCGCGGGGCGTCTCCTCGCGCAGCCGCGCCATCACCTTGAGAGCCTGCTGGTCGTCCGCGGCACGCAGGTCCACCTCCACGGCGCCCACCGCGTCACCCTCGAGACCACGGCACAGCCTCCCGGCCAGGGCCGCCGGCTCCGAGGGCGTCTGTCCGCGCACGACCACCACCGTCCGCAGCCCGCGGGTCGCGCACCAGCGCAGCCGGTCCACGGCCTCCAGCAGAGGTATGCCGCGGGCGGCGTCGTGCTCCACCCCTCCCGGCCCCGGACCGTGGACCAGGGCCGGACCGGGAGCGGCCGCGCCGGCGTGCTCGGCGACGACCGGGCCGACCGGCACCAGCAGCCGGTCCAGCGACCCGAACCGCAGCAGCCCGCGCACGTCGTCGACCGCGCCGGGCGCGATCCACACCCGTGGCAGCTCCTCACCCCGCTGCATCGACGAGCCACTCCCCCGGCACCACCGGGCCCTCCAGGCAGGCGCGCAGCATCCGCGCGCCGCCGTCGACCGGCACGTCGCACTGGCCGCAGATCCCGGTGCCGCACAGCACCGGCTCGGCCAGGTCCAGCGCGGCCACGCGCACCGCCCGGCCGGCCCGGCGGGCGGCCGCCGCCACCGCCCGCACCTGGGGCCGGGACCCGGCGGCGAAGACGACGGCGAGCTCCGGCTCGGCGTCCAGCCGGTCGGTCACGGCACGCTCCAGGTGGGCGCCCGTGGTCAGCACCACCGAGGCGGCCTGCCGACGCAGGGCTCCGACCTCGAGGTGACGGTCCGGGTCGTCGGCCGACAGCACCGCGTCCACCCTGCTCCCCCGGTCCCGCAGCTGGGAGACCAGCCACCGCAACGGCGTGACGGCGGCCTCGTGCCCGGCCACCAGGGCCGGGACCGGCTCGGCGGGCAGCCCGAAGCCGCGCCCCAACGGGCCGAGCAGCCGCTGCTCCTGCGCGGCTCCGAGCGGGTGGCCGGCGGGCACGACCACGTCCACCGTCGTGCCGTGGATCCGGTCCACGCTCACCCCGGCCACCCACAGCAGCGACGGCAGCGTCCGACCGCGGGCCGGGTCGCCCGGCAGCACGAGGAACTGTCCGGGGCGGGTCCGCTCCCACATCGGAGCCGGCGGCACCGACAGGCTCAGCACGTCATAGGCGCCGCTGGCCCTGGTGAGCATCACCTGGGCCTCCACCACCGGGGACGGGTGGGTGGCGGTGCCGGCGCGCGTCATCCCCAGGGCCTCATCCGGCGTCCCCGCCACGGGCATACAGGTCCAGCCGCCGCGCGTGCTCCTGCAGCGGCGCGACCGACAACGGACCGGCGCGCATCGCCTCGATGCCGAGCACCGCGACGGCGAGCTGCTGCACGGTGGTGATGATCGGCTTGTCCAGGGACGTGGTGGCCGCCCGGATCGCGTAGCCGTCGGCGCGTGCGTCCCGGCCGGACGGGGTGTTGATGACCATGTCCACCTCGCCGCCGCTGATCCGGTCGACGATGGTGCGGACCGAGCCGTCGGCGCGCGCCTCGCTGTGCTTGTGCACGACCTCGGCGGGTATGCCGTTGCGCCGGAGCACGTCGGCGGTCCCCTCGGTCGCGAGCACCGAGAAGCCGAGGTCGACCAGCCGCTTGACCGGGAAGATCATCGAGCGCTTGTCCCGGTTGGCGACGGACACGAAGACCGTCCCCTGGGTCGGCAGGCTGGAGCCGGCGCGCAGCTGGCTCTTGGCGAAGGCCGAGCCGAAGGCCGCGTCGATGCCCATGACCTCGCCGGTGGAGCGCATCTCGGGACCGAGGATGGAGTCGATCGCCTCTCCGGTCTGGGTGCGGAACCGGCGGAACGGCAGGATCGCCTCCTTGACCGAGAAGGGCGCGTCCCCGGGGAGGGACCCGCCGTCCGCACCGGTGGGCAGCAGGCTCTCCTCGCGCAGCTCGCCGATGGTGGCGCCGAGCATCACCCGGGCGGCCGCCTGGGCCAGCGGCACGCCGGTCGCCTTGGCGACGAAGGGCACCGTCCGGCTGGCGCGCGGGTTGGCCTCCAGCACGTAGAGGACGTCCTGGGCGAGCGCGAACTGCACGTTGATCAGGCCGCGGACGCCGATCGCCTCGGCCAGGGAGCGGGTCGCCTCCCGGACGGCCTCCAGCTCCGACCGGCCCAGGGTGAACGGCGGCAGCACGCAGGCCGAGTCGCCGGAGTGGATCCCGGCCTCCTCGATGTGCTCCATGATGCCGCCGACGTAGAGCTCGGTGCCGTCGTAGAGCGCGTCGATGTCGATCTCGACCGCGGTGTCGAGGAAGCGGTCGATGAGCACCGGGTGCGGCTCCTCGTCCGCGCCGACCGCGGTCGCCCGGCCGACGTAGTCGGTGAGCGAGTCGTCGTCGTAGACGATCTGCATACCGCGTCCGCCGAGCACGTAGGAGGGGCGGACCAGGACCGGGTAGCCGATCTCGGTGGCGACCGCGAGGGCATCGTCCACGGTGTATGCCGTGCCGTGCCGCGGCGCCGTCAGCCCCGTCTCGGCCAGCACCCGGCCGAACGCGCCACGGTCCTCGGCCAGGTGGATCGCCTCGGGCGAGGTCCCGACGATCGGCACCCCCTCGGCCTTGAGGGCCGCGGCGAGCCCCAGCGGGGTCTGGCCGCCGAGCTGCACCACGACCCCGGCCAGCGGACCCGCCTCGCGCTCGGCGTGGACGACCTCCAGGACGTCCTCCAGGGTGAGCGGCTCGAAGTAGAGCCGGGTGGAGGTGTCGTAGTCGGTGGACACCGTCTCCGGGTTGCAGTTGACCATCACCGTGTCGAAGCCGTGCTCGCGCAGGGTGAGCGAGGCGTGCACGCAGGAGTAGTCGAACTCGATGCCCTGACCGATCCGGTTGGGCCCCGAGCCGAGGATGATGACCGCGGGCCGCTCCCGCGGCGCGACCTCGGTCTCCTCGTCGTAGGAGGAGTAGTGGTAGGGCGTCTGCGCCGCGAACTCGCCCGCGCAGGTGTCGACGGTCTTGTAGACGGGACGCACCCCGAGCGCGTGGCGCACCCCCCGCACCACCGACTCCTTGAGCCCGGTGAGCTGGGCGATCTGCGGGTCGGAGAAGCCGTGCCGCTTCGCGAGGCGCAGCAGCTCCGGGGTGAGCCGACCCCCGGTGCTGGAGCGGGCCTCGGTCCGGATCCGCTCCGCGATCTCGTTGATCGCGGCGATCTGGTCGAGGAACCACGGGTCGATGCCGGTGGCCTCGTGCGCCTCCTCGACGCTCGCGCCGCCCCGCATCGCCTGCTGCACCAGCACCAGCCGGCCGTCGGTGGGCGTCCGGGCCTGCTCCAGGAGGGCCGTCGCCATCTCGCGGCTCGGCAGCTCCTCCGCACGCCAGTGGAAGCTGGTGTGCGCGGCCTCGGTGGAGCGCAGCGCCTTCTGCAGCGCCTCGGTGAAGTTGCGCCCCAGGGCCATCGCCTCGCCGACCGACTTCATGGTCGTCGTCAGGGTGGGGTCCGCGAGCGGGAACTTCTCGAAGGCGAACCGCGGCACCTTGACGACGACGTAGTCGAGCGTCGGCTCGAAGCTGGCCGGCGTCTCGCGGGTGATGTCGTTGGGCACCTCGTCGAGGGTGTAGCCGAGGGCCATCTTGGCGGCGATCTTGGCGATCGGGAAGCCGGTGGCCTTGGACGCGAGCGCCGAGGACCGGGACACGCGCGGGTTCATCTCGATGACGATGATCCGCCCGTCGGCCGGGTTCACCGCGAACTGGATGTTGCACCCGCCGGTGTCCACCCCCACCTCCCGGATGACCGCGATCCCGATGTCCCGCAGCTGCTGGTACTCCCGGTCGGTGAGCGTCATCGCCGGGGCGACGGTGATGGAGTCTCCGGTGTGCACGCCCATGGGGTCGAGGTTCTCGATCGAGCAGACCACGACCACGTTGTCGGCGCGGTCCCGCATCACCTCGAGCTCGTACTCCTTCCACCCCAGGATCGACTCCTCGAGCAGCACCTCCGTGGTCGGGCTGTCCTGCAGCCCGGCCCCGGCGATCCGCCGCAGGCTCTCCTCGTCGAAGGCGAACCCGGAGCCGAGGCCGCCCATGGTGAAGGAGGGACGCACCACGACGGGGTAGCCCAGCTCGTCGGCGGCCGCGAGCACCTCGTCCATGGTGTGGCAGATCGCCGAGCGGGCCGACTCCGCGCCGCAGCGCTCGACCACGCCCTTGAAGGCCTGCCGGTCCTCGCCCAGCTGGATCGCCTCGACGTTGGCGCCGATGAGCGGGGCGCCCAGGCGCTCCAGCGCGCCCGACTCGTGCAGGGCGATGGCGGTGTTGAGCGCGGTCTGGCCGCCGAGGGTGGCCAGCACGGCGTCCGGCCGCTCCCGCTCGATGATCGACTCGACGATCTCGGGGGTGATCGGCTCGACGTAGGTGGCGTCGGCGACGCCCGGGTCGGTCATGATCGTCGCCGGGTTGGAGTTGACCAGGATGACGCGCACGCCCTCCTCGCGCAGCACCCGGCACGCCTGCGTCCCTGAGTAGTCGAACTCCGCGGCCTGGCCGATGACGATCGGGCCGGACCCGATGACCAGGACGCTGCTGATGTCGTCACGCTTCGGCACGCTCAGGACTCCTGCTGGGTGGGACCGGGGGTGGACGGGGCGGCGTCGGCGCCCGGCTCGGAGGCGTGCCGCTCGAGCAGGTCGACGAAGCGGTCGAAGAGGTACTCCGCGTCGTGCGGGCCGGCGGCCGCCTCGGGGTGGTACTGCACGCTGAAGGCGGGCACGTCCACGCAGGCCAGGCCCTCCACGACGTCGTCGTTCAGGGCCACGTGGTCGCAACGCACCCGCCCGTAGGGCGTGTCGACCTGCTCGTCGGTCGGCACCCCCTCCGGCCAGGCGATGGCGAAGCCGTGGTTGTGGCTGGTCACCTCGACCTTGCCGGTGGTGCGGTCCAGCACGGGCTGGTTGATGCCGCGGTGCCCGAAGGCCAGCTTGTAGGTCCCGAGGCCCAGGGCCCGCCCCAGCAGCTGGTTGCCGAAGCAGATGCCGAAGAACGGTATGCCCCGGTCCAGCACGCCGCGCAGCAGCTCCACCTCGTGCTCGGCGGTGGCCGGGTCGCCCGGTCCGTTGGAGAAGAAGACGCCGTCCGGCTCCAGCACGAGCAGTTCCTCGACGGTGGTGCGGCTGGGCAGCACGTGCACCTCGATCCCGCGGCGCGCCATCAGGGCGGGCGTCATCCCCTTGATCCCCAGGTCGAGGGCCGCGACCCGGAACCTGGTCGGCGTCCCCTCGGGCGGGGACACGACATACGCCTCCTCGGTCGAGACCTCGGCGGCCAGCGCGGAGCCCGCCATCCGCGGGGTCTGCGTGACGGTGCGCAGCAGCTCTGCGGGCGCGGCCTGCGCGGACTCCCCGGAGAAGATGCCGACCCGCATCGCCCCGCGGTCGCGGAGATGACGGGTGATGGCCCGGGTGTCGACACCGCTGATGCCGACCACCCCGGCGTCGGTCAGCGCGTCCTCGAGGTCACCCTGGGAGCGCCAGTTGGACGGACGGATGGCCGGGTCGCGGACGACATACCCGGCCACCCAGATGCGCTGGCTCTCCATGTCCGTGGTGTTGACGCCGGTGTTGCCGATGTGCGGAGCGGTCATGACCACGACCTGGCGGTGGTAGGACGGGTCGGTCAGGGTCTCCTGGTATCCGGTCATCCCGGTGCAGAAGACCGCCTCGCCGACGGTGCGGCCGCGGGCGCCGTAGGCCTCGCCGTGGAAGGTCCGGCCGTCCTCGAGGACGAGCAGCGCGGGCTCGGTCGTCATCGTCACTGGTCGCTCTCCTCGGTGGTGTTTCCCCACACCAGACCTTTCCTCGCGGTCACCCGGCCTCGCAGCATCGTCAGGTGGACGGCGCCGGTGAGCGTCCGCCCGTGCCAGGGGTTGTTGCGGGAGAGCGAGCGCGAGAGCGTCCGGTCCACCGTGTGGGTGCGGGTGGGGTCGACGAGCGTGAGGTGGGCCGAAGCACCGGCGACCACGCCCTGGCCCTGGTCGGTCAGCCGGGCGATGTGCGCGGGGGTCGTCGACATGGTGCGCGCCACGTCGGACCAGGTCATCAGGCCTTCCGCGACCATCACCGTGGACACCACCGGCAGCGCGGTCTCCAGCCCGAGCATCCCGAAGGCGGCGTCCGCGAAGGCGTGCTCCTTGTCCTGGCGGACGTGCGGGGCGTGGTCGGTCGCCACGGCGTCGATGGTGCCGTCGGCGAGCGCCTGGCGCAGCACCAGGGCGTCCTCGCTCGGCCGCAGCGGCGGGTTGACCTTGAAGGTCGGGTCGTAGCCGACCAGCTCGTCCTCGGTCAGCATGAGGTGGTGCGGCGTCACCTCCGCGGTGACGGCGATCCCCTGCGCCTTGGCCCAGCGCACGACCTCGACGCTGCCGGCCGTGGAGACGTGCGCGACGTGCACCCGTGAGCCAGTGTGCCTGGCCAGCATGACGTCGCGGGCGACGATCGTCTCCTCGGCGACGCCGGGCCAGCCGGGCAGCCCGAGCCGCCCGGACAGCTCGCCCTCGTGGCAGCACGCCGTGCCGTCGGCCAGCCGGGGGTCCTGCGCGTGCTGCGACACCACCCCGTCGAACGCCTTGACGTACTCCAGGGCACGGCGCATCAGCCGCGCGTCGTGCACGCACCTCCCGTCGTCGGAGAAGACGCGTACCCGTGCGCGGGACCGCGCCATCAGCCCCAGCTCGGCCAGCTCCTCCCCGGCCAG
Source organism: Serinicoccus kebangsaanensis (assembly GCF_008919445.1). GTDB lineage: Bacteria > Actinomycetota > Actinomycetes > Actinomycetales > Dermatophilaceae > Ornithinicoccus > Ornithinicoccus kebangsaanensis. The sequence continues at coordinate 34,734 of NZ_VSLG01000001.1, read as the reverse complement.
CGCCTTGGTGACCGCGCCGACCGGGTGCACGTCGACATACCCCGCGCGACGGCCCAGGTCGAGGACCGTCTCGGCGACCTCGGCCGAGTCGGTGACCGGGGTGGTGTTGGCCATCGCCAGCACCGCGGTGAAGCCGCCGACGGCGGCAGCCTGCGAGCCTGACTCGACCGTCTCGGCGTCCTCCCGCCCGGGCTCGCGCAGGTGGGTGTGCAGGTCGACCAGGCCGGGCAGCAGTACCAGCCCGTCGGCGTCGAGGCGCTGGGTGTCCTGGGGTGCCTCGGCGGCGGCGTCGGCGCCCACGGCGCGGATCGTGCCGTCGACGACGAGGACGTCACCGGCTCCCTCCCCCTCGATGTCGGCTCCCGTGATGAGCAGGGGTGGTGTGGTGCTCACTGCGCGTCTCCTTCCCCGGCGAGGAGGTGGTAGAGGATCGACATGCGGACCGCGACACCGGCGCTGACCTGGTCCAGCACCAGGGAGCGGGCGGCGTCCGCGGCGTCCGCGGAGATCTCCAGCCCGCGGTTCATCGGACCGGGGTGGCAGATCACCGCGTGATCCTGGAGCAGACCCAGGCGACGCGGGGTGAGGCCGTAGGTGACGGCATACTCCTTGGCGGTCGGGAAGTAGCCGCCGCTCATGCGCTCCCGCTGCACCCGGAGCATCATCACCGCGTCGACCTGTGGGAGGACCTCGTCGAGGTCGTAGGAGACGTCGAACCCGTCGGCCGCCGCCCAGGCGTGGACGCCGCTGGGCATCAGGGTGGGCGGCGCGACCAGGGTGACGTGGGCACCGAGGGCGCGCAGGCAGAGCAGGTTGGAGCGCAGCACCCGCGAGTGGGTGAGGTCACCGACGATGGCGACGTGCCGACCCTCGAGCTCGCCGAGGGAGCGGCGCAGGGTGTAGGCGTCCAGCAGCGCCTGGCTGGGGTGCTCGTGGGTGCCGTCGCCCGCATTGACGATGGAGCAGTCCACCCAGTCGGCGATCTGCGCAGGTGCCCCGCTGGCCGGGTGGCGGATGATCATCATGTCGACGCCCATCGCGTCGATGGTGAGCACCGTGTCCCGCAGCGACTCCCCCTTGGACACCGAGGTGCCCTTGCCGGTGAGGTTGATGGTGTCGGCGCTCATCCACTTGCCGGCGATCTCGAAGGACGCCCGCGTGCGCGTCGAGTCCTCGAAGAAGAAGTTGATGACGGTGCGGCCGCGCAGCGTCGGGAGCTTCTTGACCTGCCGGTCCTGCACCTCGTGCATCGAGACCGCGGTGTCCAGGATGGACGTGATCTCCTCCGGCGCCAGGTCGGCGATCGACAGCAGGTGCTTCACGCGATCCACACCCCCTCGACGTCGTCGCAGTCCTGCAGGCGGACCATCACCCGCTCCGAGCGGGAGGTCGGGAGGTTCTTGCCGACGTAGTCGGCGCGGATCGGCAGCTCCCGGTGACCGCGGTCCACCAGCACCGCGAGCCGGACCGCGCTGGGGCGCCCCAGGTCGGCGAGGCTGTCCAGGGCGGCGCGCACCGTCCGGCCGGAGTAGAGGACGTCGTCGACGAGGACCACGACCTTGCCGTCCACGCCGCCGCTGGGCACGCTCATCGGCTCCGGAGCGCGGGTCGGCTGGGTGCGCAGGTCGTCACGGTACATCGTGATGTCCAGCGAACCGGTGGGCACCTGTGCTCCCTCGACGCCGGCGATGGCGGCGGCGAGGCGGTGCGCGAGCGGGACACCGCGGGTCGGGATCCCCAGCAGCACCAGGTCCTGCGGGCCCTTGTTGCCCTCGAGGATCTCGTGCGCGATCCGCGTGAGCGCGCGCTGGATGTCGTCGTCGGTGAGAACCTCACGTCCTCCGAGATCCACGGGCTGCTGCGGTGGCGCCGCATCTCGGTCACGGGCAGGGCTCATCAGGCCCACTCTCCTTCCCCGCCTCACAGGACGGTGGTTAAAGGACGTGTCGGTGCGCACCACCCTACAACGCCCCCACCCCCACCCCCGCACCCCCACACCGACCGACCGCACGGTTTGCGCGCACCGACCGCACGGTTTGTCTCGACCGGCCGCACGGTATGCCGGCACGTCGGACCGGCATACCACGCGCAGAGAGGAGTTATCCACAGATGTCCGCGGACCGTCCCGCGCGCCGGCATACCTGGTCAGGATCATGGACATGGACCTGACGCCCCTCCCCGACGTGTTCCGACTTCGTGAGGCGCTCGCCTCCGGGGCGACCCGGGCCGATGTCGCACGTGCGATCGACGACCACGAGATCTCCTGGGTCCGCCACGGCTGGTACGCGAAGTCGGCGCCCACGCCTCCGCTCTCGGAGAAGTGGGAGGAGCATCGTGTCTCCCACCTCGCACAACTGGACCTCGAGCTCCGGCGGCGACCTGGTCATGCCGCCAGCCACACGAGTGCCGCGCTCGTCCACCAGCTCGAAGTCAGCATCAGTCCTCAGGCCAACGTCGACCTCAGCGCGGTGCAGCGCGCCCCGGTCTCCCGACGCGAGCCCGACCTCAGCGTGCATTGCGCCAAGATCGAGACCCCGGTCGAGGTCATCGACGGCCGCCTGACCACGACGTTGACCCGCACCGTTGCCGACTTCCTGCGTGTCCGCAGCCTGCCGCACGGCCTCGCACTGCTCGACGCCGCGCTCCGCGATGGGCAGGTGACCCTGGAAGCGGTCCGACGAGAGCTGGACACCCAGCGGCGTTGGCGAGGGCGACCTCGCGCACTGGGCGTCCTCACGCTGGCCGACCCGCTCCGTGAGTCTTGGGCCGAGTCGTACACCTTCGGGCGACTGCACCTTCTTGGCATACCCATGCCGCTGCACCAGGTGGACATCCTCGACGAGCACCTGCGGTGGCTGGCACGGGTCGACGGCCTGTGGCCCGAAGCCGGCGTCGCGGGCGAGTGCGACGGCCATGCCAAGTACTTCCTGCGTGAACCCGGCGACGAGCGTCCCGTCGAGGAGGTGGTGCGACACCGGCTTGAGGAAGAGCGTCGGCGACAGGAACCCGTCGAGCACCTGGGGCTGCCGTTCGTCCGCTGGACGCCGGACGAGGTCCGTGAACAACCCGAGGCCGTGCACGGTCGCGTGCGACATGCCTTCGCGGCCTCGCACCCTGAACAGTTCCGTGGGTACGTCGTCTACCAGGGAGAGGCGCGCCGGCTCCCCTTCTCCGTCGAGACCCCGTCGGTGGACGCCGAGGATCTCCGCTACCGCCGCACCCGACGACGGCGTCGCTGAACCACGGTGCGGTCCACGCAAAGTGTGCGGCCGGTCCACCCAAACCGTGCGGCCGGTCCACCCGAACCGTGCGGCCGGTCCACCCAAACCGTGCGGCCGGTCGACGCAAACCGTGCGGCCGGTCGACGCACACCGTGCGGCCGGTCAGATGAGGGTGTGCTTGAGCTCGGAGATCCGGGCGAGCAGGCCGTTGACGAAGCCGGGAGAGTCGTCGGTGCTCATCCGCTGCACCAGCTCGACCGCCTCGGAGACGGCCACCATGTCCGGCACCTCGTCGTTCCAGAGGATCTCCCAGGTGCCGACCCGCAGCGCCGCGCGGTCCACCGCGGCCATCCGCTCCAGGCTCCACCCCTGCGACCAGGTGGTGAGGATCTCCTCGATCTGCGACCAGTGCTGCAGCACGCCGCGCACGATCTCCACCGTGTAGTCGGGCAGTGCGTGCTGCGTGGTCGGCGTCTCGATCCGCTGCTCCAGCAGCTCACCGACGTTGACCCCACGCTGCTCGGCCTCGAACAGCAGCTCCAGAGCCCGCTTGCGGGCCCGGGTGCGTGCCGCCACGGCTCAGTTCACGCGGCCCAGGTAGGAACCGTCGCGGGTGTCCACCTTGACCTTGGTGCCGGTCTCGAGGAAGAGCGGGACCTGGATCTCGGCGCCGGTCTCGAGGGTCGCCGGCTTGGTGCCGCCGGTGGAGCGGTCGCCCTGCAGGCCCGGGTCGGTATGCGTGATCTCCAGCACCACGGACGGCGGCAGCTCGACGTAGAGCACCCGGCCCTCGTGCTGGGCGATCATGGCCCGGTTGTTCTCGAGCAGGTAGCTCGCGGCCTCGCCCATCGCCTCGGGGCTCACCGGCACCTGCTCGTAGGTCTTCTCGTCCATGAAGATGAAGTCGGTGCCGTCGTTGTAGAGGTACTGGTAGTCCGACCGGTCCACCGTCGCGGTCTCCACCTTGGTGCCGGCGTTGAACGTCTTGTCCACGATCTTGTTGGTCAGGACGTTCTTCAGCTTGGTCCGGACGAAGGCAGGGCCCTTGCCGGGCTTGACGTGCTGGAACTCCAGCACCTGCCACAGCCCGTTGTCCATGTCCAGGACCATGCCGTTCTTCAGGTCGTTCGTGCTTGCCACGTCGTGTGTCTTCCTTCGGTATGCCGTCGGCGCGTTCAGGTGGTCAACCTCACCGAGTCTACCCGCGCGCCGGCCCCGGCCCGTCGGCGTGACCTGCGTCACGTCGATGCGGCACAGTGAGGCCATGACTTCGTGGACCCGTCTCGCGGCCGCCCTCCCCGCCGCCGGTCTGGCGGCCCTGGCCGCGCACGACCTGCTGCAGAAGAAGCATGCGATCCTGCGCAACTTCCCGGTCATCGGGCACGCGCGGTACGCCGTGGAGAAGATCGGGCCCGAGCTGCGCCAGTACATCGTGGCCGGGGACAACGAGGAGCGGCCGTTCAGCCGGGACCAGCGACGCTGGGTCTACGCCAGCAGCAAGCAGCAGAACCCCTACTTCGGCTTCGGCACCGACAACGACGTCGAGCACGACGAGGGCTACGCCATCCTCAAGCACGCCACCTTCGCCGAGGTCGCCCCGGCCGTCCTCCCGCACGCCGGGGAGTCCACCGACCTTCCGTGCGCCAAGGTGCTGGGCCACGCCAGGGGACGCGCGCACGCCTTCCGTCCGCGGTCGGCGATCAACGTCTCCGCCATGAGCTACGGCTCGCTCTCCGGTCCCGCGGTCGAGGCGCTGAACCGCGGCTGCCGGGAGGCCGGCGCGCTGCACAACACCGGGGAGGGCGGGATCAGCGTCCACCACCAGCACGGGGCGGACCTGATCTTCCAGATCGGCACGGCCTACTTCGGGTGCCGCGACGAGCGCGGGCGGTTCGACCTGGCCCGGCTCAAGGACCTGGTCGCGGCCAACCCGGTCCGGGCGTTGGAGGTCAAGCTGTCGCAGGGCGCCAAGCCGGGGCTCGGCGGGCTGCTGCCCAAGGACAAGATCACCGACGAGATCGCGGCCATCCGCGGGATCGCGCAGGACCGGGACTGCCACTCCCCCAGCCGGCACGCGGAGTTCTCCGACATCGACAGCATGCTCGACTTCGTGGAGCTGCTCGCGACCGAGACGGGGCTCCCGGTCGGGATCAAGTCGGCCGTGGGTGACCAGCGCCTGTGGAGCGAGCTGGCCGAGGCGATGGTCACCGACGACCGCGGTGTGGACTTCATCACGGTCGACGGCGGCGAGGGCGGCACCGGCGCCGCTCCGCTGCCGTTCGCCGACTCGGTCGCGCTGCCGTTCCGGGTCGGCTTCCCCCGTGTGTATGCCGAGTTCGCCCGCCGCGGCATCGCGGGCGACGTCGTCTTCGTCGGCGGCGGCAAGCTGGGGCTGCCGACCAACGCGGCCGTCGCCTTCGCGCTCGGGGTCGACCTGTGCCACGTCGCGCGGGAGGCGATGCTGTCGATCGGGTGCATCCAGGCGCAGCGGTGCCACGACGACCACTGCCCCACCGGCGTCGCCACGCAGAACCCCTGGCTCACCCGCGGGTTGGACCCTGACCTGAAGTCGGTCCGCGCCGCCAACTACCTGAGGTCCTGGCGCCGGGAGATGCTCAAGCTGGCGGAGGCCTGCGGGGTCGTCCACCCGGCCCTGATCCGGGGCGACAGCGTGGAGATCCTGCTCGGCCAGCGGCAGGCGACGCCGCTGTGGCAGCAGGTGGGCTACGACTCGCCCGAGTGGGGGCTGCCCTCACGGGAGCAGGACCGCGAGCTGCACCGGCTGATGCTGGCCGCCCCGCACGGCGGCTCGGCGGAGCCCTCGGCCACGGCCTCCCACTGACGGTCAGCTGACCGCCGCGTAGGCCTCCTGCAGCTGCTCCTCGGTCGGCCCCTCCAGCCGTGCGGGGCGGCCCAGCCCCTCGAGCACGACGAAGCGCAGCGTCGAGCCGCGCGACTTCTTGTCCCGCCCCATGACGGCGCGCAGCTCCTCCCACCGCCCCGGCAGGTATGCCGTAGGGAGGCCCACCGAGGTGAGCACGCGACGGTGCCGCTCGGCGAGGTCGGTGTCGATCCGGCCGGCTCGGCGGGCGAGCTCGGCGACGTAGGTCATGCCGACCGCGACGGCGTCGCCGTGCCGCCAGGTGTAGTGCTCGACCTGCTCGATCGCGTGGGCGAAGGTGTGCCCGTAGTTGAGGATCTCCCGCAGCGACGACTCGGTGAGGTCCGCGGCCACGACGTCGGCCTTGACCTGCACCGCCCGCGCGATCAGGTCGAGCGCCAGCGCCGGGTGCCCGGTCGGGTCGGTGGCGGCCGCCGGGTCCGCCTCGACCAGGTCGAGGATGGTGGGGTCGGCGATGAACCCGCACTTGATGACCTCGGCGAGCCCGGAGGCGTAGTCCGCGCGCGGTTGGGTGCCCAGCCAGGCGGGGTCGCAGAGCACCTCGACCGGCGGGTGGAAGGCGCCGACGAGGTTCTTGCCCTCCGCCGTGTTGATCCCGGTCTTGCCGCCGACGGCCGCATCGACGACGGCGAGCAGCGAGGTGGGCAGCTGGACCACGTCGACCCCGCGGAGCCAGCTGGCGGCGACGAAGCCCGCGAGGTCGGTGGTGGCCCCTCCTCCGATCCCCACGACCAGGTCGGAGCGGGTGAACCCCTCCTGGCCCAGCCGGCGCCAGAGGTCGGCGAGGACACCGACGTCCTTGGCGGCCTCGGCGTCCGGGACGGCGGCCAGCACCGGCGTGGCACCGGCGGCGCGCAGCGTCGCGGCGGCCTCCTCGGCCAGCGGCTCCCGCCCGCTCTGGTGGACCAGCAGCACCTTGCGCCCCGGGACGGCGCCGGCGTGCTCCCCCAGCCGGGTGAGCGCGTCGGCCCCGATCCGCACGGCATACGGCTGGGAGCCGCCCACCGCGATGGTCCGGTGGGTGCTCACAACCACGCCATCACCTCGTCCGCGACCTGGTCCGCGGTCAGCCCCGCGGTGTCCACCCGCAGCCCGCTGACCGCCTCGTAGGTCGGCCGTCGAGCGTTCATCAGCCGGGTCCAGGACGCGCGGGGGTTGACCAGCAGCAGCGGCCGCGAGGCGTCGAACCCGACCCGGGCCGAGGCGTCGGCGATGCTGACGTCGAGGAAGACCACGGGGTGCTCCCCGGCCTGGAGCGCCTGCGCCACCTCGGTCTGCATGACCGCGCCGCCACCCAGCGCCAGGACCCCGTCCTCCTCCTGCAGCGCGCGGAGCACCTCGGCCCGCTCCATCGCCCGGAAGGCGGGCTCCCCGTCGTCGACGAAGATGTCGCTGATCGACCTGCCCTGCGCGGCCTCCAGCGCGGCGTCGGTGTCGTGCAGCCGCACCGAGAGGCGGTCCGCGAGCACCGCGCCGACGGTGGACTTGCCGGCTCCGGGCGGCCCGACCAGGACCACGACCGGCCCGGTCATCGCGCCGGCTCCGTCGCCGGGGTCCGCTGGTGCTCGCTGACGGCGGCGAGGTATGCCGCGTGGTTGCGGGCCACCTCGGGCACGGAGTCGCCCCCGAACTTCTCCAGGACCGCGTCCGCCAGCACCAGGGCGACCATCGCCTCCGCCACCACTCCGGCGGCGGGCACCGCGCAGACGTCGGAGCGCTGGTGGATGGCGGTGCCCGGCTCCCCCGTGGCCGTGTCGACGGTGCGCAACGCGCGGGGCACGGTGGAGATCGGCTTCATCGCGGCGCGCACCCGCAGCACCTCGCCGGTGCTCATCCCGCCCTCGGTGCCGCCGCTGCGCAGCGTGGCACGGCGGATGAGCCCGGCCTCGTCCCGGTCGATCTCGTCGTGCGCCTGGCTGCCCCGGCGCGCGGCGGTGCGGAAGCCTTCGCCGACCTCGACCCCCTTGATCGCCTGGATGCCCATGAGGGCACCCGCCAGCCGGGCGTCCAGGCGGCGGTCCCAGTGCACGTGCGATCCCAGGCCCGGAGGGAGTCCGTAGGCGAGCACCTCGACCACCCCGCCCAGGGTGTCGCCGTCCTTCTTGGCCGCATCGACCTCGGCCACCATCGCCGCGGACAGGTCGGGGTCGAGGGTGCGGACCGGGTCCGCGTCGACCCGGTCGACGTCCTCGGCGCGCGGCAGGTGCGTCTCGTCCGGCGCGTCGGCGTCCGCACCGGGGAGCCCGGCCCGTCCGATGCTCACGGTGTGCGAGACCAGCCGGACCCCGACCGCCTGCTGCAGGAAGGCCGCGGCCACGGCACCGAGCGCGACCCTCGCCGCCGTCTCCCGGGCCGAGGCCCGCTCGAGCACCGGGCGGGCCTCGTCGAAGCCGTACTTCGTCATCCCGACCAGGTCCGCGTGGCCGGGGCGGGGCCGGGTCAGGGGCCGGTTGCGCGCGAGCTCCTGCGGCGCGCCCACGTCGTCGGACCCCTGCAGCGCCTCCCCCGCGACCGGCTCGGGTCCCATCACCGCCTCCCACTTGTGCCACTCGCTGTTCTCGATCTGCAGGGCCAGCGGGGAGCCGAGCGAGACACCGTGCCGCAGACCTCCGAGGAAGTGCAGCCGGTCCGCCTCGAAGCTCATCCGCGCCCCTCGGCCGTAGCCGAGCCGTCGCCGCGCCAGGGCGGCCTCCACCGCCGATCGTTCCACCCGCACCCCGGCGGGCAGGCCCTCCATCACGGCGGTGAGGGCAGGTCCGTGCGACTCACCAGCGGTCAACCAACGCAGCATGGCCGCCATCCTCCCACGCAGGTCCGGCCGTCCCGCGGCCGCACGGCGGCGTGGGTTCAGGACAGGCCGGTCAGCATCCCGGGCCCGACCAGCAGACCCAGGAGGGCGCCCAGCATCATCGCCGGCCCGTAGGCGAAGTGCCCCTTCCAGCGGACCTTCCGACCCACCAGCAGCCCCAGCGCGAAGAGTCCTCCGACGAGGAAGCCGGCGTAGATGCCCAGGATCGCCTCCGGCCACCCGAACCAGCCCAGCCCGGCTCCCAGGACGACGGCGAGCTTGACGTCACCGAGCCCCAGGGCCAGCGACCCGCGGGCCAGCGAGAGCAGCGCGATGAGGAGATAGAACCCGCCCGCGCTCACCCCGGCGAGCAGGGCCCGCAGCAGGGGCTCGGCGCCGCCACCGACCAGGGCGGCGACGGGCAGACCCAGGCCCAGCAGGCCCATCGTCGGCCACATGATCCGGTCCGGGAGACGGTGCACGTCGAGGTCCATGGCGGCCAGGCAGACGCACGCGAGGGTGACTGGCAGCAGGGTGATGCTGAGCACCAGGGCCACCGGCCAGCCGGGCACCGCCGGGTCCGGCACCTGCCAGACGCGGTGCAGCACGGCAGCGCAGGACAGGCCCAGGGCCACCGGCACCCACCAGCGCCGTCCGGGCGAGGGTTCGTCGACCTCGTCCGGTTTGCGGTAGGTCGTCTGCTCCAGCCACCGCGCGACGGGGATGCCCAGCGCCGCGACGACGACCGCGACGACCGAGGGCAGCACCAGCTCGGTCACTCAGGCTCCCTCGGTGGCCAGGTGGGCCGACAGGGCGTCGTCCATGGCCGCGACCGGCGCGGGTCGGCCGGTCATCAGCTCGACCTGGTGGGCGGCCTGGTGCAGCAGCATGCGTGTTCCCCTCACGACCGCGACCCTACCCGCCAGCTCCGACCCGACCGAGGCGCTGAAGGCGCTGGGCCACGGGAGGTAGCAGGTGTCGACGAGGACCGGCAGGTCTGCCCCCGCGGCGGGAGGCCGCAGGGACGGCGACGGGACGTCGCCGGGCAGGGTGCTCACGACGACCTCGCCGTCTCCGAGCGGTATGCCGTCGGCGAGCAGCCGGATCCGCGTGTCGAGCCGCAGCCGCTCCAGCAGGTCCCGGGTCGGGCGCCGGACGTCGTCGCGCACGCAGACGGTGACCTGCGCGGCACCCATCGAGTGCAGGGCCAGGATCGCCGACCTCGCGGTCGCGCCCCCACCGAGCACGACAGCACGCTCGGCCCGGTCGAGCCCGGTCTCCCGGATGGCCGCGGCGAGACCGGGCACGTCGGTGTTCTCCGCGTGCCATCCCGCCTGCCGCCGGACGAGGGTGTTGGCGGCGCCGGCGGACCGCGCCTCCTCCGTCGCGGTGGCGGCGAGCGCGAGCGCCTCCTCCTTGCCCGGCATGGTCACCGAGAGGCCGGCCCACTCGGGCCCCAGCCGGCCCACGTGCCCGGCCAGGGCACCACGGGCCACGTCGACGCGGTCGTAGGTCCAGTCGGTCAGGCCGAGCGACGCGTAGGCGGCGCGGTGCAGCACCGGGGACAGCGAGTGGCCGACGGGTGAGCCGACGACCGCGGCCCGGGTCAGCACTGGTCCGGGTTGTCCTCGCACCACTGGAGGAACTCGTCCTGGTTGACGAGGTGCTCCTCGTAGGTCTCGGCGAACTTGGTCTCGCCGGTGGAGGGGTTGACCGTGACGAAGTAGACCCAGTCGCCCTGCTCGGGCTCGTAGGCCGCCCGCAGGGCGTCCTCGCCGGGCGAGTTGATCGGGCCCGGGGGCAGCCCCGGATGCACGTAGGTGTTGTAGGGGCTGTCGTCCGAGCGCTGCTCCTCGGTGGTCCCGGCGCGACCGCGCTCCTGGAAGATGAAGTGCACCGTGGAGTCCATCTGCAGGAAGCCGTCGGTCTCCGAGTTGCCCTCGATGCGGTTCTCCATCACCCGGGCGATCTTGGGCAGGTCCTCGGCGAACTGGCCCTCTCCCTGCACGATGCTGCCCTTGATGACCACCTCGCGCAGGTCCTCGTCCGGGATGCCGATGTCGGCGTAGACCTGCTGGCCCTGGTCGATCATGGTCTGCAGCTGCTGCTCCGGCGTGCTCTCCGGGCCGAACTCGTAGGTGCTGGGGAAGAGGAAGCCCTCGAGCTCCCCCTGCGCCGCCTCCGGAAGGTCCAGGGAGGCCGGGTCCACCGCCTCGTAGTCCGCCACCTCGTGGTCGGTGCCCTCGGCCAGGACCTCGAAGGTCTCGGCCACCCAGAGCCCCTCGCGGACCGTCACCCCGCTGAACTCGCGGAACTGCGAGTCGAGCAGCCGGGAGAGGGCCGCCTCGGAGCTCATCTGGTTGGCCATCCGGTAGGTGCCGGGCTGGATCGCGGCCGCGTCGGGGTTCGCCTGCAGCGCGGTGGTGAAGGCGGCGACGGAGCCGACGACGTCCTCCTCGGCCAGGATCTCGGCGATCTGCGCCCCGGCTGCACCGTCCGGGATCTCGACCATCACCTCGCCGCTGCCCTCCCCTGCGTAGTCCGTGGTGTCCACCTGCTCACCACCGGAGAGGTCGGGAAGCATGGACCGGACGGACCCGAAGGCGAAGACGGACGCGACGACGACGACGACCGCCGCCACGGCGAGCGCCAGGCCCCTGAGCACCGGGCTGCCCTGACGTCGCCGACGCGGGCGGAAGGTCTCCTCCTCCAGCTCGTCGGTGGCCATGACGTGGTCGGCGAGCCACTCGTCGTGGTGCCGCTCGCCGCGCAGGCCCAGCACGTCGTCGTCGAAGCGTTCGGCGGCATGCCGGTCGTGCTCGTCCCAGTCGTCCGGAGGCGGCTGGCTCATGTGGCGTCCTTCGCGTCAGGGTCGCGAGACCGTCGGGCCCGGGGTTTCCTCGCCTTGAGGGATGAGCCGACAGGGCGGCCGGCTCGGCGAGCGTCCAGAGCTGCTTGGAGGATAAGCACGGCCGCCGCCTGGTCGACGACGCCACGCTGGTCTCGGCCAGGAACGCCGCTGCTGCGCAGCGTCCGGTGGGCATCGACCGTGGTCAGCCGCTCGTCCCAGAGACGGACCGGCACCTCCAGGCACCGTTGCAGCCGCTCAGCGTACCTGCGGGCGCGGGCGGCAGCCACCCGCTCCTGCCCGTCCAGGGACCGCGGCAGGCCGACGACGACCGTCGAGGCGTCCCGGGCCCGCGCCTCCTCGGCGATGCGCTCCAGGTCGGTCTCGTGCTCGTGGTCCCGTCTCAGGGTGGCGACCGGGTGCGCCAGCAGGCCGAGCGCGTCGGAGGCGGCGAGCCCCACCCGGGTCTCACCGACGTCGATCCCCAGCAGGACACCGGCCGGCCCCTCCGGCGGTGTCCCGTGGTGACCACTCACGCTCGCAACGCGCCCTCGACGGCCTGGAGGGCGGCACCGGTGGCGGCAGCGTCCTGGCCGCCTCCCTGGGCCAGGTCGTCCTTGCCACCACCTCCGCCGCCGAGCGCCTGCGCGGCGACCTTCACCAGTGCCCCCGCCTTCGTGCCGCGGGTACGCGCGGCCTCGTTGGTGGCGACGACCACTGCGGGTCGACCGGCGGCGACACCCGTGAGCGCGACCACCGTCGGCCGCTCGTCGCCGAGCCGGGTCCGCAGGTCGGTGACCAGGCGGCGCAGGTCGTCCGCGCCGGCTCCGTCGCCGAGGTCGTGACCGAGGAAGGTGGTCCCGGACACGTCCTGCGCCCGCTCGACCAGTCCTGAGGCCGCGGACAGCACCTGGGAGGCCTTGGCCTGCGCGATCTCCTTCTCCGCGTCCTTGAGCCGCGTCATCAGCTGGGCCACCCGCTCCGAGAGCTCGTCCGGGCGGACCTTCAGCGCGTCCGTGAGCTGGTTGACGATGACGTTCTCCCGCGCCAGCTGGCTGTAGGCGTCGGCCCCGACCAGCGCCTCGACCCGGCGCACCCCGGACCCGATGGAGGACTCGCCCATGATCTTGACCAGGGAGAGCTGCGCGCTGTTGAGGACGTGCGTGCCACCGCAGAGCTCCAGGCTCCACGGGCCGCCCACCGAGACGACCCGGACCACGTCCGGGTAGCGCTCGCCGAAGAGTGCCATGGCGCCCATCTCCCGGGCCTCGGCGAAGCTCATCTCGGCGGCGCTGACCTGCAGGTCTGCCATCAGTCGCTCGTTGATGCGGGCCTCGACCGCAGCCAGCTCGTCCGGGCCCAGCCCCCGGGTGGCGCGGAAGTCGAACCGGAGGCGTCCCGGGGCGTTCTCCGAGCCGGCCTGGGTCGCGCTGTCCCCCAGCGTCTCGCGCAGCACCTTGTGCACGATGTGGGTGGCGGTGTGCGCGCGCGACACCGAGGCGCGGCGGACCACGTCGATCTCGCTCTGGGCGCCCTCCCCGACGGCGACCTCCCCCTCGACCAGGCGGCCCCGGTGCACGACCAGCCCGGGCACCGGTCGCTGCACGTCGGTCACCTCGACGATCCCGCCGCCGCCCAGACGGATCGTCCCGTGGTCGGCGAGCTGCCCGCCCGCCTCGGCGTAGAAGGGGGTGCTCCCGAGCACGAGCTCGATCTCGGACCCGCTCTCGAGCGCGCCCCCGTCGAGCCGCGCCCGCTCCACCTCGTGCCCGCCGGAGAACAGGCCGAGCACGCGGTCCTCGCCGGCCATCTGCTCGTAGCCGGTGAACTCGGTGGCGACGCCCAGCCGGTCCGCGAGACCGCGGTAGACGCCGGCGCCTCCACGGCCGGACTTCTTCGCCCGGGCGTCCGCCTTGGCCCGCTCGCGCTGCTCGGTCATGAGCGTGCGGAAGCCGTCCTCGTCGACCGACAGGCCCTGCTCCGAGGCCATCTCCAGGGTCAGGTCGATGGGAAACCCGTAGGTGTCGTGCAGCGCGAACGCCTCGGCACCGCCCAGCCGGGTGGCCCCGGAGGACTTGGCCTGCGCGACCGCGTCGTCGAGGATGCTGGTGCCGCTGGCGAGGGTGCGCCGGAAGGCCTGCTCCTCGGCGTAGGCGACCTCCGCGATCCGGTCCCACTGCTCGGCCAGCTCGGGGTAGGACGCCTTCATGACGTCTTTGCTCACCGGGAGCAGGTGCGGCAGCGAGGGCTCCTCCACCCCCAGCAGACGCATCGAGCGGACCGCCCGCCGCAGCAGCCGGCGCAGGACATACCCGCGTCCCTCGTTGCCCGGCACGACGCCGTCACCCATGAGCATGAGGCCGGAGCGGACGTGGTCGGCGACCACCCGGAAGCGGACGTCATCGTCGTGGTCGGCACCGTAGGCGCGTCCGCTGAGCTCCTCGGCACGCTCGATGACGGGGTAGACCTCGTCGATCTCGTAGAGGTTGTCCACCCCCTGGAGCAGGTAGGCGACCCGCTCCAGGCCCATCCCGGTGTCGATGTTCTTGCTCGGCAGCTCACCGACGACGTCGAAGTCGGTCTTTGAGCGGACCTCGCTCAGCTCCTCCTGCATGAAGACGAGGTTCCAGATCTCGAGGAAGCGGTCCTCGTCGACGACCGGGCCGCCGTCCGGGCCGTACTCCGGCCCGCGGTCCACGTAGATCTCGCTGCACGGGCCGCCCGGGCCCGGGACGCCGGTGTGCCAGTAGTTGTCCTCCAGCCCGCGCTCCTGGATCCGCTCGGGCGGCAGCCCGGCGACCCGGCCCCAGAGCTCGCGCGCCTCGTCGTCGCCCTTGAGCACGGTGACCCAGATGGACTCGGGGTCGAAGCCCAGGCAGCCCTCGTCCTGCGAGCCGGTGACGAACTCCCAGGCGTAGGAGATCGCACCCTCCTTGAAGTAGTCGCCGAAGGAGAAGTTGCCGTTCATCTGGAAGAACGTGCCGTGCCGGGTGGTCTTGCCGACCTCCTCGATGTCGAGGGTCCGGACGCACTTCTGCACGCTGGTCGCCCGGTCCCAGGGCGGCGTCTGCTGGCCGGTGAGGTAGGGGATGAACGGCACCATGCCCGCCACCGTGAACAGCAGCGTCGGGTCCTGGCTGACCAGGGAGGCGCTGGGCACCACCGCGTGACCCTTGCTCTCGAAGAACGACAGCCAGCGGCGGCGGATCTCGGCGGTTTCCATGGTCTCCTCACGAGGCGGATCGGGACTGATCCACTCTAGACGACCGCCGCCGGCGGGTATGCCGTCAGTCCCCGCCCGGCTCCCCGCGGATGATCCGGCGCAGCTCACGCCAGCGGGGGCCCAGGCGCTCCTCCCAGCCACGGTTCGTCGGCTGGTAGTAGTCGGCCCCGACGAGGTCGTCCGGGAGGAACTGCTGCTCCCCCACCCCGGCCGGCTCGTCGTGGGTGTAGTGGTACCCCTCGCCGTGCCCGAGCCGCGCGGCACCGGCATACCCCGTCCCCCGCAGGTGCGGCGGCACCGGGCCGCCCTTGCCGGCCCGCACGTCAGCGATCGCGGCGTTGACGGCGGAGTAGGCGGCGTTCGACTTCGGCGCCAGCGCGTTGTGCACCACGGCCTGGGCGAGGATGATCCGGGCCTCGGGCATCCCGATCTGGGCGACGGCGTGCAGGGCGGCGACCGCAGTCTGCAACGCGGTCGGGTCGCCCATGCCGACGTCCTCACTGGCGGCGATGAGGATCCGGCGGGCGATGAACCGTGGGTCCTCGCCGGCCTCGAGCTGGCGCGCGAGGTAGTGCAGCGCGGCGTCGACGTCCGAGCCCCGCATCGACTTGATGAAGGCGCTGGCGACGTCGTAGTGCTGGTCGCCCGCACGGTCGTAGCGGACCGCCGCCTGCGCCATGGCCTGCTCCACCTGGGCGAGCGCGATGTCGGTCACGTCGTCCTCGCGCCCGGCAGGCCGCTCGTCCGCGGCGACACCGGCGGCCGCCTCCAGCGTGGTGAGTGCGCGTCGGGCGTCCCCGCCCGCCATCCGGACGACGTGCTCCGTCGCCTCCTCCCCCAGCGTGTAGGCGCCCGCGAGACCGCGCTCGTCCGTCAGCGCGCGGGAGATGACGTCGCGCACGTCGTCGTCGTCCAGCGAGCTCAGGGTGACCAGGACGGACCGGGACAGCAGCGGCGCGATGATCGAGAAGGAGGGGTTCTCGGTCGTGGCCGCCACGAGGATCACCGTGCGGTTCTCCACGCCGGGCAGCAGGGCGTCCTGCTGGGCCTTGGTGAACCGGTGGATCTCGTCGAGGAAGAGGACGGTCTGGCGCCCGTGCAGCGACCGCTCCTGCACGGCGTGGTCCATCACCGCCCGCACGTCCTTGACCCCGGCGGTCACGGCGGACAGCTCGACGAAGGTGCGGTCGGCCGCCTGCGCCACGAGATGGGCGAGGGTGGTCTTGCCGGTGCCCGGAGGCCCCCAGAGGATCGCCGAGAGCGGCCCTGCCGCACCTGCGGCGCCCTCGATCAGGCGGCGGAGCGGAGACCCCGGTCGCAGCGCCTCCCGCTGGCCGACCACCTCGTCCAGCTGCTGCGGTCGCATCCGGACCGCGAGCGGCGCGACCAGCGCACCGCTGGCGTCGCCCGTGGTCTGGGCAGAGGTGAACAGGTCGGACACGGGTGCCAGGCTAACCCCGTGGACCGACTGACCCGGCACGCCGACCTGCTGGCGCTCTCCGGCGGTGACCCCTGGGTGCGGTGGGCGCTGCCGGACCCGCTGCCGGGCGAGGTGTGGCTGCACCAGGGGGTGGCCCTGGTGCAGCGCACGGGTCACCGACCGGGCTTCTGGGTCGCGCCGCTGCGCGCCGGTATGCCTGCGGTCGACGAGCCCGACCGGATGGCCGCCGCGCTAGTGGCGCTGCGCGACGGGGAGCACCTCGGACGCCTCGGCTCACGATCGGTCTCCGTGCCGCAGGAGCACGCCGCGGTCGCGCACCGGGTCCTGGACCTGGGTGACGGTGGCGACTGGGAGTGGATGTGGACCACCACCCTGCCGGACGTCGACGCCCGCGAGCGCGACGTCATACCCCTCGACGACGGTCGGGACGCTGTCGAGTTGGAGGAGTTCACCCGGGCGAACAACCCGCGGGTCTGGACCGAGGTCGGGACCGGTCGGGTCCACCGCTGGGTCGGGCTGCGTGACGAGTCCGGTCAGCTGATCGCGATCGGCGGTGCCGAGCTCGAGGCCACCGGCATACCCCACCTCGCCGGGATCGTGACGGCGGTCGAGCGCCGTGGCGCGGGGCTGGCCCGGGTGGTCAGCGCGGCGCTCACCCGGTGGGCGCTGGAGGCGCACGGGGTGTGCACGCTCGGGATGTTCAGCGACAACGACGCGGCTCGTCGGCTGTATGCGGGGCTGGGCTACCGCACCGCGCGCGCCTGGCACTCGCGGATGCTCGCCCCGCGAGGCTGACGCACGTCGCCCAGTGGCCCACTCCGGTCGGCGCGGGCGGGCCAGTCCCCGACCGAACTGGGCCACTCGGCACGAGCGTCAGTCCGCCTCCTGGGGACCGAAGACCTGGCACTGGCGCCGCATGATCTCCCGCATGGACGTCCCGCGCGGCACGCCGTAGACCGTGCCCGGGAAGTCCAGTCCCTCCTGCACCTGCCACCACTCCTCCGCCTGGTCCGGCGAGAACAGCTGAGCGGGATCTCCGGACGCGATCCACCCGATCGGCACGACGCTCTCCGGCTCCAGCCTCGAGTTGACGTGCAGCACGCTGTTGATCCGCAGCTCGCTGCCCCGCCCCGCCCGGGAGCCGGGGAACATCGACACGCCGGTGGCCACGAACACCTCGTCCTCGACCACCGTGCCGTTGAGGTGCGCGTGCGGACCGACCAGCACCGCGTCGCCGATCGTCAACGGATGGTTCGCCCGCCCACGCAGCACCGCGTTCTCCATCACCAGCACGTCGGCACCGATCCGGACCGGCCCGAGGTCGCCGTGCAGCACTGCCCCGGCGAGCACCCTGCTGCCGGGGCCGATGCTGACGTCACCCGTGACCACGGCCGTGGGGGCGACCCAGGCCAACGGGTCGACGGCGCCCATGTCAGGCCGGGCTCCCCGACCCGTCGACCGCCTCGGTCGTCGCCGGCTCGGGCGTGGCATCCACGCCTGCCTCCTTGCGCTGTTCGACGGTGATGGGGGCCGGTGCTGCCGTGAGCGGGTCGAACCCGCCACCCGACTTCGGGAAGGCGATGACGTCGCGGATGGAGTCCGTCCCGGCCAGGAGCGCGACGATCCGGTCCCATCCGAAGGCGATGCCGCCGTGCGGCGGCGCTCCGAACTTGAACGCCTCGAGCAGGAAGCCGAACTTCTCCTCCGCCTGCTCGGGGGACAGTCCCATGACGCCGAAGACCCGCTCCTGCACGTCCCGTCGGTGGATACGGATCGACCCACCGCCGATCTCGTTGCCGTTGCACACCAGGTCGTAGGCATAGGCGAGGACGGCGCCCGGGTCGGACTCCAGGCTGTCGAGGAACTCGGCCTTGGGCGAGGTGAAGGCGTGGTGCACCGCGGTCCAGGCTCCCGCACCCACGGCCACGTCTCCCGCCGCGACCGCCTCGGACGCCGGCTCGAAGAGCGGCGCGTCGACGATCCACAGGAAGCTCCAGGCGTCCTCGTCGACCAGCTCGCACCGGCGGGCGATCTCCAGCCGCGCCGCGCCCAGGAGAGCCCGGGACGGCTTGGTGGCTCCGGCGGCGAAGAAGACGCAGTCACCGGGCCGCGCCCCGACGTGGGCGGCCAGACCCTCGCGCTCCGCGTCCGAGAGGTTCTTGGCGACCGGTCCGGCCAGGGTGCCGTCCTCCGCGACGGTGACATAGGCCAGGCCCTTGGCCCCGCGCTGCTTGGCCCACTCCTGCCAGGCGTCGAACTGGCGTCGCGGCTGGCTGCCACCGCCCGGCATCACGACGGCACCGACGTAGTCGGCCTGGAACACCCGGAAGGGTGTGTCGGCGAAGAAGTCGGTGCACTCGGTGAGCTCGAGGTCGAAGCGCAGGTCCGGCTTGTCGCTGCCGTAGCGCCGCATCGCCTCGGCGTAGGTCATCCGGGGGAAGGGCGTGGTCAGCTCGACCCCGATGGTGCGCCACACGGCCGCCGCGATCGCCTCGCCGAGCTCGATGACGTCGTCCTGCTCGACGAAGCTCATCTCGATGTCCAGCTGGGTGAACTCCGGCTGGCGGTCGGCGCGGAAGTCCTCGTCCCGGTAGCACCGGGCGATCTGGTAGTAGCGCTCCATCCCCGCGACCATGAGCAGCTGCTTGAACAGCTGCGGGGACTGCGGGAGCGCATACCAGCTGCCCGGCTGCAGCCGCGCCGGGACGAGGAAGTCGCGCGCGCCCTCCGGGGTCGAGCGGGTCAGGGTGGGCGTCTCGACCTCGACGAAGTCACGCTCGGCGAGCAGGTTGCGTGCCGCGGCGTTGACCTTGGACCGCAGCCTCAGGTTCGCGCCGGCCGAGCTGGCACCGGGACGGCGCAGGTCCAGGTAGCGGTGCCGCAGCCGCGCCTCCTCGCCCACGCTGACCCGCTCGTCGATCTGGAACGGCAGCGGCGCCGCCTCGCTGAGCACCTCGATCTCGGCGGCGACGACGTCGATCCCGCCGGTCGGCAGCTCGGGATTCACGTCCTTGTCGGCGCGGGCGGTCACCTCGCCGACCACCTTGACGCAGTACTCGCTGCGCAGGTCGTGGGCGGTCCCGGTGAGCACCTCGTCGCGGGCGACGACCTGCACGACGCCGCTGGCGTCGCGGAGGTCGATGAAGGCGACACCGCCGTGGTCGCGGCGTCGGGCCACCCAGCCGGTGAGGGTGACGGTCGATCCGACGTGCTCGGGGCGCAGGGCCCCGGCGTCGTGCGTGCGCAGCATGAGCGATTCCTCTCGGGTCGGTCCGCGCAGGGACGCTGCCCTGACGCGAAGGCAGCCCGGGAGGTGTGGGCGGGGGCCAGGTCGCGGTGCCACCACACCTTTGCCGAGGGGTTCCTCGGCCTCTCGTCGGTGACGCCGGACGCGCGGTGCCTCGGGTGGTCCCGCGCGGCCGGTGTATGCCGTCGCGCCGGACCCGCGGCTCGTCACGCCGCCCCGGGAACAGCGCCCAGTCTACGGGTCGGTGACCGGCGGTCAGGACCAGGAGGCGGGCCGTCGACCTGCTGGTAGAAGGACGCCGTGCCATCCTGAGGCATGGGTCGAGGGCGGGACGCGCGCGCGGTTGCGCGGGACGAGGGGCAGGCATCGGGGTATGCCTCCGGCGCGTCTTCCCCCGGCACATCACGGGGCAGCAGGCTGCCTGGTGGTCGCGCCACGGGCGCCGCACGGTGGATGCGCCCGGTCGGTGCCGTCGCCGTCACCCTTCTCTGGGTGGCCCACGTGGTGCTGTCGCTGGTGGGGGGCTTCCATATGGTCAACCTGACCCGGGCAGCTGACGACCTGTCGCACGGGAGGGTGAGCAGCGTGGCGCTCGTGCAGCAGCGACCCGGTCTGGCGGGCTCGTCGCCAACCCGGTGGTGGACGGGACAGAGTCTGAGTCCGGCACCGATGGACGAGCTGCATCTCGGCTCGACCTCCGTGGTCTACACCGTCGAGGGCTCACGCCCACGCCTGGTGGTGCCGGACCGTATCGCCCCAAGCGTGAGCAGCTGGGGGTCCTGGGTGGAGTCGGAGGTCGAGTGGATCCAGGAAGACCTGCTGACCAGCGGACTGCCGTCCACCGTCGCGGTGCACGCACAGAGCCCCGTGGTGCGGGCACACGGTCTGCTGGGGCTGGTCCTGGCCGGCGGCACGCTGGCCCTGGTGCTCTTCGGACCGGCTCCCCGGCACGGCAACCGGTGGTTCTGGTTCTGGTTGATCGGCCTGCCCGCTGGACTGGGGGCGTTGGCGTATGCCGTCTGGGAGGTCGGCGGGTGGCGGGACCACCGCGCGCCGGCGGCCGACCGGCGCTCGGGAGGCGGCTACGGATTCCTCGGTCTCCTCGGGTGGGGCTCGCTGAGCGTGATCGCGTGGCAGCTCCTCACCTGGTTGCTGGGCGCCACCGTCATACCCCTCTGAGCACAGCGCCGATGTGCTCGCCGGTGGGAGCCGGTGGAACTCAGCCCTGCTGCTGCCGCCGCGCGAGCGCCAGCACCGACAGCATGAGCGGCCCGTTGTGGACCTGCCCGGCCATGACCGCCGCGACCGCGTCGCCCAGTGTGACCCAGCCGCACCGCATACCGGCCTCCTCCCCCTCCCGCGCGTGCCGCTCCCCCTCGGGCACGTCGGTGAGGTCGGTGGCGACGAAGGTGTGGATGGTCTCGTCCAGACCGCCGGGCGACGGCGTGAAGGACACCAGGGGCTCCCACCGCTGCGCCCGCAGGTCGGCCTCCTCGGCCAGCTCCCGCCGCGCGGCCTCCACCGGCGGCTCACCCGGCACGTCCAGCAGGCCGGCCGGGATCTCCCAGTCCTCGGCGGCGATGGGGTGACGGTACTGCCGGATGACAAAGATCTCCGGCTCGCCCCGGTCCTCGCGCACGGCCAGCACCGCGACCGCCCCGGTGTGGTGGACGTACTCCCGCGTCGCCGGGCCGTCGGTCAGCCGGACGCTGTCCCGGTGGACGTTCCACACGGCGCCGCGCATCGCCACCTCGGTGCCGAGCACCTCGCGCGAGCCCGGGCGGTCGGTCAGCTCGGCGAGCGCGAGCCGCGGCGCCTCCAGCGTCATGCGCCGGGCAGCTCGTGCTGGTGCTGGCGCGGCTCGACCTCGACCAACCGCTGGCTGCGTTGCGCGTCCAGGGCGGCGGCCACCAACCCGGCGAAGAGCGGGTGCGCGTGGTCGGGGCGCGACTTGAACTCGGGGTGCGCCTGGGTGGAGACGTAGTACGGGTGCACCTCGCGGGGCAGCTCGACGAACTCCACCAGGCCGCCGTCGGGCGACTGCCCGCTCACGACCAGCCCGGCTTGGGTGAGCCGGTCCCGGAAGGCGTTGTTGACCTCGTACCGGTGCCGGTGTCGCTCGGTGACCTCGGTCTCCCCGTAGGCCTGCGCCGCCACCGACCCCTCGGTGAGCACCGCGGGGTAGGAGCCCAGCCGCATGGTCCCGCCGAGGTCCCCGGCGCCGTCGACGAAGGACTTCTGCTCCTCCATCGTGGCGATCACCGGGGCAGGGGTGTCCGGGTCGAACTCGGTGGAGCTGGCCCCGTCGATCCCGGCCACGTGCCGGGCGTGCTCGATGACCATGGCCTGCAGGCCGAGGCAGATCCCGAGCGTGGGCACCTGCCGCTCCCGCGCCCAGCGCAGGGCGCGGATCTTCCCCTCGATGCCCCGCACCCCGAAGCCGCCGGGCACCAGGATCGCGTCCACCCCGCCGAGCGCCCTCGTCGCGCCCGCCTCGGTGCGGCACTCGTCCGAGGCCACCCACCGGATCTCGACCTTCGCGTCGTGCCGGAAGCCTCCGGCCCGCATCGCCTCGGTGACGGACAGGTAGGCGTCGGGCAGGTCGACGTACTTGCCGACCAGCGCGATCTCCACCTGGTGCTCCGGCTCGTGGACCCGCTCCAGCAGGGCGTCCCAGGCCGACCAGTCGACGTCCCGGAACGGCAGCCCGAGGTGACGCACGACATACGCGTCCAGCATCTCGCGGTGCAGCACCTTCGGGATGTCGTAGATCGAGGGCGCGTCGACGGCGGCCGCCACCGCGTCGGAGTCGACGTCGCACATCATCGAGATCTTGCGCTTGATGCCGGCCGGGATCTCCCGGTCCGCCCGCAGCACCAGGGCGTCCGGCGTGATGCCGACCTGGCGGAGCGCGGCGACCGAGTGCTGCGTGGGCTTGGTCTTCAGCTCGCCGCTGGGGGCGAGGAAGGGCACGAGCGACACGTGCAGGAAGAAGGCGTTGCCCCGGCCGATGTCGTGCCGGACCTGCCGGGCGGCCTCGAGGAAGGGCAGCGACTCGATGTCGCCCACCGTGCCACCCACCTCGGTGATGATGATGTCCGGACGCTCCCCCTCGGGCCGCTCGGCCGCGGCACGCATCCGGGCCTTGATCTCGTTCGTGATGTGCGGGATCACCTGGACCGTGTCGCCGAGGTAGTCACCGCGCCGCTCCTTGGCGATGACGTCGTTGTAGATCTGCCCGGTCGTGACGTTGGACCTGCCCCAGAGGTCGGTGTTGAGGAAGCGCTCGTAGTGGCCGATGTCGAGGTCGCACTCCGCCCCGTCCTCGGTGACGAAGACCTCCCCGTGCTGGAACGGGTTCATCGTGCCCGGGTCCACGTTGATGTAGGGGTCGAGCTTCTGCATGGTGACGCGCAGTCCCCGGCTGCGCAGCAGGAACCCGAGGCTCGAGGCCGTCAGTCCCTTCCCCAGCGAGGAGGCGACGCCTCCGGTCACAAAGATGTGCTTCGTCGTCGTCTCCGCCACGGGCTTGCAGTCTACGTGACGACTCCGACGGCCGGCGCAGGGGTGGGCACCGGGCGTGGCGCGCCGTCAGCGACGAGGGCCGCGCCCCCCGGCGACGCTGCGGTATGCCTGGAGCACGGCGGCCACGGCGTCCTCCGTGGTGGGCAGCCGCGCGGCCCTGGCCCGGGCGCGCTCGGTCATGGCCGCACGGGCTGCCGGGTCGGCGAGCAGCCCGGAGACGGCGGTCGCCACCGAGGCCGCGACCTGGGTGTGGTCGCCGTCGCCGCGCACGAGCAGCCCGGCGTCGCCGAGGAGCGCGGCCGTCCCGCCGACCTCGGTGGCCACGACGGGGGCACCCGCCGCGAGGGCCTCCTGGAGCACCAGCGGCTGGCCCTCCCACACCGCCGACGAGACGACCACGTCGGCGCCCGCGAGCAGCTCGGGGATGTCGTCCCGGTGCCCGAGGAAGCGCACCTCGCCGGGCCCCTCCGCGGCCAGCGCACGCAGCGTGCGCTCCAGCGGGCCGTCCCCCGCGACGACCAGCACCGGTCGAGGGGCGGAGGCACCGACCGGCAAGGTGTGGTGCGCGCGGACCACGGCGTCGACCCGCTTCTGCGCCGCGAGCCTGCCCGCGAAGAGCACGAGCGGGACCTCCTCGTCCAGACCGAGCTCCCGATGCAGGGCGACCCGGGCACGTGCTCGGTCGCGGTCGCTCGCGGGCGCAGCGGTGGACGACGGGACGACGGCCATCGCGGTGGCCCGGGCCCCCCGTCGCCGCGCCCGGTCGGCGAGGTCCGCGGAGACGGTGAGGACGAGATCTGCCCCCTGGCACACCACCAGCTCCAGCGCGCCGTAGACGGCAGCCGCGGCGCCGGCGGGAGGAGCGTTGTGCGAGGTCACCACCAGACCCGGCCGCGAGCGGAGGAGTGCGCCGGCCACCGCGGCGGCGGCCCCGGCCCGGATGCCGTGGGCGTGCACGACGTCGGCGCCGCGGATCAGCGCACGCAGCCGGCGCTGAGCGGCCCAGACCTCCCGGGGGCCGGAGGTGCCCAGCTCGACGGCGACGACGTGCGCCCCGGTCCGCTCCATCTCGAAGTCCACCGCCACCTGGTCGGGACAGGCGACGATGACGCGGTGCCCGCGTCCGACCAGCTGCTCCGCGAGCTGGCGCACGTGCCGTCCGACCCCACCACCGACCAGGGCCGTCACGAGGAGGATCCGCACGTCAGCCACCGCCCCGTCGCCGCAGCAGCCGTGCGCGCACGAGCGCCCAGGAGTCGCGGTCCAGGGCGGCGACCAGGGCGGCGACGCCGGCCATCCCCGTCAGTCCCCGCAGTGCTCCGACCAGGATCGCGCCACCCATGCCCTCCGGGTGCAGGGGAAGGAGCTCGGCGAGGGTGACGGCGACCGCCGCGCCCGCGACGGCGACGAGGAGGGAGCGCCCGAGCCCCTGCAGGCTGGACGGGCCCCAGGCACGCCGGGTGAGGACGACGAGCACCAGTCCGGACAGCAGCATCCCCGCGCTCGAGGACAGCGCCAGCAGGAGCAGGACCCCGCTGACGCCCTCCGCGGCGGCCGGACCGGCGCCGAGGACCGCGACCAGGGCGGCCACCAGCCAGCCCGCGCCCGCTCCCGCGGCCGCCGGTCCCGGACGGTGCACGGCATACAGGGCACGGGTCAGCAGCGCGAGGAGGGCGAAGCCGACCAGGCCCGGCGCGAGGGCCGCCAGCGCCCAGGGCAGCGCCGACAGCGCCTCCCGACCCGCTCCGTCCGCTCCCGCGTCCAGGACGAGGAAGACCGTCCCGACCTCGCGTCGCGCGGCGACGAGTGCTGCCGCGCCGGCCACCGCGCTGACCGTGATGCCCAGCGCCGTGCGTCGCAGGGTCCGGCGCGCTGCGGCCGGCTCTCCCGTCAGTCGGGGGAAGGCAGCGGTGGCCAGGGGCACCACGAGCACCGCGTAGGGCAGCAGGTAGATCGTCTGGGCGTAGGTCCACACGGTCACGCCGCCGACGCCGGTGCTGTTCGCCACCAGCAGGACCACCACGGTGAAGACCTGCTGAGCCCCCACAGTCACCAGACCCGCCAGGGCCAGGGCACCGGCGATCCGACCTGTCCCGTCCGGGAAGCGGAGGGTCGGACGCCAGCGCACTCCCGCCCGGAGGGTCGGCAGGACGAGCGGGAGGCTGAGCGCCACCACGCCCAGGGTGGTGCCCCCGGCCAGCAGGACGAGGGCCTGTCCGGACAGCTCGCCCAGCGGTGCCTGCGGGTCCACCGTCGCCCCGAAGAGGAGGTAGACGGCGATGACGACCACGCTGGACAGCAGCGGCGCCACCGCCGCGGCCAGGAAACGACGGTGCGCCTGCAGCACACCGGAGAGCACGATCCCGATGCCGTAGAGCAGGATCTGCGGGGCGAAGAGCAGCAGCATCAGGCGGCCCGTCCGGGCCACGTCCTCCGGGGCGCAGGCCAGGTCGTCCGACGTGGACAGCAGCGCCGCCGAGACGGGTCCGGCGAGCGACGCGACCAGGAGGGTCAGGGGCAGCAGGATCAGGAGGGTCCAGCTCAGCAGGGCTGACGCGGTCCGGTCGGCGAGGTCGTCCTGCCCCTGCTGCAGGCGCCGGGACACCAGGGGCACCGCGACCGCCGCCAGGGCACCGCCCGCGGCCACCTCGAAGAGCACGTTCGGCACCTGGTTGACCGTCACGTAGATCTGCCCGACGCAGGTGGTGCCGACCGCCTCGGAGAAGGCCAGCCACCGGGCCAGCCCGGCCACCCTGGCGAGCAGCGTCGTCACCGCCACCACCCCCGCCGCCGCCAGCAGGCCCTGACCGAGCAGCCGGGCGCTGGGGCCGTGGTCGCTCACGGTCGGCCCCACCGGTCCAGCTCCCGCAGGACCGGCGTCGACTCGATCACCCGGGTGAAGCTGACCCGCTCGCTGACCAGCGTGAGGGCCAGCACCACCCCCAACCAGGACCATCGACCGGAGGGGGACAGGCTGCGCGCCGCAGCCACACCCAAGGCCGCACCGAGGGCGTTCGCCCCGGTGTCGCCCAGCATGGTGCGTCCGCGCAGGTCGTCCGGCAGCAGCACCGCGGTCGCGCCCAGGGCGCCGGCGGCGCTGGCCCGTCGGGCCGCGAGCGGCACGGCGACGAGGAGCCCGACCTTGAGCGCACGTCCGGGCCGCAGGTCCAGCAGGTTGGCCAGGTTGGCACCGCCGGCGACCAGACCGGCCGCCGCCAGGGTGGCCGCGCGCAGGCCGGTATGCCGGTCGAGCGCCACCGCGGAGGCCAGTCCGGCTCCGCAGAGCACCGCGATCTTGACCACGCCGGTCGTCACCTCCCCCCGGCGCAACGCACCCAGGTGGCCGCGCAGCCCCTTCACGTCCGGACGACCCCCGAGGTCGTCGAGGGCGCCCGCCGTGCCGGCCAGCAGCACCGCGCCGGCGGCAGGGGGGTCGACGGCGAGCAGCGGGAGCCCCATGCCTGCCCCCAGCGCGACCCCCTCGATGAGGGTGACCTCGCGGCCGAGGTGGTTGCGCCGGACCCACCGCTCGCCGCCGCCGGGGAGTCGGCCACGCCGGTCGGCCCACCGCACGCCGGTGGCCACTGCCGCCGCAGCGGCGCCGACCAGGATCGACGCGGGCAGGGAGCCGCTCACGGTGCCGTGGTGGCGGCGGAGTCGTCCGGGACCGGCTCGGTCGCAGCGGGCTCCGCGCCTGCGCCGGGGCCGGATGCCAGTCGCAGCGGTGGCGGGGCGGGGACGGGCGCCTCGGACCCGTCGCCGAGGCCGTAGTGGCCCGCCTCACCCTGCAGCTCCCAGGCCAGGGCCAGCACCGCGGCGGCTCGACCGCTGGCGGCCTCCAGGTCGTCGACCGTCGAGACCTCGTCGCTGAGCCGGCCGTCATCCCGGACGGCCCGCACCAACCCGTCCTGCCCACCGCCCTCGGCGAGGGCGTCCACCTCGGCGCCCGCCGAGGCGATCACCAGCGGATGCTCCAGGCCGGCGATCCCGGCCACGAGGTCCTGGCGCACCTCCAGCACCCTCTCCAGCTCGGGGTCCTCCTCGGCCAGCGCTGCCGCCGACAGCCCACCGCCCACGAGCAGGAGCACGTCCGGTGGTCGGCGGTCCGTCACCTGGGCCTGGACGTCCTGCCACGCGAGGTCGACCAGGCCCTCGTCCTGGAGGCGTTCACCGGCCGCCAGCCAGGCGCCCACCTCACCCTCGCGGTCCGCTCCGACGAGGGAGGCGGCGAGGACGGCGCCGATGGTCGGCTGGTCCCCCTCGCGTGGTTCCGGCAGGGCCAGCCGCCCGGCGAGGTCGTCGACGACGGCTTGGTCGACCTGGCCCTCCTCGAGCGAGTCGTCCACCTCGACCCGGAGCACCAGGGCCCCGCCCGCGTCCGCGACCCGGTCCTCCAGCAGGGCGACGTGGTTGCGGTCCGCCCCGGGCAGCAGCACGGTAGCGATCCTGGTCCCGTTGAGGGTGCCCGCGACCCCCCGGGGACTGAGCAGGTCCACCGCCTCGTCCTTGGCCGTGGCGTGCCTCGACTGCACCTCCAGCTGGCCGCGCAGCTCGGCGCGCTCGGTCCGCAGCTGGGCCACCTCGTCGTCCAGCGTCTCCGAGATGCCCTCGCGCAGCGGCCCGGCCCCCAGCACGATCCCGATCGCCAGGGCGATGAAGACCGCGACCAGCGAGACGAGGTGGTAGCGGAAGTCGATCACGATCAGAACAGCCCCTCGATCCAAGCCCACACGTCGTCCCATCGTACGGCCAGCACCCCGAGCAGAGCCCGTCCACCAGGGGTGACGCCGAGCGCGACCAGCAGGGCGACCAGGCCGGCCAGGATGAGCCAGACGAGCGAGACGGTCGGGATCCGGGAGCGGTAGAGCAGGCTGACCCCCTTGGCGTCCACGAGCTTGCTGCCGACGCGGAGCCGGGTGAGGAAGGTGCTCGCCATCCCCTGCCGACCCTTGTCGAGGAACTCCACCAGGGTCGCGTGGGTGCCGACCGCGACGATCAGCTCGGCGCCCAGCTCGTCCGCGATGAGCATCGCGATGTCCTCGCTCGTGCCGGGCGAGGGCAGGACGACGGCCGTGGCCCCGAGCGCTTCCACGCGCTCCAGTCCCGGCGCGCGCCCGTCACGGTAGGCGTGGACGACCAGCTCAGCCCCGCTGGTGAGCGCCGCGTCGGAGACGGAGTCCATGTCGCCGACGACGAGATCCGGGCGGTAGCCCATCTCCAGCAGCGCGTCCGCCCCTCCGTCCACCCCGATGAGGACCGGCCGCGCCTCGCGCAGGAACGGCCGCAACGTCTGCAGGTCCTCCTTGTAGTGGTACCCGCGGACCACGACGAGGGCATACCGCCCCTCGAAGTCGGTGCGCAGGGTCGGGATGCCGATGCCGTCGAGCAGCAGCTCCCGCTCCGCGCGGACGTACTCCATGGTGTTGTGCGAGAAGGCCTCGATCTGCTCGGAGAGGTTGTCCCGCGCGCGCTCCTGGCTGTCCGCGATCATCGCCGTGGTCATCCGGGTCGCCTCGGCGACGACCACGCCGTCGACCCGCACCTGCTCGCCCACCACGGTCGCGTGCGAGCCCTCCGCCAGGGTCATCACCTCCGGACCCGCCACGTCGAGCAGCGGGATCCCCGCATCCATGAGGATCTGCGGCCCCATGTTGGGGTATGCCCCGGTCGTCGACGCGGCGGCGTTGACCACCGCCACCGGCTGGCAGGCGACCAGCGCGGTCGCACTCACCTGGTCCAGGTCGGCGTGGTCGATGACGGCGATGTCGCCGGGCTGCAGACGGGAGGTCAGCCGCTTGGTGCGCGCGTCGACGCGCACCGTGCCCGTGAGGGGCAGGTCCGGGTCGGGGGTGCGGTGGTGTCGACGGCTGCTCATCCGGCGTCAATGGTCGCACGCTGGGAGAGCAGCTCCCGGGCGTGCTCGAGGGCGGCCTCGGAGTCCGCCACGCCGCCCAGCATCCGGGCGAGCTCGGCCTCCCGCGCGCTCCCCTCGACGACGGCCACGCCGCTGCTGGTCACCTGGCCGTCGGTGCTCTTGCGCACCACGAGGTGCTGGTCCGCGTGCGCGGCCACCTGCCCGAGGTGGGTCACCACGACGACCTGGGCGTGCCGGGCCAGCCGCGCGAGCCGGGCCCCGAGGTCGAGGGCGGCCGCGCCGCCGACCCCGGCGTCCACCTCGTCGAAGACGTAGGTCGGCACGGTGCCGGCGCCGCAGACCAGCTCCAGCGCCAGCATCACCCGGGACAGCTCGCCCCCGGACGCCGCTCGGGTCACCGAGCGCGGCGGGGCCCCGGGGTTGGCCGCGAGCCGGATCTCCACCGCATCCAGACCGTGCTGCGCGGCCCGCACCCGCTGCCCGTCGTCCAGCACCACGACGCCGCTCTCCGCGTCGGCGCCGGCCGGCTCCTCCCCACCCTCCGGTCGGGCCTGCCGGTGCGCCACGTCGACGCTCACCGTCGCCGAGCCCATCGCGAGGTGGGCCAGCTCCGCGGTGACCTCCCGGGCGACCCGGTCCCCCGCCTCCCGCCGGCGAGCCGTGAGCTCCACCCCGGCGGCTGCCACCTCGGCGCGCAGCTCGACGGTCCGGGCGCGCAACGCAGACACCTCGTCGTCGGACACGTCGAGCTGCTCCAGCTCCCGGGCGGACCGCGCGGCGAAGGTCAGCACCTCACGGGTGCTGCTGCCGTAGCGGCGCAAAAGGCCCCCCAGCTCGGCCCGGCGCTCGTGCACCTCGTCCAGCCGCCCCGGGTCGACCTCGACGTCAGCGGCGTAGGCCGCCAGGTCGGGCGCCAGGTCGGAGGCGAGGTAGGCCAGCTCCTTCACCCGGTCCAGCAGCCCGGCCAGGTGCGCGTCGTGCGCGGCGGCACCGGACAGTCCCGCGGTCGCGTCCGCCAGCAGCCCCGCGACGGACGGCCCGTCGGCGACACCGGTCGCGGGGTCGCCGCCGGCCAGTGCGGCGTGCGCCTCCTCCGCGGCCCGGCGCAGCTCCTCGGCGTGGGTGAGTCGGTCGGCCTCCCTCCGCAACGAGTCCTCCTCCCCCTCCGTCGGAGCCACCCGCTCGATCTCCTCCAGCGCACCCCGCAGCGCACCGACCCGGAGGGCGCGCTCGGTGGAGGTCCGGGTGAGCTCGACCAGACGCTCCCGGCTCTCCTGCCACGCCTCCCAGCACCCGGCATACCGGCGGGCCGCGGACGCCACCGCAGCACCACCCGCGGCGTCCAGCAGGACCCGGTGCTGCTCGGCGTCCCGCAGCCTCCACTGGTCGGCCTGACCGTGCACGGCCACCAGGTGCTCACCCACCTCGGCCAGGACGGAGACCGGGGCACCACGACCACCGACCGTGGCCCGCGAGCGGCCCTCGGCGGCCACCGAACGCACGAGGATCACCCCGTCCGAGGCGTCGCCGCCGGCCTCGACGACCCGGCGGGCGGCGGGGTGGTCGTCGGGCACGTCCACCTCCCCCTCGACGACCGCACGGTCGGCCCCGGCACGCACCAGCGCCGCGTCGGCACGCTCGCCGAGCAGCAGACCGAGGCCGGTGACGACCATCGTCTTCCCGGCGCCGGTCTCCCCCGTGATGACGTTCAGCCCGGGCGCCAGCTCGAGCTCGGCCTCCTGGATCACCCCGAGGTGGTGGATCCGGATCCGCCGCAGCGTCATGCGGGGTCCCGGGGCGGGTCCGCCGCCGGTCCCCGCCACCCGGAGACGGGGAGGGCGAACTTGGCGACCAGCCGGTCGGTGAACGGACCGGTCCCGAGTCGCGCGAGTCGGACGGGCGTGCTCGACCGCCGCACCTCGATGCGGGCACCCGGGGGCAGCTCCACCGTGCGTCGGCCGTCGCACCACATGACACCGGTGACGTGGCTGTGCGGGACCACCTCGACGGCCAGGCGCGTGTCGGGACCGAGGACGACGGGGCGGGCGAACAGGGCGTGCGCGGAGATCGGCACGACGAGCAACGCCTCGACGTCGGGCCACACGACGGGTCCTCCGCCGGAGAAGGCATACGCCGTCGATCCGGTGGGGGTGGACATGACCACCCCGTCGCAGCCCCAGGTGGACAAGGGTCGCCCGTCCACCTCGACGGCGAGCTCGAGCATCCGCTCGCGCGCCGACTTCTCCACGCTCGCCTCGTTGAGGGCCCAGTTGTGGCACACGACGCGGCCGTGGTGCAGGACGTCCACCTCGAGGGTCATCCGCTCCTCGACGTGGTAGTCGCGGTCCACGATGCGGGCCACGATGGCGTCGATGTCGTCGCGCTCGGCCTCGGCGAGGAACCCCACCCGGCCGAGGTTGACCCCGAGCAGCGGGGTGCCGGCCGGCCGGGCGATCTCGGCCCCCCGCAGGATCGTCCCGTCTCCCCCGAACACCACGACCAGCTCGCACCCCCCGGCGTCGACGTGCGCGGGGACCGGGCTCTTGAGCGCCACGACCTCGCTGTCCGTCACCACCTGGTGCGTCGGGTCGGCCTCGGGCACGCTCTCGACCTCGATGCCGTGCTGCGCCAGCCGGTCGGCGAAGACGGCGGCGAGCTCGGGCATGTCGGAGCGGGTCGGGTGGGTGACCAGCATGATGCGTCGGCTCATCCGTCCTCCTGTGCTCGGGCCCGCAGCAGGGTCGCGGCTTCGGCCGGCCCCGGTCCACAGCCCATCATGCCCTCCGGGCCCACGCACGGACCCGGGTGGGCGCACCGACGCAGCCGCCACAGGTACTCGACGTTGCCCGAGCCTCCGAGCAGCGGCGACCGCAGGACGTCCAGTGGCGCGAGTCCGGCGGTGCGGGCGTGCCCGTCCAGCTCGACCAGCACGCGTTCGCGCTGTGCCGCCGAGCGCACCACCCCGCCCCGGCCCAGGGCCTGCGCGCCGACCTCGAACTGCGGCTTCACCAGCAGGATGAGGTCGGCCCCGGGCAGGCTCAGGGCCGCCAGCGTCGGCAGGACGACTCGGAGCGAGATGAACGACAGGTCGCCCACCAGCAGGTCGAAGGGCCCGCCGAGGCGCTCGGCGTCCACGTCCCGGACGGATGTCCCGGAGACCTCGGTGACCCGCGGGTCGTCGGCCAGGGGTGGGGCGAGCTGGTCGTGCCCCACGTCGAGCGCCACGACCGCCGCGGCGCCGCGCTCGAGCAGGATCTGGGTGAACCCGCCTGCGGAGGCCCCCACGTCGAGGCAGCGCCGGTCACGGACCGGGATGTCGGACCAGGAGTCCACGGCGTGGGCCAGCTTGACCGCGCCGCGCCCGACCCATCCCCGGCGCACCCACTCGGACTCGGTGCCGGCACCGGAGCCGCTCACGGTCACGTCGGCGTCGTCCGGCACGGCCAGCGCCGCCTTCGTGGCCACGGTGCCGTCGACACGGACCAGTCCGTCCCTGATGACGAGCTGCGCCTGCGTGCGGCTGGCAACCAGGCCGCGTGCGACCAGGGCACGGTCCAGGCGCATGCTCAGTCGGGACGCGGCCCGGCTCCTGCCGACCCGCTCCGGTCCGGCGCGGAGGGGTCGCTGAGCCGGGCCTGCAACGCCCGGTGCGCCTGCGCCAGCGCGTCCGCGGCGGCCTCCGGTTCGTCCGAGCGCAGCGCCTCGTCGAGGTCGCGCAGCGTGGCGTCCACGTCGTCGTCGCCCGTCGTCGGGCGCGACTCGGGCTCGGGGTGCTCGGTCATGCCGCCCTCCAGAGATCTGACAGGTCCAGGATCGTGTCGGCGACCCGGTCCGGCCGCTGCTCGTGCGGTGCCGCGTCGGCCTCCGCCCGGGTGGACACGCCGGTCAGCACCAGCGCGCTGCGCAGTCCGGCCGCCCTGGCACCGGCGATGTCGGTGTCCAGCCGGTCGCCGACCATCAGGGTCGCCTCCGGGGGCAGCCCCAGCCGGCGCAGCGCCACGTCGTAGGCGGGCCGGTGCGGCTTGCCGACGACCACCGGTGAGGCGCCGGTCGCGTGCGCGACCGCCATGACCAACGAGCCGTTCCCGGGCGCCTGGCCACGCTCGGTAGGCAAGGTGGGGTCGTCGTTGGTCGCGACCCACAGCGCCCCCGCAGTGATCGCGTATGCCGCCTCCGCCAGGTCGGCGACCCCGACCCGCGGCCCGTAGCCCTGGACGACCGCCCCGATCGGGGGGACTCCCGCGCGCCGGTCGGCGTCGGCCAGGTCGGGCGGGACCAGGACGTGGAAGCCGGCAGCCTGCAGAGCCGCCGCGACGCCAGGTCCCCCCACGGCCAGGACCGCCCCCGAGGCCAGCAGGTCCGGGCGGGTGCTGGCGAGCTCCTCGGCGGCGACCTCCGACGCGGTGAGGACGTCCTGCGGGTCGGCCGGCACCCCGAGATCGGTCAGCTGGGCCGCGACGTCCTCGGGTGACCGTGACGCGTTGTTGGTCATGAACAGGACGCGGACGCCCGCCGCACGCGCCCGGGCCAGCCCCTCGACGGCACCGTCGCACGGCTCGTGCGCGCGGTAGACGACGCCGTCGAGGTCGCACAGCATCCCCTCGATCACGACGGCGGCTCCCCGCCGGTGTCGTCCTCCTCGCCGTCACCCAGGTCCACGACCCAGGCCTCGTCGCTGCGACCCAGGAGCTCCGCGGCATCGGTCTCGGCGCGGGCGTCGACCTCGGCCGCTCGCGCGAACCACTCCTGCGCCTTCTCGGTCTGGCCGTCGGCCTCCAGCGCGGCGGCATAGGCATACCGCAGCCGGGCGGCCCAGGGCTGGGTGGCGGTGCTCCTGCGAGCCAGCTCCTCGAGGTGCAGCACCCCGGCGGCGTGCTGCCCGAGGTCTCCCCGCGCCCCCGCCACCACGATCGCCAGCTCCACCTGCTCGGCCGCGGCCAGCCGCGCCGCCTCGGGCGAGGCAGCCAGCTCGAGCGCGCGCTCGGGCCGGCCCAGGCCGCGCTCCACGTCCGCCATGAGGGGCAGCAGGTGCTGCGAGCCGCTCAGTCGCCGCGCGGTCCGGAACTCCGCCAGCGCCTTGCTCCACTCGCCGCGGCGGTAGTAGACCACCCCGAGGGTCTCCCGCACGCCTGCCACGCGACCCGCCCTGCGTGCCGCGGCCTCGGCGTGCGCCAGGGCCAGGTCGAAGTCCTCGGCGTCCAGGAGGCGCCCGACCATCACCAGGTGGCCGCCGACCCCCTCGGCGTTCTCCTTGCTCAGGGTGCGCAGCTCGGTGCGCAGCGAGCGGTCCAGGCCGCCGGCATCGGCGTCCTCGGGGAGCTCCGGCTCGGGCACCCGAGGTGGCCGTCGGACGTCCGGGCGCCGCTCGGCGCGCTCGTCCGCGCCCCGGTGACCACGGCCGGTGGACCCCGCGTCCCGCCCGCGGCGCTCGCGCCGGGGGTCGGGCCGGCTGCCCGCCCGGGAGCTGCGGCGGTCGTCACGATCGGGCCTCGACGATGCCGGGCGGTCGCTGTCCACCTCGAGTCCTCTCGCTCACGCTCTGGTCGGCGACCAGTCTGTCAGGTCACGTCCATCGGTGACGGACGTGGGTATAGCGCAAGGGCCCACCCGTGTGGGTGGGCCCTTGCGGGGGTGTGGTCCGGCGGTGTCCTACTCTCCCACACT
>NZ_VSLG01000019.1 GCF_008919445.1 Serinicoccus kebangsaanensis | reverse complement strand
GGCCGCGTCCGCGCCCGACGTACACGCCGGGAACGATCACGGTGACCGCGCTACACCACTATGCGGGACTCAACTGGCCGCCGCGCACGGTGCTCGGTGGACCGGCACCATCGATCCCCCCGGCCGGGCACTGGTAGGCTTGCTTCACCGACCTACCTGATCAGCAGGGGAGTCCGCGCCTGCTTGGCGTGTTCGATTCCGTGGAGGTCGCCGTGTTTCAGATCGTTCCCCCGTCTGCCATCGTTTCGTTGTGGGACATGGTGGGTGGGCCGATGCCGCGGGGTGTGCTGGGCGTCGGTGATCCTGATGTGCACGTCATTGATGGGGTCCGACGATGTTCCTCGGAGGGTTCTCGACGTCCTTCCGCAACCGTCTCTACACCGCGACCCTGACCCCTGGCGCCGACCCGGGGAGCCGTTCCTGGCGGTTTGTCTGTGACGCGCGTGGCCGTGCCCGTGCCCTCACCGTGGACCCGCCTAAGGACGCCTGGGATGCCGAGGGTATGCATACCCCCTCGTTCGTGCCCGCGGCCGACGGCCAGCCTGCCCGCGTCTACTACACCGGGCGAGCGTCGAAGAAGCAGTACGGCCCCGACAGCAGCTACGCGATCGGTGCCCTGGAACTGATCGACGGCGCGTGGGTGCGCCGCGATGAGCCGCTGATCCGAGGGACCGCACCACGGTCCAGTGTTCTCGAACCGCTCGTCGTCCACGACCGCGGTCGGTACGTGATGTGGTTCCAGGCCAATCCCCACGAGATCGGGCCGGGGGAGTACCCGGACTATGAGCTGCGTGTCACCGAGAGCGTGGACGGGGTGTCCTGGTCGGTACCGCGGGTGTTCTCCACGCCGGCGAAGGGGTTCTTCGACAACACCATCGCCCGCACGAGAGATGGGTGGCTGATGGTGCTCGCCCGAGGACCGGACCTGCATGGCACCGGAGGATTCCCGGAGCAGGGCTTGTGGGTGAGCACGACCCGCGAGCTCTCCGCTGATCGTTCCTCATGGTCGGTGCCGCGCCACGTGCTGAACACCGCAGATGCCGGGATGCCTGCATCGCTCGCGCGGGGCGTCTACGGCCCTGGCGTGCTCTATGACGCCGACACCGGCCGCACTGTCGTGTACGTCACCGGGGTCCGCGAGGCTCCATCATGGCCGCGTTTCATCGCGCAGCGGCTCTTGCGGGGGAGGCGGCCCGTGGTCCCGTCGCCGTTCTATCTTTCCGTCTCCGCAGGCGTGCTCATCAGCTCCTGAGGACCTGTCCGGTGGCGACCGTTTCGAGCCTAGGGCCGACAAGCCTGTCCCCGGGTCATGTATCTGACGTGGGTCTTGCGAGTGGGTTCTTGGCGGTGGCGACGAGGCCGGCTAGGAGGAGGTCCAGTCCGTGGGCGAAGGATGCGTTGGCGGAGGGGGTGGGTTGGGCATCGTGTTCGGCGGCGATGGCGGCCAGGGTCCACCGGGCCATGGTGTCGTAGGTCGTAGAAGCCACGGTCGGGTCGAGCCCGCAACGGATAAGCGCCGCGATGTCGGCGGCGGTGCGTTGGTGGCGGTCGTCGACGCTGTCGTGTCCGCGGCCGCCAACTCGATCCAGCATGACCCGGGCGAGCCCTGGGTGGGCCAGGTAGTAGTCGCGCAGCGCGAGGGAGCCGGGGCGGGCCAGTGCGACGTACTCCTCGATGGTGGTGACCGAGTCCAGGCAGATCTGGGTGTCCCCGGAGTCGGCCGGTACCCGGCGCGCGACCAGGTCGAGCAGCTCCTCGCGCCCTGCGACGTGGTGGTAGAGCGCCGGTGCGCTCACGTCCAACCGGGCCGCCAGCGCCCGCATGGTCATCGAGTCGACTCCAGCCTCGCGGATCATCGCCAGTGCGGTGTCCGCGATGGACTCTGGCGTGATTTTGACGCGCGGATCGCCGGGGGGTCTGGGTTGGACCACGAGGACCTTTCTCTTGACTCCTGCTCTAACAGCGTTAGGGTAGCAGGTGAACAACGTTCACTCAGCAGTGAGGAGAGTTTGAGTATGCGACAGCTGATCGTGACCCAGAACATCACCTTGGACGGGTCGATCGAGATGCTCGAGGGCACCGATTGGTTCTCGCCCGAGGCGGAGCAGGACCAGGACGACCTGATCGAGGAGATGGCCCGGCAGGACGCGACGAACGATGCGGTGCTCTTCGGCCGGCGGACGTTCGAGGACATGCGCGGCTACTGGCCGCAGCAGACCGACGACCGGACCGGGGTCACCGACACCCTGAACAGGGTGACGAAGTACGTCGTGAGCTCCACGATGACCGACCCGGGCTGGGACCGGTCGGTCGTGCTCTCCGGCGACCCGGTCGAGCAGGTCCGGGCGTTGAAGCGGACCGAGGGCCAGGACATCGTCTGCACCGGCAGCATCAGCCTGGTCCACGCCCTCATCCCCGCAGGCGTGGTCGATGAGTACCGACTGTTCGTCTACCCGGTCGTGCAGGGCGCCGGACGTCGCCTCTTCCCCGACGGCTACCAGGTCCCACGACTGGAGCTCCTCGAGGCGAAGACGTTCCGGTCCGGGATCGTGCTCATGCGGCACCGACCGGTCACCGACTGAGGCCGCGAGCATGACCAGGATCATCGCGCAGCAGTGGGTCTCGCTCGACGGGTTCGCCAGCGGGACCGACGGCGAGGACGCACTCTTCGCGCACGTGGCCCCCGGGGCCGACGAACGCAGCCAGCGGTACAACGTCGAGTTGCGCCCGAGCATCCAGCACGTGCTGCTGGGCCGGAGGACCTACGAGTCGTTCGTCAGCTACTGGCCGACATCTACCGAGACGATCGCCGACACGGTGAACACCGTGCCGAAAGTGGTCGCATCACGGTCCCTGAACCAGGCGCCCTGGGCTGACGGGGAACCGGCGACGGTGGTGACTGATGCCGTCGAACACGTCCGCCAAGCCCGCCACCACGGGCCTGGTGACATCGTGATCTGGGGATCACTGGCCCTGATGAACCAGCTCGCCGCTGCCGGCGAGCTGGACGAGCTCGATCTCTTCGTGCTCCCAGTGGTCCTCGGGACCGGCGTCGCGCTGCTGACCGAACCCCTCTCGCTGTCACAGACGCTGAGCGAAGACTGGGGCACCCTCACCCACGTTCGCTACGACATCCATTCCGTCGGAGGCCAACCTGAGCGGAATGTCGATTCGTGAAGACAGTTCAGTGAGCAGAGTCGACCACGACCCGGCAGGCAACAGGAGACCAGCAGCCCCACGGAAGGGACTAAGCAGGAGATGAGGCACAAGGATCGGGTACGCGGCATCTTCGATGCCTTGGCCAGCGGCGACCACCGGCCGCTTCTCGAGGCCATGGCTGAGGATGTGAGGTGGCGATGGATGGGCGTCGATCGGTGGTCCAAGACCTTCGAGGGCAAGCAAGCTGTGATCGAAGACCTGTTCAGCGGTGTGGCGGACACGCTGGACGACAGCGGCACCACCCGGGTGCACCACATCTACGCCGACGGAGACCACGTGGTGGTCGAGCACACCGGCAGCAGCGCAACACCCGACGGCCGCAGATACGACAACAACTACTGCTGGGTGCTCGACTTCACAGACGGCCAGATCCACGAGATCCGCGAGTACATGGACACCCACCTGGTCACCGAGACCTTCGCCGACGACCCTTCCTGACGCCCGCTCATGTGAGATTGGTGACCTGCAGGCGTCACGCCGCAACCGGAATCGTCACGCGCAGCGTGACCGGCGCGGCACGTGCGAGCGCGGCGAGATGAGTCTTGATCACTGGTCCGGTCTGAGCGTCGACCGGCGATAACCGAAGCGAAGGAGTTGCTGGATGAGCGCCACCTACACCTGGGATGTCTTCTCCACCCTCGACGGATACGGGGGCTACGCCGAGGGGGCAAACTGGGGCGGCTACTGGAGCAAGCAGGGCCCCGAACTGCTCGAACACCGCGCCTCACTGTTCGACCCCGAGCCCCGAATGATCTTCGGAGCCAACTTCTTCCGCGAGAACGCCGCGATCATGACCGCACTGGATGACCCGAACGCACTCGATGAGTGGAACCTCCGCACGTGGCGCGCCCCAGCAACTGTCATCTCCTCCACCCTGCAGAGCACCCTGGGCTGGCCTGAAGCCACTATCGAGCGTGGCGACGCCGTCGCCGTGGTGCGGCATCTCAAGGCGACCTCGGACCGCCCGCTACGGTCGCAAGCCAGCTTGGCCCTGAACTGGTCGCTCATGGCCGCAGGTCTCGTGGACCGGATCCAGCTGACGGTCTTCCCTGTGATCTCGGCCAAGACGGGCGCCTTCCCCGTCTTCCGAGGAGCGGGAGACTTCGACCTCGAGCTGCTGGAGAGCCGGACCCTGGACGGGAACACGCAAGAGTTGGTCTACCGACCGACGTCGCGTCGATAGTTGACCAGCGCTCAACCCTCTACATGTACGAGCGGTCCCACAAGCCAAACCACGAACGGCGACACCGCGGGCTGGTGTGGTGGCAAGAGTTCAAGCCAACCTGGCGCGTCTCACTGGACCCGTCCGCACATACTCACCGGGACAGGGACCTCCTACGGCACAGGTCAACGTGACTCGGTCCCTACAGGGTGGACTGGCGGCGGCACATCTGCGCATCGAGGTGCACGGTCGACGCCACACACAGTGCTGCTCGTGATCACAGGGTCGGATCAGACGGTCCGGGTAGCCGACGGCGACCCAGCCGATCGGGAGAGCGGCGTCGGGCTTGAGATGGGGGCCGCCGTCGGTCGCCACCCATAACGGAGCGTTTCGAACGCTAAGGCGTGCTGGCGACTCTGGTCCAGTAACGACACATTTCGAGCCAGCTGGGGCGCCCGCGTACCGTCCATCTCCAGCGCGAGCTGGCGTGACTCGATAGACGGACTCAGAACGCGATTGGCCCGGAAGCCATCAAAGAGAGGACTTTCGTGTCGCCACCACGGGCGACGCCCGGTGGGGTGTGGGGTGACCACAGGCGACGCCCGGTGGTGTGTGGGGTGACCACAGGCGACGCCCGGTGGGGTGTGGGGTCAGCCGGCGTCGAGCGCGGCGCGGATCTCCCGCTCCTCGTCGTCCGTGAGGCCGGCCCGCCGCGGGGTATGCCGGGTCTCCTCCCAGGCGAGCGTGTCGGCCAGCGTGGTCGCGAGCGGCCGCAGCCGCAGGCCCGAGCCCACGGCCCGGGAGATGTTCAGCGCCGCGAACTCCCGCAGGTCCGGGTCGTCGATCCACAGCGGCAGCGACCGCGGGCCCATCCACGGCGCGACGCCCAGCTCGGCCAGGGTCTGCGGCGCGACCGGCCGGGCCGGCACGCTCGCGCCGGCCGCGTCCGCGGCGGCCGCCAGCACGTCGGTCAGCGACACCACCTCGCCGGTGACGTTGTATGCCCCCTCCAACCGCTGCTCGGCCGCGTCCACCAGCCAGCCAGCGAGGTCCCGCACGTCGATGAAGGCGACCGGGAAGTCGGGGTCGTCCGGCACGATCACGTCCGAGCCGCTGGGGTGCGCGAACCGCCAGGGCCAGTAGCCGACGCGCCCCGACTCGTCGCCCGGGCCGGCGATCAACCCCGCGCGGGCCAGGGTCGCGGTGCCCCCGGTCGCCGCCATGCCGTCGGCCGCGGCCTGCTCGCAGGCGACCTTGGCCGGTCCGTAGTCCTCCATCGACTCCATCACCTCGCCGGCCAGCGGCTCGAGCAACGGGTCGGTCTCGACCGGCCGGAGGCCCGGCGCGGGGGCATACACGTTGGCGGTGGAGACGAAAACCCAGTGCGGGGTGCGCAGCTCGGCGACCGCACGACGCACCTGCCCCGGCTGCCGGGTCACGTCGAGCACCGCGTCCCAGTCCTGGCCGCGCACCTCGGCCAGCGCGTCCGGCTCGTCCCGGTCGGCGCGCACGAAGGTGACGCCGTCCGGGGGAGGCGCGCTGCCCCGGGCGAGGCAGGTGACGTCGTGGCCACGACCCATGGCCTCGATGGCGACGGCACGGCCGAGAAAGGCGGTGCCGCCGAGCAGCAGGAGTCTCATGGCTCAGGTCTACCAGCCGCCCAGCCCCTTGCGGCCGGTGCCCGGTCAGTCGTCCCGCTGGATGACCGAGTGGACGTTGCCGGCCGGGTCGGTGAACCACGCGATCAGCGGCCCACCGCCGGTCATCACCCCCAGCTCGTCGTGCGGCATACCGTCGTAGCGCAGGAAGCTCAGCCCTCGCTCGGTCAGCTCCCGGACCGTGGCATGCACGTCGTCGCTCGGGAAGTTGAGCACGGTGTAGCTGGCGGGGGCGTGCGCCGGGCCCTTGGGATAGACCAGCACGGAGCGGGCACCCAGCCGGAGCTGCAGCAGGTCCATCGCCCCGTAGGTGCGGTCGACGGGTATGCCGAGGGTGTCGCGGTAGAAGGCCTCGGCGGCGTCGAGGTCGTCGACGGAGAAGCCGTTGAAGGCGTCCTCCAGCCCGAAGAGGGAGGGGACCAGGTCGGTGCTCATGCCTCAGTCTGATTCACGGGACCGACGCACCTCATCGCCATGCGACCGCGGATTTCCAACAGTGCTGTTATATTAGCGCTGTGACATCGACCGACCCGACCCGCACCAGCCACTTCAAGCAGCTCTTCGACGTCCTCGCCGACATCGACGCGGCGATCACCGAGGTCTACCGCGCCCGCGGCGAGGGCGAGGTCAGGTCGCGCTTCATCCTCCCGCTGGTGCGGCTGGCGCACGTGGGACCCATGACCATCACCGCGCTCGCCGGCGAGCTGGACCGCACCCACTCGGCGCTGTCGCAGACCGTCGCCCAGATGCGCCAGGCGGGCCTGGTCGGCAGCGAGCCGGGCGAGGACGGCCGCACCCGGGTCGTCACCCTGACCGACCGCGGCCGGGCGCTCGTCCCGCTGGCCGAGGCGGAGTGGCGGGCGACCGAGGCGGCGATCGCCGAGCTGGACGCCGAGCTGCCGTATGCCGCGACCCAGGTCGCCGCGGACATGGCCGCAGCACTGGGTCGCCGGTCGTTCGCCGAGCGGCTGGAGGAGCACCTCGGGAGGGACGGAGCGTGACGGCTCGGACAACCACGACCGACGCTCGGTCAGGACCAGGGCAACCAGGAGCGACGCCCGGTGGGGTGAGGTGAGCGGGCCTCGGGCCGGCAGCGCCCTGATCGATCTCACGCCGCTGCGGCACAGCCGTCCCTACCGCCGCCTCTGGGTCGGCGGTGCGCTGTCCGGGCTGGGGCACCAGGTCGCCGTCGTGGCGGTGCTCTTCCAGGTCTGGGAGATGACGCGGAACCCCTTCTGGGTCGCCTCGATCGGGGTCGCGCAGGCGGTCCCGATGATCGTCATGGGACTGGTCGGCGGTCCGGTCGCCGACGTCCTGGACCGGCGCCGCGTCGCCCTCGGGGCCACCCTCGGGCAGGCCGCCGCGGCGCTCGTGCTCGGCGCGCAGCTCGCGGTGGGGCTCTACCCGCTGCCGCTCCTGCTCGCCGTGCTCAGCCTGCAGACCGCCTGCAGCGCGCTCGGTGCCCCGGCGCGACGCACCTTCATCGTCCGCCTCATGCCCCGTACCCTCGTGCCAGCGGCGATCGCGCTGCACATGATCAGCTTCCAGGTGGCCATGATGGCCGGCCCGGCCGTGGGCGGTCTGCTGCTGGGCGTCGCCTCACCCGCCCTGTGCTACCTGGTCAACGCCGTCGCGCTCGTCGTCAGCGCGTGGACCGTGTGGACCCTGCCGGCGATGCCACCGCAGCGGCCCACGCCACCGCCCGGGAGCGGGGACGTGGACGGCGCGGCGCCGGCGCGCGGCCCCGCCGAGGCCGAGCAGGCATACCCCGTCCCGCGGTCCGCGAGGCTGCGACGCCGCGTCCGCACTGCGCTGGTCCTGCTGGGTGAGGGCGTGGGGCAGGTGCGTCGCGACCCGGTGCTGCGCGGGTCGTTCCTCCTCGACCTGGCGGCGACGCTGCTCGCCTTCCCGGTGGCGCTCTTCCCGATGGTCAACCAGTCCCTCTTCGGCGGCGACCCGCGCACCCTCGGCCTCTTCCTCACCTGCATCGCCATCGGTGGGGTCACCGCCGGGCTGGGATCCGGCCTGGTCACCCGTCGGCGCCGCCTCGGCGTGGTCCAGCTGCTCGCGGTCGGGGTCTGGGGCCTGGCCCTGCTCGGCTTCGGCGTCGCCTCGCTCACCGGCGTGGCGTGGGCAGCGCTGGGCGCCCTCGTCGTGGCGGGAGCTGCCGACACGGTGTCGGTCACCTCACGGGCCGCGATGGTGCAGCTGGCCACGTCGGACAGCCACCTGGGGCGGGTGTCGGCGGTCGAGCACGTCATCGGCGTCGCCGGGCCGGACGTCGGCAACGCCCGCGCGGGCCTCGTCGCCGGGCTCACCACGCCGGCCTGGTCCGCGCTGCTCGGCTCGCTCGCCTGCCTGGCCGCGGGGGCCTGGGTCGCGCTCACGCACCGCGAGGTCGGCGAGTTCCGCGTCGCCGAGTGACCTGCCCCTCGATTTCGACTACTGGAATCGTCGCCATGGCGCGAAAAAGCACGGTCGAAAATCGAGGTTCGGCCCGATTTCGACTATGGGAAACGTCGCCATGGCGCGAGAAGGCAAGGTCGAATTCGACGGTCGGGACCTCCTCAGCGCCAGCCGAGCTCGGCGGCCACCTCCAGCACGCCCTCGATCACGTGCGCGCAGTAGTCGACGCCGAGCTGGTTCGGGACCGTCAGCAGCAGCGTGTCCGCCGCGGCGACGGCCTCGTCGGCGGCCAGCTGACGCGCGAGCTCGTCCGGCTCGGCGGCATACGTCTTGCCGAAGGTCGCGCGCACGCCGTCGATGATCCCGACCTGGTCGGAGCTGCGCCGCTCGAGCCCGAAGTATGCGTGGTCCTGGGCGGTCCGCAGCGGGAAGACGCTGCGGCTCACCGACACCCGGGGCGTCCGGTCGTGACCGGCGGCGGTCCACGCGTCGCGGAAGACCTGGATCTGCTCGGCCTGCAGCTGGTGGAAGGGGACGCCGGTGTCCTCGGTGAGCAGGGTCGAGCTCATGAGGTTCATCCCCTCACCGGCCGCCCACTCGGCGGTCGCGCGGGTGCCGGCACCCCACCAGATCCGCTCGCGCAGGCCCTCGCTGTGCGGCTCCAGGCGCAGCAGCCCGGGCGGGTTGGGGAACATCGGGCGGGGGCTCGGCTCGGCGAACCCCTCGCCCGAGAGCGCCTTGAGGAAGCGGGCGGTATGCCGTCGCGCCATGTCCGCGTCGCTCTCACCGTCCGCAGGGTCGTGACCGAAGTGCCGGTAACCCTCGACGACCTGCTCCGGGCTGCCGCGGCTGATGCCCAGCTGGAGGCGACCACCGGCGATGAGGTCGGCGGCCCCGGCGTCCTCCACCATGTAGAGCGGGTTCTCGTAGCGCATGTCGATCACGCCGGTGCCGATCTCGATCCGCTGCGTCCGCGCGCCAACGGCGGCGAGCAGCGGGAAGGGCGAGGCCAGCTGGCGGGCGAAGTGGTGCACCCGGAAGTAGGCGCCGTCGGCGCCGAGGTCCTCGGCCGCGGCGGCCAGGTCGATCGACTGCAGCAGGACGTCCGAGGCGGACTGCGTCGCGGACTGGGGGTGCGGCGTCCAGTGGCCGAAGGAGAGAAAGCCGATGCGCTTCATACCCTGGTCAACGCCTGGTGGGGCGCGGCATTCCTCGCTAGCGTCGAGTCATGATCACGGCGGTGCACACCCTCATCTACAGCGACGACCCGACCGCGACCCGCGCCTTCCTCAAGGACGTCCTGCGGTGGCCGTTCGTGGCCGAGCCGGGCAGCGGGGACGAGGGGAGGCGCAGCGGCGGCGACTCCGGGTCGCAGGACCCGGCGGACTGGCTGATCTTCGCGACCGGGCCGAGCGAGCTGGGCGTGCATCCCACCTCCTCGCCGGGCTACAACGGGTCACGCCATCACGAGATCGCGCTGGTCTGCGACGACATCGAGGCCACCATGGCCGAGCTGACCCAGCGCGGGGCGATCTTCACCTCCGGCCCGACGGACATGGGCTTCGGGCTCGCCGCGATGGTGCAGGTCCCGGGCGCCGACGACATCCTGATCTACGAGGCGCGGCACGTCACGGCCTGGGACGCCTGACCC
Source organism: Serinicoccus kebangsaanensis (assembly GCF_008919445.1). Lineage (GTDB taxonomy): Bacteria > Actinomycetota > Actinomycetes > Actinomycetales > Dermatophilaceae > Ornithinicoccus > Ornithinicoccus kebangsaanensis. The sequence goes on along the minus strand of NZ_VSLG01000019.1, from coordinate 40,345 downwards.
ACCGGCCGGTCGGCGCAGACCGTGCGGCCGGTCGACGCAGACCGTGCGGCCGGTCGACGCAGACCGTGCGGCCGGTCGACGCAGACCGTGCGGCCGGTCGGTGCAAACCGTGCGGCCGGTCGGGTCGCCGGATCAGCGCCGGGCGGGTGCCGTGTCGCGGTCGCGGTCGCGCCGCCCCAGCCAGAACGCCAGCGCCACACCGGCGGCCGCCCCGAAAAGGTGCGCCTGCCAGGACACGCCCTCGCGCACCGGCAGCACGCCCCACAGCATGGAGCCGTAGACGACGATGACGAGCAGGCCGAGCAGCGCCTGCCCCACCCGCCGGGCGACGAAGCCGTAGGCGGCGAGGAACGCGGCATACCCGTAGACGACGCCGCTGGCGCCGATGTGGACCGTGTTCGGGCCACCGAGCAGCCACACGCCCAGCCCGCCGAGCAGGACCACGCCGCCGGTGACCAGCCACAGGTGCCGTGTGGTCAGGGCGAGCAGTGAGCCGAGCACGAGCAGCGTCACGGTGTTGGCCATCAGGTGGCCGAAGCCCAGGTGCAGGAACGGGCTGAGCACGATGCCGGCCAGGTGCCCCGGGTCCCGCGGCCGGATGCCGAACTGGTCCAGCGGCAGCGGCAGCAGCAGGTCGACGATCTCGGTCACCCACATCACGGCGACGAGCACCAGCACGGGTATGACGCGGTTCGCCCAGGCGGGGACGTCGACCCTGCGGGTGGCTGGCTGGCTCATGCCCCCAGTCTCGCACCTTGCGTGCGATTGAACGATCGTTTAAGGTATTGAACATGCGTTCAGACCTCACCACGAAGGCGCGGATCCGCGACGCCTCCCTGCGGCTCTTCGCCGACGAGGGTTTCGAGGCCGCGACGGTCCGCCGCATCGCCGCGGCGGCCGAGGTCTCACCCGGCCTGGTCGTGCACCACTACGGCTCCAAGGACGGGTTGCGGGCCGCCTGCGACGAGCACATCCTCGGCCTGTTCGACGGGCTGCTCGGTGAGGCCCAGGTCGCCGACCAGGAGCTCGCGGCGGCCCTCGGCGAGGAGCCGACGCAGAAGTTCGGGTCCTTCGCCGAGCTCTTCCCCGGGGACTCCCCGGTGCTGCCCTACCTGCGCCGCATGCTGCTCACCGACGACGAGCGGGCGCGGGCCATCCTCCGCGGCTGGTACGACCTCACCCTCGGCCTGCTGCTGCGGTGGCGGGACGCCGGGGTCCTCGACCCGGGGCCGGACCCGCAGGTCCGCGCCGCCGCCCTGCTCGCGATGGACCTCGGCGGGGTCCTGCTGCGCGGACCGCTGAGCGACATGCTCGGCTTCGACCCGCTGGCCCCGGAGGGGATCGACCGCTGGGGCACCGACATGTACTCCCTCTTCGCCCTCATGCTCACCCCCGACGCGAAAGGCACGCCATGAGCGACCACCTCATCGAGATCGACGGTCTGCGCAAGACCTTCGGCCGCACCACCGCGCTGGACGGGCTGGACCTCGTCGTCGACCGCGGCGAGGTGCACGGCTTCCTCGGCCCGAACGGCGCCGGCAAGTCCACCACCATCCGCATCCTGCTCGGCCTGATGCGGGCCGACGGCGGCTCCGCCCGGCTCTTCGGCGGTGACCCGTGGGCGGACGCCGTGGAGCTGCACTCCAGGCTCGCCTACGTGCCGGGGGACGTGACGCTGTGGCCCGGGCTCACCGGCGGTCAGTGCATCGACATCCTGGCCCGCGCGCACGGGCAGATCGACGAGTCGAGGCGGGCCGAGCTGATCGACCGCTTCGACCTCGACCCCAGCAAGCGCTCGCGCGACTACTCCAAGGGCAACCGGCAGAAGGTCTCCCTCGTCGCCGCGCTCGCCACCGACTCCGAGCTGCTCGTGCTGGACGAGCCGACCTCGGGCCTGGACCCGCTGATGGAGGAGGTCTTCCAGCAGGTCGTCGGTGAGCGCCGGGAGCAGGGCACGACCGTGCTGCTCTCCAGCCACATCCTCGGCGAGGTCGAGGCGCTGGCCGACCGGGTCTCGATCATCCGCGCCGGCCGCACGGTCACGACCGGCACGCTGACGGACCTGCGACGGCATACCCACTCCACGGTGCGCGCGGTCACCGACCAGCGGCCCGCCCTGGAGGGTATGCCCGGGGTCAGCGACGTCGAGACCGGCACCGACGACGAGGGCCGGCACGAGGTCCACGCGTCGGCCGAGCCGGACGCGGTCGGCCGGCTGGTGGGTGTGCTGCACGACGCCGGCATCCACACCCTCACCGTGACGCCGCCGAGCCTGGACGACCTCTTCCTGCAGGCCTACGCGGGCGACGAGACCCTGGTCGGTGCGCGATGAGCGCGGTCCACGGCGTCGGCACCATGACCGGGATCGCCTGGCGCACCGGGTGGAAGGGGCTGGTCGCCTGGGTGGTGGCGCTGATCGGCGTCATGGTCCTCACCGGGTCCTCCATCGCGGCGCTCTACGACACCCCGGAGAAGGTCGCAGGCTATGCCGCGAGCCTCGGCGGCGACGCCATCGCCGTCCTCAACGGCCGGATCGCCGGGCTGGACACCCTGGGTGGCGTCTTCGCCAACGAGTTCGGCTTCGTCATGTCCTTCGGGGTGCCGGTCATGGCGATCGCGCTGACCGCCAGGCACACCCGCCGGGACGAGGAGACCGGCCGGCTGGAGCTGCTGCTCGCGGCCCGGGTCGGTCGGTATGCCCCGCTCGTGGCCGCGGCCCTGCTCGCCAGCGCGGCGGTGGTCCTGGCCGGGCTCGGCATCGGCGCGGCGATGGTCGCCTTCGACGCCGACGCCACCGGCTCGGTCCGCTACGGCCTCGGGGTCGCCGGCCTCGGTCTCGTCTTCGTGGGCCTCACCGCGGTGGCGGCGCAGGTCGTCGAGCACAACCGCGCCGTGTGGGGGATCGGCCTGGCGCTGGCCGTCGCGTCCTACCTGGTGCGCGGGGTCGGGGCGCTGCAGGAGAGCGCCCTGGTCTGGGCCAGCCCGCACGGCTGGGTGGACGAGCTGCGCACCTTCGGCGACGACGCCCGGTGGTGGCCGCTGGCGCTGCCCCTGGCGGCGTGGGCGCTGCTGCTGGTCCTCGCCTTCTGGCTGCGCGGCCGTCGGGACGTCGGCAGCGCCCTGGTGCAGCCGCGGCGGGCCACGCCCCGGGCCTCGCGGGCCCTGCGGACCCCGGTCGGCCTGGCCTGGCACCAGCAGCGCGGCGCGGTGATCGGCTGGGCGGTCGGCGGCGCCGCACTCATGGCGGTCTTCGGCTCGCTGGCCCAGGAGATCGTCGACGCGGTGCTGGACAACCCCGCCCTGGGCGGTTTCCTCGGTGCCGGTGGGGGCTCGGAGGAGCAGGCCGCCGAGCTGGTGCTCTCACCGGTGATGTCGACCTTCCTGATGATGCTCGCGATGCTGGTGACGGCCTATGTCGTCATGGCGGTCGGCGGGCTGCGCCGGGAGGAGGAGAGTGCCCGGATGGAGGTCGAGCTGTCCTCCCGCCGGTCCCGGGGCGGCTGGATGGCCACCCACCTGGCGATCGTCGTCGTCGGTGCCGCGGTCATCGGAGCCGTCGGCGCCCTCGCGCTGGGCGGGACCGCCGCCGCCTCGCTGGAGGACGACTCGTGGGTGGGTGAGCTGCTCGCCGGGGCCGCGGCATACGCCCCGACGGCGGTGATCTTCCTCGGCCTGGTCGTGGCGCTCTTCGGCTGGCTGCCGCGGGGCTTCGGCCTCGCCTGGGCGGTCTTCGCGGTGGCCGCGCTGCTGGCCTACCTCGGCCCCGGGCTGGGGCTGCCGGACGCGCTGCTGGACGCCTCGCCCTACCTGGCCGTGGGGCAGGACGTCGTCGGCGAGGGTGCCTCCGCGTCCGGTGCGGTCGTGCTGACCGTGGTCGGTGCGGCGCTGGTGGCGGCCGGCTTCGTCGGCCTGCGCCGCCGGGACGTCCCCGTCCGCTGACCGTCAGATCGGGTCGGAGGTGCCCACTCGCCAGACGGTCCACGACCGGAAGGTCTCGCCGGGGCGCAGCACCGGCGAGGGGAAGCCCGGCTGGTTGATCGCGTCGGGCGGGCCCTGGGTCTCCAGGGCCACGCCCGCCTCGCGGTGGTATGCCGACCCCGAGATCCCCGTGATCGTCCCGTCGAAGTGGTCGCCGGTGTAGACCTGCACCCCGGGCCGGTCGCTCCAGACCTCCAGCCGGCGCCCCGAGCCGCCCACGAGGGTCGCGTGCCGGCGCATACCCTCACCGCGCACCACGAAGTGGTGGTCGATGCCGCCGGCGATCCGCACCTGCTCGTCCGCCGCGGAGAGCGGCGCCGCGAGGGGCGTCGGCTGGCGGAGGTCGAAGGCGGTGCCTGCGACCTCGCGCACCTCGCCGGTCGGGATCTGGTCCGGGCGGGTGGGGATGAAGGTGTCGGCCTCGACCTGCAGCCGGTGCTCCCGGATGGTGCCCGAGGACTCGCCGTCCAGGTTGAAGTAGGCGTGGTGGGTGAGGTTGAGCGGGGTCGGGGCGGTCGTGGTGGCGGAGTAGTCGAGCCTCACCTCGCCGGGGCTGAGCCGGTAGCGCACCTGCACCCGCACCTCACCGGGGAAGCCCTGGTCGCCGGCGGGCGAGACCAGACCCCAGGTCACGTGGTCCGCCGCGGCGTCGACGAGCTCCCACTCCCGCAGGTCGAAGCCCTCCACGCCGCCGTGCAGCGCGTTGCCGCGTTCGTCGACCGACACCTGGTGGGTCGCGCCGTCCAGCTCGAACCGCCCGCGGTCGATCCGGTTGCCGACCCGCCCGATGACGGCTCCCAGGTATCCCCCGTGCCGGTAGGAACGACGGTCCGCGTGACCCAGGACGACGTCGGTCCAGCCGCCCTCGCTGTCCTCGAGCCGGAGCCCCGCCACCGCCGCCCCCGTCGAGATCGTCGTCAGCCGGATGCCGTCGGCGCAGAGCGTGCGGGACGGGGGAGCGGGGGTCACCGCAGCAGACTAGTGCTCAGGGCAGCGGTGCCGGCGCCGGCGGGCCGACATACTCCGCCGAGGGCCGGATGATCCTTGGGTCGGCGCTCTGCTCCAGGATGTGGGCGCCCCAGCCGACGACCCGGGCCACCGCGAAGGTCGGGGTGAACATCTCCCGCGGGATGCCGCACTGCTCCATGACGACACCGGCGTAGAACTCGACGTTGGTGTGCAGCTCCCGGCCCGGCTTCAGCTCGGCCAGCGCGGCGACGACCTCGCGCTCCACGGCCACCGCCAGCTCCGCCAGCGGTCCGCCGAGCCGCTCGGCGTGGTCACGCATGAGGACGGCCCGGGGGTCGGTGGTGCGGTAGACCGCGTGCCCGAAGCCCATGATCCGCTCGCCGGCGGCGACCCGCTCACGCACCCATCCCCGGGCCCGGTCCGGGGTCCCGATCTCGTCGAGGGAGTCCAGCGCCCGGTCGGGGGCACCGCCGTGCAGCGGCCCGGCGAAGGTGCCGAGGGCGCCGCAGACCGCCGAGGCCACGTCGGCGCCGGCCGAGGTGACCACGCGCGCGGTGAAGGTGGAGGCGCTGAAGCCGTGGTCGATCGTGCTGATGAGGTATGCCGTGACCGCCGCGGTGTGCTCCGGCGCCGGCTCCTCGCCGGTGAGCATCCACAGCCAGCTGCCGGCGGCACCCAGCTCGGGGCGCGGCGGCAGCGGCGTCTCGCCGCGCCGGAGCCGGTGGATGGCCGCCTGCAGCACGGGCGTCAGGGCGATGAGCCGGACGACGCCCGCGCGCACCTGCTCCGGCTCGGCGCCGTAGCTCGCGGGGAAGTCCTCGAGCGAGCCCAGCATCGAGATCGCGGTGCGCAGCCGGGCCAGGGAGGCGCGGTCCGCACCGGACCGGGCGATGGCGAGCAGGACCTCGAGCAGCTCGTGCGGCATGGTCGACGCGGCGGCCAGCTCGGCGGCGAAGGCGTCCGCCTCGGCTGCTGACGGCAGGTGGCCCCCGACCATGAGGTGGGCGACGTCCTCGAAGGTGCGGTGCCGGGCCAGGTCGACGGCGGAGTACTCCCGGAAGTGGTAGAAGCCGTCCTGCCCCTTCACGTCGCCGGTCCGGGTCTGCGCGACGACGAGGCCCTTGAGTCCTGCTGGTGCCGTGGTCATGGGCCGAGGGTGCCGCTAGAGTTGATCGTGTGTCAACGTTGATCACGTCAACATGAGGGGCGAGCTGACGACCCAGCAGGTCGCCGACTACCTGGGTGTCAAGGTCCAGACGGTGTATGCCTACGTCAGCCGGGGCGTGCTGGCGCCCCGCCGCCGAGTGCCGGGGACCGGGAGCCTCTTCGACGTCGCCGAGGTGCAGGCGCTGTCCGGTGCGGGTGGCCGGTCGCGACACTCGCGACGCTCGCGCGACCCCTCGACCAGCGACGACGTCCGCACCCAGATCACCGAGATCGGTCCGGGGAGCCTGGCCTACCGCGGGCGCGACATCCGGGACCTCGTGGGCGCCGGCGCTGCGACGGGGCAGGGTGGTGCGACGGTGCCGGTCGACGACGGAGTGCCGAGCGGGGAGGCGTGGACCTTCGAGGAGGTCCGCGACCTGCTCACCGGCATACCCCTCGACCGACCGCACGGTCTGCGTCGACCGACCGCACGGTCTGCGTCGACCGACCGCACGGTCTGCGTCGACCCCGCCGCGGACAGCGCCCTGCGCGACCTCGTCGCGGCGCTGCCCGCGAGCACCACCGCGCTGGACCGGTTCAAGCACGCCGTGCTCGTGGCCGGGGCGGCGGACATGGGGCGGCACGACCGCCGCCCCGGGGCCGTCGCGCTCGCCGGAGCCCGGGCGGCCGACGCGATGGTGTCCTCGCTCACCGGTGTGCCACCGGACACCTCCGTTGCGGCCGGTCTCGCGGCATACCTCGACCTGCCAACCGACCTCGTCGACCTGGTGCTCGTCCTCCTCGCCGACCACGACCTCGCGGTGTCCACGACAGCGGTGCGGGTGGCGGTCTCGGCGGGCAGCGACCTGTCCTCGGCCCTGCTCGCCGGCCTCGCCGCCGCGGACAGCCCGCTGCACGTCGGCGCCTCCGCCCTGGCTATCGACTGGCTCCGTGGCGCGCTGCGCGACCCGGGCGCGGCGCTGGACGCGGCGCTCGTCGCCGACCGGCCGCCACCCGGCTTCGGTCACGTGGTCTACACCGAGCAGGACCCGCGTGCGCAGCTGCTGCTGGCCCGGCTGGAGTGCGACGAGGCGACGCGCGGCGCGCTGGAGCTGCTGGAGGAGGAGCTGGCCGTCCGGCGCGGCTGGGTGCTCAACGTCGACACCGCCTTGGCGTTGATGATGCACCTGCACGACCTGCCGCGGGATGCCGGGTCGGTGCTCTTCGCCTGCGGCCGCACCGCAGGGTGGACGGCGCACGCCGTCGAGGAGCTCGCCGAGCCAGGTATGCGTTTCCGCCTGCGGGGCGTCTACACCGGGCGACGTGGGGCGGGGGCCGGGGCCGCGTCCTGAGGGAGCAGCCGGTGCAGCCGCACCATGGCGAGCGAGCCGAGCAGCGGGCCGACCGCGAGCAGCCCCACGGCCAGCCGCCAGCTGGTGGCCTCCGCGACCAGCGGCAGCCCCTGGATGGTGACCATGGTGAGGAGGAAGCCGAGGGCGGTCTGCAGGGTGAGCGCGGTGCCGACGTAGCGCCGGTCCACCACGGTGCCGAGGCAGGCGGAGAACATCGCGGAGTCGGCGATGACGGACGCCCCCCAGACCATGAGCAACGGCACGAGCAGCCACAGCGGTCCGCCGAAGGCGAGCGCGGCGCCGAGGCAGCACAGCCCGCTGACGACCATCGCCGCCGCCGCGGCCCGGGCGCGCCCGATCCGGTCACCCACCCACCCGGCGACCACGCAGCCGAGCAGCCCGCACACCCCGAAGGCGACGAAGACGACCAGCCCGACCGTGGCGCTCTGCGCCTCCTGGCCCCGGGCCGCCAGCGAGGCGACGAGGAAGGCCGGTGCCCAGGCCCAGACGGCATACAGCTCCCACATGTGGCCGAGGTAGCCGAGGTTGGCCAGCCGCGGGGCCGGCTGCCGCCACAGCTCGACCAGCACGCCGGGGCGGAAGCCCTCCGAGCGATCCAGGAGCGGGCCGACCCGCAGCCAGGGGTGCAGCAGGGACGCGACCGCCGCGAGGCCGGCCGTGATCAGCAGCGCCGGCCGCCAGGACTGCGCCAGGGCACCCGAGACGAGCTGGGGGAAGATGCTGCCCAGCGCGAGCGAGCCGACCATCAGGCTGACGGCCAGGCCGCGGCGCACCGCGAACCAGCTGACGAGGACCTTCATCCCGACGGGGTAGACCAGGGCGAGCGCGACCCCGGTGACGACCCGCAGCACCACGGCGGTGACCGGTCCGTCCGCGAGGGTGGCGGTGGCCGTCGTCGCCGCGGCCGCCAGCGCGGCCCCGATCCCGATCAGTCGTGGTGGGTGGACGCGGTCCGGCAGGTTGGTCGCGGCCGACGCGAGCGCGCCGAGCACGAAGCCGAGCTGGACCCCGACCGTGAGCAGGGCCTCGGCCGCCGGGCCGATCGACCACTCGCGGCGCAGGGCCGGCGCGGCCGCCGTCGCGGAGAACCACGTGGTCAGCGCCAGGACGCTGATGACGCAGACCAGCGCGAGCTGGCCGGTGGCCCGACGTCCGTCGGGTGGCGCCTCGGTCACCGCTCGACAGTAGAGCACCGCGGCGACGGACGCAGAGGCGCCGGCAGGGGCCTGACCGCGATATCGTGCACGTGGTGTCGCCCTGACACCGAGCCGGACCCGCGCCCAGCCCGCAGGTCACCCACGGCGAAGGGGAGCAGATCCTCCGGGGCCGGCGCAACGGCATACCTCACCGAGGTCGGCCGCGGCTGGGGCGTGACCGACCGGACAGCAGTGAGCATGACGACCGACGCCGACCTCAAGGCCCGGGTGCGTGAGCGGATGGCCCGCACCGGGGAGAACTACACCGCCGCCCGTGCGGCACTCCTCACGGAGCCACCCCGCCGCGCCCTCGTGGTCGAGACCGACCTCGTCGCGGACAAGGCGGTGCGCTCCTTCTTCGACGGCGACCGGCTGCGCTCGATCCCGACGCGGCGTCGGGCGCGGGCCGCCGTGCTGATGGAGCTGCTCACCCGCTTCGAGCGCGGGCGGGAGTATGCCGAGCGCGAGGTCAACGAGATCCTCGCCACCGCGCACGAGGACGTCGCGTCCCTACGGCGCGAGCTGGTCGACTACCGCTGGGTGCGCCGCGCCGACGGGATCTACCGGGTCGTGGACGAGGTGCCGGAGCGGCACGCCCAGGAGGCCCAGGAGGTGCCGTCGGACGAGGTCGCGCGGCTGGCGCGGGTGCCCCGGGCGCGGCATACCCCCGGCTGACCCCACCCGAGCCCACCCCCGCCCCCACCCCGAACCCGCCCCACCCCATCCCCCACCCCCGCCCCGAACCCCCACCCCAGCCGGGAGTGACCACGGGATAGCACAACCTTCATCGGCGAACTTCCCGATGAGGGTTGTGCTATCCCGACGTTGGTCCTGAGGGGGGCAGAGGGCGGACGGGGGGTAGCCCCACCCGGGCCGGGTGGCGGACCCGATGGTGATGCCCCGCCGCCGCGCCTAGCGTGGAGGACATGACTGCTGCACCAGCCCTCGTCCGCCCCCGCCAGGACCGCGTCATCGCCGGAGTCTGCGCCGGCCTCGCCCGCCGCTTCGGCATGAGCGCCAGCCTCGTGCGCCTGCTCTTCGTGCTGTCCGTGCTGCTCCCCGGGCCGCAGGTGATCGCCTACATCGTGCTCTGGATCATCATGCCGTCCGACTAGGGCGGCGAGGCTAGCCTCGGGCGGGTGAGCAACCCGGTCCACCACATCGAGCTCTGGACGCACGACCTCGCGCAGGTCGAGCCCTCCTTCGACTGGCTGCTGCCCCGCCTCGGCTGGGCCGCCGACCACGACCCCGCCTGGCCGCAGGGCCGGGTGTGGCTGCACCCGAGCGGGGCCTACGTCACGCTCGAGCAGTCCCCGGCCGTGACGGCACCGCACGACCGGATGCGCGCCGGCCTCAACCACCTCGCCCTCCGCATCGACCACCGGTCCGACCTGGACGGCATACGCGCCCAGGCGGGCGAGCACGGCTGGTCCGAGCTGTTCGCCGAGGCCTACCCGCACGCCGGCGGGCCCGGGCACACCGCCCTCTTCCTGGAGAACGTCCAGGGCTTCGAGGTGGAGATCGTCGTCGCCTGAGCCGGTGCGCGAGGACCGCGGGACGTCAGGTCACCCGAGGGGCAGCAGCTCACGCGCGCCGACGACGAGCGCGCCGACGCACACCAGCCACAGCACCCCGACCCACACCACGGGCGGCACCCCCGTCAGCCGGGCCAGCTGGTCGACGTCGCTGCCGCGCTCGCACCGCCGGCGACGTTGCCGCTGCAGCTCGACGACCGCACGCGGCGCCGCCAGGAGGAGCGCCCAGACGACGAGGTATGCCGTGGCGCTCAGGACCGGTGGCGTGGCGGCCCACGACAGGGCCGCCACGGCGACGCCGGTCACCAGGACGACCCAGAGGCCGTAGAGGTTGCGGATGAGCAGCAGCATGAGCGCGCACACGAGGACCAGGGACCACAGCAGCGCGGCGGCATAGCCCTGCCCGAGCAGCAGCGCCCCGCCGAGGCCGACGAGGGCGGGCGCCGGATATCCCGCGAGCACCGTGGCCACCATGCCCGGGCCGCGCGGGCGGCCGCGGGACACCGTGACCCCCGAGGTGTCCGAGTGCAGCCGGATCCCGCTCAGGCGACGCCCGACCAGCGCGGCCACTGCGGCGTGCCCCGCCTCGTGCACGAGGGTGATGAGGTGGCGGACCAGCCGGTAGCCCGCAGGACTCCACGTGATGACGAGCACGACGACGGCGAGGAGCAGGCTGACCTGCCAGGACAGCGCGGGCTGGGTGGTGGTGAGCCGGTCCCAGACGAGGTCGAGCGGGGGCACGACGGCAGCGTGCCAGGCTTACCTGGACAGACGCCGGACCGCCCGACGGGCGAGGGACCGCGCGGCGCCGGCCACCCTGCGTCGGGTCCTCGTCGCCGGCACGCTCACGGGCGCCTTCGCCGACGCCGGGGCGGCGCCCTCGAGCTCCTTGACCCGTTGGGCCAGCTTGGCGCGCTCGCGCCGGGCCGAGGTCGCCATCTTCGCGAGGTCCCCGATCCGCTCGCCGCGCTCGACCAGGCGGGAGATCTCGACCAGCTCCGAGTCGGGGTAGCTCTCGCGCTGGTCCATGCCCGAGGGGTTGTCCGGGTCGAAGCCGAAGCGCTCCATGTCGTCGGCGTAGTAACGGTTGATCCGCTCCAGCACCGCGGGGGAGAGGACGGACCGGGTGGGCCGCAGCGGCGTCTCGTTGCTGTGCGGCATCTCCGGGAGCTCGCTCACCCCGAGCGGCCGCAGGTGCTCCGCGAGGTCGGTCAGCAGCTGCCCCATCTCGGACGTCTGGTAGATCCGGTCGTACGGCGTGGTGCCCAGGCGCAGCAGGTCGGTCTGCCGCATGAAGTGCCGGTCCCTGAGGATGGGCTGCTCCTCGGGGCTGTCCAGGACCTCGCTGAACCGGGCGAAGTCCTCCTCGACGTCGCTGCTCGTGCTCGGGATGCGCGGCCACTGGGCGTCGGGATACCTCCGCACGAAGCGCGGCTCGTGCAGCAGCATCTTGGACTGCCAGCCGGACCAGAACCTGGACGCGGGGTGGCGCACCACCCCGAAGACGAACCACCCGTTGTCGGGGGTGATCTCGGCGAGCTGGTCCTCGTCGAGCTGGTGCAGCATCGGGGTGTGCTGCCACCTCGAGCGCCGGTGCACCGTCATCGAGCGGCCGGTCTCCTCGCTCAGGGTCGTGTAGAACCTCGCACGCGACTCCCCCTGGAGGTCGGCGACCAGCCACTTCAGGCTGGTGCAGGCCGCCTTCGGCACCGAGACGTAGACCAGCTTCTTGTCCGGGAGGACATAGGTGGCGGTCTTGTGCGGGGGAAGCTCGTGGCGTCTCACCCGCGTGAAAGTACCACCCGGCAGCGGTTGCGCCGACCCTCCAGCGGGGAGAGGGTGAACAGGTGCGCGGCGCAGGCCGCGCGAGGACGGTGAGGTCCGGCGGCCTGCGGTGCCACCCAGGGCCCCGGCCGACCCCCGGGGCCACGACCGCACGAAGGAGCGCGAGACGTCATGGCCAGCAACAGAGTCGTTGTCTACAAGGGTCCGGGAGAGGTGGCGGTCGAGTCCGTCGACTACCCCGGCCTGGAGATCCCGCAGGAGGTGGCGGACCACTTCGGCATCGCCCGGAAGGCGCCGCACGCGGCGATCCTCAAGCTCGTGACCACCAACATCTGCGGCTCCGACCAGCACATGGTCCGGGGCCGCACCACCGCGCCGGTCGGGCAGTCGCTCGGCCACGAGATCACCGGGGAGGTGGTGGAGACCGGCGAGGACGTCCTCTTCGTGAACAAGGGCGACATCTGCTCGGTGCCGTTCAACATCGCCTGCGGCCGGTGCCGGATGTGCAACGAGGGACACACCGGGGTATGCCTGAACGTCAACCCGGCGCGGGCCGGCGCCGCCTACGGCTACGTCGACATGGGCGGCTGGGTCGGTGGTCAGGCGGAGTACGTCATGATCCCCTACGCCGACTTCAACCTGCTGAAGTTCCCCGACCGGGACCAGGCGCTGGAGAAGATCCTGGACCTGACCATGCTGTCCGACATCTTCCCGACCGGCTACCACGGCGCCTACACGGCCGGCGTCACCACCGGGTCGACGGTGTATGTCGCGGGCGCGGGCCCGGTCGGCCTGGCCGCGGCCCACGCCGCGCAGCTGCTCGGTGCCGCCGTGGTGATGGTCGGCGACATGAACGCCGACCGCCTGGGGCAGGCGGAGAGCTTCGGCTGCGTCGGGATCGACCTCACCGCCGAGGGCGACCTGGTCGACAAGATCGAGGCGGTCGTGGGCGAGCGCGAGGTCGACGCCGCCGTCGACGCGGTCGGCTTCGAGGCGCGGGGCCACGGCCAGGGCGCGGACGAGGCGCCCGCCACCGTGCTCAACGACGCGATGACGATCACCCGCGCGGCAGGAGGCATCGGCATACCCGGCCTCTATGTCACCGGAGACCCCGGTGCCGTGGACGACGCCGCCAAGGAGGGCACGCTCGGCGTCCGTCTGGGGCTCGGCTGGGCCAAGTCCCAGCACTTCACCACCGGCCAGTGCCCGGTGAAGCGCTACAACCGCAAGCTGATGAACATGATCCTGCACGACCGTGCCCAGATCGCGAAGGCGGTCAACGCGCAGACGATCAGCCTGGACGACGCTCCGCGCGGCTACCAGGAGTTCGACCAGGGAGCGGCGACGAAGTTCGTCATCGACCCGCACGGCATGGTCGCCTGACCACCCCCGTCGGTGCCACCGCGCCCGCGGCGGACACCATCTGTCCGCCGCGGGCGCTACCGTGCCGTCCATGAGTGACGAACGCCCCTGGGAGCCGCCGGTCGCCGGTGACGAGATCGGTCACCTGCTCGGTGCGCTGGACCGGCAACGCATGACCTTCTGGTGGAAGGCCGAAGGGCTGGACGCCGACGGCCTGAGCACCCGGGTCGGGGCGTCGTCCCTCACGCTCGGTGGCCTGCTCAAGCACCTCAGCGGGGTCGAGGTGACGGCCGGCACGTGGCGGATGGACGGGTCCTCGCCCGGGAGCCCGTGGACCGACGTCGACTGGGAGGCCCAGCCCGACTGGGACTTCCTCAGCGCGGCCGAGGAGACGCCCGACCAGCTGTACGACCGCTACGTCGAGGCCGTCGCCACGACCCGGGCCAGACAGCGCGCCTACATCGAGCAGCACGGGCTGGACCACATCATCGAGTGGGGCAAGCAGTGGGGTGTCGACATGAGCCTGCGCCGGATGCTCTTCGACATCCTGGAGGAGTATGCCCGGCACACGGGTCACGCCGACCTGCTGCGGGAGGCGGTCGACGGCCGCGCCGGTGAGGATCCGCCGGACGACTGGGCGCCGCCGGCGTCCTGGGTCTGACATGGCCTACGACGAGGGTCTGGCCCAGCGGATCCGTGACCTGCTGGCGGGGGAGACGGGGGTCGTCGAGAAGGCGATGTTCGGCGGGCTCGCCTTCCTCGTCGACGGGCACATGGCGGTCGCCGCGACCGGTGACGAGGGCGTGATGATCCACGTCGACGAGGCGCTGGCGCAGGAGCTGAGCCGTCGCGAGGGCCTCGAGCCGATGGTGATGCGCGGTCGCCCGATGCGCGAGTGGGTCCACAGCGAGGCGTCGGCGGCCTCCGACGACGCCCTGCTCGCGGAGCTGGTCCGCCTCGGGACCACCTGGGCACGAGCGCAGCCGGCGCGGTGAGGAGCGACGCGCGAGGCCTAGCCGGCGGAGGAGCGGTCCTGCTTGGCCCGGACCAGGTCGAGCGCGATGACCGTGCCCAGCACGACGAGGCGCTCCCGGGCCACCAGCTCGGGCGTGAGGTGGACGACATACCTGCTGCGACCGAGCAGCGCTTTGGCGACACCCGCCCAGCTGCGGGCGACCGTCGCCATCTGCCCGCGCGGGCCGGACATCGTGAAGTCGAAGCCCCAGATGCTGCCGGTCAGGTCGAGCGGCTGCCCGTCGAACTCCACCGTGAACCGGGTCTTGAAGAGCGTGATCCGCTTGACCAGGTGCGCCAGCGGCCCACCGGTGCCGTCGGTGATGACCATCCGCTCGCGCCCGAGGGTCATGGTGTCCTGCAACCGCAGCAGCGGGGTGCCGTCCATGTCCAGCACGGTCAGCTCGCGGCTGCCCATGAGCATCCGCCCGAGCGCTCCGCCCTCGGTGCGGATCCGCCCGATGGTGGAGCCGTCCAGGGCGTGGATGGCGAAGTCGTTGCTGAGGAAGCTGCTGACCTGGTCCATCACCCAGACCTCGTGCTCGAGAAGATGCATGTCCCGATCCTGACACCACTCACCGGCGTTGCGCATGCGGTTGCCCGAGCGGCGCGGTGGGTGCGGTGACCGTGGTCCACCACCTCTCGGTGCGCGACGCCCGGCGGGTGGCGGTGCGCGCCCAGCTGCTCACGGCGCAGCGGCCCGGCGACGTGGTGGAGACCGTGCGCGAGCTGACGCTGCTGCAGATCGACCCGGTCAAGGCCGTGGCACCGGCGCACCATCTGGTGCTGTGGAGCCGGTTGGGCAGCGCCTACGACATGGGTGAGCTGGACCGGCTGCTGGCCGAGCGGACCCTGGTGGAGATCCGCGGCTTCATCCGCGCGGGCGAGGACGTCGCGCTCTACCGCGCCCAGATGGCGGGCTGGCCGACGCCGCTGCGCCGGCACGGCGAGGTGAGCGCCTGGCAGGAGTCGAACGCCCGGTGGGTCGAGGCCAACGACCGCGGCCGCTGCGAGATCCTGGCCCACCTGGAGGCCGAGGGCCCCACGCCCACGGGCGGGCTGCCGGACGCGACGGACGTGCCGTGGCGGTCGAGCGGGTGGACCAACGACAAGAACGTGCAACGGCTGCTCGACTTCATGGTCGAGCGGGGTGAGGTCGCCGTGTCCGGGCGCGAGGGCGGGCAACGCCTCTGGGACCTGGCCGAGCGGGTCTACCCCGACGTCCCGGACCTCGCCCTGGACGAGGCGCTGGCCGAGCAGGACGCCCGCCGGCTGGCCGCCCTGGGGCTGCTGCGCTCGCGCGGCCCGGAGCGCCCCACCGAGCCGGGCGACGCGGGTGAGGCCGGTGAGCGGGCGACCATCGACGGGGTGCCCGGCACCTGGCGGGTGCACCCGGCATACCTCGACCCGGACGACCGCTTCACCGGCCGCGCCGCGCTGCTCTGCCCGGTCGACCGGTTGGTCTTCGACCGCGAGCGGATGGCCGAGCTGTTCGCCTTCGACTACGTGCTGGAGATGTACAAGCCCAAGGCGCAGCGGAGGTTCGGCTACTACGCGCTTCCCGTGCTCGACGGCGACGAGCTGGTCGGCAAGCTGGACGCCACAGCCGAGCACAAGCGGGGCGTGCTGCGGGTCGACGCGCTGCACGAGGGCGGGGCCTGGAGCGCGGCGCGCCGGGACCGCGTCGTCGCCGAGATCCACGACCTGGCCGCCTGGCTCGACCTCGACCCGCAGCTGCCCGCCCACCTGGGTGGATGAGGTGTAGCGTCGGCCTTCAGCACGGCATCCGAGGGGATCACCATGAGCCTGGCCTTCCTGCTCACCACCCTGGTCGTGGTCGCCACGCCCGGCACCGGCGCGGTCTACACGATCGCCGCCGGCCTGTCCCGCGGCACCCGTGCCGGGCTGGTCGCGGCGCTCGGGTGCATGCTGGGCGTGATCCCGCACATGGTGGCTGCGATCACCGGCCTGGCAGCGGTCCTGCACACCAGCGCCGTGGCCTTCCAGACGATCAAGTGGCTCGGCGTGCTCTATCTGCTGCTGCTCGCCTGGCAGACGCTGCGTGACTCCTCGACGGTGGACGTCGACGAGTCGGCGCCGCGAGCCACGGTGTCCCAGGTGATCCGACGGGCTGTGCTGATCAACCTGCTCAACCCCAAGCTGACGATCTTCTTCTTCGCCTTCCTGCCGCAGTTCGTGCCGGCCGGGTCCGCGCGGGCGACGGCGACCATGGTCGGGCTGAGCCTGGTCTTCATGGCCGTGACCTTCGTCGTCTTCGCGCTCTACGGTCTCTTCGCTTCGACCATGCGGGACCGGGTCATCCGTCGTCCTCGCGTCATGACCTGGCTGCGTCGCGTCTTCAGCGGGACGTATGTCCTCCTGGCCGGACGACTGGCCCTCCAGTCCAGATGACGTCCGGCCGGTGCCACGGGAGTAGCATCGTCGCGTCGTGGTTCGGCCCCGCAGGGGTCGTCGTAAGAGGGAACCAGGTGCGAGTCCTGGACTGCCCCGCAGCGGTATGTGGGAACGAGCGCGTCACACAAGCACTGGGCTGCACGCCTGGGAAGCGACGCCGGTAGGTGCCTGTCGACAGGTGTGCCCACGAGTCCGAAGACCTGCCTCGACCGCAGGGCCCGTCCGGGCCCGGTGCCCGACGAGCTCGCGAGGGATGAGCACGGATGAGCGACACGCATACCCCCACCGACCCCACCACCACACCTGCTGCCGGACTGGTCGAGCGTCTCGACCAGGGGGCCGTGATCTGCGCCGAGGGCTTCCTCTTCGAGCTGGAACGGCGCGGCTACCTGACCGCCGGGGAGTTCGTCCCCGAGGTCGCCCTGGAGTTCCCCGACGCGCTGCGGGCCCTGCACCGTGACTTCCAGCGCGCGGGCAGCGACATCGTCGAGGCCTTCACCTACAACGGACACCGCGAGAAGATGCGGGTCATCGGCAAGGAGGAGCTGCTCGAGCCGCTCAACCGGGCCGCGCTGCAGATCGCCCGGTCGGTGGCGGACGAGAAGCCCGGCAACCTCGTCGCCGGCAACATCTCCAACAGCAACCTGTGGGACCCGAGCGACCCCGACTCGCAGCGTGAGGTGCGCTCGATGTTCGAGGAGATGGCCGGCTGGGCGGTCGAGGAGGGCGCCGACCTCATCATCGGCGAGACCTTCTACTACGCCGGGGAGGCCGAGGCGGCCCTGGAGATCGCCAGGGCCAGCGGGCTCCCGGTGGTGCTCACCGTCGCGCCGATGGCCGGCGAGCAGATGCGTGACGACGTCGGGATCGTCGAGGTGTGCCAGCGGCTGGAGCAGGGCGGGGCCGACGTCGTGGGGATGAACTGCTTCCGCGGTCCGACCACCATGCTGCCCTGGCTGCGGCAGATCCGGGAGGCCGTGACCTGCCACGTGGCGGCGCTGCCGATCCCCTACCGCACCACGGACGCGGAGCCCACCTTCTTCAACCTCACCGACACCAACGGCGTGACGGTGCCCTCGCCCCACGGCCGCACCTTCCCGACGGCGCTGGACCCGCTGTCCTGCAACCGCTACGAGGTCGGGGCGTTCGCGGCCGATGCCTTCGCGCTCGGCATCAACTACCTCGGCGTGTGCTGCGGCGCCTCCCCGATGCTGGTGCGCCAGGTGGCCGAGGCCGTCGGTCTGACGACCGAGGCCAGCCGCTTCTCGGAGAAGATGCAGAACCACTTCATGTATGGCGACAACGCCCGGCTGCCGGAGCACATCAAGGCGCTCGGCGGGACGGCGTGACGGCCGGCGGCACGGCGCCGGCCCACCGCCGCGGGACGGCGTGACATCCCGTGTGACGGACGGGAGTCGAGGGAGCGTCGCCGCGTGCCCACAGGGGAGTGTGGTCGGGATAGCACAACCTCCATCGGGAAGTTCGCCGATGAGGGTTGTGCTATCCCGTGGTCACTCCTGGTGGTGAGGGCCGTCCCTTGACCGATTGGTAACGATGTGGTTACCTATCGGCATGGATGTCTTCGCCGCGCTGGCCGACCCGGTCCGTCGGGACCTGCTGGAGCAGCTGGCGGCCGACGGGGCCAGCCGGGTGGTCGACCTGACGCGCGACCGCGGGATCTCCCGCCCGGCCGTCAGCCGACACCTCCGTGTGCTCGGTGAGGCCGGGCTGGTCTCCGCCGCCGACCGAGGGCGGGAGCGGCACTACTCCCTCGACGCGTCCCCGCTGGCGCAGGTGGACGACCTGCTGGCCCGCCTGCGCGCGACCGGGGGAGACGCGACCGCCCGGCCGCCGGTCAGCGCCACCGCGCTGGACGCCCTCGGCCTCGAGGTGCGGCGCACCGTCCGCGACCGGACGGCGCAGGGCGAGCAGCGGCATACCGACCCAGACCACGACACCACCAGCACCGCAGACACCGAGGAGAGCGCATGATCACCGGAGCACCCGAGACGATCGACGGCCAGCAGCACCTGGTCCTCACCCGCACCTTCACCGCGCCCGTCCAGGACGTCTGGGCCGCGATCACCGAGAGCGAGCGGCTCGGTCGCTGGTTCGGCACGTGGACCGGTGACCCCGCGAGCGGCCGGGTGGAGGTCAGCTGGGCCTACGAGGACGAGGCGGGCAGCGAGCCCTACGTCATCGAGGTGTGCGAGGAGCCGACCCGCTTGCGGGTGCACAACGAGAGCGACGACGCGGATCAGGTGTGGACCCTGGACCTGCGGCTGGCGGAGGAGGACGGGGTCACGACCCTCCGCTTCGCCCAGGTGCTCACCGACCCCGCGTTGGTGGTCGACGTCGGACCGGGCTGGGAGTACTACCTGGACCGGCTGACCGACACCGTGCGGACCGGTGAGGTGGCGACCACCACGTGGGACGGCTACCTCGCGCTCGGGACGGAGTATGCCGAGGCCTTCGACCTCCCCGCCGCGCAGGTGGGCGAGGCGGTCCTCATGTCGGCTTTGGCCCAGCTCAAGGAGCTGGTCAGGGCCGGGACCGACGGCGAGGCCGCCGGGATGACGACCCCCTGCGAGGGCTGGGACGTCCGTCGTCTGAGCGAGCACCTCGTGACCACGACCGACGCCTTCACCCGTGGGGTGCGCGGGGAGGCGGTCGACTGGACCGCGTCGCCGCAGCCGGTGGAGGGGGACGTGGCGCAGGCGTTCGCGCAGGCTGCCGACGACCTGTTCCACGCCAGGTCCGGCGCCGGGGAGGGCGTGGATCCCCCGGACTGGCAGCTCGCGGAGTATGCCGTCCACACCTGGGACCTCGCGACCGCCCTCGGACGCTCGACGGCGGACCTGGACCAGCGGGTCGCGGAGCGGGGTGGGGCGTTCATGCGGGCCAACCTCACCGACGAGAACCGCGGCGAGGCGTTCGGCCCGGCGCGGCCGGAGCCGCAGGGTGGCGACGCCTATGCTGGCCTGGCGGCCTTCGCCGGCCGCGTCGTCGACTGAGCCGCGGCGTCGTCTCAGCGGCAGGCCCGGGGCGCGGTCGGTCACCCGCCGAGGGTCGAGCCGACCCGCTCCAGCTCGTCCACGACGCGGCGCACGGCGAGCCGGGCATACCGGTCCGGGCGGCAGAGCGCCACGATGCTGCGGCGCGCCGGCACCCCGACGAGCCGGCGCAGCACCACCTCACCGCCGACGGGCGTGGTGAACCGCGGCAGCAGCGCCAGCCCCACGCCCTGCGCGACGAGTGCCCTGATCAGGTGGTTGTCGCGCAGCCGGAGGACGCGGGTGAGCGGGCTGTCGGTCACCGCCTCGACCGCCCGCAGCACGGTGTCGAAGGGATACTCCTCCGGCACCCCGATCCAGTCCGTCCCGACCAGGTCGGTGGGCCGCAGCTCGGCCCGCCGGGCAAGAGGGTGATCCGAGGGCAGGGCGACGTCGATCGGCTCCCGGGCGAGCAGGCGCGCGGTCAGCCGCTCGGCGCCGGCGGGCACGTCCCCGCGGAGGCTGTGCGAGATGACGACGTCGACGTCCAGGGTGCGTGCGGCGTAGTCCTGCTCCGCCAGGTCGAAGTCGTCCAGCTCGAGCTCGATATCGGAGCCGCGCAGGGCCGACACCAGCCCCGGCAGCAGTGCCTGCCCGGCGCTGGGCAGGGTCCCGATGCTCACCCGGCCCCGAGGCTCTCCGCGCGCCGCGTCCAGCCGCGCCTGCACCTGCGCCTGGACCCGGCATACCTCGTCGGCGGAGTCGGCCAGCAGCTGCCCCTCGGCCGTGAGCCGCAGGCCTCGACCCACCGGCTCGACGAGGGCGACGCCGAAGTCGCGCTCCGCCGTGCGCAGCTGCTGGGACAGCGCGGACGGCGTGCGGTGCGTGGCGGCCGCGACCGCCGCGAGGGTGCCCCGGACGGAGAGCTCGCGCAGCAGCTCCAGGTGGCGCGTGTCCATGCAGCCACCCTAATGAATTAGTGCAGAAACATTCGCTGGACCTCATCGACGCAGCCGCACACACTCGGAGGTATGCCGCTGCGCCACACCCTCCTGGCCGTGACCGTCGCCGCCGTCTGGGGGCTGAACTTCCTCGCGATCCACGCCTCCCTGGAGCACTTCCCGCCACTCTTCCTCGTCGCGCTGCGGTTCGCCGTCCTTGCCGTCCCGGCGGTGCTCCTGGTCCCTCGCCCGGCGGTCCCGCTGCGCTGGCTGATCGGCTACGGGCTCGGCTTCGGGACGCTGCAGTTCTTCGGTCTCTACCTCGGGATGGCCGCCGGCTTCCCGGCCGGGCTGGCGTCCCTGGTGCTGCAGGCGTCCGCACCGTTCACCGTCGTGCTCGGTGTGCTGCTGCTGCGCGAGCGCCTCACCTGGAGACGCGCCGCAGGTGTGGCGGCTGCGGTCACCGGGCTGGCCGTCGTCGGCCTGAGCCGCGCCGAGGCCACCAGCTGGGTTCCCTTCCTGCTCGTCGTCCTCGGAGCCTTCGGCTGGGCCGTCGGCAACGTGTGCAGCCGGCTCGCGGCGGCGCCGAACCCGCTGCACCTCACGCTGTGGATGTCCGTCGTCCCGCCGCTGCCGATGCTGGCGGTCTCGCTGCTCGTCGAGGGCCCGGAGCAGATCGGCTCCGCGCTGGTGACCTCCGTGGACGCCAGTGCCGTCCCCGCGTGGCTGGGGCTGGCCTACACCGTGGTCCTCGGCACGGTCGTGGGCTCGGGCATCTGGGTGTGGCTGCTGGCCCGTCACCCCGCCGGGGTGGTCGCGCCCTTCTCGATGCTGGTCCCGGTCGTCGGCATGACCGCGGCGTGGTGGGTGCTCGGCGAGCGCCCGGTCCCCCTGGAGGTGGCAGGTGGTGTGCTGGTCGTGGCCGGGGTGCTGTGGGCCGCCCGTGGTCCGGCGCCCGTCCCGCCCCCGGCCACGCGCGCGGGTGGGCGAAGGCACCCGACGCAGCGGTCCGGCGACCGTGCCGAGGACGTCTCGACCGCTCGTGCCGGGGCGTAACATGGCGCCGTGAGGCGTGGTGTCGAGACGGACGCGCGCCGGCTGGGCGGGAACTTCTGGCACCTCTTCGGCGCGAGCGCGACGTCCAACGTGTCGGACGGCGTCATGCAGGCGGCGGCACCACTGCTGGCCGCGACGCTCACCCGCGACCCGTTCCTCGTCAGCCTGCTGGCCTCGCTGGCCTTCCTGCCCTGGCTGCTCTTCGCGATCCCGGCCGGCACGCTGGTCGACCGCGTCGACCGCCGCCGCGCGATGGCGGGGGCGAACCTGCTGCGCGCGCTCGCCATCGTGGCGCTCGCCGTCTCGGTGGTCACCGGGTGGGTCTCGCTGCCGGTGCTGTATGCCGTCGCGCTGGTCCTCGGGACCGCGGAGGTGGTCTACGACAGCGCGGCGCGGGCGCTGCTGCCGCGGGTGGTGCCCAAGCGTCAGCTGGAGCGTGGCAACAGCCTGCTGACGACGGCCGAGTCGACCGGTCAGATCTTCCTCGGGCCGCCGGTGGGGGCGTGGCTCTTCGCGATCGCCGCCAGCCTGCCGTTGTTCGGGGGTGCCACGGCATACCTCGTCGCCGGGGCGCTCGTCCTGCTCGTCGCCGGTCGCTTCCGGCCAGAGCGGGAGACGACCACGACCGCGGGCCAGGACACGCGCGAGGGCCTGGCGTGGCTGCGACGCCACCCGATCCTCTTCCCGCTGATGCTGACGACCGGGGTCGCCGCGACCCTCGGGACGATGACCAGCGGCATCCTGGTGCTCTTCGTCCTGGAGGAGCTGGGCCTCTCCGAGCGCGCCTTCGGCCTCTTCCTCGCCGTCGCGGGGGTGGGGGCGATCGCCGGCTCCCTGCTCTCACCCCTCGCGACCCGGCTGATGGGCAGGACCACCTCGATGGGGGTGCTGCAGCTCGTCTCCGCCGTCGCGGTCACGGTGATGGGGCTGTGGGTCCACCCGGTCGTCGCCGTCGCCGGCCTGGCGGTGAGCGCCGGCTCGGTGACCGCCTTCAACGTGCAGATCATGTCGGTGCGGCAGGCGATCATCCCGGAGCGCCTGTTCGGCCGGGTGCAGGGTGCCTACCGCACCGTCATCTGGGGAGGCATCCCCGTCGGCACGCTGCTGGGCGGTCTGCTCGGGCGGCTGCTCGGCCTGCCCGCGGTCTTCGTCCTCACCGGGGTCGGCTCGGGTCTGGCCGGTCTCGGGGTGTGGTGGGTGCTGCACCGGCACCGGGTCGCGATCGAGGCGGCCTTCGACGAGGACGAGTCGGCGGGACGGGCGGACGCGGCGCCAGGCATACCCAACGACTTGTGACCGCATGCATAACTGTGCATGATGGACCCATGCACTCTCGGGGTTGGCGCCTCACCGCGCGTCACGAAGTAGACCTCCTGCGCGTCAGTAGCATGCTGATGTGCGCCCGTCGCTGACCGCATCCCGCCCACCCGGGTTGCCGCGGACCACCACCCACGGTCGTCCGCGCGACCCAGCCCAGCGACGTCCCCGAGGTGACCACCGATGAGCATCACCGAGCTGCACCTGGCCACGCGCTCCGAGCGCGCCCAGCGCGACCACCTGCGCGCCTGCGCCGCCGACGCGGCCGAGCGCTATGCCGACGCCGACGCCGACACCGTCCTCTCCTGGGCCGCGCACACCTTCGGGGCCGGGCTGGCGGTGGCCTCCAGCATGGCCGAGTCAGTCCTCCCGCACCTCGCCTCCCGGCACCGGCCAGGGGTGGACGTGCTCTTCCTGGACACCGGCTACCACTTCGCGGAGACGCTGGCGACCCGCGACCGGGTGGCGGCCGAGCTCGACGTGACCGTCGTCGACCTGCGGCCCGACCTCACCGTGGCCGAGCAGGACGCGCAGCTCGGGCCACGGCTGCACGACCGGGACCCGGGCGCCTGCTGCGCGATGCGCAAGGTGGAGCCGCTGCGCCGCGCCCTGGCCGGCTACTCCGCCTGGGTCACCGGTGTGCGCCGCGCCGAGGGACCGACCCGCGCGGACACCCCGGTCGTGGCCTTCGACGAGAGCTTCGGGCTGGTCAAGATCAACCCGCTCGCGGCCTGGAGCGACGAAGAGGTCCGGCTCTACGCCGACCTGCACGACCTGCCCGCCAACCCGCTGCTGTCCCGGGGCTATCCCTCGATCGGGTGCAGCCCCTGCACCCGTGCGGTGGCGCCGGGCGACGACCCGCGGGCCGGCCGGTGGTCCGGCTTCGCCAAGACCGAGTGCGGCCTGCACGGCGGCCCCGAGGCCGACGCCTCCGAATCGCGCGAGGCGGCATCGTGAGCGCCGGGCCCTTCCTCCTCGACCTGTCGCTGCAGGGCCGACGCGTCGTCGCGGTGGGCGGCGGTGCCGTCACCGCCCGGCGCGTGAGAGACCTGCTCGCCGAGGGGGCCGCGATCGAGGTGGTCGCGCCGACCGTCGTCGCGGAGCTGGCCGACCTGGCCGCCGCGGGCCACGTCGTCTGGACCCGCCGACGGTATGCCGGTGCCCACGACCTCGACGGCGCCTTCCTCGTGCACACCGCGACCGGCGACCCGGCGACCGACCGGGCCGTCGCCGAGGACGCGGAGGCCCGGCACACCTTCTGCGTCAACGCGGGCGACGCGACCACCGGCAGCGCCCAGGTGCCGGCCCGGGCGGAGGTGCCGACCCCGGCCGGGGACGTGCGGGTGGCCGTGCACGCGGGCGGCGACCCGAGGCGCGCAGCCACCATCCGCAACAGCCTCGTCGACCACCTGACCAGCGGCATCGTGGACCTGCGCGGCCGCCGGCCGACCGGGGGGTGGGTCGCGCTGGTGGGGGCCGGACCGGGCGACGAGCGCCTGCTCACCCGCCGCGCCGCGACGTTGCTCGCCGCCGCCGACGTCGTGGTCACCGACCGGCTCGTGCCCCAGGCGCTGCTCGCGCGGCTGCCCGAGAGCACCCGGGTCGTGGACGTGGGCAAGTCGCCGCGGCACCACCCGGTCCCGCAGGGCGAGATCAACCGGATCCTCGTGGAGGAGGCGCTGCGCGGCCGGGGCGTCGTGCGGCTCAAGGGTGGCGACCCGTATGTCCTCGGTCGCGGCGGGGAGGAGCGCGCCGCCTGCGAGGCGGTGGGCGTCAAGGTCGAGGTCGTCCCCGGCGTGACCAGCGCCGTCTCGGTCCCGGCGGCGGCGGGCATCCCCGTCACCCACCGCGGCCTGGCCCGCGGATTCACCGTGGTCACCGGGCACGACGAGCTGCCCGGCCTGCCGACCGGCACCGACCACACGCTCGTGGTGCTCATGGGGGTCGGCAGCCTGCGCGAGACCGCCGCGGGGCTGGTGCAGGCGGGGCGTCCCAGCACCTGCCCGGTCGGGATCGTGGAGAACGGCTGGACCCCGCAGCAGCGGGTCACGCTCGGCACCCTGGCCGACATCGCGGACCGGGCCGAGCGGGTCGGCGTCGCCTCGCCCGCGGTCGTGGTCGTCGGCGACGTCGTCACCCTGGCGCACGGCTGGGCCGGTGCGGCGAGGGGGTCGGCAGGGGCGGTCGCGTGAGCCGCCCGCTCGTGGTGGCCGCGCACGGCACCGCCAGCCTGGAGGGGCAGGCGGTGGTCCGCGGCTGCGCCACCCGCGCGCTGCAGGAGCTCGGGATGCCAGGCCCTCCGACCGTCGGTTTCGTCGACGTCTGCGGACCGACGCTGGACGAGGTGCTGGCCGAGGTGGACGCGCCCGTCGTGGTGCCGCTCTTCCTGGCCTCCGGATACCACGTGCGCCACGACGTCCCCACGGCCGTCGAGGCCGTCGCCGGTGCGACGGTGACGCCCGCGCTCGGCGCCGCCGACGAGGTGGTGCGCGCTCTGACCGACCGGGTCCGCGACGCCTGGGCAGTGCGTGGCGAGGAGTCGCCCGAGGCGCTGCTCGTCATCGGGGCCGGGTCGAGCGTCGACGGCGCCCGGGCCGAGGTGGCCGAGGTCGCCGAGGGTGTCGCCGCCGCGCTCTCCGCGGTGCCCACGACCGCCTTCCTCAGCGGGCCCGGCCCGCGCCCCACGGACGAGCTGGCCCGCCTGCGGGAGGCCGGGCATACCCGCGTCGCGGTGGCCGCGCACCTGCTCTCGCCCGGCTACTTCCTCGACCAGGCGCACGCCGTCGCCCTCGCCGCCGGCTGCGCCCCGACCGAGCCGCTGGGCACCCACGACCTGGTGAGCGCGCTCGTCGCCCGGCGCTACCGCGAGGCCGTGTCCGCGTCCTGAGACCGCTCATACGCAGATGTTGTACGTCTGCCGTGATGCATCACGACATCGGTGCAGCTTCTGCGTAGAAGATCCGCAGGGCGTGCCCGATGATGGCCGGTATGCCCACCCCACCGCGGCCCTCGGACGGGGGCCGCGAGTTCCGCTTCCACGAGGACTGGACCCTGCCGGTCGAGCCCGCGACGGTGCTGGACCGGCTCGTCGACCTCGAGGCCTACCCGACGTGGTGGCGACAGGTGCGCTTGGTCGAGCAGCTGGCCTCCGACCGGGCGCGGGTCCGCGTCCGGAGCCTCCTCCCCGCGCCGCTGCACCTGACCCTCGTCCGCGAGCGCGAGGACCGGGAGGCCGGGCAGCTGCGGGTCGGCATCGAGGGAGACCTGCAGGGGTATGTCGAGGTGCAGGTCACGCGGATCCCCGCCGGGTGCCGCATGGTCTGGGAGCAGCGGGTGCTGCTGACCAAGCCCGGCCTGCGTCACCTCGCCGCGCTCCCTCCCGTCCGCTGGGCACTGCGCGCCAACCACGCCGCGATGATGCGCTCGGCCCGCGCCGGGCTGGGCCGCGACGGACCTCTTGGTCCCCCTGAGCGAAACTACTGACAAGTGTGCTTGACAGGCGCAGAAGTGACAAGCACACTTGACATCATGACCACACGGACGATCTGGCTGGTGACGGCGCTCCTCGCCGTCGGGGGCATCGCGCTGCTCTACGTCGCCGAGGACGGGGCGACCTGGCTCCGGATCCTGGCCACCGTCCTGGTGGTCGTGCCGGTCGGTCTGGCCACCAACATCAGCGCCCGCCGACGCCGTGCCGCGCGGCGCGCCGACGCCCCCGACAGCGTGGAGAGCCGCGCCACCCACGCCGCGCGCAGCGACGCCTTCGAGGGCTCACTGATCCTCGTCGCCCTCACCATTCTGGCGCTGACCGTCGTGCCGGGGGCACTGCCCATGGTGTGGGCCGTCCTGTGCCTGCTGGGCATGGTGGCGCTGTTCTGGGTGCGCTACACGATCCACCTGGAGCGGCTGGGTGGCTGAGACCACCAGCGTCCTGCGGGCGCTGCGCTCCGAGCGGGGCTGGAGCCAGGGGCGGCTGGCGGAGGAGCTGGGTGTCTCCCGGCAGACCATCAACGCGATCGAGACCGGGAGGTTCGACCCCAGCCTGCCGCTGGCCCTGCGCATCGCCCGGCTCCTGGGGCGGCCGGTCGAGGAGATCTTCCGACTCGTCGAGGAGTGAGCAGGCAGGCGGTGACGCGCGGCTCGACATGCCGACCGGCCGCTGACGTGTGAGGCTGGGGTGTCCCTTCCCGTCACTCCTGTCACGCGAGGAGTCCCCATGCTCGCCCGGGAGCGCACCGTCGCCGGCCCCGGGTTCAACCGGTGGTTCGTGCCGCCTGCCGCGCTCGCCGTGCACCTGTCCATCGGTCAGGTGTATGCCTTTAGCGTCTTCAACATCCCGCTCGAGGAGCGCTTCGGCGCCTCCGCCACCGCGGTCTCCACCATCTTCTCCATCTCGATCGTCATGCTCGGCCTGTCCGCGGCGATCCTGGGGACCTGGGTGGAGCGCAACGGCCCGCGCAAGACGATGGCGGTCGCCGCGGCGCTGTGGGTCGCGGGCTTCCTGGTCTCCGCCCTGGGTGTCTCGGCCGGTCAGCTGTGGATCGTCTACCTCGGCTACGGCGTGCTCGGCGGCATCGGTCTGGGGCTGGGCTACATCTCACCCGTCTCGACGCTCATCAAGTGGTTCCCCGACCGACCGGGCCTGGCGACCGGCCTGGCGATCATGGGCTTCGGCGGCGGCGCCCTCATCGCGTCGCCACTGAGCAACCGGCTGCTCGGGCTCTACGGCGGCGAGGACCCGGTCGCCGGTCTGGTCCCGACGTTCGTCACCCTCGGCGTGGTGTATGCCGTGCTCATGGGTCTGGGCGCCTACGTCATCCGGGTGCCGGCGCAGGACTGGAAGCCGGAGGGATGGACCCCGCCGGAGAAGTCCGACGAGACCTCGATGAGGACCACGGCGGACGTCACCGCCCGCAACGCCATCCGGACCCCGCAGTTCTGGCTGCTGTGGACGGTGCTCTTCTGCAACGTCACCGCTGGCATCGGCATCCTGGCCCAGGCCTCCCCGATCGTGCAGAACTTCTTCTCCGGGGTCGGCCCCGCCGCCGCCGCCGGCTTCGTCAGCCTGCTCAGCCTGGCCAACATGGCCGGCCGGATCGTGTGGTCCTCCACGTCCGACGTCATCGGGCGCAAGCCCACCTACATGCTCTACCTCGGCGTGGGAGCCCTGCTCTACCTCGGCGTCGCGACCCTCGGCCGCACCTCGCTGCTGCTCTTCGTGCTGATGAGCGTGGTGATCCTCAGCTTCTACGGCGGCGGCTTCGCGACCATCCCGGCCTACCTCAAGGACCTCTTCGGCGGTCTGCAGGTCGGGGCCATCCACGGCCGCCTGCTCACCGCCTGGTCCGCCGCCGGCATCGCCGGGCCGCTCATCGTCTCCGGGATCCAGGACTTGCAGACCGCGCGCGGCGAGGAGGGTGCGGACCTCTACCTGCTGTCCCTCTACATCATGGTGGGCGTGCTCGTCGTCGGCTTCGTCGCGAACCTGCTCGTGCGGCCGGTCGACACACGCTTCCACGAGTCGGACCCGGACCCCGACGACGAGCTCGAGACCCAAGGAGCGTCCTCATGACCGATTCCCCGTCCAGCACCGCCGAGCGCCCCGAGGGCGCCGACGCGGCAGAGCGCACCGCGGCCATCGTCCTCTGGGTGATCGTCGGTGCCGGCCTGGTCTACGGCGTGGGCGAGACGATCGCCCGCGTCACCCAGCTCTTCGGCTGACCGGCCGGCGCGAGGAGGACACGTGGCGAAAGACGCACCACAGCAGGACTTCACCGACGACGAGCTCGAGATCCACGGGCGCAAGGACTGGGCGGCCGGCGTGCCCGGGGTCTACCACGCCCTGAAGATGTCCTACGAGCAGATGGGCGCGGTGCGCACGCTGCGCACGCTCCCGCGGCTGAACCAGAAACACGGCTTCGACTGCTCGGGCTGCGCCTGGCCCGACCCGGACCACCGCTCGCCCGCCGAGTTCTGCGAGAACGGCGCCAAGGCCGTGGCCGAGGAGGCCACGCTGCGGCGGATCGGGCCGGACTTCTTCGAGGAGCACGACCTCGACGACCTGGCCACCCGCAGCGACTGGTGGCTGGGTCAGCAGGGTCGGCTCACGCACCCGGTGGTCAAGCGGGCCGGCAGCTCGCGGTATGAGCCGATCTCCTGGGACGACGCGCTCGGGCTGGTCGCCGAGCAGCTGGTCTCAATGCCGGACCCGGACGAGGCGATCTTCTACACCTCCGGCCGGACCTCCAACGAGGCGGCCTTCGTCTACCAGCTCCTGGTCCGCGCCTACGGCACCAACAACCTCCCCGACTGCTCCAACATGTGCCACGAGGCCTCGGGCGCGGCGCTCGGCGACACCATCGGGCTGGGCAAGGGCACGGTCCTGCTCGAGGACCTGCACGACGCCGAGCTCATCATCATCGCGGGGCAGAACCCGGGCACCAACCACCCGCGCATGCTCAGCGCGCTGGAGAAGGCCAAGAACACTGGCGCAGCCATCGTCGCGGTCAACCCGCTGCCCGAGGCGGGCCTGCAGCGCTTCAAGAACCCGCAGAACCCGATCGGGGCGGTCGGCTCGGGCACCGAGCTCGCCGACGACTTCCTGCAGATCCGCCTCGGTGGTGACATGGCGCTGTTCCAGGCGCTGGGCGCGCTGCTGCTCGAGCGCGAGGCCGCTGCCCCGGGCACGGTCCTGGACCACGACTTCCTCGCCGAGCACACCGACGGGGTCGACGCATACCGCGAGCACGTCGCCGACCTCGACTGGGACGAGGTCCTCACCGCCACCGGGCTGACCCGGGAGCAGATCGAGGGCCTCGCCGACCGGCTCGCGCGCAGCCGCCGGACCATCGTCTGCTGGGCGATGGGGCTGACCCAGCACGAGCACTCGGTGGCCATGCTCACCGAGGTGGTCAACGTGCTGCTGCTGCAGGGCAACGTCGGCCGGGACGGCGCGGGCCTGTGCCCCGTCCGCGGCCACAGCAACGTGCAGGGCGACCGGACGATGGGCATCTGGGAGCAGATGCCCGACGACTTCCACGACCGGCTGGACGCGGAGTTCTCCTTCTCCAGCCCGCGGGAGCACGGCTACGACACCGCGGCCGCCGTCGAGGCGATGCGGGACGGGCGGGCGAGCTTCTTCATGGGCATGGGCGGCAACTTCGTCAAGGCCGCGCCCGACACCGACGTGACCGAGGCGGCGCTGCGCTCCTGCACGATGACGGTGCAGGTGTCGACCAAGCTCAACCGCTCGCACGCGATCACCGGCGAGACGGCGCTCATCCTGCCCGTCCTGGTCCGGTCGGAGCGGGACCAGCAGGCGAGCGGCCCGCAGCGGGTCACGGTGGAGGACTCGATGTCCGCGGTGCACGCCAGCCACGGGCCGCTCCCGCCGGCCTCGCCGCACCTGCTGAGCGAGGTCGCCGTCGTCTCCCGCCTGGCCCGGCGGCTCGAGCGGGTCGCCGCGGTAGCGGACTGGCAGGCCTTCGAGGACGACTACCGCACCATCCGGGACTCGGTCTCCCGGGTCGTGCCCGGGTTCGAGGACTACGAGGCCAAGATCAACGACCCGGGCGGTTTCGTGCTCCCGCACGGGGCGCGCACGCGGCGCTGGGACACCGAGAGCGGGAAGGCGCAGTTCAGCACCAACGTGCTCACCTACCCGCAGGTGCCGAAGGGTCGGCTGCTGCTGCAGACGCTGCGCAGCCACGACCAGTTCAACACCACGATCTACGGCCTGGACGACCGCTACCGCGGCATCGAGAACGGTCGCCGCGTCGTCTTCGTCCACCCGGACGACATCGCGGAGCGCGGACTGGCCGACGGGCAGCACGTCGACCTGGTGAGCCACTGGGAGGACGGCGAGCGCGTGGCGCAGGAGTTCCGCATCGTCTCCTACGACACGGCACGGGGCTGCGCCGCGGCCTACTACCCCGAGACCAACGTCCTGGTGCCGCTCGGCCAACGGTCGAAGCGGAGCGGGACGCGGGCCAGCAAGTCGGTCGTGGTGGAGCTGCGCACCCGCGGGTGAGGCATACCGGAACACGCGCGTCGCCAGTCGTGTTGACCGGGGTATGCGTATCGCCATCATCGGAGGACACGGAAAGATCGCCCTGCTGCTCGGGCCGCTGCTGAGCGGGCACGAGGTGACGGGCGTGATCCGCAACCCGGACCATCGCGAGGACGTGACCGACGCCGGCGCGACGCCGGTCGTCGCCGACGTCGAGACGATGAGCACCGACGAGCTCACCGAGCTGCTCCAAGGGCAGGACGTCGTGGTCTGGTCCGCGGGTGCGGGCGGGGGCGACCCGGACCGCACCTATGCCGTGGACCGCGCCGCCGCCATCCGCTCCATGGACGCCGCCGGGCGGGCAGGTGCCGGTCGCTACCTCATGGTCAGCTACCTCGGTGCCGGGCTGGAGCACGGCGTCCCCGAGGACAACCCGTTCCACGCCTACGCCCAGGCCAAGGCCGAGGCGGACGCCCACCTGCGCGCCTCGCAGCTGGACTGGACCATCGTCGCGCCGGGTCACCTGAGCCTGGACGACCCGACCGGCCAGATCGAGGTCATGGGCGACGGCACCGGCTCCCGTCAGATCGCCGGCACGGAGGGGCGCGACGTCGCCCGCGCCGACGTGGCGGCCGTGCTGGCGGCGGTGATCGGCCGCGACGACCTCACCGGGAGGACCATCGAGTTCCTCGGCGGCCAGACCCCGATCGACGAAGCCCTCGACGAGGTGGCCTCCGGGGCCTGAGGGCATACC
The DNA here is from genome assembly GCF_008919445.1 of Serinicoccus kebangsaanensis. Lineage (GTDB taxonomy): Bacteria > Actinomycetota > Actinomycetes > Actinomycetales > Dermatophilaceae > Ornithinicoccus > Ornithinicoccus kebangsaanensis. The sequence continues at coordinate 8,503 of NZ_VSLG01000019.1, read as the reverse complement.
TGGGCAGGGAGGTGTGGTGGTTGGGGTGCGCGTGGCCGCCGGGGTCTGCGCCCAGCGCGCCGACCTCAGGCGCCGGGAGTGTCCTCGTGGATCGGCTGCTTCGGCAGCTTGCGGACCCGCCGGGGCCGGCGCGAGCGGGCGGGGATGAGCGAGCGCATGTTCTCGTGCTTGCCGAAGCAGAGCAGGCGGTCGCCGTCCTCGAGCACCTTGCTGCCGGCCGGGTTGGGGACGACCCGGGTGCCGCGGTGCAGGGTGAGGACCTGGATGTCCTTCTCCCGCAGGCCCGAGTCCTTGATCTCCTGCCCGACCAGTCCGGAGCCGGACATGACCGCGATCTCGGCCACGCCATACCCCGTGGACACCGCGAGCCGCTGGCGCACGTCGATGTCGGGGAAGCCGGCCTGGTCGGCGATGTAGTCGACGATCGCGCCGGCGACGTCCAGCTTGGTCGCCGCCTCGATGCCCTCGAGGCCGGGGGAGGAGTTGACCTCCATGACGAGCGGGCCGTCCTTGCCCTCGAGCATGTCCACCCCGGCGACCCGCAGGCCCATGATGTGGGCTGCGCGGACGGCGATCTCCTGGTACTCCGGGTCGAGGTCGACGCTCTCGACCGTGCCGCCGCGGTGCACGTTGGAGCGGAACTCGTCGCCCTGCGCGCGCCGCCGCATCGCCGCCACGACCCGGTCGCCGACGACGAGGGCGCGCACGTCCTTGCCCTTGGACTCCTTGACGAAGCGCTGGATGAGCACCTGCTGGTTGGTGCCGTGCAGCGTCTCGATGATCGCCTCGGCCACCTTCATCGTGGGCGCCAGGATCACGCCGATGCCCTGCGTGCCCTCCAGCAGCTTGACCACGACGGGCGCGCCGCCGACCATCTCGATCGCGTGCGGGATCTCGGCGCGGTTGCGGACGAAGGCGGTGGCCGGCATACCGATCTCGTGGCGGGACAGGATCTGGGTCGCGCGGAGCTTGTCGCGGCTGTTCATGATCCCGTTGGCGGTGTTCGGCGTGTAGACGTCCATCTGCTCGAACTGGCGCACGACCGCGGTGCCGAAGTAGGTCACCGAGGCGCCGACGCGCGGCAGCACGGCGTCGTAGGTCGACAGCGGCCTGCCCCGGAAGTGCAGGTCCGGCTCGTCGCCGGACAGGTCGATCCCGAAGCGCAGGGTGTCGAGCACCTTGACCTCGTGGCCGCGGTCGAGGGCGGCCGTGCGCAGCCGCTGGGTGGAGTAGGCGCGCAGGGACCGGGAGAGGATGGCGAGCTTCATCGGGACGTCCTGAGAGGATGGGGGCGTGACAGGGTCCAACCATCTCACCACAGATCGAACCGTCGTCGGGTGGCGCGAGTGGGTCCAGATCCCGCAGCTCGGGGTGCCCTGGATCAAGGCCAAGATCGACACCGGTGCCAAGACGTCGGCGCTGCACGCCTTCGACCTGCGCACGGTGGAGCGGTATGGCCGTGCCTGGGTCAGCTTCTCCGTGCACCCGTGGCAGGCGAGCGCGGAGGACGCGGTGACGATGGAGCTGCCCCTGCTCGACACGAGGTCGGTCCGCTCCTCGTCGGGGCACGAGGAGCAGCGGTATGCCGTGCTCCTCCCGTTGGTCCTCGGTGGCCGCGAGGTGCCCGCGGAGGTGACGCTCACCGACCGGGACGAGATGGGCTTCCGGATGCTCGTCGGCAGGGAGGCGCTGGTGCAGGGCTTCCTCGTCGACCCGGCCGCGAGCTATGCCGGGGGCCGGCCCGGGCGGGCCGTGCGCCGCAGGAACTGGGGGAAGCGGTGAGCGAGACCCGCACCCGGTCGCGCACGCTGCGGCCCTCCTTCCCGATCGGCACCGTCAAGGTCCGCGCGGGCAGCCGCCGCGAGGTGTCGCTGCCCATCTCCCGGCTGGTCACGGGTGCCGAGGTGAGCCTGCCGGTGCACGTGCTGCACGGCCGCGAGGAGGGGCCGACGGTGTGGCTCTCCGCCGCGATCCACGGTGACGAGGTGGTGGGCATCGAGGTGGTCCGCCGGGTGATGGCGGTGCTGGACCCGAAGACCATCCGCGGCACGGTGCTGGCGGTGCCCATCGTCAACGTCCTCGGCGTGATGTCCGGAGACCGCTATCTCCCCGACCGGCGCGACCTCAACCGCAGCTTCCCGGGCTCGGCCCGGGGCTCGCTCGCGGGGCGGATCGCGCACCTGATGATGCGCGAGGTCATCGGCCCCTCCGACGTCGGGATCGACCTGCACACCGGCGCCGACCGGCGCACCAACCTGCCGCAGATCCGGTGCGACCTGGAGGACCCGCAGACCCGCGAGCTGGCCGAGGCCTTCGGCGCCCCGGTGATGTATCACGCCAAGCTCCGCGACGGCTCGCTGCGGTATGCCGCGCGCGAGCGGGGCGCGCGCGTCCTGCTCTACGAGGGTGGCGAGGCGTGGCGCTTCGACGAGTGGGCCATCGACGCCGGCGTCGTCGGGGTGCTCCGGGTGCTGGCCCACCTGGGGATGGTCGACCGCGACGAGGTCGACTTGGCGCCCCTGCATACCCCCAGCGAGGTGTGCTGGCGCAGCGGCTGGGTGCGCGCCCGGCGCACCGGGATCGTGCACCTGGACGTCGCGCTGGGGCAGCACGTCGAGGAGGGGGAGAAGCTCGGCGAGCTCTTCAACTCCTTCGGCAAGCGGCTGGCCATCGTCAAGGCCGACCGCGCGGGTGTCGTCATCGGCCGGGCCGAGGCGCCGCTGGTCAACCGGGGTGACGCGCTGGTGCACATCGGAGAGGTGGACTCGACGGACCGGTCGGGGCTTGACGACGACGCGCGGGACACGGACACGCCCTGAGGTGGGCGGCTACTTCGCTGAGCCGGAGCCGGAGAGCACGTCCAGGTCACGCACGGCGTAGCGGTGGTGCTCCCACTCCTCCTCCAGGATGGTGCGCAGGCAGGAGAGGACCGTCTCCCCGTGCTCGGGAGCGTGAGGGTTGGGGCGCGTCTCGCCCAGGGCCTCCGAGGTGACCGTGGCGATGAAGTCGCGGACCATCGCCTGCCGCTCGTGGCGGGCCTCGAGGACTTCCTCGAACGCTGGTGTCTCCGCCGAGACGTCGTCGTTGCTGTAGGCGTCGCTGTCGGAGTCGTCGTGGGCCAGTCCCACCGGATGGAAGGGCGCCTCCCGCTGGAGGATTGCCCTGCCGAGCCAGGTGTCGGTGGCCATGACGAGATGGCGCAGCGTCTGGGCGAACGACCACTCGCCGTCGACCGAGTCGTCGAGGGTGCCGTGAGGCATGGCGCGGGCGCGATCCAGCGTCGCGGCCCAGGTGCGCTCGAGCGCCGCCCAGGCCTCACGCAGGCCGTCGGGATCCTCCGCGGTGCGCAGCTCCCGCCCCGGGAACCGCCGACTCAGCTCGGCCTCGACCAGTGGCACCACGTCGACGCCGTTGACGAGCAGCACGCCGTCGCCCTCCAGCAGCCACGGTGAGTCGAGCTCCATACCTGCGAGATCGCTGCCGCGGACGACGACATCACCGAGGTCGCACCCCACGAATCGCGACCCGCGCAGGCTCCTGCCGCGGAAGGTGCGGTCGCGGAGCACCTCGGGCTCATGGTGCGTCATGAAGGCATCATGTCAGGGCGGGTAGCGCCACGACGGCCACGATGCATCCCACTCTGGGATGCAGCGCGGTATGCTGGTGGCGTGACCATCCAGATCGCTGTCCGCCTGCCCGAGGACGTCGTCCGGTTCCTCGACCTCAGCGTCGCCAGCGGGCGAGCAGCGAGCCGGGCAGCGCTCGTGACCAGGGCGCTGGAGCGTGAGATGCGACGGCAAGCCGCCCTGCGGGACGTGGAGGTGCTGACGGAGCACGGGCCGGGCGACGACCTGGACGAGCTGGTGTCCTGGTCCGTCTCCCACGCGACGGTCGAGGACTGAGGGGTGCGCGAGATCTGTCTGGCACGACTGGACAAGACCAGGCCCGTCCTCGTGCTCACGCGGGATGCCGCTCGCTCGGCGATGAGCAAGGTGACGGTCGCGCCCATCACATCCACCATCAAAGGCCTGTCCAGCGAGGTCCCGGTCGGGACCGTCAACGGAGTGGAGCAGCAGAGCGTGGTCTCGATCGACAACGTGGTGACCGTCCCGGTCGGGGTCCTCGGGCGCACGCTGGGCTTCCTCGCGCCGGAGCAGGAACGCTCTCTCGCCCGGGCCATCGTCCTGGCCTATGACCTCGACCTGCCTCTGATGAGCGAAGGCTGAGGCTTGCTGAGGATCCCGCTCAGGTGACGGGTGTCATACCCGTGGACGCCCGGTCGATGACAGGCTGCGGGGGTGAGTGACTCCAGCGGGACGCCGTCGCCCGCCCCCGGCCGCGCCGCGGCGCCCTCCGTCCCGCCGCGCGCCGCGATGCCCGACCTGGCCCGTGGGGTGATGCTGCTGCTCATCGTGCTGGCCAACATCCCGTGGTTCCTGTATGCCGGTGAGCGCGGCCTGACCCTCGGCCACCCGCTGGGTGCCCAGGGGGCGGACAGGGTGGTCCAGGCGCTGATGATCCCGCTGGTCGACATGCGGGCGCTGCCGATGTTCGCGCTGCTCTTCGGCTACGGCATGGTGCAGTTCGCCCGGGCGCAGGAGGCCAGGGGGACGCCGCTGCTGGAGTTCCGCGCGATGCTGGCCCGGCGGCACGTCGGCCTCCTCGTGCTGGGCGGCGTGCACGCGGCACTGCTGTGGTTCGGCGACGTCCTCGGGGTCTACGGCCTGCTCGGGCTGATCCTGGTCCCGCTGCTCTTCCTGCGCAGCACCCGCGCGATCCGGGTCGTGCGCGGGGTGCTGCTGGGTCTGCTGGTGCTCTTCGCCGCCGGCGCGATCGTCGGAGGGGTGGCGCTGATGCAGGTGCCGCCCGAGACGTGGATGATCCCCGCGACGACCGACGCCAACGCGATCGCCTCCTACCCGGCCTCGATCCTGCCGAGGCTCTCGGAGTGGGCCTTCATCACCAGCTTCTCGGTCGTCAGCCTGAGCGTGCCCGCCGCGATCCTCACCGGGTGGCTGTGGGCGCGGGACGGTGTGCTGGACCGCCCGGCCGAGCACCTGCCGCGGCTGCGACGCACCGCACTCCTGGGGCTGCCGGTGGCGTGGCTCGGCGGTGTGCCGATGATGCTCACCCACCTGGGGCTGTGGGTGCCCGTCGAGATCAGCTGGATGTTCATGGGTCTGCAGTCGCTCACCGGGCTGGCCGGGGGTCTGGGGTATGCCGCGCTCTTCGCCCTGGTGGTCGGTCAGGCGCAGCAGCGCGCCGAGCGTGCCGGTGAGTCCTGGCGGCCGGGGCCGGTGGCCTCGGCGCTGTCGGCGGTGGGGCGGCGGTCGCTGTCGTCCTACCTGTGGCAGTCGGTGGCGATGGCTCCGCTCTTCGCGGCCTGGGGTCTGGGCCTGGGCGGGGTGCTGGGGTCGGCGGCTGCGGCGGGCGTCGCGATCCTCATCTGGGGCGTCTCCGTGGTCGGCTGCGCGGTGCTCGACCGCAGCGGCCGCACGGGGCCGGCGGAGGTCGTGCTGCGCAGGTTCACCTATGGGTCACGCGACTCGATGCGGTCTGTCGCCTCCCGGGTGTAGTTTCCGCGATGTGCTCGACGGACCGGCCGTCGACCGAGAGGAGACGCCATGTCCACGCTCAACCCCTATGTCAGCTTCGACGGCTCGGCCAAGGCAGCGATGGAGCGCTACCAGCAGATCTTCGGCGGTGACCTCGCCCTCAACACGTTTGGTGAGTACGGCATGGAGGGTGAGGGCAGCGACGGCGTCATGCATGCCCAGCTCACCACGCCGGCCGGCTTCACCCTCATGGCCTCGGACACCCCGCCCGGTATGCCCGCCGCCTCGTCCGAGGGCAACATGTCGATCAGCCTGAGCGGCGACGACGAGGCCGAGCTGCGCGGCTATTGGGACGGGCTCGCCGACGGCGGCCAGGTCACCATGCCGCTCGAGCCGCAGATGTGGGGCGACACCTACGGCCAGCTCACCGACCAGTTCGGCGTCAGCTGGATGGTCAATATCGCCGGCCCCCAGGCGTCCTGACGCCTCTGCCTGGTTCGTCAGGCGACGAAGATGCAGAACGGGTGTCCGGCTGGGTCGGCAAAGACGTACAACGGCTCAAGCGGGTCGTCCGTGCGATCGAAGAGGAGCTCGGCCCCCAGGTCGACGGCTCGTCGGTGCTGCTTCTCCAGCGCTGCCCGGTCGGGGACAGTGAGGTCGAGATGCATCTGCATCGGCACATCAAGCCGCGGCCACGTCGTCCGTTCCAGGCGCTCGACCTGCTGGAAGGCCAGCTTGCGGTTGCCGTGCGCATCGGTGAGGACCAGCCAGTCGACGTCGTGGTCCCCCTCTGCTGAGGGTTCGTCGCCTGGCCGATACTGCAGACCGAGAAGGAGGCGGTAGAACTCCGCCAGCTCGCGGACCTCGGGGGTGTCGAGCACGGTGTGGAGCAACTGGGGGTAGTGGGCCATGGCGTGCAACGTATCGACCTTGCGCTGAGGCGGCATCTCGCCCGACGTGGCAGATCACGTCATGCGGCTGCGGGTGCACTGCCAGGAGTGGGTGCTCGGCGACCGCGGCCACGGCGTCGCCGTCGGAGACCCGTTCTCGGAATGGTTGGTGCTGCACGGCCCAGAGGGCTGGCCGGCTGAACTGTCGAGAACCTACGAGGGCCTCGTGACGCCCTTGCCGCCGTGGGAAGGACTGGGCCTGCACCAGCACGCCCATCGTCTGGACATCGGTCCTGCGCCTGTCTACTGGGAGTCTCCAGGGAGGGTGCAGGCAGGAGCGACGACGGCGACCGGGGTGCTGGGTCTCGACACCTACCTCGCTCCGCCTGACTGGCCGACGACGACGGGGATCGTCGCGCGCATGTGGACTGTGCACCGGTGGTACGTGCAGGACCCACCCGGCAGCCGCGTGTGGGGGCCCGAGTCCTCAGACGCACGCTACGAGGAGGTCTCATCCTGCGGTCACAATCTCGACGGAGGCCGGGAACCTCACACGGTCCGCCACGAAGTCTGCACCGGGGTGCTCCTCGAGGTCGACCTTGAGCCTGCCCGGTAGTTCTCGCCATGCATTCCGTGAAGCAGTCTCCAACGACGCCGCGGAATCACCTGCGCCTACAGACGGACCATCGACCACCTGACGGCCGCATCTTGATCGGCAACGTCGCGTTCGCGGGTGCCTGCCACCCACGCCTTGGCCTAGAGAGGAATGATGACAGACCACGGCATGACGCGCCGACATCGTGGCCAGCCTTGGCAGGCCAGCGTGCGAGAGTGTCCGCGATGATCCCGCTAGCATCCGATATGCCCGACGTGACGGACGCGACCCGTGAGTTGGGGGTCTCGCTCGAGCGCGCCTTGGGTGGTCGGTCCAGCACGAACTGGCTCGTCTCACGGGGAGGCCATGCTCTGGTGCTGCGGCAGTACCTCGATGTTCTCGAACTGGGTCCGGCCATGCAGCGCGAGGCGATCGACTGGCAGGTCCAGACGCGGGCTCGGGTGCACCGGGCCGGTTGGCCGGTGGCCGCTCCAGTCGGCCAACCTCTCCGATCTGGCGGCGCGTGGTGGACGCTCGAAGAATGGCTGCCGGGCACGGCGGCCCAGGTGAGCCCGACCCAACATGCGAACCTGCTCGCCCGCTGGGGGGAGCTTGGCGATCTGGCCCAGGAAGTCGGTCCTCAGCCTCATCGGTTCGACCATCTCGCTGTGCTGGTCGAGGCCGATGCCGCACAGGTTCTCGCCGAGTGCGCCGACGAGCAGGATCGAGGGTGGCTGCTGAGGCGCTTGGACCAGGTCCTGTCTGGGGCACAGGACGTGGACTGGGACGCGTCCCCGCGAACTCTGGTTCATGGTGACCTCGTAGGTCACAACCTTCTGTGGTCCAGTGGGCGCCTCACGGGCGTGCTGGACCTCGAGCTAGCCACAGTCGACCGTCGCATCACCGAGGCGATGTTGGTGTGGCGCAGTCGTCACGATGACGTGCTGCTGGCCTACGACCAGGTAGCCGCGCTCAATGATCAGGAATGGCGGATGGTCCTGATCGACTGGTGGGCGCTGATGCTCAGCCTGTGCCTGTTTCACCTGCGTCGTGGGCGTCAACCCGGACGCTGGGAACTCGACGGTCTCCGCCGCACATCTCCCTTGAGCGAGAAACTGTCCCGCGACCTCTTCAATGTCACGCCGTAACCGTGATGCCGACGTCGAGGGCGGCCTAGTGAGGGTCAGCGCCTCACCCTCGGTGCGATGAGCCAACGTTCGTAGGCGATCTCGCTGGCTTTAGGCTGCATGAGCCAACTCTGCGGTGCCTCGCGTGACACACCGATCCACAGGTCCCCGACGGTTGCTCACGCACGTTCCGCGAAACCACTCAAGTCTCGTGCGACCGACTCGCGGCTACTAGTTCTATTGACCTCAGGATCGGTGCCCAGTTGAGTCCCGCATAGTGGTGTAGCGCGGTCACCGTGATCGTTCCCGGCGTGTACGTCGGGCGCGGACGCGGCC
>NZ_VSLG01000018.1 GCF_008919445.1 Serinicoccus kebangsaanensis | reverse complement strand
GGCCGACGGCTCGGCCACAAGCCTCCCACCAACCCGCACGAGTCGAGAGTGAGACCTGCACCCCCATTAGGCTGGTGGGTATGAGCACGCGACGACGTCCCACGATCATCGGCGTCTACGACGCCAAGGGGGCGTGCTCGGTGAGGCCGCCTACGCGTGGGGGAAGATCCGGGGGACGGCGCACTGCTCGCTGTGCGACATCACGCACTCGCCGGTCCGGCGCAAGAAGGCGTGGGACCAGATGGCGGCCAGGATGGACGCCACGATCGAGCTGCGGCACCTCAACGAGCTCACCTCAGAGCAGGAGGCCGCGGTCGAGCAGGCCGGTGCTCCGGTGGTGCTGCTCGCCGGGACCACCGGTGACGCCGCCGACACCGGCACCGGCAGCGACACCGCGACCGGGCATACCGTGCTGCTCGACCGTGCGGAGCTGGACGAGCTGGGGGGCGACGTCGCGCGCTTCGAGGAGGCGCTGCGCCAACGCCTCGCGGACCACGACCTGGCCTGACCGATGTCCGACTGCCAGCCGGTTCGTCACCTGTCAGCCTGCTCGAGGGGGCTGCCAGATGACATCGAGGCTGTCAGTGGACGGAGAGTCCGCCTACGCTGAGGTGGTGGCCGCACCCGTCCGACTCGCCATCGGGGTCTACGCCGTCTCCACCGGTCCGTTCGCCGAGCTGGAGCACGCGGCGAACCGGAGGACCGGCGGCCCGCGCTGTCCCCTCTTCGAGACCTCGCACAGCGTCGTCGGGCAGCGCCGCGCCTGGCGCCGGATGGTCGCGGAGCTCCCGGTGCCGCTGCGGATGCTGCGCCAGGACGAGGTGACCCGCGACCTGGTGCCCGTCCTCCGGGGCAGCGGCCTGCCGGTTGTGCTGGGAGCCACGGCACCGTCCTCCGGCGGCCCGGACGGGCCTGGAGCCGCCCCACCGGACGACTACCAGGTGCTGATCGACCGCACCGAGCTGTTCGGACTGGCCGGTGACGTCACGGCCTTCGGCGAGCTGCTCACCTGGCGGCTCACCGGCCGGTGAGCTCAGGCGATCGGCGCACGGAGCCGCATCGCCTCCTGCTGCGGATCCAGGTGGGTCGCTCGCCTCTCCCGCGGAGCGTCACCGGGAGCCGAGGTCCACCTGGCCGCTGATCGCGCTGACCACCCGGCCGCCGACCCACAGGGTGTCGTCCTCGCGCACCACCTCCACCTGCCCGCGTCGCCCGAGCGCCGTGCCCTGGGTCGCGGTGTAGCGCTGCCCCGGGAGCAGCTCGCCCCGCGCGGCGAGGATCGTCGCGATCGCGGCGTTCAGGCTGCCGGTGACCGGGTCCTCGCACTGGCCCGTCGGACCGCGGAAGAAGGCGCGCACCTCATACCCCTGCTCGTCCCGGCCGAAGACTCCCAGCTCGATCGGCTCCCCCGCCGTGAAGACCGGGACCAGCTCGCGCACCGCGGCGCCGCTCTCCAGCTCGGCGACCACCCAGCCCGGTCCGTTGTCACCCCAGGCCAGCGAGACCGGCGGGCCACCGAGGACCGACTCCACCCGTCGAGCCAGCTCCGGGTCGACCGGCCCGGAGCGGCGCAGCGGCGGCGCCGCGAACGAGACCAGGTCGCTGTCGTCGCCCCGGCGCAGCCGCACCAGCCCGACCCCGCACTCCTGCACCACCTCCGGACCCTGCGGCATGCCGCCCGCGTTCAGCCATGCCCGGCAGCTGCCGAGCGTCGGGTGCCCAGCGAACGACAACTCCTCGACCGCGGTGAAGATGCGCACCCGGTAGTCGGCCTCCTCGCGGCTCGGGGTCAGCAGGAAGGTCGTCTCCGACAGGTTGGTCCAGGCCGCGAAGCGCTGCATCGCCTCGCCGGTGAGGTCGTCCGCACCGAGGACGACGGCCAACGGGTTGCCGTCGCCGAGGCGGCTGGAGAAGACATCGAGCTGCTGGAACGGGTGCGGCATACGGACACGGTAGTGCTGCTGTGCTGCCACGCCACCGCGCGGAGACCGCCGATCTCATCCCGGACCGATCGGCGCGCGGAGCCGCAACGCCTCCAGCAGCAGGCCGGCCGCCCGGTGGTTGGCGCGCAGCCGCAGACCCTCGCGCGCCAACGACTCCAGCACGTCGCCGATGCTCCCGGGCGGCAGCGCCGGCCCGAGCTCGGGACGCACGTCCCGCCACGCCCCCCGCATCGCCTCCAGCTGTGCCTCCAGGTGCCGGGTCGCCATCCAGGCCAGCGCCGCCGGGTGGCGGCGCCACGCGGAGTAGGCCCGGTAGTCGGCCGGGCACTGGTCCAGCAGCCACGCGACGGCAGCCTGCTCCCAGCCGGCCACGCCGGCCGGGGGCACCCGGTCGGGCCAGCCCGGAGGTCCACCATGCATGCGAACAAGTGTACGACTCCTGGTCCGGTGCCGGGTGGGGCACGCCTCCTCTATTATGAGCACGCACCTCTTCCCTATTTGACGATCGGACCTGCGCCATGACCACCGCCACCCTGCAGCGCGACCGCCAGCTGCACCCGCTGCACGTCCGGCGCGCCACCGTCAGTGCCGTCGAGCACCTGGGCGAGCGGATGCGGCGGATCACGCTCGCGCTGGAGCACGGCACCCCACCGATCCCCTGGGTGCGCCTGGCCGTCGGCGACCACGTCAAGGTCGCCTTCCCGCACCCGGAGACCGGTCAGCTCACGCTGCCGACCGTGGTGGACGACCGCCCCCAGCTCCCGGAGGGGGCGCAGCGGCCGGTGACGCGCGACTACACGGTGCGGGCGACCAGCGACGGGGACGACGAGGGCGAGGACGCGACCGCCGCCCAGCGGGTGAGCATCGACTTCGTCGTGCACGGCACGGGACCGGCCAGCACGTGGGCGAGCCAGGCCTCCCCCGGCGACACGGTGGGCCTGCTGGGCCCGCGGGGGTCGATGACCGAGCCGCGGGACGCCCGGCGCTACGTCTGCCTCGCCGACGAGACCGCGATCCCGGCCATCGGCCGCTGGCTCGAGGAGGCGCCGGAGGGCATACCCCTCGAGGTGGTGATCCAGGTGCCCGACGCCACCGGCATCGTGCCGCTCCCCCCGCGCGACGGTGCCCGGGTGACCTGGCTGATGGACGAGGCGGCGGACACCCTGGCGCAGGCGTTGCAGGCCCTGCCACCGGCCCCCGGCGACTACGTCTGGGCGGCCGGGGAGGCGGGCGCCATGGTGCAGGTCCGCCGGACCGCGGCCGAGCTCGGGATCGGTGGCGAGGCCCTCGCCCCCAGCGCCGTGCAGGTGGACGGCTACTGGCGGCGCGGCGTCGCCGGGCGCGACCACCACCAGCCGCTGGAGAGCTGAGCGAGGCGCAAGCCTTCCCCTCGGGCCGCACCTGCTGGCACGATGTGCCGATGGCGACACGCGATGGAGCCGACGCCGGGGCCACGGCGCCGGACTCGACGAAGGTCCCCCGGCTGAACAAGAAGATCTACGAGGACGAGCTGCTCCGTCTGCAGGAGCAGCTGGTCGAGATGCAGACCTGGATCAAGGAGACCGGCCATCGCCTGGTGGTGGTCTTCGAGGGCCGGGACGCCGCGGGGAAGGGTGGCGCGATCAAGCGCGTCACGGAGTACCTCTCCCCCAGGCAGGCGCAGATCGTGGCGCTGCCCACGCCGACCGAGCGGCAGAAGACGCAGTGGTACTTCCAGCGCTACGTCGAGCACCTGCCCGCCGCCGGCGAGATCCGGCTCTTCGACCGGTCCTGGTACAACCGCGGCGGGGTGGAGCGGGTCATGGGCTACTGCACGCCGGAGGAGCACCGACGCTGGCTGCAGCAGACCCCGATCTTCGAGCGGATGCTCATGGACGACGGCATCCTGCTGCGCAAGTACTGGTTCTCCGTCTCCGACGACGAGCAGGTCCGCCGCTTCCGCTCGCGGATGGAGGACCCGATGCGCCGGTGGAAGCTGTCCCCCACGGACCTGGAGTCCCTCACCCGCTGGGAGGACTACAGCCGGGCCAAGGACGAGATGTTCGTCCACACGGACCTCCCGGAGGCGCGGTGGAACGTCGTCCCGTCCGACGACAAGCGCTCGGCCCGGATCAACATGATCGCCCACCTGCTCTCCACGATCCCCTACGAGGAGGTCGAGCAGTCCGAGCTGACGATGCCCGACCGCCCCGCGTCGACGGGATACCAGCGGACGGACCGGCGGCTGCAGCTGCCGGTACCCGACCATGCCGCGGCCGTCGGCCGGGCGGCGGGCAAGCCGGTGCAGCGCCGAGCCAGGCAGGACCTCAGCTGACCTGACGCGGGGGGCAGTGCACCCTTGCCGAGTCCGCAGGTGAGGAGGACGATGTCGCCAGCACGAGAGGAGTGCCCGTGAGCAGCGAGCGACAACCCCGGAATCCTCCTGCGGGAGACCCCCCACCGATCCGCGTCCACGTCGAGGACGGCGTCGTCTGGATCTGGCGTGACGCAGAGCCTCACTGGCACGTGATGCGGCAGGACCTCCCGGGCACCCCGCAGGCCGGCGGCGGGACGTCGGCCGATCCGCCACCGGACCTGTGGAAGGTCGCCTCACCCACCGCCGCCATCCAGCACGGCCGTGGCCGCTGAGCTCGGATCCGGGTCGTCGCTGGACGTCCTCGACCCCGTCGTCGACACCTGGGACGAGGCCATCGCCTCGGTCCGCAACAGCGCCAAGTGGCTGGTCATCGTCGTCGCGACGGTGGCGACCTTCCTCTTCGGCGCCGGGACGCTCGGCGCCCGCTCAGAGCTGGCGGACGCGCCGGTGCCGCTGCTGCTCCTCGCCGGCGTGTTCGGCGTGACCGGCATCGCCGCGCTCGGCGAGGTGGCCTGGAGGGTGGCGGACGTCTTCAAACCCGAGGTGGTCTCCATCGAGGAGCTCACGGACGAGACGAGGAAGGCGCTCCGCTCGTCCTGGTGGTTGGCCTTCCGGGACGAGCCACCGCAGGAGCGGCCCGAGGCCGAGCTGGTGACCCGGCTGAAGACGTACCGCGCCGACCTCGGCCACCTGGACGCGGCCATCCTCGCCCAGCAGCAGACCCCGGGGACCGCGGGAGGCGGTGCCCGGGCGGCCCTCTCGCGCGCCCGGGACACCCTCGTCGAGGAGCAGCGTCAGGCCCACCAGCTCACCGCCACCATGATGGAGATGGAGCGCTACCACCGGGTGAAGGCCACCCGGTCGCTCACGTCGACGACCTACGTCACGGCGGGTATGGCGCTGGTCAGCGCGCTCCTCTTCCAGCTCATCCTGGCCGCGGCCACGGGGGCGGAGGAGGACGCGCCGGCCGCGGGCGGGGCGTCCCCCTCGACCTCCGTCGTCGGGTGGCTGTCCGCGACCGAGGACGGGGCGGAGTTCTGGGACGCGGTGGGCCTCGCCTCGTGCCGTGCGACGGCGGACCCCGACGCCTCGCCGGCCCAACCGGCCGGAGGCATACCCGTCCTGCTCGGGGCAGGAGACGGCACCGCGGAGTCCCCCTACGTCGTCCAGACACTCCCGGAGATCGGGTCCGACTGCCCGTTCGTCAGCTTCCGGGCGGACGAGCGGTTCGTGCTCGTCCAGCCGGTGTCGCGCACCGTCGAGGTCGCGGAGCCCACCGCCACGCAGTGACCGGGGCAGCCCCGTCGGTCAGTCGATCTGCAGCTCCCCCATCGGCTCCCACCCGTCGCCGTCGACCTGGCGGGAGACGATCTGCGGCGTGGCGGTGAGGTGCGGGCGCATCGCCTCGATGCCCTGGGAGAAGTGAGGACTGGCCACGTGGGCGGCGGCCCCGTCGTCGGTGAAGGCCTCGACGAGCACGTACTGCAGCGGGTCCTCCAGGCTGCGCGACCACTCGAAGGAGATGTTGCCCTCCTCGGCGCGGCAGGCCGCGGTGTAGTCGGCGACGATCTCGGACCAGCGCTCGGCGGACTCGGGCTTGACGGGGAACTTGACCACGATGAAGTACATGGCCCGATCGTGGGGGGCTCCCGGGTGGACGTCAAGCGCCGCCGCTGCCGATGATGGGACGGTGAGCACGTCGCACACCGGTGCGCGCACCGTGGAGCGCACCTTCGACCTGTTGGAGTCGGTGGCCGACCGCGGCGGTGCCTCGGCCCGTGAGCTCGCGGACGACCTCGACCTGCCGCTGTCCACGGTGTACCGGCTGGCCGGTGACCTGGTGGCTCGGGACTACCTGGTCCACCTGCGCCGCGAGGGGCGCTACGAGCTCGGCTACAAGCCGCACCGTCTGGGCCTGGCCCTGCACCGGCAGATCGGCCTGTCCGCCCAGGTACGGCAGCGGATCGTCGACCTGCACCACGCCACCGGGTGCGCGGCGTACCTCACCGTGCGGCGGGGCGCCACCCTGGCGCTCATCTTCGTCGCCGACTCGCCCGAGTGCCCTCGGCTGGAGCCGATGACCTTCGGCTTCCACCAGGCACCGCACGCGACCGCCTTCGGCAAGATCCTGCTGGCCGACCTGGACGACACCGAGCGCCAGGTCGAGCTGGCGCGCTACGGGCTGCCCGGGCTGACGCCCCGGACGATCACCGACCCGGGCGTGCTCGACGCCCACCTGGCCAGGGTCACCCGGCGCGGCGTCGCGTGGGAGTTCGAGGAGTTCCTCCCGGGCAGCAGCTGCGCCGCCGTGGCGGTCCGACGACCGGACGGCGGCCTGCTCGGGTGCGTCGCCGTCTCCGCCGACGCCCGTCGTTTCGACGGCCCCGACCTGCGGGTCGAGCACCGGCTGCGGGTGGCCTCGGGGGACATCGCCGCGTACTTCCGCCGGGTCGACACCGACGTTCTCACCGACTGAGAACGTCGGTAGCCGTCGCCGCCGGGGCGGACCTAGCGTGGTGCCGTCGCACGACGCGGTGCGGCGGGCACGAGGAGGGCCACGACATGGCGGACAAGGACTCGGCGACGATCAAGCGGGACACCAGCTCCGCGCTCCGGGGCGGCCCGGCCACGCTCACCCCACGTCAACGCCAGATCCTGGTGCGCGTGCTCCGGCTGGCCTATCCGCACGACAGCTTCCCCGACGGCCCCTACGAGCGCACCGCGGACGCCGTGGTCGAGGCGACCGCGGACGACCGGCGTCTGGCCGCCACCCTGGGTCCCGACCTGGACATGCTCGACACGATCAGCGACGGCGACTTCCTCGGGGCCTCCGACGAGACGGCGACGCTGCTGCTGCGGGAGTACGCCGACGAGCCCTACTTCCGACAGATCCGCGGGGTGGCGGTGGTCGCGCTGTACGACGACCGCGAGGTGTGGGAGCTCCTCGGCTACGAAGGGCCGAGCTTCGACCAGGGCGGCTACCTGCACCGGGGTTTCGACGACCTGGACTGGCTGCCCGAGGCGCGGATCACCGAGTACGACGGTGAGCCCCGAACCGAACTGCGCGACGTGGAGGAGCAGCGATGAGCACGCACGGAAACCCCATCCCGCTGGACGAGCCGGTCGTCGTCGTCATCGGCTCGGGGGCCGGCGGTGGCACCGTCGCCCACGACCTGGCGACCGAGGGGGTCAAGGTCGTCGTCCTCGAGGCCGGTCCCTACCTGACCGCGGACGACTACACGAACGACGAGTGGCCCGCCTTCAACCAGATGGCCTGGCTGGACATGCGCACGACCTCCGGCTCCTACCGCGTCGCGCGGGACTTCCCCAACCTGCCGGCCTGGATCGTCAAGGCGGTGGGCGGCACGACCACCCACTGGGCCGGCGCGACCCCGCGGTTCATGGCCCACGAGTTCGCCGCCCGGAGCACCTACGGCGAGGTCGAGGGTGCGAACCTGCTGGACTGGCCGATCACGCTCGAGGACCTGGAGCCGTGGTACGACCGGGCGGAGAAGGCGATGGGCTCCTCGCACCGGCACGGCCGGCCGCCGATGCCGGCGAACAACAACTACACGGTCTTCGCGAACGGCGCCGAGCGCGCCGGCTACAGGTACTACGCGACCGGCCCCTACGCCACCAACGCCGAGCCCTACGACGGCCGCCCCGCCACGGTGCAGGACGGCTTCAACTTCCAGGGCGACAAGTCCGGCGCCAAGTGGTCGACCCTCGTCCGGGAGATCCCCCGCGCCCTGGAGTCCGGGAACGCCGAGCTGCGCCCGCTCTGCCAGGCGGTGGGGATCACCCACGGCTCCGACGGACGGGCCGACGCGGTGGAGTACCTCGACGCCGACGGCAACCTGCACCGGCAGGCGGCGCGCGCCGTGTGCGTCGCCGGCAACTCGATCGAGACGCCGAGACTGCTCCTCATGAGCGACTCGCCCTCGCACCCGGACGGGCTGGCCAACTCCTCCGGCCAGGTCGGCCGCAACTACATGCGGCACCTGACCGGGTCCGCCTACGCGCGCTTCGAGCAGCCGGTGCGGATGTACCGCGGCGAGACCATGGCGGGCATCATCGCGGACGAGGCGGTGCACGACCCCTCGCGAGGGTTCGTCGGTGGCTACTACATGGAGACCCTCTCGCTGGGCCCCGCCTTCCTCGCCAGCTTCATCGAACCGGGCAGCTGGGGCCGCGAGTTCACCCGGCTGATGGACGCCTACGCCAACACGGCGGGCATGTGGCTGGTCGGTGAGGACATGCCGCAGGAGTCCAACCGGATCACGCTGGACCCCGACGTCACGGACCAGTGGGGCCTACCGGCCCCGCACGTCCACTTCGACGACCACCCCAACGACATCGCCATGCGGCGGCACGCCTACCGCGCCGCGGACACGGTCTACCGTGCCGCCGGGGCCGTCGGCGTGCACCACACGCCGCCCTACCCGGCGACCCACAACCTGGGCACCTGCCGGATGGCGGCGGACGCCGCCGACGGCCCGCTCAACGAGTGGGGCCAGGCGCACGACGTGCCCAACCTGTTCGTCGCCGACGGGTCGGTGATGACCACCGGGGGCGCCGCGAACCCGACGCTCACCATCGTGGCGCTCGCGATGCGGCAGGCGGACCACGTCCGCGAGCTGCTCCGCACCGGCGAGCTCTGACCTCAGGCGGTCACCAGCGACCGCAGGACGTACTGCAGGATGCCGTCGTTGCGGTAGTAGTCGGCCTCTCCCGGCGTGTCGATGCGGACGACCGCGTCGAACTCCACCGGCTCGCCACCGTCGCGGGCGGCGCTCACCCTGACCGTCTTCGGCGTGGACCCGTCGTTGAGCCCGGTCACGCCGGAGATGTCGAAGGTCTCGGTGCCGTCCAGACCCAGGCTCTCGGCGGTCTCACCCTCGGGGAACTGCAGCGGCAGCACACCCATACCGATGAGGTTGGAGCGGTGGATCCGCTCGTAGGACTCGGCGATGACCGCCTTCACGCCCAGCAGCCGGGTGCCCTTGGCCGCCCAGTCGCGCGAGGACCCGGAGCCGTACTCCTTGCCCGCGAGGACCACCAGCGGGGTGCCGGCCTCGGCATACGCCTGCGCCGCGTCGTAGATGGTCGCCTGCTCGCCGCCGTTGGTGAAGTCACGGGTGAAGCCGCCCTCCACGCCGTCCAGCAGCTGGTTCTTCAACCGGATGTTGGCGAAGGTGCCACGGATCATCACCTCGTGGTTGCCACGACGGCTGCCGTAGGAGTTGAAGTCCTTGCGCTCGATGCCGTGCTCGGACAGGTAGGTGCCCGCGGGGCTGTCCGCCTTGATCGACCCGGCCGGGCTGATGTGGTCGGTCGTGACCGAGTCACCCAGCAGCGCCAGGACGCGCGCGCCGGAGATGTCCTGCACCTGCTCCGGCTCGGCACCCATGCCCTCGAAGTACGGCGGCTTGCGGACGTAGGTCGACTCGCCGGCCCACTCGAAGGTGTTGCCGTCCGGGGTGTCCAGGCCCTGCCAGCGCTCGTCACCGGCGAAGACGTCGCTGTAGTCCTCGGTGAACATGTCGCGGCTGATCGAGGAGGCGATGGTCGCCTCGACGTCCTCCGGGGCGGGCCAGATGTCCCGCAGGAAGACGTCGTTGCCGTCGCTGTCGACTCCCAGCGGCTCGGCGTCGAAGTCGAAGTCCATCGTCCCGGCGAGGGCGTAGGCGATGACCAGCGGCGGGGAGGCGAGGTAGTTCATCTTCACGTCCGGGTTGATCCGGCCCTCGAAGTTGCGGTTGCCGGAGAGCACCGACGTGACCGCCAGGTCGTTGTCGTTGATGGCGGTGCTGATCTCCTCGACCAGCGGGCCGGAGTTGCCGATGCAGGTGGTGCAGCCGTAGCCGACCAGGTGGAAGCCCAGCTCCTCCAGGAAGGGCCACATCCCGGCCTTGTCGAAGTAGCCGGTCACGACCTTGGAGCCCGGGGCCATCGACGTCTTGACCCAGGGCGCAACGGTCAGCCCCTTCTCCACCGCGTTCTTGGCCAGCATCGCCGCGGCCATCATCACCGACGGGTTGGACGTGTTGGTGCAGGACGTGATCGAGGCGATGGCCACGATGCCGTGGTCGATCTCGAAGGTCTCGCCGTCCATCGTCACCTCGACCGGGTTCGAGGCCCGCCGGGTCGAGCCGTCCTTGGCCCGTCCCGAGCGCACCGGACGGGACGCCTCGTCGGAGGCGTCACTGGCGTCGTGCGAGGGCGCGTCCGAGGCCGGGAAGGTGTCCTCGAGCTCGTGGTCCACCGCGGTGAGCGAGGTCTGCTCGGCGTAGTTCTCCAGGTCGCTGCAGAACTGCTCCTTGGCGCGGGACACCTCGATGCGGTCCTGCGGGCGCTTGGGGCCGGCGATGGAGGGGACGACCGTGGACAGGTCCAGCTCGAGGTACTCGCTGTAGCGGGCCTCGTTGTCGGGGTCGGCCCACATGCCCTGCTCCTTGGCGTAGGCCTCGACGAGCGCGACCTGCTCGTCGGGACGACCGGTGAGCCGCAGGTAGTCGAGGGTCACGTCGTCGATCGGGAAGATCGCGCAGGTCGAGCCGAACTCCGGGCTCATGTTGCCGATGGTGGCGCGGTTGGCCAGCGGCACCTGGGTGACGCCCTCGCCGTAGAACTCGACGAACTTGCCGACCACGCCGTGCTCGCGGAGCATCTCGGTGATGGTGAGCACGACGTCGGTGGCGGTGGCTCCGGGGGCCACCGCGCCGGTGAGCTTGAACCCGACGACGCGCGGGATGAGCATGGAGACCGGCTGACCGAGCATCGCGGCCTCCGCCTCGATGCCACCCACGCCCCAGCCGAGCACGCCGAGGCCGTTGACCATCGTGGTGTGGCTGTCGGTGCCGACACAGGTGTCGGGGTAGGCGAGGGTCACGTCGGCGTCGTCCGCGGACGGCCGGGTCATGACCGTGCGGGCCAGGTGCTCGATGTTGACCTGGTGCACGATGCCGGTGCCCGGGGGCACGACCTTGAAGTCCTCGAAGGCGGTCTGGCCCCAGCGCAGGAACTGGTAGCGCTCCTCGTTGCGCTCGTACTCGATCTCCACGTTGCGCTCGAAGGCGTCCGGGCGACCGAAGACGTCGATGATGACCGAGTGGTCGATGACCAGCTCGGCCGGGGCCAGCGGGTTGATCCTCGTCGGGTCCCCGCCGAGGTCACCCATCGCCTCACGCATGGTGGCGAGGTCCACGATGCACGGGACCCCGGTGAAGTCCTGCATGATGACGCGGGCCGGCGTGAACTGGATCTCGGTGTCCGGCTCGGCGTCGGCGTCCCACCCCGCGAGCGCGGTGATGTGGTCCGCGGTGATGTTCGCGCCGTCCTCGGTGCGCAGCAGGTTCTCCAGCAGCACCTTGAGCGAGTAGGGAAGGTCATCGGCCCCCTCGAGCCCACCGATCCGGTAGATCTGGTAGCTGGCGTCGCCCACCTCCAGCGTGCCCTGGGCATCGAAGCTGTTCGGATTGGTGCTCAACGTGGGTCGCTCCTTCGCTCACTGGCTATTTATCTTGACATCAAGATATCTCACCGAGGGTGCCCGCCGCAACCGCGACGCACCCTGCTGCTGCCCATCCTGCCGCAACCTGGCCGTGGCGTCAGGTGAGGCTTGCCTGCCCGTGCGGGAGCGCCTCGACGATCAGCTCAGCCCGTTGCGGCTGAGCGGTCCGATCAGCTCCCGCTCCTCGTAGGCCAGGTGCGACAGGAGGGTGTCGGTGAGCAGGTCGACCGACCGCTGCACCTCCTCGAGCACCTCCTGCCCGGCGCGGCCGGTGCCGTCCTCGCTGACCAGCCGCACCAGCGCGCGGTCGAACTGCTCCAGCACGTCGTGGATGACGACGTGCTCCTCCTCCAGCCGGTCCAGCACCGGCCCCAGCCCGGGCTCGCTGCGCCGCAGGTGCGGAAAGACGCTGCGGTCCTCCAGGGTGTGGTGCCCGGTGACGATCCGGCAGTAGGACTCGCAGTAGGCCCCCAGCGTCCAGTTGTTCTGCCGCATCGTCATGGTGTTGACGACCGAGCGCGCCGACCCGACCGTGACGTGACCCCGCCGCACCTGCTCGAGCACGTCCCGCACCTGGGCCAGCTCCGAGCGCAGCCCGTCGTGGATGTCGACCAGGTGCTGCGCCTGCTCCGGGTGTCCACCGGGCTCCCCCGCCGCGACGCTGGGCCGCGCGGGCTCGTCCCACGGCATGGACGGCGAGAGCCGGGTCCCGTCGTCCGGTGTCGCGGTGACGGTATGCCCGCCGCCGGCACCGCGCGGCGCTCCGGCCCCGCCCCCGGTCACGACCGGACCGCCCGGGTCCCGCTCCGCGGGGTCGGGCGGGGTGGCGGCGGCACCACGGTCGTCGCCCGCCGCGCGCCGGGCCCGCTCGGCCTCCACCAGCTCGCGGGTCGCGGGGGCGACCTCGGCGGCATACCGGCGCACCGTGTCCGGGTCGTCGGTGCCGAGGACGTAGCAGCTCATGCCGACGTCCAGGGTCAGCTCCGCGAGCTGCTCGGCCCAGTCCTGCGGGCGGCCCCGGAGGAAGCCGCTCCCGGTCCCGAACGACCCGAAGACGTTGTAGATCCGGCGCACCGCGGCGGGCGGGCGACCGGCCTCCAGCGCCGCCTCGTCGACGACCGCGGCGAGCCCGGGAAGGGCGGGCGGGTCGGCATACCCCATGCTCGGGACCCAGCCGTCCGCGAGCCGTCCGGTCAGCCGCAGCATTCTCGGCTTGTAGGCACCGAGCCAGATCGGGATGTCGTGCGCCGGGACCGGCCCGGCGTGCAGCCCGGTGGCCCGGTAGTGCTCCCCCTCGAACCGGAGCGTGCCGCCGGCCCAGAAGGCCTTGATCAGCTCGACCGCCTCCGCCAGCGCGCCGACCGCCTCACCGGGCGTGCGGCGCGGCCCGCCCGCGGCGACGATGGCGTCCCAGAAGGCGCCCGCGCCGAGTCCGAGCTCGACCCTGCCGTCGGTCAGCAGGTCCAGCGATGCCGCCGCCTTCGCCAGCAGCACCGGCGGCCGCAGCGGCAGGCTGGCCACGTTGGGGGCCAGCCGGATCGTGGTGGTGCGCGCCCCCAGCACCGAGAGCAGGGTCCAGGTGTCGAGGAAGGCGTCCTGGTAGGGGTGGTCCTGCACCGAGACCAGGTCGATGCCCTCGACCTCGGCCAGGCTCACCAGCGAGAGCAGGTCGGGGATGCGGCGGGCGTCCGGCGTCGGGAAGATGCCGAACTCGAGCTGCTGGTCCAGGTCGGGCACGTCGTGCTCCTCGCTCGCTCAGTGCGGGTCGCCCGGGCGCAGCAACGCCAGGCACTCCACGTGGTGGGTCATCGGGAAGGCGTCGAGGACGCGCAGGGCGGTGAGCCGCATCCCGTGGCCACGGGCCACGGCCACGTCCCGGGCCAGCGCCGCCGGGTCGCAGGCGACGTAGACCACGGCGCGGGGTCGCACCGCCGCCAGCCCGTCCATCACGGCGGCCCCGGCCCCGGTGCGGGGCGGGTCGAGGACCACGACGTCGACCCGCTCACCGGACTCCGCGAGCCGCGTGACCGCGGTCTCGGTCGGCTCGGCCACGGCACCGGCCCAGGGGTATGCCGACAGATGGCGCCGCGCGGACCGGCTCGCCTCCGGGTCGGCCTCGACGGCGAGCACCGAGCCGGACTTCCCCACCGCCTCGGCGAGCGGGACGGCGAACAGCCCGACACCGGCATACAGGTCCAGGGCGGACTCCCCCGGCTGCGGGTCCAGCCAGTCCAGGACCTGCTCGGTGAACGTCGTGGCGGCCCCGGGGTGGACCTGCCAGAAGCCGCGGGCCGAGAGGGTGAACTCGTGGCGGCCGACGCGCTCGGTCACCTCCGGCACGGCACGGGTGGGTGCGGGGACAGGACGCCCACCACCGCGCCGGGCACTCCCGCGGCCACGACCCCGCCGCCCGCGACGGGGACGCTCCGGCGGCGCCGCGAGCGGCACGAGGACCGGCTCGCCGACGGACGGCGCGACCACGTCGATCCCGGTCACCGGCACGCCGCCCTCGCCGCGACCATGCAGCACGGCGCCGGGGTCGGTGAAGACGCCCGTCCCGGTCACGCCCGGGTGGGCGATGCGGCAGTCGTCGACGCCGACGAGGTGGTGCGAGCGGTGCGCCCGCAACCCCGCGACCACGGGCCCGCCGGACCCGGCCGACGCCGTGCCGCCGACGGCCACCTCCACCCGGGTGCGCCACCGCAGCCCGTCCTCGTCGCCCGGCACGGGCTCGCACTCCAACCCGGTCGGACCGGCCAGGCCGGCGACCTCGTCGGTGGTCAGGCCGCCGACCCGGACCAGCTGCTCGGTGACGACCTGCGCCTTGAGCCGGCGCTGCGCCCCCAGCTCCGCGTGCTGCCAGTCGCAGCCGCCGCACCGGCCCGGCCCGGAGAAGGGGCACGGCGGGTGCACGCGGTCCCGGGAGGCCCGGAGCACCTGGACGGCGTCGGCCCGCAGGAACCGGCCGCCACCTCCGCTCCCGGTGACCCTGGCCCGCACCCACTCGCCCGGGAGCGCGTGCCGGACGAAGACGACGAGACCGTCCGCGGCGTCCCCGACCCGAGCCACGCAGTGCCCGCCGTGGGCGACCGGGCCGACGGTGAGGTCGAGCTCGTCGCCCGCGGCAGGGAGGTCGGGGTCGGCGGCCGAGGCCACCTCAGTGGTTCCTGGACGGGTCGATCGCCGACGTGCCGCTCGACGCGTCCTGGGGCTCCGGGGCGGTGCGCCCGGTCGCGAGCATCCAGCCCATGACGACGACGGCGAGCAGGTAGGCCGGCCAGCTGAGGGCGATCTTGGCCACACCCAGCCAGGCCACCTCACCGGCGAGGTAGAGGGGCAGCATGATCGCCACCCGCAGCGCGAAGAGGGCGACGAGCACCCAGGTGAGCCGCGCGCAGACCGCCACCAGGCCGCGGTCGCGTCGCCAGGCGCTGGGACGCTCGGCGAAGTCCGGGTCCCCGATCGCCACGATGAAGCCCACCAGCGGCCAGCGGGCCAGGATCGAGACCAGCGCGCCGATGCCGTAGGCACCGCTGACGAGGATGCCCGGGAGGAAGGCGTCCTCGGCCTGGCCCGAGCGCAGCGCGAAGAAGGCCGCGATCGCCGTGGCGAAGATGGCCGACCCGAGGAAGCGCCAGGAGCCACCGACGAAGCCGCGGACCACCGTCAGCACCACGAGCAGGCCGGCCGCGGCGACGACCGCCGGCCGCACGGCGTCGGCGATCAGCCAGGTCGCGACGAAGGCCACGGTGGGCAGGGCCGTCTCGAGCGAGCCGTACCAGCCGCCGAGGGCGTCGCTGATCCGCCTCCGGATGACCTGCTCGACCGTCTCCTCGGCGCTCGCCGAGGCGGCGCCTGCCGCCTCTGGTCGCGGGTCCGGCGAGCTCATGTGAAGTCGGGGTTGCGGGGTGCCTTCGGCGCGTCCGTCGGAGCCGGCTCGGGCAGCGGCCGGTCGGCAGGGGGCTGCTCACCCTCGCCCGGCGCGGTGAGACCCACGCCCGCGACCGCGGTGGCGTCCGTGGACCCGGCCGCGGACGGAGCCCGGCGCACGGCGTCGGCCGCCGCCTGCTGCCGGGCCTGGGCCTGCTGCTCACGCCGCGCCTCGGCCTCCTTGGCCATCGCCTCGGCGAAGCCCCGGGGCGGGGTGAGGGTCAGGACCTCGCGCGGGGGGCGGGGCTCGTCGCCCCGGTCGATGACGATGCGGCGCACGAAGGCCAGGATGCCCCGTGCCTGGTTGTCGTCGGAGGCCGCCGGACCGCCGACGACGACCCGCAGGAACCAGCGTGGACCGTCGACCCCCACGAACCGGGCCGGCTGGTAGGCCACCCGGCCGTCGGGTGCCCGCCCGGGCATCCGGGCGCGCAGCTCCTTGCCCATCCGCCCCTCGACGGTCTCGGCGGCGCCCCCCGCGTCCACCAGCCCGCGGGCGATCTCGGCCCGCAGCTCGTCCCAGATGCCCTCGCTGCGCGGAGCGGCGAAGACCTGGACCTGTGCCTGCGAGGCCCCGAACCCGAGCGTGGCACCGATGACCCGGCCGGAGGACTGCTCGACGTCCAGCCGCAGCTGCATCCCCTTGACCGAGGGGATCCGGATGGCGCCGAGGTCGATCCGGCCGTCCACCTCCGGCCACTCGGTGACGTCGTAGGGGCCGTCCTCGGCCCGCACCCAGTCCCGGTCGACGCCGGGCTCGCCCTCGGCGGGGTCGGGGCGCACAGCGGCGGCCTCGTCCTCCTCGAGGTCGAGGAGCTCCTCGTCGCTGAGGCGCTGGGACTTGCGTCGGCCAAAGAGTGCCACTGGTGGCTCAGCCCTTCCGGGTCGGTCCGGCGGGCGCCGGGACGGGTGTGGAGATGCCGGTATGCCCGTGCCCGCCGTCCCCGCGGGCGGACGCACCGAGGTCGTCCACCTCGGTGAACACCGGTCGGGCCACCTGCTGCAGCACCAGCTGGGCGATCCGGTCCCCCCGCTGCACGTCCACGCCCTCGCGCGGGTCGGTGTTGAGCAGGTTGACCAGGATCTCCCCCCGGTAGCCGGAGTCGACGGTGCCGGGCGCGTTGACGATGGTCAGACCGTGCCGGGCGGCGAGACCCGAGCGGGGGTGCACGAAGGCGGCATAGCCCTCGGGCACGGCGATCGCGACGCCGGTCCCGACCAGCGCGCGCTCGCCGGGCGCGAGGTGGAGCTCCTCGCGCGCGTGCAGATCCACGCCGGCGTCGCCGGGTCGGGCCTGCGTGGGCACGGGCAGGTCGGGGTCGAGCCGTCGCAGCGCGACGGGCACGGTCTGGGACTGGGGCGGCATCGTCATCGAGGGTAGCCGCCCTCCCGTCCGGGCCGGGTCACGGTCGTGGTCGTCATCGTCACCGGGTGCGGGTCAGGCCGCGCACTCCGTGCACACCGGCATGCCCCCGACTTCCTTGGCCAGCTGGCTGCGGTGGTGCACGAGGAAGCAGCGCGAGCAGGTGAACTCGTCCTGCTGCCGGGGCAGCACGTGCACCGACAGCTCCTCGTTGGACAGGTCCGCCCCCGGGAGCTCGAAGCCCTCCGCCTGCTCGGTCTCGTCGACGTCGACGCTGCCGGAGGACTTGTCGTTGCGACGAGCCTTCAGCTCCTCGATGGAGTCCTCGTTGAGCTCGTCGTCGTTCTTGCGTGGTGCGTCGTAGTCGGTCGCCATCTCGCCTCTCTTGCCTCTGCCGTGGTCTCTCGTCGTCCCTGAACGCTGAGACCGCCGATTTTGTGCCCGTCGCCGCTCGCCGGTGCACGTCCGCCGCGCGGGAGTATGCCCTATCCACCCCCGGCCGCGCGAGGGGGTTCCCGGGCGGCCCTCAGAGCCGGTGGCCCAGCCGCTCGATCTCGCCGCGCAGCACGGGCTGCAGCACCGGGTTGGCGGCCACGACGAGGTCCGCCGACGCCGGGCTCCCGGCAGTCTGCCCGGAGGCGACCCCGCCCGCCTCGGCCAGGATGAGCAGGCCGGCGGCGAGGTCCCACGCCTGCAGCCCCCGCTCCCAGTATCCGTCCACCCTCCCGGCCGCGACGTGGCACAGGTCCAGGGCGGCGGCGCCCATCCGGCGCACGTCCCGCACGCGGGGCACGAGGTCGGCGACGATGCTCGCCTGCCCGCGACGGATCTGCCGGTCGTAGGAGAACCCGGTGGCCAGCAGCGCGCCCTCCAGCTCGGTCTGCCCGCCGACGGACAGCGCGCGGGTCACGCCACGTGCCGTGACCCGGGAGCCCGCCCCGACGCGGCCGTGGAAGATCTCGTCGGTGCGCGGGTTGATCACGGCCCCGGCGACCGGGGTCCAGGCGCCGGGCGTCGTGGGGTCACCGACCACGACGGCGACGGACACGGCATACGCGGGCAGGTCGTAGAGGTAGTTGACGGTGCCGTCGATGGGGTCCACCACCCAGCTCAGCCCGGTGCGGCCTGCGGTCAGGCCGTCCTCCTCCCCGAGCACGCCGTCGCCGGGCCGGGCGGTCGCGAGGCGCTCGCGCAGCAGCGACTCGGCCCGGGTGTCCATCTCGGTGACCACGTCGAGGTCGGTGCTCTTGGTGTGCGCCACGCCCAGGCCGTCCGGCCGCTCGTCCCGGATGAGCGCCCCCGTCTCGGCGACCAGGGCGACGGCCAGCTCCTCCAGCGCCACCCGCTCGTCGGCGGGCACCTGCGTCGGGTCGGGGGCCTGCGGCCCGTCCCCGGGCCCTGTGCCCACCATCAGTCGCTCCCGCAGGCAGCCGGCCGGGCCACCCGCAGGTTGGGGCAGCACCCGGGCAGGCAGAGCGCCGGGCGCGGGTCGCTGCCCGGCCAGGTCGGCATCGGGACGTCCTCGCCGCGGGCCTGCGCGGCCCGCTCCAGCACCAGGTCGACCAACCCCATGACGAACTCGGTGTCCGTGCCCACGGTCGGCACGCGGAGCAGGTCCAGGCCCAGCTCCTGCGCGGTCTCGGCGGCCTCGGTGTCGAGGTCGAAGACGACCTCCATGTGGTCGGAGACGAAGCCGATGGGGGCCAGGACGACGCTCCGCACGCCCCGCTCGGCGAGCGCCCGCAGGTGGTCGTTGACGTCCGGGACCAGCCAGGGCTGGCTCGGTGGACCCGACCGGGAGCAGTAGGTGAGGTCGTGCTCGACGTCGGTGCCGAGGGTCGCCGACGCCTCCGCGGCGATGGCCGCCGCCAGCTCCGCGTGCTGGCTCGAGTAGAGGTTGCCCTCGTCGTCCCCCGGGCCGGAGGTGTCGTCCATGGAGTCCGGCAGGGAGTGGGTCACGAAGACCACGTGCGGGGGCGCTGCCCCGTCGCCCCCGTCCCGCTCCATCCGCTGCCGCACCGCCTCGGTCACGATCCGCGCGTTGGTGCCGGAGAAGCCGGGGTGGTTCCAGTACTGCCGGACCTTGTCCACGTGCACCTCCTTGCCCTCCTCGCGCAGCTCGAGCTGGGCCGCCGCGATGTCCTCGCGGTACTGCCGGCAGGAGGAGTAGCACGAGTAGGCGCTGGTGGTCACCGACACCAGCCTGGTCATCCCCTCGGCGTGGGCCTCCCGGAAGGCGTCGACGAGGAAGGGCTCGGCGTTGCGGTTGCCGAAGAGCACCGGGATGGACAGCTCCCGGCGCGCCAGCTCGGCCTGGATCGCCTCGATGAGCGCGCGGTTCTGGTCGTTGATCGGGCTCCTGCCGCCGAAGTGCAGGTAGTGCTCGGCCACCTCCTCCAGCCGCTCGTCGGGGATGCCTCGGCCGCCGGTGACCCGCCGCAGGAAGGGCATCACCTCGTCCGGACCCTCTGGCCCGCCGAACGAGGTCAGCACGATCGCGTGGTAGGGGAAGGTGTCCTGCTCCTCGGTCTCCTCCAGGGTCTCCTCGAGCTCGGCGACGACCTCGTCCTCGACGCTCGAGCCGGGGTCGGCACCGAGATCGCCGTCGGCGGGCTGCGTGGTGACCGGGTCGGCGGGGTCGGTGGGTTCTGCCAGGGGGTTGCTCATGCTGCGTCTCCTCGGGAGGGGCTGGGAGTCGGGGCGTGCAGGTCGAAGACGATGGCGGCGATCCGGATCCCCAGGACGAGCGCCAGGGTGGACCAGATGACCAGGAAGGACAGCTGCCCCACCTCGGCCGCGACGACCACGGCGGTCGCGCCGAGCAGGGCGGGGACGGCATACAGCTCGCGGCGGAGCACCTCGGGCACCTGACCCACGAGGACGTCGCGGATCACGCCGCCACCGACGGCCGTGATGCCGCCGACGAAGACCGCGGCGAGCGGGGGCGCGTCCAGGGCCACGGCCTTGAGCGCGCCGGCGACCGCGAAGGTGGCCAGGCCGACGGCGTCGAGATACTTCACCGAGGCGCTGATCCGGTCCAGCCGCAGCTTCGGGCGGTGGCGGGACAGGTCGACGTAGAGACCGTGGAAGGCGAAGACGACGAGCCCGGCGGCGACCACGGTGACGACGTACCACGGGTTGCTGATGCCGTCCGGCGGGACGTCGCCGAGGAAGACGTCACGGATGATGCCCCCGCCCAGACCGCTGACCCAGGCGAGCACGGCGACCCCGAAGAGGTCCAGCCGGGCGCGGACCGCGACCAGCCCGCCGGAGAGCGCGAAGACGAAGATCCCGACGAGGTCCAGGGCGAGACGCACATCGGCGGAAGCGGCGATCATGGCCCGATCAGGGTATCCCGCGCGGCGCGCCCTGCAGCGC
Source organism: Serinicoccus kebangsaanensis (assembly GCF_008919445.1). GTDB lineage: Bacteria > Actinomycetota > Actinomycetes > Actinomycetales > Dermatophilaceae > Ornithinicoccus > Ornithinicoccus kebangsaanensis. The sequence goes on along the minus strand of NZ_VSLG01000018.1, from coordinate 31,725 downwards.
GCGGTGCGGGCGGGGTGGCACAGTGGTGGACCATGCAGCAGCTCCAGTTCGTCGAGCTCGACGAGGGTGGTCGTCTGGTCCTCGCCGACGACGACGGTTCGCAGTATGCCGTGAGGATCGACGACCGGCTCCGCGCCGCGCTCCGGCCGCGGCGGCAGGCCTCCGAGGGGGAGTCGGCCCACGGGCGGTCGATCAGCCCGCGCGACGTCCAGGCGATGATCCGGGGCGGGCAGAGCGCGGAGGACGTCGCGGCCTCGACCGGGTGGGAGCTGGACCGGGTACGGCGCTTCGAGGGTCCGGTGATCGCCGAGCGCGAGCACGTCGTCGGCCTGGCGCAGCGCGCGCCCGTGCGCGCCAGCGGACGCTCCGACGGGTCGCACACCCTGGACCGCCGGGTGCGCGAGCGGCTGCAGAGCCGCGGGGTCGATCTCACCGCGGTGTCCTGGGACGCCGCGCGGGGTGAGCCGCACGGCCCGTGGACCATCATCGTGGCCTTCGGCGCAGGAGGTCGGGAGCGTCGGGCCGCCTGGCACTACGACGTGCGTGCCCGCGCCGTGGAGGCCCTGGACGACGAGGCGCGCTGGCTCAGCGAGGACGAGCAGGCGCTGCCGGGAGGGCTGGCCGGCCACCCTCTGCTGGGTCGGGTGCACGGCGAGGACGAGGCTGCCGCAGACCTCATGGCGACCATGCGGGAGCGGCGGCAGCGACGCGGCCGCCGGGGGCAGGGCGGCGCGGCCCGCCAGGGCAGCGACGACCCCGGGCACCTGCCGGGGCGCACAGAGATGCCGGACGAGGTGCTCCCGCTGGAGGACCTGCCCTACGACCCCGACACCATGGGCGACCCTCCCCCGGCGCACCCGCGAGGGTCCGCGCCCGAGTCGGTCTCGCCGGTCGAGCCGGAGGAGGACGAGCTCGTGGCCGAGGCCGACGTCGCCGCCGAGGCCGACGTCACCGCCGAGCACCAGGAGGCGCCGGAGGAGCCCCCGTCGGAGGAGCAGGTCGCGGAGCCCCTCGTCGAGCCCGAGCGCCCGTCACCCGAGGAGGCCCAGCGCGCCGTCGGGAAGAGCCGGGGCCGCAAGCGCCGCCGGCTCCGCCTCCCGTCGGTGGCACCGGCCTCGGACGAGCACGACGAGGCGGAGGGCACCTTCGCCCGGACCCGGCACGACCCGCAGGAGGTCACCTTCGACGAGTTCTTCGGCGTCGAGGACGAGGACGAGGAGCCGCTGCCGGAGCAGCAGGAGGACCTGCTCGAGCCGGTCGAGGACGAGGTCGAGGTCGACGTGCCGGCCGAGGACGGGCCCTCCGCGGACGAGCTCGACGTGGCGGACGAGGTCGACGTGGACGAGGTCGACGACGCCCCGGACGAGGTCGACGACGCGCCGGACGAGCCCGGTGAACCCGTCGCGGACGCCGAGCCGGACATCCCCGAGCCGGACGAGGAAGCAGCGGAGGACGAGGCCCGCCCCGCCCCGACCCGCAAGGGCCGCACCAGCGTCCCGAGCTGGGACGACATCATGTTCGGATCCCGGCCGAACCGCGGCTGACCGGGCGACCGGTCAGGCGGACGGCCCCTCCGGAGACACCGGCAGCGGGCACAGGTCCAGGTCGAAGGGCAGCAGCTCCGGGGACAGGGACGCCGCGCGGGCGGCCGCCGAGTTCATCCGACGCATGTAGTGCCGGCGGCAGAGCACCTCGTACTCCACCACCGGGACACTGGCGCTGCCCGCGTCGGCCTCACCAGCGCCACCGACGTCGCCCACGACGATCTGCTCACCCTCCACCACCATGTGACCGTCGACCACGCGGGCGTTGACGGTGGCGGGCTTCCCGCACCAGCACAGGGCACGCACCTGCAGCTGCTCGGTCCGGTCCGCGAGCTCGATCAGTCGCCGCGACCCGGGGAACAGCTCGGTGCGGAAGTCGGCGGTAATGCCGAAGGCATACACGTCGACCGCCATCTCGTCGACGAGCCGGGCCAGCTGGTCGACCTGCTCGGGGAGGTAGAACTGCGCCTCGTCGCAGATGAGGTAGTCGACCCGGCGACCGTTGGTGCGCTGCTCCACGACCAGCTCCCAGAAGTCGAGGTCGTCGCCCACCACGAGCGCCCCCTTGCTCAGGCCGAGGCGCGAGGTGATGACCGCGCCGCCCGAGCGGTCGTGCTGGGTGAAGAGCAGACCGCCGCGACCTCGCTGGTGGTGGGTGTGGTCCATCTGCAGCGCGAGGGTCGACTTGCCGCAGTCCATCGTTCCGGTGAAGAAGACGAGCTCGGCCACCGGGCCAGTCTACGGACCCGCCACGGCCCGCTCGTGGCCGGACCAAGGCCCGGCGGGCGGTGTCCGCGGGCAGGTCAGGTGGTGGCGACGAGCAGCGGGACGGCGGTCTCGGCGTCGGTGATCGAGCCGTGGTGGCCGCGCAGCCGCAGCACCTCGGGCCGCAGGTCACGGGAGTCGAGCACGGTGGCGCTGCCCAGCATGGCGGCGACGACCTCCCCGATGCGGCCGGCATACCCCTCGCGCACCGGTCCGAACCAGCCCGCGTCGACCGCCTCCTCCCGGGTCAGCACGATCGCCGACTCGCCCAGCTCCGCGCGCCAGGTGGCGACGACGTCGTCGACCGCCCCGGCCCGGCACCAGGCCTGCGGCGCCCGCGGCTCGCCCGCCAGCAGCTGCACCCCCTCGGACAGCACCGGCTCCAGCGCCAGGTCGCGCCGCTGCTCGTGCGGTGCCTCGATCATGCCGTGGTCGGCGCTCACGAGGATCGTCGTGCCCTCGGGCACCCGCTCCACCAGCCCGGCGATCCAGGCGTCGAAGGCCTCCACCGCCTCACCCCACTCCAGCGAGCCCGGGCCGTGCACGTGGCCGGCCTTGTCGATCTCGTCCCAGTAGGCATACACCAGCGCCCGGCCGAGCCGGCCCGCCTGCGACAGCCCCTGCAGGACCCCGAGCGTCCGCTCCGCGTGGCTGGTGGCCCCCAGGAAGGCGCCGCCGCGGAGCGAGGCACGGGTCAGCCCCGACCCGGAGTAGGCCGGCCAGGACACGGTGCTCATCGAGACGTCCCGCCGCCCCGCGTGCTGCAGCAGCGTCGGGAGCGGCTGGTGCGAGTGCGGGTCCGGGCCGTCCTTCCACGACAGGTGGTTCAGCAGGCGGCCGCGGTAGCTGGTCTGCCAGCCCACGATGCCGTGCTCCCCCACTCCGCGACCGGTGCCCAGGCTGGTCAGGCTGGAGGCGGTCGTGGAAGGGAAACCGCAGGCGAAGGACTCGGCACCCACGGGCGCGGACAGCTCCCGCAGCGTCCGGGCGTGCCCGCTGCGCCGCTGCAGCTGGTGCGCGCCGAGCCCGTCGGCGAGCACCACGACCACCCGACGCGTCTCCGGCACCGACCAGGTCGCCGGCGCGACACCCTCTGGGAGGTCCTCCACCCCGAGGGCTCGCAGCGCACCGGGCAGCAGTGACGCCAGCCCGGTCCCCGGCGCCGGTGGCTGGTAGGCCCGTGCGGCGCCCGCGGTCGTGCCGCTCGCCGGCCGCCCGGCGGCGTCGGGTGCGGAGGTCACTGCCCCAGGCGTGCGGACAGCTCGCTCGCGAAGACCAGCGTCTGCTCCAGCCGCTCCACCCCGTGCGTCTCCGCCGCGACCCGCAACGAGATGTCGTCCCCGGACACCGTCCCCTCGTAGCCGTGGTCGCCCTCGCACTGCGGGTCCTCGCAGACCGCGGGCAGCAGGTCCAGCCGGGCCACCGCCCCCCAGCCCAGCGTGAGCGTGACGCCGCGGCCGGCGAGACCACCGTCATACCTCTCCGGGTCCGGGACGGTGTGCGTCAGCATCACCCCGCGCACCGACCGCAGCGGCACCGTCTCGCTCGTCGCGGTGGCCATCCGGCCGCCCTCCGGGCTCTCGTGGTCGTCGGCGTGCGCGATGACCAGCCGCCGGTTGGTCAGCACCAGGACGGTGAGGTGGTTGCGCACCGCCATCTCGTCGAAGGTGGTCTCGTCGTGCACCAGGTGCGCCACCACGGCGTCCCGGCCGAGCGCGGTCACGATGACGTCGTGGACAACCGCCGGGAGGTAGCCGGCCGCCTCGATGTCGGCGACCAACGTGTCGGGCAGGGGCGACCTCGTGCGACGGACCATGACCCCATCGTCTCAGACGTCGGCGAGCAGGGTCCTGCGCTCGGCGTCGGTCCGCGTCGGTGCCGGGGCGACCCGGATGCTCGCCCCGAGCACCTCGACGCCCTCCTGGTGCGCCAGCACCGGGTTGAGCCGGACGTGCGCCAGCTCCGGGTGGTCGTCGGCGAGCACGCTCACCCGGGCCACCAGGTCGTGCAGGGCGGCGTGGTCGACGGGCATCGCGCCGCGGTAGCCGTCGAGCATGGGCGCGGCCTTGATGGAGGTCACCATCTCGGCGATGTCGACGTCGGTGAGGGGCGGGAAGGCGAGCGCCTCGTCGCCCAGCAGGTCGATCGGCAGCCCCGCGACACCGAAGCCGACGACCGGCCCGAAGAGGGGGTCCTCGGCGGAGTTGACCTCCACGCTCACCCCGGAGGGGCCCATCTGCTGGACCGCGATCCCCTGCGCCCCCAGCGGTGCGAGCAGCGCCTCGAGGTCGCGGTAGGCGGCGCCCACCGCCTTGGGGTGCCGCAGCCCGGTCCGGATCCACCCCTGGCCGGGCTGGTGCTGGAGCATGGGCGAGGTCGCCTTGAGCACCACCGTGCCGCCGAGCTTCTTGTAGACCTCGACCGCCTCGGCGTCGGAGTGCACCGGCACGCGCGGCCACACCGGTATGCCGTAGGCCGCCAGCACCGCGGTGGCCTCGTCCGGCTCCAGCTCGGTGCCCCGGGGGGACCGGGCCAGCGCGGCCTCGACGATCTCCCCGGCCGCTGCCCGGGTCACGCCGTCCGGGCGCACCCGCTCGCCGTGGTCGCGGCGGCGCCACTGGGCATACCGGACCGCGGCCGTCAGCGCCCGCACCGCGTCCTCCGGCATCGGGTAGGTCGGCACGCCCTCCCCGGGGGTGACGCCGCGCATGCCCACGAAGGTCGCCACGCACGGCTTGTCGTGCCCGTCGACGGCCGCGCGGACGGCGTCGACCACCTCGGGGTCGATGTCGGCGATCGGCGGCACGAAGCAGGCGATGAGCGCGTCGACGGACTCGTCCCCGAGCGCCTCCTCCACCACCTCGCGGAACTGCTCGGTGAGCGCCTCCGCGGACACCGTGACGGGCTCCCGGGTGACCTGCAGGCCGCGGGCCGTGGCGGCGTCGGCGGCCAGCGACCCCAGCGCCTCGTTGTTGCTCACCACCGCGACCCGGTCCCCCTGGGGCAACGGCTGGTTGAGGACCAGCTGGGCGACGTCGAAGAGCTGCCGGGCGTTGTCGACCCGGATCACGCCGGACTGCCGCAGCATCTGCCCGAAGGTCTCGGGACGCTCCTGGGTCAGCCGGACCCGGTGGCCCTGCGGGATCGCGTGCTGCCCGGCTCCCGACTTCACCACGATCACCGGCTTGGTCATGGCCAGCTTGCGGGCGATGCGGGTGAACTTGCGCGGGTTGCCCATCGACTCGAGGTAGAGCCCGACGACGGTGGTGCTGTCGTCGTCGGTCCAGTACTGCATGAGGTCGTTGCCGGAGATGTCCACCCGGTTGCCGGCCGAGGCGAAGGTCGAGATGCCCAGGCCGCGGCGCCGGGCGGAGGCCAGCAGCGCGATCCCCAGGCCGCCGGACTGGCTGAACAGGCCGAGCCGCCCGAACGGCGGGAGCTGGTCGGCCGCGGCGATCGAGGCGTTCAGCCGGATCTCGGGGTGGTTGTTGATCAGCCCGAAGCTGGTGGGGCCGAGCACCCGCATCCCGAGGTGGCGCGCGCGGACCAGCAGCTGCCGCTGCAGCGCGCGGCCCTCGGTCCCGGTCTCGGCGAAGCCCTCCGAGGCCACCACCAGGGCCTTGACCCCCGCGTCCGCGCACTCGTCCAGGATCTCGAGCACGTCCTCCGCGGGCACCGCGAGGACCGCGAGGTCCACCCCGCCCTCGACGTCGCTGATCGACCGCACCGTCGGGTGACCGTCGATCATGGTGCCCGCCTCGGCGCGGTTGTTGACCGCGTGCACCCGCCCGGTGAAGCCGCCGGCGGCGATGTGCTCGAAGAAGGCCCTCCCGATCGTGGCGGGACGCCGGCTCACGCCGACCACCGCGACCGACCCGGGGTGCAGCACGGCATTCATCGAGCGCACCTCCGACCGGTGCTCCCGCGACATCCGGACCGCCCGGGAGGCCTCGGTCGGCTCGATGTCGAAGGCCACCGCGATCACGCCGTCGTCGAACTCGTGCGACACCTCGAAGCCGGCGTCGCGGAAGACGCCGATCATCTTGCGGTTCTGCGGCAGCACGTCGGCGACGAACCGGGTGACGCCCGACTCCCGCCCGATGTCTGCCAGGTGCTCCAGAAGGACCGAGCCGATGCCCCGCCCCTGGTGGTGGTCGGAGACGTTGAACGCCACCTCGGCGACGGTCCCGCCCGCCTCGATCCGGTCGAACCGGCCGATGCCGACCAGGTCGTCCCGGACCGACATCACCAGCGCGACGCGGTCGTGGTGGTCCACGTGGGTGAACCGGTGGACGTCCTTGTCCGAGAGGCGTTTGATCGGCGCGAAGAAGCGCAGGTAGATCGACTGCTCGGACTGGGCGGAGTGGAAGCGGTGGATCGCCTCGGTGTCCTCTGGGAGAATCGGTCGCACATGGGCGACCATGCCGTCGGAGAGCACCACGTCGGCCTCCCACTCGCGCGGGTAGCCCGGAGGCGGCGCCTCGGTCTCGCTCATGACCCCACTATCCCATCGCCGCCGGACCGACCAGGAGGACACACAGTGCGACATCGCCCCAGGCACCGTCCGGACGGCCGAGCACTGCGCCTCCTCGCGGCCGGCGGCTGCCTCGCCGTGCTGGTCGGGGGGTGCGCGACGTCCGAGCCCACGGTCACCGCGTCCCCGCAGAGCCAGGACGCGGCGGCGGAGGCGGCGGACTCCGCCGGCTCGGAGCAGGAGCCCGCGTCGGGGTCCGAGGCGGAGTCCGAGTCCACGTCGGAGGGCCCATCGCCGACGCTCGCGATCGAGGAGGTCGACCAGTTCGACGAGCCGTGGGCCATGGCCTTCCTGCCCGACGGGGACCTGCTGGTCACCGAGCGCAGCGGGGCCATGCACCTGCGCCCGGCCGACGAGGGCGAGCGGATCCCGGTCGAGGGTCTGCCCGACGTCGTGGACGACGGCCAGGGCGGGCTGGGCGACGTGCTGCCCGGCCCGACCTTCGAGGAGGACCAGGTGATCTACCTCAGCTGGGCGGAGCAGGGCGACGGCGGCGTGGGGGCCGCGGTCGGGCGCGCGCGGCTGGAGACCGGCGAGGGCATGGCCTCCCTGGCGGACCTCGAGGTGATCTGGCGGCAGACCCCGAAGACGGGCGGCACCGGGCACTTCTCGCACCGGCTCGCGATTGACCCGGACGGCGAGCACCTCTTCGTCAGTTCCGGCGACCGGCAGCAGATGGACCCCGCGCAGGACACCACGAACACGCTGGGCAGCATCGTCCGGCTGCAGCTGGACGGCACCCCGGCGCCAGGCAACCCGCTGGCCGACCAGGGCGGGGTGTCGGCGCAGATCTGGAGCTGGGGCCACCGCAACCCGCTGGGTCTGGAGTTCGCCCCCGACGGCACCCTATGGTCCTCGGAGATGGGCCCGGAGGGCGGCGACGAGCTGAACCTCGTCGAGGCGGGTGAGAACTACGGCTGGCCCGAGGTCTCGGACGGGAGCCACTACGGCGGGGCTGACATCCCGGACCACGCCGAGGGCGACGGCTACGCCGCACCCGTGCGGTCGTGGAACCCGAGCATCTCGCCCGGCAGCCTGCTCATCTACTCCGGCGACCTCTTCCCTCAGTGGCAGGGCGACGCCTTCCTCGGGGCGCTCTCCGGCCAGGCGCTGGTGCGGGTCGACCTCGAGGACGGTGCCGCGCAGGGGACGGAGGTCTTCGACCTCGGCGAGCGCATCCGGGCGGTCGAGCAGGGGCCGGACGGTGCGCTGTGGCTGCTGGAGGACGAGGGGGCCGGCCGCCTGCTGCGGCTTACCCCCGAGGAGGCCTGAGGCGGCCGGGCCGCTGCCCGTGACAGGATCGGCGCCCATGGAGTTCCGCGACGTGGTCCGACGGCGGCGGATGGTCCGTGCCTACGACCCGGAGCGACCCGTGCCCACCGAGGTGATCACCCGGGCGCTGGACCACGCGGTACGGGCGCCCAGCGCCGGGTTCTCGCAGGGCTGGGACTTCGTCGTGCTGACCTCCGCCGACGAACGCGACGGCTTCTGGTCCGCCGCGACCGGTGCCGAGGAGCAGGAGCGGATGGACTCCTGGCTGCGGGGGGTGCGCACCGCACCCTGCCTCGTCGTCTGCCTGTCGGACAAGGAGGCATACCTGGACCGGTATGCCGAGCCGGACAAGGGCTTCAGCGACCGGTCCGAGGCGCGGTGGCCGGTGCCCTACTGGGACGTCGACACCGGCATGGCCGCGCTGCTCATGCTGCTGACCGCCGTGGACGAAGGGCTGGCGGGGTTGTTCTTCGGGGTGCCGCCGGAGCGCCGGGAGAGGACGCTGGCCGCGCTGGAGGCGCCGCCGGACCGGCGGATCGTCGGCGTGGTGGCCCTGGGGTATGCCGCGCCGGACCGGCGCTCCCCCTCCCTCCGACGCGGCCGCCGGCCGGTCGGCGAGGTGGCGCACCGGGGCCGGTTCGGCCGACCCTGGAGCGGCTGAGCCTCACTCCCGGCGGTGCGAACCCGCCGCAGCAGCAGTGAAGGACGGCGCCCCCTGCGCGCCGTCCTCTCCTCACCTCGATGCCCAGCCTGCCGCCTGACGTTGCGTCATCGGGACAGATCGTGACCGGATCGTGACCTAGGGCACCTGACCCACCCGCTCGAGGAAGGCGTCGACCTCGGCCGAGGTGGGTGCCGTCGCCGGCCCCCGACGGGTCACCTTGATCGCCGCGGCGGCATTCGCGCGGCGCGCCGCCTCGACCCAGTCGCGGCCGCACGCCACCTCGGCGCACAGCACGCCGGTATGCGTGTCGCCCGCCCCGTTGGTGTCGATCGCGGTCTGCGGATAGCCGGGGACGACGGTCGTGGCGCCGTCCGCGTGCACCACGCACCCCTGCGGACCGTCGCGCACCACCACCACCGTGCCCGGCTCCAGGCGCGCGGCGACCGCCTCGCAGAGCTCCGCGAGCTCGGCGCCCTCAGTGGCCTCCTGCCGGAATTCGACCTCTGCTTTGTCTGCCATGGCAGCGGAAGGCGTAGTCGAATTCGCTAGGTCACGGGCCCTGACGAGGTCACTGGCACCGACGAGGTCACGTGCCTCGGCCGCGTTGGAGGTCCAGACGGTCGTGCGGGCGAGCACCCGCTGCACGAGGTCCGCGTCGAAGGTCGCGAAGGGCGCCCCCGGGTCCAGCACCACGTCCACCCCCTCCGGCAGGCCCTCGAGCCACGCCAGCAACGGGTCGCGCGTCGGCTCGAAGAGGGTGTAGCCGGACAGGCAGACCAGGTCTCCCGGCACCGGTGCGCTGGTCGCGAGGGAGGCTGTGGTGATCCGACGCTCCGCCGCGCGGGTCGTGACGAAGGTGCGCTCCGCGCTCGGCTCGACCAGCACCACGCAGACGCCGGTGTCCAGGTCCTGCACCGGCGGCGCGCTGGCCTCCACCCCCTCGCTCGCCAGCACCTCCCGCACCAGGTCGCCGTTCGGCCCGGTGCCGACCGCGCCGGCCAGCACCGCCGGTGCACCGGACCGCGCGGCGGCGACCACGATGGTGACGGCACCACCGGCATACCGGGTGGCGCGCTCGGCCATGACGTTGCCACCCCGCGGCGGCAACGAGCCCACCTCCAGCACGAGGTCGACCATGGCCTGACCGGTGTGGACGACCCTGCGCGGCGTCTGCGTCATGGGTCGTACCCTGCCACGGCGGGCGAGCGCATACCCTCACCGCATGAGCTCGTCCACCGCCGCCGTCCTCGCTCCCCTCCCCGACCTTCGGCCGTGGGTGGAGGACCTCTACCGCCACCTGCACGCCCACCCCGAGCTGTCGATGGCCGAGCACGAGACGGCCGCGCGGGTGGTCCAGGAGATCTCCGGTATGCCCTCGGCCGAGGCGCTCGAGGTGCACACGGGGATCGGCGGGACCGGGGTGACCGTGGTCGCCCGGAACGGCGAGGGACCGACGGTCCTCCTGCGCGCCGACATGGACGGGCTGCCGGTGGCCGAGGACACCGGGCTCGACTACGCCTCGACCGTCACCACGACCAACGCGGCCGGCGAGCAGGTCCCGGTGATGCACGCCTGCGGGCACGACACCCACGTCGCGACGCTGCTCGCCGCGCTGCGGCTGCTGCTGGAGGGCCGGGACCACTGGGGCGGGACGGTGGTCGCCGTCTTCCAGCCGGCCGAGGAGCAGTTCAACGGCGCGGACGCGATGGTGGCCGACGGCCTCGCCGATCTGGTGCCGAGGCCGGACGTCGCGCTGGGCCAGCACGTGCTGCCGGGTGCCGCCGGGTCGGTGGAGGTCGCTCCGGGGCCGATCATGGCCAGCTGCGACGACTTCCGGATCACCCTGCACGGCAGGGGCGGCCACGGCTCGGCCCCGCACACCGCCATCGACCCGGTGGTCATGGCCGCCTCGCTGGTGCTGCGGCTGCAGACCGTGGTCGCCCGGCAGGTGTCGCCCCAGGCGACCGCGGTGCTCACGGTGGGGCGGATCAGCGCGGGCACGAAGACCAACATCATCCCCGAGCACGCCGTGCTGGAGGGGACGGTGCGGACCTACGACGCGGCCGTCGCGGCGCACTGCCTGGAGGTGATCGAGCGGAGCGCCCGCGCCGAGGCACTCGCGTGGGGTGCTCCCGAGCCCGGCTTCGAGACCTTCGACCACCTGCCGGTGACCGACAACGAGCCCGGGGCCACCGAGCGTGTGCGCGGGGCCCTGGAGGTCGAGCTCGGCGCGGACCGGGTCGGCGACTTCACCCCGGAGATGGGCTCGGAGGACTTCGGCGCGCTGCCGGGAGCGTGGGGCATCCCCTCCTGCTACTGGGGCTTCGGCGCCTTCGACGCCGACGCCTGGGCAGCGGCGCGCGAGCGCGGCACCGAGCGCCAGGACTTCCCGGACAACCACTCGCCGCACTTCGCACCGGTGCTGCAGCCGATGCTGGACACCGGGGTCCGGGCGATGGTGGCCGCGGCGATGGCGTGGATCGGGCGGTAGCACCGGCACCGGTCACCACGTTATCCACAGGCGCTGCCGCGGGCTCAGCGGGGCAGGCGCGATCCGGCATACCGTCCGGGGATGAGGGGAAACCAGCACGCTCGCGCCGGCATCGGGGCGGTCGCCCTGCTCGCGCTCGCCCTGTCCGCCTGCACCGGGGTCGAGGAGTCGGCGGACGACTCGGGGGCACGGCACCGACCGGGTCGCGGACCGCGGCACCGTCCGCCGCTCCACCCGGAGAGTCCTCGGCCACGACGTCGGCTCCGGAGGCACCGCCACCGCCCGAGCCTGCATGGACCTTCGAGGGGACGATCCTGTCCGATCCCGTCGCTCACGACGGCGACCTGCTGCTGCACGTCGACCCCGACGGCGAGGACCGGATCGCCCTGGTCTCGCTGGACGCCGCGACCGGCGAGGAGAACTGGCGCCGCCCGGTCGGCCACTCCGGCATCTTCTCGGCCGGTCCGCCCTCGCTGCAGGACGACGTCGTCTACGTCTACGACGACACCGGCCAGGACGAGCAGGCGTTCGTCGTGGCGCTCGACGCCGCCACCGGGGACGAGGTCGCACGGTCCGGGCAGGAGCTGCGCGGCTACGAGATGCCCGACGCCTGCGGCGAGACCGAGGTATGCCTGGCCTACCGGCTGCCGGGCGCGGACGAGGTGTCCTTCGGTCACCTTCGGCTCGAGGGGGACGTGCTGCAGGTCGTGGAGGGCCGGCCGATCGCGTCCGGTGACGAGGGCGACCCGGCCGGGACGTCGGGCGAGGAGTCGGAGGGGGAGGTCGAGGACCTGCCCGAGGTGGACGTCGAGCGGGACTGGGAGACCGGTGAGGAGCGGATCGAGGGCTGGCGCGGTGACGAGGTCGTCTGGTCGGTCTCGGTCGACGAGGCGGGGCTGCGCTCCGGACCCGACGACGCGGGCGTGCTCGGACTGTCCCAGCAGGTCGGTCGCGTCTACCTGCACGACGCGTTCTACGGCACCGAGCCGCTGAACAACGAACCGGAGTCGTTCCCGCTGGACGAGCACGTCCTGCTGGCCCTGGACCGGGAGGACGGTGCCGAGCTGTGGCGCCGGGAGGGCGCCAGCCTGTGCGCCACCGTCGGGGACGACGCACCGGTGGTCGTCGTGTGCTCCGGTGAGGGCGAGCTCCGCAGCAACGGTTTCGACGACACGAGCGCGGAGGCGGACGACGTGGTGCTGAGCGGCCTGGGCGTCGCGGACGGCGAGCAGGTGTGGAGCCACGAGATCACCGCTGAGGACTGGACGGCGCTGCACGGGGAGCTGCCGATTGCGCTGGACCTGGAGCAGTCCCTCGTCGTGGTGGACGGCGAGCGGATGGTGGTGGACCTGGCCGCGGGCGACCTCGCTCCGGCAGCGGACGCGGTGGTGACCGAGGGCTTCGCCTGCTCCTGGGCGGTCCCGTGGGACGTGCCTGCGAACCCCGAGGACGGCTCGGAGCGTCGGACCGACCGCTTCTGGTTCCCGTGCGACGCGCGGGGCGGCCAGGCCGAGGTGCCCACCCAGGAGGGCATCGACACCTTCGCCAAGACGATCGGTGAGGCGCGGGTGGTGGTCGGGCCCGAGGTGGTGGCGGCCTACCCCGACTGAGCACGGGGCGGGACCTCGCCCGACCGACACCGGGATGTCGGTGGATGGGCCTACGATCGTCCATCGTGACGACCACCGAGGTGCATCCGTGACCATCATCGAGGCGCAGGACCTGCGCAAGACCTATCGCTCGCGCTCCGGCGACGTGCACGCCCTGGACGGGCTGTCGCTCAGCGTGCCCGAGGGCACCGTCAAGGGGTTGCTGGGACCCAACGGCGCCGGGAAGACGACGGCGGTCAAGGTGCTCAACACCCTGCTGCGGCCCGACTCGGGCACCGCGACCGTCGCCGGCGTCGACGTGCTCCGCGACCCAGAGGGGGTGCGCCGGGTGATCGGCGCGAGCGGGCAGTATGCCGCGGTCGACGAGCACCTCACCGGCCGGGAGAACCTCGAGATGGTGGGTCGGCTCTACCACCTCGGCGGGAGCACCGCGAAGGGGCGGGCGCAGGAGCTGCTGGAGCAGTTCGACCTCGTGGACGCCGGCGACCGGCCGGTCAAGGGCTTCTCCGGGGGTATGCGTCGTCGCATCGACCTCGCCTGCGCGCTCGTGAACAACCCGCAGATCCTCTTCCTGGACGAGCCCACGACCGGGCTGGACCCGCGCAGCCGGCTCGGGCTGTGGGAGGTCATCAAGACCCTCGTGGGCGAGGGCACGACGGTGCTGCTCACGACGCAGTACCTCGAGGAGGCGGACTACCTCGCGGACGACATCAGCGTGATCGACCACGGGACGGTCATCGCGGACGGCACCGCGGACGAGCTCAAGGCGCAGGTCGGTGGGCACCGCGTCGTGGTCACGCTCGTCGACGCCGGGCAGTCCGGCGCCGCACGTGAGGTGCTGCGTCGGCACGGGACCGACGACGTGCAGGCCGACTCCGCCGGGCGCACCCTCTCGGTGCCGGTGGACGGTGGCCCTCAGACGTTGCAGCAGGTGCTGGCCGCCCTCGGTGAGGCCGGGGTCGAGCTGCACGACGCCGGGATGCGACGCCCGACGCTCGACGACGTCTTCCTCACCCTCACCGGCCGCGAGCAGGCCGACGACACCGACGTCGACGTCAAGGAGAGCGCATGAGCACCCAGACCGCACCTGCCCCGGCCGCCCGGCCCACGGCGCCCGGCTCGGGGATGGGCACGTGGGCCTCCGACGTGTGGACCGTGACCTGGCGCAACCTCATCAAGTTTCGCCGCAACCCGGAGATGCTCCTCTTCGCGGTCCTGCAGCCGATCATGTTCGTCCTGCTGTTCAGCCAGGTCTACGCCGGCTCGATCCAGATCGAGGGCGGCGACTACACCAACTACCTCATGGCGGGGATCTTCGGTCAGACGGTGCTCTTCGGCTCGACCTTCTCCGGCTTCCAGATGGCGCAGGACCTTAAGGAGGGAATGATCGACCGCTTCCGGACGCTGCCGATGCACGACTCCGCGGTGCTCTTCGGCCGGACGAACGCCGACCTGGCCCTCAACGCGATCTCGATGGTGATCATGATGCTCACCGGGCTCGCCGTCGGGTGGCGTTTCACCGACGGCTGGGTGTCCTTCCTCGGCGGCGTGGCGATCCTGCTGGTCTTCAGCTATGCCTTCAGCTGGGTGATGACGCTGCTCGGGATCATCGTGCCGACCCCCGAGGTCATCAACAACGCGTCGTTCATGATCCTCTTCCCGCTGACCTTCATCTCCAACGCGTTCGTGCAGACCGACACGCTGCCGCGGGTGCTGGAGGTCATCGCCAACTGGAACCCGATCTCCGCGCTGGTCCAGGCCGCCCGGGAGCTCTTCGGCAACACCGGGGACGCCCCGACACCCGACACCTGGCCGATGCAGAACCCGGTGGTCACCGTCATCGTCGGGTCGATCCTGCTCATGGTGATCTTCGTGCCCCTGGCGGTGAACCGCTTCCGTCAGGCCTCCTCGCGCTGACGGCAGCCGCTCGGGCCGCGCACGAGGGTCGCCGCCTCTCGGGCCGCACTCGCCCCGCCGTTCTGAGCCGCGAAGCTGCTCCAGGTTCACCCCTGGGGCGTGCCTGAGCAGCCGGCCCGCCGGGGCCGGCTGCGGGGCGGGGCGGTCAGAGGTGCCAGGTGACGGTGCCGCCGCGGAGGGTGGCGGTCAGGTCGTGCTGGTGGACGTGGGTGTGGTGGCGCCCGCAGAGCAGGGCCATCCGGTCGGTGTCGGTGTGGCCGCCGCGGGCCCAGTGGTCCAGGTGGTGGCTGTCGCACCACTGCGGTGGGGCGGTGCACCCGGGGAAGGAGCAGCCGCCGTCCCGGACGGCCAGGGCCTTCCACTGGGCCGGGCTCGCGAACCTCGCGGTGCGGCCCAGCGCCAGAGGTGCCCCGTCGGCGGACAACCAGACCGGGGTCAGATCGCCGCTGCACCCGAGCTCCTCGGCCTGCCGGGGCGGCACGTAGTCCCCCACCGCCGTCGTCGCCGGACCGGTCGGCACACCACGGTCGGGGTCGAACGGGATCACCAGCATCACCGAGGCACGGGCCGTGGACGGCCCCGCCCCAGGGTTGCCGACCCCGCGGGTGATCACGGTCTGCAGGGCGTCGAAGCCTCGCTGCCGCGCGGACCTGGTGTCGGGCTCGACGATCTGGCCCCGCTCGTCCGTGACCGGTGCCGGCGCGGCCAGGGCACCGGTGAGCACGCCGTTGATCGTGGCGGCAGCCCCGTCCGGGGCATCGATGGTGAACCGGGTCAGGCCCGCACCGATCCGGCGCCGGGTGACCCGCCGCAGCTCGTGCGCGGCGCGCTCCCGCTCGTTCGGCTTCTTCTCGTGCAGCAGGTCCTCCACCAGCTGGTGGCACACCCGGGCCAGGTCCCGGTCGGACAGGTCGGTCCGGGCCGCGGCCGCAGTGGCGATGTCGGCATACGCCTGCGCCTGGTCCGGGTCCAACGATCCCCGCAGCCGCTTCATCGTGCGGGCCACCATCGCGCCGCGGTGCAACGGCACCGTGCCCGCGGCCACCGCCTCGCCGATCTGGGCGGTCGCCGGTGAGTCCGCCACCGCCACGACGTCCTTGATCCGGGCGGCGTCCTCGACCGGCAACCACGGGCAGCGCACCCGCAACCAGTCCACCAACGACAACGCCACGTCCTGGTGCAGCCCGCGCGACGCGGCCTCCCGCGCCAGGGTGTAACCCACGGCGTGCAGCTGCGTCGCCAACCTGCCCACCGCCTCGATCGCCGCCGTCAACGGCTCGTCCAGCACCGTGACCGCCTCCTGCGCGGTCAGCCCCGCCCGCGCTAAGGACCGGCGCGCGCCGTCCAGACCCGACTGCAGCTCCCGCACCGGCAGGTCGGGCTGCTCCCCGTCCAGCGCGTCGAACACCTCGTCCATGAACGCCTGATAGTCCCCCGCGTCGAGCAGGTCCGTCTCGCTCCCCCACCCGACCTCGTCGACCACACCTGCGCCCTCACCGCCGCGAGCATCCTCGTCTGCCCGGTCCGCGGCCCGCTCGGCCGCCAGCGACTCCCAGTCCGGTGCCCCGACCCACACGGGCGGGTCGGCAGCAGCCACCACCGACGCGGACCACACGTCCGCCCCGGCCGCCTGGCCGCCCCCTGCTCTCTCCATGGACACACACAACCACCTACCACCGACATACCCGCTGACCTGCACAGATGCGCGGTCAGAGACGGTGGTGACGACGGGCGGGACTGATGGGCCGGGACGGCCGGATCCCTCACGCCTTCGCCCCAGCCGAGCCGACGCCGGGAGGTGGGCGCCATGACCTCCATGGGATGGCCGAGACCCGTCCCGACGGTCGACGCGGTCAGCCCTCGCGTGAGCGCAGCACCAGCGCCGCAGTGGCAAGGTCCTCCGCGGCCGTGCGACCGACACGAAGGCGGTGACCTGCTCCTCGCTCTGGCGGCCCGCCTCCCGCCCGCTCACCACGTCGGCGAGGGTCACCCGGACGTCGCCGTCGTCGAGCACCCCGCGGCCCAGCGGACCGGTCAGCTCGCCCGCGGTATGCCGTGCCTCGGGCACGTCGACGACGATCCGGGCGCGGGTCATGAGGGCCTCGTCCGCCTCGACCATCTGCGGGCTGAACGAGCCGACGAGGTCGACGTGGGTCCCTGGCGACACGTCCTCGCCCAGCACCAACGGGTTTGTCGCCGAGGTGGCGGTGGTGATGACGTCGGCCCGCCGCACCGCGGCCCGCAGGTCGTCGGCGACGTCCGCGGCATACCCCTGACCGCGCAGCTGCTCGACCAGTCGCGCAGCCCGGCCGCGGTCGCGCGCCCACACGCTCGTGTGCCCGACCTCCCGGACCGCGGCGTAGCAGGCCGGCACGGCGGCCGCAACGTTGCCGGCACCGACGACCAGGTGCTCGCCGACCGCGGCCGGGGCGAGGTGGTCGGCGGCCAGGGCGCTGGCCGCGGCGGTGCGCCACCGGGTGAGCTCGGTACCGTCGAGGATCGCGCGCGGCACGCCCGTGGCGTGGTCGAGCAGCAGGTAGGTGCCGTGGATCGCGGGCAGACCACGATCCCCGTTGCCGGGGTGGTGGGTCGCGACCTTCACCCCGAGGAGGTCGCCGCTGCGCCACGCCGGCATGAGCAGCAGTGTCGCCGCGTGCCGGTCGTCGAGGGGGACGTGGCTGCGCTCCGGCGCCTCGACGCCACCCTCCGCGAAGACCTCCCGCAGCGCCTCGACCAGTGCCCCAGGATCGATGGCCGCCCGGACCTCGGCGGCATCGAGGACCTCGACGCCGGTCACGTGACGACGGGCTCGCGCTCCGGCGTCGGCTCCCCCGCCAGCCAGACCGACCGGACACGGTCGCCCAGCCCGGCGAGGTCGTCATACGCCCCGTCCAGGACGACGACGTCGCCGACCTTGCCCGGCTCCAGCGTGCCGTAGTCCTCCTCCACGCCGAGCAGCTCCGCGGCGACCCTGGTGGTCGCGTGCCAGGCCTCGATCTCGCTCATCCCCAGGTCACGCATGATCGCCAGCTCGTCGAGGTTCGTGCCGTGCTCGCCGACCCCGGAGTCGGTGCCCATCGCCACCTTCACGCCGGCCTCGATCGCGCGCCGGACGGAGTCGTCGTGCGCCTCGGACACCATCCGCGCCTTGGCCACGACCGCGTCCGGGAGAGGTATGCCCGCATCCGCCTGGGCGAGCACGGCGCGCGGCGCGAGGAGGGTCGGCACCAGCCAGGTGCCGCGGTCGAGCATCATCTCGATCGCCTCGTCGTCGAGGTAGATGCCGTGCTCGATGGAGCGGATGCCGCCGCGGACGGCGGCCTTGATCCCGTCGGTGGCCTGGGCGTGCGCCATGACGTGCAGCCCGGCGGCGCTGGCCTCGCTCACCAGCGCGTCGATCTCGTCGTCGCGCAGGTGCCCGTGCAGCGGGTTGCTCCGTGGCGAGAGCACTCCCCCGCTGGTCGCGACCTTGAGCACGTCCGCCCCGGCCCGGATCAGCTCGCGCACCTTCTTGCGCATCTCGACCGGTCCGTCGACGACGGCCGAGGGGCATCCCGGGTGCTCGGGCATGAGGCCGACGTGGGCACCGCACAGCTGCCAGTCGTCGCCGTGCCCCCCGGTCTGGCTGATGAGGTTGATGGCGATCTGCATCCTCGGCCCGGGGGTGAGCCCGCGACGCACCGCCTCGGCCACGCCCAGGTCGGCGCCGCCCGCGTCGCGGACCCAGGTGATGCCGGTGGCCAGCGTGCGCCGCAGCCGCCCGGCCGCCTCGAAGAACGGCAGGCTGAACGGCGTCTGCAGGATCCGCACCATGCTGGGCTGCTCGAACATGACGTGGACGTGGCAGTCGAAGAGGCCCGGCGTCACGGTCTGGCCGGTGCAGTCGACGACGCGGTCGGCCTCCACCCCCAGGCCGGGCCCGACCTGCTCCACCCGCCCGTCCACGACGAGGACGTCCGCCACGGACGGCTGGGCCAGGGTCCCGTCGACCACCGTCCCGCCGGTGAACAGTGTGCTGGTCATAGCTGGCGAGGCTACCCGCCCGCGCCGACACGCACATCAGCACGCGGCGCGGGGCAACCTTTCGCGCACCACCGGCGACATAGCGGTGTGGCACACCGTGGTGCCCATCCCGTGAGGAGCCCGAGATGCGACCGATCCGCCTGCTCAGCAGCCTGCTCGCCGCGGCCCTGGTGGCCGCCGGTCCGCTCGCCGCGCCGGCCGCGACGACCACGCCGCAGCCCTCCGCCGCGCCCACCGCCGGTGATCCCGACTTCCGGGTGGAGCGGTTGTCCGGCAGCGACCGCTACGCCACCGCCGCGCGGGTCAGCGCGCGCTTCCACTCCCCACGCGTGCCGGTGGTCTACGTCGCGGCCGGCGCCACCTTCCCGGACGCCCTCTCCGCGGGTCCGGCCGCCGACCGGCAGGGCGGGCCGGTGCTCTTCGTCCGGCGCACGGACATCCCCGGCTCCACGGCCCAGGAGCTGCGTCGGCTGCAACCGCGCAGCATCGTGGTCGTCGGGGGCAGCGGGGTCGTGGACAACCGCGTCGTCGAGGCGCTGCGCGGCTACACCACGGGGTCGGTGCAGCGGGTGTCGGGGACCACCCGCTACGACACCGCGCTCGCGGTCAGCCGGCATGCCTTCCCGGACGGCAGCGACGTCGTCTACGTCTCGACCGGTGCCGACTGGCCGGACGCGCTCGCCGCCGGTGCGGCCGCCGCCGTCCAGGACGCGCCGGTGCTCCTGACCGAGCCGGGCTCCCTCCCTCCGGCGGTCGCGGCGGAGATCGACCGGCTCGACCCGGGGCGGATCCTGCTCGTCGGTGGCAGCGCCGCCGTCGCCGAGTCCGTCCGTCGCCAGCTGGAGGGGTATGCCGTGACCGAGCGGGTCAGCGGCACCAACCGCTACGGCACCGCCCTGGCGGTGTCCCGCCGGGTCTTCGGCCCGAGCCGCCCGGGGGTCGTCATCGCGACCGGCACCGCGTTCCCCGACGCCCTGGCCGCGGTCCCGGCGACCGCCACCACCCGCGGACCGGTGCTGCTCGCCCGCCACGGCGGGATCCCGAGCGGCGTCGGGGGCGACCTCGACCGGCTGACCCCGGGCACGGCATACCTCATGGGCGGGACCAGCGCGCTATCCATCGACGTCGCCCGCGACGTGCAGCGCGCTCGGGGCATCTGCTGGGCCGGACCCACCTTCTCCGCCCGGGAGAGCCAGAAGATCCTGTCCACCGTCGGTGGCACGGACAGCAAGAAGATGGCCTTCACCCTCGACATGGGTGGGCGGCTTGAGGGTGCCCGCGGGCTGGTCGACTACCTCGTCGAGGAGCAGGTGTGCACCACCTTCTTCTCGACCAGCCAGATGGCCAACACCAGCGAGGGTCGCGCGGTGATGGCGCGGATCGCGGCGCACCCGGAGCTGTTCGAGGTCGGCAACCACACGGTGCACCACTGCGACCTGGTCCGTGGCGGCGGCGGCTCACCGAGCGGCGAGCCGTGCCGGCGCACGATGACCGACGCCGTGGTGCGCGCCGAGATCGCCGACGCCACCCCGGTGCTGCGCGACCTGACGGGTATGCCGGTGACCCCGATGTGGCGGCCGCCCTACGGCTCGCAGGACGCGCGGGTGCGCGGCATCGCCGCGAGCGAGGGATTCCCGGTCACCGCGATGTGGGCCAGGGACACCATCGACTGGAGCCCGGACACGTCTGCGGCGGAGATCGTGGCCCGGACGACCAGCCCGCTGCCGGCCAGCGGCAGCATCGTCCTGGCGCACATCGGGGGCTACCACACCGCCGAGGCGCTGCCGCAGATCGTCCGGACGATGCGCAACAACGGCTACACGATGACGACCATCTCGGACATGCGGGACGGGTGAGTCAGACCCTCACCTGCACCCGGGCCCGGCGCAGGGAGCGGACCAGTCGGAACACCGTGTAGACGACCAGGCACAGGTAGAGAATCAGCGCGACGTTGATGGCAGGCGCGATCCAGGAAACCGAGGAGGTGCATTCGACCGGGCCGCCCGAGGTCTGCGAGCACTCCTGCGCACCGTAGCCCCAGCTCACCCCGAAGGCGAACACCACCACAGACGGGGCTGCGCCCAGCACCACTGCACCCCACACCTTGTCGCCCACACCCCACAGCCGGGACCACAGCAGCAGCCCGAGCCCGCCCACCCAGAGCAGCAGGTTCACCGGGAAGAGGAAGAACAGCGGGATGGCGAGCAGCAGGCATACCAGCGATGCGGTCTCGAGCCTGCCCGACGTCCGCGGGTCAGCACCGCCTCTCGTGCCTGAGTCCTCTTCCTCGACCGACGCGGCGCTCACCACCGTCTCCGGCTCCCCGAGCCGGTCCAGCACCTGCCGGACCTGCGCCTCGCTCGCACCCTCCGGGAGCGCATCCGCGAGATGGGCCTCGATGTCACCTCGCAGGTCAGCCGCGTCGACCGCGCTCAGCCTGCCAGTCGATGCGGCGTCGAGGCTCGCGAGATAGTCCCGCACGAGCGGTTGCTGCTGGATCTCGTTCATGAGTTCTCCGTTCGTCGCAGGATCGCGTCGACTGTCGTGGTGAAGTCCGCCCAGGCCTGACGGAAGTCCGCCAGCGCCCGCCTGCCCTGGTCGGTCAGCGTGTAGTAGCGGCGAGGCGGACCCGACGCCGAGTCTCGCCAGGCCGTGGTGACGAGCTCGACCTGGCGCAGCCTGCGCAGCAGTGGGTAGACCGTGCCCTCGCTGGCCACGAGACCGGCCTCGGACAGCGCGGTCACCAGCTCGTAGCCGTAGCGCTCCTCGTCCTCGAGCAGCGCCAGGACGCAGTGCTGCAGCGCGCCCTTGCGCAACTGGGTGACCGCCTGGCTCGCTACCATGCATGGCATGGTAGCGGGTGATGCCAGGTAGTGGTAGCGCTTCTCCACCTCTCCGCGTGTCCACAGATCTCGCCGCGCCTCCTCCGAGGGCGGTGCGGGGCGGCATACCCTGAGCGCTGTCCCCCACCGAGACACCAGGAGCAGCACCGACCCATGGCCCGCCGCAAGCGTTCGCAGAGCGAGGACCTCTTCGACGTCGAGGAGAAGATCCTCGAGGTCGACGCGGTCGAGGAGATGGAGGGCGCGTTCCTCGAGTATGCCTACTCGGTCATCTACTCGCGGGCGCTGCCGGACGCGCGGGACGGGCTGAAGCCGGTGCAGCGGCGCATCCTCTTCGGGATGCACGAGCTGGGGCTGCGGCCGGACAAGGCGCACGTGAAGTGCTCGCGCGTCGTCGGTGAGGTGATGGGCAAGTACCACCCGCACGGGGACCAGGCGATCTACGACGCGATGGTGCGGATGGCGCAGCCGTTCACGATGCGGCTGCCGCTGGTGGACGGGCACGGCAACTTCGGGTCGCTGGACGACGGCCCGGCGGCCAGCCGCTACACCGAGGCGCGGATGGCGCCGGCCGCGCTGCTCATGACCGGCAGCCTGGACGAGAGCACGGTCGACTACGTCCCGAACTACGACGACCAGCTCTTCCAGCCCGACGTGCTGCCCGCGGCCTTCCCGAACCTGCTGGTCAACGGTGCCACCGGCATCGCGGTCGGGATGGCGACGAACATGCCGCCGCACAACCTGGTCGAGGTCATCGGCGCGGCCCGGCACCTCATCGCGAACCCTCAGGCGGACCTGGAGGCGCTGATGCGCTTCGTGCCCGGCCCCGACCTGCCGCTGGGCGGGCGGATCGTGGGGCTGGACGGCATCCGTGAGGCCTACGAGACGGGGCGTGGGTCGTTCCGCACCCGGGCGACCGCGCGGATCGAGAACGTCACGCCGCGCAAGAAGGGGATCGTCGTCACCGACCTGCCCTACCTCGTCGGGCCGGAGAAGGTGATCGAGAAGGTCAAGCAGCTGGCGCAGAGCAAGAAGCTGCAGGGCATCTCCGACATCATCGACCTCACCGACCGGACCAAGGGGCTGCACCTGGTCATCGAGATCAAGACCGGCTTCAACCCTGAGGCGGTGCTGGAGCAGCTCTACAAGCTGACGCCGATGGAGGAGTCCTTCGGCATCAACAACGTGGCGCTGGTGGAGGGGCAGCCGCGGACGCTGGGGCTCAAGGAGCTGCTGGGGGTGTATGTCGACTTCCGCACCGAGGTGGTCCGGCGCCGGACCGAGCACCGGTTGGGGAGGAAGAAGGACCGGCTGCACATCGTCGAGGGCCGGCTGCTGGCGATCCTCGACATCGACGAGGTCATCCAGCTCATCCGGGCCAGCGACGACGCCGCCGCGGCCAAGACCCGGCTGATGCAGGTCTTCGACCTCTCCACCACGCAGGCGGACGACATCCTCGGGATCCCGCTGCGGCAGCTGACGAAGTTCTCCCGGATCGAGCTGGAGAGCGAGCGAGACGAGCTCGAGCGCGAGATCGAGGCGCTGGAGGCGATCCTGGCGGACGAGCAGCTGCTGCTCAAGGTCGTGTCCGACGAGCTGGCCGAGGTGGCGCAGCAGCACGGCACCCCGCGACGCACCGTGCTGCTGGAGAGCGACGGAACCGGGGCCTCCTCGGCCGCTGCTGCTGGCGCGGCGACCGGGTCCAAGGCCTCCGGGATGGACCTGGAGGTCGCGGACGACCCGTGCCGGGTGCTGCTCTCCTCCACCGGGCTGCTGGCGCGCGCCGGGGCCGACGAGCCCGGCGTGGGCGGCAACCGGGCCAAGCACGACGTCATCACCTCGCAGGTGAGCACGACGGCTCGGGGGGAGATCGGGCTGCTGACCAGCGCCGGCCGGGTGGTGAAGCTGTCGGTCGTCGAGCTGCCGGCGCTGCCGCCGTCGGCGGGGGCTCCGAACCTGTCCGGTGGCGCGCCCGTGTCGGCCTTCGTCGACCTGCCCCCGGGCGAGCAGGTCCTGGGGCTGTGCTCGCTGACCGGCGAGGGCATGGGCCTGGCGCTCGGCACCCGCGACGGCGTGGTGAAGCGGGTGAACCCGGACTACCCCGTCAACCGTGACTCCTTCGAGGTGATCTCGCTCAAGGAGGGCGACGCGGTGGTCGGCGCCCGCGAGCTGGTGACGGGCGAGGAGGAGTTCGTCTTCGTCACCTCGGACGCCCAGCTGCTGCGCTTCGCCGCGTCGCTGGTGCGGCCGCAGGGGCGCTCCGGTGGCGGCATCGCCGGGGTCAAGCTGGGCAGCGGCGCACGCGTCGTCAGCTTCGGGGCTGTCGACACCGGTGTCGAGAACGCCGTCGTCACCGTGGCCGGTGCCGCCGGTGCCCTGCCAGGCACCCAGACCGGCACGGTCAAGGTCACCGACCTGTGGGCATACCCCACGAAGGGGCGGGCGACCGGCGGGGTGCGGTGCCATCGCCTGCTCAAGGGCGAGGACCAGCTGATCCTGGCCTGGGCCGGCGCCGCTCCTCCCCGGGCGGCCTCAGCCAACGGGGTCGCGGTCGACCTGCCGGAGACCGGCGACAAGCGCGACGGCTCCGGTATGCCCGCCCCAGCGCCGATCGCGGCCGTGGGCTGAGGCGCGGCGAGTCTGCCTGATCGTGCCGCCGCAACCTCCCAGTGCCCAACCTCGCGCTGTCGGCCCTCTCGGGCTGAAGGAGTTCCACCGCTGGTACGGCGACTGGGACCCACTCGACCCCACAACGATCGCCGCGTTCATGGAGGGCTTCGACCGCCCCTGGTGGATCATCGGCGGCTGGAGTATTGAGGCCTTCACCGGCGTCGCACGCGACCACGAGGACATGGACATCTCGATCCTGTCGAGTGATGCCGAGGCTTTCAGGCTCTTCCTCGGCGACCGCTGGACGCCATGGAATGTCGACGACAGCTGGTTCCGGCCGTTCGACCATCGGTTCACCGATGTCCGAGCGGGCAGTCAGGTGTGGGTGCGCCGTGACGCACATTCGCCCTGGGTTCTCGATGTTCCGTTCACCCCGGACACCGGGGGCCGCTGGACCAACAAGCGCCACCTTGCCCACACCGAGGACCTCGAGGACGTCACCTGGGTCGCGTCGGACGGGCTGCGCTACGCCCGGCCAGAAGTGACAGTGATGTTCAAGGCTGCCCAAGTCAGGGACAAGGACCGCCACGACGCCGCAGTGGCACTCCCGCGCCTGGATTCCGCGGCGCGACGATGGCTGCGCGACGCAGTCGCCCGCATCGATCCCGACCACGAGTGGGTCCGAACGCTCTGAGACGGCGATGGCTGCCGCCGCGTTTGGGGTCAAGCACAGTCGGCTCCAGCACCTGTCGAAGAACCGCATCCACACGCACATGGAACAGCTGCAGACCTCCGACCATCCGTGGAGACGCTGTGGAGTTCGAGGTCCTGTCTGAGTCCCGCTACCCCCTACGGACCAGAGGGAGACCTTGGCGTTCGACGTCAGCGACCCACTGTCGGGTCTGTTCCGGTGATGTCAGGCGGACCACCGTAGGGCCCGCAGGATCGTCCAGCATCTCTGCTATCCGAGTCCGCTTGCGTTCGAAGCTGCGGAAGTGCCACAGGATGATGGAGTCCCGAGACAGTGCTTGGCGGATCGACTCGACGTTGCCGTTACACACGCGTTCACGGGTCAAAGTCCGTGCGAGGGTCCGCCTGAGGAGCCGCAACAACGACACACGCCGGGGGTAGTCGAGAGCCACGACCAGCTGCGCCTGCGCGACGATGACGTCCTTCCACTGTCCGTAGGCCGTATCCAGGATCCACGCGGGCTGGTCCGCGATCGCTTGCGCTAATGCCCGCTGCTCGTCGGCCGGGCGCTCACGCCACGAGGGCAACCACCCGATCTCGTCATCCGCTGAGTGCCAAGGCAACCCGGTCCTCGCCCCCAGGGTCCGGGCGAGAGTCGTCTTGCCCGACCCCGTGACCCCGTAGATCAACACGCGTTGCACCCGGAACATCCAGCCAACATATCCAGTGGCAAGCGAGACTCATCTCAGCGCTCAGCCACGTCACCAAGACATCCGCTATTGCCGCGGAGGGCCCGTTGTTGTCGAGCCTCGGGCAGAGCTCGGTCAGGTTGCGTCTGATGTGTGTGGGGGCGCTGTCCCGGTGTGGTGGTGCTGCCTGCCAGTCAGGCTAGTGCGCATCTGGCGGACTGCACAGAAGCCGACGACGGTCAGCCAGGTCAACCCCAAGGGCTGCGCGAGCCCGCCGGTCATCGCCGTGACCCATGAACCACCTACACCCAGCCACAGGACCCAGGACAGGGGCGGCACGATCGCGACGACACCAGCGACCACGGCTTCGATAGCCAGCACGAGCCACGAATGCCACCGAAGCCGACCGAGCAGCGCCAGGACCACGAACACCAAGGACAGGAGAAGCGAAACTGCCCAAGGGCCCCAATAATCTGCCATCGAAACCTCGGCCCTCGCCTCCACCTTGGCTTGGGCCGTCCACCCGGTAGTCCAAAGCAAAAGCATCAACACGGGCACCCGGGCTAGCTGCACCGCTTGGAACCTCTTCTCCATGGACTTCTCCACCCGACCTCGGGAGTGCCCCTGACCGTTCCCAAATCAGGCACAAGTTGCGTGAGCCCGACACCCTGCCCCATCACGCGCGAGGTCACAACACGTGGCTGGCTCTGCGACAGGTCCTCACGAACAGCAGCACTGTTCTGCCGCGTGACGCGCTCGGCCACCGTGCGGTGTTGGGCGTCGGAAGTCAGTGAGTGGGGGTCCCGCGCGAGGCGTCGACCCACTGGATGATCCTTGCCGCGGACTTCGCTGGCGGTACCTCAACCGTGTCCAGAACCAGATGTGGGTGCTGAGCGAGGAGCTCGCTGGCCACGCCATCCCCGTCGATAGACGTCATCTGCCACTCGGTCTCCATCTGTCTCACGTTCTCGTCCGACCACTCGACGTCCCGCTTCGATGCCTTGTGCAGGAGTCGCTCTTCCGTGCGGTTCCGAGCCAACCGCGTGCTCAGGTCGGCTCGCAGCTCAACGAAAGCGACGCTCTCGAAGATGCTGACATAAGAGGCCATCTCCGCCAGATCGCCCTGCGAGTCGAGTGCCCAGACGACGGAGAAGATGAGATCGACGCCATGCTCGGCGGCTTCCTCCAACACGCGACGTCGGAACTCTGCATTGAGAGTGTTGAAGGGCGGGGTGCCGTAGCCGAAGGTCTCGAGGAGCGGTTCGATCGTCATGTGGTTGTGGAACAAGCGAAAGGAACTGTTCTCGGCGACCGCGCGGCCCACCGTCATTTTCCCGACAGCCGGAGGCCCGAACAGCAAGAGAAGCATGCGCCACAGCATGACACTCACCCAGCAGACCGCGGCCTGCGCTGTGCCTCGCTCCGGCATCCGCGTTCCCATCGGCCCCCGGACCATCTCCACCAGGACACACACGCACTCATCTGCCGCGTGTCGCTCAACGTGAGAGCCAGTCCGGTCGGCGCACGCAACCGGGTGCCTTGTTTCAGCCACTCGTAGAATTGCGCCCGCGTGGCCTGTCGACCCGTGACGTCGGTGCTCGGGCAGACTGAGTGGATGCTCTTGACCGTGGCGACGACGCACCAGCCGGCGACTGATCTGGGTTACCTGTTGCATAAGCACCCTGACCGGGTGCAGCACTTCGAGCAGTCGTTCGGCACCGCTACGGTCTTCTATCCCGAAGCGAGCAATGAGAGGTGCACGGTCGCCCTCATGCTGGATGTCGACCCTGTCCGGTTGGCACGTTCCCGCGGAAAGGGCTCTCCCGACTTCAGCCTGGCGCAGTATGTGAACGACCGTCCGTATGCGGCGTCCTCGTTGCTTGCCGTCGCATTGGCGAAGGTCTTCAGCACCGCCCGTAGCGGGCGTGGGGGCTCCCGACAGGAACTAGCGGACCGGCCCATCCCGTTGGAGGTCAACATCCCGGTTCTGCCGTGCCGCGGCGGGCCTCCCATCGCGCACCGCCTCTTCGAGCCACTGGGCTGGACCGTGGACGCGCTCCCTGTCCCGCTGGATGAGGGGTTCCCTGAGTGGGGAGGTTCCAGGTATGTCCGGCTTCGCCTTGCTGGCCAGGTGCGCCTGGCCGACGCGCTCAATCAGTTGCACGTCTTGTTGCCGGTGCTGGATGAGTCGAAGCACTACTGGCAGGGTCCAGACGAGGTGGACAAGCTGATGCGCTCGGGCGACGCCTGGCTACCGACGCACCCGGAGCGAGAGTTCATCACGCACCGGTACCTCGGTCGCGCCGGCACCCTTCGGCGTGAGGCCCTGGCTCGTCTGGCTGAGCTCGGGGACGACCTTGCTGATGAGGTGGCCCCGGTCGAGGACGAGGAGGTGCAGCAGCCCGTGGAGAAGCGGCTGCCGTTAAACGCTCAGCGGCACGCAGCGGTGTACCAGGTGCTGCTCGGTGCGGGTGCGCAGTCGGTCATCGATCTGGGGTGCGGTTCGGGGCAGTTGCTCGACCGGTTGGTCAAGACGGCGGCCTTCTCCCGGGTCGCTGGGTCGGACGTGTCGGCACGGTCGTTGCAGCATGCTGCCGCACGCCTGCGGCTTGAACAGATGAGCGAGCGGCAGGCTGACCGGGTCCAGCTGTTCCACAGCGCCTTGACCTATGAGGACGACCGGTTCGCCGGTTTCGATGCCGCGGTGCTGATGGAGGTCGTCGAGCACATCGACCCCTCTCGCCTGGAGGCGCTTGAACGTGTTGTGTGGGGCGCAGCCCGGCCACGGGTTGTCGTGGTGACGACCCCGAACAGCGAGTACAACGTCATGTACGAGGGGTTGACGGGGATGCGGCACCCTGACCACCGGTTCGAGTGGACCCGCTCGGAGTTCGCTGAGTGGTCCGAGCACGTTGCCGCCGCCTATGGCTACACGGTGCAGCGGCGCGGCGTCGGAGAGGTCGACGAGACACTCGGGGCGCCCACGCAGATGGCCATCTTCACCTGGCAGGAGGGCCGAGATGAGCGATGACTCGCAGGAACTCTCGGTCACCGTGCCGGCCATGGGTCTGGTCGTGCTGATCGGCGTGTCAGGGAGCGGGAAGTCGACGTTCGCCCGGACCCACTTCAAGCCGACCGAGGTCCTCTCCAGCGACTTCTGCCGCGGCTTGGTCGCCGACGACGAGAATGACCAGTCAGCCACTCCAGATGCGTTCGACGTGCTGCACTACATCGTCGGCACACGGTTGCGGCGCGGGCTGCTGACCGTAGTCGACGCCACCAACGTGCAACGGGCCGCCCGGGCGTCCTTGGTCAGGCTCGCCAAGAGTCATGACGTCCTCGTGGACGCCATCGTGCTGGACGTGCCTGAGGCGGTCGCGGTCGAGCGCACCACGGCACGGCCAGACCGCGACTTCGGCCGCCACGTCATCGCCCGCCAGCGCCGAGACCTGCAGCGGTCCCTGGGGAAGCTCAAGAAGGAAGGGTTCCGGCGGGTCCACGTGCTGAATGGCACCGGCCAGGTCGACGCGGCGCGGATCGTGCGTGAGCGCCCGTGGAACGACCGCACGGACGCGCACGGCCCCTTCGACATCGTCGGCGACGTCCACGGGTGTGCCTCGGAGCTGCGGAGCCTGCTCACCAAGCTGGGCTGGACCGTCAGGCTGAGCGACACCGGCGCCGCGGTCGGAGCCTCTCACCCGGAGGGCAGGCAGGCCGTCTTCGTCGGAGATCTGGTCGACCGTGGCCCGGATAGCGCTGGTGTGCTGCGCTTGGTCATGGGCATGGTCGCCTCCGGCGACGCGCTCTGTGTGTCCGGCAACCACGAGGCCAAGCTGCTGCGTGCCCTCCGCGGGTCGAAGGTGACGATCTCCCACGGCCTGGCCGAAACCCTCACCCAGCTTGAGAAGGAGTCTGACGACTTTCGAGCAGGGACGCGGAGCTTCTTGGATGGACTCATCGGCCACTACGTCCTCGACGACGGCAAGCTCGTCGTCGCCCACGCCGGGCTGAAGGAGGCCTACCACGGCCGGTCCTCGGGGCGGGTCCGCGCCTTCGCGCTGTATGGCGACACCACTGGCGAGACCGACGAGTACGGGCTGCCCGTGCGCTACCCCTGGGCGCAGGAATACCGCGGCGAAGCCATGGTGGTCTACGGTCACACGCCGGTCCCGGAGGCGGAATGGGTGAACAACACCATCTGCCTGGACACCGGCGTCGTCTTCGGCGGCGCGCTCACCGCGCTGCGGTACCCCGAGCGCCAGATCGTGTCCGTACCGGCCGAGCAGCAGTGGTACGAACCGGTCCGACCGCTTACACCCGCGGTCGGTGACCGCGAGCCCAAGGTGCTGCGGATCGGCGACGTCGTCGGCACCCGCTGGCTGGAGACCATCCACGCCGGCAAGATCAAGATCCCCGAGGAGAACGCCGCCGCCGCCCTGGAGGTCATGAGCCGGTTCGCCGTCGACCCGCGCTGGCTGATCTACCTGCCCCCCACCATGTCACCGGTCGCCACCTCCACAACGGAGGGGTTCCTGGAGCACCCCGAGCAAGCGTTCGAGGAGTACGCAGGTTGGGGCGTCACGCGCGTCGTGTGCGAGGAGAAGCACATGGGCTCACGCGCCATCGCCGTCATGGCCCAGGACGCGCAGGCCGCTGAGCGGCGTTTCGGCGTCAGCGACGGCACCATCGGCGCCCTGTACACCCGCACCGGACGGCCGTTCTTCGCGGACACCACCGAGCTCCTCGAACGCCTCCGCCTTTCGGCCGCGCCGCTGTTCAAGTCACTGGACACGGACTGGCTCGCTCTCGACTGCGAACTCCTTCCCTGGTCAGCCAAAGCGCTCGACCTCATCAAGACGCAGTACGCCTCCGTCGGGGCGGCCGCCACCCACGCCCTGCCGGAGGCCCTCACTGTCCTCGAGCAAGCCGCAGCACGCGGCCTTGACGTCCGGGCACTCACGCAACAGTCGGAGCGCCGCCTCGCCAACGCCAAGAGGTTCCGGGAGGCTTATGCCGCCTACGTACGACCGACGCAGGGCCTGGACGGTGTGACGCTTGCTCCCTTCCAGATTCTCGCCGCAGAGGGCCGCGCCCTGGCGCTGACCGAACCGCACGAGTGGCACCTCGCCGAACTGTCCAAGATGGAGGGCGACCTCATCACCCCGACCCGCCACCAGTTCGTCGACCTCGCCTCCATCCAGGAGCGTGGAGAAGCGACCCAATGGTGGAACGACCTGACCGTCGGCGGCGGAGAAGGAGTGGTCGTGAAACCGGCTCACCTCACCGACGCCTCGGTGCAACCCGGCATCAAGGTCCGAGGGCGCGAGTACTTGCGCATCATCTACGGACCCGACTACACCGACTCGCTCTCACTCCTGCGCGACCGGAACCTGGGGAAAAAGCGGCAGCTGGCCCGACGCGAGCACAGCCTCGGACTCGAAGCCCTGACAGCCTTCGTCGAACACGCCCCACTCTGGAAAGTGCATCAAGCGGTATTCAGCGTCCTCGCGCTGGAATCCGAGCCCGTCGATCCTAGACTATGAGAAGGGGCAACCACGAGCTGTAAAGGGCGGCCGGACCACATGCAAAGTCGATTGGTGATCGTCGTCGACGCTTCGGCCATGGTCGAGGCCCTACTGGGTCGCGATGTCGATGCGGATCTGGGACCTTCGGCATCAGTACACGAGCTACGACGCCGCCTACATCGCCATGGCCGAGGCGCTAGCAGCGCCGCTACATACGTGCGACGCCAAACTCGGCAGCGGCGGTCACAACGCGGTCATCCACCTTCACGGACAGCGCACTAATTGCAGCAGTGGGCAGCTTTCACGGCTTGGTCAAGGCGAGCCGCTGCTCTGGGCCCCATTCGTAGGAGTCGTCGCAGCGGTATCCCCTCAACCAGGGTTCGTCGTCGACCACCCGCAGGTAGAAGCCCTTGGGGTATGCCTCATCCTCGCTGAGCGGTTCGGACGCGACGTGGATGGAGCCCACCGGGGGGTCAAGTCCCGGGTAGTGGTGTAGCGCTGTGCTCCTTCGGCAGGGGTTGTCAGGCGGTCAGCGCGGGTGGGGCATC
>NZ_VSLG01000017.1 GCF_008919445.1 Serinicoccus kebangsaanensis | reverse complement strand
GTCGACGAGGACAGGATCTCGGCAAGGGTCAACTTTCACCTGCCGTCACGGGGTCAGTTTTCACGTGCCGTCGACAAAGCGCCGGTCAGACAGATCAGCGCCCGCTATCCGGCGCAGAACGAGTGGATCGACGACCGGCATCAGACCGGCCGGTCCGTTACCGCCAGCGCTATTCATATCGGGCGATGCAAGGTTGTGGTGTCGCAAGGGCTGCGACGTTGCGTCGGCAAGCAGGCTTGCTGCCCCTTCGAAGCGCACGATCGCCACCGCCCAACGCGGGCGTCACCTCCCGTTGGCCCGTGGCGATCAGCGACGAGCTGCGGCGCCTAGTGGGCGAGCTGCTGGCCCAGCGGTGGAGCCCGCAGCGGACCAGCCGACCTACGGGGTCTGCTCTCCCGGCAACCCCGGCATGAGGCTGTGCCACGGGATCATCTACCAGGCCGGTCCGCGTTGGTGCGACATTCACCTTTGGCGCCGCACCGACGTTCGACGTTGCGTACCGGACGAGAGCGACGACGCGCGCAGCATTGGGCCAAGAGGCGGCGACCCACGGCTCGAGCAGCCCATGCCGACCCCACGCCAATGCCCAATGCAGCCTACCGACCGGACCGCGGCGGGCCATGGGGAGCGACCTCCGCACCCGGGGCGCTCAATCACCGGGACCAGGGCACCGAGCCGGCCCGGGTCTCAGCATCATCCTGAACCTCGGTCCTTCGGTCTACTTCTGCGAGTCCCACTCGCCCGGGCAGCGCGGATCCAACGAGAACACCAACGTGCTGCTGCGCGGCCACTTCGCCGAGAGGGACCGCCCTGGGCAACCACTCACGGCTGTCGTAGAGGACCACGCGCCCCAGCAGGACCTCACCACATTGCCAGCCTCCTAGAGTCCGCCGGTGTTGTGACGTTGAGTGAGACCGACCGCGCCGTACCTGCCGAGTCTTCAGGCGCCGTCCTCACGAACGCGCCGCATCGCTATCCCGACGAGCAGGAGGGTCTTGATCCATTCACCCAGGGCCCATCCCCATGCAGCCCCGACCACACCACCACTACGGACAAGAACCGTGACAAGGAGCACTGTTGCTACTAGTGACACCGTCACTGCCAAGAGGTAGAGAGCTCTTTCACCCATACCCACCGTCGCGACGGCAAGGCTGGTTGATGCAAAGATGGGGATCCCCGCGGCGAAAACTGCTGCCACCAACAACCGCGAAGGTTCGAACGCGTCTCCGAAGGCCAGCACCATGAGCATTGGTCCGAAGATGACCATAACGCCGGCTGTAAGGACACCAAGAACCACTGCGTGGGCGGCACTGATAAGCCCTTCGCGTGCTACGGCAGGAAAGTTCCCAGCTGCGGCCGCGGCCTGGATCTCTGGTGAGCGAGCCTGACCTAGGGATTGGGCAACGATCGCTCCCAGCCGGACCAGGTAGGCGGTCGCTGCGAATATGCCCAGCTCCTGCACCCCGACCCCGCGGTCTATAACCACACGGACTGCGGTCTGGTTCAGCGATAGGAGGACGGCAACCGCGCCGAAGGGGACGAGATGAATGACAAGTGACATCGTTGATCGACTGGACTCGACGTCCCGCGCTGGTTCCGGGCCTGAACCTTCAAGTACCGGAATCAAGAGGATGGCGATGACTGCGGCCCCCATGGTGGCTCCAGCAACGCTGCCCGCCAGCGCGAGGCCTGCAGAAGTGCCAGCTACAAGGCCAACTGCCCGTATCACATTCGCCCGTGTCACCCGCAACATCTGGCCGGTGCCCTGCCAGTAGCCATGGATCATGTGCACGTAGGACTCGGCGAAGCGGGCTACCGCCAGGGGGAGAGCCACCTTCCACAGCCCGTCGGTCGGATAGAGCACCGTCACGATGACGCTCAAGACGAGGGCGAGCGTCGCCCCTACGAGCATCGCGCCCCGGTAGCTGCGCCATCGCTGCTTCCCGAGGGGATCTGTGGCGACCTTCTCCTGCAGGCGGAGATGCCCGAAGAGAAAGATGGGTGACACGATGGCCAGGGCGAGCGTGTAGACGCCCACGGCCTCCACGCCGAGAGCCCGGCCCAGGATGATGAGGACGGCTCCTTGGGCAGCCGTCATCGCCAACTTTCCTGCGACGAGGACGGCCGTCCTCGAGCGCAGGAGGCGGCCGAGCCGCCGCATCAGCCGCGAACCATCCCCGCTCCGACGGTCACCCCGCTGGCAGGGTCGATGAGGATGAACGACCCGGTGACGCGGTTCTGCTCGTAGAGGTCGACCATCAGCGGCTGCTGCACCCGCAGGGTGACGCGGCCGAGCTCGTTGAGACCGATCTCGTCCGCCTCCTGGTCCCGGTGCAGGGTGTTGACGTCCAGCCGGTAGTCGATCTCCTTCACCAGCGCCTTCACGGTGCGGGTCGTGTGCTTGACCAGCAGCTTGGCGCGAGGCTTGAGGACTCCCGGCGACATCCAGCAGACCATGGCGTCCAGGTCCTGGGTCTGCTCGGGCTGGTTGTTGACCCGCGCGATCATGTCCCCGCGGCTGACGTCGACGTCGTCCGCGAGGCGGACGGTCACCGACATCGGGGGGTATGCCTCGTCAAGCTGCGTGTCGAAGGAGTCGATGGCCTCGATGGTGCTCGTCATCCCGCTGGGCAGCACGATGACCTCGTCGCCCGGCTTCATGACGCCACCGGCCACCTGCCCGGCATACCCGCGGTAGTCGTGGAACTCGTCCGACTTCGGCCGCACGACGTATTGCACCGGGAAGCGCACGTCGCGCATCTCCCGGTCCGAGCCGATGTAGACGTGCTCGAGGTGGTGCAGCAGGCTGCTGCCCTCGTACCAGTCCATCTTCTCGCTGCGAGAGACGACGTTGTCGCCCTGCAGCGCCGAGATCGGGATGACCGTGAGGTCGGGCACGTCGAGCTTGCGGGCGAAGGCGGTGAACTCGGCCTCGATCTCCCGGAACTTCTCCTCGGAGAAGTCGACGAGGTCCATCTTGTTGACCGCGAGCACCAGGTGCGGCACCCGGAGCGTGGAGAGGATGACGGCGTGCCGCCGCGACTGCTCGGTCATGCCCTGGCGGGCGTCCACCAGCACCAGGCCCAGGTCGGCGGTGGAGGCACCGGTGACCATGTTGCGGGTGTACTGCACGTGGCCAGGCGTGTCCGCGATGATGAACTTGCGCCGCGGTGTCGCGAAGTAGCGGTAGGCCACGTCGATGGTGATGCCCTGCTCCCGCTCGCTGCGCAGGCCGTCGGTGAGCAGCGCCAGGTCGGTGTAGTCGAAGCCCTTGTCCTTGGAGGTCTTCTCCACCGACTCGAGCTGGTCCTCGAAGATCGCCTTGCTGTCCAGCAGCAACCGCCCGATGAGCGTCGACTTGCCGTCGTCGACGGACCCGGCAGTCGCGAAGCGCAGCAGGTCCATCCCGGTCTCGGTGCTCATCAGAAGTAGCCCTCCTTCTTGCGGTCCTCCATGGCGGCCTCGGAGAACTTGTCGTCACCGCGGGTGGCGCCGCGCTCGGTGATGCGCGAGGCCGCGACCTCGTCGATGATCTTGTCCAGGTCGTCCGCGTCCGACTCCAGGCACCCGGTGAGCGTCAGGTCACCCACGGTGCGGAAGCGGACCGTGCGCTCGGTGACGGTCTCGCCGTCGCGCAGGGGGTTGAACTCGCTCTCGGTGAAGAGCATGCCGCCGCGCTCGAAGACGCGCCGCTGGTGGGCGTAGTAGATCGACGGGATGTCGATCGCCTCGCGCCGGATGTAGTCCCAGATGTCGAGCTCGGTCCAGTTGGACAGCGGGAAGACCCGCATGTGCTCGCCCTCGTGGATGCGGCCGTTGTAGAGGCTCCACAGCTCGGGGCGCTGGTTCTTCGGGTCCCACTGGCCGAACTCGTCGCGGTGGGAGTAGACCCGCTCCTTGGCGCGCGCCTTCTCCTCGTCCCGACGTCCGCCACCGAAGGCGGCGGTGTAGCCCTCCTCCTCGATGGCGTTGAGGAGGGTGCCGATCTGCAGCCGGTTGCGGGAGGTCTTGCCGTCGTCGACGACGACGCCGTCCTTGATCGCCTGCTCGACCGAGGCGACGTGCAGCCGGACGCCCAGCCGGTCGACCCAACGGTCGCGGGTGGCCAGCACCTCCGGGAAGTCGTAGCCGGTGTCGACCTGCAGCACGGGGAAGGGCACCTTGGCGGGATAGAAGGCCTTCTCCGCCAGGCGGAGCATGACGATCGAGTCCTTGCCGCCGGAGAACATGAGCACCGGCTTCTCGAACTCGGCCGCGACCTCGCGGAAGATGTGGATCGACTCGGCTTCCAGCTCGTCGAGCTGGGAGAGTCGGTAGTTGCCGTCGACTGTCACTCCTGCGCCTTTCCGCTACGGATGCTGCGCGAGCACGATATCGGACAAAGGCGCCCATCCTCGCATCGCGTCGCCGTCAGGCTGGATTCGGGACGGGGGGACGCCTATGGTTAGCGGCTGGGTCCGCGCATTCCCGGGCCGACCAGCCTCTTGAGAACACCGGAGCGTGTGTGGAACTCACGGACTATCTGCTGCTCGTCCGACGGCAGTGGCGCCTCGTCGTCGGGGTGGCGCTTGCCGTCCTGCTCGTCACGGCGCTCATCACGGCGTTGACCACTCCGCAGTACCGCGCGCAGGCGCAGGTCTTCGTCTCCACCTCCGGCGGCGAGAGCGCCACCGACCTGGCGCAGGGGTCCAACTTCGCCCAGCGGCAGGTCGCCACCTACGCCGACATCGTCACGACGCCGATCGTGCTCGAGCCGGTGGCGCAGGAGTTCGGCCTGGACGGGTCCGCGGGACTCTCCGGTCGCACCACGGCCCAGGTGCCCGCGGGGACCGTGCTCATCAACCTCGCGGTGACCGACGAGGACCCGCAGCGCAGCGCCGACCTGGCCAACAGCATCGCCGAGCAGTTCTCGGCCACGGTGCAGGAGCTCGAGCAGATCGAGGGGTCCTCGAGAAGTCCCATCAAGGCGACCGTGGTGCAGCCGGCGGCGGTCCCGTCCGCCGCCGCGACACCCGATGTCCCGCGCAACCTGCTGCTCGGGGCGGTGCTGGGCATACTCCTCGGCCTGGGAGCGGGCCTGCTGCGTGATGTCCTCGACTCCAGGATCAAGGGCGAGGCAGACGTCACCCGCGTCACCGAGGAGCCGGTCGTCGGCGCGATCGCCTTCGACAAGGAGGCCCCCGAGCACCCGCTAGTGGTGGAGATCGACCCGCACAGCCCGCGCGCCGAGGCCTTCCGGACGTTGCGCACCAACCTGCGCTACATCGACGCCGACAACCAGCCCAAGACCATGGTCTTCACCTCGACCATCCCCGGCGAGGGCAAGTCGACCACCACCGCCAACCTGGCCCTCACCCTGTCGCACTCGGGCGCCAACGTGTGCCTCATCGAGGGCGACCTGCGCCGGCCACGGCTGCTGCAGTACCTCGGCATGGAGAACGCCGCGGGCATGACCGACGTGCTCGTCGGGCGCGCCGACCTGGACGACGTGCTGCAGCCCTGGGGCGAGAGCCTGTGGGTGCTCGGGTGCGGCCCGATCCCGCCGAACCCGAGCGAGCTGCTCGGCTCCGGCGCCATGACCCGGCTGATCGAGACGCTGGAGTCGCG
The DNA here is from genome assembly GCF_008919445.1 of Serinicoccus kebangsaanensis. GTDB lineage: Bacteria > Actinomycetota > Actinomycetes > Actinomycetales > Dermatophilaceae > Ornithinicoccus > Ornithinicoccus kebangsaanensis. Next base: position 70,181 of record NZ_VSLG01000017.1, on the reverse strand, counting down.
ATTCGACTACGTCATCATCGACAGCCCGCCGCTGCTCGCCGTCACCGACGCCGCCATCCTGTCCACCCAGGCCGACGGCGTGATCGTCATCGTGGGCACCAAGCTGGTCCGCCGCGAGCAGCTCGACCGGGCGCTGGGCAACCTGAAGAAGGTCGACGCCGACGTCCTGGGCATCGTGCTCAACCGTCTCCCGATCAAGGGACCGGACGCCTACTCCTACTCCTACGAGACCTACCGCTCCGACGCCGCCCTCGAGGCGCAGAGCAAGCGGACCCGGTCGCGCAAGTCCCGGAAGAAGTCCAAGGAACGCGCCTGACCCATGGAGCTGTCCAGCCGTCACGCCAACGCCGTCCTGGTCGCCCTCGCCATCGGGGCGGTCGGCGCGTCGGGGTATGCCGTCTGGAGCGTGCAGCAGCCGCCGCCGGAGACACCTCCGGCCGCGAGCGCGGGCACGACGCCGGAGCCGACGGGCACCGACGACGCACCGACCGGAGCGGCGACCACGGAGGACGCGACGCAGACTCCCGAGGAGACCGGCGAGGAGACGACGAGCGTCGAGCCCGAGCCGACGGACGAGCAGACCTCGACCGACGACGGTGCCGATGCGCAGGAGCCCTCAGTGCAGGGCTGGCGTGAGGCCTGGTCCGGTGAGGACGCCGCCCTGCTGGTGGTCGGCGACGGCTACAGCAACCTGACGTCGCAGTGGGTGCAGCTCTGGGGAGCCCTGCAGGCGGACGACCGCTCGACCCTGATCAGCCACTGGGGCGAGGAGGCCGACGTGGCCTTCAACGACCCGATCGAGCTGTCGGCTGACGCCGGCCCGTCGCTGCACGTCTGGAGCGCCAGCCGCGGGGGCAGCAGCATCGGGGACGCGGCCGACCGGGTGGAGCAGTTCCTCGACGCCGCCGCCCCGCCCGACGCCGTGCTGGTCTCTCTCGGGGGGTCCAGCGGCGGTGAGGACGTCCCGGCGCAGCTCGACCGGCTGGTGGGGCAGCTCCCGGACGTCCCCGTGCTGGTGGCCGCCGGCCCGAGCGAGCTCTACTCGGCCGGTGTGGCCGACGCGGTCGCGGGGTGGGCGCAGGACAACGCCGACCGCGTCTCCCTCGTCGACCTGCGTGAGGCCACCGTGGACAACCCCACGGCGGAGGAGTGGGCCCTGGCCTTCGACGAGGCGGTCAGCGCGGGGTGACGCCCTCGCCGCGGCGCCCGGCCCGCGGGTCGAGGCTCGCGTGCTCCCCGAGCACCAGGTGGCGCATCTCGTCGTCGTCGATCTGCCGGCTGGCCGGGAGCCGCATCAGGTAGAAGACGACCCCCAGCAGCACCCAGACGCCGAGCGCGATCCACGACGGGGTGCTCAGCTGTGCCGGTGAGCCGGGGATCAGCAGCAGCCCGAGGAAGAGCACGCCGGTGAGCGCACCCAGACCGCTGAGCACCTTGCGGGCGCTCGAGCGGGTCGCCGGGTCGCCCTGGTCGCTGCCGGACCACTGCCAGAGCCGGTATGCCGCGAGGCAGGTGTAGGTGTAGGCGATCGTCACCCCCACCGAGGTCATGTCCACCACCCACAGCAGCGCCTCCCGGCCGAACAGCGGGGCGATGAGGCACAGCGCGGCGGCGAACCACACCGCGCGGCCGGGCGCCCCCGCGTCGTTGACCTTGGCGAAGAAGGGTGGGAGCACCCGGGCCCGCCCCATCGCGAAGAGCAGCCGGCTGGCGGAGACGTAGAAGCCGTTCAGCCCGGTCGACACCCCCATGAGGACCGCGAGCGCGAGCAGCACCAGCCCGAGCGGGCCGAAGAGGGTCTCCAGCCCGTCCGCGGTCCCCCAGGCCGGCTCGTCGGCCACCATCTGCGGCCACGGCTGCGCGACCGCCGTGGCGAGGAGCATCGCGACGTAGATGCCGGCCGCGGCCACGATCGCCAGGATGATCAGCCCGAACGCCTTGGTCGGGGAGAAGTCGAACTCCTCGGCCGCCTGCGGGACGTTGTCGAAGCCGACGTAGGCCCAGGGCGCGATCGCCACGATCATGAGGACCGCGCTCAGCGGGGCGACGCCATCGGGGAAGCCGGGCTCCAGGTTCGACAGCGGCGTGTCCGGGTGCAGCCAGGTGCCCAGCAGCAGGCACACGACGGCGGCCAGCATGACCAGGCAGAAGGCATACTGCACCCGGCCGGAGAGCGTGCCGCCGCGGGCGTTGAGCAGGGCGAAGAGCAGCAGCGCCGCCGAGGCGACCACCACCTCACCGAGGTAGACCTGCCAGCCCGCGACCTCCCACAGCGGAACCCACTCCACCACCGGCGGCAGCAACCTGCGGAAGAGCAGCGCCAGCGCCGACGCGTTGAGCGCGATGATCGAGACGTAGCCGAGCACCAGCGCCCACCCGGCGATGAACGCGTGCGCGCGGCCGAAGAAGGTGTAGGCGTAGGCATACTCACCCCCGCTGACCGGGAAGTGCCGGATCAGCAAGCCGTAGCTGACCGCGATCACGCACATCAGCGCGCCGCCGATCACCAGCCCCAGGCCGGCGCCCAGCGGCCCGGCCTGCGCGAGCAGGTCCTGCGGCAGCACGAAGGCGCCCCACCCGATCGCCGACCCCAGCGCCACCGCCCACACCCACTGCGGCTTGAGGGTCTTGCGCAGTTCCTGCCTGTCCGCGGGTGTCCCCGCCTGCTGGCTCATGGTCGCCGAGTCTAGTCAGCGGGGGTGCGTCCCGGGCGCATTCCGGGCCGGGTGCACCGCTGGCCTAGGCTGGCACCGTGACCCCACCCTCCCCCGCGGCTCCCGTCTTCCCGGGAGTGCCCGTCCTCGACGACCTCGAGCTGGCGCGCCTGGGCCTGCTGGACCTCGACGCCGTCGAGCTGCCCACCGGCCCCGCGACGGTCGTGGACGCCGAGGGCGTGCCCGTCGCCGAGGTCGACGAGACGGGTGCGGTGGGCTGGCTCTCGCCCCGGTCCTCCCGGCCGTTCGAGCGCCTGCACCTGACCGGCGCGGAGATCGAGCGACCGGCCGCGCTCGTCGACAGCAGCGACGCCCTGGAGGCCGTGCCCGACGGCACGCGCACCGTGGTGGTGCTCGCCTCGACCGACGGCGACGACAACCAGCGTGACCTCGACCTGGTGCGGACCGCCCGGCGCGCGGCGCAGCAGCACGGGTATGCCGTGCGCGTCGCCCCGGTCGGGCTCGCCGCCCCGGGCCGGGAGCAGCGCGTCGAGCAGCTCGCGCGAGCGCTCGCCGGGGAGACCGGCACCGTCCACGACCTCACCGCGCACGGCGGGCCCGCGGCATACCCCGAGCGGGGCGTGGTGGTGCTGCTCACCGGGCTGTCCGGCTCCGGCAAGTCCACCCTCGCGCGGGCGCTGCGCGACCGCCTGGTCGAGGACGAGGCACGCGCCGTCTCGCTGCTCGACGGCGACGTGGTGCGCCGGCACCTGTCCGCCGGGCTCGGCTTCTCCCCCGAGGACCGCGAGACCAACATCCGCCGCATCGGCTGGGTGGCCGCGGAGATCGCCCGGCACGGCGGCATCGCCATCGCCAGCCCGATCGCACCCTTCCAGCGCACCCGCGACGACGTCCGCGCCATGGTGGAGGGCCGTGGCGGGCGCTTCGTGCTCGTGCACGTCGCCACCCCGCTGGAGGAGTGCGAGCGGCGGGACCGCAAGGGACTGTATGCCCGTGCCCGGGCCGGCGAGATCCCGGACTTCACCGGGATCAGCTCCCCCTACGAGGTCCCTGACGACGCCACGCTGACCCTCGACACGACCGGGCAGGACGTGGACCCGCTCGTCGACCAGATCCTGGCGGCCCTGGCGCTGCCGAACGACCCACCCACCCCGTCCGATCCCGAAGAGGAATGACCATGAGCAACGACCACCAGCTCGCCCGAGAGCTCGCCGACCTCGCCGGGGAGCGGCTGCTGGCCGTCCGGGCCGAGCTGCACGCCTCCGGCGTCGAGGGCAGGGAGCTCAAGGACGCCGGTGACGCCGCGTCCCAGGAGCTGCTCGCGGCAGCGCTGCGCGAGCGCGCGCCGCAGGACGCGGTGCTCAGCGAGGAGGCCGCCGACGACCACGCGCGTCTCTCGGCGAGCCGGGTGTGGATCATCGACCCGCTCGACGGCACCCGCGAGTTCAGCGAGGTGCCCCGCGACGACTGGGCCGTGCACGTGGCGCTGTGGCAGGACGGCTCCCTGGTCGCGGGCGCCGTCGCCCTCCCGGCGCGCGGCATCACCTTCGACACCGACGAGCAGCGGCGGCACCCGCTGCCCGGCCGACCCGAGGGCGAGCCGCCGCTGCGGCTGGCGGTCAGCCGGTCCCGGCCACCGGCCTTCGCCGAGGAGCTCGGCCGCACGATGGGGGCGACGACCGTGCCCATGGGGTCGGCAGGGGTCAAGGCGATGTCGGTCCTCGACGGGTCGTCGGACGCCTACGTGCACGCGGGTGGGCAGTACGAGTGGGACTCGGCGGCCCCCGTGGCCGTCGCCGCCGCGCACGGCCTGCACACCAGCCGGGTCGACGGCAGCCCGCTCGTCTACAACCGGGAGAACCCCTGGTCGCCGGACCTCGTCGTCTGCCGGCCGGAGGTGGCCGAGTCGCTGCTCGCCGCGCTGTCGACGATGGACCTCGGCTGAGGGTCAGGGCCAGATCAGCGGGGTGAGCACCACCGTGACGAGCACGACCATCACGGAGAGCACCCACCCGAGCCGGGCGTAGTCGGTGAAGCGGTATCCCCCGGGGCCGTAGACCATCATGTTGGTCTGGTAGCCGATAGGTGAGAGGAACGAGGCGGACGCCGCGACCGCGACGGCGATCGCCGCACCCCGGGGGTCCATGCCGACCGACTCGGCCGTGGCGACGGCGACGGGGAGCATGAGCAGCGCGGCGGCGTTGTTGGTCACCAGCTCGGTCAGCACGATCGTCGCCAGCACCAGCCCCAGCAGCACGCCGGTCACCCCGAGCCCGCCCAGCCCGCCGACCAGGCCGCCGGCAAGTCCCTGCGCGAGGCCGGAGACCTGCATCGCGCTGGCCAGACCGAAGGCGGAGGCGATCACCAGGATGACCTCCAGGTCGACCGCACGCCGGGCCTCCTGGGCGGAGAGCACGCCGGTGAGCACCAGCGCGACCGCGCCGAGCAGAGAGCCCTGCAGGATCGGCAGCAGGTCCAGAGCGGCGAGACCGACGACGAGGGCGAGGATCGCGACGGGGATCCACGCGCGGGAGGTCGCGGCCGGCGGGGAGCCGTCCAGGCCAGCGACGAGCAGGAAGTCGGAGTGGTCGCGCCAGCGGTCCCGGAAGTCGGGGTCGGACACGACGATGAGGGTGTCGCCCAGCCGGATCGTCTGCGACCCGAGCTTGCCGTCCACGAGGTGCCCCGAGCGGTGGATGCCGACCACGGCCGCCTGGTAGGTGGAACGGAACCCCGACTCGCGCAGGGTCCGGCCGACCAGGGGCGACTGGGAGCCGACGACCACCTCGAAGTACTTCGCGCTCTCGCTCTGCAGGTCGAGCACGTGCTCGAGCTCCGCCGACCGGAGCCCGGGCATACCCTGCGCGTCCACGACCTTGCTCACCGAGCCGACGAAGTGCAGCCGGTTGCCGCCGCGGAGCACGGTGTCCGGCCGCACCGGCGCGATGACGGTGTCACCACGGTCGACCGAGACGAGGAAGAGTCCGGGCAGCGACCGCAGCTTGGCCTCCTCCACGGTGCGCCCGTCGACCGGGCCTCCCGGCTGCACGATCATCTCGATGGAGAACCTGCGCCCCTGCTCCGCCAGCTCCTCGCGGGCCGAGCGCCGGGCCGGGAGCAGCGGCGGCGACAGCGCCACCAAGGCCGCCAGGCCGAGCACCGCGACGGGCAGCCCGAGCTTGCCGATCTCGAAGAAGCCGATCTCCTCCAGCCCGAGCTCCCCCATCTGGCCCGAGACGACCAGGTTGGTCGAGGTGCCGATCACCGTGAGCAGTCCGCCGAGCACGGCGGCGAAGGAGATCGGCATGAGGAACTTGCTGGCCGAGAGCCCTCGGCGCTCGCACCACGCGGTGACCTGCGGGATGAGCATCGCCACGATGGGCGTGTTGTTGAGCAACGCGGACGCGCCCACGGTGGGGCTGAGCACCCGCAGCAAGGGCATCCGGTAGGTGCCGCGATCCCCCAGCGTGCGCTGCATGACCGGGGCGAGCGCGCCGGTCTTCTCGATGCCCGCCGCCACGACGTAGAGCGCGGCGACGGTGATCGGGGCCGGGTTGGAGAAGCCGGAGAAGGCCTGCGCCGGGGTGATCACGCCGAGCGTGAGCAGCACGATCACGCCACCGAGGACCACCACCCAGGGGCTCGTGCGCTGCCGCACCAGCGCCGCGAGGACGCCGACGATGACGACGACGGTGATCCACGCGTCCAAGGACATGTCCGACAGACCCTTTCACGACAGACGCCCCCGCCGCGCGGAGCTCACGAGAAGCCCTGTGCAGGGCAGGCGCGAGCATAGCGCGTCGGGGGCGGGCCGCAGGTGCGGCGGCCTGTCAGGGGACGGTCAGAGGCGGCACGACCTCGAGCTGGACAGCGAGGCGCGGAAGGCCGTGAGCTTGGCCGGGCTCTCCGACAGCCGCCAGTCCGGTCGGGACGGGTTGTTGTTGCTGTTGAAGTAGGAGATCACGCCGATCTTGTCGGTGTTGCGCGAGGCCCACTGCCACTGCTGCTGCCACCAGGTCACCGCGTTGGGGTTGCGGAACTTCAGGGCCACGCCGGTCTCACCGATGCCGACCATCTTGTTCGGGTAGCCGGCGTCGGCGAGGTGCTCCCGGACGCGACCGATGCGCTCGTCGAGCCCGTCACCGGACTGGTTCTGGTAGAGGTCCAGCCCGAAGAAGCCAGAGCGACGCACCACGTCCGGCGTCGCCCAGTCCTCCGGCCTGTCCCGCTTGTTCCACGGGTTGAAGGTGTAGTCGCCGATGATCGGCACAAAGACCACGTTGCGCAGGTTCGTCTCGTCCTGCATCAGGTCGTGGATGCGGCAGAAGGCCCGCTGCCACTGACGGGGGAGGTCGCGGCTGGAGCGAGCCTCCTCGGCAGGCTCGTGGTGGAAGGTCACGATGATCGGCTTGGAGAACGAGGCGTAGCCGCGGGCACGCGCACGGATCGCCGAGTCGTGCTGGCCGTTCGCGATCTGCTTCCAGCCGTTGGTGCCGCCACCCGGGGGCTTGAAGCTGACCCAGGGGATACGCCGGTTCGCGTGGTCGTTGGCGATGGTGGAGCGCTCGCCCCGGCCGAAGGACCACTGGTAGTAGTGCCGGTGGACACCGATGGCGCCGGTCTTGCGGACCTCGCGGGTGATGTCGCCGTTCGTCGACATGCCGAGATAGATCTTGCCGGGCTGATGCCCGGTCCAACGGGCGCCCGCCGCAGGGGCGGGGAGGATGTTGCGGGGCTCCCGGGGGAACAGGGTTGACGGGTCCTCGACCTGGCTGAGGAGGGCAGGGGCGACGGCACCACCCAGGGACAGGGCGCCGCCGTTCTTGATCAGAGACCTTCGTGAAATTCGGGACATGCAGCGGCAAACTAGTTCGCCCTCGCAGGACTGTCAATTGCTGAAACCCCCGAGAACACGCGAGAAATCGGGGGTTACTCGTGAGTTCTCAAAGTAATCTCGCAAACGTTCCCAGGCGGGCTACAGATCGCGCCTCCGACGACCCCGGCACCCCCGTGACGACACCGCTGGTGGCCCCTGATATGAGCCGCCCTCGCAGCGACGGCCCAACCTCGCTGGTCGCGTTCACCCTGCACGCGTGCCTAGTTGACTCGGACACCAAGTCGTGAACGAATATTCGCATGAGAAGCGCCGGACAGGCCCCCAGGATTCTGATCATCGTGCAGAATCTCCCCGTGCCGTTGGACCGCCGGGTCTGGCTCGAGTGCCAGGCGCTGCGGGACAGCGGCTACGAGGTGTCGGTGATCTGCCCGCAGGGGCCTGGCGACCCCACCTACCACGTGGTCGACGGAGTGGCGCTGTACAAGTACCCGCCGGCACCCGAGGCCGAGGGGCTGGCGGGCTTCGCCTACGAGTTCGCCTACTCGTGGATCCGCACGGCGTTGCTGAGCCTGACCGTGCGTCGCGAACGCGGGTTCGACGTCATCCAGGCCTGCAACCCCCCTGACACCTTCTGGTTGCTCGCGCTGCTGTGGAAGACACGCGGCGTGCGCTTCGTCTTCGACCACCACGACCTCAACCCGGAGCTCTTCCTGTCCCGGTTCGGGGCGCCGACCACTCCTGTGGAGCACGCCGAGCTGGCGGTGCTCCGCTGGCTGGAGCGGTGCACGTTCCGCACCGCCGACCACGTGATCTCGACCAACGAGTCGTTCAAGGCGATCGCCCAGGAGCGTGGTGGGCTGGCCGAGCAGGACGTGACCGTGGTGCGCAGCGGCCCGGACACCCGGAGCATGTATCCCCGCCACCCCGACCCGGACGTGCGCGGGGGTGCCAGCCACCTGCTCGCCTACCTCGGCATCATGGGGCCGCAGGACGGGGTGGAGAGCGTCCTGCATCTCATGGACGAGCTCGTCCACCGGCGCGGGCGCACCTCGGTGCGTGCCGTCCTCCTCGGCTTCGGCGACAGCCTGGAGTCGCTGCGTCAGGAGTGCACCCGACTCGACCTCGACGACCACGTCGAGTTCACCGGCCGGGTCGGACCGGCCGAGATCGCGCGGTACCTCAACGCCGCCGACGTGGGTCTCGGCCCGGACCCGCGGACGCCGATGAACGACCTGTCGACGATGAACAAGACCATGGAGTACATGGCCTTCGGGCTGCCGTCGGTCGCCTTCGACCTGAAGGAGACGCGCATCTCCGGGGCCGACTCGGTCCTCTACGTCCCTCCAGGCGACATCGGTGCCTTCGCGGATGCCGTGGAACAGCTGCTCGACGACGACGACCTGCGCGCGGAGATGGCCGTCCGCGGTCGGCGCCGCGCCGTCTCGGTGCTCGACTGGAGGCCGCAGCGCAAGGCATACCTCCGCGCCATCGGCTCGGTCCTGGGTCGAGGAAAGATCGAGTCCGGCCAGACCGCAGCGGACGCGCTCGAGAACGAGCTGGGGGTTCCCACCGACGACGAGACCGCGCTCACCAATGAGGCCGACCTGCGTGCCGCGGTCCGACGAGGTGACGCCACGGGCGGCGCGGCCTGACCCTCGACCCCCGGCGATGCGTGGATCCACTGGTCAGGCGCGTATCATGGGCTCGTTCATGTAGACGTCCATAGGGGGATTGTTGTGAACGACAGGCAGGGCGGACCCCGCGGTCTCCCATCCGTGCTGACGGCAGCACGGCACCATCCGTGGGTGATGCTGCTCACCCTCGCCCTCGTCGTCGGGTTGGCGGCCGCGTATGCCGCCACCCAGGAGTCCAGCTACACCGCACGTTCGGTCGTCCTGCTGAAGCCGGTGCCGGGCAGTCCGCTCTCCCCCGAGGTGGCCACCACGAGCGGGACGCAGAACACCATCGCCATGCAGACCGAGGCGCGCACCGTGACCACCCCCGCCGTGGCCGCGCTGGCCTCCGAGGATGCCGGGCGCCTGCTCCGTGACGAGGACGGCGAGCTGGCCGTGCGCGTCCTGGATGCGACGCAGACCCTCGAGATCGCCTACACCAGCGACACCCCCGAGAACGCCCGTTCGGGTGCCCAGGCCTTCGCCGACTCGTTCCTGGCATATCGCGGCACCGCCGCCACGGAGCTGCAGGAGAGCCGCATCGAGGGTCTGGAGTCTCAGGCGGAGTCGGCCCAGCAGAGCCTGCGCGACGCCGCGGACGGGGTGGGCGGGTTCGCCCAGCAGCAGGTCCAGCTGTTCACCGACCGGCTGGCCCAGCTCAACGCCAACCTCAGCGCCGAGCAGGTGGTGAGCACCGACCCCGGCACCGTCCTGAACCCGGCCGAGGAGCCCACCGCGCCGGACGGCGTCCCGTCCTGGCTGCTGCTGGCGCTGGCCGCTGTGGTCGGGGCCGTTCTCGCCGTGCTGGCGGCACTCCTCCGCGAGTGGCGCCAGGACGTGGTCCGCTCGGAGGAGGACTTCTCCGTCAGCGGCCTGCCGGTCTTCGCCTCGATCCCGCGCGTCAGGCACAAGCACGACGAGGAGGGTCTCGCGCACGTCCGGGAGGCCTTCCGGCAGCTCCGTGCCGGTGTCGTCGCGAACTGCGCCCGACCGCACGTGCTCGTCGTCTCCGGTGTCGGCAAGAACCCGCAGTCGCTGGTGGTGCCCAACCTCGGCATCAGCCTGGCCGATGCCGGGTACTCCGTCCTGGTCGTCGACGCCGACGCCTACGCCGAGGGCCTGCACACCGCTCTGGGGGTCGAGGGTCGCCCCGGCCTGTCCGACATCCTCGGCCGCAACGAGCTCTTCCACGACGCTGTCCGTTCGGTCCACGGCATCGACGTCCTGCCGATCGGCCACGACCCCGCCGGCATCCGCGACCTCCAGGGCGGCCCCGCCCTGCGGGAGCTCGTGGACCGTGTGCGCTCGGACTACGACTACGTCATCTTCAACGCCGCGCCCTCGGGCACCGCGGACAGCGACGCCGCGATGAGCGCCGCCGAGTCCGTGCTGCTGGTCGTCGTGGACGGTCAGACGACCCGTGCCCAGATCGAGGCGGCCCTGGACCGCCAGCGGCACCTCGGCATCGTCGCCGCCGGCCTGGTCAACGTCCGTCGCGACGCGGGGATGGCACTCGCCCTGCCTCCGACGGAAGCTCCCGTGGACGAACCCACCCCAGCCACGCATGCCAACGCCTGATGGGCATCTGTCTGCCTTGAGCATGCTCGAGGCGGTGTGGCCGGCCGCCTGCGACCTCTCCCTCGGTGGCCGCGGACGTCAGTCCAGGGGTTCCGAGACCTACCTCTGCCTCCCCGGAGGATCGGCGCCGACCGTGTTCGTCCCGCGGGGTCCGCGCAGGGTGACCGCCGCCGCGCTGCGCCACTACAAGTCACCCAGCACCCGGCGCGCGCAGCTCACCGCTGTCGGCCTGGGCGTGGCCGGCTGGCTCGGTGCCGGGGGGCTGGTGCCGACCAGGCTCCACGTCCGGAGGCCGGAGCACGGACTGCCCGCCCGGCTCTCCGCGGCAGCGGGTCGGCCACTCCACGTGGGGCTGACCCTCGGACCTCCCCGGGCCAACCGCAAACCCGTCCTGCACCTCCTCGACGGGCGCGGGGTCACCCAGGGCTACGCCAAGGTCGCGGTCAACGACCTCACCAGCCGACGTCTGGTCCGCGAGGAGGAGGCGCTGCGCTCGTTGGAGGGTCGAGACCTCGGCAGCCTGCGCCACCCGAACGTCATCCAGGCGGGCGACTGGCACGAGCACCGCTACCTCCTGATCGAACCGGTGCCCACCTGGTCGCCGCGCGGCGTCGATCCTGGCGTGCGGGATGCCGCGCTGCGACGTCTCGTCGGTGGCTTCGAGCAGAGCGAGGACGTGCTCGCCTCGGTGCCGTGGTGGCGGGCGCTGCGCGCCCGGCTCGGGGAGCTCGGACCGACACCGCTGTCGGACCGCCTCGCCGCACTGTCCGAGGCCGCCGAGGACATCTGGGGCTCCTCCAGCCTGCGACTCGGGGCCGCGCACGGCGACTGGACCCCGTGGAACCTCGCGACGCGCGGTGACACGACGTATGCCTGGGACTGGGAGCGCTTCAGCACCGGTGTGCCGGTCGGGCTGGACGCCCTGCACTACTCCTTCCAGTCCGGCGTGCGGCTCGACGGCCTGACGCCCCAGGGGTCGATGACCCGTCTCCAGCACCTGGCGGCGGACCTGGGGGAGGCCAACGGCGCTCACCCCACCTCCGGCAGGATGCTGGTCGCGCTCTACGCGATCGACCTCGCCGAGCGGTTCGTCCGGCACCAGCAGGAGAAGGCCGGCGCCAAGAAGGGTCCGATCGAGGACTGGTTGCTGCCCGCGCTCGAACAGGTGGTGCAGGGTGACCGGGGTCGATAGCCCGCACGTGACGAAGCCGGGCACCAGCGGCGCCGGAGGATCCTCGCTGCGCCGCGCCGGTCGGGGCAGCATGCTCAACTTCGCCGGGTCGGCCGTCTCCGCCGTGAGCACGTTCGTGCTGACCGTGCTCATCACCCGGCTGTCGTCGACCACGGAGGCGGGAGCCTTCTTCACGGCGACCTCGGTGTTCCTCCTGGCGGCCGGGCTCGCGCAGCTCGGCACGAACGCGGGCCTGGTGTACTTTCTCTCGGGGTCGCGGGCGCGTGGGGAGCTCTCGCGAGCGCACGTCTACATGCGGATCGCCGCGGTGCCGGTGCTCATCACCTCGGTCGTGTGCGCGGCCGTCCTCATCATCTGGTCCGGCGAGATCGGCAGGCTGCTCAGCCCGGACCAGCCGGAACGCTTCGCGACCTTCGTCGTGGCCATGGCGCTGTTCCTGCCGGCCGCAGGCATCACGAACCTGACGGTCTCCGCCTCGCGAGGCCTGGGGACCATGGCCGTCAACGCCACCCTCGACCAGCTGGCACGTCCCCTGCTCCAGCTCGCGCTCGTCGCCCTGGCCTTCGCTGTCCTGGGCGTCGACGCGGCACCGTGGGCCTGGTCGGCCTCCTACGTCCCGCTGGCCGTGCTGGGCTGGTGGTGGTGGCGCCGACTGCGCGACCGCGCCGCCACGCAGGACCGCAGTGCGGGATTCGCCCCCTGGGGGGCGTTCTGGCGGTTCAGCTCACCGCGGGCGGCGGCCGGCCTGGCCCAGGTCGCGATGCAGCGCTTCGACATCGTCCTCGTGGGCGCGCTGGCCGGCCTCCCGGCCGCAGCCATCTACACCGCGGCGACCCGCTTCATCACCCTGGGCCAGGCAGCCGCCCGGGCCGTGGGCCTGAGCGTCCAGCCGCACATCGGCGAAGCCGTGGCGCGGAGCGACTGGAGCGGGACGTCGTCCCTGTACCGCACCGCCACGGGTTGGCTCATCGTCATCACCTGGCCCCTCTACCTCATGCTCATGACCTTCTCGGGCACGGTGCTGCGCATCTTCGGCGGCGACTACACCGAGGGACAGCGGGTCCTGCAGGTGCTGTGCGCGGCGATGCTCGTGGCCACGGCGTGCGGCATGGTGGACATGGTCCTGCTCATGGCCGGCAAGTCGCTGTGGAACCTCGGCAACGTGATCCTCGCGCTCACCACCAACGTCGTCATCGATCTGCTGCTCATCCCGCGCCTGGGCATCATCGGGGCGGCGATCGGCTGGGCCGTCGCCATCCTCGTGGCCAACCTGGTGCCCCTGATGCAGCTGCTCATCTGGCGCAACCTGCACCCCTTCGGCCGGGAGTCGCTCCTCGCGATGGCCTTGCCCGCAGTGGTCTTCGGCGGCCTCCCGGCAGGTCTGGCCGCGCTCGTCGACGACCAGGGCTATGCTCTGCTGATCTCCCTGGCGGTCTGCTCGCCGACCTATCTGCTGGGTCTGTGGTTACTCCGCCGTCGACTGCAGCTCGGCTACCTCGTGACCTCGCTGCGGCGTCGTCGAGGTGGACGAGGTCAGGCTGCCGCCAGCGCGCAAGGACAGGAGCCGTCATGACGCTGTCGCAACCCGTGAGTCCGCTCGTGGCCCCCGACCGGCTGGTCTTCGTCGGCGGCCTGCACCGGAGCGGGACCACAGCCCTGGGGCGGCTCCTCGGCGATCACCCCGAGATCTCCGGGCTGCAGGGGACGGGTGTGCGCGAGGACGAGGGTCAGCACCTGCAGACCATGTACCAGCCCGCCGTCGCCTACGGCGGCCCCGGGCGCTTCGCCCACGACCCTGCCGCACAGCTCGGCCCGGTCACCGATGCCGGCGAGCAGGCCCGGATCGGTGAGGGGTTGATCCGGTCCTGGATGCCGTACTGGGACCTCGAGTCACCGCTGCTGCTCGAGAAGTCACCACCCAACCTCGTCATGGGTCGCTTTCTGCAGTCGGTGTTCCCCGGCAGCGCGCTCGTGGTCATCTTCCGGCACCCGGTCGTCGTCGCGCTGTCGAGCAAGAAGTGGCAACGAGGGACCAGCCTGAGCTCCCTGGTGGAGCACTGGTTCGTCGCGCACGACGCCCTGCTGCGTGATGTGGCCGACCTGGAGCGGGTGCACGTCCTGCGGTACGAGGACCTCGTCGCCGACACGGACGCCGCCCTGGCCCCTCTCACGAGCTTCCTCGGCCTGAGCTTCCCGCTGGTCAACAGCGGTCAGGTCAGGTCGACCTACTCCGACCGGTACCGCAGCGCGTGGTCCGCGATGTCCGGTCCCCTCTCGGGGCGCGAGCGTCGCCGGATCGTGAGCCGGTTCGACGACGCCGCCCGCCGCTACGGCTACGACATCGAGGATGTCGACGCACGCCACGACTGGAGCCTGCCGGCACCATGAGCATCGACAGCCCTGCACGGCCCGACGTGCGGTCACCGAGGGGCGGCGCCCCTGAGCCGGTGACCGACGAGGAGGCACCGACGGCGCTGCTCGCCCCCGGCTGGCCGCTGACGATCGCCTTCGTCGGCATCCCCCTGTGGTGGGTGCTGGGACTCTTCCAGGTCGTGTTCTTCCTGGCCTGCATCCCCATGGTCATCCAGCTCGCGCAGCGTCGGGTGATGGTGCCGCGCGGCTTCGGGACCTGGCTGCTGTTCCTGGTCTGGGTGATCGGCGGAGTCTTCGTCCTGCAGGTGGACGCCCCGGCGACGATCCCGGGCGAGGGGGCGTCGCGCTACTTCACCTTCGGCTACCGCTACGGGTGGTACCTCGCGGCCACGATCGCCTTCCTCTACACGGTCAACATGCGGGCCGAGCTGTCCACCCTGCGCATCAGCCGGGCGATCGGCTGGATGTTCGTCATGCTGGCCTCCGGCGGCATCCTCGGCCTGCTGGTCCCGACGCTGGAGTTCCCGTCCGTCGCCGAGCTGCTCCTGCCCGGGGCGATCGCCAACAACGGTTTCGTCCAGTCCCTGATCCATCCCCAGGTGGCCCAGCTGCAGGACTTCCTCGGCTACGTGGAGCCGCGCCCCAGCGCGCCTTTCGCCTACGCCAACCAGTGGGGCATCGCCACCGCCGCGACCATCCCGCACTTCGTGGCGTCGTGGTGGGTCGGCAACACGTGGCGGCGCTGGGTCGTCATCATCGGGCTCCCGCTGGCCATCTTCCCCATCGTGGGGTCCCTGAACCGAGGGATGTGGGGTGCCCTGGTGATGATGACGCTCTTCGTCATCGTCAAGGTCGCTCTCACCGGCCGCCTCCAGGTGCTGTGGGCCAGCCTCGTCGTGGTCATCCTCATCGGGGCCGCGCTCGTCGTCTCGCCCCTCGGGGACCTCATCCTGGACCGGCTCAACACGCCGCACAGCAACGAGGGCAGGGCGAACCTCAGCACCCAGGCGGTGGTCAGCACCTGGCAAGGCTCACCCTTCGTCGGCTACGGGTCCACCCGTGACGTCCAGGGCAACTTCAACTCCATCGCGACCGGGTCCAGCGCCCTCTGCCCCAACTGCTCCCCGCCGCCGCTCGGCACCCAGGGACAGCTGTGGCAGGTGGTCTTCGCGACGGGCTTCGTGGGCGCCGCCCTCTACGTCGGCTTCATCGTCGGTCAGTTCTTCCGCTCGCTGCGCCGGTCGACCGTCATCATGGTGGCCGCGCAGGCCAGCACGGTGGCGGCGCTGGTCACAATGCCGGTCTACACCGTGATCCACCCCGCCATCGTGGTCATCTTCATCTCCCTCGGTCTCCTGGTGCGGGAGAACCCAGGGGCGCACCTGAGACCCCTCAACAGCCTGATCGTCCCGCCACGGAGGAACGTCGCGACCGTCCTCGTCCTGACCGTCGTCGGCGCTCTGGCCGGGGCCGGTCTCCAGCTGACCAAGGAGCGACCCTACGCCGCCACGCAGTCCGTGCTGCTCAGCACCACGTCGCTGGTCAACGCGCCGCAGGCCCGTCCGTTCACCCTCGACACCGAGGCCCAGCTGGCCACCTCCAGGGTGGTGCTCGACGCGGTGGCCCAGGCGACGGGCATACCCGGCGGTGCGGACGAGGCACGTGAGCGGATCCTCATCACGGCCGAGCCCAACACCCGGATCCTCAACCTGACCTTCTCCCACCCCGACCGCGAGGCGGCCGTCGCGGGAGCCCGTGAGGGCGCGAACCGCTACCTGGACCTGCGGCTGAGCATGGCGGAGGAGGCCAGCAGCGAGCGCGCGGAGGACCTCCAGAACTATCAGGAGGCGCTGGCGGAGTCCGTCTCCCTCACCAGCGGCGTGGTCGAGACGGACGAGCCGACCGGCCCCGAGGCGGAGGACGAGGAGGAGCCGCTCGTCTTCGGTGCGCTGCAGGGCACTCTCATCGACCTGCGGCGCGAGTACGCGCAGGTCTCCTCGACCTGGCTGGGCCTGCGGCGCGAGAGCATCAATCCTGGCCAGGAGTTCAACGACGTCACGGTCACCCGCTCCCAGGACCCGTGGTTCGTCTATCTCACCAGCGGCGCGATGCTCGGACTCTTCGCCGGTCTGCTCGTCGCCCGGGCCACGGACGGTCGACGGGACCGTCTCGGCCAGGACCCGGCCGAGCGTCTCGACCTCGGCGTGCCCGTGGTCGGCCGGGTCGGCGTCACCGCGTCCGGCGGCTTCGCAGCGGCAGAGCTCGAGGAAGCAGCCTGGGTCGCGCGCACCTACACCCCGCTGGCCGGGATCTTCCCGGTCACCACCTCGATGGTGGCCGTCGACCTGGCCGAGCAGCTGGACGGGGCGCTGCGCGGACCCGTCGACCGCCGCGGCGAGCGCGTGCTGCTCGTCGCCACGTCGGACTCCGCCGCCCGACCCGTGCGGCGGCTCTACCGGGAGGCCACCGCCATGGGCCTGCAACCGGTCGGTCTGCTCCTGGTGGACTGGTCGGAACGGACCGCCGAAGCCAGCACCGCCAGTCGAGGAAGGACCCCATGACCCGCCCCAGCGTCACCGCTGTCGTCCCCGCCCATGCACGACCTGAGGAGCTGCGTCGTGTCATCCGGGCCATCCGCGACCAGGACTACGACGGCGCCCTGGACGTCGTCGTCGTGTTCGACCGTGCCGAGCCGGACCTGTCCCTGGTCGAGGAGGGCGAACGACCGGTGCGGGTCCTCGAGAACACCCGGACCCCCGGCCTGGCGGGCGCGCGGAACACCGGCGTCCTGGCCGCCGAGGGCGAGCTGGTCGCGTTCTGCGACGACGACGATTACTGGCTCGCGCACAAGCTCGACCGGCAGGTGACCCTCGTCGAGCTGGACCCTGCAGCGGTGATGGTCTCCTCGGGGATCTTCATCGACAACCACGGCCGGTCCACCCCCCGGACCACCGCCACCCCGTACGCGACGCACGCCATGCTCAGACGCTCTCGGCTGTCGATGCTCCACTCCTCGACGTTCGTCTTCCGTCGGGAGGCCCTCATCCACGACATCGGCCTGGTGGACGAAGGGCTGCCCGGCAGCCAGAGCGAGGACTGGGACCTCCTGCTGCGCGCCTCGACCCTCCATCCGGTCCTCGTCGTCGTGGAGCCCCTGGTCACCGTGACCTGGGGCCAGAAGTCGTTCTTCCGGCACGACTGGCCGACCAAGATCGCCAGCAACCAGTACCTTCTCGAGAAGCACGACGACGTCCGGAAAGACCGTGTCGGCGCGGCCCGGCTCATGGGCAAGATCGCCTTCGCCCAGGCGTGCTCGGGTCAGCGCGGTGCTGCGTGGCAGTGGGCTGCCCGCACCGTGCTGGCCGACCCGAGGCAGTGGCGCGGGCCGCTGGCCGCCGCAGCGGCAGTGCACCCACGGGTCGGTCGCACCGTCCTGGACACGCTCAACAAGCGCGGTCGAGGCGTCTGAGCCGACGGGGGTCCGCTAGTCGCCCGTCGGCCACGGCGCAGGCCGCCCGACGAACTCCTCCAGCGCACCACGACCCTCGGCGAAGTGCGCGCTGAGGCGCGACCGCGCCGCTGCCGGCATCGAGGCGCTGGGGCGGGCGTTGTACTGCTTCGCCTCGAGGGTCTCCAGGGGGTCGATCCCCAGGAAGGAGCACAGGCCCGAGAACTCGCCTCTCGGGTCACGGAAGAAGTCCTCGCTGTACATCACGTACAGCTGATCGCGGGACAGCAGCGAGGTGTAGCGACGAAGCTGGTCGAGGTACTCCCCCCGCCCGCGGTAGGCCTGGTGCCGGTGGACCGCGCTGTAGTAGCCGGGGTCCTTCCGCATCCGGGTGACCTCCGGACGCACCCTCTCGTCCTCCAGCTCCAGCGCATCCTCGAAGCTCGCGGTCTCGAAGCCGCGGGCGTGCTCGTGCTTCCACGCCGAGTAGGCGCGCTCCACGGGGTCACGGAGCAGCGCCACCAGCTTGATGTCCGGGAGGTCGGCCGCGATGCGCTCGGCCGCCCACGGGTGGAACATGTAGTAGCCGCTCGCCTCGAAGGCGACGGGTGACTCCGGAGCGGTGCTCGCCTCGGCACGCCGCTGCAGCGGGAAGTGCGCGGCATACCACTCCGGACCACGGTGGTAGCTGACGTCGAAGTAGTTGATCCCCTTGTGGAAGGAGGGTCGGATGACGCGGGGATGCTGCATCAGGGCACGGAACAGCGACGTGGTGCCGCAGCGCTGACCGCCGATGAGCAGGAACTGCGGCTGCACCCGCTGCAGCCCTGGGACGAGCCGGCCCGTCTCGACGTAGGCCTGCCTCCCGACCCGCTGCAGCGGCGCAGGGACGCGTTGACGCAGTGCCGTCATGCGGTCCACCCCCAGCGCTCCCGGAGGTTGAACCCATACCGGTCGTCGAGGTCGGCCACGTCGTCCGCGAGCTCGCGGTGCACTCGGGCTCGATCCTCGGCCGACATGCGTGGCGCCTCGCCGCCGAACGGGACGTACAGCACCCGGTGCACCAGCGGGGAGCGCTTGACCTGACCGACGAGCTCGGCACCGTTGAGGCTCCGCACGACGTTGGCCGCGAGGCGGACGCTCCAGGCGAGCGGGACGTTGCGTGCCCGGCTGGCGGGAAGCTTGCTGTCCTCGTCGCCGTCGCTCAGATCCATCCTGTCCACCTCCAGCCAGTCCAGGACCCTGTCCAGGAACGACTGCGGGTCCGCCTTGAGGTCGTCGAACACCGCGACGTGCAGCGCCTCGTCCGGGAAGACCTCGCGGTAGTTCTCCAGCAGGGCACCGTAGCGGCCGTGCTCCACGAGCTTGGGGATCCGGTCCAGGGCCTCGCTGAAGGTCGCCGGTGCACGACCGTGCTTGCGCATGTAGAGGTAGGACGAGAAGGCACGCTCGGAAGGATCGCGCAAGGTCACCATCATCTTCGGTGTGCCCAGCACCTCGCGGATCCGCGCCGGGGCGGCCGGGTCGAAGAGATAGTCCTGGCAGACCTCGCCGACCACCCGCTCGTGGTCCGCGCCCGCGAAGAACCTGCGGTACCACTCGACCCCGCGCTGGTAGTACCGGTCGAAGAAGTACAGATCCTTGGCAGGGGTCAGGAAGATGTCCGGGTGCTTGACGAGCACCTCGTGCAACCACGTCGATCCAGCCTTGTCGGGTCCGATGTAGAGGAAGTTCGGCAACGGACCGCGAGCCCGGGTGGCGGGAGCCGACGACGTCCGGGGCTCAGCGCCGGCCGGGTCCTCACGGCGCCGGGTCAAGGTGGACAGCACGAGATAGGGCGAGGCCACGGCGCCGACGGCCAGCTGCTGCGGTCGCGGCATCGAGCCCTTCCAGGCCTCGTCCATCCGCAACGGCACCTCGCCCTGCTGGAACCTGGACGGGTTGCCCGACAGGCCATGGCTGGACGGGAGATGGGCGACACCCTCGCCGACATGGTCGAGCGCGTCGGGCGCGACATCGACCCCCAGCTCCCCCAGAGCCGTCTGGATCACCTCTCGCGGAGAGGGGATCAGGTCCTCGTAGCGCACCGTGGCGGTCCGCTCACCCAAGCGGGCCAGCAGATCGATCTCGGTCTGGCAGGCCAGCCACCGTCCGGCCGCCTCCAGCGGGGCCTGTCGGTGCATCGTCTCCCGGGCCGCCACCGAGTGAGGGCGGGCGACGTCGCGCTTGGCCTGCGACCAGGAGACCCCACGCACGTCACGGAGCAGGTGCAGCACCCTCACGTCGATACCTGACCCCCGCAACGCGAAGAGGTGGGCAGGCTGCTTGCTGGCGTCCACCACGAAGTCTGCCCCCGAGACGGTCTGGATGGCGTTGTAGAGCCGCCGGTAAGCGTCCTGGTACTCACGCCGCGCTCGAGCAAAGTCGGTGCGATGGCGCACCTTGAGGTGCAGCGGGATGTGCCGTTGCCGGGCCACCTCCCGCTGCAGCGCGGCCACCTCGGCCAACGGCGCCCGGGACCAGCCGCCCCAGCCGTAGTCGCCGACGGACGTCCAGAAGGGGCAGGCGGAGAAGGCCTGTCCGCAGCCGCACAGCTCGTCACCGGCATGGACCCGGCGGAAGATGTCGGTCACCTCACCGACGTTCACGAGGTTCGGCATGGAGCCCAGGAGTCGCTCCAGGAGGGTGCTGCCCGACCGCCCCGATCCAGCGATGTAGAGAACGTTCGGTCGGCTGTCGGTGCTCATCCGTGTCTGTCCCTCTTCCGTCGACCGCCCCACGTCAGCCGACACGTCGTGTTCTTCCGCGCAGCCAAAAATACGCGACGAGCAGCAGGAAGCCGACGAAGGCCTCGTGCGACCTGCCCAGGTAGTTCAGCATGAGCGGGAGCCAGGTGTCCCCCGCCCGCGCCGCCCGACCGAGCCCGGAGACCACCACCGGGACGAGCAGGAGGCCGACCAGGGTGGGCACCAGCAGGGCACGACCCCGCCGGGACCGGTCCAGGATCCAGGGGCAGGTCAGGTCGAGCACGATCGGCGCCAGGAAGATGAGGGCCATCATCTCGGCCGTCGCGATGACCCAGTTGACCGATCCCAGCTGCACACCGGGCTGCGGATCTCCCGCCCAGAGGCCGATCGCAACGATGATCAGCACGACCAGCGACAGTCCCAGCGGGGCCCAGCGCGGGAGCGGTCGAGGCAGGCTGGCGTACGGCACGAGCACCGCCAGCGCCAGAGCCGGCTCGTTCAGCGTGGCGATGGACGAGCGCAGCCCGTCGATCGACAGGAGTGCCAGCCCGAGTGCAGCGAAGGCCACCCCGGCACCGGCCGCTATCGACAGGCCACGGGAGCCCGACGGCAGCCGCGGCAGGCCGAACTGGATCCAGGCGGCCATGAAGAAGGCGAAGAAGTAGCCCTCGGAGTTGTAGGCGAACGTGCTCGCCGCCGCCCCGGGCAGGACCCGTGTGTGCAGCCCGAGGATGATCACCAGCATGGCCAGGCCGAGGCCACCGTAGAAGATCCAGGCCAGCCGCCGGCCGCTCTCGGTGGCTACCGGTGCCGGGCCGACCGAGACGGGCGAGCCGCTCACCGGTCGCACCCGACCTCGGAGACGGCGGCCTGCGACGGGAGCTGCTCGATCAGTTCGTTCGCCTCGCTCAGGTAGGCCGCTTCCTCTGCGGTCAGTCCTTGCTGCGACGCGGCGAGGGCGTTGTCCCAGTGCTGCAGGATCACCCCCGCACGACGGATGTCCTCGGCCGCGTCGGGGTACTGCTCCTGCAGCCCCGTCCAGATCCCGACCTGATCGCTCAGACCCACGACGGTCAGCTGCATGCTCTCGGAGACCCGGCCGTCCACCAGCGAGGCGTCGCGCTGACCCACGAAGTAGTCCCGCGTCAGGTTGCACAACGTCTCCACCTCCTGCGGCGCGGGTTCCGGCACATCCTCGTACTCGAACTCGCCGACGGCCGTGGGTTCAGCCGCTGTGGTGACGCTCACCGAGGCCTCGGGGTCCGTCTCGCCCTCGTCGGAGCCGGCGCTGTCGCCGCCGTCCGTGCCGGACGTGGGGCTCGCGCCGGCGTCGTCGGTGCCGGTGGGCTCAGCCCCCTCGGATCCGGACGGCTCTCCTGCCGCCTCGCCGGTCGTGGGAGAGGCGCTGGACGTCGCCTGGTCCTCCCCGTCGTCGGACCCGCTGCAGCCGGTGAGCAGCAGCGACCCGACCAACAGGCAGGCCGTGAGGAGCCGTGGGCGACGCGCTCGCGAGGTGGGTGGGCTCATCACCCGATTATCCGTCATGCCTCGTCAGGTGCGAGGACGAGGGTGATGACCATCGACCGCGGCGACTGGGGCGTGCTCGTCGCCACCAGGCTCGGGTAGGTACCCGGACCAGAGGTGTCGTCCACCAGCAGCGAGGACACGCGTCCACCACCGGCACCGACCTGCGTCGACCGGACCTCCACACCCGACGGGGCCTGCCAGGCCGTGGTCGAGCTCGACCGGTCCGACCAGTAGGTCACCACCGTGCGACCCGGACCAGCCACCGCGACCTCCGCACTCGGGTGCTGGGTCTGGTTCACCAGCGCCACATCGGCCATCGCCTCGATCGGGTCACCCGCGACACCGCGGTACACCGACATCGTCATGTCCGTCTTGGTCCAGTCCGTGACGTCCAGGGTGATGATCTCGTCGCTCTCCGCGCCCGAAGCCACCCGGGAGTAGACCACGACGTTCTGCGGACCGTTGTCCAGCCGCGTCACGACCTCCCACTCACCGACACCGGTCGGCGGAGCAGGGTCACGATCCTTGCTCATCACCACGTGCAGCAGGAGCAGGTCACCCTCCTCCACACCTTCAGGCACCCGCATCGACGAGGTGTTCCCGTGCGTCTGCACCGCACCACTGGTCACGAACGCCGGCGCACCCACCGGAGCATCGGAGACCGTCACCTCCTGCGAGGACGTACCCTGCGCGCCCTCGTCGTCGGTCACCGTCAACGTCACCGTGTACGTCCCGGACTCCGCGTACGTGTGCTCCGCGGTCACCCCGGTCGCCGACCCACCGTCACCGAAGTCCCACTCGTAGGACACGACCTCACCGTCCGGGTCAGCCGACCCCGACGCATCCACAGCGCAGCTCAGCTGGTCGCAGGGCGGCAGCGTGAAGGCGGCACTGGGTGCCACGTTCGCCGGGGGCGGGCTGTCACCGGGTGCGAGGACGAGGGTGATGACCATCGACCGCGGCGACTGGGGCGTGCTCGTCGCCACCAGGCTCGGGTAGGTACCCGGACCAGAGGTGTCGTCCACCAGCAGCGAGGACACGCGTCCACCACCGGCACCGACCTGCGTCGACCGGACCTCCACACCCGACGGGGCCTGCCAGGCCGTGGTCGAGCTCGACCGGTCCGACCAGTAGGTCACCACCGTGCGACCCGGACCAGCCACCGCGACCTCCGCACTCGGGTGCTGGGTCTGGTTCACCAGCGCCACATCGGCCATCGCCTCGATCGGGTCACCCGCGACACCGCGGTACACCGACATCGTCATGTCCGTCTTGGTCCAGTCCGTGACGTCCAGGGTGATGATCTCGTCGCTCTCCGCGCCCGAAGCCACCCGGGAGTAGACCACGACGTTCTGCGGACCGTTGTCCAGCCGCGTCACGACCTCCCACTCACCGACACCGGTCGGCGGAGCAGGGTCACGATCCTTGCTCATCACCACGTGCAGCAGGAGCAGGTCACCCTCCTCCACACCTTCAGGCACCCGCATCGACGAGGTGTTCCCGTGCGTCTGCACCGCACCACTGGTCACGAACGCCGGCGCACCCACCGGAGCATCGGAGACCGTCACCTCCTGCGAGGACGTACCCTGCGCGCCCTCGTCGTCGGTCACCGTCAACGTCACCGTGTACGTCCCGGACTCCGCGTACGTGTGCTCCGCGGTCACCCCGGTCGCCGACCCACCGTCACCGAAGTCCCACTCGTAGGACACGACCTCACCGTCCGGGTCAGCCGACCCCGACGCATCCACACCGAGGTCGAGCCCCGAGGAGTTCGCGGTGAAGGAGGCCGACGGCGAGACGTTGGCCGCCTCGACGCTCACCTCCTCGGTGGCGGTGCCGGTGTCACCGTCGTCATCGGTGACGGTCAGCGTCACCGTGTACGTGCCGCCCTCGGCGTAGGTGTGCTCAGCCGTCACACCGGTCGCCGACCCACCGTCGCCGAAGTCCCACTCGTAGGACACGATGTCGCCGTCGGAGTCGGAGGACCCCGAGCCGTCGGTGACGATCATGAGATCGGTCGCCTCGACGGTCAGGGCCGCCGTGGGCTCCACGTTGGCCAGCGAGACCGTCACCTCCTGCGCGACGAGGTTGGTGGCCTCGTTGTCGTCGGTGACCGTGAGCGACACGGTGTAGGTGCCGGCCTCGGCATACGTGTGGTCCACCGTGGCACCCGTGCCGGACTCGCCGTCGCCGAAGTCCCAGTCGTAGGAGACGATCTCACCGTCCGGGTCGCTGGAGCCGGTCGCGTCGAAGCTCGCCGTCAGGCTCGTCGACTCGACCGTGAACTCCGCCACCGGGCTCTCGTTCTCGAAGACGACCGTGACGTCCTGGGTGGCGGTGTCGGTCGCACCCTCGTCGTCGGTGACGGTCAGCGTGACCTGGTAGGTCCCGCCCTCGTCGTAGGTGTGCTCGGCCTCGATGCCCTCAGCCGTGCCACCGTCGCCGAAGTCCCACTCGTAGGAGACGATCTCGCCGTCGGAGTCGCTCGAGCCGGAGGCGTCGAAGGACGCGGTCAGGCTGGTCGAGGTCGACTCGAACGCGGCGACCGGGTCGATGTTGGGGACCGGTGGCGGGTCGCCCGGACCGGGGAACACCGCACGGAACGCCCAGTTGACCCCGTCCACGTCGGGACCGCTGACCACCTCGGAAGTGCCCGAGACTGACGTGCCGTCCAGGTCGATCCGGGAGAGGTTGCCGGTCGTCGCGGTCGCGAAGTAGAGCGACTCACCGTCCTGGTCGACGAAGATGCCGGCCGGGGAGGGGGCGGAGAAGCCGGCGACCGTGCGCTCGGCCGGATAGATCACGCCGCTGTCGGGACTGAAGGTCCGGTAGAACAGCTGGTTCGAGCCCGCGCGGGTGTAGTAGAGCCGGCCGTCGTCGTAGGCCATGCCGGTCAGGTTCGGGATCTGTGCGTAGAAGTTCGGCACGGTCCCACGGAACGTCTGGCCCGATCCGGTGTCGACGTTCACCCAGTCCGGGTCGTTGTAGGGGTCGATCAGGACCGGGTCGCCGTAGTCCGTGCCGTCGAAGGTCCGGCGCACGAACGTGCCGTTGGCCGTCCCGTAGAAGAGCTCGCCGTCGATCATGGTGGCCCCACGGACCTGCTGCCAGTCGATGTCGCCCGCCGGGGCCGGCTGGGCCGGGAACGGCGAGGCGCCGCCCTCGTAGTAGAGGTAGCTGAGCCCGGTGTCCTCCGCCGGAGGCTCGGTGCCGTCCGTGCGTCGCACGATCTCGATCCCGTTGATCAGCGGGTTCTCCGTGACGTGCCCGAAGACGATGTCGACGGTGCCGTCCGAGGTGATGTCGAACGACTTCATCGTGCCGACGTCGTGACCCACGTCCGCGCTGATGTCGTAGTCGTTCAGCACGGTCGAGCCCTCCAGCTGGACGTCGAAGCGCCGCTCGCCGGGGTCGTTGGTGCAGGTGCACCGGTTGGCCAGATACAGGCGGACGCTGATGTCCTCGCCGGCCGGGATCGGGATGGCCCAGGTCATCTCCGGGTCACCGTTCGGGTCCCACCTCTCGGACTCGTAGAGCGCCCTGGGCGCGGACGCCGGGACGTTGGGCGTGACCGTCGGGACCGCCCCGTAGCCCGCCGCGTTGCTGCCGCTGTTGCGCACGTCGCTCGCCGCGTCGGTGTCGGCGCGCCACGACGGGCCACCGTCGAAGGCCGGGATGGCCGGACCGCCCGCGTTCACGCGGAACAGCGCGTCCGCGCCGGCACCGGCACCGGTCTCCGCCCGGTAGACGTTGGAGGGCAGCGATCCGCTCTCACCGGCACCGAGCTCATACCCGCCCGAGAGGGGGAAGAAGGCGATGCCCGGGCGCCACTCGTCGCGGTCACCGATCCAGTTGGTGTCGTGACCGACCCACAGTCCCTGGTCGGTGGCGAGGAGAGCCTCGGCGCCTGCCCCGCGAGGGTTGCGGCCCGGGTTCCACTCGATGGGGATGCCGCTGTTGGGGTCGACGGCGCCGATGCCGGGCCGCGGCACCGCACCGGGGTTCGGCCGGTCCCGACCGTTGAGGTTGTTCATCCAGCGCTGGTGCCCACCGGCATACACCGTCGCCCCGCTCGACGCCACGCTCAGCAGCGTGTCGCCGCCGGTCTCGTCGGTCCACAGCGGGTCGACGTCCTGGCCCGTGGCCTCCGGGTCGAAGCGCGTCAGCGTGTCGCACAGGGTGCCGGGGAAGGGGCCACCGGTCGTGGCGACGGAGAAGTACTCACCGTCGGGCGAGAAGTGGACGTCACGCACGTAGGAGTCGAAGGCACCCGATGCGCAGGTGGCCTCGTAGCCGGTCGTGCGCCAGTCCGTCCGCAGCTGGGCGCTGCCGCCGGAGATGTCCAGGAGGGCGAGCTGGTCGCGGGTCAGCCCGTCGACGGTCTTGAAGTTGCCCATGACCGCGAGGTGCTGACCGGTCGGGTCGATCGTCAGCGCCTTGGGACCGACCGGCGCCTTCGCGCCGTTGGAGCCCTCGAACCAGTTGTGATTCCCAGCAACGGTGGAGGTCAGGAAGCCGTCGACCGCTCCCGTGGTCGGGTTCATCGTCACCAGCCCGCCGCGAGGCTGGTTGTTCACCATCGTGAAGGAGCCACCGACGAAGAGCCGGCCGTTGCGGAGCACGACGTCCTGGACGGCGCCGTTGGTGCGCACCGGCGTGAAGGAGCTCACGCGCGCGCCGGTCTGCGCGTCGAGCAGGAAGAGCTTGCCCGTGACGCCGTCGATGCCCTGGAACGTCCCCCCGACGTAGACCGTGCCCGGTGTCGGTCCGGGCTCGATGGCCCGCACGTCACCGACGATGCTGGGGTCGAAGCCCGTGTTGATGGCCCCGCTCGTGGCGTTGAAGGAGACGATGCTGCTCCGGCTCAGCACGGGCGAGCCGTTGCTGCCGGCCACCTCGGCGAACCGGCCGCCGGCGACCACGCTCTGGCCGGACTGCGCGATGTCGAAGACTCGGCCGTCCCGGATCTGCGGGGTCCAGTTGACCGAGGACTCGGACACGATCGAGTCGTGCGGTATGACGTCTGGGACGACCGTGGGAATCGCGATCGCGGTCGCCGCCGGCTGGGGGACCGCTGCTGCGGCCTGTGTCCCCCCGACCGTGAGCCCGACGAGGAGAGCCGCGAACATCGCGGTGGCACGTTGTGCGAGTGAGTACATGGCGATTCCACTTCGATCTGGTGTTGCGGCATGGCGCCTACGGGCAAGCCCCTGCGATCCCTGACAGACGGGAACGATACGCTGGTTTGGCGCGAATGCGAGGAATCGTTACCTGATCGTGACAATCTCGATTTTCCCCGCGTGGCTACAGGCCTGAAGGCGCCTGGCTATGGTCAAGATCGTGTCAAGACCCTCGCGAATCTGGTGTGATGGTCCCGAACACAGGAGTGACCGATGCCAGAGCACACGATGTGGATCATCCCGACGGACGGGGTGATCCCCCCGCAGGAGCCGACCATCGCCATCAGCCGTGCCCTCGGCTGCTCGGTGGTGTCGGTCGCGCCTGGGGGCCTGCAGGAGCGCATGTCCGCGGAGCAGCCGACCACCGCGGTGATCCATGGTGGGTGCTTCTCGACCGCCATGGTCGAGGCCCAGCGGTGGCTGAACCAGGGACGGGTGCCGACGCTCATCCTGGCCGAGAAGCTGACCGAGCAGCACGAGGCCTTGCTCCTGGGGCGTGGGGCCAAGGACGTCATCGGCCTGCCCGTGTCCGAGACCCGGCTGCGGAGTCGGCTCGAGGTGTTCGTGCGCAACTACGCCGACCGTCCGCGGCACGAGCTCCATGAGGAGTCCCTCGCCGACGTGCACCTGGACCTGCAGGGACGCTTCGTCCTGGCGTCGGGGGTGCCGGTGGCCCTCACCCGCTCGGAGCTGGACCTGCTGTCCCTCCTGGCCGATCAGTCCGGCCAGGTCGTGTCCCGCCGCGACCTGGCGACCGCCCTCGGCAAGGCGCAGCTGAGCGACCGCGCGCTGGAGTCGCACATCAGCAGGCTCCGCCTCAAGTTCCAGGCCGCCGGCTCCAAGCGTGTCATCGAGTCCGTCCGGGGCCAGGGCTACCGACTGATCGGCACGACCGAGGTCGTGTAGAGACCAGGCCTGAGGGTCAGGCCCGCTGGTCCTTCGCCCACAGGCCGGTCAGGCCCCGGAAGTGCGCGATGAACTTCTCGTGCTCGTGCTCGGGATAGTGCCCGCGCACGGTGTCGACGAGCAGCCGGTCGAAGTCGTCCGAGCCGACCCAGTCCAGCACCCGCTCGGGCAGGTGCGGCAGGTGCTTCTCGCACCACTCCCAGTAGCGGTCGGTCTCGAACTCGGCGTCCGCGAGCTCGCGGTAGCCCTGCATCTTCTCCTGGTAGGTGCGGTCCGGGTCGTCACCGATGGCGAAGTAGTCACGCGGGTTGCGCACCCCGATCGCCGACTTGCGACCGGTCACCAGGCAGTAGGTGGACCAGCGCACCAGCGCCGTGATGGCCCAGGGGAAGTAGTAGTGCAGCGAGGTGATCGCCACGTCGGGGCAGGCGTTGGCGTAGTCGATCGGGTAGACCTCGTCGCCCGCGACCAGCATCTCGGCCGAGTTGAACTCCCAGCCGAAGAAGGCGTTGACGACCTTGCTCACCGTCTCGGCCTCCCACCCTGCCTGGGGTGACAGGAAGTCGTGCGTGACGGCATACCTGTCGTGCATCGGCTCGTCCGGGCGGAAGTCCATGACCATGGTCTCCGGACCGATCGTGAGCGCCCGGGCGAACTTGTCGTAGTCGACCGTCGCCTGCAGGTGCATGAGCATGTTGCCGGACTCGTCGTAGGCCTTGTGCAGCCCCTCGACGTCCTTGACCTTGGAGACCCCGCGCCAGCCGCCACCGTCGAACGGCTTCATGAAGAGCGGGTAGCCGATGTCGGCGGCGATGGTCTCCAGGTCGAAGGGGTCGTTGTACTTGCTCGAGGTGTAGGCCCAGCGCACATTGTCCACCGGGTTCTTGTAGGGCACCAGCACCGTCTTGGGGATCTTCATGCCCAGGCGCAGCATCGCCACGTAGGCGCTGTGCTTCTCCATCGACTGGAACGTGAACGGGCTGTTGAGCAGGTAGGTGTCGTTCATCAGCGACGTCTTCTTCAGCCACTCGCGAGGGTGGTAGTACCAGTACGCGAGCCGGTCGATGACCAGGCCGTGCCGCACCGGGTCGGTCAGGTCGAAGGGATGGATGCGCACCCGCTCGCTGGTGATGGAGTGCGTGGCACCATCGGCCTCCACCGGCCCGACGAGCGACAGGATGGACTCGAAGGCGCGGGGCCAGTCCTCCTCCGCGCCGAGCAGCAGACCGATCAGGTGGGTGCGCACGTCGTTGCCCATGGTCGGAACGTTAGCGCTTCCCGGTCCTCGCGTCAGGAGGGGTCCGTATGCCCGCGGCCGGCCGGTGATCGACAATGCAGGGGTGCTCTCCCCCGGACCCGGTCGCCTGCTCCGCCTGCTCGCCGACGCCGAGGCGGTGACGTGGGCGCTGCTGCTGCTCGGCATGACGCTGAAGTACCTCACCCGCACCACCGACCTCGGCGTGAGCATCGCCGGCCCGGTCCACGGCTTCGTCTTCCTGGCCTACTGCGTCGTGGTGCTGGTGGTGGGCGTGGACCAGCGGTGGGGCGCCCGGCGGATGGTGCTCGGGCTGGCCAGCGCGGTGCCGCCGTTCACCACGATCCCCTTCGAGCGGTGGGTCAGGCGTCGTGGGCTTGCCGGTGAGCGGTGGCGGCTGCGCGAGAGCGGTGCCAGGACGGCGGTCGAGCGCGCGCTCGCGGCCGTGCTCCGCCGCCCGTTGCCCTCGGCCGTGGTGGCGCTGCTGGTCGTCGGTGCCGTCTTCAGCGCCCTGCTGGCGATCGGCCCTCCCGTCGGCTGACCTGCCGGGCTCCCCCCAGGGCTCCCCCGCCACGGGCATACCCCTGGCCACCGCGGTCGGTAAGCGTGGCCCTGGCAACCTCTAGCCACCGCGGTCGTTATGCGCGCCCCTGACAACCTCTAGCCACCGCGGTCGGTGCCAGCAGGGAAGTCACCGCGGTGGGAAAGTGTCGCCGGAGCCACACGAAGCCACCGCGGTCGGTATGCCTGTGGATGACTTCGGCGCCCGGTCGGTCCGAGCAGCCACTCTGGAGCCCATGAGAAAGGTGACCTCGCGCCGCCAGGCACTCGCGGACGGCATGACGATCGCGCAGATCCGGCACCGACTGGACAAGCACTCCTGGCAACAGGTCTTCCGAGCGACGTATGTGACCCACACCGGGCAGGTCACATGGCTCGAACGCGTCGAGGCGGCGGTCTTGGCGCGCGGGGCTGGGGCAGTCGTCAGCCTGCGCTGCGCCTTGCACCTGTGGGACCTGACGTCGGACCAACCAGCCATCATCACGCTGGCGGAGCACTTCGACACGCACCGCACCAGCACGTTCACGGGCGTCAAGACCCGTCGGCGTCGCCGGTTGACGGTGGCACGGCGACACGGACTTCCGTTGACCACGCTGCCGCAGACCATCATCGACGTCATCGCCCTCCGCCCGAACGACATCGACGGTGCCATGGCGCTCATCACGCGTGCCGTCTCCTCACGCAAGGTCACCGTGGCTGAGCTGCGCGCCGAGCTCGTGCACCATCCACGTCACCCCGCACGCGATGTGCTCACGGAGGCCCTGATGGCCGCCGAGGACGGGCTGGGTAGCGCCGCCGAGGCACGCTACGTCCGCGATGTCGAGACGGCGCACGGCCTTCCGCGCATGTGCCGTCAGGATCCGATCGGCGGCGCGGACGGTCGCGCCCTCGGACGGACCATGGATTTCCGTGACCGTGCGCGGGCGCTGGGCGTCGAGATCGACGGCGCACTGTGGCACCGGGAGAAGCAGCTCGCTGACCGGCGGCGCGATCGAGAAGCCGTTGGGGAGGGTGGCGTCGTGCTCCGAGCCGGCTGGGTCGAAGTCGTGAGCGATCCGTGCCGGCTCGCCGCCGACGTGGCCGCTGCCCAGCAGGCGCGAGGCTGGACGGGGTCACCCAGGCCCTGCGGGCATACCTGCGCGATCGCCCTCGACTCCCGGTGGGCACGGTCTGGGTGACCGCGCCCACCGCGAGCGGCCCTGACCGCGGTGGGAAGGTGTCGTCAGGGCAGCACGAACCGACCGCGGTCGGCTCCAGGGGGATAGTCACCGCGGTGGGAACGTGTCGCCAGAGCCACACGAAGCCACCGCGGTCAGCCCCGGCAGGGAAGTCACCGCGGTGTGGGAACGTGTGGCCAGAGCAGCACGAAGCCACCGCGGTTGGCGCGGCAGGGAAGTCACGCGGTGGGAAGGTGTCGCCAGGGCAGCACGAACCGACCGCGGTGGGCGTGGTGGCCTCACCTGCAACGGAGAGCACCCCGGGGGGTCAGCAGAAGCGGGGTAGGTGGTGGGCGAGCTGCTTGCGCCACCAGGGCCAGTCGTGCGCGCTGTCGTGGCCCCACAGGTCGAGCTCGTGCGGTATGCCCTTCTCCGCCAGGATCCCGGCCATCATCTGCGCGCCGGGCAGCGACCGGGTCGGGTGCACCTCGAAGGCTCCCTGCCCGGCGACCAGCAGGATGTTGGCGTGCTCGCGCACCCACTGCAGGTGGTCGCCCTCCATGCCGGACACGTATGCCGTGGGGTTGGCGAAGTAGGTCGCCTCACCCAGCTCGCCCCACCCGTGCCAGGAGCTGGGGTCGAAGTTGCCGGACAGGCTGATGCCCACCCCGAAGACGTCCGGCCGCTTGAGCGCGAAGTTCACCGCGTGGAAGCCACCCATGCTCGCCCCGACGGTGACGATGCTCGCGTGGCCCGGTGAGTCCTGGTCGATCAGGGGCACCACGGTGCTCAGGATCCAGCGCTCGTAGCCGCCGTGCCGGCGGGCCCGCTCCTCGGTGGGCAGGCTGTTGTCGCTCCACGTCAGGTGGTCGAAGGAGTCGACGCAGTAGAGCTTGACGCGACCGCCCTCGAGCAGGTCGGCGATGCCGTCGAGCATCCCGTTGTTCTCGAAGTCCCAGGCCCGGCCCGCCTCGGAGGGGAAGACCACGACCGGCCTGCCCCAGTGGCCGTAGCGGATGATCGCGCCGCGTCCCACGCCCTCGGTGTCGAGATCGATCTGCTCGCGCTCCATGGCTCTCCTTCGCCCAACTCGACCGTCGGCCGGACCCGACGTGGGGGCAAGCCTGCCACACCTCATACAGGCAGCACCGCCCGTTCACAGCGGGCACATAGCCCCGCGC
Source organism: Serinicoccus kebangsaanensis (assembly GCF_008919445.1). GTDB lineage: Bacteria > Actinomycetota > Actinomycetes > Actinomycetales > Dermatophilaceae > Ornithinicoccus > Ornithinicoccus kebangsaanensis. The sequence continues at coordinate 37,891 of NZ_VSLG01000017.1, read as the reverse complement.
CGCGCAATGGAGGGACGACGCACCGCACCACCCACGAGGAGCCCTCATGAACGCCCTGATCCTGCCCGCCGTCGACCTGGTCGCGATCATCCTGCTGACCTTCGCGATCTACCTGCCACGGCACCGCCGCACCGAGCTGGTGCCGGCCTTCCTCGGGGTGAACGTCGGGGTGCTCGCCGTGAGCATGGCGCTCACCTCCTCGGCCGCCACGATCGGTCTCGGCCTGGGCCTGTTCGGCGTGCTGTCCATCATCCGGCTGCGCTCGAGCGAGCTGAGCCAGCGCGAGATCGCCTACTACTTCGCCTCGCTGGCGCTGGGCCTGCTCGGCGGCATCGGCGTCACCAGCCTGCCGATCGGTGCCGGCCTCATGGCCCTGGTGGTGCTGGCCCTCGCGATCGGGGACCACCCGCTGGTCTCCGGGCGGCAGGCAGAGCTGCGGCAGCAGCTGGTGGTGCTGGACCATGCGGTGACCGACCCCGACGACCTCGTCGCGCGGCTGCAGACGTTGCTGGGCGGGGAGGTCGTCAGCACCCGCACGGTGCGCCTGGACCTCGTCGACGACAGCACCCACGTCGAGGTCGGCTGGATGCCGTCGGCCAGCACCCGCAGGACACCCGCGGCGGCGACCACGACGTCGGTCTCGACGCGCGAGGCGGTGGCCCGATGACGCCGCTCGCCTCGCTCGCCCCGATCAGCCTCACCGACCTGGTGGCCGAGTCGGCCCTGCTGACCCGGGTGGACCGCAAGTACCTGCTCGCCCGGCACGACCTCGACGACGCCCTGCTCCACCTGCCCACCGGCACCAGGGTGCTCGAGATCGACGGGCGCCGGTCGCAGCGGTATGCCTCGACCTACTTCGACACCGGGGACCGGGCCAGCTACCGCTCGACCGCGACCGCCCGCCGTCGCCGGTGGAAGGTCCGCACCCGCTCCTACCTCGACACCGGCACCTGCTGGCTCGAGGTCAAGACCCGCGGTCCGCGCGGCACCACGGTCAAGGCACGCCAGCCGCACCCGGTCGGTATGCCGTCCGCACTCACCGCGGAGGCGACCGGCTTCGTGCAGCGCACCCTCGCGGGGTGCGGGGTGCCGGTCCCCCGCACCGGGTGGAGCGGCGCGCCCGCGCTCGACACGGCATACCGGAGGACGACGCTGGCGCTGCCCGACGGCGCCCGCGCCACCGTCGACACCGCCCTGCGGTGGGTCGCACCTGACGGCACGGTGCTGGCCCCCGAGGGCGTGGTGATCGTCGAGACCAAGGGCGGCTCGACGCCCTCCGGCCTGGACCGCCGGCTCTGGGCCGCCGGCCATCGCCCGGTCCGGATCAGCAAGTTCGGCACCGGCCTGGCCCTGCTCGACCCCACGCTGCCCGCGCACCGCTGGCACCGCCTGCTCACCACCGCCGGTCCGCTGGCCGGCTGACCCCGCACCACCACCCGCACCACACCGAGGAGAGACCATGACCATCCGCACCCGGCTCCGCACCACCGCCGCCAGCCTCGCCGTCGCCGCGCTCATCGCCGGCTGCGGCATCCAGGAGACCTCCAGCAGCACGGCCGCCGGCACCACCGTGGCCACGACGACGTCGAGCACCGAGCGCACGGAGGAGGCGACCAGCAGCACGGGCGCCCAGGAGGCGAGCGACGAGTCCACGACCGAGGAGCCCATCGGGGTCGTCGGCCTCACCACCCACGCGGACGGCGACGAGGCCGACGACGACGAGCAGAGCGCGGTCGCGGTCGCCCTGGCCGACGGTGCTGGCACCACCGCCGACAACGGCGTCCAGGTGACCACGACCGAGGAGGGGACCGACCTGGTCACCGTCACCGAGGCCGGCACCTACGTCCTCTCCGGCACCCTCGGCGACGGTCAGGTCGTCGTGGCCGTGCCCGAGGAGGAGGACGTCACCGTCGTGCTCGACGGCGTCGACATCACCAGCTCGCTCGGGCCGGCGCTGCAGGTCAGCTCCGCCGAGGACGCGACCGTCGTGCTCGCCGACGGGTCGGACAACTCGCTGACCGACCCGGAGACCTACGCCCAGACCGACGCCGGCGTCGACGAGGAGACCGGCGAGGAGGTGGACGCCCCCAACGCGGCGCTCTACTCCACCGCCGACCTCACCATCGCCGGCGACGGCTCGCTGACCGTCCAGGGCAACGGCGGCGACGGCATCACCAGCAAGGACGGCCTGGTGATCCTCTCCGGCGACCTCGACGTGATCGCCGCCGACGACGGGATCCGGGGCAAGGACTTCCTCTCCGTCCAGGGCGGCACCGTGACGGTCACCGCCCAGGACGACGGGCTGACGTCGGACAACACCGAGGACGGCACCGGGATCATCGCCCTCTCCGGGGAGGACACGACGGTGAGCGTCGCCGCCGGCGACGACGCGGTCACGGCGGAGAACGTCATCGACCTCGTGGGCGGCACCCTCACCGTCAGCGGGTCCCTGGAGGGTCTGGAGTCGGCCCGCATCATCGTCGAGGGAGGCAGCACCGACGTGACCGCCACCGACGACGCGCTCAACGCCGTGTCCGACACGATCACCCCCTCGGTCGAGATCAGCGGCGGCTCGCTGACCCTGACCTCCGACGGCGACGGGCTGGACTCCAACGGCGTGGTCACCATGACCGGAGGGACGGTGGTCGTCAACGGACCCACCATGGACGGCAACGGTGCGATCGACGTCGACGGCGACTTCCTCGTCTCCGGCGGCACGCTCACGGCCCTCGGCAGCGCCGGGATGATGATGGCACCGTCCACCGACAGTGACCAGGCCTCGATCGCCGCCGCCCTGTCGGGCGTGGTCGCGGCCGGGCAGACGCTCACGGTCACCGACGCCCAGGGCTCCGTGGTCGCCGAGGTCCCGGTGACCAAGGACACCGCGTCGCTCGTGCTGTCCACCACCGACCTGGAGGCGGGACAGACGTATACCGTCAGCGCCGGCGACACCGAGCTCGCCTCCACCACGGCCGGCGAGTACGCCCTCGGCGGGATGGGCGGTGGCCCCCGACCCTGATCCCGCGAGCGCCATCTGCCTCCTGCACCTGCCTGACGGAAATCAGTCTTGAGGATGACGCCCCGGTCTGGTGACACCATCAGACTGGGGCGCGTGCAGTTCAGAGGTCACGTGCGTGTCGTGGAGGGTGATGCAGAGGGACACTCGGGCCGGACCCTAGGTCAGGCCGAGCTGGTCACCCCGGAACACGCCGTGATGCGGGTGGGCGACAGGGAGCCCACCCCATCCCTTCCGCTGCATGTCGTGCTCGTCCCTGTCGCGGCAGGGGGCGACAGGGACGAGCACGACCGCATCGACGTGGTCGAGGTGCTGACGGCCCAGGACGGCGAACGGATGATCGCGCTGAGGTTGGCTCGCGCGGTCGCGCTCGCTCGACCAGGGCGGGCCACACCGGCCTCGTCGATGCAGCTGGTGTCCATGGATGCCGATCGGGCCACCACGGACAACTGGTTCTGTCAGATGTTCCCCCGGTTCTGCCGCTAGGTTGGGTTCCCTTCCCGCCCCATCGGCCCGACCAAGAGAGAGAGCGACCGTGACCAGCTCGACCTCTGGCCCGCCAGACATCCCGCATGGACGCCGGTGGCGGCTGCTGATCAGAGGTTTTGGCGTGCTCGCCATCGTCCTGGCCACGATCTTCGACCTCGGCACGACCGGCGTGCTCATCGACGACCTGGCCCTCGCCGGTGGTGGCACCGCACCCGCGTGGCTGATCGCCCTCCTCGTGCTGGTGATGAGTGTCGTGCTGGCGCTCCGCTATCGCTTCCCGGTGCCGTCCTTGGTCATCGTCGGGGTCATCACCATCGGCCTCACCCTCGCCCTGGAGTACGGCCAGCCCATCTTCTGCCTGCTCGTCGCGATCCACGCGGCCGCCCGACGTGGGGGGCTCCTGCGCTGGTGGGGCTCGCTGGTGGTGGGCCTGGTCCAGGTGCCGCTCATCGTGCGCAACGTCGCCAAGTCCTTCACCGCCCCCGAGTTCGGTGACTACCTGTCCTCGACGACCTTCTTCGCGGCGCTGGTCCTCGCGGCCTGGGGCTCCGGGACGGTCGAGCGCTACGCACAGCGACGCGCCACCGCACTGCACGGTGAGATCGACGTGCGCGCCGAGCAGGCCGCGCAGGCCGAGCGCCACCGCATCGCCCGGGAGCTGCACGACATCGTCGCCCACTCGGTCAGCGCCATGATGATGCAGGCCGCCGGCGCCCGCGCCATGAGCCAGTCGGTGGGCCGGGACCTGCCGGAGGACGCCAGGGTGGACACCATCCAACGCGCCCTGGGCACCATCGAGACGACGGGCGCCCAGAGCATGCGCGAGCTGCACCGCCTGCTCGGCGTGCTGCGGGACGAGGAGGGCGAGCCCCGCGCGGGCGAGCTCGACCGCGACCTCTCCCCCAGTGCCCAGCCCGGCCTGGACGACATCGAGGCTCTCGTGGAGGTGCCCCGCAGCAGCGGTCTCATCGTCGAGGTCCACCGGTCCGGCACCCCGCAGGAGGTCGACCCCTCGGTCGGCGGCGCGGCATACCGAGTGGTGCAGGAGTCGCTCACCAACGCGCTCAAGCACGCCGGACGGGGAGCCCTGGTCGACGTCTACCTCGCCTGGCAGGGCAGCGAGCTCCAGGTGCAGGTGCGGTCCCGCGCGAGCCACGGCGCCCGACCCGCCACCCCCAACGGAGGCACCGGGCTGCGCGGTCTGCGCGAGCGCGTCGGGCTGGTCGGCGGCAACTTCGACGCCGGCTGGTCGGGCGAGGAGTTCGTGAGCACCGCCGTGCTCCCGGTGCGCCCGCCGAGCTCCGGTGGCCCGCCGTCGGAGTCCCGTAGCACCCGCAACCGGGCCGAGCCGGAGTGAGCATCAGCGTCGTCGTCGCGGACGACCAGCGGGAGGTCCTCGAGGGTCTGGAGATGCTGCTGGGGGTGCACGACGACATCGTCGTGGTCGGCCTGGCGCGGGACGGTGCCGAGGCGGTCGAGCTCACCGCCAGCACCCGACCCGACGTGGTCGTCATGGACATCCGGATGCCGGGGATGGACGGGATCCAGGCGACCCGCCTCATCGTGGAGCAGGGGGCCGACCGGGCGACGGTCACCACGGTGCTCGTGCTCACGACGTTCGACCACGACGACGCGCTCTACGGCGCTCTCCGGGCGGGGGCGTCGGGCTACATGCTCAAGGACGCGGCTCCCAGCCGGCTGCCGGACGCGATCCGGCAGGTGGCGGCCGGCGAGTCCTGGATCGACCCAAGCGTCGCCGGCAAGGTGATCGAGACGCTCCGGGAGACGGCGCCCCGGGACGACCACGGGCTGCCGAGCCTCGACGCCCTTTCCCCCCGCGAGCTCGAGGTGCTGACTCTGATGGGCGACGCACCCTCCAACAAGGACCTCGCCCAGCAGCTCTTCGTCTCCGAGGCGACCGTCAAGACGCACATCTCCCGGCTGCTCATGAAGACCGGCAGCGCCGAGCGCTCGCAGCTGGTGGCCCTCGCCTACAAGTCCGGCCTCGTCCAACCCTGACCTACGACCGACCGAGCGTCGCCTGTGGTTATCCCTGGCCCCACCGAGCGTCGCTTGTGGTTGCCCTCGGCCCGACCGAGCGTCGCTTGTGGTTGCCCTCGGCCCGACCGAGCGTCGCGAGTGGTTGGCTCAGACTCCAACAGCGCCGCCGGCTCGCCCCCAGGTCGATCGCGAGACAACCACAAGCGACGCCCGGTGACAGGAGAAACAACCACAAGCGACGCCCGGTGACAGCTGGGACAACCACAAGCGACGCTCGGTGGGACGAGTGGCATACCAACTTTGTCGGGTCCGGCGGGAGGACGGCGAGCCCTGCCGGGGCCATGCAGGACATCGTCCGGCGAATGGCCCACTTGCCAGGAAAGGCGCCCTGACCTGCGAAAACGTGCCTTGCACGTGCCCCCGGAGCCTGGACATACTCCTCTGGTGCCCCTCACCATCGGACTCTTCGGGACCGGACGCCTCGGGTCGGCGATCCGGCGCGTCGCCGACGGCCGCGAGGACGTCGAGGTGCGCTGGGCGGTCGGCAGCAGGGACCGCCTCGACCTGAGCCCGGTGGACGTCGCCCTCGACGTGAGCACCGGGTCCGCCGTCGCGGAGCACGTCGACTGGGCCGCCCGGACGGGCACCGACCTCGTCATCGGGGCCACCGGATGGGACCCCGCGACGGTGGAGCGCGACCTGGGCATCCGGGTGCTCGTGGCCCCCAACTTCTCCCTCGGTGTCGCCCTCGCGCGCCGGGTGAGCAGGCTCCTCGGGGAGTATGCCGCCGCAAGCCGCGCGGAGGGCATACCCGTCGACCTCGCGGTCACCGAGACCCACCACCGGCACAAGGTGGACGCGCCCAGCGGGACCGCGGTCGTGCTGCGCGAGGCGCTGGCGCGTGGCGCCGGCACCGGGACCGAGGACGTGCAGACCACCAGCCTGCGTCTCGGGGAGGTCGTCGGCGACCACGAGGTCACCCTCGCCACGGCCACCGAGACGATCACCCTGCGGCACACCGCCCACGACCGCGACCTCTTCGCCGCCGGTGCCCTCACCGCGGCCACCTGGCTCACCACCCGGCCCGCACCGGGCCTGTTCACCCTCGACGACCTCGCCGAGGACCACCTGAAGGAGACAGCATGAGCACCAGCCTCACCGCAGCACCGTTCACCGGTCTCGGCGTCGCGCTCGCGACGCCGTTCACCACCGGGGCCGACGCCGTGGGCGGGGCGCGAAAGCCAGCGGTCGACCACGCGGCCTTCGGACGACTGGTCGAGCACGTCCTGGCCGACGGCCACGGCGTCGACTGGCTGGTCGTGCTCGGCTCCACCGGCGAGGCCGCCACCGTCTCGGACGTCGAGCGGCACGCCCTGGTCCGCCAGGCCGTGGACCTGGCCGGCCGGCAGGAGCGGACCGTCCCGGTCGTCGTGGGCGTCGGTCACAACGACACCGAGCGCACCTGCGAGCTGGCCGCGCAGGCCGCGGCGGCGGGTGCTGACGCCCTGCTCGTCGTCACCCCCTTCTACAACAAGCCGCAGGTCAGCGGTCTGGTCGCGCACTACCGCGCGGTCGCCGCGGCCGCCCCCGAGCTCCCGATCATCGCCTACAACGTGCCCGGACGCACCGGCTGCAACATCACCCCCGACGCGATGCGGCAGATCTGGCAGGTCGAGCAGGTCGTCGCGGTGAAGGAGAGCTCGGGCGACCTGCGCCAGGTCGGCCGCATGTGCCAGGACGCGCCCGCCGGCCGGGCCGTGCTGGCCGGGGACGACGACCTCGCGCTCGCCGGCATCGCGGTGGGTGCCCACGGCCTGGTGTCGGTCTGCGCCAACGTCGCCCCGGTGGAGACCCGTCGCCTCGTGCACGCCGCCCTGGGCAGCGACCTCACCGCGGCCCAGGACGCTGCCGCGCTGCTGGCGCCGCTGATGGACGCGATGTTCGTCGAGACCAACCCGGTGCCGGTCAAGGCGGCGCTCGCCTGTCTCGGGCTCGCGACCGCGAACGTCCGCCTGCCGCTCTCCCCCGCCGAGCCGGACACGTGGACGCGGGTGCAGACCGCGCTCGCGGACCTGCACGCCGCGCGGCGGCAGGACGGCGGCGAGGCCCGTCCCGGGCTGCTGCCGGTGCAGGTCACCGTTCCCCACGACGCGGCGGCACTCGCCTCGTGAGCAGCGCGGCGACGGTGGGTCTGCAGGAGGTCTTCGCCGAGGAGAGCACCCCGACACCTGAGCAGGTCGCGGAGCTGCTGGAGGCGCTCGAGTCCGGCGCCGTCCGGGCCGCGACCCGCGACGAGGCCGGCCGGTGGGCCGTGCACGGGTGGGTCAAGCGCGGGATCCTCGCGGCCTTCCGGCTGAGCGAGACCGTCGAGCTGGACTGGCCCGGCGGCGCGGTCGACAAGTCGCTCGTCCCGGCGCGCCGGATCAGGGCGGGAGACGGCATACGCCTCGTGCCGGGCGGGACCTCCGTGCGCCGGGGCGCGCACCTGGCCCCGGGCGTGGTCGTCATGCCGCCGAGCTACGTCAACATCGGGGGGTATGTCGGCGCCGGCTCGATGATCGACAGCCACGTCCTCGTCGGGTCCTGCGCCCAGGTGGGCGAGCGCGTCCACCTGTCCACCGCGGTGCAGCTGGGCGGCGTGCTCGAGCCGATCGGTGCGCGGCCCGTCGTGGTGGAGGACGACGTCTTCGTCGGCGCGCAGTGCGGGCTCTACGAGGGTGTCGTGGTGCGGCGTGGTGCCGTGCTCGCCCCCGGGGTCACCCTCACCTCGGGGACCACGATCTACGACCTGGTCCAGCAGGAGGAGGTGCGCGGCGAGGTGCCGGAGAACGCGGTCGTCGTGCCCGGCTCCCGCCCGGCGCGGGGGGACTACGCCGACGTGCTGGGGCTCTCGCTCTACGCCCCCGTCATCGTCAAGTACCGCGACGCCTCCACCGACGCCGCGACGGCGCTCGAGGAGTCGCTGCGGTGAGGCCGGCCGCGCGGGTGGCGGGCGAGAGCCTGTCACCCATCCGACGCATGTCGCTCGGCGCCCCGGCTGACGCGATCAACCTCGGCCTCGGCGAGCCCGGCTGGTCCCTTCCGACCGGACAGGCCCTCGGGGACTCCTCCACCCCGACCGGACAGGCCGTCGGCGACCTCTCCACCGTGACCGGACAGGCCGTCGACGACCTCTCCTACGGGCCGAACACCTCGGACCCGGCCCTGGTGCGAGCCGTCGCGTCCTTCGCGGGCACCGACGACCTGGCACAGGTCATGGTCACCGCCGGCAGCCAGGCCGCGCTCTTCGCCCTCTTCCAGTCCTACGTCGAGGTCGGCTCAGTGGTGCTGGTCCCCGATCCGGGCTTCGTCGCCTACGCGACGCTCGCCCGGCTCTGCGGGGCGACGCCGGTCGGCTACCCGCTCGGACCGGGCGGCGACCTGGACGCGGACGCGCTGACCGACGTGCTCGGCGAGCACGGGCATACCTCGCTGGTGGTGCTCAACCACCCCGCGAACCCGACCGGTGGCCTCGCGTCCGAGGCCGCGCTCGACCGGGTCGCCCGGGCGTGCGCCGATCGCGACGTCCTGGTGGTCAGCGACGAGGTGTATGCCGAGCTCTGGGTCGACGAGCGCCCCGCGTCGCTGCGTGACGTGACCGGGCAGGGGGTCGTCTTCGGCTCGATGAGCAAGGCCTTCGCCGCGCCCGGCCTGCGGATCGGCTGGGCCTCCGGTGACGCCGACGTGCTGGCGCCGGCCCGGTTGGTGCACAACGCCATGACGACCGCCCCCTCCCGGCTCTCGCAGCGGGCGGCGCTCGCCCTGCTCGAGCGGGCGGACGAGGTGCTGCCGGCGGCGCGGGAGGAGGTCCGCGCGCGCTGGGAGTGCGTCGATCTCGTCGCGCCGCATCTCGTGGGGCCCCACCTGCGCTCACCCGGAATTCGACCATCGGAAACGTCGCCATGGCAGATAGAACCACCGTTGAATTCGGGGCAGCGGGCGGGCTTCTACCTGTGGCTGCCGCTCACGGACGACGTGGACCCGGCCGACACCGAGGCCTTCGCGCTCCGGCTGCGGGACGAGGGCGGGGTGACCACCATCCCCGGCACGGCCTTCGGAGCGCGCGGCGCCGGCTTCCTCCGCGTCAGCCTCGGTGGACCGGTGGATGATCTGGAGGAAGGACTGCGGCGCCTCGCGCCCTGGTGGAAGGGATGATCTTGACCGCTGCCACGACCGACCTGTTTGCCTTCGACGAGGCCGGGCTCGACCATCTCGCGAGCACGCACACCTCGCCCTTCTTCGCCTACGACCTGGCCACCGCGCGCGAGCGCTTCACCCGGCTGCGCGCGGTCCTGCCGCCCCGGGTGCGTCTGGCCTATGCCGTGAAGTCCAACCCCGGCCTCCCGCTGCTGGAGGCCTTCGCGGCGCAGGGCGCGTGGTTCGACTGCGCCAGTGCGGGCGAGGTCTCGACGGCGCTCGCGGCCGGGGCGACCGGGCCCGGCATGGTCTTCGCCGGACCTGCCAAGACCGAGCGCGACCTCCAGGCGGCGCTCTTCGCCGGGGCACGGGTGCAGGTGGACGGGATCGAGGACGTGGCGCGGCTGCACCGGCTGCACACCGGCGACCGCCCGCTACCGGTCAACGTGAGGATCAATCCCGCCGGGGGTGTGTCGGAAGTGGCGACCATCATCGGTGGTGCTGGCCCGAGCGCCTTCGGTGTCGACGAGGAGGTGATGGAGGACTTCGTGGCCGAGGCGGCGCACTACGACCGGGTCGAGATCCGGGGCCTGCAGGTCTTCTCCGCCAGCAACGAGCTGGACGCCGGCCGGCTGCTCGGCAACCACCGGACCGCGCTGCGGATCGGGCGGCGCTTGCAGGAGCTCGTGGGGCGCGAGCTGGACCTCATCGACCTCGGCGGCGGCCTCGGCATCCGGTATGCCCTGAGCGAGGCCACGCTCGACATCCGTGCCGTGAGTGCCGGTCTGGGTCGGATCCTGACCGAGCACGACTGGTTTACCGGGGAGCTGATCCTCGAGCCCGGACGGTGGCTCTCCGGCCCCACCGGGGTGTATGCCGCGCGGGTGGTGCGCACGAAGACCTCCCGGGGCGAGCGCTTCGTCATGCTGGAGGGCGGGATCAACCACCTGCTCAGGCCGCTGCTCACGGGGCAGTCCTTCCCGACGCTCGCCGTGCGGCCGGGCGAGGGCGTGCTGGGCGGTGAGACGTCAGCGGCCACCCTGGCCGGGCCGCTCTGCACCTCGCTGGACCGCGTCGGGAGCGGGGACCTGCCGACCGACCTGCGACCGGGTGACGTCGTGGTGTTCGGGCAGGCCGGTGCCTATGCCTACACCCAGGCGATGAGCCACTTCCTGTCGCACGCGCTGCCGGAGCAGCACTGGATCGGCTGAGCCGACCGCCGCCGCCGGCCGTCGCTCCCGTCCGCCTCAGATGGTGACGGCGATCTTGCCTCCGGGGCTGCCCTGCTCGGAGAGCCGGTGCGCCTCGGCGATGTCCGCCAGGTCGAAGGTGCACGCGAGGTTCACCCGCAGAGACCCCTGGCCCACCAGGGCGGCGAGCGCGTCGAGGTGCTCGCGGTCGGGCCGCACGAAGACATACCTGCCGCCGAGCTCGGCCACCGCCGCCGCGTCGATCACCGAGGCGACGCGAGCCGGGTCCTGGACCTGCGCCGCCGCGTCCGCGAGCGCGTCGCCCCCGACCAGGTCGAGCACGGCGTCGACCCGGCCGTCGAGCTGCTCGCTCACCGGCCCGGCGTGGTGGTCGATCACCTGCGTGGCGCCCAGGCTGCGGACCAGCTCGTGGTGCGTGGGCGAGGCGGTGCCGATGACCTCGGCACCCAGCGCAGCCGCGATCTGCACGGCGAGGTGGCCGACGCCCCCGGACGCCGCGTGGACGAGCACCCGCTCCCCCTCACGCACCTGGAGCGCCTCGGTCAGCGCCTGGTATGCCGTGAGCCCGGCGAGCGGGATGGCGGCCGCCTCCTCGAAGGACAGCCCGGCCGGCTTGCGCGCGACGGTGCGCTCCGGCGCCGGGACGAGCTCCGCGGCGGTGCCGTGCGAGACGTCGTCGCGCCGGACATACCCCCACACCTCGTCACCGACCTGCAGTCCCGTGCGCACGGACGGGCCGACCGCCTCGACCACGCCCGCGACGTCCCAGCCGGGGATGATCGGCAGATGGTGCGGGTAGGCGCCCTGCAGGTAGCCCTCGCGGATCTTCCAGTCGACCGGGTTGACGCTGGTCGCGCGGGCGCGGATCAGGACGGTGTCCGGGCCGACCGGCGGGTCGGGCCGCTCGCCGACGGTCAGGACGTCGGCTCCCCCGAAGGTGTCGTAGCTCGCTGCGCGCATGGTCTCCTCCTCGGGTCGGGACGTGCAGGGTGCCGCACGGCAGGGACAACGCCGGCAGCAGGTGACTATTCCGCGGGCGCGGCGGCCGGCTCCGGGTCGTCGTCGAGATCCCGCATGTGCCGCACGGGGGACAGCGCCACGGGGAGCGTCGCCAGCGTCATGAGGGCGGTCCCGACCACCGCCGTCGCCCACGGGCCCCAGAGCGTGACCAGCACCCCGGCCAGCATCGCCCCCACGGACAGCGCACCCCACGACAGCAGCCGGTAGGCCGAGTTCACCCGTCCACGCAGGCGCTCCGGCACCGCGAGCTGGCGCACGGTCACGGCCTGCGAGTTCGCCACCCCGATGCCGACACCGGATGCCAGGAAGGCCACCCCGAGCACGATGAGCGAACGCAGGCTCGTGCTTCCGCTGAGCACCACCCCGAGCAGGGGTGCAGTGTTGCCGAGGAGCATCGCCCCGACGAGGGACCGGCCGTAGCCAACCCTGGCCGTGAGTCGCGCGCTCAGACTGGCGCCGACGAAGGCGCCGACACCTCCTGCCATCAGCACCAGCCCGAGGACCAGCGGACCGTCGCTGCGCCCGCCCACGACCGCGACGGTGAGGGCCAGCATGAACACCTCGTTGCCGAGGTTCCACACCGTCGCCTCCGCGGCCAGCGCCCGCACGACCCTGTGCCTGAGCATCGTGACGAGCCCCTCCTTCGCCTGCGCCAGCGTGCCTGCTTCGGCTGGTTCCACCGCCGCCTCCTCGACCCGCACGCGGCGCAGCAGCAGCGCCGAGACGAGGTGGGTGAAGGCGTTGACCAGCACGGCGACCGGTGCCGTCACCGCCTGGACGAGAGCACCGCCCAGCCCGGACCCGCCGATGCCGACGGCCGACTGGGTCGCCGTGATCCGGGCGTTGGCGTCGGGCAGCTGCCCGGGGCTGACGACGTAGGGGAGGAAGGAGAAGTCGGCCAGCATGTGCAGCACCGCCAGCGCGCCCACCCCGAAGGTCGCCGCCACGAGGATGGGCACGCTCAGCTGGCCGGTGAGTGCCAGGGCGCCCACCGCCACCAGGAGGGCCGCGCGTCCGACCTCGGCGCCGATCATGAGCGGGCGACGCCGCCGGTTGTCCACGACCACCCCCAGCCACAGCGTGAGCAGCAGGTAGGGGAGGAAGGTCGCTGTGCGCATCCAGGACAGCTCCTGCGCGCTCGCCCCGAGGGTCACCAGGGCCAGCACCGGAAGCGCCAGCTCACCGATCTCGCCTCCCACCGCGCCGGCGGTGCTCGCACCCCACACCCGGCGGTAGTCACGGCTGCTCCAGGCGCTCATAACCTTTGTCATGATGACGAAGGTTATCCTTGCTCTCACCGGGCCTGCAACCGGCGTCAGCGTTTCGCCGGTTAGGATGAGGGTATGCCCGCCACCGACGCCCCCACCGCCCCCGGAGAGCTGGAGCTCGTGCGCGCCTTCGTCAACACCCTGGACCTGGAGGACGGTGTCGACCAGCTGGCCGACCCCGCCTCATGGTCCGCGTGGGCGGACGGTCTCGGCATACCGGAGCCGGCGTCGAAGGCCGAGCTGGCGCGGCTTCGTGAGCTGCGCGAGGCGTTGCGAGCCGGACTGCTGGCCAACCACGACCGCGCACCACTGCCCGCCCACGCCCGGCAGAGCCTCGACGAGGTCCTCCTGTGGTCGCGTGCCCGGCCGGTGCTGACCGACGCGGGCATCGCCCTCGAGGTCGGTGGCGCCGGAGCGCGCGCACTCGCGGGGAAGGTGGTGGCGATCGTCGGCCACGCCCTCGCCGACGGCACATGGTCCCGCCTCAAGGCCTGCCGGGACGACACCTGTCGATGGGCGTTCTACGACCGGTCCCGCTCCCGCACCGGCCAGTGGTGCTCGATGGAGGTCTGCGGCAACCGCAACAAGCAGGCACGCTGGCGGGAACGGCAGGCCTGAGCCTCCTCGCTCGTCACGGGCGGCGCGTATCGGAGGCCGGGGCCCGGTCCAGAGCGGCGTCGACCTCGAGGGGTGGGAGCCCGGATGCCGGGTCACCCACCAGCCGCCCGTAGGTCAGCACGTCCACCCGCTCGCCGTCGACGAGGAACTTGCCCCGCTCCCGACCTTCGACGACGAACCCGGCAGCCACCGCCACCCCGCCGGACGCCGGGTTGTCCACCCGGTGGCCGAGCTCGAGCCGGTCGAGCGCTCCGGCCAGCAGTCGGTCGCACACCGTCGCCACGGCCCGCGTCGTCAGCCCACGACCACGGTGGTCGGCGTGCATCCAGTAGAAGACCCAGCCGCTCCGGTTCGCCACGTCGACCGTGACACCGACCAGCCCGACCATCGCGTCGTCGCAGGTCACGGCATACGCCAGGCGTCGGTCCGCACGCAGCCAGGCGACGTAGCGGCGCGCCGAGCCGAGGTCCGCGACCTCCCCCTGGCGCGCCATGTCGGGTGCGCTCCGGAAGGCCGCGAGCACGGCCGCGGCATCGTCCTCCAGCACGGGCCGCAGCCGGTATGCCGTCGGCGCAGGCTCGGGGGTCATCTCGCCACCGTAGGCGGGTCCGGTGTCGCGGCGCACAGGACTTTTCACGGGTGGCATCCAGGCCCTACGCTTCTCTGGTGTTCCTGGGGATCCCTGACTACGGGACGTTCTTCGTTGCCGCGCTGCTCATCGTGCTGCTGCCCGGACCGAACTCGATGTTCGTGCTGTCCGAGGCGGCCCGGCGCGGCATCGGTCGCGGCTGGTCGGCCGCGGTCGGGGTCTTCGTCGGCGACTCGGTGCTCATGGGACTCACCTTCCTCGGCGCCGCCTCGCTGCTGCAGGGCAACCCAATCGTCTTCAGCGTGGTGAAGTATCTCGGCGCCGCCTATCTCGCCTGGATCGGGCTCCGCCTCGTCCGTGCGGGGATCGGCGCGGTGCGGCACGCCGGGCCCGAGCCGGCGGAGGAGCCGGTCGCCCCGCCACGCCGCGGCGGCTCCTTCCTCACCGCGCTGGTGCTGAGCCTGCTGAACCCCAAGGCGATCCTCTTCTTCGTCGCCTTCTTCGTGCAGTTCCTCCGCCCGGACTCGACCCGGCCGCTGCTCGACTTCGTCGTGCTCGCGACGACCATGCAGGTGCTGAGCATGATCTACCTCGGCCTGCTCATCGTCAGCGGCACCGCCCTGGCCCGCGGCTTCCGGCGGCACCGACGCACCTCGGGCGGCCTCACCGGTCTCGTGGGCGCGGTCTTCGTCGGCTTCGGCGCCAAGCTCGCCGCCGCCTCGCTCTGAGGCCCTCCCCCCGAGGAGTGTGGTCGGGATAGCACAACCCTCATCGGGAAGTTTGCCGATGAAGGTTCTGCTAGGCCGACCACACTCCGGGAAGGGACGGGCGGGACGGCGAGCGGGAGGGGGTGGGCAGAGCGACGGGTCGGCCGGGCGGCCGCTCAGCGCTCCCACTCGTCGAAGATCAGCCAGGTGCGGGTCGCCCGGACGCCGGGGACCCCCTGGATCCGCCCGAGCACGACGTCCCGCAGCTCGTGGTTGTCGCGCGCCCGCACCTCCACCAGCATGTCGAACTCGGCGCCCACCAGGGCCACCCGCTCCACCCCCGGCAGCACCTCGAGCGCGTCCAGCACCTCCCGCCACGAGCCCTGCTCGATCGAGACCGACACGTAGGCCGCCGTCGCCAGCCCGAGCTTGTCGGGGTCGACCTGGGCGGCATACCCCGTGATCACCTTCTCCCGGTGCAACCGCTGGAGTCGTGAGTATGCCGTCGCCCGGCTGATGTGGACCCGCTCGGCGAGCGCGCGCACCGAGAGTCGCCCGTCGCGACGCAGCTCGGAGACGATGGCGCGGTCGGTGTCGTCCAGCTCGGGTGCCACCTGTCCGGCACGCGACGCACTGGCCACTCCGGACTCGGACATATCGCCCTCAGACATGCATTGATCATGCCAGACCTCCAGAGTCATCGAGAGAAGTAGTCCGGATGTAGGCCGACGCGGGACGATAGGGGTCAGACGTCTAACCGTGAGGACTCGAGGACTCGACGATGAGTGAGATCACCGACCTGCTGCCCTGCCCCGAGCCGGTGCAGCTGCTCGCCGCTGACGGCACCGCCGTCCCGCCGACTGAGCAGGCCCGCGAGCGCGGCTACGCGATGCCCGCCCCCGAGGACCTGCTCGCGGTCTGGCGCGCGATGGTCATCGGCCGCCGCTTCGACGCCCAGGCCACCGCCCTCACCAAGCAGGGCCGGCTCGCGGTCTACCCCAGCTCCCGAGGCCAGGACGCCTGCCAGGTCGCCCCGATCCTGGCGCTCGGCGAGCAGGACTGGCTGTTCCCCACCTACCGCGACTCGATGGCCCTGGTCACCCACGGCATCGACCCGGTGGAGGTGCTGACGCTGCTGCGCGGCGACTGGCACTGCGGCTACGACCCTCAGGCCCGCCGCACCGCGCCGCAGTGCACGCCGCTGGCCACCCAGGCCGTCCACGCCGCCGGTGCCGCGCACGGTCTGGCCCGGCGCGGGACCGACGCCCTCGCGCTCTGCCTCATCGGCGACGGCGCCACCAGCGAGGGCGACTTCCACGAGGGCCTCAACTTCGCCGCCGTCTTCGAGGCGCCTGCGGTCTTCCTCGTGCAGAACAACAAGTACGCCATCTCCGTCCCCCTGGCCAAGCAGACCAAGGCCCCGGCCCTGGCCTACAAGGGCGTGGGCTACGGCGTGCGCAGCGAGCAGGTCGACGGCAACGACCCGGCCGCGGTGCTGGCCGTCATGCGCGCGGCCTACGAGCACACCCGCGCCGGCCATGGCCCGGTGCTGGTCGAGGCACACACCTACCGGATGGAGGCGCACACCAACGCCGACGACGCCACCCGCTACCGCACCCAGGACGAGGTCGACGAGTGGACCGGGCAGGACCCGATCGTCCGGCTCCAGGCATACCTCGTCGGTCAGGGGCACCTCGACGACGCCCGGATCGAGCAGGTCCGCGCCGAGGCCGAGGACCTCGCCGCCGACCTCCGGACCCGGATGAACGCCGAGCCAGCCGTGGAGCCGCTGGAGCTCTTCGAGCACGTCTACGCCGAGCCCACCCCGCAGCTCGCCGAGCAGCGTGAGCTGGTCCGGCACGAGCTCGCCGCGAGCGCGTCCGCGGCGCACGGCGGCACCGAGACGAAGGACACGCAGTGATGTCGACGAGCACGACCACCTACGCCAAGGCGCTCAACACCGCGCTGCGCGACGCCCTCACCGCGGACCCCGACGTGCTGATCATGGGCGAGGACGTCGGCGCCCTCGGCGGCGTCTTCCGCATCACCGACGGGCTGACCCGCGACTTCGGCGAGGACCGCTGCATCGACACCCCGCTCGCCGAGGCCGGGATCGCCGGCTTCGCCGTCGGGCTGGCGATGCAGGGCTTCCGCCCGGTCGTCGAGATGCAGTTCGACGCCTTCGGCTACCCCGCCTTCGAGCAGGTCACCTCGCACATCGCCAAGATGCGCAACCGGACCCGGGGCGCGCTGCCGATGCCGATCGTCATCCGGATCCCGTATGCCGGGGGCATCGGCGGGGTGGAGCACCACTGCGACTCCTCCGAGGGCTACTACGTCCACACCCCCGGCCTGCACGTGGTGACGCCCGCGACGCCGGCCGACGCCTACTCCCTGCTGCGCGAGTCGATCGAGTCCGACGACCCGGTGATCTTCATGGAGCCGAAGTCGCAGTACTACTCCAAGGCCGAGCTGGAGCTGCCCACCACGACCGAGCCGATCGGCCGGTCGGCGGTGCGCCGCGAGGGCAGCGACGTGACCCTCGTGACCTACGGCCCGCAGCTGGCCACGGCACTCAAGGTGGCCGAGGTCGCCGCCGCCGAGGAGGACTGGGACGTCGAGGTCGTCGACCTGCGCACGCTCGTGCCCTTCGACGACGCCGGGGTCGAGGCGTCGGTGCGCAAGACCGGCCGCGCCGTCGTGCTGGCCGAGGCGCAGAGCTTCGCCGGGATGGGCGCCGAGATCGCCGCCCGGGTGCAGGAGCGCTGCTTCCACTCGCTCGCGGCGCCGGTGCTGCGCGTCTCCGGGCTCGACATCCCCTACCCGCCGCCCAAGCTGGAGCACACCCACCTGCCCGGCGTCGACCGGATCCTGGACACGATCGCGCGGCTGCAGTGGGACGACGAGCCGGACCACACGCATACCCCCGCGGAGGTGTCGGCATGACGCAGGTCTTCCGGCTGCCCGACCTCGGCGAAGGACTGACCGAGGCCGAGATCGTCGAGTGGCACGTCGCCGCCGGCGACGAGGTCACCGTGGACCAGGAGGTCGTTACGGTCGAGACGGCCAAGGCCGCGGTGTCGGTGCCCTGCCCGTATGCCGGCACCGTCGCGCAGGTGCACGCCGAGGCCGGGCAGGTGCTGCCCGTCGGCGAGCCGTTGATCACGATCGGCGGGGGCACCGGTGGGGGCGACCCGGCCAAGGGCGCCGGCGAGGCGTCGCAAGGGACCGTCGAGGCACCGCAGGGCGCCGGCGGTGAGCAGTACCGCACCGAGGAGCGGGCCGGCGCCCGGCTGCGTGAGCCTGACACGGCCACGGGCGAGCAGGCTGCCGCCGGAGAGGAGGAGCCGGAGCGGCCGCTCATCGGCTACGGCGCGGGCCAGGGCCCGGCCCGGCGGGCCCGGGCCTCCCGGCGGAACCGCCGCTCGGCCGCCCCCTCGGCTGCCGCGGCTTCGGCGGTGCGCGTGATCTCGCCGCTCGTCCGCCAGCTGGCCCGCGAGCACGCGATCGACCTGGCCGCGGTGACCCCGGGGCCCACCGGCGTGATCCGCAAGGCCGACCTCACGGCATACCTCGCCTCCATCGACGACCGTGCGGCCGGTCGGGAGAGGGGCGAAGCAGGCCGGGGCGAAACCCGCATCCCGATCCAGGGCGTCCACCGGCTGATGGTGGAGCGGCTCAGCACGTCGCGGCGGGAGATCCCCGACGCCACCACCTGGGTCGACGTCGACGCCACCCGGCTGATGAAGGCCAAGGACGCGCTGCGCGCCACCCGCCCCGACGCCGGGATCGGTGTGCTCCCGCTGCTGGCACGGATCACCGTCGCCGGGCTGGCGGCATACCCGGCGCTCAACTCCTCGGTGGACACGGCGGCGGGCGAGATCGTCCACCACGGCGCGGTCAACCTGGGCTTCGCCGCGCAGAGCCCCCGCGGCCTGGTGGTGCCCGTGGTGCACGGCGCGCAGGCGATGACCACGACCGAGCTGGCCGCCGCCCTGCGCGAGCTCACGCTCAAGGCCCGGGACGGCAAGCTGTCGCCCGCCGAGCTGACCGGCGGGACGTTCACGCTCAACAACTACGGCGTCTTCGGGGTGGACGGGTCGACGCCGATCATCAACCACCCGGAGGCGGCCATGCTCGGCGTGGGACGGATCGTCGACAAGCCGTGGGCGCACCGGGGCAAGGTGCGGGTCCGCAAGGTGACCCAGCTGTCCTTCACCTTCGACCACCGCGTCTGCGACGGAGGCACGGCCGGCGGCTTCCTGCGGTTCGTCGCCGACGGCGTCGAGCACCCCACCACACTGCTCGCCGACCTCTGAGGCACACCGCCCGGGGTGCTCGGCATGCCCCCGGGCACGGCCGCGGAAGCCCTCCCCAATGCAGCGACATCCCCTGCGTCAGGGAGGGCTTCCGTGCTCGTCCGGCGCGTCTGGCACGATCACCCCTGTGGAGCAGTCGGAGGTCGTCGCCCTCGCGCGCGCCCGCCCGTGGGCCGACCAGGACTGGGCCGCCCCTCTCCTCGACTCCTTCCCCGACGTGCTGGCGCGCACCGTCGACCACTGGGGCCTGGTCATCGAGCGTGCCCACCTCGACGGGGTGGGCCTGCCGGTGCTCGAGGTGCGCCGCGGCGAGCACCCCGCGGCGGTGAAGTTCGACGACGCCGGCACCGACCTCACCCAGCAGGTGCGGGTGATGAGGGCGGCCGAGGGACGCGGCTACTGCCGCCTCCTCGACCACGCCGAGCACATCGGGTCGGCCCTGCTAGAGCGGCTCGGACCCTCCCTCGCGCGGACGACCCCGGACGGGGTGGCCCAGGTCGAGGTGCTGGTCGACCTCCTGGAGCAGGCCTGGGAGCTGCCGCTGTCGGTCGCCGACGACGAGCAGCTCGGGGAGAAGGCCAGCCAGCTGCTCGCGATCGTCGAGACCGAGGTCGCCGACGGCGGGTGGGTGAACGGGCATACCCCTGCCTTCACCCACGCGGCGACCCTCGCCCGCGCCCTGGTGGAGCAGCCCCTGACCGACCGGGTCGTCGTGCACGGCGACGCGCACAGCCTCAACGTGCTCGAGCGGCCCGGGGTCGGTCACGCCTTCATCGACCCGGACGGCTTCCTGTGCGAGCGGGAGTACGACGCCGGCGTCGCGCTGCGCGACCTGATGGCCGAGCTGGAGTCGCTCGCCCGCACCGAGAGCCCGGCAACCGTCCGCGACTGGCACCGCTCCCAGGTCGACCGGGTCAGCGCGCGGCTGGAGCTGGAGGCGGACCGGGTGAGCGCCTGGGCCTTCGTCGAGCGCGTCAGCACCGGCGTCTGGCTGCACCGGCTGGGCTTCCTCGACGAGGCCGAGCGCTGGCTGCGCTCCGCCGACCTGCTGACCCCCTGACTGCCCGAATTCGACCTCTGCTTCGTCTGCCATGGCGACGATTCGGAAGGTCGAAAAGGAGCACGCCCGAATTCGACCTCTGGTTCTTCTGCCATGGCGAACATTCGAGAGGTCGAAAACGTGCAGGGGTCAGCCGAGCGAGGCGCCGGGCAGCGCTCAGCCGAGTTCCTCGAGCACGGCGGGGATCACCTCGTGCATGTCGCCGATGACGGCATACCGCGCCTTGGTCACCATCGGCGCCTCGGCGTCGGTGTTGACGGCGATGATCGTCTTGCTCGAGCTGCATCCGGCCCAGTGCTGGATGGCGCCGCTGATACCGCAGGCGAGGTAGAGGTCCGGCGCGATCCGGCTGCCGGTCTGGCCGACCTGCTCGTGGTGCGGACGCCACCCCAGGCTGGTCACGACGCGGGAGACACCGACGGCGCCGCCGAGCCGGGCGGCGAGCGCCTCGACGTCGGCGAACTGCTCGGCCCCACCGACACCGCGACCTGCCCCGACGACGACGTTGGCGCCGGTCAGGGCGGAGGTGTCGCCACCCTCGCGCTCCTCGAGCCGCACCACCTGCGCGGCGCGGTCGGCGTCCGCCAGCTCCGCGGTGACCCGCTCGACCCGCGCCTGGCCCGGGGCCTGCGCGGGCTCGGGCGCGAGGGCGTGCCCGGCGACCGACGCGATCGCCGGCTCACCGGTCAGCGCCACCCGCTCGAGCACCGCACCGCCGGCCACCTGACGCTCCACCTCGAGCGGCTCGGGCTGGGCGATGCTCACGACGTTGGTCGCCATCGGCGCCTCCAGCACGGCCGCCGCGTGGGCCAGGATCTCGTTGCCGCGCGCGGTCCCGCCGGCGATGAGGTATGCCGCACCGCTCGCCTCGGCCGCGGCACCCACGACCCGCGCCCAGGCGAGCGCGGCATACCGCTGCAGCCGCTCGTCGTCCGTGACGTAGAGCGCGTCGACACCGTGCTCGCGGCAGTGCGTCAGCACCGAGTCGTCGGGCTCGCCGACCGCGTCCACCAGGACCGCGCTCACACCGTCCCCGGGCAGCTGGCGGGCGAAGGTCAGCGTCTCCTGCGAGACGACGGACAGCCCGTCCCCGCCCTCGTCCGGCTCCACGACCACCAGCACACTCATCGCACGACTCCGATCTCTCGCAGCACGGCGACCAGGCTCGGCGCTGCGGCCGCCCCCTCGCCGAGCACCTCGACGTTGCTCTCCGGCGGCGGCAGCACCCGCAGCCCGAGCCGGCCCGACCCCTGCGGGGCCACCCCGGGCTCGACCACCTCGATCTGCGCCTTCTTCGCCTTCATCCGCCCGCTGATGTTGGGATAGCGCGGCTCGACGCCGCCCTCCAGCACGGTGAGGACCGCCGGCATCGGCACGTCGTAGACCTCGGTCCCGGAGGCCGTGCCGACCCGGACCTCGAGGCGGTCGTCGGCCGCGGTCACCTCCTGCGCGCCGGCCACGACGGGCCGCCCGAGCAGGTGCGCCAGCCGGATCCCGACCTGGTGGTCACCGGTGTCGGCCGCGTCGTTGCCGACGAGGATCAGGCCGAAGCCCTGGCCCGCCGCCTCCCGCGCCCGCGCCACCTCCGCGATCGCGCCGGCCACGTCGGCCGGCCCGTAGTCGTCGGCGCGGGCGTCGATCCGCACCGCCTCGCCGGCACCCACGGCGAGGGCCGCGCGCAGCTGCTCCACGCTGTCCTCGTCGCCCAGCGTCAGGACCGTCACCGAGCCGCCCGAGTCCCCGGCGACGCCGGCCGCGATCTCCACCGCGCACTCCTCGTGCGCGCTCATCGTCCAGCCGGCATACCGACCGTCGACGGCGTCACCGTCGGCGGTGAGCACGACCTCGCCGGAGGTGTCCGGCACCCTCTTCACGCAGACCAGCACGTCGGTCATCGCGCCGCGGCCTCCTCGATCTCGTCGTAGCGGTTCTTCACCCGCAGGTTGTCCGGGTCCAGCAGCGGGGTCGCGTCGACGCCGGCCACCGTCACCGGGTAGAGCTCCTCCATGTAGGAGACCGCGAGCTCGGTGCCCACCTCGGCCCGGTCCGGCGGCAGGAACGCCATCAGCACGTGCTTGCCCAGGCTCGGGGCGGAGGCCGCGGACGTGACATAGGGGTGGTGCCCGTGCCCGTCGGTGAGCGGCTCCCCCGCCCGCGTCAGGATCGGCTCGCCGCCGAGCATGTAGCGCTTCATCCCGCTGGCCGAGGTGTGGTCGTCGACGGTCAGCGCGCACAGGACCGCCTGCGGCGCCTCGTCCGCCTGCGCGAGGATCGCGTCCTTGCCGATGAAGTCGGCGTCCTTGACCTTGGCCCGCTGCATCCCGGTCTCCTCCAGGGTCCGCTCCGAGTCGAGCTCGGCGCCGTAGGCGCGGTAGCCCTTCTCGATCCGGCCGGTGGCGGTGTAGACACCGATGCCCACGGGCACGACACCGTGCTCACGGCCGGCCTCGATCAACCGGTCCCACAGCGCGGCGCCGGTCTCGATCGGGGCATACAGCTCCCAGCCGAACTCGCCGACGTAGGAGATGCGCGAGGCCAGCACGGACAGCTCGCCCACCTCGATCAGCCGGCAGGTGCCGAACCGGAAGCTCTCGGGCGCGAGGTCGTCGTCGGTCAGTGCACCCAGCACATCTCCCGCGCGCGGCCCCCAGACCCCGATCGTGGTGTATGCCGAGGTCAGGTCGACGAGCGAGGCTCCCTCCGGAAGGTGGTCGGCGAACCACTTCGCGTCGACCATGCCGTGGGCGCCACCGGTCACCACGCGGAAGCGGTCGTGGGCGAGCCGCATGACGGTGAGGTCGGACCGGAAGCCGCCCTTCTCGTCCAGGACGGGGGTGTAGATCACCCGGCCGACGGCGACGTCGGCCTGCGCCACGACGACCCGCTGGACCGCGTCGAGGGCGGCGGGGCCGACGATGTCGAAGATCGCGAAGGCGGTGAGGTCGACGATGCCGCCGCGGGCCCGCAGCGCCAGGTGCTCGGCGTTGATGATCGGGCTCCACCACCGGGCGTCCCACTCGTGCTCGCGCGGCATCACCGCCTCGCCGAACTCCTCGAGCAGCGGCTCGTTCGAGGCATACCAGTGCGGGCGCTCCCAGCCGACCGCCTCGAAGAACTCGGCGCCGAGCGCCTTCTGGCTCTCGTGCATCGGCGACTTCCGGACCGGTCGCGAGCTGGACCACTGCTCGCCCGGGTGGACGATGCCGTAGGTCTTGTTGAAGGCCTCCGAGGTGCGGGCGCGGACGTGCTCGCGGGTGCGCTGGTGGGGGTAGAACCGGGCGATGTCGCTGTGCCCCAGGTCGATCTCGGGTATGCCGTGGGTCATCCACTCGGCGACGGCACGGCCGACCCCGGGTCCCTCCTTGATCCACACGGCGGCACAGCTCCACAGGCCCTTCACCTCTGGTGTCTCGCCCAGGACCGGGGCGCCGTCGGGGGTGAGGGAGAGCAGCCCGTTGATGGCGTAGCGGATCTCGGCCCGCTCGTCCCCGAGCAGCTCGGGCATGAGCTCCAGGGCCTGCTCCAGCTGCGGGTCGAAGTCGTCCTCGGTGAACGGCATCTCGGTCGGCGACAGCTTGGCCTGGGCGATCGAGGGGATGTCGTCGGGCTCGTGCAGGATCGGCCGGTGGGCGTAGGAGCCCACCTCCATGTCCGAGCCGTGCTGGCGCTCGTAGCAGAAGGTGTCCATGTCGCGGATGATGGGGAAGCTGATCTCTCCCGGCTTCTCCGCCAGCGGCTCGCACGGGCCGACCGAGATCATCTGGTGCACGGCCGGGGTGAGCGGGATGTGCGCGCCGGCCATCCGGGCCAGCCGGGGGCTCCAGACACCGCAGGCGATGACGACGACGGGCGCCTCGATGTCGCCCTTGTCGGTCTGCACCGCCGAGATCCTGCCCTCGGTGACCGTCATGCCGGTGACCTCGACGTTGGGGACGGTGGTGAGGACGCCCTTGTCCTGCGCCCGCTCCCGCATGATCGTGCCCGCGCGCAGCGAGTCCACGACGCCCACCGACGGGGTGTAGAACCCGCCGACGATGACGCCAGGGTCGAGGAAGGGCACCATCTCGGCGACCTCCTCCGGCGTGACCAGCCGGGCCTCGATCCCCCAGGCCTTGGCCGAGCTCATCCGCCGGCGCAGCTCCTCCATCCGCTCCTCGGTCCGGGCGACCTCGATGCCGCCGGAGGTGGTGAGCACGCCCATCTCCTCGTACTGCCGCATCGAGTCGAGGGTCAGGTCGGTGATCTCACGGCTGTGGTCCACCGGGAAGATGAAGTTCGACGCGTGACCGGTCGACCCGCCGGGGTTGGGCAGCGGCCCCTTGTCGATCTGGACGATGTCGGTCCACCCGAGCTCGGCCAGGTGGTGGACCAGCGAGTTGCCCACGATCCCTGCGCCGATGACCAGGACGTCGCAGCGGGCGGGGAGGGAGGAGGTGCTCATTGTTGCCCTTCGTCGATGCGTATTGCGCAACTGCGCGCGTATCGCGCAATAAGTCTCGCCCGGCAGATCACCGGTGTCAAGGATCTCGGACGGGCCGGCGTGCACGATGCGCGATCCCGGCGGGTATGCCGCCTTCGTCTGCCTCGGTGCACGCCGGGATGCTCGCGCGGCTGGTGCAGCTCAGGGCAGCCTGCCCAGGAGCGCGAGGTCAGCTCGTCCTCGAAGTAGCGCAGCGGCATACCTGTGCAGCCGCTGTCGACGAGGTCGAAGGAGTCGCCCGGGAGGATCTGCTCCGTCTGCTCCCGCGGCCACCATCGGGTCCAGGGCGGCAGCATGCCGTCCTGGCCGGTCATCGCCCGGAGCCCGTCGAGCATGGGGCCGGGGGCCATCCGGTGGGCACCGACGCGCGGGGGCAGCGCGGCGTCGACGAAGACCGTGGCGACAGCATGCGGCGCGAGGTGCGGCGCCAGCAGGCCGGCGTTGCTGTGCGGGACCAGGACGTCCTCCGGCCCGACCTGATCGCGCCAGGCCTCCAGCACCGCGGCGGCGGAGCGCGGCGACGGCGGGGTGGTGGCGACCCGGGCGGGCAGGCCGAGCCGGGTCAGCGCCGCGGCCAGCCCGGCGTATGCCGTCGGACCCAGGAGCGGGCTGGGCAGCACCAGTACCGAGCTCGGTCGCTGGCGGTGCGCGCGGTCAGGCTGGGTCGTGCTCATCGTCACCCATCTCGGTCAGGAGCCGGTTGAGGTAGCGCTGCTCGGGGATGCTCCGCGTCAACCGGGCCGCGGTGGCGAAGGCCTCGCGCGCCCCTCGCGCGTCGCCCAGGCGTCGCAGCAGGTGGCCTCGGACGGCGTGCGGCCGGTGCCACCGGTCCCCCTCGATCCTCGCCAGGACGTCGAGCCCGGCCCCGGGACCCTCCACCTCTGCGGTGGCGACGGCGAGCGCGAGGGTGGTGGACGCCGACGGAGCCACCCTGTCGAGCATGCGGTAGAGCACGAGGATCTGCGGCCAGTCGGTCGCCTCCACGTCGGCGGCCTCCGCGTGCACCGCCGCGACGGCCGCCTGCAGCTGGAACGGCCCCACCTCGCCCGCAGGCAGGCACTCCTGGAGCAGCCGCACCCCTTCGACGATGAGTGCGGGGTCCCACCGGGCGCGGTCCTGCTGCCCCAGCGGCACCAACCGCCCGGCCCCGTCGACCCGGCCGGGGGTCCGGGCATGGGTGAGCAGCAGGAGGGCGAGCAGGCCGGCGTTCTCGGTGTCGGCCGGGTCCGCCGCGTGGAGCGCCCGCGCCAGCCGGATGGCCTCCCGGGCGAAGGCCTCGTCCACCACCTCGTCTCCCGAGGAACGCTGGTGGCCCTCGGTGAAGATCATCGAGACGACGTGCCGGACGGCCGTGATGCGTTCGGGGAGCTCGTCGACGGTGGGGCTGCTGAAGCGCGCGCCGGTCCGGGACAGGGTCGCCCGGGCGCGGCTGATCCGCTGCGCCATGGTCGACTCCGGGACGAGGAAGCCGGCCGCGATCTCCCGGGTGGACAGGCCGCCCACCGCCCGGAGGGTGAGCGCGACCCTGGAGGTCGGCGACAGCGAGGGGTGGCAGCAGCGGAGCATGAGCTCGACGGTGTCGTCGGCCACCGCCGTCTCCTCGTGCTCGGACGGGTGGTCGTCCTCGGTCGCCCCGCCGTGCAGCGCGTGCTCCTGCAGCCCGGACCGCTGCTCCCGCTCCCGCCGGGCAGCGTCGGCGCGGACCTGGTCGATCAGCCGACGCGACGCGACCCGGATGAGCCAGGCTCGGGGCCGGTCGGGCACGCCCTCGGACGGCCACGACTCGGCGGCGGCGAGGAAGGCCTGCTGCGCGGCGTCCTCGCAGTCGCCGCGGTCGCCGTGCCGTCGGGCGAGCGCGGCGACGACGTGACGGTGCTCCTCGCGCCAGATCTCGTCGTAGGCCGTGTCGTCCACCTCAGTCGACGTCGCCACCGCCCCCCATGACCGGCCGCAGCTCCACGGTCTCGCCCGGCCCGCTGAACGCCTCGGCGATCTGCTCGGCACGCTCCTGGCTCTCGACGTCGATGAGGAAGAAACCGGCCAGGTGCTCCTTGCCCTCGGCATACGGCCCGTCGCTGACCACCCGGTCGCCGTCCGCCCACCGGAAGAGTCGCGACGTCGCCGGGTCACCCAACGCCTCTCCCCCCACGAGCTCGCCGCGTTCACCGAGCTCGCCGAGCATGTCCTCGAAGTCTGCGTTCGCCCGGTCACGGGTCTCCTGCGACTGGTGCTGGTATGCCGGCAGGTAGTCGCTGGTGGGGTGGCCCCACGGCTGGGGGTTGGACTGGATGAGGATGACGTACTTCATGGTCTCCCTTTCGGTTCGTGGCGCCGCGGTCGCAGGCGCTCACCCTGGACGTCGGAGCACAGCCCGGCTTCTCGACATGGCTGCCGTCGACCCATCATCCGGGCCGGGTGCCCTCCGGCGGACTGCTGTCGCCGTCGGCCCAGACCTCGGTCATCTCCTGGATCACCCCCTCGGTCACCGTGACGAACATCGCCACCTCGAAGTGCGCCGTCCGCCCCTCCGTGACGCCGGTGACGTGCGCCCGGCAGGCGGCCCGGTCGCCCTGGGCCACCAGGTCCTCGAGGTGCATCCGCTCGAAGCCGGGGTAGTCGGCGTTGAGCCGGACCCACGCGTCGCGGTCGAACGTCTCACCGGTATGCACCAGGCGGCTGCTGAAGCCCGGAGCCAGCAGGTCGGGCAGACCCTCCCACCGGTGGGCGTCGATGGTGTCGACGAGCCTGCGCACGACCTCTGCTGCATCCATGCGCCGGACGCTACGCCCTCACCCCGACAGAGGGGCTGGTGTCGCTGCGGGAGAACTGGTGCAGCAGGATCCTTCACGTCGACGCCGGGGGTCGCCTCATGGTGGGCCGACATCATGACGCCCGACCCGCTGGCCGTCGTCGACCCCCTCCTCGCGGCGACAGCCCTTCGCCACGACCTCACGTTCGCAGCACGCGACCCTGCGCGCCGTCGGCGCACGCCTCAGCTGCGCTCGAGCACCTCCACCGACAGCACCGTGGGCAGGTGGCGGGCGATCTCGTCCCAGGACTCCCCCTCGTCCCTGCTCGCGAAGACGGAGCCGGTGTTGGTGCCGAAGTAGATCCCGGCCGGGTCGGCGGTGTCCCCGGCCATCGCCTGCCGGAGCACCGTGAAGAAGCAGGACTCCTGCGGCAGGCCGGCGCGCTGGTCCTGCCAGGATGCCACGCCGTCGGTGGAGCGCCACACCGCTGCTGCGGCGTCGGGCGGGTAGCGGCCCTCGGTGTCCCCGTTGAGCGGGATGGTCCAGATGGTGTCGGGGTCGCGCGGGTGCACCCGCATCGGGAAGCCGAAGGTCGAGGGCAGGCCCGCCGTGATGTCGACCCACGTCATGCCGCCGTCCCCGGACCGCCACACCCCGACGTGGTTGCGCTGGTAGAGCACGTCGGCCGCTCCCGGCGCCTGCACGATGTTGTGCACGCACAGCCCGACCTGTCCTCCCTCGGGACCGCCGGGGTGCCCGGCGTCCGCCGCCGAGCCTGCGCCGGACGACTCGGCCAGGGAGTTCCGCCGCTCCCAGGCGGCACCACCGTCCTTGGAGGCGAAGACCCCGGCCGCCGAGATGCCCAGCCACAGCTTCGCGGGGTCGGCGCGGTCCGCCACGATGGTGTGCAGCACCAGACCTGCGGCACCCGGGCTCCACTCGTCGGCCGACGGGTGCTGCCGCAGGCTCTCCACCTCGGCCCAGGTCGCTCCGCCGTCGTCGCTGGCGAGCAGCGCGGCCGGCTTGGTCCCGGCATACACCCGGTCTCCGGCGAGCCCCAGCGACCAGACCTGGCTGAACTCGTCCCCGAAGGGCGCCTCGGGCCTGCTCCAGCCGATGCTCTGCGCGAAGTCGGGGTCGTCGGCCGCCCAGGCGTCCAGCTCTCCCGTCGTCAGCTTGCTCAGCTCCCACGAGTCCCCGCCGTCGGACGACCTCCACACCCCCGCACCGCTCCACGCACCGCCACCACCGGCCCAGATCGCCCCCGTCGCCGGGTCACCGACCATGTGGTTGATCGGCCAGCCGTCGCAGAACGGACCCCGCACCGACCACGTCGACGCCTGCGGGTCCGGCCGCAGCATGAACCCACCCTTGGTCGTCCCCACCAGCAGCTCCACGTCGGCCACCCTGATCGCCGCCTCTCCTCCGCGCCCGACGCCGTCGCTGGGCGATGCGCTCATGCTGGCACGGACCACCGACGCAGGTCACGACACGCCGAAGTGTTGCGCATGGCGAAGACCATTGCATCACGCGAGACGTGAGGTGTAGCGTCCAGAGCACGCTGGAAACCAGCCCACCGTTCGGTCGACCCCCGGGGTCGACCCCGCACGACAGGAGGGCGACGCCCATGGCGGCAACCCCGATCATCACCGAGTCCCAGGACCAGCCCACCGGAGCCGCGGCCCCGGACACGGCACCCACGAACCACAACCACCCGACGGTGCAGCAGGGGCGCTCCGTCCCCGTCAACCTGAGGCAGACCGGGCCCACCCCGGTCGAGCTGCTCATCTCGACCCGCATCCGCAAGTCGCCCTACTGGCACCTCTCGGTCGAGGCCGGGGCCTGGCGCGCGGAGGTCTACAACCGCGTCTACCACCCGCGCGGCTACCTCTCGATGGAGGAGGGCGGCCCGCTGGCCGAGCACAACTCGGTCGTCAACGACGTCACGCTGTGGAACGTCGCGGTCGAGCGGCAGATCCAGGTCAAGGGCCCGGACGCGGAGGACTTCGTCAACTACGTCATCACCCGGCAGGCCAAGACCATCACCCCGATGCACGCCCGCTACGTCATCCTGTGCAACGAGGCCGGGGGGATCCTCAACGACCCGGTGCTGCTGCGGATCAGCGAGGACGAGTTCTGGTTCAGCCTGTCCGACTCGAGCCTGATGTTCTGGCTCCAGGGGGTCAACATCAGCAAGGGCTACGACGTCACGATCGACGAGATCGACGTCTGCCCGGTGCAGATCCAGGGCCCGAAGTCGGAGGCGCTGATGCGCGACCTCATCGGTCCGATCGTCTCCGACATCCCCAACTACGGCCTCGCCGCGGCAGAGGTCGCCGGGCTGCCGGTGATCGTCTCCCAGACCGGCTTCACCGGGGAGAAGGGCTACGAGATCTACCTCTACGACGCCACCCTCCACGCCGAGGAGATGTGGAACGCCATCCTCGAGGCGGGCGAGGCGCACAACCTGCGCGTCATCGCCCCGGCCCACCCGCGCCGGGTCCAGGCCGGGATCCTGTCCTGGGGTCAGGACATGGACGCCGAGACCTCGCCCTTGCAGACCAACCTGGACTACCAGGTCCCCCGCAAGAAGGAGGAGGACTACATCGGCAAGGCCGCCCTCGAGGCACAGCGGGAGCAGCTCGAGGCGGGGTCACCCCCCTTCGACCTGATGCTCGTGGGGATGCGGTTGGGCGGCAGGCCGATCACCGACTACGCCCCGGACTTCTGGCTGGTCAGCACCCCGGACGCGGACGAGCCCGTGGGCTACCTCACCTCGCCGTGGTACTCGCCCGAGCTCGAGACCAACATCGCCCTCGGCTACGTGCCGGTCGGCATGAGCGCCGTCGGGACGCCGATGCGGGTGTGGCTGCCGGAGCAGTATGCCGAGACGCCGGGTCAACCGGTGGAGGCGACGATCGTCGACGTGCCGTTCCGCCCCTCGGTCAACCCGAACACCCGCGAGGTGCTCAAGCAGGGGCAGCAGTCCTTCTGAGCCGAGCACCCGCCGGCACACGGCACCGGGGCCCGACCGCAGCGACGGTCGGGCCCCGGTCTGCATGCGGCGGACCGTCAGCGCGGCACGGACAGGTCCGCGACCGACGCCCGGTGCCAGCCCAGGCGCGAGGACACCTCGGCCGCCGCCGCCAGCAGCGTCGGCACCACCTCGTCGACCCGCTCGGCGTCCATCCGGAAGCTCGGCCCGGAGACGCTCATCGAGGCGCAGATCTCTCCGTGCGCGTTGCGCACGGGGGCGGCCACCGCCGTCAGCCCCACGTCCAGCTCGTCCCGGACGACGGCATACCCCCGGTCCCGCGCCGCGTCCACGAGCTGGTCCAGCTGGTCGACGTCGGTGACCGTGCTCTCGGTGTATGCCGTGAGCTCACCCCACGTGCTGCGGCGCTCGCGGGGCGAGAGCTCGCTCATCAGCACCCTGCCGTTGCTCGTCGCGTGCAGCGGGATGTGCTGGCCGACCCAGTTGTGGGAGGTGATCGTGGACGGTCCGATCACCTGGTCGATGTAGAGGGCGGAGTGCCCGCCCAGGACAGCGATGTTGACCGTCTCGTTGGTGTCCGAGGCGAGCTCCTGGCAGATCGGGCGGGCCTCCTGCACCAGGTCCAGCCGGGCGCTGGTGGAGCCGGCGAGCCGCAGCACGCCGACGCCCAGCCTGGCCCGGCCGCGCTCCCCCGTCAGCTCGACCAGGTCGTGGGCGGCCAGGGTGGACACCAGCCGGCTGGCCGTGGACTTGTGCACCCCGAGCGCCGTCGCCACCTCGCCGACCCCCGCCTCGCCGACCCTCGCCAGGATCTCGAGGATCGTCAGGGCTCGGTCGACGGACTGGACGGTGGTCCCGGTGGCATCGTCATCGTTGCGCATACCGCAACCCTACGCGTCCTGCGCGACAGTGCGTGCGCGGGGGTGCGTTGCCCCTCCGGCATCCACCCTCTCACGGCCCGGCCGAGGGGTCACGCAGCTCGGACACCGCGGCCAGCTGGGTGCGCCGCCAGGCCTCGGTCCGGGCCACCTGGTTGAACGTGTAGAGGTGCAGCCCGGCGATGCCGAGCCGTTCCGTGGCGGCCAGGGCCGCGACGCGGTGGGCGAACTGGGTCGTGGAGAAGCCCGGGAGGAACATCCTGGTGAAGACGCTGCGCTGCTTGCTCAGGAAGCGCATCGAGTCACCCACCCCGATCGTGCTCGCCATGCGGAGCAGCTTCCCCGCGTCGACCGGCCCGGGCACCCCCACCCAGACCGGCAGCTCGACACCGCGGCGACGCACCCGCTCCAACCACTGGCCCACCACCTCGTCGTCGAAGGTCATGTTGGAGACGACCGCGGTGGCATACCGTCGCTTGTCCCACATCGACTGGACGATCACGTCGTCGTCGATCCCGGGGTGCGACTCGGGGTAGCCGGTGATGCCGACCCCCGCGAACGGCGAGCCGAGCTCCTGCAGCTCGATGAGCAGGTCCAGCGCGTTGCCGAAGGTCGCGTCGGTGGGCTCCGCGTCTCCCCCGGGGACGAAGATCTCGCTGACCCCGGCCTGCTTCAGCCGGGCCACGAGGTCCGGCAGGGCGGCGCGCTCGACCATGCGGGCCGCGACGTGCGGCACGACGTGGTATGCCCCGGCGAGCGCCTCGGTCAGGGCCAAGGTGGCCTCGAGCCCCTTGGTCGGCGAGGCGGTGACGGTCACCGTGCGCCCCGTCTCGACGTGCGCGTGCACCTGCTCGGCGACGGACTCGGTGGGCAGGATCTCCAGCCGCGCCTCGCGCAGCAACCCCTCCAGCACGACCGAGGGGTACTTGTTGCTCAACATGCAACGTACTTCGCTATACGCACACAGTCAGCGTAGGAGCGGTGGACCCTGCTGGCAAGACACCGGGCCGGCGGAGCTGCGGTCAGACCTCGTGCACGACCTGCCCGCCCTGGACGACCATGCGCAGGTGCTGGTCCGGCGAGGCCAGCACGGTGATGTCCTCCAGCGGGTCGGCGTCCACCAGCAACAGGTCCGCCGTGGCCCCCTCCCGCACCTGGCCGACCTCGCCCTCGAGGCCGAGCAGCTCGGCGCCGACCTCCGTGGCGGCGCGCAGGATGTCGGCCGAGGGCTGCACCTGCGCCCGGATCCGGAACTCCTCGCTCTGATGGCGGTGCATCGACCCCAGCAGGTCCGTCCCGAGCGCGATCTTGACGCCTCCCCGGGCGGCGAGGTCCAGGGCGTGCAGCCCTGCCTCGAGCACGTCGGCGACCTTCGCCTGGCTGGCCGGTGGCAGCCCGGCCTCAGCCCCCTCCCGCTTGAGGAACTCGTAGGTCACCAGCGTCGGGACGAGGAAGGCGTCGTGCTCGAGGAAGCGCGCGACGCTGGACTCGTCGATGAGGTTGCCGTGCTCGATGCACCGCACCCCGAGGTCCAGCCCGCGGTTGACCGCGCGGGCGGTGTAGGCGTGGCCGGTGACGTAGCGGTTGGCCATCTGCGCCTCCTCGACGGCAGCCCGGACCTCGTCCGCGGAGAACTGCAGCGAGTCGACCCGGTCCGTGGGCGAGGCGACCCCGCCGGACAGCATGAGCTTGACGTGGTGGGCTCCGGTGCGCAGCTGGTCCCGGGCGCCGCGTCGCACCGCGTCCACCCCGTCGCAGACCGTGCCGATGTTCGGGCAGCACACGTGGTTGTCGAGCACGGTCCGCCCCGCGGAGCGCAGGTCGGCGTGCCCTCCGCTCGGCGAGAGCGCCTTGCCCCCGAAGATGACCCGCGGACCGGGCCACAGGCCGTCGGCGACGGCCGCGGCGACCCCGTGGTCCGCCCCCCCGACGTCGCGCACGGTCGTGAAGCCGCGGCGCAGCATCCCCCCGAGGATCTGCTGCGTCTGGGCGGCGACGTAGTAGGGCGACATCTCCGCCTGCCCGGCCAGGTCAGCGGTGCCGGCGGTGACGTGGACGTGGGCATCGATGAGGCCGGGCGTGAGGAACAGCCCGCCGGCGTCGATCTCGACCGCCCCCGGGGGCACGTGGACCCCCCTCCCCACCTCCTGGATCGTCCGGTCGACGACGACCACGTCGGCGGCTGCGGCGCTCGCGGTCGCCGGGTCACACACGGTGGCACCGCGCACCACGAGAATCTGCTCGGGCATGGCTCTCTCCTCGGGAAGGGACGTCCTCGACTCAGCCTCGCACAGATCTGGCAAAGAATGTTGCAGAATGCAGCATGAGCACCGACCTGCCGGACTGGATCACGAGCCGACTGGGCGAGAGGAGCGCCAGTCGCGGGGTGCGCAAGGTCCTGGGACTCGTGGTCACCCACCAGCGGCAGCTCGCCTACGCCTCGACGGCCAAGGCTGCCGAGCTCGCCGGGGTCAACCCCGCGACGGTGGTGCGGGCGGCCCAGCAGGTCGGCTACACCGGCTGGCCCGCGATGCGCATGGAGGTGCGCGCACGCTACCTGTCCCAGCTCTCGGCCTCCGAGGTGCTGCATGAGCACGCGGACGAACCCGGCGACGGCCTCGGCCGAGCGGCCGTGCGCCGCGACCTGCACAATCTCCAGGACCTCGCCGGCCTGCTCGACGACGACCAGCTCCGCCGGGTCGCCGGCATCCTCATCGAGGCACGGGTGACCCTCGTCCTGGGCTCGGGGAGCTTCGCGGCGCCCGGGCTGCAGCTGGCCCACCTGGCCCAGACCCTCGGGCACGACGTGCGTCTCGAGCGCGCGGGCGGCACGGCCCTGCTCAACTCCGTCCGGCTGCTCCGGCCCGGGGACGCCCTGGTGCTGTTCGACCTCTGGCACACGCCGCAGGACCTGGTCCGCATCGCGGGGTTGACCGGAGAGCACCGGGTCCGGCTGGTCGTGATCGCGGACTCGGTCCGACCCGGGGTCGCGGACGCCGCGGACGAGCTCGTCCTGGTGCCCAGCGAGGGCGCGAGCATGTTCCCGTCCCTCGTCCCGGCCGTCACGGCGGTGCAGGCCATCATCGCCGCCGTCGTGGAGGCCGACCGTCGGGCCGCCTCGGCCGCCGCCGACGCCGCCGACCGGTTGTGGCACGACTTCGGCCTCTTCCCGGATGAGCACGCCCGGTGGCGCGAATGATGCAACAACTATTGCAATCCTGAGCGCGAGCCGGTTGTATGGACGCCCGGCGGAGTCCACGCTGTCCGCCTGTCGCGCTCCCCGGAGGTTCTCATGCAGACGGTGCAGGTCACGATCCTGGTCCTCTACCTCATCCTGATGGTGGGCATCGGGGTGTGGTTCAGTCGCCGCAAGCACGTCGCCAGTGGCGAGGACTTCCTCTTCGCCGGCCGCAACCTGCCGCGGCCGGTGATGATCGGCACGCTGCTCGCGACCTGGGTGGGGTCCGGCACCATCATCGGCGGTGCCAGCTTCGCCTACTCCTACGGTCCGCTCGCCTCGATCTTCTTCATGGCCGGGACACCGGTCGGCATCGTGGTGCTCTACTTCATCGCCAAGCGGGTGCGCAGGCTGTCGACGCACACGGTGCCGGAGCTGCTGGAGGGCAAGTACGGCCTGGGCGTGCGCAGCATCGCCGCGCTCATCACCGTCCTCGCCTACACCGGCATCACGGCATACCAGTTCACCGGCGGCGGCTACATCGTCAGCGTCATCACCCCGCTCTCCCCCGAGTCCGGCGCCATCCTCGTGGCCCTGGTGATCACCTTCCTGGCCGTCGGAGGCGGGTTGAAGTCGGTCGCCTGGAGCGACTTCATCTCGGCCCTGGTCATCGTCGCCAGCCTGGCCATCGCCCTGCCGCTCATCCTCGGCGGGGAGATCGGCGGCTGGTCGTCCTACTGGGACGGTATGCCGGCCACCCACACCACGCTGTCCGGCGGGCTGACGCCGCTCGCGCTGCTGGGGTACTTCCTGCCGCTCTTCCTGCTGATCCTGGCCGACCAGAACATGTACAGCGGCTGGGCGCCGCCCGCACCGAGGAGGAGGCGCGGAGCTCCACGACGGGCTTCTTCCTGACCAGCTTCCTGGTGACCGTCCCCGTGGCGCTGCTGGGCTCGGCGGCCGTCGTGCTGATGCCGGACATCGCCCCGGACACCGCGATCCTCTCGCTCGCGGGCGAGGGCTACCTGCCGGTCGTGATCGGCGGGCTGCTGCTCGGCGGTGCCCTGGCGTTCATCATCACCACCGGCTCGTCCTTCCTGCTCTCCGGTGCCGGCAACGTGGTCTACGACGTCGTGCAGCGGATGCTGGGCCGGGACCTGGGCGAGCAGGGACGGTTGCGGGTGCACCGGCTGGCGGTCCTGGGCATCGCCGCCATCGCCTACGTGCTGGGCCGCTTCTTCCCCACCGTGCTGGAGCTGCAGCTCTACTCCTACACCGTCTACGGCGTCGCCCTCGCCCCGCCGGTCCTCGCCATCTTCTTCTGGCCCCGGGCGACCAGGTGGGGCGCGCTGGCCTCGATGACCCTGGCCGTGGTCGTGACCATCACCTGGGAGCAGCTGGGTCGCCCCGGGGACGTGCACTCGGTCCTCGTCTCGCTGCCGCTCACCCTCCTGACGCTCGTGGTCGTGAGCCTCCTGACTCCCGGATCACGCGACGACGACCTCGATCGCGTCGATGCCGCGCCCGGGTCGGCCGAGGGAGGTGCCCGCTGATGCGACTGCGCTCCTACCGCTCCCTGAGCTTCGACGTCTACGGCACCCTCATCGACTGGGAGTCCGGCATCGGGAGCGTCCTCACCTCCTGGGCCGCCGAGGCCGGGCTGGACCTGGACCAGGAGGCGCTCCTGCTGGCGTATGCCGAGCACGAGGCCGCCACCGAGCGCGAGCAGCCGACCTGGCTCTACCCCGATGTGCTCGCCGAGGCCTTCCGCCGCACCGGCGAGCGCCTCGGGGTGTCGGTCGGCCCTGCCTGGGCGGAGAGGCTGGGCGCGTCCGTGCCTGACTGGCCGGCCTTCGGCGACAGTGCCACCGCGCTGCAGGCCCTGGCCGAGCGCTACGACCTCATCATCCTGTCCAACGTGCACCGCGACGGGTTCGCCGCGAGCAACCTCCACCTGCGGTCGAGACCGACGGCGATCATCACGGCCGAGGACGTGGGCGCATACAAGCCCGCGGACCCGCACTTCGAGAGCCTGCGGAGCACGCTGCACGACCTGCAGCTCGCGCCGCACGAGCACCTGCACGTCGCTCAGAGCCTGTTCCACGACCACGTGCCGGCCGCGCGGCACTCCCTGTCGTCGGTGTGGATCAACCGGCGGCACGCCCGCCCCGGCTGGGGGGCGACCCCCGAGCCGGCCGGCACGTGGAGCTACCAGGCGGAGTACCCCTCGATGGCCGCCTTCGTGGAGGCTGCCGAGCGCGACGACGAGGTCTGAGCGCTCACCACCGGGCCGCCGCGACGTCGGTCTCGCTGAAGTCGGACCCGACGAAGAGCAACGGCTCGCCCAGCTCCACCGCCAGGGCGTAGGCAAAGCAGTCCCCGAAGTTCAGCCTCGCCGGCGATCCGGAGCCACGGCCGAATCTGCGGTAGGCCAGGCGAGCGACCTGGGCCTGCCGGATGCTGACCGGGACCGCGGTGATCTCCAGGACATCGATGAGGCGGTCCAGCCGCTCCCCGTGCGCGCTGGAGCGCGCGTCCGCCACGATGCCCACCTCCAGGAGGGTGGCCGCGGAGATGTGGCAGGACGAGGAGGCGATCGCCTGGAGCAACCGGTCGGCGGGGGCTTCCTGCTGCAGGATCGCGACCAGCGCCGAGGAGTCGACGATCACCGGGACAGTCCGGTCACGTCGTCGTAGAGCTCCTCGGGTGCCCGGATCGCCGGCTCGCGCGTGCCAGGGTCGGCGGAGTACTCGGCCAGGATCAGGTGCGCCTGGTCGACCTTCCGAGCGGTGGCCGCGGACCGGGGATCGACGCCATAGGACGCCAGCAGCCGGGTCAGCGCCTCCTCGATCACGCTGGTCTGGCTCTGCCCTGTCAGCCGCGCCGCCTCGCGCGCGAGCCGATGGACGCGCTCGTTCTTGATGTTGAGGCCCATAGATAGATGGTACCTCTACGAATTTTCTACCCTCTACCTCTCATGAGGCAAGGCCCAGAGGTCCGGCCTCGTCGGAGGCCGCGGTTAGGGTCGTCTCAGTGTCAGGGTGAGTCTTGCTGCCTTCGGCGGCTGGTTGGATCCTGAGCACCTGGTGTCTGGCTCATAGGGTCGTTGTCGCCCCTTCGGGGTTGATGCGCATGC
>NZ_VSLG01000016.1 GCF_008919445.1 Serinicoccus kebangsaanensis | reverse complement strand
TTCACCGGCCGACGGCTCGGCCACAAGCCTCCCACCAACCCGCACGAGTCGAGAGTGAGACCTGCACCCCCATTAGGGTGATCCGCAGCATGCTGGAGGACGAGAAGGAGCGGATGGTCGCCTGGGGCCGGGAGCTCCGGGCGGTCCACGACCGGCTCCGCGAGGCGCTCCGTGTGACCCGGGAGGCGGGCGAGGCTCCCCGCACCCCGGAGCAGGCGCGCGAGCTCCTCCTCTTCTGCCGTGGCTTCTGCGCGGCGCTCACGGGGCATCACGAGGGTGAGGACCGCATGCTGTTCCCGGCCATCGCCGAGCGACACCCGGAGCTGCGCGACACCCTCGCCAAGCTCAGCCAGGACCACTCGATGATCGGCTACCTGCTCACCGGTCTGGGCGACGCCGTCGACGGGTCGGCCACGCCCGAGGAGCTGGACCGGCATCTGGAAGGGCTGGCCGCGATCATGGAGTCGCACTTCCGGTTCGAGGAGCGGGCCCTCCTCGGCATCCTGGACACGCTCGACCTCGACGCCGACGCCCAGGAGGTCCTGGGGCCGCTGTGAGGCGCCGTCGCCCGGCGGCGGTGGACGGACCAGGCACGACCCGCTCGGCGCCCAGGTGGTGAAGCGGCCGAGTATCTTGGCATCAAGACACCTCGGAGGATCCATGCATCTGCACCATGTCCAGATCTCGATGCCCGCCGGCCAGGAGGACGAGGCCCGCCGCTTCTACGCCCACGGGCTCGGGATGACCGAGGTCGAGAAGCCGCCCGCGCTGGCGGGGCGCGGAGGGTGCTGGTTCCGCCACGTCGAGGACGGCATCATCACGTGCGAGATCCATCTCGGCGTCGACGACCCCCTCACGCCGGCCAGGAAGGCGCACCCCGGCCTCCTCGTGGGCGACCACGACTCGCTGGAGGCGGTGGCGGATCGGCTGGGGCGTGCCGGCTTCGAGGTCGACTGGTCCGAGCGCACCACCTTCACCGGCTACGAGCGCTTCCACTGCCGGGACGGCTTCGGCAACCGGGTCGAGGTCATGACGCCGGCTCCGTGACCTGCCGGCCTCAGTGCCACGGGTGGGCAGGGTTGGTCGGCCGTCTTCCAGCCGGTATGTCACCTGGCAGCCCCCTCGAGGAGGCTGCCAGTTGACATACCGGCGGTCAGTTGACGAAGAGGCCGAAGGACTGCGGCCCGGTGACCCGTGACCGCACCGCCAGCTCAGCCCATCGTCCGTTGGCCGTCGACGGCCTCCCGGATGATGTCGGCGTGGCCGGCGTGCTGCGAGATCTCGGCGAGCATGTGCATCGCCACCCGGCGCACCGACCACGCCGCGCCCTCCTCGAACCACGGCGCCTCGGGCAGCGGGTGGGTCAGGTCGAGGTCGGCCGTGCCGAGGATGCGCGTCGTCTCGGCGCCCACGTCCAGGACCCGCTGCCGCAGGACCGGCAGGGTCTCGTCGTCGCTGAGGACGAAGCGGTCGTCCTCCCACTCGCCCCAGTCGTCTCCGCCCGCCGCGGCATCGACGGCACCCCAGTCCACGTCCTGGTTGTAGACCTGCCCGAAGGCCTCCGCACCGTGCAGGGCGAACTGCATCCACTGCTCCTCGGTGTCGGCCACGTGCTTGAGGATCGAGGCGATGGTGAGGGCGCTGACCGTGCTCGCCGTCCGCGCCTGCTCCTCGGTGAGCCCGTCCGACGTCTGCAGCAGGAAGCCGCGGTGCCGGTCGAGGGTGGCGGTCAGGTCCTGGATCTCTGGGGTCGCAGCCATGCTGCTATTCTACATAAATCATGTCTAATGCACCAGGCTTGAGCTTCCGCCGACGGGCCGGCTTCCTCCTCGCGACCGTGGGGCGGCGCACCGAGGCCGCGTGGGGCGGGTTCCTGCGTTCCCGCGGTATGACCAACGCCGAGTTCGCGGCACTGGCCGTCCTCGTCGACGGGTCGGCGAGCCAGGTCGAGCTGGCACGTCAGCTCGCCATCGACGCCCGCAACGCCGGTGCCACCGTGGGCAGGCTGCGGGAGCGGGGCTGGCTGAGCAGCGAGGCCGACACCGCAGACCGACGACGCGTCGTCCTCACCCTCACGCCGGAGGGCCGGCGGGCCTGGGACGGGCTGCAGTCCGAGCTGCGCGGGTCGCACAGCGACTACTTCAGCGTCCTCGACGAGACCGAGCGCACCGAGCTGGAGCGCCTGCTCAACAAACTGAACGACGCCCACGTCGGCCACGGCTGAGCACGGACGCGGGCGTCGACGTGCCACCGATGAGTTCGGCCGCCGGTCGTCGTCATACCCCCATGACGCAAGCCCAGGTCGACGCCTCCCTGCCCAGACTGTCCTCGCCGACGCTGCACTGCCCCGACGCGCGATCCCTGGCCCGGTTCTACGCCGACCTCACCGGCGGGGAGGTGACCACGTCGATCCCGGCGTGGGCGGTCGTGGACGGGCCTGGTGGCCGGATCGACTTCCAGACCGTGAGCGACTACCGGCCGCCGACCTGGCCAGGAGGGGACAGCCCGTTGCGGATCCACCTGGACTTCTACGTCGGCGACCTCGTCGAGGGCGAGCGGCACGCACTCGCCTGCGGCGCCCGACGCGAGGACGAGCAGCCGAACGCCGAGCACTGCCTCGTCTTCCGGGACCCGGTGGACCACGTCTTCTGCCTGACCACCTGGGAGGACATCGGCGGCTGAGCGGCACCTGCACGAGGTCCGGGGCACCCCCC
Organism: Serinicoccus kebangsaanensis; assembly: GCF_008919445.1. Classification (GTDB taxonomy): domain Bacteria; phylum Actinomycetota; class Actinomycetes; order Actinomycetales; family Dermatophilaceae; genus Ornithinicoccus; species Ornithinicoccus kebangsaanensis. The sequence continues at coordinate 81,241 of NZ_VSLG01000016.1, read as the reverse complement.
GGCCGGTCACCCCTCCTCGGCGACCACCTCGTCGCCGACCGCGACCTGCCCCGATCCCCCGTCCAGCCCGACCGGCACCAGCCGGATGCCGAACCACGTCGTCCCGTCCCACCTGCGGTGCTGCGCGAGGGTGCGGATGGGCTCCATGCCGGTCTGCAGCGTCTCGCCGTCGATCTGCGTCATGACGCAGCGGTCGCACAGCTCGGTGCGCCGGTAGCGCACGCCACCGATGGTCACGAACGCCCACCCGTCCTCGGCGAACGGCTCCTCCCCGTCGACCACGACGTTGGGCCGGAACCTTCCCATCGGCACCGGCTCGGCCCCGCCCTCGAGGATCCAGTCGCCGAGCCGCGTGAGGGAGGCCTCGCTCGTGAGCAGGACCGGCCCGGTGTCCGCCAGCGAGAGCGACTCCCCCTCCTCCCCGCCGTGCGCGCCGGAGATCCGCCGCACGGTCGGGTCCTCCTGCCACACCAGCCGCAGCTCCCGCCCCACCTGCTCCGAGATCCACTCGCTCACGTCCTGGTCGGCCGGCGGGGCGAACCCCTGGCGCGAGTGCCCGACCGGCACCACCGGCACCCCGAGGGGCGTCTCGACGAGGATCGAGGCACCGTCGCGCGCGGTCAGCCGGATCGTCTCCTCGTCCACCTGGGACGCGGTCAGACCCAGCAGCTCGTGACACTCCCGCGCCGTGACCGGGAAGCCGTCCGGGCCGACCACCCCCCAGCGCCGGTCACCCTCCAGCCCCCAGGGCTCGACGGTCGAGGTCTCCACCGCCTCCCCGGCGAAGGACTTGACCGGATATCTCCACAGCTGCTGCACGCGCATACCTCACCCTGACACGCGCGTCCGATCCGTGGCAGGGTGCGAGGCCGGCACCGCAGCCGACGAGAGGACCCGCCATGGCCGACCAGACCCCGCCCGAGCCCGTCGCCTCCTTCATCGAGGTGGTCAACGCGCACGACGAGGAGGGCTTCCTCGGCGCCTTCACCGAGGGCGGCGCGGTCGACGACTGGGGCCGCACCTTCACCGGCCGCGAGGAGATCAAGGGGTGGAGCGACGACGAGTTCATCGGCGCCCAGGGCACGCTCACGGTCGAGGAGGTCCAGGAGGCGGACGGCCAGGTGACCGTCGTCGGGGACTGGCGCTCGACCCATGCCAACGGCCGGTCCCGCTTCACCTTCGACGTCGAGGGCGACAAGATCGCGAAGATGACCATCCGCGAGGGGTGAGGCCCACCCCTGGTGTAGAACTGGGGCCATGACAACGCCGTCCCAGACCGCCCCCGCGTCACGCCCCGGCTGGAAGCTGGTCGGCCCCGGCCTCATCGTCGCCGCGACCGGTGTCGGCGCCGCCGACCTCGTCGCCACCGTCATCGCCGGCCAGAGGTTCGGGTATGCCCTGCTCTGGGCGGTCGTCGTCGGCTGCCTGATGAAGGTCGTGCTCGTCGAGGGCGCCGGCCGCTACTCCCTCGCCACCGGCAACACGATCTACGAGGGCTGGGCCACCCTGGGCCGCTGGACGACGTGGTACTTCGCGCCCTACATCGTCATCTGGGGCTTCGTCTACGGCGCCGCCGCGATGGCCGGCACCGGGCTGCCGCTGGCGAGCCTCTTCCCCGCGCTGTCGGTAACGTGGTGGGGCATCCTGTCCGGCCTGGTCGGAGCAGCCCTGGTGTGGTTCGGCCGGTATGCCTTCTTCGAGAAGGTCTGCGCCGCGCTCGTCGGCGTGATGTTCGTGACGATGTTCCTGGCCGCCCTGCTCACCCTGCCCAACATCCCCGAGCTCATCACCGGCCTGGTCCCCCGCATCCCGGAGGGTGGGCTGATCAACGTGCTGTCCGTCGCGGGCGGTGTCGGCGGCACCATCACGCTGGCCGCCTACGGCTACTGGATCCGGGAGAAGGGCTGGACCACCCCGGGGCACATGCGGGTCATGCGGCTGGACAACACCGTCGCCTATACCGTGACCGGCATCTTCGTCATCTCGACCCTCATCGTCGGCGCCGAGCTGCTCTACTCCGCCGGGATCGCGGTCGAGACGGGCGACGAGGGCCTGCTCGACCTCTCCCGCGTCCTCGGCGACCGGTATGGCTCCTGGGCCGGCACGATCTTCCTCGTGGGCTTCTGGTCGGCGGCCATGTCCTCGCTCGTCGGCGTGTGGAACGGCGTCTCGATGATGTTCGCCGACTTCGTCGGCCACGCGCGCAAGCTGCCCAAGGACGACCCGAGCGTGCGCCTCGGCGGCACCTGGTACAAGGCCTACATCCTGTGGCTGACCTTCCCGCCGATGATCATGCTCTTCGTGGGGCAGCCGGTCTGGCTGATCCTGGCCTACGGCGTGCTCGGCGCGTTCTTCATGCCGTTCCTCGCGGTGACGCTGCTGTGGATCCTCAACACCGACCGCACCCCGTCGGAGTGGCGCAACGGTCTGGTCGTCAACATCCTCATGGGCATCTGCGCCCTGCTCTTCGCCTGGCTCGCCCTCACCCAGCTGCAGGGCGCCTTCGAGCGCGCCTTCGGCTGACGGCGACGCTCGAGGAGCGGCTATACTACAATCTGTAGTTACGTGGCCAGAGCCCGGTCAGGAGATGACGATGAACGACTCACCGACCACCACCCTCTCCGAGCAGGAGTGTTGGGACCGCCTGGCCGAGCACGAGCTCGGCCGGCTGGCCTACCACCTGACCGACGAGGTGCATCTGACCCCCGTCAACTACGCCGTCGACCACGGACGGATAGTCTTCCGCACAGCGGAGGGATCGAAGTTGCTCGGCGTCGTCATGGACTCCGACGTGGCCTTCGAGATCGACCAGGTGGACGACGACGCGGAGAGCGCCTGGAGCGTCATCGTACGCGGCACGGCGAGCCTGCTCGACGGTGCCGACGCGCGCGACGCGGACCAGCTACGCCTCCGCCCGTGGGTGGGCACGGAGAAGTTCAACGTCGTGGCGATCACGGTGACCGAGGTCAGCGGACGGGAGTTCCGGTTGAGTCGGCCGTGGCGCCATCTGCGCCCTTCCGACTGACCCGGTGAGCCGCGATCACGTAGCTCAGGGCACCCAGCCAGACCGCGACGATGAGGGCATACGTGATCGAGCTCGCGGGCTCGCCCGCCGCCACGAAGTCGGTGCGCAGCAGGGTGCGGGTGTTGGTGAGGATGATGAGGCCACCGACGGCCACGCCGAGGATCCGGGGCGGGACGATCCGCACCAGCCAGGCGGCGATGGGCGCGGCGATGACGCCGCCGACGAGCAGCGCGACCACCCAGGAGAAGTTGATCCCCTGGCTGCCGAGGGCGAAGAGGAAGCCCAGGCTGGCGGCGAGCGCCACGAGGAACTCCGAGGCGTCGATCGAGCCCACGACCTTGCGCGGCTCCATCCGGCCGCTCGCCAGCAGCGCCGGCGTGCCGACCGGCCCCCAGCCGCCTCCTCCGGTGGCGTCGAGGAAGCCCGCGAAGAGACCGAGCGGGGCGAGGAAGCGACGGCGCAACGGCTGGCCGAGGCGGTCCGTGCGCACGCCGCTGCGGGTGAACCGGACGAGGAGGTAGATGCCCAGCGCCAGCAGGATGCCCGCGGTGATCGGCTTGGCGATCTCGGTGTCCAGGTTGCTGAGGACGGTGGCTCCGGCGAAGGCGCCGACGGCCCCGGGCACGCCCACCCGGAGGACGACCTGCCAGTTGACGTTGCCGAACTTCCAGTGGGAGACGCCCGAGGCCAGGGTCGTGCCGATCTCGGCCAGGTGGACCGTGGCCGACGCGGCGGCGGGGTTGGTGCCGAGGACGAGGAGCAGCGTCGTCGTGGTGACGCCGTAGGCCATGCCCAGCCCACCGTCCACGAGCTGGGCGGCGAGACCGACGAGGGCGAGCAGGATGAGCTGGCGCATGGTGCACCTTTCACGGAGAAGGTTCCCTACATTTCCGGTTTATCCTGTGGGATCACTAGGATAAATGTCAAGCGCCGGTCTCCGCGGGTCGCCGGGGCTGCGGGGTCGGTATGCCCGCCCGGTGCGAGAGACTGGGTCCGTGGACATCTCGGCGCGCACCGACTACGCCGTCCGGGCCATGCTCACGCTGGCCGCGGCGGCAGAGGGAGACGAGGGGTCGGGGTCACGGGCCTCCGGGGTCGGGACCGCGTCCGGGGCACCGGTCTCGGTGGACCGGCTGGCCCAGGCGCAGGACCTCCCGGTGAAATTTCTCGAGGCGATCGTCGGCGACCTGCGCCGCGCCGGCCTGGTCACCTCGCGCCGCGGGGCCGGCGGTGGCTACCTCCTGGCCCGGCCGGCGGGCGAGATCGGGATCGGCGACATCATCCGCGCCGTCGACGGGCCGCTCGCCGAGGTGCGGGGCCTGCGACCGCACGACACGGCATACGGCGGAGAGGCGGAGCACCTGCCCACCCTGTGGGTCGCCACCCGCGCCGCGCTCCGCGAGGTCCTGGACGGGACCTCGCTGGCGCAGCTGCGGGAGGGCGAGTTCTCCCCCGCCGTCAGCGGCCTGCTGCAGCAGCCGGACGCGTGGGAGAGCCGCTGAGACCACCCCCTTCGTCCCGGCGACGCGCCCGACGCGAACGGCTCAGGTACGCACGTGCGTACCTGAGCCGTTCGGCCTCGGCCTGTCGTCGGCCGTGAGGTCAGCCCTCGTTCATCCCCTGGGTGATGAGGTCCATGACCGAGGAGTCGGCGAGCGTGGTGACGTCGCCGACCTCGCGGTGCTCTGCGACGTCCTTGAGCAGGCGACGCATGATCTTGCCCGAGCGGGTCTTCGGCAGCTCCGGCACCACCATGATCTGGCGCGGCTTGGCGATGGCCCCGATCTCCTTGGCCACGTGCTGGCGCAGCTCGGCGACCAGCCCCTCGCCCTCACCGTCCTCGTCGGCCTCCTGGGCGGCATCGCCACGCAGGATGACGAAGGCGCAGATGGCCTGCCCGGTCGTCTCGTCCGCCGCGCCGACGACCGCGGCCTCGGCCACCTTCGGGTGGCTGACCAGCGCCGACTCGATCTCGGCGGTGGACATGCGGTGCCCGGAGACGTTCATCACGTCGTCGACACGGCCGAGGACCCAGATGTTGCCGTCCTCGTCGAGCTTGGCGCCGTCACCGGCGAAGTACATGTCGTCGAACCGGCTCCAGTAGGTCTCCTTGTAGCGCTCCGGGTCGCCCCAGATCCCGCGCAGCATGGAGGGCCAGGGGTCGGTGACGACGAGGTAGCCGCCGGAGCCCTTCTCCACCGGCTTCCCGCTGTCGTCGACGACGACCGCGTTGATGCCGGGGATGGGGTGCTGCGCCGAGCCGGGCCGGGTCTCGGTCACGCCGGGGATCGGCGAGATCATGATGCCGCCGGTCTCCGTCTGCCACCAGGTGTCGACGATCGGGCAGCTGCCGCCGCCGATGACCTCGCGGTACCACATCCACGCCTCGGGGTTGATCGGCTCACCGACAGACCCGAGCAGCTTGAGGCTGGTGAGGTCGAACTTCTCCGGGATCTCCTTGCCCCACTTCATGAAGGTCCGGATCGCGGTGGGAGCGGTGTAGAGGATCGTCACCTTCTTGTCCTGGACAATCTCCCAGAACCGGCCCTGGTGCGGGGTGTCCGGCGTGCCCTCATACATCACCTGGGTCGCCCCCAGCGTCATCGGGCCGTAGACGATGTAGGAGTGCCCGGTGACCCAGCCGACGTCGGCGGTGCACCAGTAGACGTCGGTGTCGGGGTGGATGTCGTGCACGACGTGCGAGGTGTATGCCGTCTGCAGCAGGTAGCCACCGGTCGCGTGGAAGATGCCCTTGGGCTTCCCGGTGGTGCCCGAGGTGTAGAGGATGAACAGGGGGTGCTCGGCGTCGAAGGCCTGCGCCTCGTGGGTGTCGTCGGCGGCGTCCAGCGCCTCGTGCCACCAGAGGTCGCGACCCTCGGTCCAGTCCACGTCCTGCTCGGTGCGCTGCACCACGAGCACCTTCTCGACCGGCGAGTCGCCGTCGACCGCCCCGTCGACGACCGACTTCAGGCCGGACGGCTTGCCGCGCCGGTAGCCGCCGTCCGCGGTGATGACGACCTTGCTGTCAGCGTCGGCGATCCGGCTGCGCAGGGCGTCGGAGGAGAACCCGCCGAAGACGACCGAGTGCGGGGCGCCGAGGCGGGCGCAGGCCAGCATCGCGATGGCGGCCTCCGGGATCATCGGGAGGTAGATCGCGACCGTGTCGCCCTCGCCCACCCCGAGGTCGGCCAGCGCGTTGGCGGCCTTCTGCACCTGGGCGTGGAGCTCGGCATAGGTGATGTCACGGGTGTCGTCCTCGGGCTCGCCGACCCAGTGGATCGCCACCCGGTCACCGTGACCGGCCTCGACGTGCCGGTCGACCGCGTTGACGCAGGCGTTCAGCCGTCCGCCGACGAACCACTTGGCGAAGGGCGCCTCGGACCAGTCCAGCACCTGGTCGAAGTCGGTCTCCCAGTCCAGGTAGCTGCGCGCCTGCTCGGCCCAGAACCCTTCCCGGTCGGCCTCGGCCCGTTCGAACAGCTCGGCGGTGCCGTTGGCCTGGGCGGCGAACTCCTCGCTCGGGGCGAAGGTGCGCTCCTCGTGCAGCAGGTTGGACAGTCCCTCGTCGGACATCGATGCTCCTCGCGCTCGGGGTCGCCCACGAGTATGCCGTGCCCCACCCCGGTGGCGCAGGTCCGGTCGGACCGGGGGTGGGGATCGTGCGACGAGCGGTCGTCCGCGCGCGACCGGCGGGTCGCCCTCCCACACCCGACCGACCGCACGGTATGCGTCGACCGACCGCACGGTTGCCACCTTGGCCGGAATTCGACCTCTCGTTTGTTCGCCATGGCGACGAAACCAGTAGTCGAATTCGGGGGTGGAGCGGCTGGCTGGTCCCCGAACCGCCGCCTCTCGACTTCCCGCCGTGCTCGCCAGCCAGTGGACCTGGGTGGAACCTGGGAGAATTCCGGGGAGAGCACCCACGCGGGCGTGCTAGTTTCCGCGGCTTGCACACCCGCACCCGATCAGGGAGAAGGACGATGTCCGTGCAGAAGTGGCTCGCAGCAGCGGGCCTGACCCTGAGCCTCGTGGGGCTCACCGCGTGCAGCAGCGGCGAGACCGACGCCGCGAGCAGCTCGGCGTCCCAGGACGACGCCGCCTCGAGCAGCCAGCCCGCCCCCGCGCCCGACGCGATGCCGGAGCCGGATCTCAGCGGCGTGCCCGACCCCGTGGCGACGGTCAACGGGGAGGACGTCCCCAAGGACGACTTCGCCGCCTACTACGAGGGACAGTTCGCCAGTGCATCGAGCCAGGCCCAGATGAGCGGCGAGGAGCTGGACGCCGAGCAGCTCCAGGCCGACACCCTCGACTCCGTCGTGGACAGCGTGCTGCTGCGGCAGGCGGCCGAGGAGGCCGGCCACGAGCCCTCCGACGAGGACGTGGACGGCCTGCTGGAGGAGCTGGCGACCGGCAACGGGCTCGGGTCGGTCGAGGAGTTCCTGTCCGTGCTCGAGGAGCAGGGCATGGACGAGGAGACGGCCCGCACCGAGGCCAGGAACCAGCTGGCGATCCAGGCCTTCGTGGAGGAGGAGGCGCAGGTCGAGGACCCGACCGAGGAGGAGATGCGCTCCTACTACGACGACCTGGTCGCCCAGCAGGAGCAGGCATCAGGTGGTGGCGACGACGCCGGGGCGACCGCCGCACCGGGTCAGCCGGAGCTGCCGCCCTACGACGAGGTCAAGGAGCAGATCGCCGAGCAGCTGCGCTCGGAGCAGCAGGCCGCCGCGACGGACGAGCTGGTCGGCCAGCTCCGTGACGACGCGGAGATCACCAGCCACCTCTGAGACCCCGACCTAGCCGGTGATGTCCTCCGGGGTGTGCAGCCGCACCAGCGTGCGGGCGGCACCCCGGGGGATGCCGGTCGGGGTGAGCAGGGAGACCCCGACCATGACCGTGCCGACGAGCGGCACGATCCAGGCGGCGGGCTGGGCCAGCAGGGCGGCCGGCCAGCCGTCGGGCCGGTCGGTGAGCACGGTGCTGGCGACCGCGGCGGTGGCGAACAACGCTCCCGTCACCAGGCCGGCGGTGGCGCCCTGCACGGACAGCCGGGGCCACCACACCCCGAGCGCCAGCAGCGGGAAGAAGGTCGAGGCCGCGATGACGAAGGCGAGCGTCACGAAGGCCGCGAGCGGCACCTCGGGGAAGGAGCCCACCCCGGCGACGGGGACGAGCACGGCCACGACCGCAGCGATCCGGAAGCCCGCCACCTCGGAGGCGTCACCCGGGACCACCCGGGCCAGCACCGGTCGCACCACGTCCTGATTGAGCACGCCGGTGACCGCGAGCGCCAGCCCCGACGAGGTGGACAGGAAGGCCGCGAAGGCCCCGCCCGCGAGCGCCGCCAGCAGCACCTCCGCCGCCAGCCCCGGCACCACCTCGGCGGGCAGTCGGAGCACCACCGTGTCCGGCCGCACCCCCGCCCCCGGCGTGGGCAGGTAGGCCCGGCCGAGCACGGCATACACCACCGTCACGACGTAGAACAGGCCCAGCAGCACGAGGACCCGCACCGTCGTGCGGCGCGCCCCCGTGCCGTCGGGGTTCGTGTAGTAGCGCACGACGACGTGGGGCAGCCCCATCGTCCCGAGCGCGAGCGCCATGACCAGCGACAGGGTGCGGTAGAGCGAGTGCCCGCCACCGGTCGGTCCGCTGCCGGGCAGCACCCACGCGTCGGTCACCTGCAGCCCCGGAGCCTGGCTGCCCCACCAGACCGCGAGCAGCACGCCCGCGGGGATCGCGAGCGCGGAGAGCTTGATCCAGTACTGCACGGCCTGCACCAGGGTGATCGACCGCATCCCGCCCGCGGCGACGGAGAGCACGACGACGAGCACGACGACCACCGGCCCGACCCAGAGCGGCGCCCCGGACACCAGCCGCAGCGTGAAGCCGGCACCCTGCAGCTGGGGCACGAGGTAGAGCCACCCGATGACGACGACCAGCACCGAGCACAGGTGGCGCACCAGGCGCGACTCCAGGCGGGCCTCGGCGAAGTCGGGCAGGGTGTATGCCCCGGAGCGGCGCAGCGGGGCGGCCACCAGCACGAGTAGCACGAGGTATCCCACGGTGTAGCCGATCGGGTACCACAGGGCGTCGACGCCCTGGTCGTAGATCAGCCCGGCGACGCCGAGGAAGCTCGCCGCGGAGAGGTACTCGCCGCCGATCGCGGCCGCGTTGCGCTGCGGCGACACCGCCCGCCCGGCCACGTAGAAGTCGCTGGTGCGACGGGAGAGCCGCAGCGCGAAGGCGCTCAGCGCGACGGTCACCAGGCAGACCAGCAGCACCGCCCCACCGGCGAGGTTGGCGGCCACCGCTCACCGCTCCCTGGCGGCGGCGGACAGCCGACGCTCGACCCGGGTGGCGGCGCGGGTGTACCACGCGGCGACGCCCACGAAGACGGGATAGACCAGCACCGCCAGCACCGGCCAGACGACGGGCACGCCCGCGACCTGGACCGACCGCGCGGCCGGCAGCACGGCATACAGGACGGGTATGCCTCCGAGCACCACGGCGAGGCCGGCCAGCACGATGAGCGAGAGCCGCAGCTGGGCGCGCAGCAGGCCGCGCAGGTAGAGCTCGCCGGCGCCGGTCTGCTCGACCAGGGAGGTCGCCAGCGGCCGGCGCCGCGCGGCGGTGGCGCCGCGCCGCGAGGACGTCACCCGCACCCGCGCCTCGTGCGGGAGGCTCATCCGCCGGGTCCGAGCACGCGCTCCCGGACCGCCTTGGCGTGCCGGCGCGCGACGGGCAGCTCCGGGCCGTCGGGCAGCAGCCGGAGCGCCAACCGGCCCTGGCCCTGGCGCACCTGCCCGACATGGGCGAGGTTGACCAGGGTCGACCGGTGGATCCGGACGAAGCCGGCGTCCGCCCACCGGCTCTCCAGGGTGGTCAGCGGCACGCGCAGCAGGTGCGAGGCGGCTCCGGTGAAGATCCGCACGTAGTCGCCCTGCGCCTGGACGTAGCGGACCGACGAGCGCTGGACGAAGCGGGTGATGCCACCCAGCTCGACCGCGATCCGCTCCTCGGCACCCTCCGGGCTGGGCGCACCTCCGGGACGTTCCGGTTGCTCGGGCGGCCCGGCCGCCGCGGTGCGCTGCGCCAGGCCCGCGACGACCCGGTCGACCGCCTGGGACAGCCGGGCCGCGGGCACCGGCTTCATGACGTAGTCCACCGCCTGCACCGCGAAGGCGTCCACGGCGTGCTCCTCGTGCGCGGTGACGAAGACGACCAGCGGCGGCCGGGCGAACTGGTTGATCACCCGGGCCAGCTCCATGCCGTCCAGGCCCGGCATCGAGATGTCGGAGAAGACGACGTCGACCTCGCCGGCCTCCAGCGCCCGCAGCGCGTCGGTGCCCGAGGACACCGCATGCACCCGGGCGAACCGCCCGTCCTGCTCGAGCAGATAGCTCAGCTCGGACAGGGCAGGCGGTTCGTCGTCGACGACGAGGGCGCGCATGGGGGTCATCGTACGGGCGGGGATCAGCGGTCCGGGTGCACGCCGGGGGCGTACTTCGGCACCCGGAAGGTCACCTTCGTGCCCAGCCCCGGAGCGGTCTCGACGACCAGCCCGTGGTCGTCGCCGTAGACCTGGCGCAGCCGGGCGTCGACGTTGCCCAGGCCCATCCCGACGCCGGCCGACTCGCCCGGCTGTGCGCCGACGTCGCCGTCCAGCGCGCGCCGCACGAGCTCGGGGTCGGAGCCGACGCCGTCGTCCTCGATCGCGATCTCGGCCAGGTCGCCGAGGTCGGTCCCGGTGATCGTGACCGTGCCGACGCTCTCCTTGCCGGCCAGCCCGTGCCGCACCGCGTTCTCCACGAGCGGCTGGACCGCCAGGTAGGGCACGGCCACCGGGAGCACCTCGGGCGCGATGAGCAGGTGGACCCGGAGCCGCTCACCGAAGCGCGCCTGCTCCAGCACCAGGTAGCGCTCGATGTTGCGCAGCTCGTCGGCGAGCGTCGTGAACGCGCCGCCCCGGCGGAGCGCATAGCGGGTGAAGTCGGCGAACTCGAGCAGCAGCTCGCGCGCCCGGTCCGGGTCGGTGCGCACGAAGGAGGCGATGGCGCCCAGCGAGTTGTAGATGAAGTGCGGGCTGATCTGGGCGCGCAGGCTGCGCAGCTCGGCCTCCATCGCCCGGGTCCGCTCCCGGTCCAGCTCGCCCAGCTCGAGCTGCCCGCTGACCCAGGTCGCGAGCTGCTCGGTCGCCCGGGCCAGCCCCGCCGAGGGACGCGGTGAGTATGCCGCAAGCGCACCGATGACGCGGTCGTCCACCACGAGCGGGGCGACCACGCCGGCGCGCACCGGGCACTCGGGGGTGTCGCACGGCAGGTCAGCCCGGGTGAGCACGGCCACGTCACCGCTGCTCAGCACCCTGCCGGCGTGCGCGGCCGCCTGCTCCCGGTGGTGCTCGCCGAGCCCGGACCAGGCGAGCGCCTCCTGGCTGTCGCAGATGGCCAGGGCAGTGCCGCCGAGCATCATCCGCAGGTGCCGGGCGGCGGGCTCGGCGTAGTCCTCGGTGAGTCCGGCCCGGAGGCTGCGCCCGGCCTGCGCGCCGGAGCGCAGCGTCTCGTAGGTCAGCTGGTCGGTCTCGGACAGGAAGCCCCGGGCGGTCCGGCGCCGACGCCACCACAGCAGCAGGTGGACGACGCCCACCAGCGCGAGCACCAGCACCGCGGTCGGGAGGTGCAGGTCGCCGAGCATGGTCGGACCCTACTCCGGAGCCTCCGGGGCGGAGACGTGCGAGGCTGAGCCATGCCCACGGCATACCACGACCTCGACGAGCTGTCCCAGACCGAGCTGCTGCGGGCGATCGCCCTCGAGGCGGCCGGGCAGTTCGCCCTGGTGCCGACCGGGATCGAGCTGGCCCTGCACGGCTACAACACGACCTTCCGGCTGGAGACCGAGCAGCGCACCGTGGCGCTGCGCGTCAACACCAACTCGGTCAGCTCCCCCGAGGCGATCCAGGCGCAGCAGGAGTGGCAGCACGCGCTCGCGACGCAGACCGAGGTGCTGGCGCCCGACCCGGTGCCGACGGTGCGGGGCGGCTACCTGGCGCAGGTCCGGTCCGCCGAGCTGGGACGCGACGTGCTGGTCACGGCGAGCGGGTGGCTGCCCGGTGCGGACCTCGGCACGATCGGCACGCTCGAGCAGTGCCGCGCGCTGGGGGCGCTCACCGCCGCCCTGCACCGGCACGCCGAGGACTGGGGCTCGGCGGTCGCGGCCCGGCTGCCCGTCTTCGACGACCCCCTCTTCGGCGATCCCGACCTGCTCACGGCGGCCTGCGCCGACGATCGACGCCTCGGCCCCCTCGTGCGCACCGCGAGGGCCCGGTGCACCGACGCCTTCGACCGCGTGGGCCGGGCGTCGCCGGCCGTGCCGCTGCACGCCGACCTGCACGGGGGCAACCTCAAGTGGCACGAGGGGCGGCTGGCGGTCTTCGACTTCGACGACAGCGGCCTCGGGCCGCCGGTGCTGGACCTGGCGATCTCCGCCTTCTACCTGCGCGACGCCGATCCGGCCCCGGAGCAGGCGATGCGCGAGGGGTATGCCGCGACCCGCCCGTTCCCCGTCGTCGCCGACGAGGACTTCGAGGCGATGGTCGCCTCCCGGCAGCTGCTCCTCGCCAACGCCCTGCTCGCCAGCACGACCGCGGCCTTCCGCGCGGACGCCGCGGCATACCTGCAGGTCACCGGCGACCGGCTGGCCCACTGGCTGGAGACCGGTCGGTTCACCCGCGCGGTCCCCGGCTGACGGGCGAGCCGCTCAGCCCCGGTCGACCGGGGCGTCCTCGAGGGTCTCCCGCAGCGGCACGTGCCGGATCATCGCCGTGGCGACGAAGACGAGCGCGAGGATCGGCAGCCCGACCATGAAGGCGTCGTGCAGCTGGTCGGCGAGCCCGGCCCGCAGCGCCTCCTCGACCACCGGCGGCACGTTGCCGAGCGAGGAGGGGTCCAGCACCGAGCCGACGTCCAGGCCGCTGGCCTGCTGCGCCGCCTGGTCCCGCATCGAGGCCGGGAGGTGCGAGGCGACCGCGGCGCCGAGGCCGCCGGTCATGATCGAGCCGTAGACCGCGATCCCCACCGTCGAGCCGATGTTGCGGCTGAACTGGGTGGTGGCGGTGGCGACGCCGAGGTCGCGACGGGCGACGACGTTCTGCACCACGAGGGTGTAGAGCTGCATCGCCATGCCGAGGCCGACACCGACGACCGCCATCGACCCGAAGAGCGCCCAGGCGCTGGAGGTCTCCGAGAGCCGCGTCAGCAGGAAGACCCCGAGCGCCATGACCGCGATGCCGGTGAGCATGAACGGCTTGTAGTGGCCGGTCCTGGTCACGAGCAGCCCGGTGAGGATGCCCATGACGATCAGCCCGAGCATCATCGGCATGAGGATGAGGCCGGACTGGGTGGCGTCCACGCCGAGCACGCCCTGGGCGAAGACCGGGATGTAGATGATCGACCCGAACATCACCATCGCCACGCCCAGCCCGGCGACGTTGGACCAGCTGAAGACGCTGCTGCGGAAGAGGCGCAGCGGCAGCAGCGGCTCCTGCGCCCGCAGCTCGACGGCCACGAAGGCGAGCGCGCCGACCAGACCCACGGCATACAGCCCGAGCACCTGGGCCGAGACCCAGGGGTAGGTCGTCCCGCCCCAGCTCGTGGCGAGCAGGATCGACACCATGGCGATCGACAGGGTGATGATCCCGGCGACGTCGATCTTCGCCTCGCGCCGCTGGTGCGGCAGGTGCATGTAGCGGGCGACGAACGCCAGGGCGAGCAGGCCGATCGGCAGGATGGTGAAGAACAGCCAGCGCCAGCCGAGGTGGTCGGTGATCAACCCGCCGGCGAGCGGGCCGGCCACCGAGGTCACGCCGAAGACGGCGCCCATGAGGCCCTGGTACTTCCCCCGCTGCCGGGCCGGGATGATGTCGCCGATGATCGTCTGGGACAGCGGCATGAGGGTGCCCATCCCGGCGCCCTGGATCGCGCGACCGGCGACCAGCACCCAGAAGCTGCCGGCGAGCCCGGAGACGACCGAGCCGACCATGAAGATCACCAGGCCGGCCAGGTAGAACGTCTTGCGACCGTAGAGGTCGGAGAGCTTGCCGACGACGGGCACCACCACCGCGGAGACGAGCATGGCGGCCGTCGCCACCCAGGAGTAGTGCGCCATCCCGCCGAGGTCGGCGACGATCTGCGGCAGCGCCGGCCCGACGATGGTCTGGCTGATCGACGCGACGAACATCCCCAGCATCAGGCTGGCGAAGACGATCTTGTGCTCCCGGTCCAGGCGGAAGGGTGCGCTGCCGGTGCCCTGGGTGGTGGTGGGCGCGGCGGGTGTGGCGGTGGCCATCGAGCTCCTCGGTGCGGTCGTGGTGCTGTCAGGGGTGCTGCGGGTCACGCTCATGAGGCGGACCTGGTCCCGGTATGCCCGTCGCGGGCCGTGTCGATCGAGTCGGCGAGGCGTCCGAGCAGGGTGGCGAGCTGGTCCAGGTCCTGCTCCGGCCAGTCGGACAACGTGTCGGTGATGAGGGTGACCCGCCGGGCCCGCTCGGCCGCGAGCAGGGCGCGTCCCTCCTCGGTGAGACCGAGCACCTGGGCCCGACGGTCGTCCGGGTCGGGGTGCCGCTCCACGAGGCCCCGCTCCGCGAGCGAGGCCAGGCGCCGGCTCATCGTCGAGGGGTCCAGGCCCTCGACGCGCGCCAGGTCGCGCGAGCGGGTGCACTCGCGTCCGGCGAGCCGGGCCAGCACCTCGAGCTCGCTGGGGGACAGCAACCCCTCCCGGTCGCGCAGCAGACGGCCCATGGCGGTGAAGGTCCGGGCCAGCTCCTCAGATAGTTGCATGATGCATACATCATATCACCGATGAGTCGGCGCTCTCGACCTGGTCTGACCCCGCACGAGCCCGAGCACGACACCCCCGTCCGAGGAGAAGCCGCCATGCACCAGCTGATGTTCGTCAACCTCCCGGTGCAGGACCTGGAGCGGTCCCGCACCTTCTTCACCGAGGTGGGCTACAGCTTCAACACCGACTTCTGCGACGCCTCCGCGCTGTGCCTCGAGCTCGGCCCGACGCTGCACGCGATGCTCCTGGACCGGGACGCCTTCGCCAGCTTCCACGACTCCACCGTCGCCGAGCCGGGCACCGTGGAGGCGCTGCTCTGTCTGTCGGCCGCCAGCAGGCAGGCCGTCGACGCGGTGGTCGACCGGGCGGTCGCGGCGGGCGGGACCGACATCAGGAGGGTGGATCACGGCATGATGTACGGCAGGACCTACGCGGACCTGGACGGCCACGTCTGGGAAGTGATGTGGATGGACCGGGACGCTGCGACGAGGGAGACGGCATGAGCACGCAGGTGGACGCCCCACGAGCAGACTTCGAGGAGACCACGGCGCCGTTGCGGGGGGAGCTGATCGCGCACTGCTACCGCATGCTGGGGTCGGCCAGCGAGGCCGAGGACCTGGTGCAGGAGACCTACCTGCGCGCCTGGAAGGCCTACCACCGCTTCGAGGGGCGGTCCTCGGTACGGACGTGGATGTACACCATCGCCACGAACGCCTGCCTGACCGCGCTCAAGCAGCAGGGCCGCCGGCCGCTGCCCAGCGGCCTCGGCGGCCCGCCCGGTGACCCGCGCGAGCCCGTGGTCGAGGACCGGTCCCGCGACTGGCTGGAGCCGCTGCCGGACCAGCTGGTCTGGGGTCGGGACGCCGTGCCGGTGGATCCCGCCGAGGCGACGGAGGTCGCGGAGGCGACCCAGCTCGCCTTCGTCGCGGCGCTGCAGGACCTGCCGCCGCTGCAGCGGGCGGTGCTGGTGCTGCGGGACGTGCTGCAGCTCTCGGCGGCCGAGACCGCGACCGCGCTGGAGACGACGGTGGCCTCGGTCAACTCGGCGCTGCAGCGCTCCCGCGCGACGATCGGTGAGGGGCTGACTCGCGCCGGGCGCCGGGTGAGCGAGCTGACCGCCGCCGACCGCGAGGTCTTCACCGCCTTCTGCGACGCCTTCGAGCGCTACGACATCCCGGCCGTGGTCGGGGTGATGACCGACCAGGCGACCTGGCAGATGCCGCCCTTCGACCGCTTCTACCTCGGCCCCGAGGACATCGCGTCCCTCATCGGGCACCAGTGCCCCGCCAAGGCCTCGGGCGACCTGCGGATGGTGCCGGTCGTGGCCAACGGGCAGCCGGCGGTCGGGATGTACCTGCGCGACGCGGACGGCGCATACCGCCAGTTCCAGCTGTGCGTGGTCGATATCCGGGACGGTGAGGTGCAGGGGGTCGTCGGCTTCTTCGACGAGTCCGCCTTCGAGCACGCCGGCCTGCCGGAGCAGCTGCCGGCCCGGTGACCTAGGAGCGGCCGCCCACCGAGGCGATGCCGAGCCAGGTGTGCCGGTTGCCGGCCCAGCACCAGCCGAGCTTGGGGGCGTCGGCGCGGTCGCGCCCGTCCCGCCCGGTGCCGTTGCTGATCCACAGCGCCGGGACCCGCGCGTCCAGGCATCTCCCCGACGCCTTCGGCCTGCGGGACCCGGTCGTCATGAAGCAGTGGTTGCGCTCGATCGCCCCGGGCTCCTGGAGCGCCCAGCAGACACCCTCCGAGGCGGTCATCAGGTCACGGCCACGGGCCCTGATCTTCGGGTCCACCTCGTCCGGGCTGAGGTTGGCGTAGCCGTCGCCGCGCTCGGGCGACCGCACCGCGTAGAGGTCGGCGTCCGGCACCTCGACCCCCGGCGCCGGACCGAACTCGGCGAGGTCGGTGAGGTCCGTCACGACGAAGCCCGGCCGCTCCCCGCGACGCAGGAGCGGCACGAGGGCCGCCACCGGGACGAGGCGCGGATGGACGACGAGCAGGTCGCCGGTCAGGTCGGCCGGCAGGTCGGGCAGGTCCAGACCCAGGTCGGTGAGTCGTCGGTGCTGGGCGGGCAGGGCAGGCAGGGCGGGAGCGGCCACGGTCCTCCTCGTGGTGGGTCCACCTCAACGCCGGGGCGTCGTCACCGATTCCCGACGGCCGGTCGGCGCCGGACCACCCACTCATACCCAGAAGTTGTTCGTCTGCGGTGATGCATCGCGGCAGAAGAACAACTTCTGCGGGTGAGTCAGGCAGGGGGCGGCAATCCGGTTGGCTGGAACCCTGGGTCTGCCTAGGGTTGCGGCGACCGCCCGCTGCGACCCGAGGACCTGCCATGCCCGCCACCGCGACCGTCCGTCCTGCCACCACGGCCGACCTGCCCGACCTGCGCCGCCTGGACGAGTGGCCCAGGGAGAGCGCCTGGACCCGGCTCATCGGCAACGAGGAGGTGCTCGTCGTCGAGGTGGACGGGGCGGTCGTCGGGCTGCTGCACTACACGATCCTCTGGGCCACGGTCCCCTTCCTGAGTCTCATCGTGCTGCAGGAGGACGCCCGTGGCCGCGGGCTGTCCCGGGTGCTCGTGGACGACCTCGTGGCCCGGCTCAAGGGGCAGGGCTACGTCGCGCTGCTGAGCTCCTCGCAGACCGACGAGCCGGAGCCGCAGGCCTGGCACCGTCACCTGGGCTTCACCTCCAACGGCATCATCGAGAACATCGCCGACGAGGGCATCGGCGAGGTGGTCTTCCGGCTGTCCTTCGGGGAGGGCTGAGCTGCGGCCTCCAGCCACACCGGGACGATGGCGAGAAGGGTCATGAGCACGACCCCGAGGACGACGACGACGTCGAGCAGGAGCTGGGTGAGAGTCATACCCCTGACGATGCGGCCGCCCCACCACCTCCCGCGTCAGCCGCCGGGCCCCACCTCGCGGCCGTGGGGTCCTCCCCCGGTATCACGTGGCGCGTGGATGGACGGCGATCGCCCGCGATGACCACCCGGCACCGAGGTCCGTCCGGGGCGAGGCATACGGTGCAGTCATGGACTTTCGATACCTCGGCAACAGCGGGCTCAAGATCAGCGAGATCACCTACGGCAACTGGCTGACGCACGGCAGCCAGGTCGAGAACGACGTCGCCCACCAGTGCGTCCGCGCCGCCCTCGACGCCGGGATCAGCACCTTCGACACCGCCGACGTGTATGCCAACACCAAGGCGGAGACCGTGCTCGGCGAGGCCCTCAAGGGTGAGCGGCGGGAGAGCCTGGAGGTCTTCACCAAGGTCTACTGGCCCACCGGCCCGGGCGGCAAGAACGACACCGGGCTGTCCCGCAAGCACATCATGGAGTCGATCAACGGGAGCCTGACCCGGCTGCAGACCGACTACGTCGACCTCTACCAGGCCCACCGCTACGACACCGAGACGCCGTTGGAGGAGACGATGCAGGCCTTCGCCGACGTCGTCCGCCAGGGCAAGGCGCTCTACATCGGTGTCAGCGAGTGGACCGCCGACCAGATCCGCGCCGGGCACGCCCTCGCGCAGGACCTCGGCATCCAGCTCATCTCCTCCCAGCCGCAGTACTCCATGCTGTGGCGGGTCATCGAGCCCGAGGTCGTGCCCACCTGCGAGGAGCTCGGCATCTCCCAGATCGTCTGGAGCCCGATGGCGCAGGGCGTGCTGTCCGGCAAGTACCTCCCCGGCGAGGCGCCGACCGATGGCCGCGCCGCGGACGAGTCCATGGGCCGCGGCATGCAGGGCTTCATGCGCGAGGACGTGCTGACCGCGGTGCAGGGTCTGAAGCCGCTGGCGCAGGAGGCAGGGCTGACCATGCCGCAGCTCGCCGTCGCCTGGGTGCTGCAGAACCCCAACGTCGCGGCCGCCCTGGTCGGGGCCTCCAAGCCGTCCCAGGTGGAGGACAACGTCAAGGCCGCCGGGGTCACGCTCGACGCAGACCTCATGGCCAAGATCGACGACGTCATCGGCGGGGTCGCGGAGAAGGACGCCGGCAAGACCGCCGAGAACGCACCCCGGACGCGGGTCGCCTGACGGTCCCCTGGGCGGCGACCGCGTGCCGTTGTGAAGCGCCGGGGCCGGTGGCAGACTCGGCAGCATGAACCTCTCGGAGGTCTTCGCCCGCCACAGCGACGGCAGCCCGGATGCCACGGCGCTGGTCACCCCGGCCTCACGGCCCTCGGCCAGAGACCAGCTCGCCACCCTCGAGCGGCTCGGCCTGAGCGCCCAGGACGGGGTGACGGCGGCCGACATCGCCCAGGACCGTGAGGCCGCGCAGGCGCTGCGGCAGCACCCGTACGTCGCGGCCATGCACTGCCTGGCCCGCGCACCCGACGGCAGCCTGACCCACCACCCCCAGGTCACCATCGTGGACCTGGAGCACGTCGTCGGGCCGGACTCCTACCCCGACCTCGTGCGGAGCCTGGCCGCCACCGCCGGATCCACCTCCGAGCTGAGCGAGGTCCGCGGCAGCCAGGACCCGGCCCGCAACCGGTGGGTGGTGCGCTTCCGGCTGGGTCGGGTCACCCGCGAGCTGCACCCCCGGCTGGACCATGACCTGGCCGACCCGGAGGTGCTGCCCTGGATCTTCGACGCCGTCTGCCTGCCCGGCCAGGCCAGCGCGCACGTCCGGCACGGGCAGCACGTCACCGTCGCGTATGTGCCCCGCTGGCACGTCGACGAGCTGCAGCGGGTGCTCAACCGGTGGGCGTCGACCGCCTGAGCAGGACCTCCCTGACCTGCGCGTCGCCTGCGACCCGCCAGGGCAGGTCGTGCCGGAAGGTCGCCGGCGCGCCGGTGGCCGGGTAGACCTCCACGACGTCCGCGTCGACGGCGACCAGGGTCCCCGCGGCGAGATGGTGCCTCCCGAGCCGAGGGTGGCTGAGCTCGGCCCCCGCGGCTCCGACCGCGATCACCGCTGTGTCCGGGAGCTCTTCGTCCACCGGCGGACCGAGCTCGAGCCCGTCCCGCACCGCGGGATCCAGCACCAGCCGCGCCTCCGACCCGTCCAGGAGCAGCCGCCGCGGCAGGGTGAGGCACCCGGCGTGGTCCCGCACGGCGGGGTCCTGCCCGTCCTCGCGCACCCACCCCATGAGCCAGGCGCCCTCCCGACCGTCGGAGGCGAGCTGCGGTGCGTAGAAGGCGTTGCCGGTGTCCAGCACGGACACCTGCTCCGGGACGAGCACGGGCCGGCCTCCGGCGTCGCCCATCCGCCCCGTGCAGACGACGACATCGCCGAGCACGCCGCGGTCGTGCAACGAGAGCACCAGCGCGGCCCTATCACCCTGGACCCAGAGCTGCGGGCACTCCCACACGTCCGCCGGCTGTGCCGCACCGGTCGGGAGGTCGGACGGTGTCAGCCAGACCCCGAGGTACTCCCAGTCGTCCAGGTCGTCGCAGGAGTAGAGCAGGATCGCAGCCGTGCCGTCACGCCGACCGGCGCCCAGCAGCGCGAAGCGATGACCCCGGTGCGTGAAGACGAAGGGATCACGCATCTCGGCCACCCCGTCGACCTCGGGCTGCGAGGCGACCACGACCGGTCCGGACCACTCGTCGAGGTCGTCGCCCGAGCCATGGCGTAGGCATACCGTGCTGCCGTGGGCCGACCCGGTGACGCCGGTGTAGACCGCCGCCGGGCCCTCCGGCCCGGCGACGAGGACGCCGGACCAGCAGCCGCCGCTGTCCGGCCCGCCCGGCGTCGGGGAGAACGCGACCGGGTGATCCTGCCAGCTCACCAGGTCGGTGCTGCTGCTGTGCCCCCAGGCGATCGCGTCGTGCTGCGGGGCGTCCGGGTTGTGCTGGAAGAAGACGTGCCACCGCCCGTCCCGGCACACCATGCCGTTCGGGTCGTTCAGCCAGCCGCTCCGGGGGCGGAGGTGGAAGGAGGTCGCGCCGCGGCGCGGGGGGTCGGCAGTACCGGGGACCATGCGGACCAGTGTCCGGCGTAGGGCAGGCTTGCGTCCATGACCCCTCCTTTCGACCTGTCCCTGGAGCAGATGCGCACCCACCGCAGCGCCAAGTGGAGCCGCGTGCCCGAGGACGTGCTGCCCGCCTGGACCGCGGAGATGGACGTCCGGACCGCACCGGCGATCTCGGCCGCGCTGCACACCGCGATCGAGCGCTGCGACTTCGGGTATGCCGGGGAGCCCACCCCGGTCATCGACGCCTTCGCCGGCTACGCGCGCGACGTCTGGGGCTGGGAGACGCAGGGGACCCCGGGGCGGACCCGCCTCTTCGCGGACGTCGGTCAGGGCGTCAAGGAGACCATCCGGGCCATGACCTCGCCCGGCGACCGGGTGATCCTCAACCCGCCGGTGTACCTGTCCTTCTACCCCTGGTTGCGCGACCTGCGGGTGGAGCCGCTGGAGGTGCCGATGCTGGACATCGCCGGCGGGGGACGGCTGGACCTGGACGGTATGCGTGGTGCGCTCGCCAGCGGCGCCAGGGTGGTGCTGCTGTGCAGCCCGCACAACCCGCTCGGCTACGTCTACTCCCGGGAGGAGCTGGCCGCCCTCGCCGAGCTGGCCGCCGAGCACGACGCCGTCGTCATCTCGGACGAGATCCACGCCCCGCTGGTGCACCCGGGCAGCCCGCGCCCGTTCGTGCCGTTCCTGACGGTGAGCGACACCGCGCGCCAGGTCGGCATCGCCCTGCACGCACCGTCGAAGGCGTGGAACGTCGCCGGGCTCAAGCTGGCCCTCGGTGTCACCGCGGTGGAGGGGCGGTGGCCCGCGCTGCAGTCCGAGACGGACTGGGCGCCCAGCATCCTGGGGCAGTATGCCGCCGTCGCCGCCTACACCGACTGCCGCGAGTGGCTCTCCGGCACGGTGACGGAGATCGAGGCGCGCACCCAGGCGCTGCCCGCCCTCCTGGACGAGCACCTGCCGGAGGTGCGCTTCCGCCCCGGCCACGCGTCATACCTCGCCTGGCTGGACTGCCGCGAGCTCGGGCTCGGGGACGACCCGGCGCAGGCCTTCCTGGAGCGTGGCCGGGTGCTGCTCTCGCCCGGGCCGGCCTTCGGCGCGACCGGGGCCGGCTTCGCCCGGCTCAACATCGGCACCAGCGAGGAGCTGGTGACCGAGGCGGTGCGACGGATGGCGTCGGCACTGGCCTGACCGGCCGACGACACGCCCGTCGAGAACGGCTCAGGCACGCACGTGCGTCGCTGGGCCGTCCGGCACCGGCGTGCCACCGGGACCGCTCACGCGTCGCGCGGAGGGGTGACCTTGCTCCGGGCGTAGGTGAACGGCTCCCGGGGCGGTCGGGCCAGCAGGTCCGCGGTGAACAGCCGACGGGACAGCAGGATGAGGATCCCGGCGACGGCGAAGCACCCTGCCGCCACCGCCCAGGTGGCCGGGAAGCCGGCCGCGGCCGAGAGGCCACCGAGGGTGGCCGGCCCCAGCGCCCCACCGGCGAAGGCCCCCGCCTGGATCGCCGCCGACGCCTGTGCTGGGTTGTCCCTGCCGAGCCGGGCGACGGCATACAGCAGCAGGCCGGGCCAGGACCACCCGATGCTGAAGGCCAGCAGTCCGAAGACCCACACCGCCCACGGCGCGGCGATCATCAGCCCGAGGCAGCCCACCGCACCCACCCACATCTGGGTGGCGACGACCGGGAGGTTCGCGCCGTGCCGGTGGTCGGCGCGCCAGCCGGAGAAGACCCGGACCGCGATCGACCCGCCCGAGCCGAGCGCCATGAGGATCCCGGTCTGGGCGGGGCTGAGCCCCACCTCGAAGCCCCACGAGGCGGCGAAGGCACCCACGTAGTTCGCGGCGGCACTGGCGAGGGTGATCGCGAGCGCCGCGAGCAGCAGCGGGAGCGTCGGCGGCGACTCCAGCAGGTCAGGTCCGGCGGGCGAGGGCGCACGCCGTCCGCGACGACGCCCCCGCACGAGCAGACCCACCGCGGACACCATGACGCACACCCCGAGCCCGGCGGTGATGACGAAGGTGGACCGCCAGCCCCACAGCGCCCCGGTGGTCGGCACGGCCAGGCCGCCGAGCATGATCGCCAGCGGCACGGCGGACTGTTTGACGCCGAAGCCCAGCCCCCGGCGACCCGGCGGCAGGGTGCGGGCCATCAGCGAGTTGGCGGTCGCCTGGCAGGCCGCGTTGCCCAGGCCGAGCACCACCATGACCGCCATCAACGACCACCAGCCGGAGGCGAGCAGGCTCATCGCCAGCCCGCCGCCGGTCACCAGCCCGCCGGCCAGGAGCAGCAGCCGACCGCGGCCGAGGCGGTCGACCACGGTGGAGGTGGACAGGGTGGCCACCGCCGCCGTCGCGAAGAACAGGCTGACCGCCACCCCGAAGGCACCCAGGCCGAAGCCCAGGTCGTCCCGGATCTCCACCGCCTGCGCCCCCAGCAGGAAGGGCGGGATGGCGCCGAGCGTGGTGACGGCCGAGGCGACCGCCATCACCAGCGCGGAGCGGCCACGGCGCGGAGCGGGGGCCATGCTGCCCCCTTCCGGTGGTGTGGCGCAGACCCGACGTCGCCGCTAGAGCACCAACCCCAGGGCGAACGGCCCGATGAGGACGGTGAAGAGGGTGATGAGGACCACCCCGACGACGTTCAGGACGATTCCACCACGGGCCATCTCCTGGATCTTCACCGCCCCGGTGCCGAAGACGATGGCGTTCGGCGGGGTGCCGACCGGGAGCATGAAGGCGCAGGTGGCCGCGAGCGCCGCCGGGATGAGCAGGGTCATCGGGTCCACCCCGATGCCGACCGCCACACCGCCGAGCACAGGGATGAAGGTCGCCGCGGTCGCGGTGTTGCTGGTGACCTCGGTCAGGAACAGCACGATGGTGACGACGGCCGCCAGCAGCAGCACGATCGGCAGGGTCCCCAGGCCGGTCACCTGCTGGCCGAACCACTCGTCCAGCCCGGTGCCCGCCACGGCCGCGGCCAGGCTGAGCCCACCACCGAAGAGGAGCAGCACGCCCCAGGGCAGGCCCTCCTCCGCGTCGTCCCACTCCAGCGTCATCCGGCCCTGCCGGTCCCCGGGGATGAGGAAGAGCACCAGGCCGGCGCCGATGGCGATGGCGGTGTCGTCGAGCTCGCCCAGCCAGGGCAGCGACTCGCCCAGGGCCGGGATGTTGGACAGCAGGCCAGGCACGATCCAGAGGAAGGCGGCACCGCAGAAGACGGCGAGCACGACCTTCTCCCCCTGGCTCATCGGGCCGAGCTCGTCGATCTCGCTGTCGATGAGCTGGCGCCCGCCCGGGATCTCCTCCAGCTTGAAGCGGAACATCAGCCGGGTGATGAGGAACCAGGCGATCCCGATGAAGACGACGACGATCGGGACGCCCAGCATCATCCAGGCGAGGAAGCCCACGTCCTCACCGACCTCGTCCGCAAGGTAGCCCGCGACGATCGCGTTGGGCGGGCTGCCGAGCAGGGTGCCCAGCCCGCCGATCGAGGCGGCCCAGGCGATCGACAGCACGAGTGCCACGCCGAAGATGCGGACGTCCGGGTCGCTCACGACGTCGCTGACCGCGCGCCCGGACGACACCTCCTGGGCGACGTCGCCGTCCCCAGCGGAGGCCCGGGAGGCCTGCTGGCTGTTCTCCACCACCAGCGCGAGCACCGAGATGGCGATCGGCAGCATCATCAGCGTGGTGGCGGTGTTCGACACCCACATGGAGAGGAAGGCGGTCGAGATCATCATCCCGAGGATGATCCGGCGGGGGTGCGTGCCGACCCGGCGCAGGGTGAGCAGCGCGATCCGCCGGTGCAGGTTCCACTTCTGCATCGCGATGGCGATGAGGAAGCCACCGAGGAAGAGGAAGACGATCGAGTTGGCGTAGGGCGCGGTGGCGTCGGCCACCCCGAGCCCGGTCAGCGGCGGGATCAGCACGATCGGCAGCAGCGAGGTCGCCGCCAGCGGGATCGCCTCGGTCATCCACCACACGGCCATGAGCACCGCGATCGCGGCGACGAAGCGCGCATCGTCAGACATGTCCGCCCCGCCGAGGAGCAGGTAGACCACGACCGCCAGGCCCAGCCCGCCGAGCCGGAAGGCCCAGGTGCGCCCGGCCGGACGCGGTGGCTCGCGGTCGCTCGGCTCGTAGTCGAACTCGCCTTGCTCGCGCACGATGTCGCCGCTCATGCTCCTGCCCCTTCACGTCGGTGTGATGGCTCAACCTAACCCAAGGGCAACCCGCGCGGGCGCATACGCTGGCCTCATGTCCAGACCGCACCTGTGGATCCGCGCCGAGGCACGCCCCGGCGAGCAGCGCGTCCCGATCGTCCCGGCCGACGCCGAGCGACTGGTCGCGGACGGGTATGTCGTCACCGTCGAGGAGTCCCCGAGCCGGGTCGTCGACCTCGAGGAGTACGTCGCCGCGGGGTGCTCCGTGGCTCCGTACGGGTCCTGGGTCGACGCGCCCGAGGGTGCCGTCGTGGTCGGGATCAAGGAGCTGCCGGAGGACCCGGCCGACCTCGCGCACACCCACGTCTTCTTCGCCCACGCCTACAAGGGTCAGGAGGGTGCCGGGCAGACGCTGGACCGGTTCCGCCGCGGCGGTGGCGAGCTGCTGGACGTCGAGTACCTCACGCTCGACGGCAAGCGGGTCGTCGCGTTCGGCTTCTGGGCGGGATATGTCGGCGCCGCCCTCGCCGTCCTGCGTCACCGCGGTCGACTCGACGGCGGTGTCGCGCCGATGGGGCGGGACGACCTCGACCGGCAGCTGCGGGAGAGCGCCGCGGGCCGGGAGCCGGAGCGTGCCCTGGTCATCGGCTCCCGGGGTCGGTCCGGCCGTGGTGCGGTCGAGGCGCTGGAGCTGGCGGGGTGCGCGGTCACCCGGTGGGACCGCGCCGACACCGTCGAGCTGGACAAGGACGCACTGCTGGACCACGACGTCCTGGTCAACTGCGTCGTGAGCAGCACCCCCCGCGAGCCCTTCGTCGGTCCGGCCGACGTGCCCGCGCCGCGTCGGCTGCGCACCATCGGCGACGTGACCTGCGACGTCACCTCCGACAACAACCTGCTGCCCGTCAACACCGCGATCACCACGTGGGAGGAGCCGGTGCGCGAGGTCGGGACGGCGCAGGCGCCGCTCGAGGTCATCGCGATCGACAACCTGCCCTCGCTGCTGCCGTTGGAGTCCTCGGTCAGCTTCTCCGCGGAGCTGACGCCGCTGCTGGAGGACCTGGCCGAGCGGCGCGGGCCCTGGGCTGCGAGCCTGGAGTGGTTCCGCCGGCACGTCCCCCGGGGCTGACCTTCCCCCCACCGAGCGTCGCCTGTGGTTGCCCTCAGGCCCACCGAGCGTCGGTCGTGGTTGCCCCCAGGCCCGCCGAGCGTCGCTCGTGGTTGCCGGCATACCCACCGCGGTGGGAAGGGGTCGTCAGGGCCGCACGAAGCCACCGCGGTGGGAAGGGGTCGCCAGGGCCGCACCAAGCCACCGCGGTGGCTCTCGGGTCTCAGCGCTTGCGGGTCCAGCGCCAGCCGCGCGGCGGCTTCGTGCCGTCGTCCGGCGGCATGGTGCGCACCGAGACGTCGCCGAGCAGGCTTGTGGCGTTGATCCGCACGCAGGCGCCGGTCTCGGGCGAAGTCTGGGCCTGCGGGTCCACGTCGTGACGCAGGTTGCCGAGCAGGGTGAACCCCGAGAGCTCGACCCTCGTCCCGGCGGGGACGGCGATCCGGATGTCGCCCATGCCGGTGAAGGACGAGAACTCCAGCGTCTCGCCGGGGCGGATCACCTCACGCAGGTCGAGCTTGACGTCACCGACGAGCAGCATCGTCGTGGTCCGCTCGGCGGCCTGCCACGCCCCCGTCCGCACGACGTCGCCCATCAGGGTGCCCAGGGACTGGGTCGGCGCACGCATCGGCGCTGGTGAGCTCGCCGATGGGGTGACGTGGTTGCCGCGCCACTGCGGCGGCAGCTCCTCGCGCGGGGCGGGCCGCTGACCAGGGACGGGTATGTCCGGTCGCCACTCGGGCGGCACGTCCGAGGGACCCTGGGCGGACGGGTCGGGGGCGGCTGGGTCGGGCATACCCGTCAGCGTAGCCATCCGAGCGGCCCAGCCTCTGTGACACGTGTCACCAGGCCGCAGAGCAACCACGCGCGACGCCCGGTCGGCCCGAGAGCAACCACACGCGACGCCCGGTCGGCCCGAGGACAACCACGAGCGACGCCCGGTGGGTCTGGGAGCAACCACACGCGACGCCCGGTGGGTCTGGGGGCAACCACGCGCGACGCCCGGTCGGCCCGATAACAACCACACGCGACGCCCGGTCAGCCCGAGAACAACCACGAGCGACGCCCGGTCGGCCCGAGAACAACCACACGCGACGCCCGGTCGGGCCGAGGACAACCACGAGCGACGCCCGGTCGGCCCGAGGACAACCACACGCGACGCCCGGTGGGTCTGGGGGCAACCACGAGCGACGCGCGGTGGTCAGCGGAACGCGCTCGCCCCTGTCACCGCGCGGCCGACGAGCAGCGACTGCACCGTCCGGCTGCCCTCGTAGGTGTAGACGGCCTCCAGGTCGGCGAAGTGGCGCGCGACGTGGTGGTCGAGCAGGATGCCGTTGCCGCCCAGCATGTCGCGGGCGATCCCCACGACCTCGCGGGCGGCGGTCGTCGCGTGCAGCTTGGCCATCGCGGCGTGCTCGATGGTGCAGCGGCCCTGCGCCTCGAGCTCGCTCATGCGGGTGCACATCAGCTGCATCGAGGTGATGAGGGTGACCATCCGGGCGAGGTCGTCCTGGATCAGCTGGTTCTTCGCCAGCGGCCGGCCGAACTGCTCCCGCCGCGACGCATAGGTCAGGGCGCCCTCGTAGGCCGCGACCGCGTGCCCGACCGCCTCCCACGCCACCGTCTGCCGCGACTTGGCCAGCACCTTGTTGGTGTCGGCGAAGGTGCGGGCCTGCGCCAGCCGCTGGTCCGCAGGCACCCGCACCCCGTCCAGCCGGATGTGCGCCTGCCAGACCCCACGGTTGCTGATCTTGCCCTCGATCACCTGGGCGTCCCACCCGTCGCGCTGCTGCGGCTGCTCGACCACGAAGCCGCCGACGTCGCCGGCCTCGTCCCGCGCCCAGACGACGACCAGGTCGGCGACCGACCCGTTGCCGATCCACCGCTTGGCCCCGTCCAGGACCCACTCGTCGCCGTCCCGCCGGGCGGTCGTCTCCAGGCTGACCACGTCGGAGCCGTGCGTGGGCTCGGTGAGGGCGACCGCGCCAACGGTCTCGACCCGCGCCATCGACGGCAGCCACCGCTCGCGCTGCTCCTCGCTGCCGAGCAGGTGGACCGAGGTCATCGCCAGCCCGGAGTGCACGGCGTTGAAGGTCGCGATCGACCCGTCGCCGCGCGCCAGCTCGGCGCACAGCATCCCCTCCGCCACGGGGGAGACCCCGGCGCAGCCGTAGCCCTGGATCGAGGCGCCCGCCACGCGGGTCGCGGCATACCCGGGCACCATCTCGGCCGGGAAGCGGGCCGCCTCCCACCACTCCTGCGCCGCCGGCACCACCTCGGCGTCGCACCAGGCGCGCACCGCGTCCCGGAGTTCGCGTTCGGTGTCGTCCAGCAGGTCGTCGAGGTGGAGGAAGTCGGTCCCCCGCGCGCGCCCTAGGTCGGCCCCGTCGGGGACCGCCCGGTCGGCCTCGGGCATCGGCTCTGGTGCCTCACTCATGGCTCGAGGGTATGCCGCCGGTCCGGGGCCGGCGATCTGCACCCTCGGCGTCCGGCGGGGTGGCCTTAGGGAGCCAGCGGGTGGGTGTGGGTCAGGCCCGGCTCCCGGCCCGGCTCGATGAACCACTCGTCGCCGAAGGCCGCCGCGAACTGCTCCTCGGGCATACCCAGCATCCAGCCGACGTCCTCCTGGCTGGCGTGCGCCGAGAGCGCGGCCCGCTTGGCCGCCAGCACCGGGCGGACGTCGACGTGCCAGTGGAGCTCCGCCTCGGGCGTGCCGACGGGGTTGCCGTCGTCGGCCGGAGCGTCCGGGTCCCAGTCGGCGTCCTCCTCGGCCATCCCGGCCTCCTTGGCCGCCTCGAACATGCGCCGCATGTGGTCGCGGTTCAGCGTCGCCTCCAGCTCGCGCGGGCGGCGGGCGGCCAGCTCGGCCGCGCGGTGGGCCACGTGGTGCACCTTGACGTGGTCCGGGTGGCCGTAACCCCCGTGCCAGTCGTAGCCCACGAGCACGTCGGCGTCCTCCTCGTCGAGGACCGCCGCGACCCGCCGCGCCGCCTCGTCCGTGTCGGACCCGTGGAAGGACTGCTCGTGACTGTTCTGCTCCCACCCGGTCATGCCGGAGTCGGCGTAGCCCAGCCAGGCCACGCGGGCGGTGCCGAGCGCGACCGCGGAGCCGTCGGCCTCGGTCCGGCGCCGGTCGACGACCGTCTCGCCCTCGCGCAGGTCGGTGGGGACGGTGCCGTGGTCGCCGTTGGTGGCGTAGACGCAGATCACCCGGTGCCCGGCGTCGGCCGCGAGGCGCATGGTGCCGCCGGTGCCGCTCGCCTCGTCGTCGGGGTGCGCGTGGAGGAAGACGATGGTGCTCACAGCGCACAACCTAGAGCCCGCCACCGACATTCACACAACCTCCACATCTGTCCAGCACCCCCTCCACCTGCACGGACCTACGCTCGAGACCATGACGCAGACGACGCGCACGGTGCTGGTGGTCGAGGACGACCCGACGATCAACCAGGCGCTGACCGACCGGTTCGCCGCCGAGGGGTTCACGGTCGTGCGGGCGGTCGACGGGCCCACAGCCCTCACCGAGGCGGCCCGGCACACCCCCGACGTGGTCGTCCTGGACCTCATGCTCCCCGGCCTGGACGGCCTGGAGGTCTGCCGCCGGCTCCAGGCCGAGCGGCCCGTCCCGATCCTCATGCTCACCGCGAAGACGGACGAGACCGACATCCTCGTGGGGCTCGCGGCGGGCGCCGACGACTACGTCACCAAGCCGTTCCGCATGCGCGAGGTGGTCGCACGGGTGCAGGCGCTGCTGCGCCGGGTCGAGCGCGCGGCAGAGCTGGCCGACTCGCGGCTCCCGGTGCTCACCGTCGGCGACCTGCGGATCGACTCCTCGGCCCGACGGGTCCGCGTCGCTGGGCGGGAGGTGCACCTGACGCCGCTGGAGTTCGACCTGCTCACCGCGCTGGCGGAGCGGCCGGGCGCGGTGCGGGGCCGGGAGGCGCTGATGACCGAGGTGTGGGGCTGGGCGGACGCCCACGGCACCCGCACCCTCGACAGCCACGTCAAGGCGTTGCGCGCCAAGATCGGCGCCGAGCGGGTGCGCACGGTGCACGGCGTCGGGTATGCCCTGGAGGCCGGCCGATGAGCCCGGCGCCGGAGCAGCCGCTGGACCAGGTCGGCTCGATCACCGTCAAGATCGGTGTGCTCGTCACCCTCAGCATCCTCGCGGCGGTGGTGGTCTCCGAGGTGGGCGACCGGGCGGGCGTCTCGGCCTGGCTGACCATCCCGGTGTCGGTGGCCGCCGCGCTCTTCGTGACCCAGTGGCTGGCCCGCGGAATGACCTCGCCGCTGCGGCAGATGACCGTCGCCACCCGGCGGATGGCCGGTGGCGACTACTCCATCCGGGTCGCGGCGACCTCGAGCGACGAGGTCGGCCAGCTCGGCTCGGCCTTCAACACGATGTCCGCGGAGCTGGAGGGCGCGGACCGGCAGCGGCGCGAGCTGCTGGCCACGGTGTCGCACGAGCTGCGCACGCCCCTCGCCGCGCAGCGGGCGCTGCTGGAGAACCTCGTCGACGGCGTGGTGAGCTCGGACGACCGGGCGCTGCAGACCGCTCTCGACCAGTCGGAGCGGCTGAGCGCGCTGGTCCAGGACCTGCTCGACCTGAGCCGGGTGGAGGCAGGCGTCGCGGCCCTGGACCTGGAGCCGGTCCGGGTGGGCGACCTGCTCGCCCGGTGCGCCGACGAGGCCCGGGCCACGTCCGCGGCCGCCGGTCGCGGGGTGTCCGTGGAGGTGGCCGTCTCGCCCGAGGACCTGGAGGTGTCGGCCGACCGTGCCCGGCTGGCCCAGGTCGTCACCAACCTGCTCGACAACGCGCTCCGGCACAGCCCGGAGGGCGGGACCGTGCGGGTCGTCGCCGACGGCGCCGGCGGGGAGAGCTGGACCCTGGAGGTCGGCGACGAGGGCCCCGGCTTCCCTCCGGGGCGTAGCGAGCAGCTGTTCGCCCGCTTCGGCGTCGGTGACGACGCGAGCGGCGGCACCGGCCTCGGGCTGTCCATCGTCCGCTGGGTCTGCGAGCTGCACGGCGGCGCGGTGGCCGCGGTCGAGGACGCGGAGGCCAGCTCGCAGGACCAGGGCCTGGCGACGCCGTCCCCCGGCGCGGGGCATACCAGCGCTGCCGGAGCCGTGGTCCGCGCCGTGCTGCCCCGCTCCCCCGCCACCGCCCGAATTCGACCTCTCGAAACGTCGCCATGGCAGACAAACCAGCAGTCGAATTCCGGCAGCCCACGAATTCGACCTCTCGAAACGCCGCCATGGCAGACAAACGAGCAGTCGAATTCCGGCGACGCCCCCCGACCGACCCCCAAGCAGGCCCAGGAGAGCGCGATGACCACCGAGACCCCGCCCCCGCCCACCCCGGCGCAACCCAGCCCTCCGCCCACCCCGGCGCACCCCATCCCGGTGCCGACACCGTCGATCTTCGACACCCTCTTCGGTCGGTTCTGGCCCGAGCCGACCTCACGTCTGCGCACCGCCCCGGTCGCCCTGTGGGCGTCGATCGCGGTCGGGGCCGCCGCCGCGATCCTGCTGCCCTACCGCGGCATCGGCCTGAGCTACCTCGCGGTCCTGCTGCTGGGCGGCGCCCTGGTGCTGCACCTCAGCGCCCGACGGCGCGACCCGTGGACCGTCGTGTCGACCGTGCTGTGCCTGGGGCTGGCCAGCCTGCTGGTGCTGCGGGCCGCCGAGTGGCTCTCCGTCCTGGCCCTGCTCACCGCGGCCGTCCTGGTCACGACCGCCCTCACCGGCGCGCGCGGCCTGCCCGCCATGGTCGCCGGCGCGGCCTCCTGGGTGGCGAGCGGGCTGCGCGGCCTCCCGCTCCTCGGCCGCACCATCACGGCGACCTCACGGCATACCCTCCTCTGGCCGGTCCTGCGGACCGCCGCCATCTCCCTCGTCGCCCTGGTGATCTTCGGCGGCCTCTTCGCCTCCGGCGACGCGGTGGTCGGCGCCTGGGTGAGCGACCTGCTGCCCGACGTGAGCATCGCCGAGTCGCTGGTGCTGCGCAGCTTCACCTGGTTCGTCGTCGGGGGGATCGTGCTCGCCGGCTGCTATCTGGCGCTGAACCCGCCCCGGGTGGACCTCGTCGCGCTCCCGGAGCCCCGCCGGGTCACCCGCACCTGGGAGTGGCTGGTGCCCGTGGGTGTGGTCATCGCCACCTTCGTGGTCTTCCTCCTGGCGCAGGGGGCGGCGCTGTTCGGCGGCCACGACTATGTGCAGCGCACCACCGGCATGACGTATGCCGAGTCCGTGCACCAGGGTTTCGGCCAGCTCACCCTCGCGACCGCGCTCACCCTCGTCACCGTGGCGATCGCCAGCAGGCGGGCGCCGCAGGAGAGCGACCGGGAGCGGTTGCTGGTGCGCGCGGCGCTCGGTGCCCTGTGCGTGCTCACCCTCGTGGTGGTCGGCTCGGCGCTGTACCGGATGCACGTCTACCAGCAGGCCTACGGGTTCACCGTGCTGCGGGTCCTGGTCGACGCCTTCGAGCTGTGGCTCGGGCTGCTCATCGTGCTGGTGCTCGTCGCGGGCGTCCGGATGCGGGGGCGGTGGCTGCCGCGGGCGGCGCTCGCCTCCGGTGCCGCGATGCTGCTGGTCATCGGGCTGGGCAACCCCGAGGCGTGGGTCGCGCAGCGCAACATCGAGCGCTACGAGCGGACCGGTGAGCTGGACCTGGCCTATCTGCAGAGCCTCGGCGCCGACGCGGTGCCGACGATCCGGGCGGGGCTCGAGGGAGAGACCGTCCCGGGCCTGGCGGACGGCGACGACCTCGCCGACTGCGCGGTCGGGTGGGCCCCGGACGAGGAGCTCGCCGAGGACGCGCTGAGCTGGAACCTCGGTCGGGACCGGGCGGTCGCGGCCGGCCCGCAGAGCCTGACGCCCGTCGACGGCTACTCCTACCCGACCCTCGCGCTCGGCGACTGCCCGGTGGAGCTCAGCCCCTGAGGTCGGGGAAGTCGCTGTCCCGCCACTCGGTCTGCCCGGTCGGTGGTGGGGTCTGGGCCGACCCCGCCAGCTCCTCCTCGCGGGCGCGCAGCTCGACCCGGCGGATCTTGCCGCTGATCGTCTTCGGCAGCTCGTAGAACTCGACCCGCCGCACCCGTTGCCACGGCTGCAGGTGCTCGCGGGCGTGCGCCAGGATCGACCTCGCCGTGTCGGCGTCCGGCCGGTGGCCGTCGACCAGGGCGACGTAGGCCTTCGGCACGGCCAGGCGGACCTCGTCGGGCGCCGGGACGACGGCGGCCTCGGCGACGGCCGGGTGCTCGATGAGCACCGACTCCAGCTCGAACGGGCTGATCTTGTAGTCGCTGGCCTTGAACACGTCGTCGGTGCGGCCGACGTAGGTGATCATGCCGCGCTCGTCCCGCTCGGCGACGTCCCCGGTGTGGTAGAAACCGCCGGCCATCGCCTCGGCGTTGCGGCCGTCGTCGCCCTGGTAGCCGGTCATCAGCGCCACCGGCGACGCCGAGAGGTCCAGGCAGATCTCCCCTTCCCCGGCCCCGTCGACGACCTCGCCCCGCTCCGGGTCGACGAGCACCGTGGGGACGCCGGGCAGGGGCATACCCATCGACCCGGGCTTGACCCGACCACCCGGGCAGTTGCCGATCTGGGCGGTCGTCTCGGTCTGGCCGTAGCCGTCGCGCAGGGTCAGCCCCCACTGCCGCTGCACCTGCGCGATCACCTCCGGGTTGAGCGGCTCGCCGGCCCCGATGACCTCGCGCAGCGACCCCGGGCCGCCGGACAGGTCGGCGTTGATGAGCATCCGCCACACCGTGGGCGGGGCGCAGAAGGTCGTGACCCGGTGGCTGCGGATCACCGTCAGCAGCGCGGCCGGGTCGAACCGCGCGTAGTTGTAGACCAGGATCGTGGCCTCGGCGATCCACGGCGCGAAGAAGCAGCTCCACGCGTGCTTGGCCCAGCCCGGGGAGGAGATGTTGAGGTGCACGTCGCCGGGCCGCAGCCCCAGCCAGTAGGTCGTCGACAGGTGCCCCACCGGGTAGCTGACCTGGGTGTGCTCGACGAGCTTGGGCTTGTTGGTGGTGCCGGAGGTGAAGTAGAGCAGGAGCCGGTCGTCCGGCATGGTCCCTGGGTGCTCGACCTCGTTGACGTGCTCGCGGTATGCCGCGCGCAGGTCGGTCCACCCGTCCACCTCGCCGACGCTGACCCGGAGGTAGTCGCCCGGGACGTCGTCGAACTTGCCGGTGTCGGCCGCGTTGGCCACGACGGCGCGGGCCTCGCCACGCTCCAGCCGGTCGCGCAGGTCGGCCGCACCGGCAGCCGTGGTCGTGGGCATGATGACCGCGCCGAGCTTCATCACGCCGAGCATCGTGTCCCACAGCTCGACCTGGTTGCCGAGCATGACCATGACGCTGTCGCCCTTGCCGATCCCCTGGTGCGCGAGCATCGCGGCGACCTGGTCCGAGCGGGTGGCCACCTCGTCGTAGGTGAGCGAGGCCTCGCTGCCGTCCTCCTCGACGACGACCAGGGCGGGGGCGTCGTTGCCGCGCGCGACGGCGTCGAACCAGTCGACCGCCCAGTTGAAGCGCTCGCCGACGTCGGGGTAGCGGAACTCGGTGCGGGCGCGGTCGGGGTCGCCGTAGAGCTCGACGAGCTGGTCCCGCGCGGCACGGTAGGCCTGGGTCGCGGGCTGGTCGGTGGACGTCGTCGCCATGACCTCATGCCTACACCCGGCGGGGTATGCCTGTCAGCCGCAGGCCCGGACCCCGCCGGTAAGTCTTCGTCGCGACGGTGTCGGACCCGCGACCTACAGTCGGGCCATGACGAACCCCATGGACGACCAGACCCGGCCCGCCGGGCCGGAGGACGACGCGGAGATGCTGGGCGCTCCCAGCCCGCAGTCGCCGGACGAGCAGATCGAGCGCGACCCGGAGGACTGGGCGACCGGCGACGACCCGGCCACCGAGGCGCAGAAGTCCTACCTCGACCGGCTCGCCAGCGCCGCCGGCGAGCAGATCCCCGCCGAGGGGCTCACGAAGGCGCAGGCCTCCGAGCACATCGACCGGCTCCAGGAGCAGACCGGGATGCAGCCCCGCGACTCCTGACCCGTCGACCCACGGCGGTCAGGCGTGCTCCTCGGTCCAGACGCGCCGGACCTCCCGCATGACGGAGACGACGGCGGGGCGGCGCACGCTGGAGTCGCGGTGGACCAGCATGATGCGTCGGGTGGGCGGGTTCCGGACCGGGAAGCTCACCACCGTGTCCGGCAGCTCGGGGCGGCCCAGGCGCGGCATCAGCCCGATCCCGAGGCCGGCGGCGACGAGCGCGATCTTGCTGGGGTGGGTGTCCGCAGTGGCGGCGATCCGGTAGTCCAGGCTGCGCTCGTGCAGGGCCGTGAGCAGCCAGTCGCTGAAGACGCCCGGCGAGTCGTCGACCCAGTCGCGGCCGCCGCAGTCGCCGAGGTCGACCACCCCGTTGCGGCCGACCCGCAGGTCGTGGTCGTGCGGGGCGATGAGGTCCACCACGTCGTGGCCGAGCACGTGGGCAGTCAGGCCCCCGGGCAGGGCCTTGTGGTAGTCGGTCCAGTCGTGCACCACGGCCAGGTCCACCTCGCCGCGGCGCAGCGCGCCGAGCGAGCCCTCCGGGGTCAGCTCCCGCATGGTGATCCGCAGCAGCGGGTGCAGCGACCGCAGCACCGGGAGGGACGGCGCGAGCAGGCCGACGATCCCGGTCGGGAAGGAGGAGAGCACCAGCGGCCCGGCCACGTCGCTGGTGAGGTGCTCCAGCTCGGCCCGGGCGGCCTCGTCCAGCTGCTCGAGCTGGGAGGCCAGCTGGACCAGCACCTCGGCCGCATCCGTGGGGACGACGTTGCGCCCTCGCCGCACCAGCACGGGCTGCCCGGCCTCCTTCTGCAGCCGGGTCAGCTGCTGGCTCACGGCCGACGCGGTGAGGCCGAGCCGGTCCGCCGCGGCGAGCACCGTGCCCTCCTCGACGACCGCCTTGAGACTCACCAGCTGCTCGGGGGAAAACATACACATGATCTTACAGGTATCTGTAAGAAATGTTCGCTTGTGCTAACAGAAAAAGAGTGTCAGAGTAGTACCTGTCAGACCCCGACACGAAGAAAGGTGGCCATCATGACCGCTCTGTCCAAGGCTCTCCGCAGCAGCACCCACGTGATCCTCGAGATCGGTCGCTCCTGGCGCCCGATCGAGCACCTGCGCGGCTGACCCGACACGCACACGGAGCCGCCCCCGGACCTGGTCCGGGGGCGGCTTCGTGCATCCTGGCCGTCGTCGACCTCCCTGTGCCGACCTCGCGATTTCGACCTCTCGAATCGTCGCCATGGCGACGATTCGCGTAGTCGAATCCGAGGGGTCGAGCGCCCCTCACCCGCAGGTGGCCTCCTCCAGCGCGGCCAGGCCGGCCAGGTCCCCCTCGCCGAGCTCGTCCTGCCCCGAGTTCTCCGCCGCCATGAGCTGCACCGGATCCTGCGAGTGACCCAGCCCGAGGACGTGGATGAGCTCGTGCAGGATCACCGTCTCCTCGTCCAGGCCGCCCAGCCAGAACCCGGGCAGGTCGGTGTCCAGCACGACCATGCCGCCCACCGAGCGGGCCGCTCCCCCGGGCCCGATGACGTAGGCCGCACCTCCCAGCCCAGCGGTCGGACCGGTCAGCTCCGGCACCTCCGCCTCGTCGGCCCACCCCAGCAGGACCGGCCCGCGCCCCCGGCCCAGGAACTCGCGGTCATCGGTCTCGCCCGTCACCTCGAACGTGAAGCCGCTCACCTCGTTGAGCCGGCCGACGGCGCCGGCGACCAGGTCGGCATACCCGTCGGGCGCACCCTGCGGGTTCACCTCGATCTCGATGACCTCGTCACAGGGCCAGGTGATCGGTGACCCGTCGTCGGTCACCTGCATGAAGGTGTAGCCCTCGCCGCCGGAACCGGGCACGCCGTCCATCCGGTCCGGCGTGACGGTGCGCTGCACGTTGCCCAGGTCGAGGGTCGGCGAGAGGTAGACCATGAGGCCGATGACCAGCCCCAGGACGAGCAGCACGCTGAGCACGCTCGTGCATCCTCCGCCGCGTCGCTGACCGTTCACGCGCTCAGTGTGCCCCGCCGACCTGAGCGGACCCCGCGACGGGATCCGCCCGCACGAATTCGACCTCTCGAATGCTCGCCATGGCAGACAATCGAGAGGTCGAATTCGGTGGGCACGAGGATCGCTACTGGCCCAGGCTCGCCAGCAGGTCGGCGAAGTCGGTGGGCTCCTCGGCCCGGTCACGCCGGCGCGCCGCGGCCGGGGCGAAACCCTCGACCCCCGCCGAGACGACGGCGCCCGCCATCTCCTCCGCGGCCCGGGTGATCCGCCGCCCCAGCTCGGCCGATCCCGGCCCGCCGAAGTCGTCGGTGGCTGCGAAGACGCCGCTCGGCACGACCGCCGCCCGCAGGTAGCTGAAGAGCGGACGCAGCGCGTGGTCGAGGACGAGCTGGTGCCGCGCCGTGCCCGCCGTCGCGGCGACCAGCACCGGCGTCCCGGCGATCGACTCCGGCTCGAGCACGTCCACGAACATCTTGAAGAGCCCGGAGTAGCTGGCCGCGAAGACCGGGGTCACCGCGATCAGCGCGTCGGCGCCGGCCACGGTCTCCCGCGCGCGCTCGACGGCGGGCGTGGGCATACCTCCCGTGGTCATCGTGGTGGCCAGGTCGTGGGCCAGCTCGCGCAGCTCGATCACCTCGACCTGCGCCGACTCGCCCCGCGCGCCGATCTGGGCGGTCACGGCGTCGGCGAGGCGGTCGGCGAGCAGCCGGGTGGAGCTCGGCTGGGAGAGGCCGGCGGTGAGGACGACGATGCGTCGGGTCATGACGTGCTCCTTGAGGTATGCCGGGTGCGGGTCAGCCGGACACCGTGGCCGGGTCGCCGCTCGGGGTGGCGACGTCGGCCTTCGCCGCCGGTGCCACCAGGTGGTGCGGCGCGTCGGGGCCGGCCGCCACGAGCGAGCGGTGGGTGGGCGGGTCGCTCGGGACGTGCGCAGGGCGGCGCGCCTCGAACTCGCGGCGCAGCACCGGCACGACCTCGCGGCCGAGGATCTCGATCTGCTCCAGGACGACGTCGGTCGGCAGGCCGGCGTGGTCCATGAGGAACAGCTGCCGCTGGTAGTCACCCACGGCGTCGGCGAACCCGAGGGTCCGCTCGATGACCATCTCGGGCGTGCCCACGGTCAGCGGGGTCATCCGGGTGAAGTCCTCCAGGCTCGGCCCGTGGCCGTAGACGGGCGCCTCGTCGAAGTAGGGCCGGAACGCCCGCTTCGCCTCCGCCTCCGAGCCGGCCATGAAGACCTGGCCGCCGAGGCCGACGACCGCCTGGTCGGCGCCCCCGTGACCGTAGTGCTCGAAGCGGCGCCGGTAGAGGTTCACCATCTGGGCGGTGTGGCCCATGTCCCAGAAGATGTTGTTGTGGAAGAAGCCGTCGCCGTAGTAGGCCGCCTGCTCGGCGATCTCGGTGGACCGGATCGACCCGTGCCAGACGAACGGCGGGGTGCCGTCCAGCGGCCGCGGCGTCGAGGTGAAGCCCTGCAGCGGGGTGCGGAACTTCCCCTGCCAGTCGACGACGTCCTCCCGCCACAGCCGGCGCAGCAGGTGGTAGTTCTCCACCGCGAGCGGGATGCCCTGGCGGATGTCCTTGCCGAACCACGGGTAGACGGGGCCGGTGTTGCCGCGGCCCATCATCAGGTCCACCCGCCCACCGGAGAGGTGCTGCAGGAAGGCGTAGTCCTCGGCGATCCGGACCGGGTCGGTCGTGGTGATCAGCGTGGTCGACGTGGACAGCAGCAGGTCCTGCGTCTGCGCCGCGATCCAGGCCAGGTGGGTCGTGGGCGCGGAGGGCACGAACGGCGGGTTGTGGTGCTCCCCGGTCGCGAAGACGTCGAGCCCGACCTCCTCGGCCTTCAGGGCATACGCCGTCATCGCGCTGATGCGCTCCCCCTCGGTCGGGGTCCGTCCGGTCGTGGGGTCCGGCGTGACGTCGCCGACGCTGAAGATCCCGAACTGCATCTGACTCACCCTCCACAGGTTGTTGACGAATCAACTATATAACGCGTGGGGGGCTGTTGTATTCCGGGGCTCAGCCGAGCAGGTCGCCCATCCGCCGGGCGATGAGGTCGGTGGCCCGCTGCGGGGCGACCCGGGAGAGCCGGTCCAGCATGGCGGCGTCGGAGCCGACGGTGACGCGGTACCTGCCCTTGACGACCGCCTCGTCGACGATGATCCGGGCGGCCCTGGCCGGGGGCAGCGTCCGGTGCGCACCCGACTCCGCGCGCTCCTGGCCCCCGCCGCCGGGCGAGGCGACCCCGGAGTTGGTCGTGATGTCGGTCCCGATCGCTCCCGGGAAGACCACGCTGACCGCGACCGCGGTGCCGCGCAGCTCGGCATACAGGCCCTCGGTCAGCAGCCGGACGGCGGCCTTGCTCGCGCCGTAGATCGTCTGCCCCGGGACGGGGACGAACCCGCCCATGCTGGACACGTTGACCAGGCACGCCTCGGGGCGCTCGACGAGGTGCGGCAGGCAGGCCTGCGCGGTGTGGATGGTGCCCCACAGGTTGACGTCGAGCACCCTGCGCATCGCCTCCCCGGACAGCTCCATGAAGGGGACGAACTCCTGGATGATCCCCGCGACGTTGAGCAGCCCGTCGAGGTGACCGTGGTGCGCGATCACCTCGCCCGGCAACGCCTGGACGGCGTCCCGGTCGGTGATGTCGACGGTATGCACGGACACCCGGTCGCCGGCGCCGGCCAGCCGGGCGGTCTCCTGGAGGGACTCCTCGCGCACGTCCACGGCCGCGACCCGCGCCTCCCGCCGCAGCAGCTCGAGGGCGATCTCGCGTCCGATGCCGTTGCCGGCGCCGGTCACGACGAAGGTCTGGTGGGAGATCTGCACGGGCGCTCCGCTCGTCGTGGGCTGGTGCCCGCCAGGGTAGTGCGCGAGGCCCGCGTGGGTTACTGTCACCCCAGGGACTGCTTGACGTCACGTCAGGAGGGGAGTTCGGATGGCAACGGTGCCGGCCGAGACGGACGCCGACCAGCGCAGCGCACCGCTGGTGGCGCAACACCTGCGCGTCCCCTTCATCCTGCTCGTCCTGTGCTTCGCCGCCTGGGGCATGGCGGCCAACCTCACCGACATCCTCGTCGGCGTCTTCCGCGGCATCTTCAGCATGTCGAACTTCCAGTCCTCGCTGGTCCAGTTCGCCTACTACGGCGCCTACTTCCTGCTGGCGATCCCCGCCGCCTTCATCAACTCCCGCTTCGGCTTCAAGGCAGGCGTCCTGGTCGGGCTCGGGCTGGCCGCCCTCGGCGGCTTCCTCTTCATCCCCGCCAGCCAGCTCCTGGCCTACAACATGTTCCTGCTGGCGCTCTTCGTGCTCGCCGCGGGCCTGTCCATCCTGGAGACCTCGGCGAACCCCTTCGTCATCGCCATGGGCGACGAGGCGAGCTCCACCCAGCGGCTCAACCTGGCCCAGTCGTTCAACCCCGTCGGCGCCAACCTCGGCGTGCTCATGGGTGCCGTGCTCATCCTCCCCAACCTCACGCCGGAGGAGAGCAAGACCATCATGAGCGAGGCTGAGCTGGTCGCCAGCCAGGAGGCCGACCTCCTGCTGGTGCTGCGGCCCTACCTCGTCATCGCGGCGATCCTGGTCGCGATCTGGCTGCTCATCGCCTTCCGCAAGATGCAGCTGCCGAGCCAGCCCGAGGCCGTGGACCTGACCGAGGGCGGCGGTGGCACGCTGGCCCGGCTGTGGGCCAACCGGCACTACCGCTACGGCGTGCTCGCCCAGTTCTTCAACGTCGCCGCCCAGACCTGCACCTGGACCTTCACCATCCTCTACGCCCAGGACGTCGCCGGGACCTCCTCCGCCGCCGCGGGGTGGTGGCTGCAGGCGAGCCTGCTCATCTTCCTCGTCTCGCGCTTCGTCATGACCTGGCTGCTCGGGATCGTGCGCCCGGCGCTGCTGCTGCTCGTCATGGCGCTCTTCGGGGTGGCCTGCTGCCTCACCTCGATGTTCGTCCTCAACGTCGTCGGGCTGATCGCCGTCGTGGCGATCTCCGCGGCCCTGTCCCTGATGTTCCCGACGATCTACGGCCTGGCCCTGCAGGGGCTCGGGCCGGACGCGAAGTTCGGCTCGGCCGGCCTCGTCATGGCGATCCTCGGTGGCGCGCTCGTGCCGATGATCCATGCGGCGGTGATGGACAGCGCCGGCTCGGCGGCGGGCTACGTCGTCCCGGGGGTATGCCTGGCCCTGGTCGCCGCGTACGCGGTCTTCGACCTGCGCACCGACCGTCCCGACGCGGCACCGGCACCGGCGCCCGAGGTGGGTGCACAGGAATGGTGAGGCGCGGGAGGGTGCATACCCTGCTGGCGGCGACCCTGGTCGCCGGGGCGGCGCTCGCGGGCTGCACGCAGGAGGATCAGGAGCCGGTCACCGTCGGGCTCATCACCAAGCAGGAGGAGAACCCGTACTGGGTCGAGATGCGCGAGGTGGCGCAGGACACGGCCGCCGACCTCGACGTCGAGCTGCTCACCGCGACCGGCGAGAGCGACACCGACGTGGCCTCGCAGGAGAGGGCGCTCGAGGAGATGGTGGCCGAGGGGGCGGACGGCATCCTCATCGCGCCGACGGACGCCGAGGCGCTCAGCGCCGCGATCACCCGCGCACAGGAGGCCGGGGTGCTGGTGATAGCGGTCGACACGCCGACGGACCCGCCGGAGGCGGTGGATGCCACCTTCGCGACCGACAACGAGCGGGCCGGCGAGCTCATCGGGCGGTATGCCGCGGCGAAGGCTGCCGAGCTCGGGCTGGAGCCCCGGATCGCGACTCTGGACCTGACGCCGGGAGTCAGCACCGGGGAGCAGCGGCATGCGGGCTTCCTCAGCGGTTTCGGCATCGAGGAGGGCGACGCGGCGATCGTCGCGTCGGTGGACACGGAGGGGGATCGCGACAAAGCCGCGGTCGCGATGACCCAGGTGCTCGCCGAGCACCCGGACGTCAACGTGGTCTACACGGTGAACGAACCCGCGGCGCTCGGGGCGCTCGCCGCGCTCGAGGACGCCGGGGCCGACATGGATCAGATCGTCATGGTGTCGGTCGACGGAGGCTGCCGCACGATGCGCGAGGGCGTCCGGCCCGGGCTCATCGACGCCACCGCGTCGCAGTACCCGCAGAACATGGCCCGGGAGGGCGTCGAGGCGATCGCCGACGCGGTGCGTGAGGGCGACCAACCCACGGGATACCTCGACACCGGCACCGAGCTGATCAGCGACGACCCGGTGGAGGGTGTCGAGTCCCGCCGGGTGGAGTTCGGCGTCCGGACCTGCTGGGGCTCCTAGGGCGACCCCGATGCTCACGCTGGACCCGTCCGCGCTGGACGCCGCAGCCTCCCGACAGGCGTTCTCCGGACTCGTGACGGTCGACGTCGAGGACCGGCGCGTCCTGGAGCGCTGCTACGGCTTCGCGCACCGCGCCCACGAGGTCCCGGTGACACCGGGCACGCGGTTCGCCCTCGCCAGCGGGAGCAAGGCGTTCACGGCGCTCGCGGTCCTGCGGCTGGTCGAGGACGGCGCGCTACGCCTCGACCAGCGGGTGCGGGAGGTGCTCGGTGCCGACCTGCCGCTCGTGGACGACGCAGTCACGATCGAGCACCTGCTGACCCACACCTCGGGGATCGGCGACTACCTGGACGAGGAGGCGGGGTGGGAGGTGGACGACTACGTGCTGTCGGCGCCGGTGCATACCCTCACGACCGCCGAGGCCTTCCTGCCGATGCTCGACGGGCTCCCCCAGGCCTTCGCCCCCGGCGCCCGGTTCGCCTACTGCAACGGTGGCTACATGGTGCTCGCCGTCGTGGTCGAGCGCCTCACGCGGGCGACCTTCCAGGAGGCCGTGCGCCGGTCCGTCCTCGCGCCGGCCGAGCTGCACGAGACCGACTACCTGCGCCTGGACGACCTGCCCGCCGCGGCCGCGACCGGGTATCTCAACGAGAGCGGCGACCGCGTCAACACGCTGCACCTCCCGGTGCTGGGCAACGGTGACGGCGGAGCGTTCAGCACGGCCGCTGACCTGCACCGCTTCTGGCGCGCGCTCCACGCCGGCCGGATCGTCTCAGCCGACACGGTCACGACGATGACCCGGCCGCGCCACGTCGTCCCGGACGAGGGCATGCGCTACGGGGCGGGCGTGTGGCTGCACGCGACCAGGACCGCGACGATCCTCGAGGGCTACGACGCGGGCGTGTCCATGCGCTCGACGCACCTCCCGGGGACGTCCACCACGGTGAGCGTCCTGGGCAACACCTCAGAGGGTGCCTGGCCGGTGATCTCCGCCGTCGCCGAGGCGATCGACGAGGACCCGACCGGCTGAGGTCAGCGGAGGGTGCGCTGGGTCGTGGTCGGCCAGGCGACC
This sequence comes from Serinicoccus kebangsaanensis, assembly GCF_008919445.1. Lineage (GTDB taxonomy): Bacteria > Actinomycetota > Actinomycetes > Actinomycetales > Dermatophilaceae > Ornithinicoccus > Ornithinicoccus kebangsaanensis. The sequence continues at coordinate 37,775 of NZ_VSLG01000016.1, read as the reverse complement.
ACGGCGGCGCTGCGCGTCGCGGGGAAGGAACGGATGTCGTGCTCGGAGCGGCCGACCATGAGGGAGAGCAGGAACTTCGTCATGAAGCCTACGGTCCGGCATACGGACTCATACGTCCAATGTCTAGCCACAGTCTTACCCATGCATTAGCGTCATAGGTATGGACGTGGCCACCCTGCGCTGGTTCCAGCTCGTCGCGGACGGCGTAACGGTGACCGAGGTGAGCGACATCGAGATGGTGTCCCAGCCGGCGGTGTCGCGGGCGCTCGCGCGGCTGGAGCGCGAGGTCGGGACCCCGCTGCTGCGCCGCGAGGGGCGGGTCCTGCGGATGACCCACGCCGGCACCGTCTTCAAGCGTCATGTGGACGCCGTGCTGCACCAGCTGGACGACGGTCTCGCGGCGGTCCACCAGCTGCTCGACCCCGAGACCGGCACCGTGACCGTCGCCTTCCAGCCCTCGCTGGGCACCTGGCTGGTCCCCGACCTGGTGACCAGCTTTCGCCGCGCGCACCCGGAGGTCCGGCTCGACCTGCGGACCAAGGAGGACGAGACCGTCACCGCCCTGGGGCCGCACAGCACGGTCGACCTCGAGCTCTCGACCCTGCGTCCTCGCGTCGGCGACGACCAGCCTCGGTGGCGGGCTCTCGTCGCCGAGCCGATGCGGCTCCTGGTCGGGCCGGACCACCGCCTGGTGGGCACCCCGGAGGTGGCCCTCGGCGACGTCGCCCACGACGACTTCGTGATGATGGTCCCGACCTCGGTGCTGCGCAAGCACACCGAGCAGCTGTGCCGCGAGGCCGGCTTCACCCCCAGCATCTCCTTCGTGGCCGCCGACCTGCCCACCCTGCGGGGCTACGTCGCGGCCGGGCTCGGCGTCGCCGTCGCCCCCACGCGCTGGGGCGGGTCGGTGGCGGCGCCGGTGGCCGGGCTGCACGTCCTGGCCCTGGCGGACCGCACGGCGACCCGGGACGTCGGCCTGTCCTGGGCGCCGCAGCGGCGGCTGCTGCCCGCCGCGGAGCTCTTCCGCCGGCACGTGCTGGACCGCGCGGAGGCCGGGTTGCTGCCCACCCCGGTGCCGCCGACGGAGGGGTGAGCACGGGCATACCTGTGCCGTCATCTGTGACGTCTCTGCCGCTCTGGCGACCGATGTGTCACAGGAGAGTGCCCGAGCGTGGGCGCGGTTTAGCGGCACCGTCGTCGTCAGCCTCATCACCTGTGGACAACTTCTGCGCTCCGCGGCGGGAGTCGGGCAGGGTGGCGACATGCTCGACGACGCCGAATCGCTCCCGTTCTCCTGGTCGACCTCGGCGCTACGCCTGCTGCGCTCCGGCCCGGCCGATCCTGAGTGGTTGGCGCGCTGTCTCGCCAACGAGCTGGGCGACGCCCGGATCACGGCGCAGCGCGTGTGCGCCGCGATCGACAGCTCGACGCTCCTCGTGGGCCGGCCCGACGGTCTGGCCTGCCGATTCCTCGATCTGCTCGAGGGTCAGACCCTGACCCATCGGGTCACCGCCTCCACCACCGACCGACGCGACCTGTGGACGGATCTGTCGCTGCTGCCCTTCCAGGTGTGCGCCGAGGGCGAGCCGCTCCCGCTGGCGGGGGGTGGCGAGGTCACACGTGGGACCTTCGCACACGACGCGCTGGTCGGGCCCGAGGGCTGGCTGCCCGACGTGCCGCGGGGAGGCCTGATCGCGCTGACCTGGGAGGACGGTGCGCTCAGGATCAGTGCCTGCCCCGATTCTGGAGTTCCGGTGGCCCGGGACGCCGAGGTGCGTGGCATCGTCGGGCGGCACGTCCGTGAGCAGAGGTGGTGGTCGGGCTGGGGCTCGGAGGACGAGCTAGACCGTCGCCCCGAGCTGGCTCGGGCGCTGGCTCACGCGCTGCTCGAGGATCCGCAATTGTTCACCGACCCGGTAGGACCGCTGGACGAGGTGTTGCACGGCATCCTGGCTGAGTACTCACGCCAGCACTTGGTCGAGGACACTGCAGCCTGGGAGGCGGGCGAGGTGGTGTCCTTCTCCGTGGCAGGGATGCCCGAGGCCCTCTACGGTGAGCTCAGCCGTCGGGCCACGAAGTTCGGCATGTCCTTCGATCGTTTCGTGGTGGCGACGCTGGGCCACACCGCCTGGCGCACACCGTTCGCCGAGAATCTCGGGCCCTGGGAGGACTGGACTCCCCGAGAACCGCAGGCGTCTGCGCCGCCGACAGTCCTGCGACCCGTACCCACGCCGACGGACCACGACTCCACGGGGTGAGCGCGGGCATACCTCCGGCGACCCTCAGGGGTGGTGGCTGTGCTCGTGCTCGGTATGCCGCGGCGGCTCCAGCTGGAAGGTCGAGTGGTCCACGCTCACGTCGAAGTGGTCGGCCACGCAGGCCTGCAGGGCGTCCAGCATCTGCGGCGCGTGCCCGTCGCGGAAGCATCCCTCCTCGACGACCACGTGGGCCGTGAGCACCGGGGTCCCCGTCCCGATCCGGGAGGCGTGCAGGTCGTGCACGTCGACGACATGGTCGACCTCGAGGATGTGGTCGCGGACCTCGGCGAGGTCCAGCCCCGGCGGCACCGACTCCAGCAGCACGCTCCCGGCCTCACGCAGGATGCTGACGGCGCGCGGGATGATGAGCAGCGCGATGAGCAGGCCCGCGATGGCGTCCGCCTTCACCCAGCCCTGCGTCTGGATGAGCACGGCGGAGACGATCACCGCGACCGACCCGAGCGCGTCGGCGACCACCTCGAGGAAGGCGGCGCGCAGGTTGAGGTTGCTGTCCCGGCCGCCGGCCAGGATGAGCATCGCGACGATGTTGCCCAGCAGGCCGACGACGCCGAAGACGAGCAGCAGGCCACCGGTGACCTCCCCGGGCTCGCTGCTCAGCAGTCGCTGGACGCCCTCGACGATCGCGTAGATCCCCACCCCCAGGAGCACCGTGGCCTGGGCTCCCGCCCCCAGCACCTCGGCGCGGGCGAAGCCCCAGGTGCGTCGCTCGCTCGGCGGCCGCGCCATCAGCCGGGCAGCGGTGAGGGCGATGAGCAGCCCACCCGCGTCGGTGAGCATGTGCCCGGCGTCCACGAGGAGAGCCAGGCTGCCCGTGATGATGGCACCCACCACCTCGGCGACGAGGATGACGGCGGTGACGAGGAAGGCGAGCAGCAACCGCGTGCTGCTCGCCCCGGCAGCGTGGTCGTGACGGTGCTCGGCACTCATGCGCGCCAGTATGGCACAGCGAAGGCATACCCCCTAGAGGTATATGTCGGCCGGCTGCGGCGGTGGTGCTCGGCGAATCCCGTTGACCCTCACCCCACGTGAGGAATCACCATGAACCCGGGCGCGTTCAGCGTCCGAGACACGAAGGAGAGATCGGTGACCACCCTCGAGCAGGCCCGCCGGGCCGCCTACGACCTGAGCCCCACCGTGCGCCAGAAGGCCGCGGTGCACCTGGGCACCCACGGTGATGCCACGCTCGCGCGGGAGCTGGTCACGCTGCTGGTCGCCGAGCCCGACTTCTTCGTCCGCGAGACGTTGACCTGGGCGGTCTGCCGCCACCCGCAGACCGCGCTGCCGCACCTCCTCGCGGCGCTGGGGACCGACCCGCAGGCGCGGGTGCAGGTCCTGCACGCGCTGAGCAAGATCCAGGCGCCGGAGGCCGTCGACCACATCCTGCCGCTCGCCGCCGACGACGACCCGGCGGTGGCGATGAAGGCCTGGTGGGCGCTCGGCCGCACCGGCGCGCCCGAGGCGGCCCCGGCCCTGCTGCCGCACCTGGGCAGCGGCGACGAGGAGCAGCAGCGCGAGCTGTCCCGCGCGCTGGAGCAGCTGGGCGAGCCCGGTGTCGAGGGGCTCGCCGCCGCGCTGGCCGACGAGGACCCCACGGTCCGGCGGCACGCAACGCAGGCGCTCGTCCTGATCGGCGACCCGGCTGCCCGGCCGGCCGCGGCCGCGCTGGCCGCGACCGCGGAGGCGGACGAGCAGGACATCGCGATGGTGGCCCTCGAGGCGCTGGCGGTGCTCGACGCCCCGGAGGTGGAACCGGCGCTGGAGCGGCTGCGCGACGGTGAGGACCGGTTCCGGTCACTCACCGCACAGTGGCTGCTCGCCGACCGCGAGGAGCGCGCCGCCCGGCGGTGAGGGCATACCCCTCGGACCGCAGGGTGTCGGCGCCGACCCTTACGGTCGGCGACATGTACGCCACCGTCGCCATCAGCGGTTATCGATCGCTGCGCGACGTGCTGCTGCCCATGGGGCGGCTCACGGTCGTCACCGGGGCCAACGGCTCGGGCAAGAGCAGCGTCTACCGCGCGCTGCGGCTGCTCGGCTCCTGCGGCCAGGGCGCGGTCGTCCGTGCCCTGGCCGCGGAGGGCGGTCTGGAGTCCGCGCTGTGGGCCGGTCCGGAGTCGCTCACCCAGGCCCGACGCGGTCACGAGGTGCAGGGCACGATGCGCTCGGGGCCGGTGGCGATCCGGCTCGGTGTCGGTGGCACCGACGGTGAGCTGTCCTACCTGACCGACCTGGGCATACCGGTGCAGTCCGAGGGGACCCTCTTCAACCGGGACCCCGAGATCAAGCGTGAGGCGGTGTGGCGCGGGCCGGTGATGCGGCCCGCCACCCTCACCGCGCGGCGAAAGCACAGCCGGGTGGAGGTGCGGCAGGACGGTGGAGGGTGGGAGCCCACCGCGGTCCGGGTGCCTCCGTGGTCGAGCATGCTGACCGAGCTCGTGGACCCGCTCGCCGTGCCCGAGCCGTGGGCCGTGCGGGAGGCGCTGGGGACCTGGCGGTTCTACGACGGCTTCCGGGTGGACGCCGGTGCACCAGCCCGGCGACCGCACGTGGGCACGCGCACCTGGGCGGTCGCCGAGGACGGCTCGGACCTGGCGGCGGCGCTGCAGACGATCCGGGAGGACTCCCGCGCGGAGCTCGACGCCGCGGTCGCGGACGCCTTCGACGGCGCCCGGCTCGAGGTGGTGGCCAGCGACGGACTCTTCGACCTGGCGCTGCACCAGCCCGGCATGCTGCGACCGCTGCGCTCCGCCGAGCTGTCCGACGGCACGCTGCGCTACCTGCTCTGGCTCGCCGCGCTGCTCACCCCGGTGCCTCCGCGGCTGCTGGCTCTCAACGAGCCGGAGACCAGCCTGCACCCCAGCCTCGTGCCGCCCCTGGCACGCAGCATCGCCGCGGCCTCCCGGCGCACCCAGGTCGTCGTGGTCACCCACGCGCAGCACCTGGTCGACGCCCTGGCCGACGCGGTGCGCGACCTGTGCGGCCTCGACGACGACCCGCGCGAGGTGGAGCACGACCCCGGCACGGTCGCCGACCTGAGGCTGCACACGCTGGAGAAGGACCTCGGGGAGACCTTCGTCGCCGGGCAGGGGCTGCTCTCGACGCCGAGCTGGGAGTGGGGCCGGCGCTGAGGCCGGCAGACGCCCTGGGTCGCGGACGGGTCTGGTCGCCCGCACGTCGATTCCGCAGGTCAGAGGGCCTTTTTTATGGCAGTCCCCAGGTGAGAGCCTGCTGCCATGGACATCATCATCTCCGACTGTGCGGCTGGTGATCACGCCGCGGTGCTGGCCCTGGCCGATCGCCTTACCGAGGGCACCGCGCCGTGGAGAGACGCGGACGCGGTGGCACGCACGGTCCGCGAGTGGGTCCGCGAGGCGCTGGCCGGCGCGGAACCCGGCTCGGCCCCCGTCTGGGTCGCCCGGGAGCAGGACAGGGTCGTCGGCTTCGTGCACGCGGGAACGCGAACCCACTGGTCCGGCGAGGTGGACGCCTACATCAGTGAGCTCGTCGTCGCGGAGACGCACACCGGTGCCGGGATAGGCCGACGGCTCGTCGCCCGGGCGGAGGACTGGGCCCGCGAGCACGGGCACACCCGCGTGACGCTGGAGACCGGTCAGCACAACGAACGCGCGCGAGCCCTCTACGCGCAGCTGGGCTATGTCACCGAGGAGGTCGTGCTCACCCGTGAGCTATGACGGGACCGGCGCTCGGTGGTGCCCCCGCCCCGCCGCTGTGCCGCCGGACGCTCAGTCCCGCGGGGCATAACGGTGACCCCCTGGGCGTCGGGTGCCCGTGGCGTGCTCAGCCTCGGCCAGGCTCTCTGCGAGGAGATCGCGCACGTGGTGGCTGGTGCCCGAGTAGAACACGAAGGTCCCCTCCCGGCGCGTGCTCACCAGGCCAGCCAGTCGAAGCTTGGCAAGGTGCTGACTCACGACCGTCGCCCCGGCCCCCACCAGGTTCGCCAGGTCACCCACACTGCACTCACCCTGCGACAGAACCCAGAGCAGCTTGATCCTCGTCGGGTCCGTGAGCAGACGGAAGGTCTGCGCCGCCTGGTGGGCGTGGTCGTCCTGGGGGACCTGTCGCTCTGGCACTGCGGCAGTCTACATATCTTCATATCCGCGCAGGTATGCATACAATGCGCAGATGATCGAGCCGCACCACCCGCACGACCACCCTTCCGTCTGGTCCCGACTACGGCACGTCCTCGTGCCGCACTCCCACGACCACGTCGATCACGTGGTGGTCGGCGAGGACGCTCGCGCACTGGGGATTCGTGCGGCCTGGATCAGCCTTGCCGTCATGGGTCTCACGGCTCTGGGACAAGTCGCCATCGTGTGGCTCTCGGGATCAGTCGCACTGCTCGCGGATACGGTCCACAACCTGGGCCACCTGGCCACGACCATTCCGCTCATCATCGCCTTCAAGCTGGGCGCCAAGGCGCCCACCGCGCGCTACAGCTACGGCTTCCGCCGGGCCGAGGACGTCGTGGGGCTGCTCATCGCGGCCGTCATCGCCCTCTCCGCGGGACTGATCATCTGGGAGTCGGTCCGAGCCCTCACCAGCGATCGGCAGCTCACCCACCTCGGGTGGGTGTTCGCCGCCGGGCTGGTCGGTTTCTTGGGTAACGAGCTGGTGGCCGTCTACCGGATCCGTGCCGGTCGGCGCATCGGCTCGGCGGCCCTGGTGGCCGAGGGCAACCACGCCAGGGCCGACGGCCTGACCTCGCTCGCCGTAGTTGTCGGCGCTGTCGCAGCATGGTTCGGATTCCCCCAGCTCGACGCCATCATCGGCCTGCTCATCGGCGTGGTGATCCTGTGGATCCTCGTGCTGTCGCTGCGCTCGGTGATCAGCCGCCTCATGGACGGGGTCGACGCCAGCGTGGTCCCGTCCCTGACTGCCACCGCCTCACAAGTGCCGGGGGTGCACGGTGTCGCGAGCGCCCGCGCGCGATGGAGCGGGCACACCCTCCAGGCGGAGGTGGAGGTCACCGTGGACCCCGACCTCTCCGTCGGTGTGGCGCACGAGATCTGCGACGAGGTCCGCCGACGACTGCCCGACACGGTCGTCCACCTCGGTGAGGCGACGGTCAGGGTGTCGCCGGCGGGTCGTCCATCGGCGTGACGGGGGTGACCTGCGGGCGCTTCGGCACCCGGTCGTCACCGGAGCTCTCGCCGCGGATGCGCCGCCGGATCCAGGGGCGCAGGTGGGAGGCCACCCACTCGCGGTCCGCCTGGAGCGACTCGATCCGGCCCAGCGGGGGCGCCGCCTCCAGCGGGGTGGTCCAGTCCTCGTCCTGCTCCAGACCGAGGGTCCACAGCGCCTGCGCCGCGATGCGGGTATGCCCCTGGCTGCTGAAGTGGATCCGGTCCGGTCCCCACATCCGTGCGTCGTTGAGGGCGTGCAGGGTGAAGATGTCGACGACGAAGGCGCCGGTGCGCTGGCCCACGCCCCAGAGGTTGGCGGTGTACTCGACCATGCGGGGGTGCACCCGGTTGACCAGCGGTGCCCAGGACACGTCCGGGGCGGTCACGAGCAGGACGTCGGCGCCCGTCTCCCGGACCCGGAGGGTGGCCTGCTCGAGCCGATCCATGACCGCCGGCATTGACACCCGGGGCCGCAGCACGTCGTTGCCGCCGGCCGAGATGCTCACCAGGTCGGGGCGCAGCGCCAGCGCGGGCTCCAGCTGCTCCCCGATCACGGCATCGATCAACCGGCCCCGGATGGCCAGGTTGGCATAGCCGAACGGCGCGCCGATCTCGGCGTTGCGGGCAGCCAGCGCTGCGGCGACCCGGTCGGCCCAGCCGACGTAGTCGTCCTCCGCGACGGGGTCCGCGTCCACGAGGCCCTCGGTGAACGAGTCCCCCAGGGCCACGAAACGCTCCCAGACGCGCGGCTGCGGGGCATCTGGACGTGTGGGCATACCCGCAGGATAAGAAGTGACGCCGCGTCAATCGGAACTGGCCCGCCGCCCCCCGTCGACCCACGGACCCTGGTGCAGGAACGGTGCGGCACATCCGTCGTCAGGGCAACGGATGTGACGCACCGTTCCTGCACCACCATGCTCAGCACCTGCGTGTCACCAGACGCACGACGCCCGGGCGACCCTGCTGGGCCGACCGGGCGTCGTGGAGGTGTGTCTCGAGCGTCAGCTCAGGAGACGCGCTCCTTGAGCTTGGAGCCGGCCTTGAAGGCCGGGGCCTTGCTCGCGGCGATCTGGATCTCCGCGCCGGTCTGCGGGTTGCGGCCGGTGCGGGCAGCCCGCTCGCGGACCTCGAAGGTGCCGAAGCCGGGGAGGGAGACCTTCTCGCCCTTGGCGAGCTCGGCCGAGATGGCCTCGAGAACCGAGCTGACGACCTTGTCGGCAGCCGCCTGGGTCATGCCCGCCTCGCGGGCGACAGCCTCGACGATGACCTTCTTGCTCATGCTGACAGCCTTTCCTAGAGCCAATGAGTCGGCCACACCGTAGGCAGAGAACCTCGCGTTTTGCCAACTCCAGACCCCGGCGCGTCGCGGAATTCTGCCTCTGGGCGGTGTGTCGCAGGCCCCAGCGAGGCATAGGCTGCCCCGGGTGAGCACGTCACCTGCCCTCGGCGCGGTCCCGCCGGCGGGGGCGCACGGCGGGGACGGTGCGGCGGTGGCGCGGGCGCTGGGCCTGGCCCCGGAGGACCTGCTCGACCTGAGCCAGACGATGAACCCGCTGGCCCCGCCCGTCGAGCGGGTCGTGGAGCGGCACCTCGGCGAGCTGCACCGCTACCCGGACCGCACCGCGGCCACGCGGGAGCTGGCGTCGGCGCTCGGGGTGGATCTTTCACACGTCCTGCTGACCAACGGCGGCAGCGAGGCGATCGCCCTCGTCGCCGCCGAGCTCGGCGGCGGGGTCCGCGACGAGCCGGAGTTCGGGCTGCACCCACGCTCTCCCGACGGCCCGCGCTGGCGGTCGGACCCGCACAACCCGACCGGACGACTGGCCGCACCCTCGGAGCGGGCGGACGTCTGGGACGAGGCGTTCTACCCCCTCGCCACCGGCCGGTGGACCGCCGGACGCGGCCAGATCACCGTCGGCTCGCTCACCAAGACCTTCGCCTGCCCCGGGCTGCGGCTGGGCTACGTGCTGGCCGACCCCGACCTCGTCGCCCGGCTGGACGCCCGGCAGCCGCACTGGCCGGTGAGCAGCCTGGCGCTCGCCGCCCTGCCCGACCTGCTCGCCGCGGCCGACCTGCAGGGCTGGGCGCGGGGCATACGCGAGCTGCGCTCGGAGCTGACCACGCTGCTGCGCGGCCACGGGCTTGAGGTCGAGGACACGGACTCCTCCTGGGTGCTCGTGCACCGGGCCGGGCTGCGGGAGCGGCTCGCGCCCCAGGGTGTCCTGGTGCGCGACTGCGCCAGCTTCGGTATGCCCGGCACCGCCCGCGTCGCCGTGACCGACGAGCGCGGGCTGGCCCGGCTGGAGGCGGCGCTGCGCGTCACTCCCGACCGGTGACCAGCAGCCAGCTGTTGCCGTCGGGGTCGTCGAAGCTGGCGTAGCTGCCGAAGTCGATCCGCTCCGGGTGGACGCCAGGCCCCTGCCCGGTCTCGCCGAAGTGATAGGGGTCGCTCACGTCGATCCCCCTCTCCCGCAGCTCGGCGACAGCAGCCTCGACGTCGTTGACGACCAGGTGGATCCCCGAGTACTGCCCCGGTTCGGCCCTGCTCGGCATACCGATCCCGAAGGTGATCGAGCAGGCCGAGCCGGGCGGGGTGAACTGGACGACGCGGAAGTGCTCGCCGCCGTCGTGGTCCACGTCGCAGTGGAACCCGCAGCGGGCGTAGAACTCCTTGGCCCGGTCGACGTCGGAGACGGGGAGGACGAACACCTCGAGGCGGTACTTCATCACAGGTCTCCCGCCAGGATGAGCTCCTCGATCTGCTCGTAGCCCTGGACGACGCCCGTCTCCATGCCGGAGGCGAGCATCATGTCCCGCGCCTCGAAGCTCTCCACGATGGAGAGCACCTCGAGCTTGGTGCGGCCGTCCCCGAGGTCGGTGAGGTTGAGCCACTCGAGGCTGACGCCCTCGGGGTAGCCCTCGAAGGTGAACGTCTGGACGATGCGGTTCGGCCCGACCTCGTGGAAGCAGCCGTGGAAGCCGTACTCCTCGTCGCCGCGGCGGTGCAGGTAGCGGTACTCGCCGCCGGTCCGGGCGTCCCAGGTGTCGATCTCCATCGTCAGGTCGCGCGGGCCCAGCCAGCGGACGACGAGGTCGGGGTCGGTATGCGCGCGCACCAGCTGCGCGGGCGTGGCGTCGAAGACGCGCTCGATCCGGACGCCGGGCACGTGCGGGTCGGCGGTGATCTCGGTGGGGTAGCGGCCGACGCCGTCGAGCGCCTTCTGGTTGCGGGTGGTGGTGCTCATGATGACTCCTTCTCGGTGGTGGTGGGCGGTGCTGGGTCGGTGGGTGGTGCGTCGGTGAGCTCGGCGAGGACGTCGTCGAGCCGGGCGTAGCGCTCCTCGGCGCGGCGGCGGTAGCGCTCGAGCCAGACGGTGGCGAGCTGGAACACGTCGGCCTCCAGGTGGACGGGGCGGCGCTGCGCCTCCTTGGTGCGGCTCACCAGCCCGGCGGCACCGAGCACCTTGAGGTGCTTGGACACCGCCTGCAGGCTGATGTCGTAGGGCGCGGACAGCTCGGTGACGGTGGCGTCGCCGTCGGCGAGCCGGGCCACGAGGTCACGCCGCACCGGGTCCGCGAGGGCGGCGAAGACCTGCGACAGCTGGTCCTCCGCGACGGCGGCCACGATCGTCATGAGACCTCCTCCTCTACACAACTGATTGGTTGAATACAGAGAAACACGCCACGGGACTCTTTGTCAACCATTGAGTTGAATACACCGCACCCGGCCACCTCTGCCCCGGCGCTAGACTGACCCGGTCGTGCAGACGAAGTCCGGTGCGAACCCGGCACTGTCCCGCAACGGTGGAGTCCTTGTCCTCAGGGACCGAGTCCGGTCGAACTGCCCGACGCGATCCGAGACCACTCGCCCTCGAGGACCCAGGGCCGGTTCGGACGGCGGAGCCCCCGCTCCTGTCGCTCGAGCAGTCACCTCCTCGATCGACAGGAGACACCATGAGCATCCGTCACCCGTTCCCCCTCGTCGGCGCCCTGGCGCTCGGCCTGACCCTGGCCGCCTGCGGCCAGGGTGACACCGAGCCGGCCGACGACACCACGGCCCAGAGCACGGACGAGGCCGAGGGCGGCGAGGACGACACCGCCGCCACCGAGGACGAGATGGCCGGCCCGGGGTCCTTCCCCGTCACCGTCGACACGCCCAGCGGCGAGGTGACCATCGAGGAGCAGCCGCAGTCGATCGTCTCCCTGTCCCCCTCGGCCACCGAGATCCTCTTCGAGATCGGTGCCGGCGATCAGGTGGTGGCCGTGGACTCCTTCTCCACCTTCCCGGAGGAGGCCCCCACGACCGACCTGTCCGGCTACGAGCCCAACGTCGAGGCGATCGCCGGCTACGAGCCCGACCTCGTCGTCATCTCCGGCGACACGAACGACCTCACCGCCTCGCTGTCCGAGCTGGACATCCCGGTCATCGACAACCAGGCGCCCACCACGATCGAGGCCGGGTGGGACGGCATGGCCGCGCTCGGCCTGGCCACGGGGCACGTCGACGAGACGGCTGACACGGTCGCCGACCTGCGCCAGCAGGTGGAGGACGCCTTCGCCGGCTTCGACGGGGCGGACGGGCTGCGGGTCTACCACGAGCTCGACGAGACCTTCTTCTCCGCCAGCAGCACCAGCTTCATCGGCGACGTCTACAGCCAGTTCGGCGCGGTCAACATCGCCGACGAGGCGGACACCGACGGCACGGGATATCCCCAGCTGACCGAGGAGGCCATCATCGAGGCCGACCCGCAGCTCATCGTCATCACCGACCAGGTGTCCTACACCGCCGAGGACGTCGCGGACCGCCCCGGCTGGTCCGAGATCTCGGCGGTGCAGGACGGCAACATCGTCACGGTGAACGCCGACATCGCCTCCCGCTGGGGGCCGCGCCTGCCGCAGCTCGTCACCACCGTCGCCGACGCCATGAGCCAGGTCTCGGTGCCGGCGGGCCGCTGAGCCCGAGGCATACCCGATGAGCACCCGGGCGCAGGCACCGACCGACGCGCTGGAGGAGGTCGCCGACCGCGCCTTCCGGCTCTCGGTGCCCGCGCTGCTCGGGTGCACCGCCCTGCTGCTCCTGGCGATTGTGGCCTCCGCGACCCAGGGTGCGGCCGGGCTCCCGGTGGAGGGTGTGGTGCGGGCGCTCGTCGGGGGCGTCCCGGGCATCGACCTGGACCAGACCCTCAGCTCCGCGCAGCAGGCGGTGCTCTGGCAGATCCGCCTCCCCCGGACGATCCTCGCCGCGCTCGTCGGGGCCAGCCTGGCGATGGCGGGGGCCGGCTACCAGGGCGTCTTCCGCAACCCGCTGGCCGACCCCTACCTCCTCGGTGTCTCCGCCGGCGCGGGCCTCGGCGCCGTCCTGGCCCTGGGCTTCGGCCTCGACCTGTCCTGGGGCCCGATCGCGGCGCTGCCGATGGCGGCCTTCGTCGGGGCCGTGCTGGCGGTGACCGGGTCGGTGCTCGTCGCCCGGGGATCGTTCCGCGACCCGGCGACGCTGCTGCTCGCCGGTGTCGCGATGGCGGCGCTCTTCTCCGCGACGCAGACGTATGCCCTCACCCGGCTCGACGAGACCCGGTCCCGGGAGGTGCTCTCCTGGCTCTTCGGACGGCTCGCGACGAGCGGATGGGGGCCGGTGACGCTGCTGCTGCCCTACGTCCTGCTCGCCGGCGCGGTGCTATGGCTGCACGCGCGGCACCTCGACGTGCTGCGGCTCGGTGACGACGAGGCGAGGGCGCTGGGCCTGTCGCCGGCCCGGTCCCGCCTGGTCGTGGTCGCGGCCGCCACGCTGATCACCGCGGCCGCGGTGTCGGTGAGCGGGCTGATCGCCTTCGTGGGGCTGGTGACGCCGCACCTGGTCCGGCTGCTCGTCGGCCACTCCTACCGCCTCATCGTGCCGCTGTCGGCGGTCCTCGGAGCCGCCTTCCTCGCCACCGTCGACATCGGCGCCCGCACCCTGGTGGCTCCCGCCGAGCTGCCCGTGGGGGTCATCACCGCCTTCGTCGGGGCGCCCTTCTTCTGCGTGGTCCTGTGGCGGAGGAAGGTGGGGATGTGAGCGAGCAGCCGGCGCACCCGAACCCCAGCCACGCGCTGCGCACGCGGGACGTGCGGGTGGCCTTCGACGGCACCGTCGTGGTCGCCGGGGTGGACCTGGACCTGCGGACCGGCGAGTGGCTCGGCCTGATCGGCCCGAACGGCTCGGGCAAGTCCACCTTCCTGCGCTCGCTCGTGCGGCTCGTGCCGCGGACCGGCACCGTGGAGCTGGGCGACGGGAGCCAGCCCGGCCCGACCGACATCTCGCTCATGCCCCAGTCGCCCGAGCTGCCGCCCGGCATGAGCGTCGTCGAGTACGTCCTGCTCGGCCGCACCGCCCACCTCGGCTGGCTCTCGCTCGAGTCGCGCGAGGACCGACGGATCGCGACCGACGTGCTGCGCCGGCTCGGGCTGGGCGACTTCGCCCGGCGCGAGGTGCGCAGCCTCTCCGGCGGCGAGGCCCAGCGGATCGTCATCGCCCGGGCGCTGGTCCAGCAGAGCCCGGTGCTGCTGCTCGACGAGCCGACGAGCGCTCTCGACGTCGGCCACCAGGTGGAGGTGCTCGAGCTGGTGGACGAGCTGCGTCGGCACGAGGGCCTGACCGTGGTCGCCGCGATGCATGACCTGGGTCTGGCGGCGCGCTACGCCGACCGGCTGCTGCTGCTGGAGCACGGCAGCCCGGCGGCGCTGGGCGCGCCCGACGAGGTGCTGACGGCCGACCTGCTGAGCCGCGTCTACGGCCACCCCGTCCGGATCCACCACGTCGACGGCCACCTGGTGGTGCTCCCGGCACCCCGCACCCCCACTTCTGGACACAGGAAAGTGGGCGACGGGCACCAGAAAGCTCTGTCCAGAAGTGCCACCGAGGAGGTCTCGTGAGCGACCACGACCAGCCGCGCAAGGAGCGTCCCTACGACCGGCGCGAGCTGCGCTCGGTCCCGTCGTTGGTGCTCGTCAGCACCGGCCACGGCAAGGGCAAGTCCACGGCGGCCTTCGGCACGCTGCTGCGCAGCCGCGGGCGGGACTGGCCCACCGCCTGCGTGCAGTTCCTCAAGTCCGGCACGTGGCGGACCGGCGAGGAGGCGATGCTGCGCCAGCTCGGGGTCGAGTGGTTCAGCGCCGGCGACGGCTTCTCCTGGGACAGCACCGACCTGGACGAGAGCCGGGCCAAGGCGGTCGCGGCCTGGGAGTTCAGCGCCGGGCTGATCGCCGCCGGCGAGCACCGGATGCTGCTGCTCGACGAGATCTCCTACCCGATGAACTGGGGGTGGATCCCGGTGGAGGACGTCGTCCAGGCCCTCCGGTCCCGGCCGGAGGACACCAGCGTCTTCCTCACCGGGCGGGAGATGCCGCAGCCGGTCATCGACGTCGCCGACACCGTCACCGAGATGGTGGCCGTGAAGCACGCCTTCGCCTCCGGCATCCGTGCCCGCCGCGGGATCGACTACTAGCCGATGGGTGCCCTGCTCGTCGCGGGTGCCACCAGCGGTGCCGGCAAGTCGACGCTCACGTCGGCCCTGTGCCGCGCCCTCGCCCGCCGCGGCGTCGACGTGGCACCGTTCAAGGCGCAGAACATGTCCAACCACAGTGCGGTCACCGCGGACGGTGGCGAGATCGGGCGGGCGCAGGCGATGCAGGCACTGGCCTCCGGCCTCGACACCGACCGGCGGATGGGCCCGCTCCTGCTCAAACCGTCCGGCATGCGCTCGCACGTCGTGGTCCTCGGCGAGGAGGTCGCGGTCGACGACGCCGTCAGCTACGGGGACCGGGCGCGGTCGTTGCGGCCGGTGGTGCTCGACGCCCTGACCTCGCTGCGGCGGGAGCACGCGGTCGTCGTGGCCGAGGGCGCCGGCGGGGCCGCGGAGCCCAACCTGCTGGACCGGGACGTGGTCAACCTGCCCCTGGCCGACGCGGCAGGTATGCCCGCCGTCCTGGTCGTCGACATCGACCGGGGCGGCGCGTTCGCGGCGGCCTACGGCACCTGGGCGCTGCTGCCGGAGCGGCTGCGGCGACGGCTGCGGGGTGTCGTCCTCAACGGCATGCGCGGTGAGGTCTCCCTGCTGCGACCCGCGATCGACGACCTCGAGGCACGCACGGGCATACCCGTCCTCGGCGTGCTGCCGCACCTGGGCGAGCACCTCATGCTGGGCGTCGAGGACTCGCTGGACCTGCGCGCGGCGGGGCGACCCCGCGCCGTGGGTGCGGCGGGTGGTGACCGGCCGGTGCGGGTGGCGGTGGTGTCCCTGCCGCACCTGTCCAACCCGTCCGACCTGGACCCGCTCGTGCTGGAGCCCTCGGTCGAGCTGAGGTGGGCGTCGCGGCCCGGGGACCTGCACGACGCCGACCTCGTCGTGCTCCCGGGCACCCGCGCCACGGTCGGTGACCTGGCCTGGCTGCGGGAGCGTGGGCTGGCCGAGGCGATCACGGGGCTGGCCGCTGATCAGGCCGGACCGCACGTCCTCGGGCTGTGCGGTGGATACCAGATGCTCGGGTCCCGCGTCGAGGACGACGCGGTGGAGGCGCAGGCCCCGGCGAGCGTGCCCGGTCTCGACCTGCTGCCGGTCTCCACCCGGTTCGAGCGGCCGAAGGTCGTGCGCCGCGCGACCGGACGGGCCCGCGTCGGTGACGCGACGCTGCCGGTGGGCGGCTACCAGATCCACCTGGGCCGGGTGCACCTCGACGCGGGGGCCGAGCCGTGGCTGGACCTGGCCAGCGCCGACGGCCAGCCCGCCGCTGCTGGCGGGGGCAGCGGTCAGGGCGGACCCGAGGGCTGCCTGGGGGCTGACGGCCGGGTCCGCGGCACCTCCGTGCACGGACTCCTCGACGCCGACGAGCTCCGGCACGCCTACCTCGGCGTGGTCGCGGAGCACCGTGGGCGTGATTTCCAGTCCTCGACGCTGCCCTACGCCCGGGCGCTGGACGCCCACCTGGATCACCTCGCGGACTGGGTCGAGGCGCACCTGGACGTGCCGGTGGTGCTGGCGCTGGCCGGCACCGCCGCGGCACCCGGAACGGGTCCCGGATGGTGACCTTCACCGCGGACAAGGAGGCCCGCGCGCTCGTCTGGACGCTGCCCGAGGGCTGGGTGGGGCTCAGCTCGGCGTCCGTCGGGGGCGGGCTGATCCGCCCCCGCTGGGTCGTCAACCTCGACGTCGGCGACGACTTCACCCGCACCGACCTGGACGCGTATGCCTCCGCCCGCGCCGCCGGGCTCCGCCTGTCCGGGCCGGGCACGACGCTGCTGACCGCGGCCGACGTGACGCAGGTCGAGAGGTCCGAGGACGCCGGGACTCGGGTCTGGGCGACGGTCGGTGTCACCAAGCCCACCTGGGCGGTGCCGCCGCACGACGTGTCGTTGCCCGAGGATGCCGGTCCGGGCGTCGACCGCCCCGGGACCATCAACATCGTGGTCGTCGTGCCGGTGCCGCTGTCCGGCTCGGCCCTGGTGCAGGCGGTCGGGACGGTCACCGAGGCCAAGGCCCAGGCCCTGGTGGAGGCCGGCGTGCCCGGCACCGGCACCGCCAGCGACGCCGTCGTCGTGCTGTGCCCGGAGCAGGGCGCGGAGCCGGAGATCTTCGCCGGGGTCCGGTCCCGGTGGGGTCGGCGGATCGCCACGGCGACGCACGCCTGCGTCGCGGCCGGGCTGGCGGCCCGGCCCTGGGGGTCGGACGCGGCCGGGGTCCGCTGGTGAGCAGGGCGGGGCGACGGGCGCTCGGCGTCGCGGGCGGCCTGCTGCTCGACCGCGCGCTCGGCGAACCGCCGGACGCCTGGCACCCGGTGGCGTGGTTCGGCACCGCGATGGGCCGGGTCGAGCGGGAGACCTATGCCGACAGCCGGGTGGCCGGCACCCGCTACGCCCTGGCCGGCGTCGGGCTCGGCGCGCTCGCCGGCGCGATGACCGGGAGAGCCGGTGCCGCCGGGCTGGCCCTCGCCGTCGGTGTCGCGAGCGCGGGACGGATGCTGCGGCATACCTCCCGAGACATCGAGGACCTGCTGCGCGCCGGCGACCTGGCCGGCGCGCGCGAGCGGCTGCCCTGGCTGGTCGGGCGCGACCCGAGCGGGCTGGACGGGTCCGGGGTCGCGGCCGCCGTCGTCGAGTCGCTCGCGGAGAACACCGTCGACGCCGTCGTGGCGCCGACCTTCTGGGGTCTGGTCGTGGGTGCCCCGGGGGTGCTCGTCCACCGGGCGGTCAACACGATGGACGCCATGGTGGGTCACCGCAGCGCCAGGTATGCCCACTTCGGCACCGCCGCCGCCCGGCTCGACGACGTCATGGCCTGGGTCCCCGCCCGCCTGTTCGCCGGGCTCGTCGCCCTGGATGCGACCGCTGCACGCCTCGGAGGGGGTCATGTGCTGAGCACCGTGCGGCGGGACGCGCCCGCGCACCCCTCCCCCAACGCGGGCGTCGCCGAGGCGGCGGTGGCCGGGGTGCTGGGCGTCGGGCTCGGTGGGCCGCTGCGGTATGCCGGGCGCCGGGAGGAGCGCCCCCGCCTGGGAGAGGGCCCGCGCCCGACCCCGGACGACATCGCGCGGGCGCGCCGGCTCGTGGACCGGGTGGAGACGGTGCTCGTGGCGGTGTGCATGGCAGGGTGGGTCCTCGACACCCTGGTCCGGCACCGACGGAGGAACGCTGCATGAGCCTCACCCTGCTCACGGGCGGCGCGCGCAGCGGCAAGTCCGACCTGGCGGTGCGGCGGGCGGGCCGCGGCGGGCGACCGGTCACCTTCGTCGCCACCGGCGAGGCCCGCGACGCCGAGATGACCCGGCGGATCGCCGACCACCGCGCCGAGCGCCCGCAGGCGTGGGAGACGGTCGAGGCGCCGGTCGAGCTGGTCGACGCCTGCCGGCAGATCCCGCCCGGGAGGACGGTCGTCATCGACTGCCTCGCGCTGTGGGTCTCCAACCTGATGGAGCACGGCGACGACGAGGCGACCACCGTGGGCCGGGCCGCCGACCTCGCGACCTGGGCGGCGGCATACCAGGGATCGGTCGTCGTGGTGACCAACGAGGTGGGGCTGGGCATCGTCCCCATGCACCCTGTCTCCCGCGACTACCGTGACCGGTTGGGCCGGGTCAACGCGACGGTCTCCCGCACCGCCGACCTGGCTCAGCTCGTCGTCGCCGGACGTACCCTGACCCTCGACCCCAAGGACTGAGGACACATGCCGGAGGACAACAGCGCGCGGGCGGTCGTGGACCGAACCCTCGCCGCCGTCCAGGGCCTGGACCACGAGAGCTCGGCCGCCGTGGCCCATCGCTTCGACGGCAAGGTGAAGCCGTTGCACAGCCTGGGCCGCCTCGAGGGGCTGGCCGCGCGGGTCGCCGGCATCCAGGGCACCGCCGAGCCACGCATGGAGGCGCCGACGGTCCTGGTCTGCGCGGCCGACCACGGGATCGCCCGGTCCGGGGTGAGCGCCTATCCGCAGGAGGTCACCGGGCAGATGCTGACCGCCTTCGCCGGCGGCCGGGCGGCGGTGTCCGTGCTCGCGCGGCAGGCTCAGGCGCGGCTGGTCGTCGCGGACCTCGGCGTGGTCGACCCACCCACGATCGACGGCGGGCAGACCCCGGTCCTGGACCGGCGCATCCGGGCCGGGACGGACAACAGCGCCGAGGGCCCGGCGATGAGCGTGGCCGAGGCGGAGGCTGCCGTCGCCGCCGGGATCGGCCTCGCGGAGGACCTCATACGAGATGGGGTCGACCTCATCGCGCTCGGCGAGATGGGGATCGGCAGCACGACGACGGCCAGCGTGCTCACCTCCGCGATCCTCGACCGCGACCCGGCCCGCGTGGTCGGGGCCGGCACCGGCGTGGCCGGGGAGGCCCTCGCGCACAAGGTCGAGATGGTGGACGCGGTCCTGGCCCGCCACGCCGACGTCGAGGACCCGTGGGAGGTGCTGGCCGCGATGGGCGGGCTGGAGATCGCGGCGCTCACCGGGGTGGCGCTGGCCTGCGCCGCGCACCGGGTGCCGGCCCTGCTGGACGGCTTCATCAGCACCGCCGGGGCACTCATGGCCTGGCGGCTCGAGCCGCGGGTCGCGGACGCCATGATCGTCTCGCACCGCTCCACCGAGCCGGGCCACAGCATGCAGCTGGACGAGCTGGGCCTGACGCCGCTGCTGGACCTCGAGATGCACCTCGGCGAGGGCAGCGGCGCCGCCCTGGCCATCCCGGTCGTCCGCTCCAGCCTCGCCCTGCTCCGGGAGATGGGCGAGCTGGCGGACCTGGGCGTGGCGGACGGCGTCTGAGCCGGGCCATGCTCGCCGGGCTCCGCGACGCCACGACCTTCCTCACCAGGCTGCCGCTGCCCGCGCGGGAGGGCTTCGACCTGGCCCGCGCCGCCTGGGCGCTGCCGGTCGTCGGCGCCGTGGTGGGTGCGGCGACCGGGCTCACCGCGTGGGCCGGCGTCTTCCTGCTCCCGCCCCTGGTCGCCGCGACGCTCGCGGTGCTCGTCGAGGTGCTCCTCACCGGTGCGCTGCACCTGGACGGTCTGGCCGACTGCGCCGACGGGTGCGGCGGGCGCGACCGGGAGAGCCGGCTGGCAATCATGAAGGACCACGCGACCGGCGTCTACGGCGCGACCGCGGTGGTGCTCGCCCTGCTGCTGCACGTCGCAGCCCTGGGTGGGCTCCTCGCCGTGCTCGACGGCTGGCAGCTGGTCGTGCTGACCGCCGCCGCGGGCGCGGTGTCGCGGACCGTCGTGCCGGTGCTCGCCCACGCGCTGCCGTATGCCCGCGCCGCCGGCACCGCCGGCGCGTTCGTCGCCGGGTTGACCGGTCGGCGCGTAGTCGCCGCGGTGGCCTCCGGCGCGGTGGCGGCGCTGGTGGCCGCACTGCTGCTCGGACCCGGCACGGGGATCGCGCTGGTCGCCGCCGGTGCCCTGGCCGTCCTGTCCGTGGGGTGGTGGTCGCGCCGGACCCTGGGTGGCGTCACCGGCGACGTCCTCGGCGCCGCCGCCGAGGTCACCCGGCTGGCCTGCCTCGTCGCGGTCCTCGCCACCCTCTGACCGACGATACGCGCCTAGAGTCGGGGCGTGCACACCGCGACCGGCCTGACCGCCCTCGAGCTCAGCTGCGACCTGCTGCGTCGGGTCCGGCGGGAGGATCCACGCGCCGGCGTCTGGGAGGCGGCCGACCTGCAGTGGTGGTGGCGGGCGCCGCGAGCGACGGACCACCTCGAGCAGGCCTTCCTGACGGATGCCCACGGGCCGGTGGCGACGGCGCGGCTGACCGCGTGGAGGTCGCACTGGGCGCTGGACGTCATCCGCACCGCAGGAGCCGGGACGGGCTGGCGAGAGCTCGCCGAGGAGGCGGTGCAGCGTGCGCTCGACCACGACGTCGCCGCGGTGGAGGCGTGGGTCCCACCCGGTGACCTGGAGGTCGTCGACTGGTTGGTCGGGCGTGGCTTCGTCGCCGGTGACTCGGACACGACCGGGTGGCTGCGCGCGCAGGACCGCCCCCGTGTCCCGACCCTGCCCGAGGGATTTGCCCTCACCGACCGCCTGGCCCGCCCCGACGGGCCGCACCCACTGGAGCAGCGCAACGGGACGGACGTGGAGCACCGGCTGGCACAGGTCGACACCTACGACCCGCGGCTGGACCTCGCCGTCCTGTCCCCGGACGGGACGATCGCCGGGTATGCCGTGCTCTGGCACGACCCGCACACCCTCGTGGGTCTGGTCGAGCCGGTGCGCGTCGAGGACGATCACTCCGGGCGGGGTGTGGCCTACGCGATGATCGCCGAGGGTCTGGACCGGCTCGCTGCCTGCGGGTCGCGGGAGCTCAAGATCAGCTGGGAGACCGAGCGCGCGGGAGAGCTCTACACCCGCCTCGGCTTCACCGGTGCCGAGACGACCATGTGCTACCGGTGGGCGGGCCCCCGCTCGGTCGGCCTAGATTGAGGGCCGTGAGCACACCCCAGTTCGGCCAGCATCCGCCCCCGCTGCGCACGCTCGCCCACGTCAGCGACACCCACCTGCTGGCCGACGGGGCGCTGCAGTTCGGCGCGATCGACACGACCGCCCGGCTCCGCGCGGCGCTGGAGCGGCTCACCCGGCTGGACCCGGCGCCGGACGCGATCGTGGTCACCGGCGACCTCGCCGACCTGGGCGAGCCAGGGGCATACCAGCAGCTGCGCGAGCTCGTCGACCCGCTCGCCGTCGACCTCGGCGCCCAGGTCGTCTGGGTGATGGGCAACCACGACGAGCGGCCGGCCTACGCCGCGGGGCTGTTCGGCGAGCAGGTGACGCAGGAGCAGCCGCAGGACCGGGTCCACGACGTGCGCGGCCTCCGGGTCGTGTCCCTCGACACGACGGTGCCGGGCTACCACCACGGTGAGCTGCGCGAGGAGCAGTTGGAGTGGCTCGCGGACGTCCTCGCGACGCCGGCCGAGCACGGCACGGTCCTCGCCCTGCACCACCCGCCGATCCCGGTGCCCATGGTGCCCGCGGCGGCCATCATCGAGCTCCTGGACCAGGACGGGCTGGCCGGCGTGCTCGAGGGGTCCGACGTCGTCAGCATCCTGGGTGGGCACTTCCACTTCTCGTCGCACTCGACCTTCGCAGGGATCCCGGTGTCGGTCGCCGCAGCCACCTGCTACCTGGAGGACCCGGCGCCGCTGGGCCGCTTCACCTCTGCGGTCGACGCGCACCAGTCGGTCAACGTGGTGCACGTGTATGCCGACCGCGTCGTCCACTCGATCGTCCCCGTGGCGCAGGAGCCCGAGGTCGCGGGGCACCCGGCCGCGGTCGTGGACCAGCTGGCCGCGCTCAGCCCGCAGGAGCGCCGGGAGCTGGTCTCCCGCAAGGACTCCGCGCTCGACGACTGACCGCCCCTCACCGATGACCGACCTCGTCCCCGGCACCTTCACCGAGCTGCTGCTGGACCGCCCGGCCGACGCGGTCCTCGGCGCGCTGCCCCGGGCCGCCGGGAGGCCCACTCCGGTGGACGGGGCGACCTGGCTGCGCCGCCTACCGGGCTTGGTGGACGACCTGCTGGGCGGGTGGCGGCTCACGGTCGACGGCCCCAGCCGGCACGGGGAGTGCGCCCTGGTGGTGCCGGTGCGCCGGCACACCGGCGAGCCCGCGGCCCTCAAGGTCACCTGGCCGCACACGGAGGCGCGGCACGAGCACCTCGCCCTCCGGGCGTGGGACGGCCAGGGCGCCGTGCGACTGCTGGCCGCCGAGCCGACCTCCTCGGCGCTGCTGCTGGAGCGCCTCGACGCCGACCGCTGCCTGCGCGACCAGCCGCTGCTCGAGGCCTGCGAGGTGATCGGGCGGCTGATGACCGAGCTCGACCGGCCGGCGACACCCCAGCTCGACACGGTCGAGGACCGCGCGCAGCGGTGGGCCGGCCAGCTCGCCGAGGGCTCGACCCTCGTGCCCCGCCGCCTGACCGAGCAGGCGACCTCCACGCTGGCCGGGCTGCTCGGGGACGCGCCCGACCCCCGCCTGGTCCACGAGGACCTGCACGACCTCAACGTGCTCGCCCCGCTCCCCGGCACGACGGACCGCGGCGACTGGCTCGCGATCGACCCCAAGCCGCTCGCGGCGGAGTGGGCGTATGCCGTCGCCCCCGTGGTCTGGAACCGCGCCGAGGAGGCAGCGCGGGCGAGCAACCTGCGCACCCACGCCCGGCTGCGGGCCGACGTCGTCGCCGACGCCGCCGGGCTGGACGAGGACCGGGTGCGGGCCTGGACCTTCGTCCGGCTGGTGCTCAACTCCGTGTGGGCAGCGCCCCATGCACCCGCCTCCGACGACTTCCGGGCGCGGATGATCGCCCTGGCCAAGGCCTTCGCGGACTGAGCGACGCCGTCACGAGACGCACCTGGTCAGCGTCGCAGCAAAGGCCTGGGTGGCTGACTGAGCGGTCGCCCGGTCACCGGCATACGCTCGAGGGATGCAGACACGCACTCTCGGCAACCCCACCGTCGGCGAGCACCAGGTCGGTGCGATCGGCCTGGGCCTGATGACCTTCGACCAGAGCGGGGAGCAGCCCCGCGAGCAGCTCCTCGACACCGTGCGCGCCGCCCTGGACGCGGGGGTGACGCTCTTCGACACCGCGGACGCCTACGGCCCGGGCGACAAGGGTGCCGGCGCCCAGGGGGAGAACGAGCGCCTCATCGCCTCGTTGCTGGACGAGCTCGGCGCCCGCGACCAGGTCCTGCTCGCCACCAAGGGCGGGCACGTGCGCACAGACGGCGGCGCGTGGGACACCGACAGCAGCCACGACTACCTCCTGTCCACGGTGGACGCCAGCCTCGACCGGCTCGGCGTCGAGCAGATCGCCCTGTGGCAGCACCACCGGCCCGACCCGGAGACCCCGGACGAGCAGGTCTTCGCCACGCTCAAGGAGATCGCCGACTCCGGCAAGGTGGCGATGATCGGCCTGTCCAACGCCGACCCGGCCCAGATCAGGGCCGCGCACGCCGTCCTCGGGGACTCGCTCGTGAGCGTGCAGAACCAGTTCAGCCCGAAGTTCCGCAGCAGCCAGGCCGAGATCGAGGTCTGCACCGAGCTGGGTCTGGCCTTCCTGCCCTGGTCCCCCCTCGGCGGCCTGAACGACGCCAAGCAGCTCGCGGAGAACCACCCGGCCTTCGCCGAGATCGCCCAGCAGCGGGGGGTCAGCCCGCAGCAGGTGGCCCTGGCGTGGGAGCTGGCGCAGTCGCCGGTCGTCATCCCCATCCCCGGGGCCAAGCGGCCCCAGTCGGTCACCGACTCCGCGGCCGCCGCCGAGCTGCGGCTGAGCGAGGAGGAGCTGGCCCTCCTCGACGGCTGACGGGCGCCGGCCGCTCCACGCGTTGCCGCTAGGCTGCCCGTCGTGGACGCAGCCGTGAGCGTTGACTGGTCACGGGTGGCCAGCGAGTTCCACCGCGACCGGGACGTCATCGCCACCCGCCGGGCGATCCATGCCTCCACCGTCGACCTCGCCGACTTCACGCGTGCCGTCGAGGGTCTCGTCGGCGGCCCCGAGCGCGACCTGGAGGCCGTGACCGCGGCGGTGCGGTCGCTGTGGGAGCAGGCCTCGGGCCAGCCCGGCGCCACCTTCCTGCTGGCCTTCTCGCTCTACGCCGAGGTGCAGCACGGGTGGGAGCTGAGCGCCGACACCGACAACATGCTCGTGCTCATCCGGGCCGTGCAGCGGACCTGGGCGTCGGCGCGGCACGACGTGGGCGACCCCGAGGAGCGGGCTCACGTCGACCTGCTCGTCCAGCACCTGGGCGACCTGGACGCCGCCTTCCAGATGGAGAACGGCCTCAACTGCTCGTGCGCGGTCGAGACGATCGCCGCGGCCGCGCAGGTCGCGGACGGCTCGGTCGACGTGCTGGCGGCGCTGGACTCGCAGGCCCGCGCCTGGGGCGCCCAGACCGAGGTGCTGCGGCAGGTGCTGGAGGCGCACCGGATCTACTTCGACGGGGTGCGGCTGTCCGCCCAGACCATCCTGGAGCACGTCGTGGGCGAGATCGACGTGCGTGAGGTGGAGGAGCGCGCCGTCTCGCTGCAGCACTCGCTGATGGACGAGCGGCTCGCCGCGGACGTCTACCAGAGCGAGCTGCGCGCCCACGTGATGGCGCTCACCGCGCTCGCGCGGCGGCTGCGCGCGACGCCGCTGCCCGGGCTGACCTTCCCCGACCTCACGGTGACGTATGTCGTGCCGTTCACCGCGCGCGGCACCACCGACAACCTGGCGCAGGAGAGCGAGAGGCTTGTGCAGGCGGTCCGGGAGCGCGGGCAGCGGCTGATCGGCAGCGGACCCCTGGCGCCGGTGCAGGTCCACGACCTGGAGCTGAGCGACATCTGGAGCCACGGCCGCGACGAGGTCTTCAGCGAGGAGCGGCTGGAGCCCACGGCATACCGTGTCGTGGCCGCCGTCCTCCCCGACCTGTGGATCGCGCCCCGCTCCCCCGAGCTGCCGCGCCTGGGCCCCTACCGGGTCGAGATCCGTTTCTCCTCCTTCGGCAACCACCACGTGCGGGTCAGGGGGCCGGTCCAACCACCGGACGACACCCGCACCCCGGGCTACCACGACCTCAACCAGGCGCTGCGCCGCGGCTCCGGCTTCATGGGGGCCGAGGACGTCCTCGTCGACGGGTGCGACACCGCCTACGAGTCCGTCGGGCAGCTGGCCGCGGCCGCGGTGGCGATGGTGTCCGACTGGGACGTGCCGCTGGGCGTGGACCGGCTCCGCTGCCACGTCGACCCGGGGATCGACACCCACGCGATCATCACCATGCCCGAGGCCTTCGTCCGCGCGGCGGACGGCGAGAGCGACGTCGACGCCACCGGCACCCAGATCCTCGAGGCGGTCGGCCCGCTGCTGCTCATCCCGGTCGAACGCACCGCCGCCGGCCTGGAGGAGTGGTTGCGCTACGACGACCCCGGCCCGGACGCCGAGGTGCCCAACTTCCTCGGCCGGCTCGCGCCGCTGCAGTCGTTGGCCGTCCAGACCGCGCGCAGCACCTGCCTCTACACCCCCGGCCTCCCCGACTGGTCGCTGCTCGGGACCGGGGAGCTCATCGAGTTCGTCGTGTCCTCCCGCGCGCTCATCCGACAGTGGAACGGGCACGTGCAGGAGGCGGTGGAGGGGGCCACCAAGATGCTGCGGAGGCGGCTCTCCGGCGAGGTGCTCAAGACCGACGAGGTGCGGCTGCTGCGGCTGCGGCTGGCCGACCACGGTGCGCTCATCCGGCAGCAGCGGGCGCTCCTGCACTCCGAGGAGCTGGCCCGGTCACCGGGGCACCGGCACATCCTGGACAACCTGCTGCACACCAGCGGCGCGGCGCGGCTCGAGGCCGAGCTGGACACGAGTATCGCCGAGCTGGACGAGCTCTACACCCAGCTGGGCGACGACGCGGCGGCGGTGGAGGAGGCACGCACCGCGTCCTACCAGAACGTCGTCGGGCTGGTCCTCTACGTCCTCGCGCTGTTCTCCCTCGCCGACCTCTTCGGCTTCCTCAACGACTCGCTCTTCGCCGAGGGCACGCCCGCGGTCGTGGTCGGGGTCGAGCTGGTCGCCTATGCTCTGGCCATCGTCGGGTTGGCGGTATGGGGCATCGTCGGGTATCGCAGGAGCGTCCGTGGTTGATCTGGTCGAGGGCAGCTCGCAGCCGGTGCAGGTCTGGCGGGACTGCTACGACCAGGTCCTGGCGCCCTCCTTCCCCGCCGACGAGCTGGTCGGTGAGCAGGACTTCGTCGCGGCCCGCGAGCGGCCGACCAGCCGGGTGCTCTTCGCCCTGGACGCCGGGGCACCGGTCGGGCTGTCGATGGTGGACTCGGCGGCGGTCGACGCCCCGGTCGCCCTGCTGTCCTACCTCGCCACGCACCCCACCCGTCGCGCCCGCGGGGTGGGGTCGATGCTGATGCAGCAGGTGCGGGCGCACGAGCCGATGCTGCTCATCGAGATCGAGGACCCGCGAGAGCACGGTGAGCGCGGCTTCGGCGACCCGTGGCGACGCGTCGAGTTCTACCGCCGCCACGGGGTCCGCGCCCTGCAGGTGCCCTACTTCCAGCCGCCCGTGGCACCGGGTCACCCGCGGGTCGACGGCATGCTGCTCGGCCTGCTCACCCCCGGGCCGGTGCCGGACACGGTGGACGCCGGGCCGGTCCGCGACTACCTCGTGGACTACCTGCGCAGCTCCGGCGAGGACCTGGAGCAGCCGCCGGCCAGCACGTTGCTCGCCGCGCTCACCGGGTCGATGGTGCGGGTCGTCGACCTGCCCGCAGCCTGACGCCGCTCGCTCACCTGGCGATCCACCGAGGCGGTCGACTCGGGCCGACGTCGGTGAGCCTGGCTGGTGAGCATGCCTGAGGCACGCCTGCAGGCCGGCCCGTCGGGGCCGGCTGTGGAGCGTGGTTGTCACAGGTGCCAGGTCACCGTGCCGCCACGGATCGTGGCGCTCAGATCGTGCTGGTGGACGTGCGTGTGATGTCGCCCGCACAGCAGAGCCAGGTTCGTCAGGTCCGTCTCACCACCGCGGGCCCAGTGCTCCACGTGATGGGAGTCGCACCACTGCGGGGGCGCACTGCATCCGGGGAAGGTGCAACCGCCATCACGCACGGCCAACGCCTTCCATTGCGCTGGTGTCGCGAACCTCGAGGTCTTTCCCAGCATCAACGGCACCCCATGGGGAGAGACCCACACCGGCGTCACATCTCCCGCGCAGGCGTGCTGCGCCGCCGCACGTGGCGGGACGAAGTCACCGTTGGTCGTGAATGCGGGACCGCCGCCGGGCCCGCCCGTGGTCGGATCGAACGGGATCAGCAGCATCACCGTGGACCGGGCTTGCGATGGCCCGGCCCCTGGGTTCGAGACGCCCCGGTTGATCACCGTCGTCAACGCGTCGAAGCGGCGCTGACCGGGCGAGCGCAGGTCGGGCTCGGTGATCTGACCGTGCGCGTCCTTCACCGGCGCAGGCGCCGCCAAGGCCGACGTCAGGACCCCGGAGATCGTCGCTGCCTCGCCAGCCGGCGCATCGATCGTGAACCGCGTCAGCCCTCGCCCGACCTTCCGGCTCGTCACCGATCTCAACTCGTGCGCGGCCCTGTCCCGCGCACCCGGCGTCTTCTCCTCCAGCAGGTCCTCGATCAGCCGCCGGCATACCCTCGACAGATCCCGGTCCGACAGGTCCTTGCGAGCCGCCGCCCGGACGGCGATGCCGGTGTAGTCCTCCACCTGATCCACCTCCAACGACGACCGCAGCCGGCTCATCGTCCGCGCCACCAACGCGGCGCGGTGGATCGGAACCCTGCCGGCCGCAACCGCGTCCCCGATCGCGGCCATCGCCGGGTCACCGGCGGCCGTGACAATGGCGGTCATCTGGGTGGCGTCCTGGACCGACATCCATGGGCACCGCACCCGCAACCAGTCCACCAAGGACAGCGACAAAGCCGTGTGCAGACCTCGCGATGCCGCCTCCCGCGCGAGGATGAAGCTCACTGCGCCCAGCTGCGTTGTCAACTCCCCGACCGCCTCGACCGCGCCCACCAGTCCCTCATCCAGGACGGTGACCGCCTCGTCCGCAGTCAACGACGACCGCGCCAGCCCGCGCCTGGCTCCCGTCAGCCCCTCCTGCAGCTCCTGCGCAGGAAGGTCATGGCCACTACCGTCCAGGGCAGCGGCGACATCGTCCATCAACTCCCGGTACGCGGCGGCATCCATCGCCTCGGTCTCATCGAACCCGGCCCACGCGTCGTCCCCGTCGAACGGCACCACGACCGGCGCCGCCTCGGCCACAGGATCCCCGCTACCATCCGCGACCGCGCGCAACTGCGCCACCGCCGTCTTGCTCTCCCACGGCCGCGGCCCGGCAGCGGCATTGGCAGCGGCCACCCACGGGTCTGCCCCTGCCTGCTCGCCACCACTCGTCCCGCCCATGGACACACTCCACCACCTGCCACCGACAGACCCGCTGACCTGCAACGATGTCGCCCGACCCAGGCATACCCGACCCGCGCCGACGAGGCTCGAACGATGGCGGCTGGGACCCTCCCCTCGACCCCGCGGCCCAACCATCACGGCGAGGACTCGCTCGTGGTGCCGGTCCTGCGGCATTCCGGCGAGGCGCCCGACCTCACCCGCCCCGGGCCGAGTCATACCGCGCCAGCGCCTCCTTGCGCTCCTCGGCGTGGTCGACGATCGGCTTGGGGTAGTCGTGGTCGTAGCCGTCGTCCTGGTTCCACGGCTGGTGCGCGGCCTTGCCCTCCAGGTGCCGCAGCTCGGGCACCCAGCGGCGGACGTAGTCGCCCGTCGGGTCGAACTTCTCCCCCTGCGTCACCGGATTGAAGACGCGGAAGTAGGGCGAGGCGTCGGTGCCGGTCCCGGCGACCCACTGCCACCCGTGGTTGTTGGAGGCGATGTCGCCGTCGACCAGCCGGTCGAGGAACCAGCGGGCACCGACCGGCCACCACACGTGCAGGTCCTTGGTGAGGAAGCTGGCGGTGATCATCCGCACCCGGTTGTGCATCCACCCGACCTCGAGCAGCTGCCGCATGCCGGCGTCGACGACGGGATATCCGGTGCGGCCCTGCTTCCACGCCTCGATCGCGTCCGTCGGCTCGTCGTAGCGCATGCCGGGGAGGGCGTCGCGCAGGTCCTCCCACGCGCTCTTCGGCGCCTGGAAGAGCACGTCGGCGTAGAACTCGCGCCAGGCGATCTCCTGCTCGAAGGTCTGCGCGCCCTGGGACCGCTTGGAGGAGAGGTCGGCGAGGATCGTCCGGGGGTGGATGGCGCCGATCTTGAGGTAGGGCGAGAGCCGGCTGGTGCCGTCGAGCGCCGGCTTGTCGCGGTCGCCGTCGTAGTCGTCCAGCGCCTCGTCGCGGAAGTCGCGCCACCGCTGCAGCGCCGCCTTCTCCCCCGCGTCGGGGAGGGTGGGCAGGTCGTCCTCGCGCAGCGCCTTGTCGAGCATGTCCAGGGCCTTCTGGTGGCTGTCGACCTCGACCAGGTCCAGGGACCGGGGGTATGCCGCCGGCTCGGGCCAGCCGTGGTCGTGCCAGGCCCGGTGGAACGGGGTGAACACCTTGTAGGGGTCCCCCGAGCCGTTGCGCACCAGCCCGGGACCCACGGCATACGGCGTCCCGGTCTCGACCCAGTCGATGTCCTTGTCCTTGAGCGCCTGCGCGACCCGCTCGTCCCGGCGTCGACCGGCGGGGGTGACCTCGCGGGTCACGTGCACCGAAGTGGCCTCGACCTCCTTGGCGACGGCGGGCACGACCTTCTCCGGGTCGCCGTGCCGGATCACCAGGTGGCCGTCGAAGTCCTCCGTCGCGGCGTGCAGGCTCGCGGCGAGCCAGGCGCGGCGGACCGGGCCGCCGCGCTCCCACAGGTGCGGGTCGAGGACGAAGAGCGCGCAGACGCTGCCGTCCTCGGAGGCCTCGCGCGCCGCCAGCAGGGCCGGGTGGTCGCCGCGGCGCAGGTCGCGCCGCAGCCAGAGCAGGGCGGTCATCGGGTGCGTCCGGAGAGGTCCATGAGGCGACAGTAGGTGCCGTGGCGGGACGCGGCGACCTGAGGGAGGGGTGTTGTGCGTCGAGCAGGGACGGCATAGTGGGGCCATGAAGATCGCCGTGCCGACCGAGGTCAAGAACAACGAGTTCCGCGTGGCCATCACCCCTGTCGGGGTGCACGAGCTGGTGCGGCGGGGGCACGAGGTCTTCGTGCAGCAGGGGGCGGGGATCGGCTCGTCGATCAGCGACGAGGAGTATGTCGCGCAGGGCGCGACCATCGTCGACGGGCCGGACGCCACCTGGGCGGCCGGCGAGATGGTGCTCAAGGTCAAGGAGCCGATCGAGAGCGAGTATGCCTATCTCCGGGAGGACCTGACCCTCTTCACCTACCTGCACCTCGCGGCGGACGAGCCGCTGACGCGACGGCTGATCGAGGCACGCACGACGGCAATCGCCTACGAGACGGTGCAGCTGCCGAGCGGGATGCTGCCGCTGCTCTATCCGATGTCCGAGGTCGCCGGGTGCTTGGCTCCGCAGGTGGGGGCGCACACGATGATGAAGGCGCAGGGTGGTCGTGGCGTGCTCATGGGCGGCATCGGTGGCGTCGCGAACGCCAAGGTGCTGGTGCTCGGCGGTGGGGTCGCGGGGCAGAACGCCGCCAACATCGCGCTCGGCATGGGTGCCGACGTCACCATCCTGGACACCGACCTGGACAAGCTGCGCACCCTCTTCTGGCGGTTCGACAACCAGGTCAAGCAGCTGGCCTCCAACAACCTCACCATCACCGAGCTGGTGCCGGAGGCCGACATGGTCATCGGCACGGTGCTCATCCCCGGCGCGAAGGCACCGAAGCTGGTGACCGACGACATGGTGGCCACGATGAAGCCGGGGTCGGTGCTCGTCGACGTCGCGATCGACCAGGGTGGCTGCTTCGAGGGCTCCCGCCCCACCACGCACGCCGACCCGACCTTCCCCGTGCACAACTCGCTCTACTACTGCGTCGCCAACATGCCCGGCGCCGTGCCCCACACCTCGACGTGGGCGCTGACCAACGCGACCCTGCCGTATGCCGTGCAGCTCGCCGAGAAGGGCTGGCGCGCCGCGCTGACGGACAACCCGTCACTGGCACTCGGTCTGAACACGCACGCCGGGCAGCTCACCTACCCGGCGGTCGGTGACGCGTTCGGTATGCCGTCCGTCACCGTCGCGGACGTGCTCGGCTGAGTTCTCTCGCAGAGAGGCCCATGCCGGACCCGTGATCTCCCCATCGACAAATAGCCGGTAACACGGCGCTCCCCCGGCCCGAAACTCGGAGGTCCTCTCTCAGTGCTTTGGCAGTCAGGACGTCCCAGGGTCGTGACAGACCGCTCATGCCGATGAGCGGATACCGGGTTCGGCACCACAGAATAGATGTCACCTGTGCGTGCAGCAGTCCCCGTCGTCGTGGCCGTCACCTAAGAGACCCGCGCGGAGTTGTGGGAGGTTGAGCGAACCGACAACGTCTCCGGCACGAACGTGGGAGCTCCAGCCGCCCTGCGCCAACAGGAAACCCCCTGGCGCACAATGGTGCAATGTCCACGTTGCCCATGCCGACACCACCGTCACTGATCGCACTTGCGTGCACGTCAGCATGACACTGCAAGTAGTCCGCCCGAGCACGTCCCTAGGCGGTAGACGCTTCGAACCAATCGACGAGCGCTCGCTTCACCCATTCGTGCGCAAGGTCGCGACCGCCCTCCCGGGTGCGAAACACATCCTCCTCGTCCCAGAGATGCCAAGCCCGCTCGGCTTGCCTGACTTTGTCGCAGCGGTCAACTGCGGTCAATGGTTGGCCTCAAGGATGGCATCAGGAGTTCCCCCCGTCTTATCAGAGATTGATTGCACAGTCCTGTCAGTGTTGATGCCTCACAGACCCCTGTCAGTGAGGACCGTTGCGAATAGACTCGCATGGCAAACCGCGGACATCGACTCGGTTTTGTCTCGATTGACGAGATCAGGCGCGATTCAATTTACTGACGGAGGCTCCCTCGTGCGGCACCCAGCATTCAGTCCGACCGGCACACTATACGCGATCGAGGCCAAAGTAACTGGATGGCAACGCGCCATCCGGCAGGGTCGCTCCTATCGAACCTGGGCAGATAACTATATCGTGGTTATGGGGCAGTTAGGACAAACCGCTACTCTGCGCGCCCAAGAAGCACTAGAGCATGAGGGAGCGGGACTCTACCTGCCCAGTGGCTGGCTGCTGAAACCCCAACCCCGCAAGCAGAAGTTCCCTCAGCGGCTACGAGGTTTCGAACATCTGTTTGCGGCTATCGGATCAGACCCAGCCCTCGGCAGCCATGAAGGCGTCCACGCCGGCGAGTAGCGGTTGTATCCAATTGGCGTAGCCTAGGCGCGTATGAGTAATTCGCTGCACTTCGGGCCACTCCGCCCCCGCAGCGACGTAGCGCGCTCTGAGCGCCTCGACGCGATCCCGGTCTTGGAGTGGCGCGAGTTCCGAGATAACGCCAGCAAGCACTGAGGCGTGGTGCATAAAGGCCTGGCCCGGCCGTGGCCCAATTGTGCCTGGGGTCAAAGCTCGGGCCCTCTCTGGATCCTCTGATTGGAGCACCCGGTACTCGCCTTGTGCAAGCCCTCCCAGAAGCCCCGCAAGGGTGGGGCGCTGATACCAGCCTCCTCCCGGCGCATCGCCTAGGCGCTCCTCAAAGTCTTGATAGGCGCATATGCGTTGCCTCATATCCCAACCGGTGCCGAGACTTTCTGCACCGGCCGCGATCGCTGGGAGGGCGCTCAAGTCCCCGAAAGCAACTCGCACCGGCCTGTCCCTACTCAAAGCGTAGACGCTTCGCATAAGCCCGTAAATCTCGTCGGACGTGGCGCCGGGAGGCATTGCGTTATCCGAGCGGGAGACTGTCAGAAGCCAGCCGCCGGGCTCCAATTGGTCAAGAGCGCCAATATGCGCATCCAACTCGGCTCCGGACGTCCAAAATTGCTGGTCGCCCGCAATGGCAACCCATGCGCCTCCATCCTCGGTAACCGCCTCGCCCGCGAGAATGAGCGCCAACTGACTCTGCGGCGTATCCGGGTATGAAACCAAGACTGTCGGTGCCAGTCGCGGCGAGCCCAGGCCATCCTGGATATCGTAGACGCGCCTTATATGGTCTCGCTGGTGCTCAGCCGTTACTAATTCTCCACGAGTATCGCTCCAAAGAGGCCATCCGTCATAAAACCGAAAGTCCCCCGCCCTAGGCATGTTAAGGGCGTGTGTCATCGGATCGAACCAGAACTCCCCGCCAGCAGTCCGGATCGACTCAGACGTATCTATTGCTGATCGCTTGAACCCGTTTCCTTCGCGTGGCGAGGAGAAAGGCGACAACATCGCCCCTCGCGCAAAGCCTAGGCGGACCGCCTCCGCCGTCCACGAGATCAGATTGTTCCGTGCAGTGTCCTGCAGAAAGGTTACCAAAGCAACTCAGCCTCTTCCAATGCGGATCTGAGCGCTGCTCCGTTTCTGTATCGACGGGCCGGTTGCGGATGCAAGGCTCGCTCGACAACAGCAACGAAACCGGACTCTAAGTCCGGTCGTGCAGCGCTAAGTGGTATGTGGGTGGCTCCGCGCAAACGACGCATATAGTCGACGTCATCGCCCTTGTACGGGACCGGAGAGGAACCAGTGGCGGCGTAGTACACCAATGCGGCACATCCAAAGACGTCCGACGCTGCCGTTGGGGCTCCTGAGTAGCTCTGGAGGTGTTCGGGTGTCATGAATCCTGGAGTACCTGGCTGCCCGCCTACTGTAAGACCGCTTCTCAGCGTGTGCTTCGCAAAGCCAGGATCCATGACGACAAACCGATTATCGCTGAGGAGTTGTATGTTGCCCGGACTCAGGTCGCGGTGGATCACACGGTTGCGGTGAAGTTCTCCCAGCCCCGCAGAGACGTCTTTACCTAACGCCAGCAGTTCCTCGGCGCCCCAGCGCGAGCCCGCATAGCGTAGATCCTGACCATTCAGGAACTCCTCCAACCAGCACACCGCCGTCACCGGGGTCCCGATCTCCACAAAGGCTGAGGACACCTTCACGACGTTCGGGTGGTCCAAGTTGCCGAGGAGCGCAACCTCCCTTCTCGCCCGTTCCAGCGCGGCTGGGTCGGCCGCCGCGCGGAGGTCGATCAGTTTGAGGACATGCCAGTGCCCGAACGGATCGGCGACAACGTGGACTTGCTTCTGCCCCCCGTCAATGAGGGGCCGTACGACAGACACGCCGAGCAATCTGCACGCGTCTTCTAAGAGATCTGGCATGCGTGCACCTTGTCACGTCTTTGGCCTAGTCAAAAGGGGGCGTGCGGAGGACACGATGAGTTTTGAGTTCCGGTAGGCGGCCGCCCGTGATCCATCGCGGACGCGCCCGCAGTGCCACTGGCATCAAGGGAATGCCAGCTTGTCGACGGCACGTAAAAACTGACCCCCTGACCGCAGGTGAAACCTGACCCTGAACCGCCCCGGCGAGTCCGGAGACTCCGTTCCTTGGGAAGGATGGAGTCATGTCAGGAAGTACGTCGAAGAGGTACCCGGCCGAGCTGCGGGATCGCGCGGTCCGGATGGTCACCGAGATCCGGCCCGATCACGAGTCGGAGTGGGCAGCGATGAGTAGGGTCGCCGAGTTGCTCGGTGTCGGCACACCGGAAACGGTTCGGAAGTGGTACCGCCAGGCCGAGGTCGATGCCGGCCAGCGGCCCGGGATGACGACCGAGGAGTCGGCGGAGCTGAAGCGGCTCAAGCGGGAGAACGCCGAATTGAAGCGCGCCAACGCGATCCTGAAGGCGGCCACGAGTTTCTTCGTGTCAATGGCACGCTGATGGGGTCCGGTCGGGTTCGCTCCTTTTTTCGCTGCTGCGGCGGAGACCCGTCGTTGGCTGCTCGTCCGATGTGCGGCTCGGCCGGACGCCCTGGCCGTCGGGCGTGACGTGGCTTGATAGGAGCCTGCTCCGGGCTGGATTGAGGCGTGCCCGCCGCACCCGGCGACCAGGACGTCCATCCCAGTATCGACCAGGAGGTCCACCGCCATGGTGATGATCGGCACCGACTCCCACAAACGCACCCACACCTTCGTCGCCGTCGACGACGTCGGCCGACGCCTGGGCGGGTGCACGCTGCGCGCCAACACCGACGGGCACCTGCAGCTGCTGACCTGGGCGGCACAGTTCGAGGACGTCACCTTCGCCCTGGAAGACTGCCGGCACCTGACCCGCAGACTGGAGGGCGACCTCCTGCGGGCCGGCCAGCGGGTGGTGCGGGTTCCGACCCGGCTGATGGCCGGTGCGCGCCGCGGGGCGCGGACACCGGGCAAGTCCGACCCGATCGACGCCGAGGCCGTCGCTGTGGCTGCGTTGCGTCACCCAGGATTGCCGGTCGCTGAGCTCGACGGCCCCGCCCGTCAGGTCAAGCTGCTGTCCGACTACCGCCGTGACCTGGTCATGCAGCGCACCCGCGCGTGCTGCCAGCTGCGTTGGCAGCTGCACGAGCTGGACCCCGATCTGTCGCTGCCGTCCCGCAGCCTGCGTCAGGCCAACACCCGGGCCCGCGTCGAGGCCTTCCTCGACACCCGGGACGGCATCGTCGTCCGCCTGGCACGCAAGCTCCTGGTCCGGATCGCTGACCTCAGCGAGGAGATCAAGGACATCGAGAAGGAGCTCAAGATCCTGGTGGCGGACCAAGCACCGACGCTGCTGTCGCTGCCCGGCTGCGGCGTGTTCTCTGCCGCGGTCATCATCGGCGAGACTGCCGGTGTCCACCGGTTCCGGGACAAGGACGCCTTCGCCCGGTTCACCGGCACCGCGCCCGTGCCGGTGTGGTCCGGCGCCTCGGCCGGCAAAGTCCGCCTCAACCGCGGCGGCAACCGTCAGATGAACTACGCCCTGCACATGATCGCCCTCACCCAGGCGCGCGGCGTCGGACCCGGCCGGGCCTACCTGGCCAAGGCCGAAGCCCGCGGCAAGGACCGCGTCGCCGCTCTGCGACTGCTGCGTCGAAGACTCTCCGACGCCATCTACTCCGCTCTGCGCGCCGACCAGATCCCAGCCTCCGCACACATCCAGCAGGCTGCCTGAGACGCCGGCCTTGACATAGGAGCATCGCCGAACTCGACCGGCCACTGCGCTGATCGTGCGCTACATCGACGAGCACGTCGGTGAACGCCACGAGGACGCCGACGGGCAGGGTCTGCGCTGGGGTGTCGAGTCGATCTGCGCCGGGCTCACCGAGCTCGGCGTCAAGATCGCCCCTGCGACCTACTACGAACACCGCGGACGCAGACCGACCGCGCGCGAGCTGCGTGACGAAGAGCTCAAGCCCAAGATCGCGGCGGTCCATGCGTCGAACTACGGCGTCTACGGCGCCCGGAAGGTCTGGCTGACGCTGAACCGTGAACGCCCGGCCGACGCGCTGCCGATCGCGCGGTGCACCGTGGAACGGCTGATGGGCGACCTTGGGCTGGTCGGAGCGATCCGGGGGAAGGTCAAGAAGACCACGATCAGCGACCCGCGGACGGCGAAGCCGTTGGATCTGGTCGAGCGCAACTTCGCACCCCTGGCACCCGACCGTCTGTGGGTCGCGGACTTCACCTACTGCTCGACGTGGTCGGGCTGGTGCTACACCGCGTTCGTCATCGATGCCTACGCTCGACGGATCCTCGGCTGGTCGGTAGCGACCACGATGGCCAGCCAACTCGTCGTGGACGCGGTCGCGCAGGGGATCTGGGTCCGCGGCCGCGATGGCCGGGACCTGGCCGGGCTGATCGCTCATCACGATCACGGCAGCCAGTACCTCTCGGTGGCCTACTCCGAGAAGCTCGACACCGCTGGGATCAAGCCCTCAACCGGGGCAGTCGGATCGTCGTATGACAACGCCCTGGCCGAATCGATCATCAGGCTCTACAAGACCGAACTGATCAAGAAGCACCGCCCGTGGAAGGGCCTCGACGACCTCGAGCTCGCCACCGCCGAGTGGGTCGACTGGTACAACCACCGCCGCCCCCACGAGTACTGCGACGACCTCACTCCCGCCGAGGCAGAGCAGGCGCACTACGCTCACCACCAGACCCAGCGATCGCTGGAGTCTCAAACTAGAAAGTCTCCGGACTTGCCGGGGCGGTTCACCCCTGCCGAGATCCTGTCCTCGTCGACGAGGACAGGAGGAAGCGGGTGTTGAACGTGGAGGACTGGGCGAAGGTTCGCCGGTTGCACCGGTCGGAGGGCATGCCGATCAAGGCGATCGCGCGGGTGATGGGGTGCTCGAAGAACACTGTGAAGAGGGCGCTGGCTGCGTCCGGGCCTCCGGTGTACCAGCGACCGGCCAAGGGGTCGGTGGTCGACGCGGCCGAGCCCCGGA
>NZ_VSLG01000015.1 GCF_008919445.1 Serinicoccus kebangsaanensis | reverse complement strand
CACACGCATCATGGCACAAACAAAATGGCATCAAAAAACAAACACGCTGTTGAGTTCTCAAGAATCGGACACACACCATGATCCAAGCGCTTTCGCGCCGTGATGTCCGCGGCTTTCTCCAA
The DNA here is from genome assembly GCF_008919445.1 of Serinicoccus kebangsaanensis. Classification (GTDB taxonomy): domain Bacteria; phylum Actinomycetota; class Actinomycetes; order Actinomycetales; family Dermatophilaceae; genus Ornithinicoccus; species Ornithinicoccus kebangsaanensis. The sequence continues at coordinate 88,370 of NZ_VSLG01000015.1, read as the reverse complement.
GGCTACGCACCCTGACTTCTGCGAGTCAAATCCGCCTGGGGCGTCTGCCTCGGTGGTCGGGATGCGCGGTGCCGAACCCGGGACCGGCCACCTGTCGGTGTCCGTGCCTCCCTGTCGGTGCGGCGAGGGTCAACTCTAGGTCACGACCTGAGGGCACCACAAATCCGCAGGTCAGGAAGCCTTTCGTGCCGCGGCCAGGCTCTTGCGGCCACGCCGGAGGAGCGCCACCTGGCCGTGCAGGAAGTCGGGGTCGCCGAGCCGCTGCTCGACCTCCTCCACCTTGGCGTTGTTGACGCTCACGCCTCCCTCGCCGATCAACCGGCGGGCTGCTCCCTTGCTGTCGGCCAGGCCGGTCGCGACCATTGCGTCCACGACCGGCGTCCCGACGGCCACCGCCGCGCCGGGCAGCTCTGCCGTGGCGTCGCGGAGGGTGCTCGGCTCCAGCGCTGCGGGGTCACCCTTGCCGAACAGCACCTGGCTCGCGGTCTGCACCTGCTCCGTGGCGGCAGGGCCGTGGACCAGGGTGGTGACGTCGGCGGCCAGCGCCCGCTGGGCCTCGCGCAGGTGGGGTCGCTCTCGTGCGGACTCCTCCAGCGCCTCGACCTGCTCCGCTCCCCGGTCGCTGAAGACGCGCAGCAGCTTGCCGGTCTCGCTGTCGGCGACGTTGATCCAGTACTGGTAGAAGGCGTAGGGGCTGGTCATGTCCGCGGACAACCAGATCGCGTTGCCCTCCGACTTGCCGTACTTGTTGCCATCCTCGTCGGTCAGCAGGGGCGTGGTCAGCACCTGCACGGACTCGCCCTCGACCCGGTGGATGAGGTCCACGCCCGCGGTGAGGTTCCCCCACTGGTCCTGGCCCCCGGTCTGCAGGGTGCAGCCGTACTCCCGGAACAGGTGGAGGTAGTCCAGCCCCTGCAGCAGCTGGTAGCTGAACTCCGTGTAGCTGATGCCGTCCTGGCTCTCCAGCCGTGCCGCGATCGCGTCCTTGCGGATCATCTGGTTCACCCGGAAGTGCTGGCCGATGTCACGGAGGAAGTCGAGGGCGCTCATCGGGGCCGTCCAGTCCAGGTTGTTCACCATGATGGCCGGGTTGGGTCCGTCGAACTCCAGGAACGGCTGCACCAGCTCCTGGATCCGGGCCACGTTGGCCGCGGCCTCGTCCTTGGTCTTGAGCACCCGCTCCGCGGACGCCTTGGGGTCACCGATCAGCCCGGTGGACCCGCCGACCAGGCAGATGACCCGATGGCCGGCCCGCTGCAGGTGCCGCAGCACGACGAGCTGCACCAGGTTGCCGAAGTGCAGCGAGGGCGCGGTGGGGTCGAAGCCGCAGTAGACGGTGACCTGCCCCGCGCCGAGTGCCGTGCGCAGGGCGGTCTCGTCGGTGGTCTGTGCCACCAGGCCGCGCCACTGCAGCTCGTCGAGGATGTTCGTCACCGCTCCGGGTCCTTCCGCTGGAGGAGGCGCGGCGCAGCGGCCGCACCAGGTCGAGTGCTCAGCCTAGTGCCGCGAGGTGGCGCGGCTCGGGAGACGTGCGGCGCGGTATGCCGACACCGACGGCTCGGACCGGAGCCAGAACCGCCAGGGGAAGCGCTCGGCGCTGCCACCGGGCCCGCTCACGCCCACCCGCGGGCCGCGACGCACCTCCCCCGGCGCCGGAGCCGGCCCGTGCCGGAGGTCGACCGGTCCCCCGACCTCGAGCAGGTCCACCCCGTCGTGGTCCGCGCCGAGCCCAAGGGCCCGGGCCAGGTTCCCCGGACCTCGGGCCAGGTCGCGTCCCGGCACGACGCCGGAGCGCACGGCCAGCCGGCGCGCGCGCGCGACGCGAGCTCCGTCCACGACCTCACCCGCCCGCAGCAGCACCGCCGAGGCGCTGCCCGGCTCCCCCGTGACGACGTTGACGCAACGGTGCACCCCGTAGCTGAGGTAGACGTACAGGTGCCCCGCCGCACCGAACATCACCTCGGTCCTCGGGGTCGGGCCGCGGAATGCGTGCGACCCCGGGTCCTCCTGGCCGGCATACGCCTCGACCTCGGTGAGCCGCACCGTGACGCCGTCATGGGTCAGCAGCGAGCCCAGCAGCCCGGGCGCCACCTGCAGGACGGGAAGGGCCAGCGCGTCCCTCGTCCAGCGACGTCCGGGCTCGCCGGAGACGGTCATGACGGGCTCGCGCGCGGGCACGGTCGTCGCTCAGTCGCGGATCGCCGGCATCTCACCGACCCAGTGCCGCAGCTGCGCGATCTGCTTGAGCAGGTGCGCACGCTGCTCGGTGACCCGCACCGGCGCGGTGCCCCCGTGGGCGTTCCGCGAGGCCAGCGAGCCCGGCACGGTCAGGACGGAGCGCACACCGGGTCCCAGGTGCTCGCTGATCGCCCGGAGGTCCTCGTCGCTGAGGTCCTCGAGCCCGATCCCGCGCTCCTCGCAGGCGCGCACGCAGGACCCAGCCACCTCGTGGGCCACCCGGAACGGCACGCCGTCCCGCACCAGCCACTCGGCGACGTCCGTCGCCAGCGAGAAGCCCTGGGGCGCGAGCTCCTCCAGCCGCTCGGGATGGAAGGTGAGGGTCGCGACCATGCCCGAGACCGCGGGGAGCAGCACCTCGAGGGTGTCGACGGCGTCGAAGACGGGCTCCTTGTCCTCCTGGAGGTCCCGGTTGTAGGCCAGGGGCAGTCCTTTGAGCGTGGCCAGCAGGCCGGCCAGGTCCCCGATGAGTCGTCCGGACTTGCCCCGGGCCAGCTCCGCGACATCCGGGTTCTTCTTCTGCGGCATGATGCTCGAGCCGGTGGAGAACGCGTCGTCCAGCGTCACGAAGCCGAACTCTGCCGTCGCCCAGAGGACGACCTCCTCGCTCAGGCGGGACAGGTCCACCCCCACCATCGCCATGACGAAGGAGAACTCGGCGGCGAAGTCACGCGCCGCAGTGCCGTCGATGGAGTTCTCCGACGCCCGCGGCATACCGAGGTCGTGGGCGACCGACACCGGGTCCAGGCCCAGCGAGGACCCGGCCAGGGCGCCGGAGCCGTAGGGCGAGACCGCCGCCCGCCGGTCCCAGTCGACCAGCCGCTCGACGTCCCGCAGCAACGCCCACGCGTGCGCCTGCAGGTGATGGGCCAGCAGCACCGGCTGCGCGTGCTGGAGGTGGGTGCGACCGGGCATCGCGACCTCCGGGTGCGCCGCCGCCTGGTCGACCAGGGCCTGGACCACCGCCAGGACCTTGCTGCCGAGCAGCCTGGCCTGGTCCCGGAGGTACATCCGGAACTGTGCCGCGACCTGGTCGTTGCGGGACCGGCCGGCACGCAGGCGTCCGCCGACCTCGGGACCGGCCCGGTCGATGAGGCCGCGCTCCAGCGCTGTGTGGACGTCCTCGTCGGTCTCGGCCGGGACGAAGGCACCCGAGTCCACGTCCTGCCGGAGCCGGCCCAGACCCTCCAGCATCGTCGCCAGGTCCTCGTCCGACAACAGGCCGGCGCGGTGCAGCACCCGGGCATGGGCCCGCGACCCGGCGAGGTCGTAGGGCGCCAGCCGCCAGTCGAAGTGGGTGCTCTTGCTCAGAGCGGCCAAGGCATCACTGGGGCCGCCGGTGAAGCGGCCTCCCCACAGGCTCACGGTCATGGAGTCATTGTCCCCGACGACCGTCGGCCCTCAGTGCTCGGGCTCCGCCGCGAGGCCGAGCAGCCGCTCCGCCGTGCCCGGACCGCCGTCGGGGAGGGTGGTGATGACCAGGATGGTGTCGTCGCCGGCGATCGTGCCGAGGATGTCCGGGGCGTCGCTGCGGTCGATGGCCGAGGCCAGGAACTGCGCCGCCCCGGGCGGTGTCCGCAGCACCACCTGGTTGCCGACCGAGCGCGCGCTGACCAGGAGCTCCTGGCACAGCCGTGCGAGCCGGTGGCTGACCTCGACCGCGTCCTGCGCGGGACGCGGCGTCGCGTCCCCGCCCTCGCCGGGCACGGCGTAGACCAGCTGCCGCCCCCGACGCACCTTGACCGCCTCCAGGTCCACCAGGTCGCGCGACAGCGTCGCCTGGGTCACGGTGATGCCGTCCTCGCCGAGCAGGTCGAGCAGCTGACCCTGCGACCCGACCGCGTGCCGCTCCAGCAGGTCCGTGATGCGCTGGTGGCGCGCCGCGCGGGTCATGGGTATGGAGGTCACGATGCACGACTATACCGTCCACTGCATGAGTATGCGTTCGCCTCGAGTGTCGGTGGGACCGACTAGCGTCCGGACATGGCGCACCCGCTCATGGTCGATCTCGACAGCCCGATCCTGACCCGTCTCCGGGCCCTCTGCCTGGCGCTGCCCGGGGCGGCGGAGAAGATCAGCCACGGACACCCGGCCTTCTACACCGACAAGGTGTTCGCCTACTTCGGGGCCTCGATCAAGGTGGACGGTGCCTACCAGCAGCACCCGACCTCGCTCGTGGTCAAGCCCCACCCGGACGAGGCGCAGGCCCTGCTGGAGGAGCCCCGCTGCTACCGACCCGCCTACCTGGGACCCAGCGGGTGGGTCGGTGTCGACCTCGACGACGAGACGGACTGGGAGGAGGTCGCCGAGCTGGTCGAGGAGTCCTACCGCGCGACGGCGAGACGGCGGTTGGTCGCCGAGCTGGAGGCCCGCACCGCCTGACTCCCAGGTCCGGGCCGCGAGGCACCGGTCAGCGCCCGTCCCACAGGGCCTGCAGCAGCCGCACCGCCGCCTCACCGCGCGACTGCTGGAAGGCGCGCAGCGTCGGCAGACCCGGCGTCGGGGGCCGTCGGGCCGCGTCGAGGAGGAAGCCGCCGAGACCGGCGACGACCCCGGTGACGTCCTCGTGGGTGGCCCCGAGGGCCTCGATCGCGGGGAGGTGCCGCCCAAGGTCCACGGCACCGGCCCACCACACGTCGACGAGGAGCGCGCTGGCGTCGAACCACGGGGCGCCGCGGCTGGCCCACGGCCAGTCCACGACGCGGACCCGGCCGTCGCGCTGGACGAGCAGGTTGTCCGCCCGGGTGTCGGTGTGGGCGATGGACTCCCCGGACAGCCGGGCGCTCGTCCGTCGGGACAGGTCGTGCAGCTCCTCGAGATGGCCGGCGACCCACGGGTCGAGCCCGTCCGGCGCGACCTGCCGCAGCCGCGCCCAGCTGGCGAACTCCACCTCCAGCTCGTCCCCCAGGTCCGGCCACGAGGCCGGCGCCCGGTGCCGGCCGATCTCGCTCAACGCGGCCATGGCCGCCTCCAGGTCGGCATCGGTCCAGGGCTCGTGCGGATGTCGCCCGTCGACCTCCTCGGTCAGGAGAGCGACCCAGGTGCCGTCGTCGTAGGCGGCGATGAGTGCGGGCGCCACCTCCACGCCCTCGTCCGCGAGGCTGCGCAGCACCGCCACCTCCCGTCGGTGCAACCCAGGCGTGTCGGGGTTCTGTGCGGTGCTCACCGCCTTGACGAAGGCCCGGCGCCCGCCCGCCGTCCCCACCCGGTCGGCGGAGCCGGGAGAGAATCCCGCGGGCTGCGAGACGGCCGTCGTGACCGGCGCACCGAGCGCCGCCGCGGCCCAGCGGTGGAGGTCCTCCGGCAGCTCCGACCACGCCAGCCGGGTACCGAACTCGCTCATCGCGAGCCGGCGACCGGGTCGTCCTCGCCCCACGGCATCAGCCGCAGCATCCGCGCCTCGTCCGGCAGTCCGTCGGCCGACGCCGACCTCGCACGCAGCGTGTCGAGGTCGTCTGCACCGGCACGGACCATCCGCCCGGAGAAGCCGTCGAGCTCGCCCGCGGCGAAGGCGAGCAGCAGGTCGGCGACGTCCGCGGGCGCGGTCCACTCGGTCCGCCCCTCGTGCATCCGCATCGAGTGCGTCATGTCGGTCTCGACGACGCCGGGCGCGAGGTCGAAGGCCCGGACGCCGTGCTCGGCGCCGGCCAGGGCCACCCCACCGGTGATCCGGGCGAGGGCCGACTTCGACGCGCAGTATGCGGTGAGGTCGGCCCGCTCCCGGGTCCCGGCACCGGAGTTGATGTTGATGACCCGACCGCCGCCGGCGGCGATCATGTGCGGCACGACGGCCCGGGTCAGCAGGTAGGGCCCGCGCACGTTCGTGACCATCACCTGCCACCACTCGTCGACGTCCGACTCCCACAGCGGGACCTCGGTCTCGATCAGGCCGGCGTTGTTGACCAGCAGGTCGATCCTTCCGTGCCGCCGGAGCACCTGCTCGACCCCGCGGGCGACCTGGTCGGCGTCGGTGACGTCGCACGGCATACCCTCGGCGCCGTCGTCGACCGACCCGGACCGGGACATCCCGACCACGGTCCACCCGGCCCCGAGCAGCGTGCGCGTCGCGAGCGCACCGATCCCTCGGGACGCCCCGGTGACGAGGGCGACCTTCACCGCTGCACCGCCCCGTGGTCCTGGCTCGCCCGTGCCACCGCCGCGTCCCGGGCGGTGTTCACCTCGGTGGTCGTCAGGGTCCGGTCCGGCGCACGGAAGTGCATCCGGAAGGCGAGCGAGTGCCGGTCCTGCGACACCTGGTCGCCGGTGTAGACGTCGAAGAGCTCGATGGCCTCCAGCAGCTCCCCCGCCCCGGCGCGCAGGGACTCCTCGACGTCGCCGTAGCGCACCCCACGAGGGACCTCGAGGGAGACGTCGGAGGTCGCCAGCGGATGCGTGGACAGCGGGGCCACCTGGGTGCGGTGGTCGCTCGCGGCCACCAGGACGTCGAGGTCCAGCTCCGCGGCGCTGGTGCGCGCGGGGAGGCCGAGACGCTGCACCACCTGGGGGTGCAGCTCGCCGGCCCACCCGACCCGGGTCCCGTCGGCCAGGACCAGCTCGACGCACCGGCCCGGGTGGAACGGCGCCCGCTCGGCCTGTCGACGCTCGACCGGCACGCCCAGGGCGTCCGCGACGGCGTGCGCCCAGCCGACGACGTCGACGACGTCCACCGGGCGGCCACGACCCCACCAGCCGGCACGGTCGGCCTGACCGGCAGCCATCACCGCCACGTGCCACGGCTGGGCCGGGACGGCGGCCCGGATCTCGGCGAGCACCTCGTCGGAGGGCAGCTCCCCGACCCCTGGCACCGGGGCCTGGAGCTCTCCCGCCGGCTGGGTCACCGTGTCGATCTCGAACAGCGCCACGTCCCTGCTCCCGCGGGACACGTTGCGCAGCACGGCCTCCGGGAGCGTCTGCAGCAGGGCGGTCCGCAGCAGCGGTGCCTCGTCGGACAGGGGGTTGGCGAGCCGGGTGGTCCGCCGGTGCGGATCGTCCTCGGGCAGACCCAGCTCGTCGAAGCGGTCGGCACCCACGAACGGATAGGTCAGCACCTCCTGCAGCCCCTGCCCGGCGAGGGCGGTGGCGACCGCCCTCCGGGAGCGCTGGGCGTGCGTCAGCCCGCGACCTCCGACGGCGCGGGGCACCACGGAGGGGATCTTGTCGTAGCCGTCGACCCGGGCGACCTCCTCCACCAGGGTGGGTGCGTCGGTCAGGTCTGGCCGCCAGCTGGGTGGCAGCACCGAGACCCGCTGCGGATCCTGGGTGTCCACCACCTCGCAGCCGATCAGCGTCAGCAGCGCACGCACCCGGTCGAAGGAGTAGTTCACCCCGACGTAGCGGGTCGCCATGGTGAGGTCGAGATCGATGGCCGGGCGGTCCGCGCGCTGGTCGACGTCGGCGATCGCCGGGTCGGCGGTGCCGCCACCGTGCTCGACCAGGAGGTCGACGGCCAGCTGCGCCGCGGCCGCGGTGACGTCGGGGTCGACGCCCCGCTCGAACCGCTTGGCGGCCTCGCTGGACAGCCTGTGCCGGCGGGCCGTGCGACCGACGGTGCGGGCGTCGAAGTGGGCGGCCTCGATCAGCACGTCCGTGGTCTGCCCCGGGGTCACCTCGCCGTCCTCACCGCCCATGACGCCGGCCAGGGCGAGGATGCGCTCGCCGCCGTCGGTGATCAGCAGGTCCTCCGGGTCGAGCGCGCGATCCACGTCGTCCAGGGTGGTGAGCCGCTCCCCGGGGCGGGTGCGGCGCACCACGATCGGCCCGGTGAGGGTGTCGAGGTCGAAGGCGTGCAGCGGCTGACCGAGGGCGAGCATGACGTAGTTCGTCACGTCCACGGCCAGGCCGATCGGACGCATCCCCGCCTCGGTCAGCCGGCGTGCCATCCACTCCGGGGTGGTGCGGGTCAGGTCGATCCCGCGCACGATCCGTGCCAGGTAGCGGTCGCACCCCGGCACACCCTCGAGCGGCGCGTCGTCCGCGAGACGGACCGCATACCCCTCCCCGACGCCGGGATCGACGGGCAGCGAGGCGGGGTCGGTGAATGCGGCGCCCGTGGAGTGGGAGTACTCGCGGGCGATGCCGCGGATCGAGAAGCAGTAGCCGCGGTCCGGGGTGACGTTGACCTCGACGGTCTCCCGGTCGAGTCCGAGCACCCGGATCAGGTCGTCACCGGGTGACAGCCCGGCGACGACCTCCGCCGGGAGCAGACGGGGCAGCACCAGGATCCTGTCGTGGTCCTCACCGATCCCCAGCTCGCGGACCGAGCAGATCATGCCCGCCGAGATGTGGCCGTAGGTCTTCCGCGCGCTGATCGTGAGCGGACCCTGGGGGGTCGTCAGCGTGCCGCCCGGCAGGATCACCGCGACCAGGTCGCCGACGGCGAAGTTGTGCGCGCCGCACACGATGCCCTGCGGCTCGCCGGTGCCGTTGCTGTCCCCCACGTCGACCTGGCACCAGTTGATGGTCTTGCCGTTCTTCTGCTCCTCGGGCGTGAGCTCCAGCACCCGCCCGACCACGAGCGGGCCTCCGACGCCGCTGGTGTGCAGGCCCTCCTCCTCCAGGCCCACCGCCACCAGGTCGGCGGCGATCTGCTCGCCGGTGACACCCTCGGGCAGCGCGACGTACTCACCCAGCCAGTCGACCGGAACCCGCATCAGATCTCCATCCCGAACTGCGCGTTGAAGCGCACGTCTCCCTCGATCATCTCCCGCATGTCCGCGATGCCGTGGCGGAACATCGCGGTCCGCTCCACCCCCATGCCGAAGGCGAAGCCCTGGTAGCGGTCCGGGTCGACCCCGCACGCGCGGAGGACGTTCTGGTTGACCATCCCGCAGCCGCCCCACTCGATCCAGCCGGTGCCGCCGCACGTCCGGCACGCGGGGTCGGTGGCGACGCCCCGGCAGACGAAGCAGCGGAAGTCCATCTCCGCGCTGGGCTCGGTGAACGGGAAGTAGGCCGGGCGGAGGCGGCTGACGATGCCGGGGCCGAACATCCCCTCGGCGAGCCGGTCCAGGGTGCCCTTGAGGTGGGCCATGGTCAGCCCCTCGTCGATGGCCAACCCTTCCAGCTGGTGGAACACCGGGGTATGCGTGGCGTCCAGCTCGTCGGTCCGGAACGTCTTGCCCGGCACGGCGACGTAGAGCGGGACACCGCGCTCGATGAGCGAGCGCGCCTGGACGGGTGAGGTGTGGGTGCGCAGCACCAGCCCGGCCTTGGCCGGGTCGACGAAGAAGGTGTCCTGCATCTGCCGGGCCGGGTGGTCCTTGTCGAAGTTCAGCGCGTCGAAGTTGAACCACTCGGCCTCGACCTGGGGGCCTTCGGCGATCTCCCAGCCCATGCCGACCATCGCGTCCGCCATCCGCTCGGCGGTCACGGTCAGGACGTGCCGACGGCCCAGGGGGCGCCGCCCCGGGGCGACCGTCAGGTCCATCGCCTCGTCCACGAGGATGCGCTCGTCCCGCTCCGCCTCCAGCTCGACCTGCCGCGCGGCCAGCGCCTGGTTGACCTTCCCCCTCGCCTGGCCGACGAGCTTGCCCGCCGCGGCCTTCTCCGAGCCCGGCAGCCCACCGATCGCCCGGTTGGCCAGGGCCAGCGGGGACCGGTCACCCGCGTGGGCGAGGCGGGCCTGCTTGAGCTCGTCGAGGTCGCCCGCCGCGCCGACGGCGCGCAGCGCGGCCGCGACGTGCCCCTCGATCGACTCCTGGCTCAGGTCCTGCGCGCCGCCCTCGCCGGCACTCCCGTCACCGTCGGGGGCAGGCATACCGTCGGTCGGATCGGGGGCATCGGCTGCAGACACGGCGGCCAGTCTAGGTGCGAGCCCGGCGGACCCTCGACCGGGTTTCGTCCGACACTCCACCGAGCGTCGCCTGTGGTTGCCACACGGCCCACCGGGCGTCGCCCGTGGTTACCACACGGCCCACCGAGCGTCGCCCGTGGTTGCCACACGGCCCACCGGGCGTCGCCTGTGGTTGCCACACGGCCCACCGGGCGTCGCCTGTGGTTGCCACACGGCCCACCGAGCGTCGCCCGTGGTGACGCCAGCCCTCGATCAGCAACCATGAGCGACGCTCGGTCCGGTATAGGACAACCACGAGCGACGCTCGGTCCGGTATAGGACAACCACGAGCGACGCTCGGTCCGGTCCAGGACAACCACGAGCGACGCTCGGTGGGGAGGGGGTCAGGAGGGGCGGGAGCTCGCGGAGGCGTGCAGGCAGACGGTGGCGGCCATCGCCAGGTTCAGCGACTCCGCCCGCGCGATGGGTATGCCCACGCGCTGGTCGCACGCGGCGAGCACCTCGGGCGACAGTCCCCAGGCCTCGTTCCCCATCACCCAGGCGTGCCGGCCGGTGAGGTCGGCGTCGGGGAGAGCAGTTTGGCCCGATCCGTCCGCGGCCAGCAGCCGGATGCCGGCCGCGCGGCACTCGGCCAGCACCTCCTCCACCGGCGCGCCCACGCTCACCGGCAGGTGGAAGAGCGCGCCGACGGTGGACCGCACCACCTTGGGGTTGTAGACGTCGACCGAGGCATCGCTGACGAGGACGGCGGCCGCGCCGAAGGCGCTGGCCCCGCGCAGCACGGTCCCGGCGTTGCCCGGATCCCGCACGTGCGTGAGCACCACGGCGAAGTCGTGCTCCCCCACCGCACCCAGCGCCGCGGACAGCGGCACGTCGATGGTCTCGGCGACCGCCACCACCCCCTGCGGCGACCCGGTGTCGGCCATCGTCTCCAGCACCTGCGGGGTGCACGTCCAGCGGGGCACGTCGGCCTGCTCCGCGGCCGCCAGCAGCTCGGGGTGCCGCTCCCCCGCCACCTCGGTGGCGTAGAGCGCCCGTGCCCGGCCGGGGGCATACCGCAGCAGCTCCCGCACCGCCTGCGGACCCTCGACCAGGAAGGTGCCGGAGCGCTGCCGGGCAGCACGACGCCCCAGCGCGGCGACCTGCCGGACCCGCTCGCTGCGAGGGTTGCTCAGCAGCGGGTGGGCATCGGCGGTCATGCGCTGGGGCGTCGGTGGACGCTCAGGCCCTGCGGCTCAGGCCGCGGAGCCGGCCTTGCTGCCGGTCGCGGGCACGTTGGCGCGGGAGAGCTCGACGAGGGCGGCGAAGGCGGCCTCGTCGTGCACGGCCAGCTCGGCCAGCATGCGACGGTCGACCTCGACACCGGCGGCCTTCAGGCCCTGGATGAACCGGTTGTAGGTCATGCCGTTGGCGCGCGCCCCGGCGTTGATGCGCTGGATCCAGAGACGGCGGAAGTCGCCCTTCTTCGCCCGGCGGTCGTTGTAGCTGTAGACCAGGCTGTGGGTGACCTGCTCCTTCGCCTTGCGGTACAGCCGGCTGCGCTGTCCGCGGTAACCGCTGGCGCGCTCCAGGACGACCCGGCGCTTCTTGTGGGCGTTGACCGCCCGCTTCACGCGTGCCACGTGAGTACTCCTTGACTAGTTCGGTGGGGAAAGTTCAGGGGGACCCGGTCAGAGCCCGAGCATCTTCTTGACCTTGCGGACGTCGCTCGGGGCGACCTCCTTGTCGTTCACGAGCCGGCGCGCGGCCTGGCTGGTGCGCTCCTGGAACTTGTGCACGTGGCGCGCGCGCTGGTGCATGATCTTGCCGGAGCCCGTCACGCGGAAGCGCTTCTTGGCACCGCTGTGGGTCTTCATCTTCGGCATGGGCCGATCTCCTTCGCTCGTCTCGCCCGGTGTCGGGCGTTGTCCTGTCACGTATGCCGTGGGGCCGGGCCGTGGGCCCGGCGCCTCACTGCGGGTCTGGGGTGAGGGTGGCCTCGTCGGTCGCGGGCGTCTCGGCGGCGTTCTGCGCGCGCTCGGCGTCCCGCCGCTTGGCCTGGCGGACCTGGGCCTTCTTGGCGGTCGGGCCCAGGACCATCACCATGTTGCGTCCGTCCTGCTTGGGCGCGCTCTCCACGTGACCCAGCTCGGCCACGTCCTCGGCCAGCCGCTGCAGCAGCCGGAACCCGAGCTCGGGGCGGGACTGCTCCCGGCCGCGGAACATGATGGTGACCTTGACCTTGTCGCCGGCCTTGAGGAACCGGACGACGTGCCCCTTCTTGGTGCCGTAGTCGTGGTCGTCGATCTTGGGGCGGAGCTTGATCTCCTTGATGACCGTGTTGACCTGGTTCTTGCGGGCTTCCCTGGCCTTCATGGCGGCTTCGTACTTGTACTTGCCGTAGTCCATGAGCTTGGCGACCGGGGGACGTGCCATCGGGGCCACCTCGACCAGGTCGAGGTCGGCCTCGGCCGCCAGCCGCAGCGCGTCCTCGACGCGCACGATGCCGACCTGTTCCCCGTTGGGGCCCACCAACCGCACTTCCGGGACCCGGATGCGGTCGTTGATGCGAGGCTCGCTGATGTGCCTGCTCCTTCGTCGTCGTGTCTGACCCGACCCCGGGCACCAGAAAGGCCTCCTGGCACCTGGTGCGCAAGAGGCCCCGTCCCTCGGTCACGTCGTCGCCCGAGCGGTATGCCCGGACCCGACTCCCGGCTGGACGCCGGGGACCGATCTGACCCGGCGACCTGAGGTCGACGCGGGTGGGGGCTCAGGGCCCCTCTTGCACGTCGGGCACGCTCGCGCCCGACTGGTCACCCAGCATGATAGCAGACGGGTGGCCCGCCCCGACCGTGGTCGAGACGGGCCACCCGGCACCGAGGGGTCGCTCAGCGACTCCTCAGCACCCGATCTTCCGGAGGGCGAAGTCCTCCGTCACGATCCGTCCACGCGGCACCCGGATGTCGTCGACCGTCGGACGGTAGCCGTCCTTGGCCACGATGGCCTGGTACCGGTCGGTGAGCACCCAGTAGGCGTACGAGCCGTCCTCCTCGGTGATGAGGCTGTAGCCCGGGTGGTCACCGCTGTTCGGGGTGAGGTCCACCACCGCGCCGCTGAGCCCGACCCGCGAGGTGTCGCACTCGACACCCTCGACCGTGCCCTGCATCTTGCCCCAGTTCCGAGGCGGCGTGACGTTCATGGTCACGTCGATCGGGTCCAGGTCCTGCGGGGTGCTGGTCCGGATGCCGATGCCGGCGGTGTAGGTGCCCGGCTGCGCCACGTTGGCGTCCGTGGTCACCCGCACCCGCACCCGCTCGCCGGGCTCGACGGTGAACTCCATCGGGTCCACCGTCATCCAGGCGACGTCGGCGCCGGTGGCACCGCAGTCGTCGTAGCCGGGCAGCTGCTCGGCGACGTCGATCGGGGTGAAGCCACCGGTCGAACCGCCGACCTTGGCGATGCCGCAGGCGGCACCTCCGCGGTAGACGGCCGCGCTGCTGGCCGGCATCTCGACCCAGGCGCCGGTGGCCCCGTCGAACGCGAAGCTCGCGTTCGTCACGGCACCGCCCTGGACACCACCGTTGACGACCAGGTGACCGTTGGCACCGGCCGACTGGGCCGCCCACACGTCGACCGGAGCGTCCGGCAACGCCGTCCAGGCGTCGTCCGCCGGGTCGTAGGCGTAGGCGGTCGTGATGCCGGCGGCACCGTCGTTGCCGCCGACGCAGATCACCTGGCCGTCGACCCCACCGCAGGAGGGGAAGGCCACGGCGACCGGGTAGTCGGCCAGCTGGGTCCAGCTGTCCGATCCGGCGTCGTAGGCCATCACCGCGTTGCTGGTGGGCAGGCAGTCCGCCGTGGTGCAGCCGCCGACGGAGTAGAGCATCCCGTCGACCACTGCCGTCCCGGCCGCCGAGACCGCGACCGGGGCGTCCGCCCCGCCGGTCCAGGCGTCCGCACCCGCGTCGTAGACGTGGGTGGCGGTGGCCACGCCACCGTCGACCCATCCGCCGGTGGACACGATCTGCCCGTTGACAGCGGCTGCCGTCACGGCCGAGGCCGCCTCGGGCAGCGGGGCCACGGCGGTCCAGGCCATCGCCTCGGCGTCGTACCGGTTGACGTCCGCGAACGCGGCCGAGCCGGTGGTGCCACCGAGGGTGTACCAGGTGCCGTCGAGGTTGACGACGCGGTTGTCCATGGCGACCCGCGGGTAGTTGCCCAACGGGGTCCACGGGTCCGCTGCGACCCGCTTCGGGTCGGCCGCTCCGGACCTGCCCATGCCGGAGGCCGCAGCGGCGAGCGAGGTCTCCACGTCGAGCGTGACCACCTCACCGCCCGCACCCTCGGCGCTGGCGCCCATCTTCTCCCGGCTGCCGTCGACCCGGAGGATCTCGAACTCGCCGGCCTGCTCGGACAGCGTGACCTCGGCCTCACCGGAGCCGGTGTTCGTGAAGGTCACCCGGTGGCGACGCTCCGAACCCAACGGCTGGTAGACCTCGATCGACTCCGTGTCCACGACGACGAAGCCGGAGCCGAGGGTGAAGTCGGCCCGGACCGCGTCGGCGTGCTCCACGGTGACGTCCTGCGTCGCCGACGAGTAGCCGCGAGCGGTGGCCTCGAAGGGGTGCGTCCCGGGGTTGGCCGAGAACATCCAGTAGAAGCCGTCGTCCAGGTTGTCGTCCGCCGGGGTGGCAGCCGTGAGCGCGGACTCCTCCGGGACGTCGAGGTTGGTCACCGTGGCGCCCACGACGCCGGTGCCGTCCTCCTCGGAGTAGACGTTGCCCACGACGTAGCCGCCCTCGCCGGAGGGCGAGCAGACGCGGTTGCCGAGGAAGACGTCGTCGACCTGCCACCACCAGTCGTACTCCGCCTGGTACATGTGGAAGGCCACCTTCACGTCGGCCTGACCGGCCGCGTCGGGCAGCGGGACGACCTGCTCGTCCGGCCCACGGACGGATGCGTCCTGGGACAGCACCGTGGTCCAGGTCTCGCCACCGTCGAGGCTGAACTCGACGTCGGCCAGGTCGTCACCCAGCGCGTTCCAGTCCTGCCGGAAGCCGACGACCGGCTCGGAGAGGTCGGACATGTCGGCGCTGGGACTCACCAGCGCACTGTCCTGCACACCGCTCGATCCGTAGAAGTCGGAGTCGAGGATCGCGAAGTTGCCCTCGCCGCCGGTCATGTTGTCCCGACCACCGGGGTTGTCGAAGGCCCAGACCTCGCCGGTCTCGGCGTAGTCCACGACCTCCCAGCCCTCGGGTGCGGTGGTGTCGTCGAAGCTCTCGGTCACACCGTCCACGACGTACTCGTAGCCGGGGGCGATGCAGGTGGCCGAGTCGACCGGGACCTCGACGTCGACGGCGTCACCGGAGGTGGCCTCGACGGTCGGGGTGGTGTAGCCCGGGTACTGCACCTGGACCGTGAGCTCGAAGGTCTCCCCCTCGGGGAGGTCCAGCGAGAACTCGCCCGTCTCCGGGTTGGTGAAGGTCGCCGCCGGCGTTCCCTCGGCACTGACGCGGGCATACAGCGGGAAGCCGTAGCCCGACCCGTCGGTGACCGTGCCGGTGACCGCACTGCTCGGCACCGGATCCAGGGCGGCGTCCACCGTGGTGGTCTCGCCGGCCGTGATCGTGGCGCTCGCCGTCGCGGTCGCGTAGCCGAACTTGCTCATCGTGAGCTCGTAGTCACCCGCGGAGAGCTGGGCCTCGTAGCTGCCCTCCTCGTCCGTGAGCAGGCTGCGCTCGATCGGGCCCATGACGTCCACCGAGGTGTCCGCCAGGGGGTCGCCGCTGGAGGCGTCGGTGACCGTGCCCTCCAGGGTGCCGGCGTCGCCGATCGGCGCCGAGTTCACCAGCTCGAGGGCGTCCAGCCGACCCTCGCCGAAGACGTTGTTGTCCTCGGCCGTACCACCGCACTGCAGGTCCTCGGTGTTGACGGCAGAGCCGTCGAGCAGACCTCGGGTGCCGTCCACGTCGCCCACCAGGGCAGGTGCACCGGACCAGGCGAGCGCGACAGCGCCCGCCACGTGCGGCGACGCCATCGAGGTGCCCGAGTAGACGGCATACCCGTTGCCGGGGACCGAGGACCGGACCGCGCTGCCGGGTGCGGAGATGTTCGGCTTGATCTCGCCGTCCTGACCCGCGCCGCGTCCGGAGGTGCCGGAGATGGTGTGGCTGCTGTTGTAGTTGCCTACGGAGTAGGCGACGATCCGGCTGCCCGGTGACCCTGCGCTCTCGCAGGCGGGACCGGTGTTGCCGTTGGCGAAGACGCCGAACTGACCGCTCGCCGCCCAGGCCTCGATGATGTCCTCCATGAAGGGCGCCGTCGAGGGGGCCTGGGTGCCCCAGCTGTTGTTGATGACGTGCGGGCGCTTGGAGACGTCCGGGTTCTCACCCTCGAGGTCCCGCGGCTCGAGCATCCACTCGCCGGAGGCGATCAGTGCCGCGTCGGTCGGGCAGCAGCCGTTGGCGGCGATCCAGGTCGCGCCCGGCGCCACCCCCACCTGGTTGTCCCCACCGTCGTCCCCGACCATGGTGCCGGTGACGTGCGTGCCGTGCCCGTCGTTGTCGGCCGGCGCGTCCGGCGAGGTGCCTGCCGCGTCGAACCAGTTGTAGTTGTGGTCGAACGTCCCGTCACCGTTGTTGCCGCGGTAGGCGTTGACGAGAGCCGGGTGGTCGAACTGCGCCCCCGTGTCGATCGAGGCGACGACGACCCCCTCGCCGCGGATGCCGAGGTCCTCCCACACGGCCGGGGCGTTGACGTCGGCCACCCCCCACTCGACGGCCGCGGGGGCCATCTGCTGGTCCTCCTCCTTGAGGTCCGGCACGTCGATGGTCAGGGTCGGGTAGATCCCCTCGACCCCACCGGCCGAGGCCATCGAGGTGACGAGGTCCAGGTCGGCGCCGCCGACCCGGATCGAGTTGGTGGCCCAGAACGCCTGGTAGTCGACGTCCTCGGCGTCCAGCTGCCCCTTGAGGTCGGCCTGGCTGGCCTTGGCCGACGCCTTCAAGGCATCGACGACCGCCTGGCCCCGCTTGTCCCAGTCGGTGATGGTGGAGAACTGGTCCAGGTCGGGGCGGTCCGCGAACCGCACCCACACATCGGCACGCCCCCCGCCCGCCAGCTCTTCGTCGACCTGGGCGTCGATCTTGTCCTTCAGACTCGGCTCGAGCGCCCCGGGAGCCGCCACGGCCGGGACGGTGGCCGCCAGCCCTGAGGCAACGAGGGCGCCGGCGGCAAGGCTTGCCCACCAGCGTCGTCGCGGATTCGAATGCATGAACTGTCCTCTCGGTTGAGATGGATGCCTGGTGACATACGTCACCCCGACCCGTCGAACCTAGGGATCCGGGCGTGCGCAGAACAACGACAGAACGTGTGCAACACGTGCACAAAATGGGTAGTTGATGGGGGCCCGGACCCACCCGGACAGCGCAGGATCGACGCCCGTTCGGACGCCGATCCTGCGAGCTGTCACAGACTCCTGAGGGCACCTCCGCGCGGGCGCTCCGGCGCGGGCGCCAGGGGTGCGAGGCGGAAGCCGATGCCCCGCACGGCGGCGAGGTGCACCGGTGCGGAGATGGCCTCGAGCTTGATCCGCAGCCGCCGGACGACGGCGTGCAGGTGGGAGCAGTCTCCGGTATACGTCGTCCCCCAGACGATCCGGGTCAGGTCGGCGAAACCGACGACCTTCCCCGGCTCCCGGAGCAGCGTCTCCAGCAGGCCGTACTCGAGCGGGGTGAGCGACTCCGCCGCGGGCGGGTTGAGCACGCGGCGGCTGTCGGCGTCGAGCCGCAGCCCCTGTCCTCGCGTGCTGTCGTCGCTCTCGGTCACGACGGCCCGAGGCGTGGCGTGCAGCGCCTCCCGGGCCTCGGCCACCGAACCGACGACGAGGACGCTCCCCGGCCACCCCATCTCGACGAGCCGGTCGAGGTGCTCGATCGTCGCGTCGGAGAGCACGACCACGAGTGGCGCGTCGCCATCGGTGCCACCGCGGGGTGCGGGCGCGCGGGCCGGGATGGCGGACTGTCCGCTCGGTACCCCCACTACGGGCCTCTCGTTGCCGACACCACCCCTGCTCAGGTGCTTGCCCTCCACGCTAGGAGGGCCTGGACGGGGTCACAAGGGCATTGACCATTTCCTTACCCATGCTTTGCCCAGCCTTTGCCGAGGTCCGGCTCAGGCAGGGGTGATACGGAACGTCACCGCGTCGATGCGCGCCCGGGTCTCGGCATCGGCGGCGAGCCGCTCGCCGACCCGGGTGAGGATCTGCTGCACCTCGGACGCGCGGAGCCCGGGCCGCAGGCTCAGCTCGACCGTCAGGTCCCCCGTCGCGCCACTGAGCGCGTGCTCGGTGACAGCAGGCTCCTCCCGGACCCCGTCCGCCACGGCACTCACCACGTGCTCGTCGAGGTGTGCCGGGACCCAGGTCCGCCGCATCGCCAACGCCCAGACCATCGACCCCGAGAGGGTGTATGCCGCCGCGCCGGGCGGTGCCGGCAGGTCCAGCGGGATGACGGTGCAGCCCTCCTGCACCGCTGCGAGGGCGGCCCGCTGCGCGGTCACCGGGACCGGGCGCGCGCCCGCGTCCCAGCGGGACAGGGAGGCGGTGCTGGTGAACGCCGGGAGCGCCCGGGCGCCGTCGGGCGCGACGAGCGTCACCGAGGCCATGTCGCTGGACGCATCTGCCGGGATCCCCGAGGACTCGTCGACCTCGCCGGCGACGGCCACGATCGGCACCACCAGCCGCGCCCCGGCCACCGCGGCCACCACGTCGGCCGGGGACGGGTCCTCCTCGCTCAGGAGCGCCACGAGATCCGGGTCGGGCTCCCCCGTGTCGTCGTCGAAGCCCGTCCCGGTGAGCGTGCGACCGGCCCAGGGGACTCCCGCGGTGTCGCTGCCGCGGTCGGGCCGGTGGTCGGCGAAGCGGTGCGTCACCGGCATACCTCCAGCGCCTGGGCCAGCGTGAACGCTCCGTGGTGCAGTGCGGCGCCGAGGACCACCTCGTCCACGGCGGCCGAGTCCCGCAGCGCACGCAGGTCCTCCAGGTCGGCCACCCCGCCCGATGCCGTGACCGGGGTCTGCAGCAGCTCGGAGACGTGCGCGAAGGCCTCGAGGTCGGCACCCGTGCGGCGGCCGTCCCGGGCGGCGTCCGCGACGAGCACCCTAACCGCGCCGCCGGCCAGGGACGGGTGCCGGGCCAGCACCTCCGGCACGGGGCCCAGCACCAGGTCGGTGCCGCGGGCGACCACCTGCCCGGCGCGCGTGTCCACGGCCACGACCAGCCGGTCGCCGAGGAGCACGGCGGCCTGCTCGACGAGGTCGGGCCGGGCCAGCGCCGAGCTGGCCAGCACCACCCTGGCTGCCGAGGTCCCCGCCGCCCAGCGCACGTCCTGCTCGGTCGCGAGACCACCGGACAGCTGCACCGGCACGGTGATCTGCTCGACCAGGGCGGTCATCAGCCGGGCATCGCCCCCACGGCCGTGCGCCCGGTCCAGGTCCACGAGGTGGATCATCCGGGCTCCGCCGTCGACGAAGGTCTGCGCGACGGTGACGGGGTCGTCCTCGACGTCGACGGGCACCTGAGCAGCCCGCCCACCCGCGACGTCGACCGCCGGGAGCAGGGCGAGTGACGAGGGCGTCACGGGAGGACGCCGAGCTCGTGACGCAGCTTGACCGAGTCACGCACGGCGTCCTCGAACCACTCCACCTGCCGTCGGTCCGGCACCAGACGCACCGCGCCGGGCAGGTCGTCGGCGCGGGTCGGCTCCTCCAGCAGGCGGGTGCCCGGGAGCCCGAGCGTGGCCATCACCGCCTGCAGCATCCGGGTGGGCCGCACCCGGGTCTCGTGCAGCAGGTCCACCAGCTCGTCGCGGCTGCTCGCGGGAGAGCCGGCGATGCGGACGATCTCGGCCGGTCCCGCCAGCTCCAGCCCGGGTGGGCGCAGCAGTCCCCGCTCCGGGTCCCACACGACCCACCGGACCCGCCGGCGCCGCCCCGGCGCGTGCACGGTCACCAGCGCCCGCCCGTCCACCTCGAAGAAGCCGAGCCCCGGCGCCGCCTTGCCCGACAGGGCACGGCAGGCACTCACCAGGCCGCCGTCCTCGTAGGGCGGGTCGACCTGGGACTGGCCACGCGTGATCACCCCGATCCACCCCTCCAACGGGACCACGGTGACGGGCACGACGCTCCCGGCGACCCAGGCGTCGACCTCGGCGCGGGCACCCGCTGCCAGGACGAGTCCTCCCGAGCGTGCTGACTCGGTCACGGCGTCGGCGGGGCTCACCCGCCCCATCCTACGGACCGGATGGGCCGGTCTCGTCCTCGCCGCGTCGGCGATCGGTGGACCGGCCGAAGGGATCACGGCGGGGCGGCGGGAAGTGCCCCGCGGAGCGGGGCGGCGACACCACGCGGGGCCGTCCGAAGCCGTCCGTCCGCCGGTCCCGCGAGGCGTGGTCCCGACGCTCGCCGGACGACCCGAACCGTCCGGTGGTCCGCGAGTCCGGCTCGGCCTCCTGCCCCGGCCGCGGCGGCTTGTTGCCGAAGAGCAGCCGCTCCACGACGTCCCGGGAGTGGCGTGCCGTCCGACGCCAGTCCTGGGCGAGGGTGCCCCCGCTGCCGGGCGGCCGCCGCATCACCCGCGACATGCCCTCCGCGTCGCGCAGGTCGCTGGGCACGCTGTCCACCGGGCGACCGCGCCACACGATGCCGGCGTCCCGGAGCTGGGAGGCGACGCACCAGGCCTCGAGCAGCGGCACCTCGTCCTGCTCCCGGACCAGCCCGGCCTCCCCCGCGGCCCGGAGCGCGTCGATGGTGCTGGTGGTCCGCAGGCCAGGGTGCTCGTGGGCGTGCTGCAGCTGCAGCAGCTGCGCCACCCACTCCACGTCGGAGAGTCCACCCAGCCCGAGCTTGAGATGGGTGCGCGGGTCCGCGCCGCGCGGGAGCCGCTCCGCCTCCATCCGCGCCTTGAGCTTGCGGATCTCCCGCACCGCTGCGGGGTCGATCCCACCCTCGGGCCAGCGCAGCTGCTCGATCATCTCGACGAAGGCCTCGCCCAGCGCGACGTCCCCGGCCACCGGGCGGGCCCGGAGCAGCGCCTGGGACTCCCACCCGGCCGACCACCGCTCGTAGTAGGCCCGGTAGGCCTCCAGGCTCCGGACCAGCGGACCGCCCTTGCCCTCGGGGCGCAGGTCCGCGTCCAGCTCCAGGACCGGGTCGGGGCCGGGGCCGGACAGGCCCTTGCGCAGCTCGGCGACCACGTCGGCCGCCTGCTCGGCGGCGAGGTCGGCGTCCTCGCCGGCGACGTCGTAGACATACATCACGTCGGCGTCGCTGGCGTAGCCCACCTCACGTCCACCCAGCCGACCCATGCCGACGAGCATCATCACCATCGCCGGGTCCTCGCCGCGCCGGGCCAGGACCCGGCGGGTGGCCACGCCGAGGGCCCCTTCCAGGTAGGCGTCGGTCAGGTCGCTGAGGGCCTGGCGGACCTTCGGCCCCTCCCACCCGGCGGCGAGGTCACCCAGCACGATGCGGACCAGCTCGCGGGCCCGGACCGAGCGCACCGCGGCGAAGGCGTCGTCGGCGCTCGTCTGCCGGGTGGCGGCGGCGGTCATCCGGGCGACCAGCCCGTCCTTGTCCGGGGGCACCAGCTCGCCCTCGTCACCCAGCAGCGAGACCGTCTCGGGGCTGCGGATCAGCAGGTCGACGGCATACCTGCTCGACGACAGGACGCGGGCCAGCCGTTGCGCCGCGCTGCCCTCGTCGCGCAGCATGCCGAGATACCAGTGCGTGGTGCCCAGGGCGTCGCTGATCCGACGGAAGGCGAGCAGCCCGGCGTCGGGGTCGGCGCCGTCGGCGAACCACGACAGCATCACCGGCAGCAGGTGCCGCTGGATGGTGGCGCGTCGGCTCACCCCCTCCGTGAGCGCCTCCAGGTGCCGCATCGCCCCGGCCGGGTCCCGGAACCCCAGCGCCGCCAGCCGTTCGCGCGCCGCCTCCGGGGAGAGCCGCGCCTCGTCGCTGGAGAGACGGGCGACCGCCGACAGCAGCGGACGGTAGAACAGCCGTTCGTGCAGGCGGCGCACCTCGCGGCGGACGGCCTTCCACCGCTGCACCACCGCGCGGTCGGCCTCGCCACGCTCCCCGAGCGACCGCCCGAGGCTGCGCAGCTCGGCCTCGGTCGTCGGCATGAGGTGCGTCCGGCGCATCCGCTGCAGCTGCACGCGGTGCTCCAGGCACCGCAGCAGCCGGTAGGCCTCGTCCAGGCTGCGCGCGTCGGGGCGCCCGACGTAGCCGCCGTCCCGCAGCGCACCCAGCGCCTCCAGGGTGGTGCGCGAGCGCAGCCCGGTGTCGGCCCGCCCGTGGACCAGCTGCAGCAGCTGCACGCTGAACTCGATGTCGCGCAGGCCGCCGGGCCCGAGCTTGATCTGCCGGTCCACCTCCTCCCGCTTGACGTGCTGCTCCACCCGTCGCCGCATGGACTGCACCTCGTCCACGAAGTTGTCCCGACCGGCGGCCTCCCACACCATCGGCTCGACGATCTGCAGCCACTGCCGGCCCAGGTCCCCGTCGCCGGCCACCACCCGCGCCTTGAGCAGCGCCTGGAACTCCCAGGTCTTGGCCCAGCGCTGGTAGTACTCGCGGTGCGAGGACAGGGACCGCACCAGCGGCCCGTGCTTGCCCTCGGGCCGCAGCGCCGCGTCGACCTGCCACAGCGTGCCCTCGGCGGTCGAGTCACCGCAGATGCGCATCACCGCGCTGGCGAGCTTGCCGCCCACCTCGAGCGCGTCGCCCTCCTGCACATCCTCCCGCGGTCGGGCGAGGAAGATGACGTCGACGTCGGAGATGTAGTTGAGCTCGCGCCCGCCGGTCTTGCCCATCCCGATGATGCTGAGGTCGCAGCGGTCCTCCCCCGCCACCTCCGCCCGGGCGAGCAGCAGCGCGCCCTCCAGCGCCGCGGAGGCGAGGTCGGCGAGGGCACCCCCGACGGCGGGCATCAGCGCCACCGGGTCCTCGCTGACCAGGTCGGCCGTGGCCACGCGGAGCAGCTGGCGCCGGTAGGCCACCCGCAGGCGGTCGGCACCGTCGCGCCCGGAGCGCCCGCGCACCGCCTCGACGATGGTCCAGGCCTCGGGCAGGTCGCCCTCGGCCACGTCCCGCACGTGCTCGGGATGGCGCAGCAGCGACTCGCCCAGCGCGACCGAGCCGCCCAGCAGGGCCAGCAGCCGGCGTCGTGGCTCGCCACCGCCCCGCACCACGGGCAGGGTCGCCTCGTCCGTGCGGCTGCCGTCGGCCCCGGTGGAGCGCGGGTCGAGCAGGCGGACGAGCAGCAGCAGGGCACCGTCCGGGTCGGCACTGGCCCCGAGGTCCGAGATGAGGGAGGGCACATCGACCTGGTCCTCAGCCCCGGCGGCGGTGAACCGCTCCAGCACCTCCGCCAGCAGCTGGCCCGCGCGGCGGCCGTCCTGGAACCCGCCGCGGGCCAGCTCCGTGGCCCCGACCGGTCCCGTCGCTCCGGACGCCGCGCGACCACCGGTCGGACGGCGAGCAGCGCTGGAGCCCGGGGTCACGGCATACCCCCGGTCACAGCTGGAGCAGGTAGCGGTCCAGCTCGAACTGCGTCACCTGCGAGCGGTAGTCGCCCCACTCCTGCCACTTGTTGCGCAGGTAGAAGTCGAACACCTGCTCACCCAGCACGTCCGCCACCAGCTCTGACTCCTCCATCACCGCAACGGCCTCCCCCAGGCTCTGCGGCAGCGGGTCGATCCCCATCGCCCGGCGCTCGGCGTCGGTGAGCACCCAGACGTCGTCCTCCGCCTCAGGCGGGAGGTCGTAGCCCTCCTTCACCCCGCGCAGGCCGGCGGCGAGCACGAGGGCATACGTGAGGTAGGGGTTGCAGGCGGCGTCGATCGAGCGGACCTCGATCCGGCGCGAGTGGCCCTTGCCGATGGAGTACATCGGCACCCGGGCGAGCGCGGACCGGTTGTTGTGGCCCCAGCAGACGTGGGCGGGCGCCTCGCCGCCGCCCCAGAGCCGCTTGTAGGAGTTCACCCACTGGTTGGTCACCGCGCAGATCTCGCGGCTGTGTGCCAGCACGCCGGCCATGAACCGTCGACCGGTCTGGGACAGCTCGTAGTTCGCGCTCGGCTCGTAGAAGGCGTTCGAGTCCCCCTCGAACAGCGAGACGTGGGTATGCATGCCGGAGCCGGGCTGCTGGGCCAGCGGCTTGGGCATGAACGTCGCGAAGGCCTTCTCGTGCAGCGCCACCTCACGGACGACGGTGCGGAAGGTCATGATGTTGTCCGCCATCGACAGCGCGTCGGCGTAGCGCAGATCGATCTCCTGCTGGCCGGGGCCGCCCTCGTGGTGGCTGAACTCCACCGAGATGCCCATCTGCTCGAGCATCTCGATGGCCGCCCGCCGGAAGTCGTGCCCGTCGCCGCGGGCGACGTGGTCGAAGTAGCCGGCCTGGTCCACCGGCGCCGGCCCCACGGCCGGGTCGTAGGGCTCCTTGAAGAGGTAGAACTCGATCTCGGGGTGGGTGTAGAAGGTGAAGCCCTCCTGGCCGGCGCGGTCCAGGGTGCGGCGCAGGATGTTGCGCGAGTCGGTCGCCGCAGGGGTGCCGTCGGGCATGTTGATGTCGCAGAACATCCGGGCGGTCCGGTCGCGCCACGGCAGCACCTGGAAGGTGTCGGCGTCGGGCTGCACGATCATGTCCGCCTCGTAGACCCGGGTGAAGCCCTCGATCACGCTGCCGTCGATCCCGATGCCCTCGGTGAAGGCCTGCTCCAGCTCCGCCGGCGCCACCGCCACCGACTTCAGCGTGCCCATCAGGTCGGTGAACCAGAGCCGGACGAAGCGGATGTCCCTCTCCTCGATGGTGCGGAGGACGTACTCCTGCTGGCGGTTCATGGGTTCATCCTGCCGCATCGTCCAGGTCGGCCGCCGCACGGGCGTAGTCGCCGCCGAGCCGCTCGAGGTCGGCCCGGTGGTCGGCGAAGCGGCAGCCCGAGCCGGACGCCTTGAGCGCGATCCCCTCCCGCCGCCAGTGCGGCCTGGCCCGCGCGAGCAGCTCGGCCGGGAGGTCCCCGTCCCGGTTGGTCACCCGCCACCACGTGACGTTGCCGCCCCAGTGCCGCATGATCGAGCCGACCTGGCGCGGTCCGATGCCCACCAGCGCCGCCAGGTCGCCGTAGCAGACGACGTGCCCGGCCGGGACCTGCTCCACGGCTCGCAGCACCCGCTCCACCAGCACCTCGTCCACCTCGCGCAGGCTACCCGGCGCGTGCGTAGGCTGCCCTCATGAGCGAGCTGACGATCGGCTATGCCGCGATGCTGGAGCAGTTCCACCCCACCGAGGCCGTGGCACTCACCGAGGCGGCCGAGCAGCACGGCTTCTCCGGCTGCATGGCGGCCGACCACTTCGCCCCCTGGGTGCCCGACCAGGGCCAGTCCGCCTTCGTCTGGAACGTGCTCACCGCGGTGGGCGAACGCACCACCGGCGACCTGGGCCCGGGGGTCGTGTGCCCGAGCTTCCGCTGGCACCCGGCCGTGGTGGCGCAGGCGGCCGCCACGCTGGAGGCGATGTATCCCGGGCGGTCCTGGCTGGGGGTGGGCGCCGGGGAGGCGCTCAACGAGCACGTCCTCGGGGGCTACTGGCCCGAGGCCGGCGAGCGGTCCCGCCGGATGTTCGAGGCGGTCGAGCTGATCCGGCAGCTGTTCGACTCCTCCGTCGAGGGCAAGGACACGAAGTTCTCCGGCGAGTTCTTCCGGATGGAGACCACCCGCCTCTGGACCATGCCGGAGACCGCGCCGCCGATCCTGGTGGCGACGGCGGGACCGGTCAACGCGAAGCGGACCGGGCGGCTGGCCGACGGCATCATCACCGTCGGGGCGCCGCCGGAGAAGATCGAGATGCTGCTCGGGAAGTTCGCCGACGGGGCGCGCGAGGCGGGCAAGGACCCCGACACGATGCCGAAGGTGCTGCAGCTCCACCTGTCCTGGGCGCCCACCGACGAGGAGGCGCTGCACAACGCGATGACCGAGTGGCCCAACGGCGGCATGAAGTTCGGCAAGGCGGACATCCGGTCGCCGCACGACTTCGCCGCGATGGCCCAGCTCGTCCGGCCCGAGGACTTCGAGGGCCGGATGGTGATCTCCTCCGACCCGGACGAGCACCGGGCGCACATCCAGAGCCTGCTGGACCTGGGCTTCGACCGGGTCTACCTGCACAACGTGGGGCGCAACCAGCAGGAGTGGCTCGAGGTCTTCGGCCGCGAGGTGCTGCCCCGCTTGCACCGCTGAGCCGACACCGGGATCACGGCACCGTGGTGATGCCGCGACGCCGACCGTCAGTTCTCGTCGTTGAGGGGGTTGTTGTCCCAGTTGTCGTCCTCGCGCTCCTGCTCGTCCCACGCCTCGGTCTTGGCCGCCGCGATCTCGTAGGCGCGAGAGGCCTCGTCCTCGCTCGTGTAGGGACCCATGAGGTCGCCGCTGCGCGCGAGCTCGGGGTCGTCGCCCCGCTGCACCCGGCCGGACTTGGTGTTGTACCAGTACTGCATCTGCACACCTTCCCTGCGTCGACGACGTGCGTGCCCCGGTCGATCGGGCGGCACCTAGACTTCAGCCTATGCCCACCCTCGCCCCGATCGCCCCCGGACAGGTCAGCCCCCGACGCCCGGTGCCCGCCTCGATCCGGCGGCCGGAGTACGTCGACCGCCCGGCGCCCGCACCGTTCCGGGGCTCCGAGGTCAAGGACGCCGAGACCATCGAGGCGATGCGCGTCGCCGGCCGGCTCGCCGCCCAGGCGCTGCAGGCGTGCGGTGAGCTGGTGCGGCCCGGCGTGCGCACCGACGAGATCGACCGCGTCGGCCACGAGTTCCTCCTGGACCACGGCGCCTACCCCTCGACCCTGGGCTACCGGGGCTTCCCCAAGTCGTTGTGCACCTCGGTCAACGAGGTGATCTGCCACGGCATCCCCGACGACCGCGAGCTGCGCGAGGGTGACATCTGCAACATCGACATCACGGCATACCTCGGCGGGGTCCACGGCGACAACAACGCGACCTTCCTGGTGGGAGAGGTGGTCGAGGAGACGCGGCTGCTCGTCGAGCGCACCCGCGAGGCGCTGGATCGCGCCATCCGGGCCGCCCGCCCTGGGCGCGAGATCAACGTCATCGGCCGGGTGATCGAGAGCTACGCGAGCCGGTTCGGCTACGGCGTGGTGCGCGAGTACACCGGTCACGGCGTCGGCGAGGCCTTCCACTCGGGCCTGGTCATCCCCCACTACGACGCCGCGCCGGACTACGCCACGATCATCGAGCCCGGCATGACCTTCACCATCGAGCCGATGCTCAACCTGGGCACCCCGGACTGGACCGAGTGGGACGACGGGTGGACCATCCTCACGGCCGACGGACGCCCCTCCGCACAGTTCGAGCACACCCTGCTCATCACCGACGACGGCGCCGAGATCCTCACCCTGCCCTGACGCCGGCGGCCGGGGACGGGCATACTCGCCCCCAGGGACGCGGCGGAAAGGACCAACGATGGCAGGCAAGCACACCCTCGGGATCGACATCGGCGGCAGCGGCATCAAGGGGGCACCGGTCGACCTGAAGAAGGGCGAGTTCGCCACCGAGCGCCAGCGGATCCCCACGCCGGAGGAGTCGACCCCTCACGCGGTCGCCGAGGTCGTGGCCGAGATCGTCGACCACTTCACGGACGAGATCGGCTCGAGCTCACCGGTCGGGATCACCGTGCCGGCCGTGGTGCACCACGGCGTGGTCCGCACGGCCGCCAACATCGACCCGTCGTGGATCGGGGCCGACGCGGACGCGATGTTCACCGAGCGGATCGGCCGACAGGTCCACGTCGTCAACGACGCGGACGCCGCCGGGGTCGCCGAGGTGCACTACGGCGCGGGGCGCGGGAACGACGGGGTGGTGCTGCTCACGACCCTGGGCACCGGCATCGGCACCGCCCTGTTCATGAACGGTGAGCTGCTCCCGAACACCGAGCTCGGCCACCTGGAGATCGACGGCCACGACGCCGAGACGCAGGCGGCCAGCAGCGCCCGGGAGCGCGAGGACCTCTCCTGGGAGGACTGGGCCGACCGGCTGCAGCGGTACTACTCGCACGTCGAGGATCTCTTCTGGCCGGACCTGATCATCGTGGGTGGCGGCATCTCCAAGAAGGCGGACAAGTACCTCCCGCTGCTGCACACCCGCGCGCCCATCGTCCCCGCGCAGCTGCGCAACGACGCGGGCATCATCGGCGCGGCCTGGCAGGCGAAGCACCTCGGCTGACCCCGCGCCGCGGACCCTCAGCCGTCCTCGCTCCGCCTCTGCACGCCTCGACGTCACTCGAGAGCCTGTTCGAGGGGGCTCTCGGGTGACGAACCGGCTCGAAGTGCTGGCGGTGGCACCGACCGGGCTCGCCGGACAGTTATCCACAGATGTCCTCCAGACGCCCCGCGCTCGCGTGCGATGGGTCAGCGTTGAGTCATGCATCCCGAGCTCGCGGCGTTCCTCACCACGCATCACCACGTCGTCACCTCCCAGGAGGCCTCGGCTCTGGGCTTCAACCGCGAGGTGCTTCGTCGCCTCGTGCAGCGAAGGGTCCTGACCAGGGTGGCCCGTGGAGCCTATGTCCAGACCTCGGTGCTCCTGGGCCACCACCACCTGGCGGACAGACACCTCCTCCGCGCTCGCGCTCTGCTCCGCCGGCACCCGGACGGGTGGGCCGCGAGCCATACGACGGCCGCCCTGCTGTGGCGGCTGCCCGTCCTGAACGATGGCCTGGAGCGGGTGCACCTCTGCCATGCGAGCGCCAAGGGAAGCACGCGTCGGCACGAGAGCTACACCGTCCACACCTTCCCGGGTGCGGAGCACGTGCACGCCGACGCCGACCCGAGACGGGTCGACGTCGCCACAGCCGTCGTCGGAATGGGCCTGGTCGCGCCCATGCGCTCCTGCGTCGTGGCGGCGGACGCTGCACTCCACCGGCAGCTGGTCACCGGGGCCCAGCTCGACGCGGCGCTGGTGCGGCACGCGCACGTGCCCGGCGTCGGGGTCGCACGGTCGGCGATCCGCTCCGCTGACGCCAGCAGCGAGTCACCCGGCGAGACGCTCCTGCGGTTGATCCTGGCCGACCTCGGGCTGACGGCGATCCCGCAGTACCGCATCGTGCACGACGGGCGAGTCCTAGCACGGGTCGATTTCTACCTGCCCGAGATCGGTGTCGTGCTGGAGTTCGACGGCAAGGTCAAGTACGACGGTCTCGACGGTGCGGCGGCGCTGGCGGCGGAGAAGCGACGCGAGGACCAGATCCGCGCCTTGGGATATGGCGTGGGTCGTGTCGCGTGGTCGGACCTGGAGCACTCCTCGGCGGTCGACGCGATCGTGCGTCAAGCAGCCCGCGGGGCGAGGCCGACGTTGATCGCGAGCGGTCGGCCCGCCTGAGCGAGACGTCTTCGAGCCGCCATGTCACTGCAGAGCCTGCTCGAGGAGGCTCTCAGATGACGAACCGGCTCAGAGATGACGAAACCGCGCGCAGACCATCCGCCTGTCCCTCACCAGGAGGTATGCCGGGGGCGCCCCTCGTCGTAGCCTGCGGCGCCCTGGATGCCCACGACGGCGGAGGTGTGAAACTCCCCGATGGTCCGCGCCCCGGCGTAGGTAAAGGCCGAGCGCACCCCTGAGACGATCTGGTCGAGCAGGTCCTCGACACCGGGGCGCGCGGGGTCGACGAACATCCGGCCCGAGGAGATCCCTTCCTCGAAGAGCGCCGCCCGGGCCCGGTCGAAGGCCGACATCTCGCGGGTGCGGTGGCGCACGGCCCGGGCCGACGCCATACCGAAGGACTCCTTGTAGTGCCGCCCGTCCGTGTCCCGGATGAGGTCCCCCGGCGACTCCAGCGTGCCGGCGAACCACGAGCCCACCATGACCGAGGCCGCACCGGCAGCGAGCGCGAGCGCCACGTCACGGGGGTACTTCACCCCGCCGTCCGCCCACACGTGAGCACCGAGCTCACGCGCGGCGTCGGCGCACTCCAGGACCGCGGAGAACTGCGGTCGGCCCACGCCGGTCATCATCCGGGTCGTGCACATCGCGCCCGGCCCCACACCGACCTTGACGATGTCCGCGCCGGCCTCGACCAGATCCTGGGTGCCGGCCCTGGACACGACGTTGCCGGCCGCGATCGACACGCGCACACCGGTGCGCTCCAGGTGCGCGTCCCGCGCCGCGACGACCGCGGGCAGCACCTCGATCATCTTGTCCTGGTGCCCGTGCGCCGTGTCGACCACCAGCACGTCGGCGCCCGCGTCCAGCAGGTCGGCGGCCCGCCCCGTCACGTCCCCGTTGATCCCGACGGCCGTGCCCACGCGCAGCCTGCCCGCGCCGTCCAGGGCCGGCGTGTAGATCCCCGAGCGCACGATGCCGGTCCGCGTCAGCACCCCGACGAGCCGGCCGTCCACGACGACCGGCGCCATCCCCGCACGCGTCTGCTCCAGCTCGTCGAAGGCGGTCCGCGGGTCCACCCCGTCCTCCAGCACCACCCGCGGCGGCTCCATGACGTCGCGCACGGACGCGAAGCGGTCGACCTCCTCGGTGTCCGACTCGGTGACGATGCCCACGGGCCGCCCGTCCTCGACCACCACGGCGGCACGGTGCGCACGCTTGGACATCACCGAGACGACCTGGGCCACCGGCGCGGCCGGGTCGACGGTGATCGGGGTCTCGTAGAGCGGGTGGCTGGCCTTGACCTGCTCGATCGTGCGACGCACCTGCGGCAGCGGGATGTCCTGGGGCAGGACGGCGATGCCGCCGCGGCGGGCCACGGTCTCGGCCATCCGGCGCCCGGCCACCGCCGTCATGTTCGCCACGACGACCGGCAGGGTCGTGCCCGTGCCGTCCGAGGTCGTCAGGTCGACGTCCAGGCGCGAGGTCACCGACGACCGGGACGGCACCATGAAGACGTCGTTGTAGGTCAGGTCGTGCACCGGCTCCGTGCCGTTGAGGAACTCCACGGGGAGCAAGGCTACGTTCTGTTCCCTAGGGTGGCGGTATGCGCATCACCCACCTCGGCCATGCCTGCCTCCTCGTCGACGTCGCAGACGAGCGGATCCTCATCGACCCGGGAGTGTTCTCCGAGCTGGAGGACCTCACCGGCCTGACCGCGGTCGTCGTGACGCATCAGCACCCCGACCACCTGGACCCCGAGCGCGTCGACGCCCTCCTCGCCGCCAACCCGGACGCCCGGGTGCTCATGGAGGCCGACACGACGGAGTCCGTGGCGGACGCAGGGTATGCCGACCGCGTGGAGATGCTGCGCGACGCCGAGCCGGTGCCGCTCGGCGACGGCACTGTCGAGCTGACCGGCGTCGGGGAAAGGCACGCGGACATCCACCCCTACGTGCCGCGGATCGGCAACACCGGGGTGGTCGTGCGGGCCGCGGGCGAGCCGGTGCTCTACCACCCCGGGGACGCGCTCGACGGTGAGCCGGGCGAGGTGGACCTGCTCTGCGTGCCGGTGAGCGCCCCCTGGGGCAAGGTCGCCGAGGCCATCGCCTTCGTGCGCCGGATCGCCCCCTCCCGGGCGGTCGTCCCGATCCACGACGGGCTGCTCAACGAGCAGGGCAGAGGGATGTATGTCACGCACATCGGCGACTTCGGCGCCGAGGGCGGGGTCGAGGTGCTCGACCTGCGGGGCGCGGGGCCCACCAGCGTCTGAGCAGACCGTGCGGCCGGTCGACGCAGACCGTGCGGCCGGTCGACGCAGACCGTGCGGCCGGTCGACGCAGACCGTGCGGCCGGTCGACGCAAGACCGTGCGGCCGGTCGACGCGCTCAGCCGAGACCGATGGTGCCGAACGCGAGGCCGAGCAGGTAGGTGGCCCCGGCCGCGGCATACCCGATGAGCAGCTGCCGCAGACCGCGTGCCGCCGGCGAGGCGCCGGAGAGCAGCCCGACCACCGCCCCGGTGACGAGCAGCGCCACACCGACGAGGGCGAGCGCCAGCGTCACCGCCTGCCAGCCGCCCATCCCGACCAGGTAGGGCAGCACCGGCACCAGCGCACCCGAGGCGAAGAACCCGAAGCTCGCCACCGCCGCGCCCCACGGGTTGAGGACCGCATCGTCCTCCGCCGCCTCGGCGGCCACGGCCGGGACCGCGTCCTCGGGCACCCGCCCGGCGCTCTGCACCTGACCCAGCACCTCGGCGGCCCGGCTGCGCGCATGGTCCCGGTCCATGCCGCGCGCCCGGTAGACCAGCTCCAGCTCGTTGGTCTGCAGGTCCAGCTCCCCCAGCGCGGCCCGCGTGCCACGGGCGGGCTGGGAGGCGGAGAGCAGCTCACGCGCCGACCGCACGGAGATGTACTCCCCCGCGCCCATCGACAGGGCACCGGACAGCAGCCCGGCGAGCCCGGCGGCCAGCACGATCGCGCTGGAGACACCGGTCGCGGCCATCCCCATGACCAGCGCGAGGTTGGACACCAGGCCGTCGTTGGCCCCGAAGACCGCGGCGCGGAAGTTGCCGGAGAGCTGCAGCCGCCCACGTGCCGCCAGGCCGCGCAGCACCTCTTCGTGCACCTGCTCGTCCGCCGCCATCGACGACGAGGCGTCCTGCTCCTCCGCATACTGGTTGTCGGACTTGGAGCGCTGCAGCAGCGCCAGGACGAAGACCATGCCGAAGCGACGGGCGAGCCAGGCCTGCACCCGGTGGCCCAGGGTCGGCCGGGGCGGCGGGTCGGCACGCGGGCCCAGCAGGCCGACCCAGTGCTGCGCGTGCCGCTCCTCGGCGTCAGCGAGGCCGGTGAGGATGTCACGCTCCTCGCCCTGTCGCCGCGCGGCCAGGTCCCGGAACACGCGGATGTTCGCGTGCTCGTCCGCCAGGTGGCGGCGCCATCGCCGGACGTCGGCAGCAGCGGGCTCGCGGGTCGTCATGTGCGGGGAGTCTACGGATCCGACGGACGTGCGCCAGGAAGGTGATGCTTCCTTCGCCAACAGTGGTATGACGTAATTCCGCGGACGGTCGTCTGCCGGTATCCTGCCGCTGTGGATGAGTCGGCCAGGCGGCCGCGTCGGGCGCCCCAGCGGCGACCCGCCGAGGAACGTCCGGGCTCCACAGGGCAAGGTGATGGCTAACGGCCACCCGGGGTGACCCGCGGGACAGTGCCACAGAAAGCAGACCGCCCGCCGCCTCGGCGGTGGGTCAGGGTGAAACGGTGGTGTAAGAGACCACCAGCGCGCCAGGCGACTGGCGTGGCTCGGTAAACCCCACCTGGAGCAAGACCAGACAGTGCGCGCCCGAGGGCTGCCCGCCCGAGCGCACGGGTAGGTCGCTGGAGGTCTGCGGCAACGCAGACCCGAGATGGATGGTCGCCACCCTCGCAGGGCCGGTGACGGCGCGAGGGGACAGAACCCGGCGTACCGGCCGGCTCATCCACCCATCCGCGCGACCGCGACGAAGACGGCCAGCGCCAGCAGCACGACGTTGGTGCCGGCCGGCTGCCACTCCCTGCGCCGTCCGTGCACCACGACGGCGCCGACCATGGTCACCGCCAGGCCGATCGCCGCGGCCGGCGTCAGCCAGGTCGCGATGCCGGTCAGCACCGGGAGCACCAGACCGACCGCTCCGGCCAGCTCGAGCGCGGCGATGGTCTTGATCTGGCCGGCCGAGAAGTCCACCGCCCATCCCATCGCCGGGTTCTCCAGCAGCTTCTCCCGGGGCGTGGCGAGCTTGATCCCACCTGCCAGGGCGAAGACGGCGGCGAGCAGCACGGAGACCACCCACACCGCGATGTCCATGACCGAGTCCCTTCGTCGACGCACGCGTGTCAGACCACGATAGGGCGCCCGGCGAGGCCCCCGGCGGACCACCTCGCGACCGGCTCGTCAGGCACGGGCCGCGAGCAGCTCCTCGAGCGTCCGTGCCACCCCGTCCTGGTCGTTGCTGGCGACCACCACGTCCGCCAGCTCCAGCACGTCGGTGTGCGCGTTCGCGACGGCGTGGGCCCGACCGACCCACTCCAGCATCGGCAGGTCGTTCGGCATGTCGCCGAAGGCCCAGACCTCCTCGGGCAGCACCGGCGGATGCTGCTCGGCGCACCAGGTCGAGAGGGCCAGGGCCTTGGTCACCCCCACCGCACTGACCTCACCCAGCTGGATCGCACCGGAGTGCGACACCTCCGCCCGACCGCGGACGACGCGTGACACCTGCCGGAAGATCTCCTCGGTGCTCCACTCGCTGTGCCGCACCAGGATCTTCCCGGCGGGCTCGCTCGCGATCTCCTCGACGGTGCCGACCAGCCACTGTCCGTCCGCGCGCCCGGTCGCCCGCTCGAAGTCGGGCTCACGGGCGAAGCCGCGCAGCGACTCGGTGGCCAGCTGCACCCCGGGCAGCTCGCGCTTCAGCTCGTCCAGCAGGTCCGACACGAGGGCGCGACCCATGAGGCGGTGTCCCACGATCTCCCGCGTCGCCATGTCGTAGGTGAAGGCGCCGTTGCCGCAGAGCGCCAGGCCGCTCACCCCGAGATCGGCCAGCTCGTCCATCCACCGCGGCGGCCGCGCGGTCACGAGGACCACGTCCAGCCCCTCGCGGTCGCACCGGGCCAGCACGGCGCGGGTGTATGCCGACACGGTGCCGTCGGTGCGCAGCAGGGTGCCGTCGCAGTCGGTCGCGACGACGCGCACCTGCGTCATCGGTCTTCCTGCCCCACGATCCGCAGGTCGACCTCGCCCTCCAGGACGTCCGCGCGCTCCACGCGCACCGTGACCGCGCTCCCCAGCCGGGCACTGCCGGTGGCGACATCGCTCACCGGCGGGTCCACCAGCTGGACCTCCACCCTGCCGCCGTCCACACCGTCGACGACGACGGCCTCGAAGTCCTCGCCGACCCGGTCCCGCAGGACCGCGGCCTCGACCGCCGTCACGCACGCCCGGTCGACGGCGTTGGCACGGGCCCCCGTCTCCTGCATGACGTCCGGCAGTCCCGGCAGCGCCTCCCGGGCCCAGGCGGGCACGTCCCTGCCGGCGCTGAGCGCCTCGCAGACGGCCAGCCCGAAGCGGTCGACGAGGCGGCGCAGCGGCGCGGTGACGTGGGCGTAGGGTGCGGCGATCGCCGACTGCACCTGCTCGTCCTCGCGGGGCAGCTCACCGTCGAAGGCGGTGTACCCGGCGCCGCGGAAGAGGAACGTCGCGGCGTTGACGATCGCCAGGTGACGGGTGTCGGTCTTGTCAAGCGTGCGGAGGAACTCGCCGTAGGGCATACCGGCCGGCCACTGCGCCCCCAGCGCCTCGACCTCACGCCGGAAGCGGGCCACCGCACCGTCCGTCGGCTCGGGCATGGTGCGCAGGATGCCCACCGCGCCGTCCAGCATGATCCGCGCGGCGACCATGCCGGTGAGCAACGAGATCTGGGCGTTCCAGTCCTCCGCCGGGAGCAGCGGCCTCAGCGAGAGCTGGTACTCGCACCCGCTCTCCGGACTGCCGACGCCGACCTCCTGCTCCGGCATCGGCAGGCTGGCGCCACCCCGCGCGATCTCCCGCGCGATGCGCAGCTCGCCCACCTCCTTGAGCAGCAGCAGCGTCTCCTCCCCCTCGCCGTCGTCCACCAGCTGCTGCACCTCGGTGTAGGTGTAGCGCCGGCGCGAGCGGACCATCGCTCGGTAGATCTCGGCGCTGCCCCGCTCCCCCTGGTCGGTGAGCCGGATGTCCCAGACGTATGCCGGCCGGTCGGCGTCCGGCAGCAGGCTCGCCGCCTCCTCGCTCAGCACGGGCGGGTGCAGCGGCACGCGCCTGTCGGGGCAGTAGATGGTCTGGCCGCGGAGCCGGGTCTCGGCGTCCAGGGCACCGCCCTCGGCGAGGAACGCAGGCACGTCGGCGATGGCATACCGCACCCGGTAGCCCTCGCCGTCCCGGGCAATGTGCATCGCCTGGTCCAGGTCCATCGAGCCGGGTGGATCGATGGTGATGAAGTCGACCGACGTCTCGTCCCGGTCCGGCAGCTCCGGTGAGTCCACGGCCTGCTCGGCCTCGGCCAGGGCCGCCTCGGGGAAGGTCTCGCGGACCTCCTGCTCCTCGCGGATCCGCTCGAACGCCCGGGTCAGCAGCTGCCCCGTCTCCGTCGCGGACGGGTCGCAGGTGAGGGTGGTTGCGCGATCGACCATGGCGCACACCCTACGTGTCCGCTCCGACCGCTGCCCTACCCTGGCGCGGTGCTGATCCTGCTGCCGCCGTCCGAGACCAAGGCGACCCGCGTGCGGGGGGCGGCGCTGCGGTGGGAGGGGCTGAGCGCCCCCGGGCTCACCGGGCCACGACAGCAGGTGGCCAGCGCGCTCGCCCAGGTCAGCGCGGGTGCCGATGCCCCGGCGGCCCTCGGGGTCAGCCCCAACCTGGGCGAGGAGATCTCCCGGAACACGCGGCTCTGGTCGGCGCCGACGCTGCCCGCCCGCGAGCTCTACTCCGGGGTGCTCTACGACGCCCTCGACCTGCCCTCCCTGGACGCGGGCGCCTCACGCCGCGCCACCTCACGGCTCCGGGTCGTCTCGGCCCTCTACGGGGTCGTCCGGATGACCGACCGGGTCGCGCCCTATCGCCTCTCGATGGGGGTGAACCTGCCCGGTGTCGGCCCGCTCGCCGGCTTCTGGAGGCCGCACCTGGATCCCGTGCTCACCGAGGCGGCCGGCCGCGGCCTCGTGGTCGACACCCGCTCCAGCACGTATGCCGCCGCCTGGTCGCCGTCCGGACCGGCAGCCGCGCGCTGGGTCCAGGTCCGGGTGCCGGGGGCGACGCACATGGCCAAGCACACGCGCGGGCTCGTGGCACGGGCGCTGTGCCAGGCGCCGGGCGACCCGCGCCGTCCGCAGGCCCTGACCGACCTGCTCGCACCGGACTTCGAGGTTCAGTTGCACGAGCCGAGCCGCCCCGGCCGCCCCTGGGTCCTCGACGTCCAGCCCGCCTGACCGGGAGTGACCACGGGATAGCACAACCTTCATCGGCATACATCCCGATGAAGCTTGTGCTATCCCGTGGTCGGTCGGAGCGGGGGCCTGCGGGCCACCACGCTGAGCGCCACCGGCACCTGGCTGCGCCACGGCTCCGGCAGCACCCAGGCCTCGCCCTCCACCGTCATCGACGGGTGCTGCGGCCACGGCAGGTCCTGGTGCTCACCGACCTCCACGAGCTGCAGACCGGCGTCGACCAGGGCCATGAGGGTCTCCGAGACCGGGTGGGACCACTCGTAGTTGCGCGGCTGCGTGATGGGCGAGGTGTCCCCGTCGGTGTAGGTCACGCCGTCGTCGTGGGTGAAGACCTCACCCGGGGGGAGCGGGAAGTAGCCGTAGGCCGGGGTCATCACCGACGGGTCCGTGTCCAGCATGAGGTTCGACATCGGATGGCTGTCGCGGAAGAAGAACGTCCCACCCGGGCGCAGCAGCCCGGCGACCTGTCTGCCCCACCCCGCCAGGTCCTGGAGCCAGCAGATGGTCCCGATGGAGGTGTGCACGAGGTCGAACTGCGTGCCGACCGCCGCCGCGGCGTCCAGCACGTTGGCCTCGACATACCTGATCTCCTGCCCGGCGCGGGCGGCGAGGTCACGGGCGATCCGGAGCGACCGGGGCGAGAGGTCGACGCCGGTGCATCGCGCGCCGCGGCGCGCCAGGCCGAGGGTGTCGGTCCCGATGTGGCACTGCAGGTGGCACAGGTCGAGCCCGTCCAGCCGGGGTATGCCGTCGCTGCCCTGCCGACGGTCGGCGTCGGGCAGGTGCGGCGCCAGGATCTCGAGGTCCCGGCGCACGACGGCGCTCACCCGGGTGGGGTCGGAGACCAGGCCGTCGAGGTCGTAGGTCGCGCTGGCGGCGTGCACCTGGGCCCGGCCGTCCCAGTTGTCCCGGTTCGCGGCGTAGGCCTCCTCCGGCGTCGCCCGGCTGCGGCTCATGGGCTCCAGACCCTCGGGGAAGACCTCCACGGCGGCCAGCCTAGGGATCGGTCCGGCGCAGGTCGTGCAGGTGCTGGGTGTCGTTGACGAAGGCCACCTGCACCCCGCCGTCGGGCCAGAACTCGACCGCGGTGAGCGAGGCCGGGCCGGTGGCGATGCTCCAGCCGCGCTCGTGGTCGACCCCGAGCACCCGGCACAGCACCGACATGATCGCCACCCGGTGGGTCGCCACCACGACCGTGCCACCAGGCTCGAGCGCCCGGTCCAGGGCCTGAGCCACGCGCTCGTCCAGCTCCCGGCGCGACTCACCCCCGGGCCGGGCGAAGTCGAGGTCGCTGCGCAGCCGCGCCACGTCGTCCGGCTCCCGGGCGGCGAGGGCCGGCATCGCCCGCCCGTCCCAGTCGCCGAAGGACTGCTCGTCCCAGTCGCGGTCCTCCTCACGCCGCACGCCGAGCGCCGCGGCGACGGCCTCGCCCGTCTGCCGCGCGCGGCTCAGCGAGGAGGACACCACCCGGGGGGTCCCGCCGTCCGAGCGGGACAGCAGCGCCCGCACCGCACCGGCCGCCGCCTCCGCCTGGCGGACTCCGTCGTCGTTGAGGCTCGGGTCGGCCCCACCCCGACCGTCCATCCGGTGCTGCACGGTGAAGTCCGTGACGCCGTGCCGGACCAGGACGAGGCGGGTGGGCCCCTCCAGGACCGGCACGGTCTCGTCCGAGATGTAGGCCTCGGTCCGGGCGTCCTCCGCAGCGTCATCCGTCGACCCGGCCACTCCCGGTGCGCCGGTGTGGTCGCGGCGGACGGTATGCCCGTCCATGCCGTCGTTGGAGAGCGCGTCCGCGGCCGCGTTCTCGCCGCGGGGGATCCAGGTGAAGTCGACCGCTCCGCCCCGGCTCTGGATGTCCTGCACCAGCCGGCGCGCGTCCAGCGCCAGCCGGCGCATGTCCTCGTGCTTGATCTTCCACCGGCCGGCCATCTGCTCGACGACCAGCTTGGAGTCCATCCTGACCTCCACGGAGGCGTCGGTGGCCAGGTCGAGCTCGAGCACCGCGCGCAGCCCTTCGATCAGCCCGGTGTACTCCGCGACGTTGTTGGACGCCTTGCCCAGGGGGGCCGCACGCTCGGCGAGCAGCTCCCCGGTCCTGGCGTCCCGGACGAGGGCGCCGTAGCCCGCGACCCCGGGGTTCCCGCGCGACCCGCCGTCGGCCTCGACGACCAGGGCGCGCGGCGTCACAGGCCGGACTCCGCCGTGCGGACCAGGATCCGCCCGCACTCCTCGCAGCGGACCACCTCGTCCTCGGCGGCCGCCCTGATCCGTCCGAGGTCGACCGCGTTGAGCTCCAGGCGGCACCCGCCGCACCGGCGCTGCTGCAGCTGTGCCGCGCCCGAGCCCAGCTGGGTCCGGAGCCGCTCGTAGAGCGCGAGCAGCTCGGCGGACAGGTCGGCGACGATCGCCTCGCGCCCGGCGGCCACGTCGTCCCGCTCGCTGCCGATGGCGGCGGACTTCTCGTCGCGCACGGACCGCAGCTCACCCAGCCGGGAGGCGTGCTCGTCCCGGGCGGCGGTCGCGGCCCGCTCGGCCTCCTGGGCCTGCTCGACCCGCTCCATCACCTCGA
Source organism: Serinicoccus kebangsaanensis (assembly GCF_008919445.1). Classification (GTDB taxonomy): domain Bacteria; phylum Actinomycetota; class Actinomycetes; order Actinomycetales; family Dermatophilaceae; genus Ornithinicoccus; species Ornithinicoccus kebangsaanensis. The sequence goes on along the minus strand of NZ_VSLG01000015.1, from coordinate 48,813 downwards.
GCTCCTCGTCCTCCAGCACCGTCTGCCGCCGCGCGAGCGACTCCAGCTCGTGCTGCAGCCCCTGCAGGTCCTTGGCGCTCCCGGTGCCGGCCTCCAGCCGCTGCTGGTCCCGCGCGGCCCGGTCACGGACCTGCTGCACCGCCGCCTCGGCCTTCGCGACCTCCCGCTCGAGGTCGCTCACCTCGGTGCCGGTGCGCACCACGTCCGCCTGGAGGCCGGGCTCCTCGCCCTCCATCCGGCTGATGTCGACCTGCTCGGGCAGGCTCGCGAGCCGGTGCTCGAGCTGGGCGATCCGGGTGTCCAGGTCCTGCAGCTCCAGCAGCCGGGCCTGCATCTCGGGGGTGGCCTTCACGTTCGGTCTCCTTCGGACGGGTGGGCGGGGGAGGCAACGGAGGGCTCGTCCGACGTGCTCGTGGCGCCGACGACGAAGTCCCAGGGGTCGGTGGACACCGTCGAGATGTCCACGTCGACGTCGAGCCTGCTGCGCAGGAGCTCGCGCAACCCTGGCAGCCAGAGCCACTCGCTCGCGTAGTGCCCGGCGTCGACGAGGTAGGGCGTCGCCGGCCGCCCGGCGCGGGCGGCGGCATACGCCTCCTCCCGGGCCTCCAGCGCGGGGTGGTGGCGCAGGTCCGCGGTCACGTAGACGTCCGCGCCGGAGCGCCGGACGGCCCCGAACTCCCCGTCGCCCGCTCCCCCGAGGACGGCGACGCGGCGGACCTGCCCCTCCGGGTCTCCGCTCACCCGCACACCCCCCGCGGTCGGCGGGAGAGCCGCGGCCAGCCGGGAGGCGAAGGCACGCAGCGTGACCGGCTCGGCCAGCTCGCCGACCCGGCCCAGCTCCTGCTCCTCGGTCACGGTGAGCGGCTCGGTCGCCGCGAGCCCGCAGGCGGCGGCCAGCGCCTGGCCCACCCCGGGGTCGGCCACGTCGGCGTTGGTGTGCGCGCAGTAGAGCGCGATGTCGTTGACCACGAGCTCGGTGACGGTGGCGCCCTTGGCGCTGGTGGTGGCCACGGAGTGGACACCACGCAGCAGCAGCGGGTGGTGGGTGACGATGAGGTCGGCACCCGTGCGCACCGCCTCGGCGACGACCTCGAGCGTCGGGTCGACCGCGACGAGCACGCGGCGCACGCTCTGCTCCGGGTCACCGGTGACCAGGCCCACGCGGTCCCACGACTGGGCGGTGCCGGGAGGGTAGAGCTCCTCCAGGGAGGCGATCACGTCGGCCAGGGGGACGCCGACCTCGGCTGTGCTGCCTTTCACGTGGGCCCGGCCGGGCTCGAACCGACGACCTACGCGGTGTAAACGCGGCGCTCTACCAACTGAGCTACAGGCCCCTCACACGGGTGTGTGCGCGCCATTGTTACAGGTCGCGGACCGCCTGGTGCAGCGCGCCGATCTCCCGCGCCTCCCCGGCCGGGTGGACGAGGTTCCAGCGCACGGTCATCGAGGGGTCGACGAGGAAGGTGCCGCGCACAGACATACCGGAGTCCTCGTCGAAGACGCCGTAGGCCCGGGCGGCCTCCCCGTGCGGCCAGAAGTCGGACAGCAGCGGGAAGCGGTAGCCCTCGCGCGCCGCCCAGGCGCGGATGGCGTGGACCGGGTCGCAGGAGACGCCGTAGACCTGGACCCGGTCGTTGACGAACTCGTCGATGTTGAGCTGGATCTCCAGCAGCTCACCGGTGCAGATGGAGGAGAAGGCGAAGGGGTAGAAGACGAGCAGCGCGTGCCGGTCGGCCACCGCCCGGGAGAGGGTATGCCGGTCGCCGGCCTGGTCGGTCAGCGTCAGGTCGGGTGCCCGCTCCCCCACCTGCGGGCAGGTCGCCAGGGTCGCGCTCACTTCCGCCCCACCAGGCGCTGCCCGATCCAGCCGCCGAGGTTCACGGCGCCGGAGGCGATCATCGAGCACGTGGTGCAGGCGTCCTGCACGTCCGCGGCCGGCACGCGGTCCTCACGGCCGGCCCCGGGGGTGAGCAGCACGACGCAGCCACCCTCCTCGAGCGTGGTGAGGGTGTCCATCAGCTCGTCGGCCAGGTCGCCCTCGCCGTCGCGCCACCAGAGGAGCACCACGTCCACGACGCCGTCGTAGCCGTCGGGCTCGACAGGGCTGCCGACCACGGTCTCGGTCGCGGGCCGGACACCGGGCTCGACGTCCTCGTCGTCGCCGTACTCGACGACGATCTGCCCCTCGCGCAGCCCGAGCTTGCGCATCGGTCCGACCAGCGGGTCGGTTCCCTCGTCGTCCGCACCCGGCTGCTGCTCCGTCCTGTTCTGCCCGTCCATGGTGTGACTAGACAAGCAGAAGCCGCCCCGCGAGGTAAAGGCACCCCCGACCGGCCGCGGCGGACGCTACGTCACCGGGCGTGACAGACTGAGCGGGTCACCCCCTGGAGGAAGGATCACACCTGATGACCGAGGAGCGCTCCACCGGCCCCATCCTGAACGGTCTCCCGACCCAGGTCCCGGACACGGACCCCGAGGAGACGCAGGAGTGGCTGGACTCGTTGGACGCCGCCATCGACAGCGGCGGTCGGCAGCGGGCCCGTTACCTCATGCTCAGGATGCTGGAACGGGCACGTGACTCCCAGGTCGGCATCCCCTCGCTGGTGACCACCGACTACATCAACACGATCACGCCGGAGCAGGAGGCGGACTTCCCCGGCGACGAGGACGTCGAGCGCCGCTACCGCGCCTGGATGCGGTGGAACGCCGCGGTGATGGTGCACCGCGCGCAGCACCCCGACATCTCGGTGGGCGGACACATCTCGACGTATGCCTCGCAGGCCACCCTCACGGAGGTCGGCTTCAACCACTTCTGGCGCGGCCGGGACCACGAGGGCGGCGGCGACCAGGTCTTCTTCCAGGGTCACGCCTCGCCGGGGATCTACGCCCGGGCCTTCCTCGAGGGTCGGCTCACCGAGGCCGACCTCGACGGCTTCCGGCAGGAGAAGAGCAAGGGGCTGCGGGACGACGTCAAGACCGTCCCGTCCTACCCGCACCCCCGCTCCATGCCGGACTTCTGGCAGTTCCCCACCGTGTCCATGGGGCTGGGCCCGATGAACGCGATCTACCAGGCGTCGTTCAACAAGTACCTCCACAACCGCGGGCTGAAGGACACCAGCCAGCAGCACGTGTGGGCCTTCCTCGGCGACGGCGAGATGGACGAGCCCGAGTCGCGTGGGCTGCTCCAGGTCGCCGCCAACGACGAGCTCGACAACCTCACCTTCGTGGTGAACTGCAACCTGCAGCGGCTCGACGGCCCGGTGCGCGGCAACGGCAAGATCGTCCAGGAGCTGGAGAGCTTCTTCCGCGGTGCCGGGTGGAACGTCATCAAGGTCCTCTGGGGCCGTGGCTGGGACAGCCTCATCGAGAACGACACCTCCGGCGCGCTCGTCAACCTCATGAACACCACGCCGGACGGCGACTTCCAGACCTTCCGCGCCAACGACGGCGCCTGGATCCGGGACCACTTCTTCGGGCGGGACCCCCGCACCAAGGAGCTGGTCAAGGACTGGAGCGACGAGGACATCTGGTGGAAGCTCAAGCGCGGCGGCCACGACTACCGCAAGGTCTTCGCCGCCTACCAGGCGGCGATGGACCACACCGGTCAGCCGACGGTGATCCTGGCGCACACGATCAAGGGCTACTCCCTCGGCACCCGCTTCGCGGGCCGCAACGCCACCCACCAGATGAAGAAGCTCAGCCTGGACGACCTCAAGGCGTTCCGGGACGGCCTGCAGATCCCGATCACCGACGAGCAGCTCGAGGCCGACCCCTACAAGCCGCCGTACTACCACCCGGGCCAGGACGACGAGGCGATCAGATACCTCCACCAGCGCCGGGAGACCCTCGGTGGCTACCTGCCCAGGCGCCAGCCCTCCGACGCGCGGCTGCCGCTGCCCGCCGAGAAGACCTACGACGTCGCGAAGAAGGGGTCGGGCAAGCAGGAGGTCGCGACCACGATGGCGCTGGTCCGCATCTTCAAGGAGTGGATGAGGGACAAGGAGTTCGGCAAGCACATCGTGCCGATCATCCCGGACGAGGCCCGCACCTTCGGGATGGACAGCTTCTTCCCCACCGCCAAGATCTACAACGTGCACGGGCAGAACTACACGTCCGTGGACGCCGACCTGATGCTGGCCTACAAGGAGTCCGAGCAGGGCCAGATCCTTCACGTCGGCATCAACGAGGCGGGATCGGTGGCGGCGTTCAGCGCCGCCGGGACCTCTTACGACACCCAGCAGGTGCCGATGGTGCCGTTCTACATCTTCTACTCGATGTTCGGCTTCCAGCGCACCGGTGACGGCATCTGGGCCGCGGCCGACCAGCTGGCCAAGGGCTTCATGATCGGCGCGACGGCCGGTCGCACGACGCTCACCGGGGAGGGTCTGCAGCACGCGGACGGCCACTCGCCGCTGCTGGCCTCGACCAACCCCGCGGTCGTCGCCTACGACCCGGCCTACGCCTACGAGCTGGCACACATCCTCCCGGACGCGCTGGAGCGGATGTACGGCGAGAACCCCGAGGAGATCATCTACTACCTCACCGTCTACAACGAGCCGATGGTCCAGCCGGCGCAGCCCGAGGACGTCGACGTCGAGGGCATCCTCGCGGGTATGCACCGGATCGCCGCGGAGGAGCCGCAGGAGGGCAAGCACGTGCGGCTGCTCGGCTCGGGCGTCGGGGTGCCGTGGGCGCTGGAGGCGGCCGAGCTGCTGCGCGAGGACTGGGGCGTCAGCTCCGACGTGTGGTCGGTCACCTCGTGGTCCGAGCTGCGCCGCGAGGCGATGGCGTGCGACGACGACGCCTTCCTGCACCCGGAGCAGGAGCGTCGGGTGCCCTACGTCACCCGACGGCTGTCCGAGGGGACCGGCCCGATCGTGGCGACGAGCGACTACATGCGCGCCGTGCAGGACCAGATCGCCCCCTGGGTGCCGGAGGACTACTACGCCCTCGGGGCCGACGGCTTCGGCTTCGCCGACACCCGCGCGGCGGCGCGGCGCTTCTTCCACATCGACGGCCCGTCGATGGCGGTCAAGGCGCTGCAGATGCTGGCCGACCGGGGCGAGCTGGACCCGCAGGTGCCTCGGGACGCGGCCGAGAAGTACCGCCTGCTCGACGTCACCGCCGGCACGTCCGGCACGGCGGGCGGCGACGCCTGAGCCACCGGCGCTCAGCCGCCGGCGGCCTGCCCGCCGCGCAGCGCCTGGACCACCAGGTCGGGGTGGTCGGTGAAGATGCCGTCCACCCCGGCGTCCAGATGCGCCCGCACCTCGGCCGCGAGGTCGCCGTGGGCGGCGTCCTGCGGGTCGCCGGGGTTGTCGCTGCGCCACGGCGCGGGGAGGAACCGGTTCTCCGCGCGGAAGGTCCACGCGTGCACCACCAGCCCGGCGTCGTGCGCGTCGTCGACCAGCGAGGTCGGCGCGCCCAGCGACGCGTCCGCGTCCCACGGCAGCACCATGGTCTTGCTGGGGCCGACGCCGTCGATCACGCCCTCCAGCTCGTGCAGGCCGACCGGCGACATGAGCTCGGCGTAGGTGCGCCGCTCCCCCGCCGCGACGAGGTCGTAGGGGACGTCGTCGAAGGCGGTCGCCAGGAGCACCTGCCGCAACGGTGAGCCGAGCTCGGTGCGGATCCGCCGCAGGCTGCCCGGCTCGAAGCACTGCACGTAGACCGCGTCCGCCCCGTCGCCGGAGGCGAGGCCGGCCGCGTCCAGGTCGGCCAGCATCCGCTCCTCCAGCGGCAGGCCGACCGAGGCGAAGTGGGTGGGGTGCTTGAGCTCGACGTAGAGCCCGATCTCGCGCCCCAGCTCGGCGCTCAGCGAGGCCCGGAGGTCGATGATCTCGGCGAAGGTCGGCACCCTCCAGGTGTCGTCGTGGCGGGTGTCGCGCAGCGCGGGGAGGCGCTCCCGCGCCAGCAGCGACTGCAGCTCCTCGAGGGTGAGGTCCTCGGTGAAGACGCCGTCCACCTGCCTGCCGTCGACCGTCGACGTCCGCCGGCGGGTGGCCAGCTCCGGGCGGTCGGCCACGTCGGTCGTGCCCCAGATGTTGTTCTCGTGCCGGGCGACGAGCACGCCGTCCTGCGTGGCGACGAGGTCGAGCTCCAGGTAGTCGGCACCCTGGCGGGCCGCGAGCTCGTAGGCGGCGAGGGTGTGCTCCGGGAGGTGACCGCTGGCGCCGCGGTGACCGAGGACGAGAGGTGCGTGGGTCGGCATACCCCCGATCCTCACCCATCGACCGGCTCGCCGCGGGGTTAGGCTCGCGGAGTGCCGCAGCCCACCTCCTCCCCGGCGCCGCGCGAGAGCCTGACCCGTCGTGCGGGAGAGCTCGCGACCCGGGCGACGCGGCGGATGGAGGCGGAGCACCAGTGGTTCCGGGAGCTCGGCGCCGCCGACCGCTCCTGGGTGGCGCTGGTGGCCCAGGCCGGGATCGGATCGCTCCTGGGGTGGTATGCCGACGGGTCCCGGGCCGGCCCGCCCGGGCAGATCTTCGCGGCCGCACCGCCCAGCCTGGCGGGCACGATCACCCTCGCCCAGACCCTGGACCTGACGCGCACCGCGATCGTCACGGTCGAGGAGGCCGTGCCCGAGCTGGTGGCGGCGGACGAGACCCAGGCGCTCCGGGAGGCGGTGCTGCGCTACTCCCGCGACCTCGCCTTCGCGGCCGCGGGGGTGTATGCCCGCTCGGCCGACCACCGCGGCGGCTGGGACACCCGGCTGGAGACCCTCGTGGTCCACGCCGTGGTCCGTGGGGAGGCCAACGACGCGATGGCGTCCCGGGCGGCCGAGCTCGGCTGGGAGGGAGTCACCGACGTCGCGGTCGTCGCCGGGGTGCTGCCGCAGGGTGACCCCACCCCGGTGGTCGAGGAGCTGCGCGCCGCCGCCGGGGTGCTGGGACGCCGGTGCCTCACCGCCGCGCACGACCGGCGCATCGTGTGCGTCCTCGGGGGGTCGACCCGGCCGGTCGAGGACGCGGAGCGGCTGGTGGGAGCCTTCGGCGAGGGGCCTGTCGTCGTCGGGCCACGGGTGCCCCACCTCTTCGCGGCCGGGCGGAGCGCCCGGGCGGCCCTGTCCGGCGTGGACGCGGCCCCGGCGTGGGGTGCGGCCCCGCGTCCGGTGGCCGCCGACGAGCTGCTCCCCGAGCGTGCCCTGCTGGGCGAGGGGCCGGCGCGGCGCATGCTGGTGGACCGGGTCTACGCCCCGCTGCGGGACCACCCGTCCGCGCTGCTGGACACGGTGCAGGCCTACCTCGACCAGGGGATGGTGCTGGAGGCGAGCGCCCGGCTGCTCTTCCTGCACCCCAACACCGTGCGCTACCGCCTGCGCCGGGTGGAGGAGCTCGTCGGTCTCGACCCGCACACCGCCCGGGACGCCTGGGTGCTCCAGGTGGCGCTGGCGCTCGGCCGGATGGGCGGCGGGCCCCGGCTGTGGCGCGGCACCCGCTGAGCCCGACCGGACAGGCCCTGCGGGGGTCGAGGCACGTCCCCGAAGGCCTGTCCGGTCTGCGGGTTGGAGGGTTCCTCCAAAGAAGGCCGCGGATCCTGGTGCGTCTTGGTGTCGCGATCTGGAGGGTCTCACCGGCACAGTAGGGGGGTGCTTGTCATCGTCGCGCCCGGACAGGGCTCCCAGACACCCGGATTTCTCGCCCCCTGGCTCGAGGACCAGGGCGTGCGCAGCCGCATCGACGCCCTCGCGGCCGCCGCCTCGCTGGACCTGGTGACGCACGGCACGACCTCGGACGCGGCGACCATCAAGGACACCGCCGTGGCCCAGCCGCTCATCGTCGGCGCCGGCCTGGCCACGCTTCCCCTGGTGCTGGAGGGTGAGGCACTCCCCCGGCACGTGTCGGCCACCGCCGGTCACTCGGTCGGCGAGATCACCGCGGCCGCGATCGCCGGGGTGCTCGACGCCGACGACGCGATGAGCTTCGTCCGCGAGCGCGGACTCGGCATGGCCGAGGCCGCGGCCCTCACCCCGACCGGCATGGCCGCCGTCCTCGGCGGCGATCCCACCGAGGTCGCCGAGACCCTGGAGCGGCACGGCCTGACCGCCGCCAACATGAACGGCGCCGGCCAGGTCGTCGCCGCCGGCACCACCGAGCAGCTGTCCGCGCTGGAGCAGGACCCGCCGCACCGTGCCCGGGTGGTGCCCCTGCCCGTGGCCGGCGCCTTCCACACGACCCACATGCAGCCCGCCGCGGACCGCCTCACCCGCCACGCCGAGACGTTGGGACCGCACGACCCGCGCATCCCCTTGCTGTCCAACGCCGACGGCCAGGTGGTCGCCGACGGCGGCGAGGTGCTGCGCCGCCTCATCGCCCAGGTCGCCGGACCGGTCCGGTGGGACCTGACGATGGAGGCGTTCACCGCCATGGGCGTGACCGGCCTGATCGAGCTCCCGCCCGCCGGAACCCTCGTCGGTCTGGCCAAGAGAGGCCTGCGCGGCGTCGAGACGCTCGCGCTCAAGACGCCGGACGACCTCGAGGCCGCGGCCCGCATGGTGCGTGAGCACGGCACCGCCTGAGACGCACCACCGACCCACCCACTCCCCGCCCCCCAGGAGGTCCCGACCGTGAGCACCAGCCCCACCCTGTCGGCCCCGACCACGCTGCGCCACGCCCGGATCCTCGGGCTCGGCGGCTACCGACCCGAACGGGTGGTGACCAACGAGGAGGTGCTGCAGTTCATCGACTCCAGCGACGAGTGGATCCGGCAGCGCTCCGGGATCGTCACCCGCCGGATCGCCCGGGAGGACGAGAGCGTCGTCGACATGGCTGAGGCCGCGTCCCTGCAGGCCCTGGAGCGCGCGGGGCTGGAGCCGGGGCAGGTCGACGCCATCCTCATGGCCACCGTCACCCACCCGCTGCAGACACCCGCCGCCGCCCCGATCCTGGCCGACCGGCTGGGGATCGAGGACCCTGCCGCCATGGACCTGTCGGCCGCCTGCGCGGGCTACTGCTACGCGATCAGCCTCGCGAACGACATGGTGCGCGCGGGGTCGGCCGACACGGTCCTCGTGGTCGGCGTGGAGAAGCTCTCCGACTTCACCGACAAGCACGACCGCGGGTCCGCCTTCATCTTCGGCGACGGCGCGGGCGCGGCGGTCGTGGGCGTGTCCGACCGTCCCGGCATCGGACCCACCGTGTGGGGCAGCCTCGGGGAGCGCGCCGACGCCATCACCCAGCGCGAGTCCTGGACCGACCTGCGGCCGGACATGGAGGCCGCGGGTCGCGAGGCGGGGATCGCGTGGCCGGCCTTCGTCATGCAGGGCCAGACGGTCTTCCGCTGGGCCGTCTTCTCGATGGCCCCGGTGGCGCTGCAGGCGGTCGAGGCCGCCGGCATCACCCCCTCCGACCTGGGCGCCTTCGTCCCGCACCAGGCCAACATGCGGATCACCGACGCCATGGTGAAGGCGCTGGAGCTGCCCGCGCACGTGCCGGTGGCCCGCGACATCGCCGAGACGGGCAACACCTCGGCCGCCTCCATCCCGCTCGCGATGAGCCGGATGCTGGACGAGGGCGAGGCGCAGCACGGCGCCCTGGCGCTGCAGATCGGCTTCGGGGCCGGTCTGGTCTACGCGGCCCAGGTCGTGGAGATGCCCTGATCGGTGCACACTGACTCCCGTGGCCCGGCGGGTGAGCAGGATTCCGGGTCAGGATCGCCACCGACACAAGGAGAAGACACATGGCACGCAGTGAGCAGGAGATCCTCGAGGGTCTGGCCGAGATCGTCAACGAGGAGACGGGGCTGGAGGCCGAGGAGGTCCAGATGGACAAGTCCTTCACCGAGGACCTCGACATCGACTCCCTGTCCATGATGACGATCGTCGTCAACGCCGAGGACAAGTTCGGCGTGCGCATCCCGGACGACGAGGTCAAGAACCTCACGCACGTCAAGGACGCGGTGTCCTACATCGCGAACAACCAGGGCTGATCCGTCCGACCCGGCGCCCCCCGCGGCGCGCCGGGTCGGCCCAGCCGGCGGCATACCCTCGAGGAAGCCGCCACCACCACCCGACTGCCACCAGGAGGCTGCCGCCCATGACCGACACCACCCAGACCTCGCGCCGCGTCGTCGTCACCGGACTCGGTGCCACCACCCCGGTGGGCGGCACCGCACCGCAGACGTGGGAGGCGATCCTGGCTGGGCGCTCGGGGATCGACACGCTGACCCAGGACTGGGTCGCCGAGCACGAGCTGCCGGTGACCTTCGCCGGGTCGATCCACACCGACCCGCTCGAGGTGCTGGCCAAGGTCGAGGTGCGGCGGAACGACCCGTCCGGGCAGTATGCGCTCATCGCCGCCCGGGAGGCGTGGGCCGACGCGGGCGCGCCCGAGGTGGCGCCGGAGCGGCTCGGTGTGGCGATCGGTTCGGGCATCGGTGGCGTGCACACGCTGCTGAGCCAGTGGGACGTCCTGAAGGAGAAGGGCCCGCGCCGGGTCTTCCCCCTCACCGTGCCGATGCTCATGCCCAACGGCCCCGCGGCGGCGGTCTCCCTCGACCTTAGCGCCCGCGCCGGTGCCCACTGCCCGGTGAGCGCCTGCGCCTCCGGCGCCGAGGGGATGGGCCTGGCGCTGAACATGATCCGCACCGGCCGCGCGGACATGATGGTCGCCGGGGGCACCGAGGCGGCCATCCACCCGGTCTGCATCGCCGCGTTCGCCGCGATGACCGCCCTGTCGGACCGCAACGACGACCCGCAGGCCGCCTCCCGGCCCTACGACGTCAACCGGGACGGCTTCGTCATGGGCGAAGGTTCGGGCGTCATGGTGCTCGAGGCCGAGGAGCACGCCGTGGCCCGCGGCGCCCGGATCTACGCCTACCTCGACGGCGTGGGGATGTCCTCGGACGCGTACCACATCACGGCCGGCGAGCCCGAGGGAGCCGGGGCCGCCCGCGCCATGGAGGAGGCCGTGGCGGACGCCGGCCTCGGCACCGACGACATCGCCCACATCAACGCGCACGCCACGTCGACCCCGGTCGGCGACGTGGCCGAGACGCGGGCGATCCACCGGGCCTTCGGCGGGCATACCGGCGACATCGCGGTGACCGCCACCAAGTCGATGACCGGGCACCTGCTCGGCGCGGCCGGAGCGCTGGAGGCGGTGCTCACCGTCCTGACCCTGCACCACCGGCAGGTGCCCCCGACCATCAACCTGGACGAGCAGGACCCGGAGATCGACCTCGACGTGGTGACCGGGGAGCCGCGCACCCTGCCCGACGGGCAGGTGGCGGCGGTCAACAACGCCTTCGGCTTCGGCGGCGTCAACGTGGCGCTGACCTTCACCTCCGCGTCCTGATCGCCCCGGCGGCATAGGCTGCCCGCGTCATGCACATCCTGCGCGTCGCCAACTTCGTCAGCCCCACCTCCGGCGGGATCAAGACCGCGCTGCGCCACTGGGGCGAGCTCTACCAGCAGGCCGGGCACCGCGCGTCCCTCATCATCCCCGGCCCCGGCCAGGAGATCACCGAGGAGGAGCAGGGCCTGATCTACCGGGTGCCGGCCCGTCCGGTGCCCGGGACCGGCTACTCCCTCATCTGGAGCAGGGTGGGGATGTCCCGGCTGATGGACGCCATCGCGCCGGACGCGATCGAGGTCTCGGACCGTTCGACGACGCGGTGGATGGGTCGGTGGGCCCGTCGCCGCGGCATCGGCTCGGTGATGATCAGCCACGAGAACATGACCGGGATCATGGTGCGGCGGACCCCCGTGCCCGAGCGTCCCTCGCACTGGGCGGCCGACGTCATCAACCAGCGCAGCGCCCGCGACTACGACGCCATCGCCTGCCCGAGCCGGTTCGCCGCCGAGGAGTTCCACCGCAACGGGCTGGACGCCGACGTCGTGCCGCTCGGCGTCGACCTGGACGTCTTCACCCCGGTGCGCGACCTCGCCGACGGACCGCCGCCGGGTCAGGACGGCCCCATGCGGATCGCGCACTGCAGCCGGCTGTCCCGGGAGAAGAACCCCGCGCTCTCGATCGAGACGGTGCGCGAGCTGGTGCGTCGCGGTCACGAGGTCGAGCTGACCGTCTTCGGCGCCGGTCCGATGCTGGACGAGCTGGTGGACCGGGCGCGCAACCTCCCGGTGACCTTCCACTCCTACATCACCGACCGCCGCGAGCTGGCCGGCGAGCTCGGGCGCGCTGACCTGGCGATCTCACCCGGGCCGCTGGAGACCTTCGGCCTGGCCGCCCTGGAGATCCTGGCCTGCGGCATACCCGTCGTCTGCTGCGACGAGGGCGCGCTGCACGAGGTCGTGGGCGACGGCGGCGTCGTGCTGCCCTCGACGCCCGCCGCCTTCGCGGACGGGGTGGAGCAGCTCATGGCACGACCGCACGCCCGTGCGCGTGCCCGGGCGGCGGCGGAGCGCTTCAACTGGCCCGTGAGCGCGCAGCGGATGCTGGAGGTGCACCAGCGGGTCGCCGCAGACCTGCGGCGCTGAGCGCGCGGGCGGGCGCGACCTCACAGGCGGTCGCACCCGGCCGGCTCAGCCGACCTTGTGCAGCCAGGTGGCCGGGGCACCCTCACCGGCGTGCCGGTAGGCCTCGAGCTCGGCGTCCCAGGCGGCGCCGAGGGCACGGTCCAGCTCGGCGGTCAGCGTGGCCGCCGACCCGGCGGCCTCGTCCATGATGTGCCGCAGTCGGTCCTCGTTGACGACGACGTCACCGTTGGCCGACAGCCGCGCCGTGTGCAGGCCCAGGCCGGGGGTGTGCGTCCAGCGCACGCCGTCGCTGCCTCGGCTGGCTTCCTCGACGACCTCGTACCGCAGGCCGTCCCAGCCGCGCATGGCGCTGGCGATGGTGGCACCCGTGCCGGCCTCGCCGGTCCAGGCGAACTCGGTGCGCATCGTGCCGGGCTCGGCGGGCTGACCCACCCAGTCGAGGGCGACGCGGGTGTCGAGGACACCCTCCAGCGCCCAGGCGATGTGCGGGCACAGCGCAGTGGGGGTGGAGTGTATGAACACCACCCCGCGAGTCATGACTCGTGGCATGACAGCGGACATCCTGGCCTCCTGTGTGGTGAGGGACGTCTTCCCCAACGACCTCGACCACAGCGAGCGGTATGCCGCGTGCTGAGTCACATTGTGCTCTCTTGTCACGCAGGGAGCAAGTGCCACACCGAACTCGTGGCGTCCCACCCGTCGCAGGAGTGCGGCAACGATCGGGTGACGTCGCGTCACCCGGTCTGCTATTTTCACGCCATGCGCGTCGCCGACCTGATCAAGAAGAAGGGCAGCACCGTCACCACGCTGCCGGCGACGGCCACGGTGGCCGAGCTGCTGGAGACGCTCGACGACGCCAAGATCGGGGCCGTCGTCGTGCTCGACGGTGACGACGTCGCGGGCATCGTCTCCGAGCGGGACGTCGTCCACCACCTGCGCGGCGGGCGCGACCAGAGCGCCGCCCTGACCGACCTGATGACCACCGACGTCAAGACCTGCACGCTCGAGGACGACCTCACCCACCTGGCGACCACGATGACCGAGGGCCGGTTCCGCCACCTGCCGGTCGTCCAGGACGGCCGGCTGGAGGGCATCGTCTCGATCGGTGACGTGGTCAAGGCGCGGCTGGACGCCCTGGAGGCCGAGCGCGACCACCTGGAGTCCTACCTGCGCCAGTGACGGGCCTGCGGCACCGCCCGTGCCGGATGCACCCGGCGCGACACCTAGACTGACCCGCCGAGGGCCAGTAGCTCAGCCGGTCAGAGCAGCGGACTCATAATCCGTCGGTCGCGGGTTCAAGCCCCGCCTGGCCCACTCCCCTCGCGCGAGAACCCGCACCGGCGCAAAGGTCACAATGCGGTGACAACCACGCGAAGTTGCTGCCCAGCGCGGGCATACCCGTCTAGGGTGCGCGACATGACCGACACCCGTGAGTCGCCGGGCTCTGGCCTGGGCGCACCTCTGGTCGTGCTCGAGGACGTCAACAAGCACTTCGGCGACCTGCACGTGCTCAAGGACATCAACCTCACCGTGCACGAGGGCGAGGTCGTCGTCGTGATCGGCCCGTCCGGGTCCGGCAAGTCGACCCTGTGCCGGACCATCAACCGGCTGGAGTCCTACGAGTCCGGGCGCATCACCATCCACGGCGACGAGCTGCCGAGCGAGGGCAAGGCGCTCGCGAAGCTGCGGGCCGACGTGGGCATGGTCTTCCAGAGCTTCAACCTGTTCAGCCACAAGACGATCCTCGAGAACGTCACCATGGGCCCGATCAAGGTGCGCAAGAAGAAGAGCGCCGAGGCCAAGGCACGGGCGATGGAGCTGCTGAAGCGGGTGGGCGTGGACCACCAGGCCGAGAAGTACCCCGCACAGCTCTCCGGCGGCCAGCAGCAGCGCGTCGCGATCGCCCGCTCGCTGGCGATGGACCCCACCGTCATGCTCTTCGACGAGCCGACCTCCGCGCTGGATCCGGAGATGATCAACGAGGTGCTGGACGTCATGACCCAGCTCGCGAAGTCGGGCATGACGATGATCGTGGTCACCCACGAGATGGGCTTCGCGCGCAAGGCGGCCGACCGCGTCGTCTTCATGTCCGACGGCGCCATCGTCGAGGAGAACACCCCGGAGGAGTTCTTCACCAACCCCCAGTCCCACCGTGCCAAGGACTTCCTCGGCAAGATCCTGACCCACTGAAACCTGAAACCACGACAGGAGCACCACATGCGTTCCAGCACCTTCAAGATCGCGGCCCTGGCAGCGGCCACCACGCTCACCCTCGCCGCGTGCGGCGGTGGCGGCGAGAGCACGGACTCCGGCTCCGGCGGGGAGGAGGGCGGCAGTGAGCCGCTGACGATCGGCGTCAAGATCGACCAGCCCGGCCTGGGGGTGCAGGACGGCGACAGCTACTCCGGCATGGACGTCGACGTCGCCCGCGCCGTCGCCGAGCAGCTCGGCGTCAGCGAGGACGACATCACCTTCCAGGAGGCACCGACCCCGCAGCGGGAGAACCTGCTGACCACCAACCAGGTGGACATGATCTTCGCGACCTACTCGATCACCGACGAGCGCAAGGAGCAGGTGCAGTTCGCCGGTCCGTACTTCGTCGCGGGCCAGGACCTGCTGGTCGCGGCCGACTCGGACATCGCCGGCCCGGAGGACCTCGACGGGCAGATCCTGTGCTCGGTCACCGGGTCGACGTCGGCCACCAACGTCCAGGAGGAGGTGCCGGGCGTCCAGCTGCAGGAGTACGGCCGCTACTCGGAGTGCGTGGAGCAGCTGGCCAACGGCACCATCGACGCCCTGACCACCGACGACACCATCCTCGCCGGCTATGCCGCGCAGGACCAGTACGCCGGTCAGCTCAAGGTGGTCGGCAACACCTTCTCCGAGGAGAACTACGGGGTCGGGCTGAACAAGGACTCCGACCGGTGCGAGGAGATCAACGAGATCCTCCAGGGCCTGTGGGACGACGGCACGATGGAGCAGATCATCTCCGACAACCTCGGTGCCGCCGACTACACCCCGAACGCCGACCTCAACCCGCCGGAGATCGGCGGGCACTGCGGCTGACCGCGCCCACTCGTCGGCACGGCGGCGCTCCCGGCAGGGTGCGCCGCCGTCGCCGGTCGGGCCCCGGCCCGTCACGGAAGGAGAGCGATGCTCGAGCTGATCGACCAGTTCAACGTCTTCGACGCGTTCTGGACCACCATCAAGCTGACCCTGTGGTCGGCCCTCTTCTCGCTGCTCCTCGGCACGGTGGTGGCGATCATGCGCCTGTCCCCGGTGGGCTTCCTCCGGTGGCTGGGTGGCAGCTACGTGACCCTGATCCGTAATACCCCGCTCACTCTCATCATCGTCTTCTGCAGCATCGGGCTGTGGGGGCAGTTCGGCATCGAGCCGGCGTCGCGCGACTCCCCCACCTTCATCGTCGACCTCAACTTCCGGCTCGCCGTGATCGGTCTGTCGGTCTATCACGCCGCCTTCGTGTGCGAGGCCCTCCGCAGCGGGGTGAACACCATCCCGGTCGGCCAGGCCGAGGCGTCCCGCTCCCTGGGGCTGACGTTCGGCCAGGGGCTGCGCCACGTGATCCTGCCGCAGGCCTTCCGCGGGGCGATCACGCCGCTGGGCAACACGCTCATCGCGCTGACCAAGAACACCACGGTGGCCGTTGCCATCGGGGTCGCCGAGGCGGCCTACGCGTTGCGGAACATGATCGAGTTCCGCCCCGACGTCATGCTGCTGAACTTCCTGCTCATCGCGATCGGCTTCGTCATCCTCACGCTGCCGACCGGGCTCGCCACCTCCTGGCTGGCCTCCCGACTGGCGGTGAAGCGATGAGCACGCAGCAGGTCCTCTTCGACATCCCCGGTCCTCGCGCCCGGGTCCGGCACCGGGTGCTGGCGGTCCTGACGCTGGCCCTCTTCGTGGCCGTGGCCGTCTGGTTGCTGATCCAGCTGCGCGCCGGCGGCCAGCTGGACGCGAACAAGTGGATGCCCTTCCTCCAGTGGCGAACCTGGACCACCTATCTGATCCCCGGCATCGGTGGCACCCTGCTGGCCGCGCTCATCGCCATCCTCATCGCCTCCCCGCTGGCCCTGGGGCTGGCCATGCTGCGCATGTCGGACGTCGCGCCGGTGCGCTGGGTCGCCTCGGTCTTCGTCGAGTTCTTCCGCGCCGTCCCGGTGCTGATCATGATGATCTTCACCTACTTCTGGCTGTCCCAGCAGGAGTGGTCGGTCGATCGGTGGAACCCGCTCATCGGCGTCGTCACCGGCCTGGTGCTCTACAACGCCAGCGTCCTGTGCGAGGTCATCCGCAACGGTGTCGCCTCCCTGCCCAGCGGGCAGCGCGAGGCCGGGCTGTCCATCGGCCTGTCGACGGTGCAGGTGCGCCGGTCGATCCTCATCCCCCAGGCGCTCACGGCGATGATGCCGTCGCTGGTGAGTCAGCTGGTCGTCATCGTCAAGGACACGGCGCTCGGGTCGATCATCCTCTACTACGACCTGCTCACCCGGAGCCAGCAGCTCTCGTCCGCGTTCAGCAACGTGGTGCCGGCCTACATCGTCGCGGCCGTGATCTACATCCTGATCAACTACTCCATCAGCAAGGTCGCCGAGACGTTGGAGAGCCGGCAGCGCCGCAAGCGTCGGGCCACGGGTGGGCAGACCACGGACGGAGCAGGGCCCACCGGTGTCGCTGGCCCGGCGGTGGACCCGCTGGTGGAGCACAACACCAAGCTCTGAGACGCGCACCGCACGACGAAGGCCCGGAGCATGGTGCTCCGGGCCTTCGGTCTGGGGATTGGCTCCCCCGACTGGACTCGAACCAGTAACCTGCCGGTTAACAGCCGGCTGCTCTGCCAATTGAGCTACAGGGGATCGTGCAGCAGGCACTCTAGCAAGAGCAGCCCCGGCCGCCGAAATCCTCGCCGACGTCCCGTTCTGGACATCGGTTCCTGGGGCCCGTCCCCCAAGAACCGATGTCCAGAACGCGGGGTCAGGGGGGTATGCCGGGTCAGGCGGGAGGGTTCGGCGGCAGGCCGACCATGTCCCGCACCTCGATCCGCGCCGCGCGGACGCGCGCCGCCAGCTCGACGTCCGACTCCCCCGCGCCACGGCCCCACAGCACCTGCTCCACCAGCTCTCGCGTCGGCAGGACCTTGCGGATCGTCACCCGCGCGCTGCGCCGGGGGCCGAGGTCGACCGCCCGCAGCAGCACCACGCTGGCCGACGTGCGCTCCCGGAAGACCTGCGGCACCATCCCCGGGCCGGTCCGGCGCTGCAGCACCCACTGCCTGCCGTCGAGCCGGTCGACGAAGGCGACGGTCAACGCCCACAGGTCGGGATCCCAGGCGCCGGTGTCGACCTCGTGCCACGGCCGCTCCAGCGTCACGGCCCCGCTCTCGTCGACCTCGATGAGGCGGTACGTGGTGAGCGCCAGCCACAGCCCGCCCGCGTCCTCCTGGGCGGTGGCGAGCAGCTGCTCGCCCTGCTGCATCCGCGGCCGGGCCGGGGCCGGGAGATCTCCGGGTGAGCGCTCCGGGCGTGGTGTCGCCCCGATGCGCCGGGTGCGCGAGAACCGCACGGCCTACTCCATCCTGGCCCGCAACCGGGCCCGCTCGCGGTGCAGCGCCATCAGCCGCTCGTCCAGCTGCCGCTTGTCCGGACTGCCCTCGGCCGCCCGGGCCTGACGGCCCAGCAGCTCGGCCACCTCCTGCTCGACGCCCGCCAGACGCACCCGCAGCACGAGCCAGTCGACGAAGGCCTCGCGCGGCATCGCGGTCTCCGGGTCGAGCCGGTCCGGCAGGCTGGCGACCGACAGCTCGTGGACGAGCGGGTGCACGGGCGGAGGCGTCCCGGCCAGCACCGTCTCCACCCAGGAGCGGGCGCTGCGCTGGGCCGCCCCCTGCACGCCTCCCGCCTCGCGCATGGCGTGCCAGACCGCCCGGTGCATGGGGGCTCGGAGGGCGTCGGGCTCGAGCTCGTCCATGTCCTCGGCGACGATCGCCAGCGGATACTGCAGCGCCACCTGGACCAGGTGACGCTCGGCCATCTGCACCGGGTCCCGCAGGTCCGGTTGCGGCAGCGTCGGAACAGCAGGGTTGTCGTCTTCCCCTGCGTGGACATCATGGCCTCGTCCCCCCGGCGCTGTCGCGTGCCGACTGGTCGACGGCTTCCGCCTCTCACGCCGAATCGCCATCAAGATCACGTCAGTGTTCGGCGAGCCCACTAGCCGGTCGGCGTACCTGGCCAGTTCAGTGAGCAATGACTCATCCTTGAGTTTGGCCAGCAGGGGCACGATTTGCCGCAACACAGAGGCTCGCTGCGTCGACTGGCTGAGGTCATACTGGTCAACTACCGAGCGAACAGCGAATTCCAGCAGAGGCTCAGCGCCCTCCACCAGCTCGCGCACCGCGCGGCCCCTCTCCTCCCCCTCGGCGTCCTTGGTCGCGATCCACAGGTCGTTCGGGTCCTGGCCGTCGGCGGCCACCGCCACGTAGGACTGGGCCGCCCACCGCTGGTCCTGCTCGAAGGCCTTCATCGCCGCCTTCTGCCCCGCCGCGTCGCCGTCGAAGGTGAAGATCACCCTGGCCGGTGCCCGCCCCGCCTCGTCCCGCAGGATCCGCCGCAGGATGGAGATGTGGTCGGCGCCGAAGGCGGTGCCGCAGGTGGCGACGGCGGTCTCCACCCCGGACAGGTGCGCCGCCATGACGTCGGTGTAGCCCTCCACCACCACCGCGGTGCGCTCGGTGGCAATCGGCTTCTTGGCCAGGTCCAGGCCGTAGAGCACTCCCGTCTTCTTGTAGATCGGCGTCTCGGAGGTGTTGAGGTACTTCGCCGGGCTCCAGTCGTCGTCGAAGAGGCGCCGCGCGCCGAAGCCCACGGTGTCCCCGGTGATGGCCCGGATCGGCCACAGCACCCGCCCCTGGAACCGGTCCGACAGCCCGCGGCCGCGACGGTTCGCGAGCCCACCGAGCACCAGCTCCTCCTCGGTGAAGCCGCGCCCCCGCAGGTGGGTGACCAGCGCGGTCCCCTCGCGCGGGGCATACCCCACCATGAACTGCCCGGCGTGCGCGCCGGTGAATCCCTTGTCGCGCAGGAAGTCCCGCCCCGCTCGTCCCTCGCCCGAGCGCAGCAGCGCCTCGTGGTAGAACTCCTCGGCGACCCGGTGCGCCTCCATCAGTCGGGTGCGCTGCCCGACCGGCGCCTGCTCGCCACGCCCCGTGCCCGGGCCGGTGTCCTCGTAGCGCAGGGTGATCCCGAGCTTGTCCGCGAGCCGCTCCACCGCCTCGGCGAAGGTCAGGTGGTCGATCTCCATGAGGAAGGAGATGACGTCACCACCCACCCCGCAGCCGAAGCAGTGGTAGGTGCCCAGCGCGGTGCGGATCTGGAACGACGGGGTCTTCTCGTCGTGGAAGGGGCACAGCCCCTTCATCGCACCCACCCCGGCGGTGCGCAGCGTCACGTGCTCCCGCACGACCTCCTCGATCGAGGCACGCTCCTTGACCGCCTTGACGTCCTCGTCCTTGATCCGCGGCACCCGCACCTCCTCCTCACACCTGTTGCTGCCCGAGTCTAGGTCGGCCGACCGACCTCGCTGCGCCCGCCGGGGAAAACCTGGGGACGGGCAGGTCAGGGGCGGATATCATGGAGTGCCTCGACCCACCGATGAGTTCACCCGGTGACGGTGAGTCCACCCCCCATGATCCGCGAGGAGATCCCTGTGTCGTCCGTGTCGACCCCGAGCGCGACCCCCGCCCCCGCCGCTGACGACGCGCGGGTGCGTCTCGTGCTGCGGGTGCTCACGGCGGCCGCCTTCGTGGTCATCCTCAACGAGACCCTCATGCTCAACGCGCTGCCGCCGCTGATGGCGGCCTTCGGCGTGGACGCCGGCGCGGGTCAGTGGCTGACGACCGGCTTCATGCTGACGATGGCGGTGGTCATACCGATGACGGGGTGGCTGCTCAAGCGGCTGTCGATCCGCGCCGCGTTCCTGCTGGCGATGAGCGTCTTCATCGTGGGCACGGCGACCGCCGCCCTGGCCCCGACCTTCTCCATCCTGCTCCTCGGCCGGGTCATCCAGGCCAGCGGCACCGCCGTGATGATGCCCCTGCTCATGACCACCATCATGACGATGGTGCCGCCGCAGCGCCGGGGCCGCGTCATGGGCAACCTGACGCTGGCCATCTCGGTGGCCCCGGCGATGGGACCGCCGGTCTCCGGCCTCATCCTGCAGGTCGCCTCCTGGCGCTGGCTCTTCCTCCTCGTGCTCCCAATCGCCGCGGCGATGCTGATCGGCGGAGCACGGCTGCTGCGTGGCAGCGACCCGGGGTGCGAGGCGCGGCTGGACGTGCTCAGCGCCCTGCTCACCGCGCTCGGCTTCGGCGGCCTGGTCTACGGCCTGAGCGCGCTCGGCGAGGGTGCCCCCGGCCCGGTCGGGCCCGGCACGTCGCTCGCCGTCGCCGGCGTCGCGCTGGCGCTCTTCGTCTGGCGTCAGCTCAGCCTCGCGCGTCGGGACGAGACCCTGGTGTTCCTCGACCTGCGCGCGCTCCAGGTGACGCGGTATGCCGTGCCGCTCGCGCTCATGTGCCTCGCCTTCATGGCGCTCATCGGCGCCATGCTGCTACTGCCGATCCTGCTCCAGCAGGTGCGCGGCTTCAGCACCCTCGCCTCGGGGCTGATGCTCATGCCCGGAGGCCTGGCGATGGGGCTGCTCGGCCCGACCGTCGGACGGCTCTACGACCGGTTCGGCCCGCGCCCGCTCGTCGTGCCCGGTGGTGTCGGCCTCGTGACCGGCATGGCGGGGATGGCGCTGCTGGCCACCGAGGTGCCCTGGTGGGGCCTGGTGGGGCTGCACGTGCTGGTGAGCATCTCGCTCGCCTTCCTCTTCACGCCCAGCTTCACCGCGGGGCTGGGTGCCCTGCCGCACCGCCTCTACTCGCACGGCAGCGCCATGCTCGGCACCGGCCAGCAGGTCGCCGCGGCCGCGGGCACGGCACTGGTCGTCACCGTCATGGAGACACGCGCCCACCAGCTGGGCCTCGGCGGGACCCCCGAGCTCGAGGCGCTGTCCGGCGGGATCGTGTCCGGCCTGGTGGTCGCGACCGGGATCACCGTGGGCGCGCTCGTGCTCGCGCTCTTCGTGCGCGCTCCGCTGCCCGAGAGCGGGGACGGGTCGGCAGACCCCGAGGTGCGCGATGGTGAGCCGGCGCGCGCGACCGGGGGCACGGCATACCCCGAGCCCGCGGTCTGACCCTCACCCGGTCTGGACGTCGATCACCAGCCGCAGGGGGTCCTGCAGGGTGAACACCCGGTATGGCCGGGGCTCGCCGCCCATCCCCACGAAGACCTGGAGCTGGCCCTCGAACGGTGTGGTCCGGATGACCTCCACGACGGCGCCCAGGGAGTGCGTGTCCAGCCCGGCGTCGCCCGCGTCGTAGACCGGGTCGCCCGGCTCGGGATAGGCCATCCCGGCGAGGACCAGCTGGAGCACGCTGTCGCCCGCGACCCCGGCCGGTGCGCCCGACCCGGCCCGGGTGGGGGCCGCCTCGTAGGACGCGACCCATCCCGGTCCCGCCGATCCCGCAGGCCCGGTGAGGTCGACCACCACCCGGTCGAAGCCCTCGTGCAGGCCGGCGCGCAGGGACGGCGCGAGGAGCTGCCCACCGGCGCTGACCCCGCCCCCACCCTCGGTCGGCTCGCCCGGTGTCGTCCACGGGAGCTCCGGACCCTCGCCCTCCCCCGGGTCCACCCCGGTCCCCGGGTCCACGACCGGCGGGGCCGGCTCCGGCTCTGGCTCGACCGGATCGGGCTCGGTCTCCGGCGGGTCGACCGGCTCGGTGGTCGGCGGCGGCTCGGGCTGCGCGACGGGCGGCTCCTCGCTCGTCGGCGCCGGCGCCGGTTGCTCGGCCTGGCCCGTCTCCGCGGGGGCCGGCGACTCACTCTCCGTTGCCTCGTCCTCGGGGCGCGTGGGCTCCGGTGCGGGCGTGGTCACCGCGACCGGGTCGTCGACCACGGGGCCGACCACGGTGAGCAGCAGCAGCCCGCTGTCCTCACCGCCGAGCCGGTGGATCGACCCGCCGCCGGCGAGCGCCTCCATCCAGAAGTCCTCCGCCTGCTGCACCTCGTCGGCGCAGCCGATGTCGGTCGTGCCCATCTGCTGCGGCGCGAAGGCGCCGTCCGGCTCGAGCACCAGGCTGCCCTGGGCGGACGCCTCCCCGCAGCCGTCCACGGAGATGCCCCAGCCGCCGCCGATCGCCGGGAAGGAGAGCTCGGTGGCCGGGCCGGACCCGACGACGCCGGCGGCCTCGCCGCCACGCCACAGCTCGTCCTGCAACTCCCACCTGGTGCCGGTCAGCTCGTCCGCCTCGACTGGCGCCACCGCCGAGATGGTCGCCGGCTCGGCGTCCTGCCCGGAGCCGACCTCCGCGAAGACGAAGGTGGTCCCGCCCCGCGGGAACTCGGCCGCGACCCCGTCCTGCAGGTCGTCCCCGCCGCCGAGGAAGCCCGTCTGCCAGACGAGGACTGCCGCCGCCAGGGTCGCGACACCGCTGGCGACCGCCCCGCCGACCCGCTTGCGGGCGCGGCGACGCCGCCCCGCGCCCCAGGCCGCGTCCGGGGCGACCCGCTCGTCGCCGCCGATCCTGGACGCACCCTCGAGCAGGTCGCGGACCTCGGGCTCGCCGTTCATCCCAGGCTCTCCTTCTCCTGCACGCCACCGGTGGCCCGCGTGCCCAGCTCCTCGCGCAGCCGGGCGATCGCGTGGTGCGACAGGCTCTTCACGGTCCCGGGCCGCACGCCCATGACCTCGGCCGTCTGCGCCTCGGTCAGGTCCTCGAAGTAGCGAAGCACCAGGGCCGCGCGCTGCCGCGGTGGCAGCGCGCGCAGCGCCGTGTGCACCTCGTCGTCGCGGGCCCGGTCGTCGGCACCGTCGGGTGTGCCGCGCTCCGGCATCCGCTCCACCGCCACCTCACGACGTGTCTTGCGCCACCACGAGACGCGCTTGCGGTAGATGACCCGGCGCACGAAACCGTCGGGGTTGTCCACGCTCTCCCACTTCTCCGCCAACGCGATCAGGGCCTCCTGCAGCAGATCCTCGGCCAGGTCGGCGTCACCGCACAGCAGGTACGCGGCGCGGCGCAGGCGCGGCCCACGGGCCTCCACGAACTCGCTGTAGGCAGGGTCAGCCGTCAGCACTGCAGGCCTCCTCTCGCGCTGCACACCAGGATGTCGCATCCGGAGGCGAAAAGGTTCAGATCGACTGTTCCGGGTCGCCCGTGCCGCGCCGGGCAGGTACGGTCGAGCGGTGACCACGCTCCCCGCGGACCTGCGGGTCCTCGCCGTCGTCCAGGCCGGTGGCCGGGGCAGTCGGATGGACGTGCTGACCCGGGAGCGGGCCAAGCCCGCCCTCCCCTTCGCGGCCAGCCACGCGCTCGTCGACTTCCCCCTCTCCGCGCTCGCCGCCGCCGGTGTCAGCGATGTGTGGGTCTCGGTGCAGTTCCAGTCCAGCTCGTTGGACAGCTACCTCGCTGGCGGACGGCCGTGGGACCTGGACCGCACGCGCGGCGGCTTCCGCCGGGTGACGCCCGAGGAGGGGTCCGGGACGGCCCACGAGGACGGCTTCAGCCACGGCAACGCCGACGGTCTCTTCCGGATGCGGGAGGCCATCCGGCTGGAGCAGCCGGACGTGCTGCTGGTGCTCTCCGCCGACCACATCTTCAGCCTGGACCTGCGCTCGGTGACGGCGGAGCACCTGGCACGTGAGGCGGAGTGCACCCTCGTGACGGCGCAGATCGGCCGGCAGGAGGCGCGGCACAAGATGGTGGTCGCGCAGGACGGGCACGGGCGGGTGACCGAGGTCTGGAACAAGCCGAGCCGGCCGAGGTCCGGCACGGTGGCGACCGAGATCTTCCTCTACCGCCCCGACGTGCTGCTCGACGAGCTCGACCACCTGCGACGTGAGCTGAGCCGGACCGGTGAGGACAGTCACGACACGGGTCTCGGCGACTTCGCGGACCACCTGGTGCCGGCGCTGGTCCGGCGCGGACGCGTCTACGCGGCGCCGATGACGGGGTACTGGAAGGACGTGGGTCGACCCCAGGCATACCTCCAGGCCCACCGCGACCTGCTGGCGGGCAAGGTCGACGTCTTCGACCATCCCGACCGGCCGGTGCTCGGCCCCGCGCTCCCGGGTGTGCCCGGCTGGGTCGGGGACGGCGGTGAGCTGGTGGACGCCATGGTCGGGCCGGGTTCGCGCGTCCGGGGCCGGGTGGTGCGGTCGGTCCTCGGCCCCGACGTCGAGGTGCAGCGGGGCGCGGTCGTCGAGGACAGCGTGCTGCTGTCGGGGGTCGTGGTCGAGGCGCACGCGACGGTGCGCTCGGCCGTCGTGGACCGCGGGGTATGGGTCGGCCGGGGCGCCGTGGTCGGCGCGGCACCACCCGGAACCCGGGTCACCGACGCCGCCATCGCGCTCATCGGTCAGGACAGCCGCGTCGGTCGGGGCACGACGGTCCCTCCCGGTGCCCGCCTGGAGCCGGGCAGCACGACCTGACCTGCTCGTGCCTGGTCACGCGGGCGCAGGGCGCTCACCGAAGGCGGGGTAGCCGGGCAGCTCGAGCGGGCTGCCCGCCCACGACCTCCGGGCCCAGACCGTCGCCTCCTCGCACGCCGCGGCGATGTCCGGCAGCTCGGTGGCGCACTCCCGCGCCACCCACCCCCACCGGCTCAGCAGGAGGGCTCGGAACGCCGGACCGATCCGGCCCTCGGGGCCCATCGTGCGATCGGCGACCGCCCCGTCCAGCAACCACAGGCTGCCCGCCAGCACCCACAACGCCACGGCGGACCGGACCTGGCGCGGCCACGCGGGGTCGTCCGCGAGGCCGGGCAGCGCGCCCTGGGCGGCGTCGGTGAAGGCGGCCGCGGCCGCGGCCGTCAGGCCGTCCGGTGGGGTGAAGACGCACCAGCAGGTGCTGAACGGCTCGGCGGCGTAGGCCGCGTCGAAGGCCAGGTGCCGCACCCCGGCGCCCTCCAGGTCGAGCAGGCGGACGCCGCCCGGCGTGAGCACCGCGTTGTCCGGGCAGGAGTCACCCGGACCGAGCACGTGCCGGCCGGTGTCGTGCTGCAGCTCGTCGACGACGTCCCTGGCCTGCGCGGCCGCGGCCCTCCCCGACCGGATGCCCGCGACCTCGACCAGCCGGTCCACCCCGCGGCGCGGGTAGTCCACCTGCCACCTCCGGTCCTCCGCCAGCAGCTCGGTGCCGAGATCGCGCCGGACCCGCTCCAGCGCAGCTCCGTCGGCGACCACGGAGCCGCCGAGGGTGCCGGCCCAGGCGACGGTGTTCCGCCAGGCGTCCGCCCCGTCCGCGCCCAGCAGGGCATCGGCCAGCGTCGGGTGCGGGCCGAGGTCCTCCATCACCAGCACCTGGGTGTCCGCGTCCGCCGCGAGCAGGCGCGGCGCCCCCTCCAGGTGCCGCAACCCGGTGAGCTCGCGACGCCACCCCATGGCGGCCCGCCGCCCTTCCGGCTGCGGCAGGAACCGCTTCACCACCACCGAGCCGCCCCACTCAGGCGGCCCATGCACCACCTCGTGCCGGTGGACCGTGGACCGGCCCGACCCGCCCAGCGGGACCCCGGCGCCGAGGTCGGTGCCAGGGGGCAGGACCGCCCGCAGCTCGCTCACCCGGCCAGCTCCCGGACGATCTCGCCGGCCGGACGCTCCTGCGCCGCCCGCCACCCGGACCCGGCCCAGATGTGGATCGCCTCGACGTCACCGCGCTCGGCGGCGGCCCGCCGCAGCGGCTTGGTCAGCTGGTCGACCACGGGGAAGGCGGCGGGCGCGTCGGCATGCTCCCTGATCCACCTGTTCGCCACCGCACCCGCGACCCGGCCCGAGAAGGCACGGGTGAGCACCCGCTCCGTGTGCTGCGGGCTGCGCAGCGCGGCGCGGTAGGTGGCGGACGCCCCTGACTCGGTCGACAGCAGCAGTGCGGTCCCGACCTGCACGGCCGCCGCCCCGGCCGCTACGGCTCGGCGCACGTCGCCGGCGGTCGTGATCCCGCCGGCCGCGACCAGCGGCAGGTCGGTCCTGCTCCGCACGGTCTCCAGCAGCCCGAGGTGGTCCACCGGCTGCGGGTGCGCGGACGGGTCGTGGGTGCCCCGGTGCCCGCCGGCCTCCTGACCCTGCAGCACGATCACGTCGGCGCCGCACGCCGCCGCCGCGTCCGCCTCGGGCACGCAGGTCGCCGTGACGTGCACCTCGCAGCCGACCTTCCTCCACCGGTCCACCGTCGAGGCGTCGGGGACGCCGAAGGTGCAGGACACGACCGGCGGCGCCAACGTCTCGACCAGCGCGACCTTGGCCTCCCAGTGGTCCGTGTCCCCCCAGCTGACCTGGCCCGGGGCGGTCCCGAGGGCCCGCGCGTCCCCCGCGATGCGTGCGGTGAAGTCGTCCACCTGTGCCTGGAGGGCGGCACGGTCGACGGGGACCGGCACGAAGAGGTTGACCCCGAACGGCCGGTCGGTGAGGTCCCGCACGTGCACGAGGTCGGCCGCCAGCCCCTCCGGCGTCTGGTATCCCGCCGCCAGCATCCCCAGCCCGCCGGCGTCGCTGACCGCGGCGACCAGCAGGGGGGTGGACACGCCACCGGCCATCGGGGCACCGACGATCGGCCGTCCCAGCCGGGACAGCACGCTCACCCGCCCGTCTCGATCCGCTGGTGCACGGCGAGCGCCCTGGCGTCGGAGAGGCTCGCCACCTGGTCGATCACCGCGCGCAGCCGCGCACGGTCGTCACCGGCCCGCTCGGCCGCGCCGACCGCCTCGGCGTGCAGGGGGTCCACCCGCCGGGCGTCGGACCCGTAGTACTCGACCAGCTCGGCGATCACCTGGTGCTGGACGTCCAGTGTCGAGCGGCGCTCGTCGCTGAGCATGACGAAGTGGGCGGCCACCGCCTTGAGCGCCGCCGCCTGTGCCCGGATCCGGTCTGGGACGACCAGGTCGGCGGCGAAGCGGGTGAGCCGGCCCGGGCCGTGCCGCTCGCGCGTGGCCAGCTCGACGGTATGCACGAAGTGGCCGATGAGGCGCGAGGTCATGTCCTTGAGCGCGGCCAGGTCGGCGCGGGTCCCGGTGTGCTCGGTCGGGACCCACCCGGTGGCCAGGATCTCCTGCAGGGCGGCGTGGAGCGCGTCGACCGGGAGGTCCGCGGCATACCACTCGTGCGCCACGGCGGCGACCTGCTGCTGGACGTCCGCGGAGCGCAGCGCCCGGGGGTCGATCCGCCGCGAGGCGATGGCGTCCTCGACGTCGTGCACGCAGTAGGCGACGTCGTCGGACCAGTCCATGACCTGCGCCTCCAGGCAGCGCCGGTGCGGCTGCGCGTCCGGAGCGCCCGACCTGACCCAGGCGAAGACGTCCGTGTCGTCGGGATAGACCCCGAACTTGTGCTCGGGCGACCCGGCCGGTCCCCCGCCCCGGGTCCACGGGTACTTCATGGCGGCGTCCAGGCTGGCCCTGGTGAGGTTCAGCCCGGCCGGCCGGCCGTCCTCGTGGCTGCGCTTGGCCTCCAACCGGGTGAGCACCCGCAGGGTCTGCGCGTTGCCCTCGAACCCGCCGGCCGCGGCCGCGATCCGGTCCAGCACCGACTCCCCGTTGTGGCCGAACGGCGGATGGCCGATGTCGTGCGCCAGGCAGGCGGTGTCCACCACGTCGGCGTCGCAGCCGAGCGCAGCGCCGAACTCCCGCCCGATCTGGGCGACCTCGAGGGAGTGCGTGAGGCGGTTGCGGACGAAGTCGTCACTGGTGGGTGCCACGACCTGGGTGGTCGCGGCCAGCCGCCGCAGCGCCGCCGAGTGCAGCACCCGGGCGCGGTCGCGGGCGAAGTCCTGCCGGTCGGAGCGCCTCTGCGCCGGGTCCTCGGCGACCCACCTCTCCCGGTCGGGTGGGGCATACCCGCCGCTGGCCTCGCTCGTCACACCCGCAGGGTATGCCGTGCCCGTCACCTCATCCTCGCGGGTCGGGCGCCGTGCCCACGTCGAGTCCCGCATCCAGTCCGCGGCGCCCGGTGACGATCGCCCGCAGCGCCCGCGCACCGTCGGCGAGCACCGGTCCGACGGGTCGGGTGGGCACGTCGACGTAGCCACCCAGCGCCAGGCCGGCGTGCCGCTCGAACACGCTGCGCGCCGCCCGGTCGCCGGTGCGCAGCCACGACCAGCCCATCGAGGCGACGTACAGCGGCAGGAAGGGCAGGCCCAGGCACGCCGCCCACTGGCGGCTGTGCGCCAGCTCGTGGTCGAGCAGCCCGGGGCGCCGGGCGCGCAGCGTGTCCCGGTCGTGGCGGCTGATGACGACATCGCCGACGGTGAAGGCCCCGGCCGCCGGGAAGCGCCAGCGGTAGTGGTCGGCGAGGAAGCTGCGGGCCGGACCGCGGCGGATCCGTGCGCCACCGGCGGCGGCGATCCCGAGCCCCAGCGGGGTGGACAGGTTGACCCAGTTGAGCAGGTGCCGGACCCGGTCCGCCCGGGAGGCCATCAGGCGGAGGCGTAGCGCTTGGCCGCGCGGGCCTTGGCCTTCGCCGCCTCGGTCTCGCGGTCCTTGGGCGGTGCCGTCGTGACCAGCGCGTCCAGCAGCTCCTGGGTCGCCATCGTCACCGCCGCGACGGCGGTGGCGTAGGCCGCTTCGTTGGCCTGCGAGGGCTTGCTGCCGCCGCCCACCTTGCGGACGTACTGCAGCGCGGCCGCCTGCACCTCGGTGCGGGTCGCGGGCGGCTCGAAGTTGTTGAGCGGGCGGATGTTGCGGCACATGCCGTCCACTCTGCCACGACCGCGTCGTCCCCGCCCGGTGCTGCGGCTAAGGTCGGGCGCATGGGCACCTTGTGGCATCCGTTCTCCGACATGGCCGCCGTCGAGCAGGCCGGCGAGCTCGTCCTCACCCACGGTGAGGGGGTGCACGTCTACGACACCGACGGTCGGCGCTACCTCGACGCGACGGCCGGGCTGTGGTTCACCAACGTGGGGCACGGGCGGGGCGAGCTCGCCGACGCGGCCGCCGAGCAGATGCGCCGGATCGCGGCATACTCCACGTTCGGCGACTACGCCACCGACACCACGCTCGCGCTGGCCGACCGGCTGGAGGGCATCGCCCCGGTGCCCGGCAGCAAGGTCTTCTTCACCTCGGGCGGCTCGGACTCGATCGACACGGCCGCCAAGATGGCCCGGCGCTACTGGGTCGAGCAGGGCAGGCCGGACAAGACGGTGCTGCTGTCCCGGTCCAAGGCCTACCACGGCAT
The DNA here is from genome assembly GCF_008919445.1 of Serinicoccus kebangsaanensis. Classification (GTDB taxonomy): domain Bacteria; phylum Actinomycetota; class Actinomycetes; order Actinomycetales; family Dermatophilaceae; genus Ornithinicoccus; species Ornithinicoccus kebangsaanensis. The sequence continues at coordinate 19,100 of NZ_VSLG01000015.1, read as the reverse complement.
GCACTACGCCGGCACCGCGCTGGCCGGGATCCCCGGCAACCGCGAGGGCTACGGCGAGCTGGTCCCGGACACCGCCCAGGTGGAGTGGGACTCGGCCGAGCGGCTGCGCGCGACGATCGAGCAGGTCGGTGCGGACCGGGTCGCCGCCTTCTTCTGCGAGCCGATCATCGGCGCGGGCGGGGTCTACCTGCCGCCGGACGGCTACCTGGCCGAGGTCCGCAAGATCTGCACCGAGCACGACATCCTCTTCGTCGCCGACGAGGTGATCACCGGCTACGGCCGCTTCGGCGGCAGCTGGTTCGCCAGCTCCGCACTCGGCCTGGAGCCCGACCTCGTGGCCACGGCCAAGGGCTTGACCAGCGGGTATGCCCCGATGGGCGCCGTCCTCGTGGCACCCCGCGTGTGGGAGCCGTTCTTCGGTCCCGAGCGCGGCGTGTGGTTCCGGCACGGCTACACCTACTCCGGGCACGCCATGGCGGCCGCCGTCGCCCTGGCGAACCTGGACCTCATCGAGCGTGAGGGACTGCTCGACGAGGCGGCCCGGCTGGCGGGCAGCCTGCACCGCGAGCTCGCGCCGCTCGCCGAGCACGACGGTGTCGTCGAGGTGCGCTCCGGCCTGGGTGCGGTCGCGGCGGTCCAGCTGGCCGACCCGCCCACCGCCATGCGCTTCGCCACCGAGGTCCGTCGCCACGGCGTCGCCACCCGGGCCTGCGGGGCCGGGGCGATCCAGGTCTCCCCCGCGTTCGTCATGACCGACGAGCAGGTGCAGGAGCTCGCCGGGCGCCTGCGGGCCGGCCTGGACGAGCTGCGGGCCGCGGCATGAACGACCCGCTGCTCACGACCACGCAGCTGCAGGCGATGCGCGTCGGGCCGGAGCCGAACCGTCCGGTGCTCGTGGACGTGCGCTGGGCGCTCGGTGCCGGCCCGGCAGCCAACCGCGCGGCCTACCTGGAGCTGCACCTGCCCGGGGCGGCCTTCCTCGACCTGGAGAGCGTCCTGTCGGACCCGCTCCCCGGCGACGGTCGCGGCGGGCGGCACCCGATGCCGTCGGTGCAGCGGGTGCAGGAGGGGCTGCGTGCCGCCGGCGTCCGCGCCGGGCGTCCGGTCGTGTTCTACGACGCCGGCCCGGGCCTGGGCGCGGCGCGGGCCTGGTGGGTCGCGGCCTACCACGGCCTGGAGCGGGCGGCGGTGCTCGACGGAGGGCTCGCGGCGTGGACCGCCGCCGGTCTGCCCGTCGAGGGTGGCACGGTGCAGCCCGAGCCGGGCGACGTCGTGCTGGAGCCCGGAGGCCGCGAGCTGCTGGACGCGGACGGCGTGCAGGAGCACCTCGCCGGTGGCGGTCAGCTGCTGGACGCCCGGCCCGCCGAGCGCTACCGCGGGGAGAACGAGACCATCGACCCGGTGGCCGGCCACATCCCCGGCGCGCTCAGCCTGCCGGCCCTGTCTCTGGTCACCGACGAGGGCTTCGTCGACGCCGAGCACGTCGTCGGCGCGCTGACCCGGGCGGGCGGGCATACCGACCGACCCACCGCGGTCTACTGCGGCTCCGGTGTGCAGGCCGCCCACCTGGCCCTGGCGCTGGAGGCGCGGGGGGTCGGACCGCGCCCGGCGGTCTACGTCGGCTCGTGGAGCGACTGGATCAGCGACCCCTCGCGCCCGGTCGAGCGCTGATCAGGAGGCGAAGGCCTGGACCATCTCCCGGTTGAAGGCCGCCAGGTCGGCCGGCGTGCGGCTGGACACCAGCCACCCGTCGACCACGACCTCCTCGTCGACCCAGGTCGCGCCGGCGTTGCGCAGGTCCGTCTGCAGCGAGGGGAAGGAGGTCATCCGGCGCCCGTCCAGCACGTCCGCATCGGTGAGGATCCACGCACCGTGGCAGATGACCGAGACGGGCTTCGCCTGCTGGCCGAAGTGCCGGGCGAAGGCGACCGCGTCGGCGTCCATCCGCAGCGCGTCCGCGTTGCCCGTGCCGCCCGGGAGCACCAGCGCGTCGTAGTCGGCCGGGTCGGCGTCCGCCACGACCACGTCGACGTCCTGGGTGTGCCCCTTCTTGCCGCTCAGCGACCCGCCCTCGGGCGCGATGAGGTGGGCGGTCCCGCCCGCCTCCACCACGGTGTTCCAGGGGCTGGTCAGCTCGCTGTCCTCGAAGCCGTCCGTCGCCAGGAAGGCCACTGTCTTTCCGTCGAGTTGTCCCATACGGCCCACGGTAGGAGGCGAGGGCCGACCTCGCAGGTGGAACCGGTCAGCCCCCGCTGACCGACAGCTCGGCCTGGGCGACCTCCGCCTGCTGGGCGCCGTCGAGCTCGCGGGAGACCAGCCACCGGTCGGGCAGCGCGACCACCCGGGCGGACCCGGCCCGACCACGCTGGCCGTCGGCCGCCTCCCCGGGCCACGGCTGGTCCAGGTCCAGGGTGCCGATGAGCGCGTCCAGGGCGGCCAGCGAGTCCACCAGGCCCAGCTGGTGCCGCAGCTGGCCCCCGACGCGGAAGCCCTTGGTGTACCACGCGATGTGCTTGCGGATGTCGCGGCAGCCGCGACCCTCGTCCTCGTGGAACTCGACCAGGAGCTCGGCGTGCCGCCTCAGCACCCGGCATACCTCGCGGAGGGTGGGCTCGACCCGCACCCGCGACCCGGCGAAGGCCGCGGCGAGGTCGGTGAACAACCACGGCCGCCCGAGGCAGCCACGACCCACGACCACGCCGTCGCATCCGGTCTGCTCGACCATCGCGAGCGCGTCGTCGGCCGACCAGATGTCGCCGTTGCCCAGCACCGGGATCGAGGTCACGGCCTGCTTCAGCTCCCCGATCCGGGACCAGTCGGCCTCCCCGGAGTAGGCCTGCGCGGCGGTGCGGGCGTGCAGGGCGACCGCGGCCGCCCCCTCCTGCTCGGCGGTGCGGCCCGCGTCCAGGAAGGTCTCGTGGTCGGCGTCGATCCCGACGCGCATCTTCACGGTGACGGGTATGCCGGCGGGCGTCGCCTCGCGCACGGCGGCACGGACGATCCCGCGGAAGAGGTCGCTCTTCCACGGCAGCGCCGCGCCACCACCCTTGCGGGTGACCTTGGGGACCGGGCAGCCGAAGTTGAGGTCGACGTGGTCCGCGCGGTCCTCCTCCACGAGCATCCGCACGGCCGCCCCGACGGTGGCCGGGTCCACGCCGTAGAGCTGGATCGACCGCGGCGACTCACCCGGTCCGTGCTCGATGAGCTTCATCGAGATCGGCGTCCGCTCCACCAGCGCGCGGGAGGTGATCATCTCGCTGACGAACAGGCACCCCGACCCCGTCGCGGCGTCCGCGCCGCTCCCGGTCGCGGCCAGCTCGAGCCCGTCCTCGCCGTACTCCCGGCACAGCTGGCGGAAGGCACGGTTGGTGATGCCGGCCATCGGGGCCAGCACCACCGGGGAGTCGATGGTGTGCGGCCCGATCTGCAGGGGCGGGAGCAGGGGTGAGGTCACGGTCATGGCGCCTCCATTCTCCCACCGCGGTCAGCGCCCCCGGTCCACCTCATCCGCGCCGTGCGCCGCGCCGTTGGTGCAGCGCCGTGGCGGCCGTCTCGGTGACGCAGCGGGTGAGCACCTCCAGGGTCCTCGAGGAGAGCCGCGCGCTGAGCCAGTGCAAGGGCACGTCGACGTCCGACCGCGGACCCAGCTCCACGATCTCACCGTCGGCCAGCCACGGCTCGGCCCACTCCAGGGGGATCATCCCCCACCCCATGCCCAGCCGGACCGCCTCGGCGAAGCCGTGGCTGGACCCGACCACGTGGGCCGGTGGGTCGATCTCGCGCCGCGCCCAGCGGCGTGCCACCCGGTGCTGCATCCGGTCCTTGTCGTCGAAGCGCACGATCGGTGCCGTGTCCAGCGCGCCGGCCCGCGGACCGTCGGCGAACCAGCGCTCGTGGAAGGCGGGGGTGCAGGCCGCCACGTAGCGCATCGACCCGAGCGCGGTGATCCGGCACCCGGGGACCGGCGTGGGGTCGGCGGTGACCGCCGCGAGCGCGGTGCCGGCGCGGACCCGCTCGGAGGCATACTCCTCGTCCTCGCGGACCAGGTCCAGGACCACCCCGAGCTCCTCCTGGGCCCGGGCCAGCGCCGGGAGCAACCAGGTCGCCAGGGAGTCCGCGTTGACGACCACCGAGACGCGGGGGTATGCCGTCCCGCTCGCCTCGGGGACGAGCTCGGCCAGCGCGTCGCCCACCAGGACCTCCCAGTGGCCGGCGAGGCGCAGCAGCACCTCACCGGCAGGCGTGGGGACGACCGGCTTGCTCCGGGTCACCACCACCCGCCCCAGCGACTGCTCCAGCGCACGGATCCGCTGCGACACCGCGGACGGCGTGACCCGCAGCCGTGCCGCGGCCCGGTCGAAGGTGCCCTCGCGCACGACGCAGGCCAGGGTGTCGAGGGCGGCAGGGTCCAGGTCCATGTGAAGTGATGCTAATGGTTCTGCAGAATCCTTCGTGCTGTTTCGGACTTGTCCAGCCCGTCCAGGCCCTACCGTTGATCTCATGCCCCTCACGCTCGTGCTCACCGGTCTGCTGACCGGGATCGGACTCATCGCCGCCGTCGGCGCGCAGAACGCCTACCTGCTGCGCGCCGGGCTGCGGCGTCAGCACGTCGCGCCGCTGGTGCTGCTCTGCGCCGCCTCCGACGTGGTGCTCATCGGCCTGGCGGTGCTCGGCGTGGGCGCGGCGGTGCAGGAGTGGCCGGCCTTCCTCGACGTCGCGCGGTGGGGCGGGGCCGCCTTCGTCATCGGCTACGGGTTGCACGTCGGGTGGCGTGCCCTGCGGCCGGGTCAGGCCCTGACCGCGGCCCGCGGCGGCGAGCTGACCCTGCGGCGGGCCCTGACGACGATGGCGGCACTCACCTGGCTGAACCCGCACCTCTACCTCGACATCATCGTGCTCGGCTCGATCGCGAACACCCACGGGCCGGACGGGCGGTGGTGGTACTACGCCGGTCTCGTGGCCGCGAGCGTGCTGTGGTTCAGCCTGCTCGGCTTCGGCTCCCGAGGGCTGGCTCCGTTGCTCTCCCGGCCGCGCTCGTGGCAGGTGCTGGACGGCCTGATCGCGGTCGTCATGCTGGCCATCGGCGCCGGCCTCATCCTCGGCGGCTGAGGCGAGTGGGGCTGCGGGCGGCGTCGGTCCACGAGCGCGGGTCATCCGCCACGGCACGGTCGACGGTCGGCAGAGCCACCGGCACCGGCAGAAGGTCGCCGACCGTCGACGGCGCGGCACCCGGCCGGCGCAGCAGCAGGACCCCCTCAGAGGTCGAGGCCACGGGTTCGGACTCCAGGAACTCGGCCCACCCGCCCGCGTTGGCGGTGCCGACGCAGGAGGCCGCGGGGTCGGGATCGACAGCCTGGATCCAGGGGCCGGTGACCTGCACGACACCGTCCTCCCGGCGGCCCGGTGCCGTCATGCGCAACCCGCAGTCACGCACGGTCCACGTCCGGTCAGCGAGCCGCAGGGTGACGAAGGTGTCGCTCGCCGGGTAGAAGGGCTCCAGGTCCGCCTCCGGATCGAGCAACCGCCACGACCCGCTCTCCACGTCCAGACGTCCTGAGGTGTCCTCTGCTGCTGGCGCGTCAGGCGCGAGGGCGATGGCCGGGGGGAAGGGCACGACCTGGTCGACGGTGGTCATCACCCGGGTACCACCAGCCGTGACCTCCGCGGACGGGTGCGACGGCTCGGCGACGCTGCACCCGGCGACGCAGACGACCGCCAGCGCAGCGGCATACCGGCCTCGGTTCACCCTGCTGCGACGCCGCCCGCGCGCTGACGGTTCCCCGCACCTGGTCAGGACGACCGGGGTGTCTCAGCAGCCGATCAGCCGCTGCGCCAGGTATGCCTCGACCTGGTCCAGCGACACCCGCTCCTGCCCCATGGAGTCCCGGTCGCGGATGGTGACGGCCTGATCCTCCAGGGTGTCGAAGTCGACGGTCACGCAGTAGGGGGTGCCGATCTCGTCCTGCCGGCGGTAGCGCTTGCCGATGGCGCCGGCGTCGTCGACGTCGACCATCCAGTGCTGGCGCAGCCGTGCGGCCAGGTCCTTGGCCTTCGGGGTGAGGTCGGCGTTGCGCGACAGCGGCAGCACGGCCACCTTCACCGGGGCGAGCCGCGGGTCCAGCCGCAGCACGACCCGCTTGTCGACCCCGCCCTTGGTGTTCGGGGCCTCGTCCTCGGCGTAGGCGTCCACGAGGAAGGTCATGAGCGACCGGGACAGCCCGGCTGCGGGCTCGATGACGTAGGGCGTGTAGCGCTCGCCGCTGGCCTGGTCGAAGTAGGTGAGGTCCTGACCGGAGTGCTCGCTGTGCGTGGACAGGTCGAAGTCGGTCCGGTTGGCGATGCCCTCGAGCTCGCCCCACTCGCTGCCGGCGAAGTTGAAGCGGTACTCGATGTCCACGGTGCGCTTGGAGTAGTGCGACAGCTTGTCCGCCGGGTGCTCGAAGTGCCGGAGGTTGTCGCTGGCGATGCCGAGGTCGGTGTACCAGCGGGTCCGCTCGTCGATCCAGTACTGGTGCCAGGTCTCGTCCTCGCCGGGCTTGACGAAGAACTCCATCTCCATCTGCTCGAACTCGCGCGTGCGGAAGATGAAGTTGCCGGGGGTGATCTCGTTGCGGAAGCTCTTGCCCGTCTGCGCGATGCCGAACGGCGGCTTCTTGCGGGACGTGCCGAGCACGTTGGAGAAGTTGACGAAGATGCCCTGCGCGGTCTCCGGCCGCAGGTAGTGCAGCCCGGACTCGTCCTCGATGACACCCAGGTAGGTCTTGAGCATCATGTTGAACTCGCGCGGCTCGGTCCACGCCTTGTTGCCGCAGCTGGGGCAGGTGATGTCGTCCAGCGGGACGTCGTCGGGGTCGATCTCCTTCCCCTTCTTCGCCGCCTTCTCGGCCACCGCCTCCTGCATGTGGTCGACGCGGAAGCGCTTGTGGCAGGACTGGCACTCGGTCAGCGGGTCGGAGAACTCACCGACGTGACCCGAGGCGACCCAGGTCTGACGCGGCAGGATGATCGAGGAGTCCAGCCCCACGACGTCGTCCCGGGTCTGCACCATCGCGCGCCACCACTGGCGCTTGATGTTCTCCTTCAGCGCCACCCCGAGGGGTCCGTAGTCCCAGGCCGACCGGGTGCCGCCGTAGATGTCTCCGGAGGGGAAGACGAAGCCACGGCGCTTGCACAGGGACACGACGGTATCGACGGTGGAGGTGGGAGCCATGCGGGTCAGTCTAAGCGGCGTGAACGCCCCGATCGCCCTCGCCACCCGCACGCGGATCCCGCCCGGCACGGCGGTTTAGGGTGGGCCGGTGAGCAGTTCCGAGCAGCCGTCCCAGCCCGCCGGTGAGCGCCCCGAGGGCGAGGCCGGCACCGGCCGGGGCGAGGGCATACCGGAGCAGGCGATGCCCGGGCGGCTGCGGCTCACGATCGAGCAGGCCAGCCGCCCGATGCTGGAGCGCCTGGCCCGGCTTCCGGTCTGGCTGCCGTTCCTCGCCCTGCTGCTGCTCATCCTCGGCGGCGGGCTCGTCGGGGGTCCCGTCGGGTGGGTGATGGTCGGCATCGCGCTGCTCTTCGTGGGCTGGCTGCTCTACCTGTCGTGGCCGCGGCTGACCGGGGTGGAGCGGGTGATGCGGCTGGCCGTGCTGCTGCTCTTCCTGGCCCTCACGATCATCCAGCTCGTCCCCCGCTGACCGTTTTGACAATCATTATCACTCCGTCGACACTGGAGGTATGCCCCGCTTCTCCCGTGCCCTCGCGCTCGCCTCGACGCTGACCCTCGGGCTCTCCGCCTGCGGCGCCGCCGCGGGGGACGACGCGGGGGCGGGCGCGTCGGAGGACGGTCTGCAGGTGATGACCAGCTTCTACCCGCTGCAGTTCGTCACCGAGCGGGTCGCCGGGGAGCACGCCGAGGTCGAGACGCTCACCAGCCCCGGTGTGGACCCGCACAGCCTCGAGCTGTCCCCGCGCGCGGTCGGCTCCCTCGGGTCGGCGGACCTCGTCGTCTACTCCGCCGGGATGCAGGCCGCCGTGGACGATGCCGTCGCCAGCCAGGTGGGCGACACCGCGCTGGACGTGGCCCCGGCCGCAGACCTGCTCGAGACCGGCGAGTCCGAGGAGGAGCACGACGAGCACGAAGAGGGCCACGACGACGAGGAGGGGCACGACCACGGGTCTGAGGACCCGCACTTCTGGCTCGACCCTGAGCGCTACGGGCACGTCGCCGAGACGGTCGCCGACCGGCTCGGCGAGGTCGACCCGGACCACGCCGCCGACTACGAGGCCAACGCCGCCGCCCTGGTCGAGGAGCTGCAGGTGCTGGACGAGGAGTATGCCGACGGGCTCGCCGAGTGCACCAGCCGTGACCTGGTGACGACGCACGAGGCGTTCGGCTACCTGGCGCAGCGCTACGACCTGCACCAGCTGGGCATCACCGGCATCTCCCCCGAGGCCGAGCCGTCCGCCGCCCGGCTCGCCCAGATCAGCGCCCAGGTCGAGGAGCTCGGGGTGAGCACCATCTACGCCGAGCCGATCCTCACCGACGCGATCGCGCAGACGGTGGCCCAGGAGACCGGCGCCCAGGTCCTCACTCTCGACCCGCTGGAGGCGATCACCGAGGACTCCGCGGGGGCGGACTACCTCGAGGTGATGCGCGCCAACCTGCAGGCCCTCGGCGAGGGTCTCGGCTGCTCATGAGCACCGCCGCACCCCCGGTCCTCGAGCTGTCCGACGCCGCCTTCGGCTACGACGGCAGGCCGGTCATCTCCCATGTGGACCTCACCGTCGCACGTGGCGAGGTGGTCGCCGTGCTGGGGCCGAACGGGTCGGGCAAGACCACGCTGGTGACCGGCCTGCTCGGCCTGTCACAGCACCTCTCCGGCGACGTGCAGGTGCTCGGCACGCCGCTGGCCCGGCTCACCGACCGGACCCGCCTCGGCTACGTGCCGCAGCGGCATACCCTCAGCGGCGGGGTGCGCGCCACCGTGACCGAGGTGGTCTCGACCGGGCTGCTGGCCGGACGGCCGTGGTGGCGACCGGCCGGCCGAGCCGACCGCAAGGCGGTGCAGGAGGCGCTGGAGGCCGTCGGCCTGGCCGACCGCGCCCGGTTCGACGTCGAGACCCTGTCCGGCGGGCAACGACGCCGTGTCCTCATCGCCCGCGCGCTCGTGGCGCGCCCCGAGGTGATCGTCATGGACGAGCCGACGGCGGGGGTGGACCGCGCGAGCCAGCGGGTGCTGGCCGGGGTGCTGCAGCGCCTGGGCCGGGGAGGCACCACCATGCTCGTCGTCACCCACGAGCTCGCCGCGCTGCGTGGCGTCGTCGACCGGATCGTCGAGATCGACACGGGACGGGTGACCTTCGACGGCCCGCCGCAGGGGTATGCCGAGCACCGGGCCAGGTACGCGCGCTCGGCGGGGCGGGGTGCGGCATGAGCGAGATGCTGGCCCTGGACTTCATGCGCAACGCCCTGCTCGCCGCCCTGGTGGTGGGGCTGGCGGCGCCGATGGTCGGCATCTTCCTGGTGCAGCGGCGGCTCTCGCTCATCGGGGACGGGCTGGGGCACGTCGCCCTGGCCGGTGTCGCGATCGGTGTCATCACCGACAGCGCCCCTGTCTGGACCGCGCTCGTCGCCGCGGTCCTCGGCGGCGCCGCCATCGAGCTCGTCCGGGCGCGGGGTCGGACCTCCGGCGACATCGCGCTGGCGCTGATGTTCTACGGCGGCATCGCCGCCGGTGTGGTCGTCATCAACAAGGTCGACGGCACCCAGACCGCCAACCTGACCGGCTACCTCTTCGGCGCCATCACGACGACCACCCGCGCCGACGTCGTGCTCTTCGCGGTGCTGTGCGCCGTGGTCGTCGTCGTGGTGACGGTGCTGCGCCAGCGGCTCTTCGCCGTCGCGGGCGACGAGGAGTATGCCCGCGCCTCCGGGCTGCCGGTCCTCGCCCTCAACATCGCGCTGTCGATCCTCACCGCCGTGACCATCGTGGTGGCCATGCGGGTCATCGGGCTGCTGCTCATCAGCGCCCTGATGATCATCCCCAACGCCGCCGCCCAGCAGGTCTCGCGCAGCTTCCGGGCCGCGAGCTGGTGGGGCGTCGTCCTCGGGATCGTGTCGTCGGTGGGCGGGGTGGTCACGAGCTACTACGCCGACACCGCCTCCGGCGGCACGGTCGTGCTGCTGGCCATCGGCATCTTCGTCGCCGCGGCGCTGGCCGGGGCGGCACGGCGGGCGATCGCCGGCAGTCGTCACCGGCACGCCGAGCGGCACCCGCACGAGCACGGACCCGGGTGCGGACACGAGGCGGTCACGCACGGGGACCACGTGGACTACCTGCACGACGGGCACCGGCACGCCGCCCACGAGGGCCACTACGACGAGCACTCCGCAGACCCGCCGGACGCGGCGCATACCCTGGAGGACCGCGAGGAGGTGCCACGATGACGACCCGACGCCCCACCCGGCAGCAGAACGCCGTGATCGACGCCCTGGGTTCGGGCGGGGACTTCACCAGCGCCCAGGACCTGCATGCCCAGCTGCGCGCCTCGGGCGACAAGGTCGGTCTGGCCACCGTCTACCGCACGCTGTCGACGCTGGCCGACGCCGGGGACGTCGACGTGCTCCGCACCGCGGACGGTGAGGCCGTCTACCGCAGGTGCTCGACCGGACACCACCACCACCTGGTCTGTCGCTCGTGCGGCCGCACCGTCGAGGTCGAGGGTCCGACCGTCGAGCGCTGGACCGACGCGGTCGCCGCCGAGCACGGCTTCACCGACGTGGCGCACACGCTGGAGATCTTCGGCACCTGCCGAGCCTGCTCCTGACCCCTCCCTCTTGCGGCCTCATCCCTCCTCAGCCCCTCTCCGGCCCCTCCCCGGCCCCTCCTCGGCCCCCCTCCAGCCACCGGAATTCGACTACTGCTTCTGCTGCCATGGCACGAGAAACAGAGGTCGAAATCCGGTTGCGGCCACGATCGCCGACTCCCTAGCCTCACCAGCACCATGGGGTTCACCATCCGCGACTACGCCGACGTCGACGAGCCGTCCTGGCTGCGCTGCCGGGCGCTGTCCTTCCTCGGCTCCTCCTACTTCGACGACGTCAAGGACCGGCGCACGACCTTCGACGGGCCGTCCGTGCAGCTGGTCGCCGTCGCGCCCAGGCCGGAGGGCATGAGCACCCCCGGGGAGGAGGAGGTGGTCGGCGTCCTCGACGTCGAGCTCTGGGAGGACGAGGGCGGGGCGTCGGTCGCGACGATCGACACCGTCGCCGTGCACCCGGACCACCAGCGCGCCGGGGTCGCGGGCGCACTGCTCGACGAGGCGCTGGGTCGGCTGCGCGGCCGCGGCCTCGCCTGGATCGACGCCTGGACCCGGGAGGACCCCGAGGCGTGCGGCTGGTATGCCGCGCAGGGCTTCCTCGTCGACCAGACCTACCTGCACGTCTACCGCGGTGGGGACGAGCAGCGCGCCGACGCCCACGGCGACGAGGGCTTCGACGCGCCCTACGGGCTCGGGGCGCCGGTCAAGGGCTTCTTCCACGGCCCGGACGAGGACCCGCAGGTCTGGCGAGCGCGTTTCGCCAGGGTGCACCAGTGCCGCCGCTACCTGCGCCGGCTGGACGTCACCGCCTGGCCGGAGGACCCGCGCCTGGCCGAGCTCTACGACGTGGAGAACGCCGGGACCTGGGACCACGACTACTTCCGTGGCCTGGCCGCCCGGCTCGCGGCGCACCGGGTCACCGACGTCGGGTGCGGCACGGGCACGTTGGCGGTCGCCCTTGCGGCCGACGGGCACGACGTCACGGGGCTGGAGCCCGCCCGCGCCAGTCTCGACGTGGCCCGCCGCAAGCCTGGCGCGGAGCGGGTGACCTGGGTGCACGGGTATGCCGACGCCCTCCCGGACGAAGCCGCTGACCTGGTCGTGATGACGGCCCACGTGGCGCAGTACCTCACCACCGACGAGGACTGGGAGGCGACGCTCGGGCACCTCCACCGGCATCTCGCCCCGGGCGGCCATCTGGCCTTCGACTCCCGCAACCCGGCGGCGCGGGCGTGGGAAGGATGGACGCCCGAGGCGACGCGCACGACATACCCCCACCCGCGCGGCGGGGAGGTCACCGCGTGGGCGCAGGTCGACCGGGTCGAGCAGCCGCCCGGCGAGGTCGGCGGGGAGCCCCGCGGGCCGGTCGTGACGCACGTCGGGCACACCGTGCTGGAGGACGGCCACCTCGCCTACCCGGAGACCCTGCGCTTCCGCACCCGTGCCGAGCTCGAGGAGAGCCTCGCCCGGACCGGCTTCGAGGTCCTCGAGGTCGCCGGCGACTGGGACGGCTCCGCGGCGCGGCCGGACTCGCCGGAGCACATCGTCCTCGCCCGCCGTCGCTGACCTCCCCCGCTCCCCCTGCTCCCGGCCGGCACTCCCTCCCCCCGCCGGCACCGACCCCACCCGGGAGTGACCACGGCATAGCACAACCTTCATCGGGAAGTTCGCCGATGAGGGTTGTGCTATCCCGTGGTCACTCCCGCGTGGGGTCGGGGGTGTCCACGGCGCCGCCGTAGCGGCGGTCGCGCGAGGCATACTGCTCGATCGCCGCCCACAGGTCGCGCCGGTCGTAGTCCGGCCAGAGCACGTCCTGGAAGACCATCTCGGCATAGGCGCTCTGCCACAGCAGGAAGTTGGAGGTGCGCTGCTCCCCCGAGCTGCGCAGGAAGAGGTCCACGTCGGGGACGTCGGGGTGGTAGAGGTAGCGGCCGATCGTGCGCTCGTCCACCCCGCGGGGCGCGAGCCGGCCGGACTTGACGTCGTCCGCGATCCGGCGCACGGCGTCGGCCAGCTCGGCCCGGCCGCCGTAGTTGACGCAGAAGTTGAGCGTGATCACGTCGTTGTCGCGGGTCTGGCGCTCGGCGGACTCCAGCTCGGAGATGACCGACTTCCAGAGCCGCGGCCGGCGCCCGGACCACACGACCCGCACCCCCCAGGAGTCGAGCTCCTCGCGGCGACGGTGGATGACGGCCCGGTTGAACCCCATGAGGAAACGCACCTCGTCCGGGCTGCGGCGCCAGTTCTCGGTCGAGAAGGCGTAGGCGCTGATGCACTTCACGCCGATCTCGATCCCGCCGGCGATGACGTCCAGCAGCGAGGCCTCCCCCGCCTCGTGCCCCTGGGTGCGCTTCAGCCCGCGCTGGTTGGCCCAGCGCCCGTTGCCGTCCATGACGATCGCCACGTGCCGCGGCACCAGCTCGGTGGGGATCGCCGGAGGCCGCGCACCCGAGGGGTGGGCGAAGGGTGCGCGGGGCATCTACGGCGTCCTTTCCAGGTGCCGCAGCGAGCGCACGCCTCGCTCCAGGTGCCACTGCAGGTATGCCGCGACCATCCCGCTCGCCTCGCTCCGGTGACGCCGCTGGCTGGCGTCGGCGACCGACCAGTCGCTGGTGAACAGGGCCGACAGCAGCGCCAGGGTCTCCGGCGCGGGCGCGGTCGAGCCGGGCGGACGGCATACCGGGCAGACCACGCCTCCGGAGGGCACGTGGAAGGCGCGGTGCGGCCCGGTCATCCCGCACCGGGCGCAGTCGGCGAAGCTGGCGCGCCACCCGGCGATCGCCAGGGCACGCAGCAGGTAGGAGTCGAGGACCAGCCGAGGGTCGTGCTCGGCGGCGGCCAGCGCCGCCAGGCCCCCCGCCAGCAGCCGGAAGTGCTGCAGCGCGGGCGCGCCCTCCTCGGTGAGCTGCTCGCAGGTCTCGAGCATGACGCTGGCCGAGGTGTAGGACGGGTAGTCGTGGGAGATGGCCTCGCCGTAGGGAGCCAACCCGTCGGCCTGGGTGATGGTGTCCAGGTTGCGCCCCTCGTAGCACTGGACGTCGACGACCATCCCCGGCTCCAGTCGCGCCCCGAACTTGCTGGAGGTGCGCCGCACGCCCTTGGCGACCGCCCGGATCCGCCCCCTCGTGCGACCGAGCAGGATGACGATCCGGTCGGCCTCGCCCAGCTTGTAGGTCCGCAGCACGATCGCGGCGTCACGGTAGGTGGGCATACGTCCAGTGTCCCACCACGGGGCACGGTCGCCCGGCGCGGCGCACCGGCGCGAGCACTGGTGGATGTCGAACACCTGTTCTATGCTGGTCCCATGATGCTGCAAGGGTCGCTGCTCGACCAGGTCGACGAGGTCGGCCTGCGCCCGCTCGGGGACGCGGTCCGCCGCACCACCCTGGACCACGGCGCCTGGATCGACCTGCGGCCCGGGTGGCTCACCGGCTCCGACGAGCTCTTCTCCCGGCTCGCGCTCGGCGGCCCCGCGGGCGTCGAGTGGCACGGCGAGCAGCGTCAGATGTGGGACAAGCAGGTGACCACGCCGCGACTGCTCCGCTTCTACGCCGAGGGCGAGCGCCTGCCGGACCCGGTCCTCGAGCAGGCACGGTTGGACCTGGGCGCGAGGTATGCCGGTGAGCTCGGTGAACCCTTCGTCACCGCGGGGATGTGCCTCTACCGCGACGGCCGGGACAGCGTCGCCTGGCACGGCGACCGCATCGGTCGGAGCAAGGAGCACGACACGATGGTGGCCATCGTCTCGCTGGGGGCGCCGCGAGCGCTGCTGCTGCGGCCCCGGGGTGGCGGCCGCAGCATCCGGCACGTCGTGGGCCACGGCGACCTGCTCGTCATGGGCGGGTCCTGCCAGCGCACGTGGGACCACTGCGTGCCGAAGACCAGCACCCCCGTCGGCCCGAGGATCAGCATCCAGTTCCGCCCGCGTGGGGTGCGCTGAGCGGCACTCAGGTGAGCAGCAGGTCCCGCACGGCCGCGGCGTCGCGCGCCGCGACCGCTCCGGCGGCGAGGTCCTGCAGGTCCCGCAGCGAGGCCGCCCGCAGTCGCGCCTTGACCGTCGGCACTGCGCTCGGGGAGGCGCTCAGCTCCCGCACGCCAAGCCCGACCAGGAGCCCGGCGACGTCGGGGTCGCTGGTCAGCTCCCCGCACAGGCTGACGACGACTCCCTCTGGCGCACGGTCGCAGATGGTGCGGATCAGCTGCAGGATGGCGGGGTCCAGGGCGTCCGACCACGGCGCCACCTGCGGGTTGCCGCGCTCGGCGGCGAGGGTGTACTGGCTGAGGTCGTTGCTGCCGATCGAGATGAAGTCCAGCCCCCGGGCCAGCCGGGCGAGGCGGACCGCCACCGCGGGCACCTCCACCATGATGCCGACCCCGAGCTGGCGCGGGGGTGCGGAGAGGCCGACCCGGCGGGCCGCCTCCTGCAGCCGGGACCTGGCCCAGTCGACGTCGTCCACCGAGGTGACCATCGGGAAGAGCACGTTCAGCCGGTGGGTCCGACCCACCCGGCAGAGGGCCTCGAGCTGGTCCAGCAGCAGGGCGGGGTCGTCCCGGAAGGCGCGGATCCCCCGCACCCCGAGGAAGGGGTTGGCCTCCTCGGCGATGGGGATGAAGTCGAGGGGCTTGTCACCGCCGACGTCCCAGGTCCGGATGGTCACGGCGTGCGGTGCGAAGGCGTCGGCGATGGCGGTGTAGACCTCGACCTGCTGGTCCACCGTCGGCGCCCGGTGCCACTGTGCGAAGACCGCCTCGGTGCGCACCAGTCCCGAGCCCTCGGCACCGAGACCGGCACCGAGGCGGGCGACCGCGACCGAGGACACGTTGGCCTTGACCGTGATCCGGGCACCGTCGCGGGTCACCACCGGCAGGTGGGTGTCGGCCAGGGCGTGCTCCCGCTCGCGCCGGCGGCGGTCGAGCATCTCGGTGAAAGCCGCCTGGACCTCGGGGGCCGGGTCGATCTCGAGCCTCCCGGCCCGGACGTCGAAGGCGATCATCGTGCCGGCCGCCACGTCGGGGAGCTCCCCGGCGCCGGTCAGCACCGGCACACCGCGGGCCCGGGCGATGAGCACCCCGTGCCCCAGCGCACCACCCCGCCGAGTCACCACCCCCTGGACGGCAGCCGCGTCCAGCGAGATGGCGATCGCCGGGTCGAGCTCGTCGACCACGAGCACGCCCTCGCCGAGCGACTCCGGCTCGGCGACCCCGAGCAGGATCCGCATCACCCGGTCCCCGACGCTGCGCACGTCCTGCGCCCGCTGCTGGAGGTAGGGGTCCGGCAGCCGCTCGAAGCGCTCCGCCACGTCCCCGACGGCACCCTGCCAGGCCACGGCCGCGGTCTGTCCCTGCTGGATCCGGGAGCCCACGTCGCGCGCCAGCTCGGGGTCACGCACCAACGTGGCGTGCGCGTCGAAGACCTCCGCCTGCCCCTGCCCGAGGTGCCGTCGCGCGTGCTGCGCCAGCTCCCCGAGTCGCGCCAAGGCCTCGTGGACCGCCGCGTCCAGCCGCTCCTGCTCCACCTGGGGGGTGTCGGCCTCCCGCTCCTCCGGCTCGGGCACGGTGCGGTCCAGCACCGCCGGACCCATCGCCGCCTCCAGCCCGGACCCTGCCACCCCCGGCTGGTCGGACACCGCCGGCGCGGGGACCTCGACGTCCGCGAGCGGCTGCGCCGGGCCGGGCTCGTCACCGAAGGCGGTCCTGGCCAGGTGCTCGATCTCCTGGAGCACCGCACCTGCGCGGTCGCCGGTCGCCTCGACCCGCAGGACGTGGCCCTGCCGGGCGGCCAGGGTGGCCACCGACGAGAGGCTCAACGCGTCCACCGGCCCGGTCCCGGTCGTCTGGTTGCGCACCCGCACCCGGGTGTCCGGCGCCACCGAGCCCGCGGCGGCCACCAGCCGCGCGGCCGGGCGCGCGTGCAGGCCGTGCTCCATCGTGACCGAGACCTCGATGCAGTCCCACTCGCAGGGCTGGTCCCCGTCGTCCTTCGGGGCGGAGGGCTGCGCCCCGTCCGGCTCGCCGAGGTGCGTCCGCTTGGCCTCGGTGCCCCTCCGCGCCTCCTCGGCGCAGCGCTCGAGGTCGCCTCCCGCGCCGGCGGCGACGGTGGCCGCGACCAGTCCCTCCACCAGCGGGGCGGCGCTGAGCCGCACCCTGTCGGCGACCTCCGGGTCCACCATCTCCAGCGCCATCTCCGCCGAGAGCACCGCGCTGCCGAGGTCGAGCAGGACGAGCACCCCGTCTCCCCCGGACGCCTCGTCGGCCCGACCGATCGCCTCCGCGATGGCCACCCCGTCGGTGCCGGTGGTCTCCTCGTCCAGCCCGGCGGCGATCTCGACCCGTGGTCCGCCGCCGGTGCCCATCTCGGCAGCGAGGGCCGCAGCCGCCCGGGCGAGCGGTCGGCTGTGCGAGACGACGACCAGGGAGATCATCGCATCGCCCTCACGTCAGCGTCTGTGCGGCGGCCTCGACGAGCAGGGTGGCACTCGTGGCGCCGGGGTCCTGGTGACCGACGCTGCGCTCGCCGAGGTAGGACGCGCGACCCTTGCGCGCGACCATCGGCTCCGTCGCGTCCCGTCCCTCCGCGGCCGCCCGGGCGGCCGCCTGCAGCGCGTCGGCGAGGTCGGAACCGGCGCCAGCCGCCTCCTCGAAGGCGTCCAGCGCCGGCGAGAGCGCGTCATACATGGTCTTGTCACCCAGCTCGGCCTTGCCCCGCGCGACGATGCCCTCGACCCCGGCGCGCAGCGCCTGGCCGAACTCGTGGGCACCGACCTGCTCGCTCGCCGCCAGCGGCCCCGCGAGCCGGAGGAAGAAGGTGCCGTAGAGCGGGCCGGACGCGCCACCGACGGTGCTGACCAGCGTCATACCGACCTTCTTGAGGTAGGCGTCGATGCTGCTGAAGTCCTCCTGCTCGGCGAGCTGCGCGCAGGCGCTCATCCCACGCTTCATGTTGCTGCCGTGGTCGGCGTCACCGATCGCGCGGTCCAGCTCGGTGAGGTCGTCGGCACGGTCCGCGATCGCGGTGGCGCAGGTGGTGATCCAGGACTGGAATGCGGTCAGGTCAGCCATGTGCTCATCCTCCCCATCGCAGGCCGGGAGTGTCCACAGGGGCGTCCCAGAGCCGCACCATCTCCTCGTCGGCGCGCAGCAGCGTGACCGAGCACCCGGCCATCTCGAGGGAGGTGATGTAGTTGCCCACCAGGGACCGGGCCACCGTCACCCCTGCCTCGTCCAGCAGCCGCTTCACCTCGCCGTACATGAGGTAGAGCTCCAGCAGCGGGGTCCCGCCCATGCCGTTGACGAAGGCGATGACCGACTCGCCGCGCTCCACCGACAGGTCCGCCAGGACCGGCTCCACGAGCCGGGCCGCGACCTCTTGGGCCGGCGCGAGCTTCTCCGTCGACCGGCCGGGCTCACCGTGGATGCCGATCCCGATCTCCATCTCGTCCTCGGCGAGCTCGAAGGTCGGCTTGCCGGCCGCCGGGACGGTGCAGGAGGTGAGGGCGATCCCCATCGAGCGACCGCCGGCGTTGACCCGACGCGCGAGCTCGGCGCAGGCGGCGAGGTCCTGCCCCTCCTCGGCGGCGGCGCCGACGATCTTCTCCAGCAGGACCGTGACGCCGACGCCGCGGCGGCCGGCGGTGTAGAGGCTGTCCTGGACCGCGACGTCGTCGTCGGTGACGACCGCCTCGACCTGGATGCCCGACTCGCCGGCCAGCTCCGCGGCCATCTCGAAGTTCATCACGTCGCCGGTGTAGTTCTTGACGATGTGCAGCACCCCGGCCCCACCGTCGACGGCGGTCGTCGCCGCGAGGATCTGGTCGGGGACGGGCGAGGTGAAGACCTCTCCCGCGCAGGCGGCGTCGAGCATCCCTCGCCCGACGAACCCGCCGTGGAGGGGCTCGTGACCGGAGCCTCCGCCGGAGACGAGGGCGACCTTGCCGGAGACCGGCGCGTCGGCCCGCAGCACGAGCTTGTGGTCGAGGTCGACGCGCAGGTGGTCGGGGTGGGCCGCGGCCATCCCGGCCAGGGCCTCGACGACCACGTCAGCGGGGTCGTTCAGCAGCTTCTTCATAGGCGTCACTCTGCCATGGAAAGGTGCTCCCGGGTATGCCCCGCCGCCGGTCGGCGCCCCGCCCGTCAGCAGCGCACAGCGCGGTGCCCCTTCCCCGGGTCACCTCCGTGGACGCCACGGCTGACGACGCGCCCGGCCCGACCGGCCCAGGTGTGGCGGTCTCAGAGCGTGGTTGCAACACCGGGTGGTGTGAGTGAGAGTAGCTCGGCCATGGCCTCGGCGGGGGTGG
>NZ_VSLG01000014.1 GCF_008919445.1 Serinicoccus kebangsaanensis | reverse complement strand
CACCTACGACGAACACACCGCCTGGGCCCACCGCCAAGCACCCGCCGCTTGACTTCTTAGCCGCCTGGGGTATCTAGATGGTGAAGACTGTCCCGGTGTCCACCACCGACGTGACCTTCATCGACCTGACCTCCGAGGACCTGGCGCGGGTCCGGGACCTGACCGAGACCGTGTGGTTCAGCGTGACCCCCGGCAAGTCCCTGCAGGACCTGGACGACGAGGTCGACCTGCGCCACGCACGCGGCGCCGTCCGCGCGGGTGGCCCGCTGCCGGGGGAGGCCGAGGGTGCCGCCACCCCCCTCATGGCCTTCTACAGCGCCTTCGACATGGGGCTGACCGCGCCGGGTCCGGCGGGTGAGCTGCAGCGGGTGCCGATGGACGGGCTGACCTTCGTCAGCGTGCACCCGGACGCCCGGCGTCGGGGCGTGCTGCGGGCGATGATGACCGACCACCTGCACCGGGTGCATGACCGGGGCGAGTGCGCGGTGGCCGGCCTGCACGCCTCCGAGTCCGCGATCTACGGCCGCTTCGGCTACGGCTGCGCCAGCGTCGAGGCGAAGCTCACGCTGGGCCGGGGCACCGAGCTGAAGGCCCCGGCGGCGCTCGCGGCCGAGGCGGACGCGGTCACGACCCACGTGGTGACCCTGGACGGCGAGCCGGCGCTCGCCGTGCTCCACGAGGCCCACCTCGCCTGCGCCGGGACCACCCTGGGGACGGTGACGCGGCCGGAGGCCCTGGCGCAGCGCTGGTTCGCGTTCACCGACCACCCGAAGGCACGGGGCAGCAAGGAGCCGCAGCGGCTGCTGCTGGCGCGACGGGACGGTCAGGTCAGCGGGTATGCCGTCTTCCGCCGGGAGAGCAGGTGGGAGGCCGGGTCGCCGGCCGGTGAGGTCAGCGTCGCCGAGCTGGGGGCACGGGACGACGCGACGCTGCTGGCGCTGGCGCGGCGCCTGGTCGACCTCGACCTGACCGCCAGGACCACCTTCTGGTCGCGCCCGGTGGACGACCCGGTGGCGTGGTGGAGCGGAGGCCCTCGCGGCGGCGGGATGCAGCTCTTCGACGCCCTGTGGATCCGGCTGGTCGACGTGCCGCGCGCCCTGGCCGAGCGCGGCTACGCCTGCGGCGCCCCGGTGGACCTCGTGCTCGAGGTGACCGACGAGGTATGCCCGTGGAACAGCGGGCGGTGGCGGCTGCAGATCGACGGCGACGGTCGCGCCGAGGTCAGCGGCACCGGGGCCGAGCCGGACGTGGTGACGCCAGTCGCTGCCCTGGGCGCGGCATACCTCAGCGGGCGGACGCTGCTCTCCCAGGTGAGCACCCTCGGCGTGACCGAGCGGGCACCGGGCGCCGTGCGCGCGCTGTCGCGCGCCATGCGGGCGGACCGGGAGCCGGTGCCGGCGATCGGCTTCTGAGCCACCCTGGTGCAGGAACGGTGGGTCACATCGGTTGCTCGGACGACGGATGTGACGCAGCGTCCCCGCCCAGGGAGGCGAGGGCGTCGCGCAGGCGACGGTGGCCGGCCCGGTCGACCGGCACCTCGACCACGCGTATGCCGTCGGGCGGCTCGCCCAGCGCCTCGCGCAGGGCGTCGGCCGAGTCGGCACGCCGGTGGGCCACCCCGTGCGCGGCGCACAGGGCCGCCAGGTCGGTGCCGTGCGGGGTCCCGAAGACCCGCTCGGTCGCGGCCGCCGTCTCCGGGGTGCCCGACCGGGCCGGGTCGCCGTACTCCAGCGTGGAGAAGATGCCTCCCCCGTCGTCGTTGACGACCACGATCGTCAGGTCCGGCCGCGGCTCCCCCGGTCCGATGACCAGCCCGCCCGCGTCGTGCAGGAGGGTGAGGTCGCCGATGAGGGCGGTCGTCGGCGCACCGGTCGCGAGCGCGGCACCGACCGCGGTCGAGACCATGCCGTCGATGCCCGCCAGCCCGCGGTTGGCGATCACCCGGACCGCCTGCTGGGTGCCGTCCAGGGCGAGCGCCAGGTCCCGCGGCGGGTTGGACGACCCCAGGACGAGCAGGTCGTCCGCCCCGAGCGAGCCGACGACGACGCGCGCCGCGCCCGGACCGGTCACCGGGCCGGTCGAGATCGCCTCCCGCACCGTCGCCGAGAGCCGCTGACCGGCCTCGACCCACGCCCTCGTCCACTCCTGCGCACTCGGATGCCTCGCCGGCGGCAGCTCCAGGGTCCCCAGCGGATGCACCCGGCTCACCACGTGCGCCGGGTCGGTCCACGTCGGCCGTCCGGTGACGTGCTCGACCGCCACCCCCGGCAGCCGCCCCAGGGCACCGAGCTCGCGGAAGAGCGTCAGCCGTCCCACCGTGAGGACCCGGTCGGGCAGCAGCTCGTCCGCCCCGCCGCTGGCCACCCGACCCGCGACCAGCACCCCGTGCGGGACCACGCCCGGCCCGGACGGCAGCACGCCGAAGGGTTCGGCCAGCACCGGCCACCCCGCCGCATCCGCCCAGCGCAGGGCACGCCGGGTGTGCTCCGGGTCGGGCAGGTCTCCCAGCAGCACCACGGTCCGCTCCCCCGCGGCCACCGGCTCCGCACCCGCCGGCGCCGGCGGTGCCACCACCGTCCACGGCGCCCCGCCGGGTCGCCCCTGCGGCGCGGCGACGTCGCTGCGCAGGTCGGGGGCGAGCGGGTCACGGAAGGCGACGTTGAGCTGCACCGGGCCCCCGGCGCACGGATCGGCGCCCCCGGTCGCGGCGCCTAGCGCCCGGCATACGCTCGACCGCCAGTGCGCCGCCGCGGCGTCGGAGACGGACTCGGGCGCGGGCAGGTCGCCCTCCCAGCGCACCGCGCCCGCGAAGATCCCGGGCTGGACGGTGGTCTGGTTGGCGCCGGTGCCGCGCAGCTCCGCCGGGCGGTCGGCGGACAGCACCACGAGGGGTATGCCGCTGTGGTGCGCCTCGAGGACGGCCGGGTGGAGGTTCGCGACAGCGGTGCCCGAGGTGGTGACGACGGGGACCGGTCGGCCGCTCCCCCGGGCCAGCCCGAGGGCGAGGAACCCCGCCGACCGCTCGTCCACGCGCACGTGCAGCCGCAGCCGGCCCGCCCGGTCGGCGGCCTGCAGCGCATACGCCAACGGGGCCGAGCGCGAGCCGGGCGCCAGGACTGCGTCCCGCACCCCTGCTCGCACCAGCTCGTCGACCAGGACGGTGGCGAGCGCGGTCGAGGGATGCACGTGCCGATCGTGCCACGAGCCGGGCCGCCGCGGACCGATGCCTCGGTTCGGCCCGATCCGGCCTAGAGTTGGGGCTCATGGCCTCGAACTTCGACATCGAGCGCAAGGACGCCATCGCACCGTTGGTCCTTGCGGTCGACGTGGGCTCCACCGCCAGCCGGGGGATGATCTACGACGCGCACGGCCGGCCCGTGGGCAAACGCGCCAAGGTGCCGCACACCTTCACCGTCGCCGCCGACGGCACGTCCGAGATCGACCCGGACCAGCTCGTCGACGAGGTGCGCAGCATCATCGCCGAGCTGCTGTCCTCGCTGAAGAGCGAGGAGATCGCCGGGGTGGCGCTGGACACCTTCGCCTCGTCCCTGGTCGTGGTGGACGCCGAGGGCGCGGCGCTGACGCCGTGCTTCACGTATGCCGACGCCCGCTGCGGGCGACAGGTCCTCGAGCTGCGGGATGAGCTGTCCGAGGAGAACCTGCAGCAGCGCACCGGCACCCGGGTCCACTCGAGCTACTGGCCGGCGCGGCTCCGCTGGCTCGCCGACGAGCGCCCCGACGTGATGAAGCGGGCCGCCACCTTCCTCTCCCTCGGCGACTACCTCATGCGGGACCTCACCGGCACCGTCGCGACCGGCACCTCGACCGCGTCGTGGACCGGGCTGGTGGACCGGCACACCGCGGACTGGTATCCCGAGCTGGCCGAGATCAGCGGCATCGACCTGGACCAGCTGCCGCCGATCCACCACCTCGACCAACCGGTCGAGGTGGCGCAGGAGCACGCGGCGCGGATCGCGGACGAGTGGCCGGCGCTGGCCCAGGCGCAGTGGTATGCCCCGATCACCGACGGGCTCGCCGCCAACGTGGGCCTCGGGGCGCACGACGAGACCGCCATCGGCGCCTCCTGCGCCACCTCCGGCGCGGTGCGGGTGCTGGTGCGCGAGATGCCCGAGACGCTGCCCCCGGGCCTGTGGTGCTACCGCGTCTCGCACGACCGGGCGCTCATCGGTGGCGCCCTGAACGACGTGGGCCGGGCGCTGGCCTGGGCCGACGTCACCCTGGCCGTGGACCAGGTCGGCCCCGAGGCGCTGTCGGAGGCGCTCACCGCCGAGCCGCACGAGACCACGCCGCTGGTGCTGCCCTTCTTCACCGGCGAGCGCAGCACCGGGTGGGCCTCGGACGCCCGCGCGGTCATGGTGGGGGTCACCGCCGCGTCCGCGCCGGCCGAGGTCTACCGCGGCGTGCTCGAGGGCATCGCCCTGTCCTACGCCCGGATCGGCAGCCAGCTGCGCGAGGTCGCGCCCCAGCCGGAGAAGCTCTACGCCGGCGGCGGGGTCGCCGCGGACCGGCCCGAGCTGATGCAGATCATGGCGGACGCGATGCGCACCCCGGTCACGCCGGTCACCCTCCGTCGGTCCACGCTGCACGGCACGGCCCTGCTGGCCCTGGAGAGCCTGGCGCCGGACGTGCGCCGCGCCAAGCCGGAGCGCGGGACGACCCTCACGCCCGACTACGCCCGGCGGCCCTACTACACGGAGCGCTTCGGCCGCTTCCAGCAGGTCTACGAGGCCCTCTTTGAGTGAGGGCGCGCGGTCGCTCGCGGACGACCTGCGCTCGCGCAGCGACGACGAGCTCGCGGCCCTGCTCCAGGACCGCCCCGACCTCGCCCGTCCCGCGCCGGCGGACGTCACCGCCCTGGCCGCCCGCGCCACGACCCGGGCCAGCGTGCAGCGTGCCCTGGACGGGCTCGACCTGGCGCACCTGCAGGCGTTGGAGGCGCTGCTGGTCGCGTCCCCCGCCGCCGCTGCGGACGTGGCCGCGCTGCTCGGCACGGACGAGCGGACCGCCGACGGGCTGACCGGGCACCTGCGTCACCTCGCCCTGTGCTGGCGCTCGCCGGAGGGTATGCGCCCGGGGCGGGCGGTCGCGGACGTCGTGGGCGTCCCCGCGGGCCTCGGCCCGGTCGGGGAGCGCGTGCCGGTCGGCCGCGACCTGCGGACGGCCCTCGACGGGCTCGGGCGACGGCATCGCGGGCTGCTCGACGCGCTGACCTGGGGGCCGGCGCGCGGGGCCGTGGCCCTCGCTCCGGCGGGCGGTGCGGCCTCCCCGGTCGCGCGAGCGGCGACCGAGCTGGTCGAGGCCGGCCTGCTGGAGCGCGAGGACGAGGGGCACGTCGTGCTGCCGCGGGAGGTGGCCCTGGCGCTGCGCGGGGGCCGGCTGCACCGGCATACCGCGACCGCTCCCCCGGCGGTGGAGCACGCGCGGCTGGACCCCGACGTCGTGGACGCCGCGGCCGGCGGTCGGGCGGGCGAGCTGATCGTCCTGGTCACCGAGATCCTCGACGAGTGGGGCACCCAGCCACCCCGCGTGCTGCGCTCGGGTGGCGTGGCGGTGCGGGACCTGACCCGGCTCGCGAGCCACCTGGAGACCAGCACCGAGGAGACCGCGTGGCTGCTGGAGGTCGCGCACAGCGCGGGCCTGCTGGCCGTCGACGACGGCGGCCGCCGCAGCGAGCAGCCCACCGTCTGGGCGCCCACCGTGGCCGCCGACGACTGGCTGGAGGACGAGGCGGGAGCCCGCTGGGCCGCGCTCGCGGCGGCCTGGTGGTCGACCTCCGCGGCGCCCGAGCTGGTGGGGACGGCCGAGGGCGGCAGGGTCAACGTGCTGTCGACGGCGACGTCGCACCCCCTCGGGCGGCAGCGGCGGCACGACACGCTGCGCGCCCTGGCCACCCTCCCGGCGGGGGCGGTCGGCACCGACGAGTCGCTCGGGGAGCTGCTGCGGTGGCGGCACCCGCTGCGGTCCGCACGGCAGGGCGAGGGCGCTGGCGCCTCGTCGGCAACCGTGCTGCGCGAGGCTGAGTGGGCCGGCGTCACCGGCCGCGGTGCCCTGTCCGGCCCCGGGCGTGCGGTCGTCGAGGGCACCCCGGACGCCGCGGACCTCATGGCTCCGCTCGTGGCTCCCGCCGTGGACCATGTGCTGCTGCAGGCGGACCTGACCGCGATCGCCCCGGGGAGGCTGGACGGGGCGGCGCGCTCGCTGCTGCGCCTGGTGAGCGACGTGGAGTCCCGTGGTGGCGCGACGGTGCACCGGTTCAGCGAGGAGAGCGTGCGGCGCGCCCTGGACCTCGGCTGGACCGCGGACCGGGTGCTGGAGGAGTTGGGGCGGGTCTCGCGGACCGGGATCCCGCAACCGCTGGACTACCTCGTGCGCGACGTCGCCCGCAGGCACGGGGCGGCGCGGGTCGGGGCGTGCGCCGCCTACCTGCGCTGCGACGACGCGGCCCTGCTGGACCGGATCGAGCGCGACCGGGCCCTCGGCATGCTGCAGTGGCGCCGCATCGCCTCGACGGTGCTCGTCTCCCCGGTCCCGGCGCCGACGGTGCTCGACCTGCTCCGCGAGGAGCAGTACGGCCCGGTCGCCGACGGCGGGGACGGCGGTCTGGAGCTGGCCCCGGCGAGCCGGCACCGGGCGCCCCGTCCCGCGGCCCCGGCGGTGCGGGTGAGCGGCGTGGACGAGGTGGTGGCCCGACAGGTGGTCGGGGTGATGCGCCGCGGCGAGTCGAGCGCCACGGCCGGCGGTGAGGGGATCACCGACCCGGTGGTGGTGGCCGCCGCCGTGCGGGAGGCCGCGGCCGACGCCCAGGCGCTGTGGATCGGGTATGCCGACGACGCCGGCGGGGTGAGCACCTTGCTGGTGCGACCGGTCGCGGTGGAGGGTGGCCGGGTCCGTGCGAGCGTCGGCGACGCGGACGTCAGCCGCACCTTCTCGCTGCACCGGATCACCCGGGTGCGCCCGGCGGACTGACCCCGGACGCGGCCCCGCCCGCCCGGCGATGGCGTCTGGCCCAGCTTGCCCTCCCCGTGACCCCTCCCTGCCGGAATTCGACTACTGCTTTGCTCGCCATGGCGAGCAAAGCCGTAGTCGAAAAGCGGTGGACGGGGTCAGATGATGCGGCGGAACCGGTCAGCCGGTCGCGGTCAACGGGTCGGAGCCGCCCTTAGAAGATGCGGACCCGGTCCTGCGGCTCGAGCCAGAGGTCGTCGCCCTCCTGGGTGCCGAAGGCCTCGTGGAAGGCGTCGACGTTGCGGACCGTGTTGGCCCGCAGGTCGGCGGGCGCGTGCGGGTCGATGGACAGCAGCCGCCGGGCCTCCTCCTCGCGGGCCACGGTCCGCCACACCGAGCCCCACCCGAGGAAGAACCGCTGGTCGCCGCTCCAGCCGTCCACCTCGGGGGCCGCGCCGTCGGTGGCGATCTGGTAGGCGAGGTGCGCCAGCTCCAGGCCACACAGGTCGCCGATGTTCTCCCCGACGGTGAGGCCGCCGTTGACCGTGGAGCTCTCCCCCGCAATGTCCCGCGGGGACAGCGTCCCGAACTGGTCGATGAGCTGCTGGCTGCGGGCGTCGAAGGCCTCCCGGTCGCTCTCGGTCCACCAGTCGGTGAGCGAGCCGTCACCGGCATACCTGCTCCCCTGGTCGTCGAAGCCGTGCCCGATCTCGTGCGCGATGACCGCGCCGATGCCGCCGTAGTTGGCCGCGTCGTCGGCGTCCACGTCGAAGAACGGCGGCTGCAGGATGGCCGCGGGGAAGACGATCTCGTTGAGCATGGGGTGGTAGTAGGCGTTGACCGTCTGCGGGGTCATCAGCCACTCGTCCTCGTCGATCGGCCCACCGACCTTGGCCAGCTCGCGATCGGTCTCGAAGGCCGCGCCCCGGCGCACGTTGCCGACCAGGTCGCCGGCGTCGAGCTGGTATGCCGTGTAGTCGCGGAAGGTCGCCGGGTGGCCGATCTTGGGCCGAAAGGCCGCGAGCTTGTCCAGGGCCCGCTCCCGGGTCTCCGCCCCCATCCACTCCAGCTCACCGATGCGCTGCCGGAAGGCCTCGGTGACGTTCGCCACCAGCTCGGCCATCCGCTCGCGGGCGGCGGGCGGGAAGTGCGCCTCGACGTAGAGCTCTCCGGCGGCCTCCCCGAGCAGCGCCTCCACCAGGCCCACGCCCCGCTTCCAGCGCTCCTTGTTGGCCGGCGTGCCCGACAGGGTGCGGCCGTGGAAGTCGAAGTGCGCCTCGACCAGCTCGTCGGTGAGGTAGGGCGCGAGCGAGTCGACGACGCGCACCGCGAGCCAGGCCTGCCAGTCGGCGACCGGCACCTCCTGCAGCGCCTGGCCGACCGCCGCGAGCACGTCGGGCTGCCGGGCGACGACCGCGTCCATCGCGCCGGCCGGGGCACCGATCCCGTCGACCCAGGCGTCCCAGTCCCACCCCGGGGTGGCCTCGGCCAGCTCGGCCCGGCTCAACCGGGTGTAGCTCTTCACCGCGTCCCGGGCCGCGACCCGGTCCCAGTGGGCGGCCGCGATCCGCTCCTCCAGGGCATACACGCGCGTCACGACGTCGCCGCCGAGGGCCGCGTCGAGGCCGGCCTCGGTCAGCGCGGGGCCAGCGAGGTCCAGCAGGGTGCCCAGGTAGGCGCGGTAGGCGTCACGGACGGCGGCGTGCTCGTCGTCGGTGTAGTAGGCCTCGTCGGGCAGCCCGATGCCGCCCTGGTGCAGGTAGGCGATGTAGCTCTCCGGGTTGCCGGCGTCGGCGGTGACGAAGACGTGGGCCAGGCCGTCGACCCCCTCGCGCTGCAGTCGCGCGGAGAGCGCGGCGATGGCCGAGGGGTCGCTGGCGCGGGCGACCTCGGTGAGCGGCTCGACCAGCGGGCTCAGGCCGACCTGCTGCACCTGCTCGGTGTCCATGAAGCTGGCGTAGAGCGCACCCACCTTGCCGGCAGCGCTGTCCAGCGTCGGCTGGCGCTCGGCGGCGCTCTCGATCAGCTCGCGCACGGCGGCCTCGGCGTTCTCCCGCAGGATGTCGAACGAGCCGTAGCGCGAGCGGTCCTCCGGGATCTGCGCGGTCGCGAGCCAGCCGCCGTTGACGTGCGCGAAGAGGTCGTCCTGCGGCCGGACGTCGGTGTTCATGATGGAACGGTCGATCCCTGACTTCATGGGGCCACGGTATGCCGTGCCGTCCCGCCGCTCTCAGCCAGCAGCCTTGCCGCCACGTCAGGTGCGGGGGGCCCTCGGCATACCCGGCGGCAGCGATCTCGTGCATGCCCGGGCCGACGACGCGCCCGGCCAGAACGGCCCAGGCGTGCACGTGCGTGGATGAGCCGGTCCGGGCCGGGCGTGTCGCGGGACGGATCGTCGCCGGTATGCCTCAGAGCAGGTCGGCGAGGGAGTCCGGGACGAGCCGGGGCAGGTCGGCGCCGGTCGCGGGGCGCCACAGCCCGACGTCGGTCGGGGCGTCGAGCACCGGGAAGGGACCGTGGCCGAGCATCACCGGGTCGAGGAAGCTGGCCTCGTGGACGACGATGTACTCGTGGCCGGGTCGGCCGTTGAAGACGAAGATGTTCTCCAGCACCCCGAGCCGCTCCCCCACCTCGAGCTCGGTGTCGAACTCCTCGCGGAACTCGCGCCGCAGCGCCTGCTCGGAGGTCTCACCGAACTCGATGCCACCACCCGCCGGCCGGTGCAGCGTCTCGTCCCGGGCGGGGTCGACATACTCCGTCACGAAGAGCGCGGCGGTCGACGGGTGCCGGATCAGCGCCAGGCTGAGCACCCGGATGTCCGCGGGCGGCAGGTAGTCGCTGGCGCTCGCGCCGCCCTCTGTGACCTCGCTCACCTCACCAAATGTAGTCGGCGCCCGACCGGCCCGCGGCCTCACCCGCCCGCCCCACCGGTCGCGACCGGCACGAGCCGCATCGGACGCGAGTAGCCTCCCTGCTGTGGACGCCATCGAGCTCGTCGAGGTCACCAAGCGGTTCGGCGCCACCACGGCGCTGGACCAGCTCACGATGTCGGTCGCGCACGGCGAGGTGCACGGCTTCCTGGGGCCCAACGGGTCCGGCAAGTCGACCACGATCAGGCTGCTGCTCGGGCTGCTGCGCGCCGACTCCGGGACCGTCCGGATGCTCGGCGGCGACCCGTGGGGCGAGGCGCCGACCTTGCACCGCCGGCTCGCCTACGTACCCGGTGACGTGGCGCTCTGGCCGGGCCTCACCGGGGGCGAGGTGATCGACCTGCTGGGGCGCCTGCGCGGAGGCATCGACACGACCCGCAGGGCGCAGCTGCTGGAGCGCTTCGACCTCGACCCGACGAAGAAGGGCACGACCTACTCCAAGGGCAACCGGCAGAAGGTGGCCCTCGTCGCGGCGCTCGCCTCCGACGTCGAGCTGCTGCTGCTGGACGAGCCCACCAGCGGGCTGGACCCGCTCATGGAGGCGCAGTTCCGCGCCGTCATCTCCGGCGAGCGGGACCGTGGGCGGACGGTGCTGCTGTCGAGCCACATCCTGTCCGAGGTCGAGCACCTGTGCGACCGCGTGTCGATCATCCGCGCCGGGCAGATCGTGGAGTCCGGCACGCTGGCCGAGCTGCGCCACCTCACCCGCACCTCGGTCGTGGCCGAGCTCGCCGCGCCGGTGCCGGAGGCGCTGGCGAGCGCTCCCGGCGTCCACGACGCGCAGATCGAGGGCCACCGCCTGACCTGCCAGGTCGACGACACCGAGCTGGGACCGGTCATGTCCCGCCTCTCGGCCCTCGGCATCCGCGCGATCACCTCCACCCCACCGACCCTGGAGGAGCTCTTCCTGCGGCACTACGACGAGTCGGCATGAACGGCGCGACCGGGCTGGGCGAGCTGGTCCGGCTCGCGGCCCGGCGCAGCCGCTGGTTCTACCTCGCCTGGGTGCTGGCCCTGACCCTTGTCGTCCCGGCGACGGCCGCCGCCTACGAGCAGATCATCGACCCGGCGAACGCCGACCTGCTCATCACCACGATGACCGGCATCATGGGTGTCCTCGGCATCGTCCGGTCCACCCGCGCGCAGGAGGAGGACGGTCGGATCGAGCTGCTGCGCTCCGGCGCGGTGGCACGGCACGTGCCGCTCGTCGCGGGGCTGGTCGTCGGGCTCGCCGCCTGCGCGGCCCTCGGGGTGCTGGTGGCCGTGGCGATGATCGTGGTCGGGGCGCCGGCGGCCGGGTCGGTGGCCTTCGGTGGCGGGCTGGCGCTGGTCGGCGCGACCTTCCTCGGCATCGGCGCCGTGGCCGCCCAGCTCACCGCCTCGGCGCGGACCGCGAACGCGCTCGGCCTGTGGACCCTGGCCGCGGCATACACCCTCCGCGCGGTCGCCGACGGTTCCGGCGAGGGCGCCACGGCTCGCCTGGCCTGGGCGTCGCCGGTGCAGTGGATGGCGCTGGCCCGCCCGTATGCCGACGAGCGCTGGTGGGTGCTCGCACTGCCCGCGGCCGCGACCCTGCTGCTCGTGGTCGGTGCCGTCGCGCTGGAGGCCGGCCGGGACCACGGGGCCGGGTTGTGGGCCGCCCGTCGCGGGCGCGCCACCGCGCCGGAGCGCCTGCGCGACGCCTCGGGGCTGGCGTGGCGGCTGCACCGTGGCCAGGTCGTGGGCTGGAGCATCGGGATGCTGCTGTTCGCACTGGCCATGGGGTCGCTGTCGACCAGCTTCGGCGAGATGCTGGAGGAGGTGCCCCAGCTGCGGATCATCTTCGAGCGGATGGGAGGCGGCGCCGAGCGGCTGGTCGAGGCGTTCTTCGTGGCGATGCTGTCCATCGTGTCGGTCGTCATGGCGGTGCTCGCCGTCAGCCTCTTCGGGCGGCTGCGCGAGCAGGAGGAGCGGGGGCACGCCGAGCTGGTCCTGTCCACGGCCCTGTCGCGGCGACGGCTCCTGGGCAGCCACCTGGCCATCGCCGCGCTCGTGCCCGTGCTGCTGCTCGCGGTGGTGGGCGCCGTCCTCGCGCTCAACCAGTCGCGCTCGGTGGGCGACTGGTCGATCGTCGCCGAGACCGCCGGTGCTGCGCTGGCCCTGGCCCCCGGTGGTCTGGTCGCGCTCGGGATCGCCGTGCTGGTGCACGGCTGGGCTCCACGGCTGGGCTGGGTGGCCTGGGTGGTCGTGGGGTGGAGCCTGTTCATGGCGTGGGTCGGCACCGCGCTGGACCTGCCGGAGTGGCTGACCCGGCTGACCCCGTGGGCCGCGCTCCCCCAGCTGCCGGTGGAGGGCATGGACTGGACTGCGGTGCTGGTGACCCTGGCGGTGGCGGTCCTGCTGGTCGCCGCGGGTGCGGTGGGCTACCGGCGGCGGGACATCACGGGCCTCTGAGCGCGCGCGAGGTATGCCCGTGCACTGTCTCGGGACACGAGCGTCGCCCCAGCCACGCCCGGGTCACGAGCGTGTGCACAGGCATACCTCTCAGGGCAGCTCCCCGAGCACCCGGACCAGGGCACGCACCGGGAGGCTGAGCAGCTTGGTCGCCCCCACCACGACCTCGAGGAACTCCAGCGCGTCGCCCACCCCGGTGATGGCGTCCCCCACGCCCTCGGCGACGTCCCGGCCCTCGAGCCGCTCCCGCGCCTCCTCCTCGAGTGTGGTCGGGAAGTAGTGCAGGTCGGTGCGCAGCGCCTCGACGATGATCGCGGCACGGTGATCGAGGGTCAGCCCGTCCTCGTCCGGCAAGAGGGTGCGCAGCAGCCCGAGCTCGAAGACGAGGGCCACGAGCAGCGCGGTATGCCGGTCCGGCCGCAGGTCCACGCCGAGCGCCTCCCGCAGCCGCGCCTGGACGCGGGCCTCGGGGTGCCCGTCGCGCGGGAGGTGCCGGGTGCGGTTCAGCCAGGCCCGCCGCAGGACACCCGCGTCGCGCAGCCGGGCGAGGAGCTCCTCGACCTCGCCGCGGCGGGGGCGCCTGAGCTCGGCGGGTCGCTGACCGACGACCTGCTGCGCGACCTGCTCGAGGATCCGGTCGCCGCCGGTGGTGCCGCTCAGCCCCGCGACCAGCACCCCGTCGTCGTGCAGCGAGAGTCGGCGCCGGGCCAGCAGCTCGACCACGAGAGCCACCCGCACCGCCCCGCGGACCGCGGGCCTGCGGACCAGCCAGGTGCCCCTCCTGTCGTCGAGCAGCAGCAGGACGAGTTCCTCCGCCAGCAGCATCGGCCCATCGTAGGGCGCGGGCTCAGGCCGCGGGTCCGACCAGCCGGCCCGAGGCTCAGCTCCCCGCCAGGGCCCGGACCACCCGCGAGGGCGCGGGCCGACCGAGCTGCTCAGCCATCCACGTGCTCGTCCCGACCAGCCGGTCCAGGTCGGCACCGTGCTCGATGCCGAGGCCGTCGAGCGCCCAGACCAGGTCCTCGGTCGCGAGGTTGCCGGTGGCCGACTTGGCATAGGGGCATCCGCCCAGCCCGCCGGTCGAGGCGTCCACGACCCGGACCCCCCGGCCGATGGCCGTCATGGTGTTGGCCAGGGCCTGGCCGTAGGTGTCGTGGAAGTGCACCGCGGTCTGCTCCGCCCCGATGCCTGCCTCGTCCAGGGCGTCCATCAGCCGGTTGACGTGCCCCGGCGTCCCCACCCCGATGGTGTCGCCGATCGAGAGCTGGTCGCAGCCCAGGTCCATCAGCCGCGAGCACACGTCGACGACCTGCGGGATCGGCACCGGCCCCTCCCACGGGTCGCCGAAGCACATCGAGACGTAGGCCCGGACCCACGCCCCGGCGTCGAGGGAACGCTTGACGACGGGGGCGAACATCTGGACCGACTCCTCGACCGAGCGGTTGAGGTTGCGCTCCGCGAAGGTCTCGGTGGCGCTGCCGAAGATCGCGATCGAGGTGACCCCGCGCTCCAGCGCGCGGTCCAGCCCACGCTCGTTGGGCACGAGCACCGGGCGCTGCTGGCCCAGGCCGTCATCCCCCAGCAGGTCCAGCAGCTCCTCGGCATCGCCGAGCTGGGGCACCCACCTCTGCGGCACGAAGCTGGTGAGCTCGACCGTCTGGAGACCTGCCGCCAGCAACCGCCGGACGAACTCCGCCTTGACCTCGACGGGCACGACCGCCTTCTCGTTCTGCAGGCCGTCGCGCGGGCCGACCTCGTAGATCGTGACCCGCTCAGGCTGTCCGGGCAGCGGCTCGGTCATCGGCAGGGCTCGGCTCATCCCGCCAGCCTCTCAGATGCCCCGACGGCAGCGGCATACCCGACGCCGATCAACCACACGCGACGCCCGGTGGGTCAGAAACCAACCACACGCGACGCCCGGTGAGGCCGAGGCCAACCACACTCGAAGCCCGGTGGGACCCAGGCCAACCACACTCGACGCCCGGTGGCGCCGAGATCAACCACACGCGACGCCCGGTGGGTCAGCGCAGCGCCAGCGCCGTGGCGACCGCCGCGGTCGCGGCCTCGTGCCCCTTGTCCTCGCTCGAGTCGGGCAGCCCCGCCCGGTCCAGCGCCTGCGCCTCGTCGTCGCAGGTGAGCACGCCGAAACCGACCGGCACGCCAGTCTCGACCGACACCTGCGTGAGCCCCGAGGTCGCGGCCTGGCAGACGTAGTCGAAGTGCGGTGTGCCGCCCCGGACGACCACCCCGAGGGCGACCACGGCGTCCACGCCCTGCTCCCGCGCGAGCCGGGCGGCGGCGACCGGGAGCTCGAAGCTGCCCGGCACGCGCACCTCGCGCACGTCCTCCACGCCGGCCTCGGCGAGGGCCCGCCGCGACCCGTCCAGCAGGCCGTCCATGACGGTCGTGTGCCACGACGCGGCGACGACGGCGACCCGCAGCCCTCGCCCGTCGACGGTCAGGGTGGGCGCTCCGGCCTTGCTCATGCTGTGCTCCTCGTCTCGTGGGTGGGGTCCGGCGTGCCCTTCACCGCATGTCTGGACATGGCTTTCTGGGACCCGTCCCCCAGAAAGGCATGTCCAGAAGGGGATGTGGCGGGCAGGTGCGGGGAGTGACCGAGCCGCTCGACCTTGGTCCGCAGGTATGCCTGCGCCTCGGCCGGCGCCGGTCGCCCGGACGGCAGCGTCTCCGCCACGACCAGGCCGAGGCCGGTGAGGGCCGCGACCTTGTCCGGGTTGTGGGTGAGGACGCGCAGCGGCCGGGCGGCCAGGCCCAGGTCCTCCAGGATCGCCGCGGCGACCGCGTAGTCCCGGGCGTCCACCGGCAGACCCAGCGCCTCCTGCGCGGCGACCGTGTCCAGCCCGTCGTCCTGCACGGCATACGCCCGGAGCTTGTCCAGCAGCCCCACGCCGCGTCCCTCGTGCCCGCGCAGGTAGACCACCGCGCCGCCCTCGACCGCGATCCGGGCCAGCGCGTCCTGCAGCTGCGGGCCGCAGTCGCACCGTCGCGACCCCAGCGCCTCACCGGTGAGGCACTCGGAGTGCACCCGGACCAGCGGGGTCGGCCCGGGGTCCGGGCCCCCCAGCAGGGCGAGGTGCTCGGCACCGGTCACCAGGTCGCGGTAGCCGTGCACCACCAGGTCCCCGTGCTCGGTCGGCAGGGTGGAGCTCGCGACCCGCTGCACCCGGTCGTGGCGCTGCCGGTGCGCGACCAGCGCGGCGATGGTGATGACCGGCAGGTCGTGCTCGGCCGCGAGCGCGTGCACCTGCGGGCCGCGCAGCATCTCCCCCTCGTCGTCCACCAGCTCGCCGATCACGCCGACCGGGGCCAGGCCGGCGAGCCGGCACAGGTCGACCGTGGCCTCCGTGTGCCCCGGCCGGGCGAGCACCCCGCCGGCCCGCGACCGCAGCGGGATGAGATGACCCGGACGGCGCAGGTCGGCCGGCCCGCTCGCGGGGTCGGCGAGCACCTGCGCTGTGCGGCAGCGGTCGGCCGCGCTGATCCCCGTCGTGACGCCGTCGGCGGCGTCCACGGTGATGGTGTATGCCGTCCGCAGCTCGTCCTCGTTGGCGTCGTCGGCCACCATGGCCGGCAGGTCGAGCCGGTCGGCCACCTCCGGCGGCACGGGCGCGCAGAGGAAGCCCGAGGTGTGCCGGATTGCCCAGCCGGTCCAGGCGGGGGTGAGCGTCTCGGCGGCCAGCACGACGTCGCCCTCGTTCTCGCGGTCCTCGTCGTCCAGGACCAGCACCGGCCGCCCCTCGCGCAGGGCCGCCAGCGCCCGGCCCAGGCCCGTCGCGCTCATCGGGCCAGCTCCGGGTCCAGGAGACGCTCGGCATACTTCGCCAGCACGTCGACCTCGACGTTGAGCGCCTGCCCGGGCGCGCGGTGGCCCAGGGTGGTCAGCTCCAGGGTGGTCGGGATGAGCGAGACCTCGAACCAGTCCGGTCCGACCGCCGACACCGTGAGCGAGACCCCGTCCAGGGCGATCGAGCCCTTGTGCGCGACATACCTCGCCAGCTGTGGGGGCAGCGCGAGCCGCACCACCTCCCAGCGCTCCCCCGGGGTGCGCGAGCGGACGGTGGTGGTGCCGTCGACATGTCCCTGCACGATGTGGCCGCCGAGCCGCCCACCCACCGGCAGCGAGCGCTCCAGGTTGACCGGGTCGCCGGGGGCGAGCCCGCCCAGGGTGGTGACGGCCAGGGTCTCGGCCATGACGTCGGCGACGAAGCCGTCGTCGGTGCTCGCGGTCACGGTCAGGCAGACCCCGTTGACGGCGATGGACGCGCCGTGGGTGGCGTCCGCGACCACGAGCGGCCCGCGGACCTCGACGACGCTCGCGTCAGGCCCGTCGGCGCGCGAGACGAGCGTGCCGAGCTCCTCGACGATGCCGGTGAACATCAGTGCAGCTCCTCAGGAGGGATGGGGCGCAGCCGCAGCTGCAGGTCGGGGCCGAGCCGGTCGACCTCGACCAGCTCCAGCCGGGCCGCGTCGGCGATCGTGCCGATGCCCAGGTCGGGGACGGCGCCGGGACCGGCGCCGAGGAGGGCGGGGGCGAGGTGGACGAGCAGCTCGTCGACCAGACCGGCCCGCCAGAACGCTGCGGCGAGGGTCGGTCCGCCCTCGAGCAGGACGCTGTGCACCCCCCGCTCGCGCAGCGCGGCGAGCACCTGCACCGGGTCGTGGGTGCGCAGGTGCAGCACCTCCCCCTCGGTGGTCGTGGCGTCTCCTGCGTCCGGGCCGGCGAGCCGGCTCGAGGCCGGCAGGTCCCGGTGACCCACCACGACCCGGAGCGGCTGGTCCGGCAGCAGCCGGTCGCGGTGGTCACGTGCGGTGAGCGAGGGGTCGTCGGCCAGCGCGGTCCCAGTCCCCACCACGACCGCGGCGACCTGCGTCCGGACCCGGTGCGCCTCGGCGCGCGCCTGCGGCGAGGTGATCCAGCGGCTGGTGCCGTCGGCCGCCGCGACCCGTCCGTCGAGGGTGCTGGCCACCTTCCAGGTCACGTGCGGGCGCCCCAGGGCGGCGGCGCGCGCCCAGTCGGCGACCAGCCGCTCCGACGCGGTGTGCCGGTGCTCGCGCACCCCCACCCCCGCCGCCTCGAGCAGGGCCGCGCCGCCGCCCGCGTGCGTGGGGTCGGCGACGGCATACACGACCTGCGCGACACCGGCCGCGACCAGCGCCTCGGCGCACGGCGGCGTGCGCCCGTGGTGGGAGCAGGGCTCAAGCGTGACGACCGCGGTCGTGCCCCGTGCGGACGGCCCGGCGGCGGCGAGCGCCGTGGCCTCGGCGTGCGGGGTGCCGACACCGCCGTGGTGGCCCTCCGCGACGATGCTGCCGTCAGGCGCGAGCAGCAGGCAGCCCACGCGGGGGTTGCGGTCGCGTGCCGGGCCCCGTCCCGCCAGGGCGACGGCGCGGTCGAGCGCGGCGTCGAGGTCGACGCCGACGAGTGGGGGGCCGGTCACCGGACGTCCTCTCCAGGTCGATGCCCGGGGACGCAGGGAGGTGAGGTAGGACGACGGATCACGCCGCCACGCGTCGCGGTGGCCCGCGACGGGTGGGTGGGCGGTCGAGCCGCCGACCCACGCGCTGCCTCCCTTCCGGACTTTCACCGTCGGTCCTGGAGTTCCACCAGGTCAACCGGCCGCTGGCTGCGGTCGGGTCGCGGACTGTCACCGCCGGCTCGGAGTTTCACCGACCCCGGAGCGCGTATGTCGTTCACCGCCAGTCTAGCGCGCCGGATCCGCACCGGACGTCTCCGGTGGGCGGCAGGGCAACCACGAGCGACGCCCGGTGGGTGAGGGACGGAATGCGGGACGGGCGGCATACCGTTATGCCCACGATGAACGGCCCCCTGATCGTCCAGTCCGACAAGACCCTGCTGCTCGAGGTCGACCACGACGGCGCCGAGGCGGCGCGGCGCGACATCGCGCCCTTCGCCGAGCTCGAGCGGGCACCCGAGCACGTGCACACCTACCGCGTGACCCCGCTCGGCCTGTGGAACGCCCGCGCCGCCGGGCACGACGCCGAGCAGGTCGTGCACGCGCTGATCGAGCACAGCCGCTTCCCCGTGCCCCAGTCGCTGCTGGTCGACGTCGCCGAGACGATGGCCCGCTACGGCCGGCTCACGCTCACCAAGGAGGTCGTCGGCTCCGGGGAAGGCGGCGAGGAGCCGGTGCTGATCCTGCGCACCACCGACCGCGCCGTGCTGGCAGAGGTGCTGCGGCACAAGAAGATCAAGCCCCTGGTCGGCGACCGCGTGGACGACGACACGGTGCGGGTGCACGCCTCCGAGCGCGGCCACCTCAAGCAGGAGCTGCTCAAGGTCGGCTGGCCCGCCGAGGACCTCGCCGGCTACGTCGACGGCGAGGCGCACCCCATCGACCTGGACACCGCCGACTGGTCCCTGCGGCCCTACCAGCAGCAGGCCGTCGACGGCTTCTGGGACGGCGGCTCCGGCGTCGTCGTCCTCCCCTGCGGAGCGGGCAAGACGCTGGTCGGGGCGGGGGCGATGGCGCGCTCGTCGACCACCACCCTGATCCTCGTCACCAACACGGTGAGCGCCCGGCAGTGGCGCGAGGAGCTGCTGCGACGCACCTCGCTCACCGAGGACGAGATCGGGGAGTACTCCGGCTCCCGCAAGGAGATCCGCCCGGTCACCATCGCGACCTACCAGGTCCTCACGCTCAGGCGGAAGGGCGTCTTCCCGCACCTGGACCTGCTCGACGCCCGCGACTGGGGCCTCATCGTCTACGACGAGGTGCACCTGCTGCCGGCCCCCATCTTCCGGATGACCGCCGACCTGCAGGCGCGTCGCCGCCTCGGCCTGACCGCCACGCTCGTGCGCGAGGACGGCCGCGAGTCCGACGTCTTCTCGCTCATCGGCCCCAAGCGGTTCGACGCGCCGTGGAAGGACATCGAGACGCAGGGCTACATCGCGCCCGCGGACTGCGTCGAGGTCCGGGTGAGCATGCCGGAGGCGATGCGGATGGCGTATGCCGTCGCCGAGCCGGACGAGCGCTACCGGTTCGCGGCGTGCGCACCGGCCAAGGACGCCGTGGTCGACCGGCTGGTGGCGCACCACCGCGGCCAGCCCACGCTGGTCATCGGGCAGTACCTCGACCAGCTCGAGCAGCTGGCCGACCGGCTGGACGCGCCGCTCATCACCGGGGAGACGACGGTGGCGCGCCGGCAGGAGCTGTTCCGCGCGTTCCGCGAGGGCGAGATCAGCCTGCTCGTCGTCAGCAAGGTCGCGAACTTCTCCATCGACCTGCCCGAGGCCAGCGTCGCCATCCAGGTGTCCGGCACCTTCGGGTCCCGGCAGGAGGAGGCGCAGCGGCTGGGTCGGGTGCTGCGGCCCAAGGGCGACGGGCGGACGGCGCACTTCTACACGCTGGTGACGCGGGACACGGTGGACGCCGAGTTCGCCGCCCACCGGCAGCGGTTCCTCGCCGAGCAGGGGTATGCCTACCGCATCGTCGACGCGGACGATCTGGACGCCGTGACGTCCGGATCGGCCTGACCCACGCAGCCGATTCCCAGGAAACCCTCAGCCTGCGTCGCCACGATGGGTGTATGACCACCACCGACAGCGAGCCGGAGGCCACCCTGCTGGTGGTCGAGGACGAGACCAACATCCGGGAGCTGCTCACCACGAGCCTGAAGTTCGCCGGGTTCGCGGTGCACGCCGCCGGCGACGGCCGCAGCGCGCTGCAGCTCTCCGGCGAGCACGACTTCGACCTCGCGGTGCTCGACATCATGCTGCCGGACATGGACGGCTTCACCGTGACCCGCACGCTGCGCGAGCGGGGGCTGGACCTGCCGATCGTCTTCCTCACCGCCAAGGACTCGCTGGACGACAAGATCAAGGGGCTGACCGTCGGAGGTGACGACTACGTCACCAAGCCGTTCAGCCTGGAGGAGGTGGTCGCCCGGATCCGCGCCGTGCTGCGCCGCACCCGGGTGGCCGAGGACGGCGACGACCACGCCCTCCGGGTGGCCGACCTGGAGCTGGACGAGGACAGCCACGAGGTGCGCCGCGCGGGGAAGGTCATCGAGGTCTCCCCCACCGAGTTCAAGCTGCTGCGCTACCTCATGCTCAACCCGGGGCGGGTGCTGTCCAAGAGCCAGATCCTGGACCACGTGTGGGACTACGACTTCCGCGGCGAGATGAACATCGTGGAGTCCTACATCTCCTACCTGCGGCGCAAGATCGACGTCATCGGCGAGCCGCTGATCCACACCAAGCGCGGCGTGGGCTACGTGCTGCGCGAGCCGCGCTGAGGCATACCCCTCCGTGCTGCAGCAGCTGCGCCGCGCCGCCTACGCCAAGCTCCACGGGCTGTCGCTGACCCGACGCCTGGTGACCGTGCTGGTGCTGCTGGTGCTCGCGGCATACCTGCTCACCACCTCGGTGACCATCACCATGCTGCGCGGCTACCTCGTCGACCGGGTGGACGCCGACCTGGAGACCTACATCAACCCGCTCGCCGAGCGGGTCTCCGCGCAGCTGCTGGAGGAGGCGACGGGGCAGGAGGACACCAGCGCCGAGCTGTGGCTGCCACCGAACTCCTACTACATCCTCTTCACCCCGGTGGACCCGTCGGCCAGCACGGTCCCGCTCGCCTCCCGCGGCATGAAGGACACCCCGGACCTCACCCGCGTCCCGATCGACGACGAGCGGCTCGGCGGACCCTTCACCACAGACAGCGCGCACGGCGGCGGGGACTGGCGGGTGCTGGCGCTGCCGATGAAGAACGAGCAGGGCCTGTTCTCCGGCACGATCGCGGTCGCGCTGCCGCTGGACGAGGTCGACAGCACGGCCCGCCAGCTCGCCTTCCTCACCTTCGTCATCGGCCTGACCACGATGGTCGTCGTCGGCGTGCTCGGCTGGTTCGCCGTGCGCCGCGCCTTCCGCCCGCTGAGCCGGATGGAGGACACCGCGGCGGCGATCGCGGCCGGCGACCTCACCCGGCGCATCCCCCCGCCCGGTGCCCGGGACGAGGTCGGCTCGCTCTCCGAGTCGCTCAACGCGATGCTCGCGCACATCGAGCACTCGTTCGCCGTCCGCGAGGCGTCGGAGCAGCGGATGCGCGACTTCGTGGCGGACGCCTCGCACGAGCTGCGGACCCCGCTCGCCACGGTCAAGGGGTATGCCGAGCTGCACCGGTTCGGGGCCATGTCCGGTCCCGAGGACGTCGCCGGGGCGATGCGCCGGATCGAGGACGAGGCGACCCGGATGACCCGCCTCGTCGAAGACCTGCTCACCCTGACCCGGTGGGACTCCCAGCCGCAGATGGCGCCGACCCGGGTGGACCTGACCGTCCTCGCCTCGGACGTGGTGCAGGACGCCCGGGTGCGGGCACCCGAGCGCACGGTGCGCCTCGTGCCGCTGCCCGGCACCGATCCCCAGGCGGCTCCGGTCGTCACCGGCGAGGACGGTGCGCTGCGTCAGGTGCTCACCAACCTGGTCGCCAACGCCCTGGCGCACACGCCTGCGGGGACGCCGGTCGAGGTCGCCGTCGGGCGCGCCGACGGCACCGTCGTCGTGGAGGTCCGCGACCACGGGCAGGGACTCGCGGAGGACACCGGCGACCGCGTCTTCGAGCGCTTCTATCGTGCGGACAAGTCGCGCAGCCGCGCCTCCGGCGGCACCGGGCTCGGGCTGGCGATCGTCGCCGCGATCGTCGGCCGGCACCACGGCTCGGTCCGGCATACCCCCACCCCCGGCGGCGGGGCGACCTTCAGGGTCGAGCTGCCCGCGGATCGGCGTCCAGCCGATTCATAGCCTGCGCCCAGGCTGTGCCGACGTGAGCGTGGTGTGATCGAGACATGACGACGCCACAGCAGGACCCGCAGGGCTACCCGCACGACCACCAGGGCCCCGGCCCCGACGCCACCGGCCCTATCCACCCGGACGCCACCGCGCCCGTGCCTCCCGCGCGCCCCGGGACGGAGCAGCAGGCGCACGGCTCCCCTGCCGCCACGCCGGCTCCCGCCCCGTCGTCGCCCCGCCGTGAGCGCCGCCGCTTCGGCGACATCGCGGTGGCGAGCGTGCTCGCCGCGCTGCTCGCCTCCGGCGGCACGTATGCCGCGATCCAGCTCTCCGACGACCGCGCCGGGCAGGCCGCCGGGAGCAGCGCCCCTCCGGCGGACACCGAGGAGGCCTCCGGCGAGGCGGAGGGCACCACCGTCTCGCTGACCGGCGAGCAGGACTGGGGCTCGATCGCCGAGGCGGTCACCCCGAGCACCGTGTCCATCGCCGTGGCCGGCATGTCCGGGCAGGGCTCCGGGTCGGGCGTGGTCTGGGACGACCAGGGCCACGTCGTCACCAACGCGCACGTCGTGGAGGGCGCCCAGGAGGTGCAGGTCACGCTGCCCGGCGGCCAGTCCTACCCCGCCGAGGTCGTGGGCACCGACCCCTCCAGCGACCTGGCCGTGCTCCAGCTGGACTCCGTCCCCGACGGCCTGACGCCGATCGCGATCGGCGACGACTCCGCGCTGGGCGTCGGCGACCCGGTCATGGCGATCGGCAACCCGCTCGGGCTGTCCGGGACGGTCACGACCGGCATCGTCAGCGCGCTGGACCGCCCGGTGACCACCCAGGGGTCGAGCGACCCGGCGGACCCCAACTCCGCGGTCTTCACCAACGCCATCCAGACGTCCGCGGCGATCAACCCGGGCAACTCCGGCGGCGCGCTGGTCAACGCGGCCGGCGAGCTGGT
The DNA here is from genome assembly GCF_008919445.1 of Serinicoccus kebangsaanensis. Classification (GTDB taxonomy): domain Bacteria; phylum Actinomycetota; class Actinomycetes; order Actinomycetales; family Dermatophilaceae; genus Ornithinicoccus; species Ornithinicoccus kebangsaanensis. The sequence continues at coordinate 72,296 of NZ_VSLG01000014.1, read as the reverse complement.
GGGCATCAACTCCTCGATCGCCTCCCTGGGGTCGGCCATGGGCGGCCAGAGCGGCTCCATCGGCATCGGCTTCGCCATCCCGTCGGGCAAGGTGCAGCTCATCGCCGACCAGCTGATCGAGACCGGCACCGCGACCCACGCCTTCCTCGGCGTCGGGCTCGACGACGCCCAGGCCGAGGCCGACGGCGCGACCGTGTCCGGTGCCGTCGTCACCCAGGTCGAGCCCGACTCCCCCGCCGCCGAGGTGGGGCTGGAGAGCGGCGACCTGATCGTCGGCATCGACGACGAGCCCGTCTCCGGCGCCACCGCCCTGGTCGGGCAGGTCCGCGAGCGTGGTGCCGGCGACGAGGCGGACGTCGCCTACATCCGCGACGGCGAGCGCGCCGAGGTCACCGTCACCCTGGCCACCCGGCCGGACGAGCAGCCGTAGGCACGGGCATACCCCACCGGAAGCACCCGCGCTCCTCGGTGGGCGCCCCTGGGACCGGGCTCTCACCCGGGTCCTCGTCTGGGAGCCGGAACGTCAACTGGCAGCCTCCTCGAGCAGGCTGTTGGTTGACTTTCCGGCGCACAGTTGACGAACCGGCTGGGAGTGCGCTCGGCTCCGGGGCCACCGCTCAGCGGGCCCGCGCCACCCGGCCCTCGTCCCAGACCGGCCCGTCGCTCTCGCGCACCTGACCGTCGGCACCGAAGACGAGGAACCGGTCGAACGACCCTGCGAACCAGCGGTCGTGGGTGACCGCGAGCACCGTCCCCTCGAAGGCGTCCAGCCCGGCCTGCAGCGCCTCCGCGGAGTGCAGGTCGAGGTTGTCCGTGGGCTCGTCGAGCAGCAGCAGCGTCGCGCCGGAGAGCTCCAGCAGCAGGATCTGCACCCTCGCCTGCTGCCCACCGGACAGCGACTCGAACCGCTGCTCCCCCGCCCGGGCCAGCTCGTAGCGGTCCAGCACCCGCGCGGCCTCCTCGCGCGGCATCCCGCGCCGGTGCTCGTCGCCACGGTGCAGGATCTCCAGCAGCGTGCGGCCTCTCAGGCTCGGGTGGTCGTGGGTCTGCGCGAACCACCCGGGACGCACCCTGGCTCCCAGCCGCCCCACCCCGGCATGCCGCACCGGCGCCGGGACGACGTCGCCGACCGGCCGGTGCTCCGGCTCCGGGTCGCTGCCACCGGCGGCCAGCAGGCGCAGGAAGTGCGACTTGCCCGAGCCGTTGGACCCCAGCACCGCGACCCGGTCGCCGTACCAGACCTCGAGGTCGAAGGGTCGCATCAGACCGGTGAGCTCCAGGCCCTCGCAGATCACCGCCCGCTTCGCCGTCCGTCCGCCGCGCAGCCGCATCCGCACCCGCTGCTCGAGGGCCACCGCCTCGGGCGGCCCGGCCTCCTCGAACCGGCGCAGCCGGGTCTGTGCCGCCTGGTACTGGCTGGCCATGTCCGCGTTGTAGGCGGCCTTGGCCTTGTAGCGCAGCATCAGGTCGCGCAGCTTGCCGTGCTCCTCGTCCCAGCGGCGGCGCGCCTCCTCGAGCCGGGCGTTGCGCTCGGTGCGCGCCTCGTGCCAGGTGGCGAAGCTGCCCGGGTGGACCCACAGCGTGCTGCCCGCCGCGCCCGGCTCCAGCGTCGCGACCCGGGTGGCCGCCCGCGCCAGCAGCTCGCGGTCGTGGCTGATCAGCAGGATGGTCTTGGTGCTGGCCCGGAGCTGGTCCTCCAACCAGCGCTTGGCCGGGACGTCGAGGTAGTTGTCCGGCTCGTCCAGCAGCAGCACCTCGTCCGGTCCGCGCAGCAGCGCCTCCAGCGCCAGCCGCTTCTGCTCGCCGCCGGACAGCGTGTCGGTGCCGCGCCACTGCGCCTGCTCGAAAGGTATGCCGAGGGCCGCGACCGTGCAGACGTCCCAGAGCGTCTCCTGCTCGTAGCCCCCGACGTCGGCCCAGTCGGCCAGCGCCTGGGCGTAGCCGAGCTGCGCCGGCTCGTCGTCCACCTCCATGATCGCCAGCTCGGCCGCGTCCACGGCCGCCGCGGCCACCCGGATGCGTGCCGGCGCGACCGAGACGAGCAGGTCGCGCACGGTGGGGGCGGGCATACCGTCCTCGACGTCGCGACCCATGGTGCCGATGAACTGCGGCATCACCCCGAGCCCGCCGCCCCGGGACACCGACCCCTCGTGCGGCCGGAGCTCGTCGGCGACGATCCGCAGCAGCGTCGTCTTGCCGCTGCCGTTCGGGCCCACCAGGGCGACCCGGGCGCCGTCGCCGATGCGCAGGCCGATGTCGCGCAGCAGCGGGCGGCCGTCGGGCAGGGTGAAGCCCACACCGGAGACGTCGACATGGCCCATGGGGCCATCCTCCCTGGTCGGGGGGTCTGGTCCCAGCCGTTTTCCGGGCACCGGGCTCGGCGAGGAGGGTGCATCCGGCCAGCATTGATACGTTGACCCCCGTGCGCCCCGGTGCGGGGCCCATCCCGACTCCAAGGAGCACCCGTGAAGATCGCTGTGCTCGGCGGTGACGGCTTCTGCGGCTGGCCCGCGTCGCTACACCTCGCCGACCTCGGCCACCAGGTCCTCATCGTCGACAACTTGTCGCGACGGCGGATCGACGAGGAGCTCGGGGCCTCGTCGCTGACGCCGATCGCCTCAATGGAGGAGCGGCTGGCCGCCTGGGAGTCCGTGGGCGGGGCACCGATGCGGTTCGTGGAGCTGGACCTGGCCACGGACTACGAGGGTCTGGTCGACCTGCTGCGCACCGAGCGCCCGGACGCGGTGGTCCACTTCGCCGAGCAGCGCTCCGCGCCCTACTCGATGAAGTCCCCGCGGCACAAGCGCTACACCGTCGACAACAACACCGGCACGACCCACAACCTGCTGTGCGCCCTCGTCGAGACCGGCCTGGACGCGCACCTGGTGCACCTGGGCACGATGGGCGTCTACGGCTACGGCACGGCCGGGATGTCGATCCCGGAGGGCTACCTCGACGTGGAGATCGTCGGGGACGACGGGTCCCGCGTGGAGCAGCAGATCCTCTACCCCACCAACCCCGGGTCGGTCTACCACATGACCAAGTGCCTGGACCAGCAGCTGTTCGCCTACTACGCCAAGAACGACGCGCTGCGGATCACCGACCTGCACCAGGGCATCATCTGGGGCACGCACACCGACCAGACGTTGCGCGACGAGCGGCTGATCAACCGGTTCGACTACGACGGCGACTACGGCACCGTGCTCAACCGCTTCCTCATGCAGGCCGCGGTCGGCTACCCGCTCACCGTGCACGGCACCGGCGGCCAGACCCGCGCGTTCATCCACATCCAGGACATGGTGCGCTGCGTCGAGATCGCGCTGGCCAACCCCCCGGCGCGCGGCGACCGGGTCAAGATCTTCAACCAGATGACCCAGACCCACCGGGTGCGCGACCTCGCCGAGCTGGTCGGCCGGATCAGCGACGCCGAGGTCGAGCTCGTGCCCAACCCGCGGCACGAGGCGGCGGAGAACGAGCTGCACGTGCACAACGAGACCTTCATCGACCTGGGCCTGGAGCCCACGCTGCTCGAGGAAGGGCTGCTGATGGAGGTCGAGGACGTCGCCCGGCGGTATGCCGACCGGGCCGACCTGGACAAGATCCCGTGCACTTCGACCTGGACCGCGGCCCAGCAGGCCGGCGTCCCGGCCTCGCGCGCGGGCCGCACCGCACCCACCACCGAGCCGACCGGGGGCATCGTGGAGCACTCCGCCTGACCCGGGCGGCGGCATACCCCATGCGCATCGCGCTCTTCACCGAGGTCTTCCTGCCCAAGGTCGACGGGGTCGTCACCCGCATCACCCGCACCCTGGACCAGCTGACCGACCTCGGCCACGAGGCGCTGATCTTCGCGCCGGGCGAGCCGCCGACCAGCTACGGGCCGCACCGGGTGGTGAAGGTCCGGTCGGTGTCCTTCCAGCCGTGGTACCCCGAGATCCAGGTAGGGCTCCCGACCGCGCGGATCGCCCGGGAGATGCAGGCCTTCCACCCCGAGATCGTGCACGCGGTCAACCCGGTGTGGCTCGCGGCCTACGGCGTGATCTCGGCGCGGCGCCGCAACCTGCCGCTGCTGGCGAGCTTCCACACCGACGTCCCCTCGTACACCACCCGCCTCGGCAACGGGCTGTCCCTGCTGCGCGCCCCGAGCCAGGCGTGGATCACCGGTATGCACAACCTCGCCGAGGTCAACCTGTGCACCTCGGCGCAGATGGTCGCCCGGGCGCGGGAGGTGGGGATCCGCGAGGTCGACCTGTGGCCGAAGGCGGTCGACACCGTCGGCTACCACCCCTCCCGGCGGTCCGCGCAGATGCGCGACCGGCTCACCGACGGCCACCCCGACTCGCCGGTCGTGCTCTACGTGGGCCGGCTGTCCCGGGAGAAGGACCTGGACCAGCTGCTGGAGCCGATCCGGGCGCTGGCGGCCGACGGGGTCCGGCTCGCCTTCGTCGGGTCCGGCCCGGCCCGGCAGGAGCTGGAGGCGATGTTCGCCGGCACCCCGACCGTCTTCACCGGCTACCTGGCCGGTGAGGAGCTCGCGGCGGCCTACGCGAGCGCGGACGCCTTCGCCTTCCCCTCGACCACCGAGACGCTCGGGCTGGTCGCGCTGGAGTCGATGGCCAGCGGCGTGCCGGTGGTGGGCGCGCGCGCCGGCGGCATTCCCTTCGTCATCGAGGACGGTGTGACCGGCTTCCTGGTCGAGCCCGGGGACACGGCCGGGTATGCCGATCGGTTGCGGCGGATCCTGCTCGAGCCGGGACTGAAGGACCGGATGGGCGCGGCCGCCCGTGCCGACGCGCAGACCCACTCGTGGCGCGCCTCGACCGAGTCGCTGGTGAGCTCCTACGAGCTGGCGGTGGAGCGGCATACCGGTCGCCGTCCGGTGGTGAAGCCATTGCGGGCACGCCAGCACCGCGACCTGGGCCCCCGCTGACGGAGCCCACCGCGGTGGCTACCTGTCGCCGGGGCAGCACGCACCCACCGCGGTGGCCACCTGTCGCCAGGGCAGCACCCACCCACCGCGGTGGCCACGTGTCGCCGGGGCAGCACCCACCCACCGCGGTGCTAGCGTGCGGCTCATGGTGATCGACGGGGATACCACGACCGTGCACGAGCGCTCGACCTGGCGCAGCCGGTGGGGGGCGATGGGGCCAGGCCTGCTGGCGGCGTCCGCCGCGATCGGCGCCTCCCACCTCATCTCCTCCACCCAGGCGGGCGCACTCTTCGGCTGGCAGCTGGTCTGGCTGATCGTGCTGGCCAACGTGCTGAAGTACCCCTTCTTCCGGTTCGGGCCGCAGTATGCCGCCGAGACCGGCCGCAGCCTGGTCGAGGGCTACGCCAGGCGGGGCACGGCATACCTCTGGGTGTTCTTCGTGCTCGCCGCCGTGTCCTCGGTCATCTCGACCGCCGGGGTGGCGCTGCTCTGCACGGTGATCCTGGCCTACCTGCTCCCGGCGTCCTGGGGGCTCGGGGTGCCGGTGCTCGCGACCGGCCTGCTCGCCGTGACGCTGCTGCTGCTCGTCGGCGGCCACTACAAGGCCCTGGACGGCGTCACCAAGATCATCATGGCCGTGCTCGCCGTCTCCACCGTCGTCGCCGTGGCCATGGCGGCGGGCCAGGGCGCCGTGCGCCAGCCAGCCTTCGAGGACCCCTCGCCGTGGACGCTCGCGACGCTGCCCTTCCTGGTCGCGGTGATCGGCTGGATGCCGGCGCCGATCGAGATCAGCGCGCTCAACTCGCTGTGGGTCAAGGCCAAGGGCCAGGGCCGGCGGCTCGCGGTCCGCGACGTCCTCTTCGACTTCAACACCGGCTATGTCGTGTCCACCGTGCTGGCCGTCTTCTTCATCGGGCTGGGCGTGTTCGTGCAGTACGGCAGCGGCCAGGAGCTGCAGATGGCCGGCGGCGCCTACATCCCCCAGCTGATGAGCATGTACGGCGCGGCGATCGGCGAGTGGGCGGTGCCGCTGATGGCGCTGATCGCCTTCGCCTGCATGTTCGGCACGGTGATCTCCGTCGTCGACGGGTATGCGCGTGCCTGCGCCGAGTCGGTGCGGTTGCTGCGCGGGAGCCCGGAGATGAGCAGCCGCTCGAAGGACCTGTGGATCACCGGGATCTCGATCGTCGCGCTGGCGATCGTGGTGTGGATGAGCGCGTCGCTGGCCGACATGCTCCGGTTCGCGATGATCAGCGCCTTCCTCACGGCACCGGTCTTCGCCTGGCTGAACTTCTCCATCATCCGCAGCGAGCGTCAGCTGTCGAGCAGCATGCGGGTGCTGTCCTACGTCGGTCTGGTCTTCCTCGTCGGGTTCGCGCTGCTCTTCCTGGCCTCGCAGACCGGCCTGCTGGCCTGACCGTCCGGCACGCGGCGGCGCCGGTCAGTCCGCGGACAGCTGGGCGTTGACCCGGTCCACCTTGGCGGTGAGCTGACCGGTGTGCCCCGGGCGCAGGTCGGCCTTGACCACCAGCGAGACGCGCGGTGAGTGCTCGGCCACCGCGTCGCAGGCGGCCTTGATCACCGGCATGACCTCGTCCCACTCCCCCTCGATGGTGGTGAACATCGAGGTCAGCTCGTAGGGCAGCCCGGAGTCACGCACGACGCGGAGGGCGTCGGCGACGGCGGCACTCACCGAGCCGGTCTCGTCTGCGGTGGTCGGGGCGACGGAGAAGGCGAACAGCATGGACCCACGCTAACGCTGCTCCCTCGACGGCTGCTGGGTCGTCAGATAGAGTACGCTTCGTTCACTAGACGTGGAGGTGATGGACGTGAGCCAGACACCTGTCGATCGGCGCCGGGTCCTGCCGCTGGCGGAGGTCGGGGCCGACGACCTCGCGCTGGCCGGCGGCAAGGGCGCGAACCTCGGCGAGCTGATCCGCGCCGGCCTGCCGGTGCCGGGCGGGTTCGTCGTCACCACGGAGGGGTATGCCGAGGTCGCGGGGCGCGCGGACCTGCCGGTGGGTGAGGACCTCGGTGACGGCGGCGCGGTCCGGCAGCGGCTGGCGAGCGCCGACGTCCCGGACGACCTGCGCGAGGAGATCCTCAGGGCATACGCCGAGCTGGGTGAGCCGCCCGTCGCCGTCCGCTCCAGCGCCACCGCCGAGGACCTGCCGGGTGCGGCCTTCGCCGGCCAGCAGGACACCTTCCTCGACGTGTCCGGGCCGGAGCCGCTGCTGCGCGCGGTGAGCGACTGCTGGGCCTCGCTGTGGACCGAGCGCGCCATCGCCTACCGCCGCAGGCTGGGGATCCCGGCCGACGAGGTGGGCATCGCCGTGGTCGTCCAGGAGATGGTGCCGGCCGAGTTCGCCGGCGTGATGTTCACCGCGAACCCGCTCACCGGCGCGCGCGACGAGGTCGTCATCAACGCCGCCCCCGGCCTCGGTGAGGCACTCGTCTCCGGCGAGGTCACCCCGGAGAGCGTGGTCGTCTCCGGCGGTCTGGTCCGGGAGCGGACCCGCGGCGAGGCCGAGCGGACCCTGCCCGATCCCCGCCTCGTCGAGCTGGCCGCCCTGGGGCAGCAGGTCGCGGACCACTTCGGACGTCCGCAGGACATCGAGTGGGCCACCACCGGCGACGGCCCCTCGCTGCTGCAGGCACGGCCGATGACGGCGCTCCCCCCACCGCCGGTCCGCCTGTCCCGGATCCAACGGGTCACCGGCCCGCAGATCCTCGAGATGCTCCCGGCCCGGCCCTTCCCGATGGACGTGAGCGCCTGGGTCGTCCCCGGGCTGGGCCGGATGGTGCACCGCATGCTGCGCGAGATCCCGGGGCTGGAGATCTCCTTCGACGAGGTGCTGCCCGAGCAGGACGGCGTGGTCGAGCGGTTCGTGCCGCCGCACCCGCGACCCACGGCGGACCTGCTCACCGCGCCGGCCCGGAACCTGCCTCGACTGCGCCGCTACGACCCGGCACGGTGGCAGGAGGACCCGCGGTGGGTGAGGTTCGACGCCGAGGTCGCCAGGCTGGATCGGCTGGACCTGCCCGCCCTCGCCTGGGGCCGGTTGCTCACCACCCAGCGGGACGCCGTCGCGGCGGGCGACCTGGTCACCGACCTGCGGGTGGACTACCTGCCCAGGGCCGGCGCCGCCATCGCCGGCCTCCGCCTCGTCGCGCTCGCCCTCGGGAGGTGGTCGCCGCTGCTGACCCGGGGCACCCGCACCGCGACGCAGGCCTGCAACGAGGCGCTCCAGGCGCTGGCCGACCTGGCTCGCACCGACGAGGAGCTCGTCGCCGTGCTGCGGTCCGACGCCCCGCAGTCGGCGCTCACCGACGACCGCTTCGCCGCCTTCCGGACGAGCCTCGAGGCCTTCCTGGCGCGCTTCGGCCACCGCGAGTCCGAGAGCCCGCTCTACCTGTCCCTGCCGACCTGGCGGGACGCTCCCGAGACGGTGCTGGCGCTGGTGCGCGTGCTCCTGGACCAGGGCGGCCCGACGACGGACGAGGCGGGTGCGGCCGCGGCGGAGCGGCACCTGCTGTCCCACCCGCTGCTCGCCGGCCCGCTCCGGGGCCGCGTCCGCCGCCTGCTGCACGGTGCGCGGGCGGGGATCGCCCTGCGCGAGGACTCCCACTTCCAGGCCACCCGGGTGCTGCCCGTGCTGCGTGGCGTGGTCCTCGAGGTCGGCCGCCGGCTCGCCGCGGCGGGCGTGCTGCGGCAGCCGGACGACATCTGGCACCTGCGCTGGGAGGAGGTCGCCGCGCTCGGTGACCCCGCCGCCGACACTGTCTCCGGCGCGGAGGCCGAGAGGCTGCGGGCCACGGTCGCCCGCCGCCGCGCGCGCCGGGACGAGCTGGCGACGGTCCCGCTCATCGCCCCCTCGGCCTTCCGCACCGCGGGGGACACCCCGACAGGCGCGCTCGTGTCGGGCACCCCGGCCAGCAGTGGTCGCGCCACCGGCCCGGTCCGGGTGATCCGCGACCCGGGCGACTTCGGTCGGCTCCGGTCCGGGGACGTGCTCGTCTGCCCCTACACGAACCCCTCGTGGACCCCGCTCTTCCAGCGCGCGGTCGCCGTCGTCGTGGACACCGGCGGGATCGGCTCGCACGCGGCGATCGTGGCGCGGGAGTACGGCGTGCCGGCCGTCATGGGCACGGCGGTCGGCACGCGGCAGCTCATCGACGGGCAGCAGGTCACCGTCGACGGCGACGCCGGGGCCGTCACGGCGGCCCCGGCGGTCGACCCGTGAGCCCCGCGCCGGACCACCGCGCGGCGCCCCGGCGCCGGGGTGCCGCCCTGGAGGCGGCGATCCTGGAGGCGGCGCTCGCCGAGCTCGCCGAGGTGGGCTACGGCGAGCTGCGGATGGAGCGGGTCGCGCAGCGGGCGCAGGCGAGCAAGGCCTCGCTCTACCGCCGCTGGCCGGGCAAGACCCCGCTCCTCATGGACGCCGTGCAGCACGCCTTCCCCGACCTCGACTCGCCTCCCGACACCGGCACGCTGCGCACCGACCTGCTGACGCTCATGCGACGGATCGCCACCCAGCTCGCCGGGCCGGCGGGCCACGCGCTGTCGGCGGTCCTGGCCGACTCGCTGCTCGACCCGACCCGTGCCGCCCGCGTCCGCTCGCACCCAGGCGGCTCCACCATGCGGGCGATGCGGGTGCTGGTCGACCGTGCGGTCGCGCGGGGGGAGGTGGACGCGCTCCGGGTCACGGACCGCCGGGTGGAGGCGGGGCCGGCGCTGCTCCGCCACCACTTCATCACCCACGGCGCACCGATTCCCGATCACGTCGTCGTCGAGATCGTCGACGAGGTCGTGCTCCCGCTGCTGTCCGTCGCCGACGGCTGAGCGCCCCGCGTCCCCGCGGCGCAGGAGTATGCTCTCTTCCCCTCCCACTCCCGCCCCCGCGACGAGGTATGCCCTCATGCCCGCTCCCCCTGCCCCCAGCCACCCCCCGGATCCCACGGCCGAGCTCACCGCCGAGCAGGCGCACCTGGCGCGCGCCCGCACCGAGCTCACCCGGATGCGCGAGCACACGCTCTCCCTCACCGCGGACGGCGGTGACGCCATCGCCGGTGAGGCGCTGGCGCATACCCTCTGGCTGCGGGCCAAGGCGCTGCAGGACGACCCCGGCACCACGCTGTTCTTCGGGCGGATCGACCAGCGGGCGGGGACCGCGGACGCCGCCGAGCACCTCTACATCGGTCGGCGCCACGTCTCGGACGCCGAGGGCGACCCGGTCGTCATCGACTGGCGCGCGGGGGTGTCGACCCCGTTCTACCGGGCCAGCCGGACCGAGCCGATGGGGGTGCTGCGGCGTCGGCGGTTCGGGGTCGAGGCAGGCGAGATCACCGCCTTCGAGGACGAGTGGCTGGACGACCGGCCGGGGGCGGGCGGCAGCACGGACGCGAGCGACAGCGGGAGCGACCTGCTCGCGCGGGAGATCGAGCGTCCGCGGATCGGGCCGATGCGCGACATCGTCGCCACCATCCAGCCGGACCAGGACGAGATCGTCCGCGCCGACGTCAGCACCACCCTGTGCGTCCAGGGCGCGCCCGGCACCGGCAAGACGGCCGTCGGGCTGCACCGCGCCGCCTGGTTGCTGTATGCCTTCCGCCAGCGGCTCGCGCGCTCCGGCGTGCTCGTCGTCGGACCCAACCGGGCCTTCCTCGAGCACGTGGGCGCGGTGCTGCCCTCGCTCGGGGAGGTGAGCGTGCGGCATACCACCGTCGAGGAGCTGGTGGCCGACGCGACCGGCGCACGGGTGCGCTCCACGGACACGCCGGCCGTCGCGGGCCTCAAGGGGGAGGCACGGATGGCCGACGTCCTGCGCACCGCCCTCTGGGCACAGGTGGGGAGGCCGGGCGAGGCGCTGGTGGTGCCCCGCGGGGCACGCAGGTGGCGGGTGCCGGCCTACGAGGTGGAGGACATGGTGGCCGAGCTGCGCTCCCGCGGGGTGGGGTATGCCGCGGCGCGGGCGATGCTGCACCAGCGGCTCGCGCACGCGGTCATGGTGGCGATGGAGCGATCCGGGGACTCCCCCGACGACCGGGTGCAGGACGCGGTGGCGCGCTCGGCGCCGGTGCGGGCCTACGTGAAGACCCTCTGGCCCGAGGCGAGGCCGGCCGCCGTCCTCGCCCGGCTGCTCAGCACCGGAGAGCACCTGGCCGACGACCAGCGGGCGATGGTGTGGGACCGGCCGCGCAGCGCCGGCGCGGCCCGGTGGAGCGCCGCCGACCTGGTGCTGCTGGACGAGCTGACCGACCTGGTGGACCGGACCCCGAGCCTGGGCCACGTGGTGCTGGACGAGGCGCAGGACCTGTCCGCCATGCAGCTGCGCGCGGTGGGGCGGCGCGCCTCGACCGGGTCGCTCACGGTGCTGGGGGACCTGGCGCAGGGCACCACCCCGTGGTCGACGAGCTCGTGGGAGGAGTCGCTGCACCACCTCGGCAAGGATCTGGGCTCCGGCTCCACCCACCTGGAGGAGCTGGTCCGGGGGTTCCGGGTGCCGTCGTCGGTCATCGAGTTCGCCGCCCGGCTGCTGCCGTCGATGGCGCCGGACCTGGCCCCGCCGGAGTCGGTCCGCTCCAACCCGGGGCGGCTGGACCTCGTCGCCGTCGACGACGCCGTCGCGGGGGCGGTCGAGGCGACGCGGGCCGCCGCCGGGCACGAGGGGTCGGTGGGTGTGGTCGTGCCCGACGCGTGGGTGCCCCGCGTCGGCACCGCGCTGGTCGGGGCGGGCGTGGAGCACGAGGTGCTGGACGGCGAGCACACGGAGGACGACCCAGAGCTCGCGGTGCGGGTCCGCGTCTTCCTCGTCCCGGCCACCGTCGCCAAGGGCCTGGAGTTCGACCAGGTGGTCGTCGTGGAGCCCGCGGCCATCGCCGCGGCGGAGCCGGACGAGCGCACCGGGCTGCGCCGGCTCTACGTCGTGCTGACCCGCGCGGTCAGCGGCCTGACCGTCGTGCACGCCGACCCGCTGCCCGGCCCCCTCACCTCCTGACCCTGCCCCGCCCCAGCAGCCTCCCCCTCGGGACCAACGTCGGGATAGCACAAGCTCCATCGGGAAGTTCGCCGATGAAGGTTGTGCTATCCCGACCACACTCCCCGGGAGGAGGGGGCGGCTCAGTCGGGCGGGTCCTCGCCGGTCAGGCTGTCGTGAGCCACGTAGTAGGTGGGCCGCCCGAGCTGCATGGTGTAGGTCCGGCCGACGTACTCCCCCAGGATGCCCAGGCACAGCAGCTGCACCCCGCCGACCGCGGTCACGACCATGAAGGTGGACGTCCAGCCGGGGACGGTCAGGCCCACGGCATACCCCACGAGGGCGTAGACGAGCAGCCCGAGAGCCACGGCCGCGCCGATGAAGCCGAGCCAGGTCGCCAGCCGCAGCGGCGCGATGCTGGCGCCCGTGATCGAGTCGAGCGCCAGCCGGACCATCGAGGACAGCGGATACTTCGACCGCCCGGCGGCCCGCTCGTCCCGGCGGTAGGTCAGCACCCCCGACGGGAAGCCGAGCGAGGGCACGACCAGCCGCAGCACCCGGTGGTGCTCCGGCAGCGCGGTGACCGCGTCGACGGTGGCGCGCGTCATCAGCCGGAAGTCCCCCGCGTTCGCCGGCCCGTGGTCCGCACCGAGGCGGCGCATCGTGTCGTAGTAGCCGCCCGCCGTCACCCGCTTGAACCGGGTGTCGGCGGACCGGTCGTCGCGCACGGCGTAGACGACGTCCAGCGCCTCCTCCCGCGCCAGCCGGACCATGTCCGCGATGAGCTCGGGCGGGTCCTGCAGGTCGGCGTCGATCGTCACCACCAGCTCCCCGCGGGCACGCTCCAGCCCGGCCGAGATCGCCGCCTGGTGGCCGGCGTTGGCGCGCAGCCGGACGACCCGCAGCTGGGGCCAGGTATGCCGCTCGCGCGCCAGCAGCACGGGGGTCGCGTCGGTGCTGCCGTCGTCCACGACCAGCACCTCGTAGTCCAGCCCGACGCCGTCCAGCACCGCCCGCAGCCGCTGCACGAAGAGGGGCAGCACGTCCTGCTCGTCGAACATCGGCACGACCACGGTGAGCGCGGGCGCGCCAGGATGCTGCGGTGAGGTCATGGGTGCTCGTTCGTCGTGGCCGGGCGGTCCGCCGATCCTAGCCCGACCCCGTGACCGGCCCCGCCTCGCACAGCCCGGGCCGACGACATACCGTAGGGCGAGCAGACTTCCCGTCCACGAGGAGAGAGCATGCACCCCACCCACGTACCGCTGCGGATCGCCACCGGAGCCTTCATCCTCAACTCCGGCATCGGCAAGCTCAAGGCCGGCGAGGAGGAGGCCGAGCAGATGCACGGCTGGGCCTCCAGCGTCTATCCCATGTTCAAGGACATGAAGGCCGGTGACTTCACCAGGGCGCTCGCCTACGGCGAGATCGGCCTCGGCGCGATGCTGCTGCTGCCGACCGTGCCGTCCGCGGTGGCCGGCGGCGCCCTCGCGGCCTTCGGTGCCGGGCTGACCGGCCTCTACCTCAACACCCCCGGCATGACCGAGGAGGACGGCGTCCGCCCGACCGCGGAGGGCACCCCGATCGCCAAGGACATCTGGCTGGTCGGCGCCGGGCTGACGCTGGCGACCCAGTCGTTCCTGTCCGGCACCAAGCATGCGGCCAAGTCGGTGGCCGGCGGCGTGAGCAACGCCGCCGGCGCGGTGGCCGACGGCGTGACCGGCGCGGCCGGGGCCGCCGCCTCCGGCGTGACCGGAGCCGCGAGCTCGGTCGGGCACGGCCTCACCGGGGCCGTCGGCGGCGGGAAGAGCAAGGGCACCTTCTCGAGCTTCTCGCAGAGCGCCCACGACGTGCGCGAGGACCTGGCCGAGTCGCTGGCCGACCTGGCGGAGTCGCTGCTCGGCAAGCGCTGACCCCAGCACCTCCCCCGGGGCCGTCGCGCGGTGGCGCGGCGGCCCCGAGGCATGGATCCGGGGCGTGCCACGATGGCCGGGTGCAGGACTTCACGAGCAGCGAGGTGCTGGTCCCCGGTGGACGCTGGGGCTGGCTGGAACTGGTGCCTCCCCTCGTCGCGACGACGGTGGCGGTGATGCAGGCGGTCGACACGCAGGGCGACGCCGTCTGGTGGTGGATCCTCGCCGCAGCCGGTCTCGTCTACTCCGTCGCGCTGCTCACCGTGACGCTCACCCAGCTCTCACGCCGGTCCGACACCGCCGTCCGGGTGGACGGCTATGGGATGCAGCTGCCGGGGCACGGGCCGGTCCCCTGGTCCCAGGTGGAGGACGTCACCACGGCGCGCGGCGACAAGCAGGCCAAGGCCTGGTGGGTCGTGCTGCGGGACGGCACCCGGGTCCGCACCGGGTTCAGGGCGCGCGACCGGCAGCTGCGGCAGCGCTGGGAGCAGGCGCGGCGCGGGCAGGGGCAGGGCAGGTGACCCACCCCGCCGAGGCCCTGCTCGACCGCTGGCTCGAGGACGCCGCCGCGCTGGCCCCGTCGGCCGGTCGCGACCTGTGGCTGGCCGAGGGGTCGATGCTGCTGCGCGGTTGGTCCGAGCCGCACCGCCGCTACCACACCACCGAGCACCTGACCGAGGTGCTGCGCGCCCTGGACGAGCTGCAGGTGGGTGCCGAGGTGGACGAGGGCGAGGCCCTGCTCGCCCGCACCGTCGCGTGGTACCACGACCTGGGCTACGACCCCCGGGCCGCGCCGGGCAGCAACGAGCACCGCAGCGCGACGATGGCTCGCGACCACCTGCACCGGCTCGGCGTCGACGCGGCCACCGTGGACGCGGTCGAGGCCGGCGTGCTGATGACGGTCGACCACGGTCACGACGACGCCACCGGGAGCGCCGCGCTGGCGGCGATGCACGACGCCGACCTGTGGATCCTGTCCGCACCGCCGGCCCGGTATGCCGCCTACCGGCAGCAGGTGCGCGAGGAGTACTCGCACGTCCCGGACGAGGCCTTCCGCGCCGGCCGGGCGGCGGTCATGGCGCCCTTCGCGCAGCGCGAGCGCCTCTACCGCACCGAGCACGCCCAGGCCCGCTGGAGCGGGCAGGCTCGCGCCAACCTCAGGGCTGAGCTGGAGGACCTGCGTGGGGTATGACGTCGCCCTCGTCGACGAGCTGCGCGCCGCGCTCGCCGCGGCCGGCGACCCCGGGCGCGCGGCCGGGCAGCAGGCATACATGAAGTCGGCGCTGCCCTTCCACGGGATCACCTCACCCGAGCTCCGCCGCGTCGTCGACCCGCTTCTGCGCGCGCACCCGATGCCCGACCGGGCGACCTGGGAGGCCACGGTGCGGGAGCTCTGGGACGGGGTCACGCACCGGGAGCAGTGGTATGCCGCGCTCGCGCTGGCCCGGCACCGCACCGCGCGCGACTGGCAGGACCCCGGCACGCTCCCCCTCTACCGGCACCTCACCGTCACCGGCGCGTGGTGGGACGTCGTGGACGAGATCGCCTCGCGGCTCGTCGGGCCGGTGCTGCTGGGGCAC
This sequence comes from Serinicoccus kebangsaanensis, assembly GCF_008919445.1. GTDB lineage: Bacteria > Actinomycetota > Actinomycetes > Actinomycetales > Dermatophilaceae > Ornithinicoccus > Ornithinicoccus kebangsaanensis. The sequence goes on along the minus strand of NZ_VSLG01000014.1, from coordinate 56,899 downwards.
CGCGCCACCGTGACGCCGGTGATGGACGACTGGTCCGTGGGCGACGACCTGTGGCTGCGGCGCGTCGCGATCCTGAGCCAGCTGCGGCACCGCGCCGACACCGACACCGACCTGCTGGGGCGCACCGTCACCGCCAACCTCGAAGGATCGCGCTTCGGCTCGGAGTTCTTCATCCGCAAGGCGGTCGGGTGGGCCCTGCGCGAGCACGCCAAGACCGACCCGGCGTGGGTCCTCGCGCTCGTGGACGCCCACCGCGACCGGCTCAGCGGGCTGAGCGTGCGCGAGGCCACCAAGCACCTGTGACCGCAGTGGCCGGTCGGTCACGACGCCGGCTGGTCCCACCACCACTGCACCAGCGGCCACCAGGGGGCGTCGCCGGCGAGCCGGCTCGCCTCGGCGAGCGTGAACCACCCGGCCTCGAGCACCTCCACCCGGTCCGGGGTGAGCGGCTGCGCCGGGTCCGCCACAGCCCCGAAGGCCTGCACGTAGTTGTCCCCGTCGTCCCAGGTGCCCCGTCCCTCCCCCGGCGCGATCGTGACCCGCTGGTAGCCCACCGGCCGCAGCAGGCCGGGCTCCAGACGCAGCCCGATCTCCTCGGCGACCTCACGCACCGCGGCGGCGCGGACCGACCCGTCGTCCACCTCCCGCTTGCCCCCCGGGGCGCCCCACCCCGCGCGCGAGGCGTTGCGGACGAGCACCATGCGGTGGCCCTCGGTCGAGCGGATGAGCACGACCGCCGCGCCGGCGCCGCGCCGCTCGTGCGGTGACCCGACGACCTCCAGCACGTGCGACCCCGGCACCGCGGCGGCCAGCCCGTCGACGGCCCGGGCCAGGGGGCGCTCGCCCCGCCGCTTCCGGAAGCGCAGGCCGCTCGCCCGCAGCCGTCGCGCCAGCTCACCCCCGCTCACCTCGAGCGCCCCCGCGGCGACGACGTCGGCATACCGCTCCTGCGGGATGTCGTAGTGGTCCCCCTCGAACGACCGCCGGGGTATGCCCACGCGCGCGGCGAAGCCGTGCAGCTCGGCCAGGGAGGTGTCGCTGGCCAGGTGGGCCCAGAGCCGTCCGTGCGCCCGCCACATGGGCGGATCGACGAGGACGGTCATGACCCGAGACCCTACCTGTGGACAACTTCTGCGCGAGGTCGGCGGATGCGCCTAGCGTCGAGGGCACGAGGTGGCCGCCCGGCCACCGGCACGAGGGAGGGCACCATGAGCAACACCTTCGCCGTCGACACCGCACGCATCGCCGCCGCCTCCGGCGACATCGAGCGGATCGCCGCGACCATCGAGGGGGAGGTCCGGTCGATGATGGCCAAGCTGAACGCGCTGCAGGACTGCTGGCGCGGCTCGGCCGCGGGCAGCTTCCACAGCGTCACCCAGGACTGGAGCGCGACCCAGGAGCGGGTGCGCACCTCGCTGCAGCAGATCTCGACCACGCTGCGCACCGCGGGCCAGGACTACGAGCTGGTCGAGCAGACCAACCGCACCCGCTTCACCCCGCAGTGACCGCTGCCGGGTCCGGGTGTCCGGGTCGAGCGACCTACCCCGAGTGACGGCCGGGGCCGCGCGCCGTCGACGGCGTCGTGGCCGCAGGGACTCCCAAACCCTGACCGTCGCGAGCTCCCCGGCACACGCCGACGGGCGGCCCCTCCGCAGTGGAGGGACCGCCCGTCGGTCGGTGGTCGCCCGCGAGCAACGCGGGCGTGCCTAGTCTCTGATCACGGGATCGATCAGAAGTCCATGCCACCCATGCCGCCGTCGCCGGCCGGCATGGCCGGAGCCTTCTCCGGCTTGTCGGCGATGACCGCCTCGGTGGTGAGGAACAGCGCGGCGATGGAGGCGGCGTTCTGCAGCGCAGAGCGGGTCACCTTCACCGGGTCGGCGACGCCGAACCCGAGCATGTCGCCGTACTCGCCGGTCGCGGCGTTCAGGCCCTCGCCCGGGGTCAGGTTGCGCACCTTCTCCGCCACGACGCCGCCCTCGAGACCCGCGTTGACCGCGATCTGCTTGAGCGGAGCCTCGATGGCCACCTTGACGATGTTGGCGCCCGTGGCCTCGTCACCCTCGACGGACAGGCCGTCGAAGGCCTTGGAGGCCTGGATGAGGGCGACGCCACCGCCGGCGACGATGCCCTCCTCGACCGCAGCCTTGGCGTTGCGGACGGCGTCCTCGATGCGGTGCTTGCGCTCCTTGAGCTCGACCTCGGTCGCCGCGCCCGCCTTGATGACGGCCACGCCGCCGGCCAGCTTGGCCAGCCGCTCCTGCAGCTTCTCGCGGTCGTAGTCGGAGTCGGAGTTGTCGATCTCGGCGCGGATCTGCGCGACCCGTCCGGCGATCTGGTCGGCGTCGCCGCCGCCCTCGACGATGGTGGTCTCGTCCTTGGTCACCACGACCTTGCGGGCGGTGCCCAGCAGGTCGAGCTCGGCGGTCTCCAGCTTGAGGCCGACCTCCTCGGAGATGACCTGGCCACCGGTGAGGATGGCGATGTCGGCCAGCATGGCCTTGCGCCGGTCACCGAAGCCCGGGGCCTTGACGGCGACGGACTTGAAGTTGCCGCGGATCTTGTTGACGACCAGGGTCGCCAGACCCTCGCCCTCGACGTCCTCGGCGATGATCATCAGCGGCTTGCCGGACTGCATGACCTTCTCCAGCAGCGGCAGCAGGTCCTTGACCGAGGAGATCTTGGAGTTGACGACCAGCACGTAGGCGTCCTCCAGGACGGCCTCCATGCGCTCGGTGTCGGTCACGAAGTAGGGGCTGATGTAGCCCTTGTCGAAGCGCATACCCTCGGTGAGCTCGAGCTCCAGGCCGAAGGTGTTGGACTCCTCGACGGTGATGACACCCTCGTTGCCGACCTTGTCCATGGCCTCGGCGATCATGCCGCCGATCTCGGTGTCGGCCGCGGAGATGCTCGCGGACTGCGCGATCTGCTCCTTGGTCTCGACCGGCTTGGCCATCGCCAGCAGGTCCTCGTTCACCGCGTTGACGGCGACCTCGATGCCCCGCTTGAGGGCCATCGGGTTGGCGCCGGCGGCGACGTTGCGCAGGCCCTCCTTCACCATGGCCTGCGCCAGCACGGTCGCGGTGGTGGTCCCATCTCCCGCGACGTCGTCGGTCTTCTTGGCGACCTCCTTGACCAGCTCGGCGCCGATCTTCTCGTAGGGGTCCTCGAGCTCGATCTCCTTGGCGATGCTCACACCGTCGTTGGTGATCGTGGGGGCGCCCCACTTCTTCTCGAGCACGACGTTGCGGCCCTTGGGGCCGAGGGTCACCTTCACGGCGTCGGCAAGGGTGTTCATACCCTTCTCGAGCCCGCGGCGAGCCTCCTCGTCGAAAGCAATGGTCTTGGCCATCTGAGTTGCTTCCTCCACGTGTGGATGGACGGGTGACCGGGTGCCGCCCGCGACGGACGAGCCAGGAGCGCGGGGCTCATGTCTCCCCGTCTCCCGACCCTCGACAGGCCGGTCGGATTATCACTCTCGTGGTGAGAGTGCTAGGTCCATGATGAGCACTCGAGGGCCCAGAGTGCAAATGACACGGCCGGTATGCCCGGCGCCGGCTCAGTGGCGCAGCTCGAGGGCCCGCACCGCAGCCAACCTCAGGGTGTCCTCGGTCAGCCCGAGACCGCGCCCCGCGTTGGCGAGGGAGTCCACCCCGGCGAGCCCGGTGCCGAGCACCTCGGAGAAGCGCTCGGCCATCGAGGCCAGCTGCTCGGCCTGCGCCTCGACGAAGGAACGGTCCACCACCTGGCCGTGTCCGGGCACCCAGGTGTCGGACGCCCCGGAGGAGTCACGACCCAGCAGCGAGCGCAGGGTCGGCGCCCACTCCAGCGGGAAGGCGTCCTCCATCGCCGGGTCGGCGCCCTCCTCGACCAGGTCCCCGGTGAAGACGACGGCGGCGTCCGGCACCGCGACGGCGAGGTCGTGGTCGGTGTGCCCGCGCCCGGCATACTGCAGCTCGACGGTGCGACCCCCCAGGTCGAGCACGGTGTCCTCCTCCACAAGGTAGAACGGGAGCACGATCTCGGTCTCGCGGACCTGCTCGGCGAGCTGCTCGCGGTCGGTCGCCCGCAGGTGGTCAACCACCTGCTGCCGCTGGTGCTCGCCGGTGCGGCGCAGCCCGTCGGCCGCGCCGGAGTGGGCATAGATCTGGGAGTCGCGGAAGGCGGCGTTGCCGAAGCAGTGGTCGTAGTGCGCGTGCGTGTTGACGACGACCAGCTCGGTGTCGGTGAGCTGTCGCACCGCGTCCAGCAGCTCGTCCCCCTGGGCGTGGAAGCTCCGGGTGTCGATGACCAGGGACCGCTCCTCCCCCACGACCAGGCCGCAGTTGAGCTTGAGCTCCTCGTGCCGACGGACGTGGACCCCGGGAGCCACTTCGCGCCAGGTCGCCTCACTCATCGGGGACCAGTCTAGGGGGCGCCGGGGTGTGCCCGGTCGGGCTTCGCCCGGCACGTCGGTTCAGCAGGCGCGACGGGCGCAGGGTTGTCAGGGTGGGCCTGGTCAGCGTCGACACGACCCAGCCCAGGAGGGGCAGCATGACCTTCCCGACCCGGATCCTGCTCGCAGCAGACGGCTCGCCCAGCGCCGCCCGCGCCCGTGAGCGCGTCATCGACCTGGTCGCGCACACCGAGGCCGAGGTGCACGTGGTCCACGTCGCGCTCGTCTCGGCGTGGACCCACCCGGCCCCGCTCAGTCCGGCCCTGCGCGCCCGCGTCGAGAGCGAGGCGCGGCCGGTGCTGGCCGACACCGTCGCCCAGCTGGAGGGAGCGCACGTGCCCGTCTCCGGCAGCCATCTGCGCACCGGTCGCGCCACCGACGAGATCCTCCGGCTGCGGGACGAGATCGACGCCGACCTCATCGTCATCGGCAGCCGCGGTCAGAACGCCTTCGTCCGCGTCCTGCTCGGCAACGACGCCGAGGGCATCGTCCGGCACGCACCGTGCGCGGTGCTGGTCGTCCGCACCGAGGAGGAGACGCGATGAGCGCCGACGTGATGCTCCCGCTCGCCGACGCCGGGCAGGGTATGCCGGACTTCACCGTCCGCGCGCTCGACCTGTCGGTCATCATCGGCTACCTCGTCCTGAGCCGGATCATCCCGCTCGTGGTGGGTGCCCGGATGCAGAGGAAGGCCCACGCCGAGGCGGAGTCGAGCGGCCGGGAGAGCGACGCCTCGGAGGACTACTTCCTGGGCGGCCGCAACTTCATCTGGCCCTTCGTCGGCCTCTCCCTCGTGGCGACCAACATGTCCGGCGCCACCTTCGTCGGTCTGGCCGGCGGCGCCTACGAGCAGGGCATCTCGATCTTCGCCTACGAGTGGATGTCGGCGGTGATCCTCGTCGTCTTCATCTTCTTCATCCTGCCGTTCTACCTCCGGTCCAAGGTGTTCACCCTCCCGGAGTTCCTCGAGCAGCGCTACGACCGGCGGGCACGCATGGCCTTCGCCGGGTTCAACCTCTTCGCCAACATGTTCATCGACATGGCGGCGGCGCTCTTCGCCGGCGCGGTCGTCGTCAAGGTGCTCTACCCGGACATCCCGATGATCGTCTCGGTGGCGGTGCTCGCGGTCCTGGCCGCGATCTACACCGTCATCGGTGGCCTCGGCGCGGTCATGGTGAGCGACTCGATCCAGGCGACGATCACCCTGATCGGCGGGGTGATCGTCCTCATCGCGACGTTCAACGCCATCGAGTCGTGGGACTCGATGGCGCAGGCCGCGGGCGAGGAGAAGATGAGCCTCATCCTGCCCGCGGACCACGCCGACCTGCCCTGGCCGGGCCTGATCACCGGCGTGCTCGTCGTGGGCCTGTACTACTGGACCACCAACCAGCTCGTGGTCCAGCGCACCCTCGGGGCCAAGTCGCTCGACCACGGCCGCTGGGGCTCGCTGCTGGCGGGCTTCATCAAGCTGGCCTTCCTCTTCCTGTTCATCTTCCCCGGGGTGATGGCGATCTCCCTCTACCCCGAGCTGGACAACCCGGACACCGTCTTCCCGACCCTGGTCTTCGACCTGCTGCCCGTCGGTCTGCGCGGACTCATCCTGGCGGCGGTGATCGCCGCGATCACCTCGACCGTGGACTCGATCCTCAACTCCGCATCGACGATCGTGACGATGGACTTCGTGAAGACCTTGCGGCCGGACACCTCGCAGCGCGGCCTGGTCTTCACCGGCCGGGTGGCCACGGTCGTCGCGCTCGTCGTCGCCATCCTGTGGGCGCCGTTCATCGCCCAGTTCGACACGTTGTACAACTACCTGCAGTCCGTGCTGTCCTTCCTGGTGCCCCCCGTCGTCGCGGTCTTCCTCGTCGGCATCGCCTCGAAGCGGATCAGCGCGACCGCCGCCTTCCTCACCCTGGTGATCATGCAGCCCCTCGGCCTGGTGGCCTTCATCCTCACCCAGGTGCTGCCGGAGGAGCCCTCCATCCAGTTCCTCTACGCCGCCGGCATCAGCACCGCGACGTCGGTGCTGCTGCTCGTGGTGATCAGCCTGCTGGGTCCGTCGCCGGACGAGTCCAAGACGGCCGAGCTCACCTGGAAGACGGACTACTGGACCGAGGAGTCCGCGGCGCTGCAGGGCACCGCGGTGTGGGCGAACTACCGGGTGCTCTCGGTGGTGCTGCTCGTGACGACGGCGGTGATCGTCGTCATCTGGGCCTAGCTCAGGCCGGTGATCGTGCCGTCCTCGGCGATGTCCATGCCGAGCGCGGCCGGCACCTTGGGCAGGCCGGGCATCCGCATGATGTCGCCGGTCAGCGCGACGACGAAGCCCGCCCCGGCGTTGACGACGAGCTCCCGGACGGTGATGGTGAAGCCGCGGGGCGCCCCCAGCAGGGACGGGTCGTCGGAGAAGGAGTACTGCGTCTTGGCCATGCACACCGGCAGCTCGCCGTAGCCCTCGTCGGTGAGCTGGGCGAGCTGCGCGCGAGCCGCGGGCGCGAAGTCGACGCCGTCGGCACGGTATACCTCGGTCGCGATCGTCTCGATCTTGTCCTGGATGCTCGTGTCCGGGCGGTAGAGGGGTGCGTAGTCGCTGCCCCGCTCGCACAGCTCGACGACCGCGCGGGCGAGCTCCTCGCCGCCCTCGCCGCCGCGGGTGAAGACCTCGGAGAGCGCCACGTCCACCCCGAGCTCGGCGCAGCGCTCCCGCACGAGCTGCAGCTCATGCGCGGTGTCGCTCGGGAAGCGGTTGAGCGCCACGACGACGGGGACGCCGAACTTCGCGAGGTTCTCCAGGTGCTGCTCCAGGTTGGCCAGCCCGGTGCGCAGCGCCTCGACGTCCTCGGTGCCCAGCTCCGACTTCTGCGCGCCGCCGTTGAGCTTGAGCGCGCGGACCGTCGCGACGATCACCGCCGCGTCAGGGCGCAGCCCGCCGGCCGGGCAGACGATGTCGAAGAACTTCTCCGCCCCCAGGTCGGCGCCGAAGCCGGCCTCGGTGACGACGTAGTCGGCCAGCTTGAGGGCGGTGCGGGTGGCGAGCACGGAGTTGTTGCCGTGCGCGATGTTGGCGAACGGCCCGCCGTGGATGATCGCCGGGGTGTTCTCCAGCGTCTGGACCAGGTTGGGCTTGACGGCGTCCTTCATCAGCATCGCCATCGCGCCGGCGGCCTCGAGCTGGCCCGCGGTCACCGGCTGCTTGTCGTGCGTGTAGCCCACGACGATCCGACCGAAGCGCTCCTTCAGGTCCTCCAGGCCGGTCGCCAGGCACAGCGCCGCCATGATCTCGCTGGCGACGGTGATCTCGAAGCCGGACTCGCGGACCACCCCGTCGCCCTTCTTGCCCATGCCGACGACGATGTTGCGCAGGGCCCGGTCGTTCATGTCGAGCACCCGCTTCCAGGTGACCCGCTTGGCGTCGATGCCCAACGGGTTGCCCTGGTGCAGCGAGTTGTCGAGGAGCGCGGCGAGCAGGTTGTGCGCCGAGGTGATGGCGTGGAAGTCACCGGTGAAGTGCAGGTTGATGTCGTCCATCGGCACCACCTGGGCGTAGCCCCCGCCGGCGGCGCCACCCTTCATCCCGAAGCACGGCCCGAGCGAGGGCTCCCGCAGCGTCGTGATGGCCTGGGCACCGATCCGGTTCAGCGCCATGGACAGGCCGACGTTGGTCGTGGTCTTGCCCTCCCCGGCCGCGGTCGGGTTGATGGCGGTGACGAGGACGAGCTTGCCGTCCGGGCGGTCCGCGAGCCGGTCCAGGACGTCGAGGGAGATCTTCGCCTTGTCGTGGCCGTAGGGCTCGTACTCCTGCTCGGTGAGCCCGAGCCGCTGCGCGACCTCGGAGATCCGCTCCAGCGTGGCCCCCTGCGCGATCTGAACGTCGGTCAACATCCCTGCCTGCCTCCTTGCAGCCGATGATCGTCAGCACAAACTACAAGGCCCACCGCCCCGGTGGGCAGTGGGCCTGGCGTGTGTCTCGGCTCAGCTCTCGATCCCGAGGCGCCGCATCGAGCGCGCCCGCTGCCGGCGCGAGCGGTCACGACGAAGTCGCTTGATGAGCAGCGGCTTGTAGGCGAGCGCCGCCTCGTTGTCGATGAGCTGGTTGAGGAGCTGGTAGTACCGGGTCGAGCTGAGGTCGAAGAGGTCCTTGATGCCCTGCTCCTTGGAGCCGGCGTAGGTCCAGTGCCGGTTCTCGAAGTCGAGGATCTCCTGGTCCCGCTCGGACAACCCGGCGGGTGGGTCGACCTGCTGCACATGGCTGGCAGCGCCCATGGATGAAGTCCTCTCGTCGCGCACGCTCGATCTGGCCGGTCCGTCCCCAGTCTAGGGCACGCGACTTACACCCGTGTCATTTGCTCCGGGCGCGTCCACCCGCGCCCCTCCTCCCACCGAGCGTCGCGAATGGTTGGCCACAAGGCCACCGAGCGTCGCGCATGGTTGGCCACGAGGCCACCGGGCGTCGCGAGTGGTTGGCCACGAGGCCACCGGGCGTCGCGCATGGTTGCGAGCCAACCACGGGCGACGCCCAGTGCCCCGGAGGGCAACCACGGGCGACGCGCGGTGGGCGACGGCATACCCTGGGCGGGTGACCCCGACCCCGCTGCGCGAGCTGGTGCATCCCACCTGGGCCGAGGCTCTCGCCCCCGCGGAGGAGACGGTCGCCGAACTGGGCGAGTTCCTCCGCGGCGAGGTGGCCTCCGGGCGCGGCTACCTGCCTGGCGGACCGCACGTGCTCCGCGTCTTCACCCGTCCGCTGGACGCCGTGCGCGTGCTCGTCGTGGGGCAGGACCCGTATCCCACGCCCGGGCACGCGGTCGGCCTCAGCTTCTCCGTCGCGCCGGACGTCTCGCCCATCCCCCGCAGCCTGCAGAACATCTTTACCGAGCTGGTCGACGACCTGGGCGTGCCGCGACCCAGGAACGGCGACCTGTCTCCCTGGGCCGACGCCGGGGTGATGCTGCTCAACCGCGTCCTCACCGTCCGCCCCGGCACACCGGCCAGCCACCGCGGCAAGGGGTGGGAGCAGGTCACCGACCTGGCGATCGACGCCCTCGTCCGGCGAGGCGGGCCCCTGGTCGCGATCCTCTGGGGCCGGGACGCCCGCAACCTCGCGCCGCGGCTCGGCGACGTCCCGCGGGTGGAGAGCGCCCACCCCTCCCCGCTGTCCGCCCGCAACGGCTTCTTCGGCAGCCGCCCGTTCAGCCGGGCGGACGAGCTGCTGCGCCAGCAGGGTGGCGAGCCGATCGACTGGAGGCTGCCGTGACCGAGGGGACCTCGGCCCCGCACGAGCACCCGCTGCGCCTGGTGCACGGCGACGTCGGGCCGACCGTGCACGGGGGCGCGGGCAGCATCCGACCGGTGGCCCGGGCCTGGACCCGCTACGTCGCCGTCGGCGACTCCTTCACCGAGGGCATGAGCGACCCCGACCCGCACACCCCCGGCGCCTACGTCGGCTGGGCCGACCGGCTCGCGGCGCTGCTCTCGACGCACGCCGAGGACTTCTCCTACGCCAACCTCGCGGTGCGGGGCCGCAAGCTGGCCGACGTCGCCGGGCCGCAGCTGGACGCGGCGCTGGCCCTGCAGCCGGACCTGGTGAGCATCGTCGGCGGGGGCAACGACATCCTGCGCCCGAAGGCCGACATCGACGCCCTCGCCGCCCAGCTGGACGCGGCGGTGGCCAGGATCCGCGCCACCGGCGCCGACGTGCTCATGGCCACACCCACCGACCCGACCGGCGCACCCATCATCGGCCGCACGCGGGGGCGCGCAGCGGCATACATCGCGCACATCTGGTCGATCGCCCAGCGGCACGGGTGCTACGTCCTGAACCAGTGGGCGTGCGACTTCCTCAAGGACTGGCGCATGTGGGCGCAGGACCGGATCCACATGACGCCCGAGGGGCACCGGCGGATCGCGCTGACCGCCTACGTCGCGCTCGGGCACACCGCGGACGAGGCGGACTGGCGGGTGCCGCTGCCGCCGCAGGCGCCGGCCGGCACGGTCGAGACGATGCGCGGTCACGCGCGCTGGGCGAGGGAGTATGCCGGGCCCTGGGTGCACCGGCGGCTCACCGGCCGCTCCTCGGGCGACCACGTGGTAGCCAAGCGGCCCGAGCTCGGCCCCGTCCGGGAGTGACCACGGGATAGCACAACCTTCATCGGTGAACTTCCCGATGAGGGTTGTGCTATCCCGACGTTGGTCTGCGGGCGGCGGTGGGCTTGCTGGGGCGCATCTGCGCGTCTAGAGTCCTGTTCATGACGCAGATGCGAGTCTCGGAGGCGTCCCAGCTGCTCGGCGTCTCCACCGACACCGTCCGCCGAGCGATCGAGGCCGGGCGGCTGCCGAGCCGCAAGGACCCGCACGGACGGATCGTCGTCGAGGGGTCCGACGTCGCCGCGCTCGCCCAGGAGCAGGCGCACCCGGCCGAGGTCGGAGCGGTGGGCGCCTCCTCTCCGCGCAACCAGCTGCGCGGCGTGGTGACCCGCATCGTCAGCGACGCCGTGATGTCCCAGGTGGACATCCAGGCCGGGCCGTTCCGGCTGGTCTCGCTGCTGTCGACCGAGGCGGTCCGGGAGATGGGCCTGGAGGTCGGCTCGGTGGCGATCGCGTCGGTCAAGGCCACCAACGTCAGCGTCGGGGTGCCGGCGTGAGGGCAGCGCGGCGAGCCGCCGCTCTCGGCGCCGCCGCCCTGCTGCTTCTCGGCGCCTGCGCCGCCGGCCAGGACAGCTCCGGCGCCCCGGCCGAGGCCCTCACCCTGACGGTCGTGGCGGCCGCCTCCCTCACCGACGTCTTCGAGCCGATCGCCGACGGCTTCGAGGGGGACCACCCCGGGGTGACCGTCGAGATGAGCTTCGCGGCCAGCTCCACCGTGGTGCAGCAGGTCAACCAGGGCGCCGGTGCCGACGTCCTGGCACTCGCCGGCGAAGGCTCGCTGGAGCCGCTCGCGGACGAGCACCGGCACGGCGAGGTCACCCTCTTCGCCACCAACCAGCTCGAGATCGCCGTGCCGGTCGACAACCCGGGAGGCGTCAGCGGGCTCGACGACCTCTCCGACCCCGGTCTGACCGTCGTGGCGTGCGCCGAGCAGGTGCCGTGCGGCAGCGCCGCCGCGGAGCTCTTCGCGCAGGAGGGTCTGACACCGCAGATCGCCTCCTACGAGCCCGACGTGCGCGCCACCCTGACCAAGGTCGAGCTGGGGGAGGTCGACGCAGGGCTCGTCTACCGCACCGACGTGGCTGCCGCCCCTGACCGGGTGGCCGGTGTGCCGATCCCCGCCGAGCGCAACGTCGTCAACCGCTACCCGGCTCTCGCCGTCTCCGACCAGGAGCTGGCCCAGGACTTCGTCGACCACCTCGTCTCAGAGGCGGCCCAGACGATCCTCACCGACGCCGGTTTCGGTGCAGCCCCCGCAGCGTCGTGAGGCAGACCTCCCGGGCGGCACCGCACCGAGCGGCATCCCGAGCTGCCGGCAGCGTGGCCCCCAGCTCCTCCTGGTCGCTCCGGGTCGCCGCCGGCATCGGTCTGACCTTCATCCTGCTCCCGCTCGCGGCGCTGCTGCTCCGCGTCGACTGGCCGGACCTGGGCACGCACCTGGCCGCGCCGGTGGTGGGCCAGTCGCTCCGCCTGTCAGCCGTCACCACCAGCGCGACGATGGTGCTCGTCTGGCTGCTCGGCACACCGCTGGCCTGGCAGCTCGCGCGGTCCGACCACCGGCTGACCGCCTGGGCGCGCGCCCTCGTCACCGTGCCGCTCGTGCTCCCGCCGGTGGTGGGCGGCGTGGCGCTGCTCATGGCCTGGGGCCGCCGTGGCGTGCTCGGCGGGCCGCTGGAGGCGTGGTTCGGCATCACCGTGCCGTTCACGACGGTCGCGGTCGTCATGGCCGAGCTCTTCGTCGCCCTGCCGTTCTACGTCGTCGCGGTCGAGGGGTCGATGCGCGGCCTGGACCGGCGCTACGACCAGGTGGCGGCCACGCTCGGGGCCGGTCCGCTGCGCACCTTCTTCACCGTGGTGGTCCCCATGGTCCTCCCGGGGATCGCCGCTGGCTCGGCGTTGGCCTGGGCCCGGGCGCTCGGCGAGTTCGGCGCTACCATCACCTTCGCCGGGAGCTTCCCCGGCCGCACCCAGACCGCTCCGCTGGGGGTCTACGCCGCCCTGGAGCAGGATCCGCAGGCCGCGATCGCCCTCTCGGTGGTGATGCTCGCGGTGAGCGTCGTGGTGCTCGGCGTCCTGCGCACACGGTGGCTCCGGTGACGCCGGTGCACCCGCCCCGGTCGTCCTTCGCACCGGCCCTCGACGCGCACCTCGTCGTGGACCGGGGCGACTTCGTGCTGGACGTCGAGCTGCAGACCCCGCTCGGCGTGACCGCGCTGCTGGGCCCGAACGGCTCGGGCAAGACCACGGCGCTCACCGCCCTGGCCGGGCTCACGCCGCTCACCCGCGGTCACGTCGACCGTGGCCCGGCACGCTGGTCCGGCGACGGGGTGCACCTGGCCCCGGAGCGCCGCGGGGTCGGCCTGGTGCTGGCGGAGCCGATGCTCTTCCCGCACCTCACCCTGCTCGACAACGTGGCCTTCGGCCCCCGCTCCAGGGGTATGCCGCGCGCCGCCGCCCGGGATCGCGCCCGGGAGGAGCTGGCGCGGGTCGGCCTGGAGCAGCTCGCCCGGCGGCGTCCGGGAGAGGTCTCCAGCGGCCAGGCGCAACGGGCCGCGCTGGCCCGGGCGCTGGCCACCGACCCCGAGCTGTTGCTCCTGGACGAGCCGCTCTCCGCCCTCGACCCCGACACCCGCACCCGGACCCGGGCCGATCTGGCGCGGCGGCTGCGCGACTACCCCGGCGTCACGGTGCTGACCTCGCACGACCCGCTCGACGCGCTCACCCTGGCGGACCAGCTGGTCTTCCTCGAGGCCGGGAGGGTCACCCAGACCGGCACCCCGGCCGACGTGGTCGCGCGGCCGCGCACGGCATACGTCGCCTCGCTCGTCGGCCTCAACCTGCTCTCCGGGACCCTGGTGCGCGAACGGTGTGTCACATCCGTCGCCGGGACGACGGATGTGACACACCGTTCGCGCACCAGCGTGGACGAGGGCTGGACGGTGCGCCTCGCCGGCTCCTCGCTCGTGCTCGCCGAACCCCCTGCCGGCGCCGGCCCGGGTGAGCAGGTGTGGGCGACGGTGAACCCCGAGGCGGTGGCGCTGTTCACCGCACGTCCCACGACCTCGGCGCGCAACCTGTGGCAGCTGCGTGTCGACTCCGTCACCGTCACCGGTCAACGGGCGCGTGTCCACCTCGGTGGCGGGGTGGACCTGGTCGCCGAGGTGACTCTCGGCGCCGTCGCGGCCCTCGGGATCACCCGGGGCCAGCAGCTCTGGGCGGCGGTCAAGGCCACCGAGATCCACACCTACCCCGCCTGACCCTCCCTCCACCTCGGCCGACCGCGCGCCGTATGCGCACAGCGCGCACAGCGTGCGGTCGGTCGACGCGAACCGCGCGGTCGGTCGACGCGAACCGCGCGGTCGGTCGCAGCAAACCGTGCGGCCGGTCGGGTTAGGGGGTGACGTGGCGTCCACGGATATCGTGCGCCGCATGCTGCCTGTGCCCCGCGTGCTCCCGACGGAGGAGGCCCGCGACCTGATCGCCCTGGTCCGCGAGATCGCCGACGAGCAGCTGCTCCCCCAGGTCGACGAGGCCGAGGCGCAGGCGCGCTTCCCCCGCGAGATCTTCACCATGCTGGGCCACTCCGGCCTGCTGTCGCTCCCCTATGCCGAGGAGTTCGGCGGCGGTGGCCAGCCCTACGAGGTCTACCTCCAGGCGGTCGAGGAGATCGCCCGCGGCTGGATGTCCGTGGCGGTCGGCGTCTCCGTCCACTCGCTCACCGCCTTCCCGATGGCGACCTCCGGCACCCGCGAGCAGCAGGAGCAGTGGCTGCACGGCATGCTGTCCGGCGACCAGCTGGGTGCCTACGGCCTGTCCGAGCCGCAGGCCGGCTCCGACGTCGCGTCGATCCGCACCCGCGCCGTGCGCGACGGGGACGACTACGTCCTCACCGGCACCAAGTCCTGGATCAGCCACGCGGGGCACGCCGACTACTACACCGTCTTCGCCCGCACCTCCGACGACGGCGGCCGCGGGTTGTCCTGCTTCCACGTCCCGGCGGGCACCGAGGGGCTCACCTTCGCCGAGCCGGAGCGCAAGATGGGGCTGCACTGCGACACGGTCGGCGAGGTCATCTTCGACGGTGTGCGGCTGCCCGCATCCCACCGGGTCGGCGCGGAGGGTCAGGGTATGCCGCTCGCGCTGGCCGCCCTGGACGCCGGTCGCCTGGGCATCGCCGCCGCGGCGACCGGTCTGGCGCAGCGAGCGCTGGAGGTCGCGACCGGCTACGCGGGCGAGCGGGAGCAGTTCGGCCGGCCCGTCGCGAGCAACCAGGGGCTGGCCTTCCTCCTCGCCGACATGGCCGCGGCGGTCGGTTCCGCCCGGGCGGCCTACCTGCACGCCGCCCGGCTCAAGGACGCCGGGCTGCCGCACAGCCAGGAGTGCTCGATCGCCAAGCTGGTCGCCACCGACGCCGCCATGCGGGTCACCACGGACGCGGTCCAGGTCCTCGGCGGCTACGGCTACACGACGGACTTCCCCGTCGAGCGCCTCATGCGCGAGGCCAAGGTCACGCAGATCTTCGAAGGAACCAACCAGATCCAGCGGGTCGTCATCTCCCGACACCTGCTCTCCTGAAAGGCATCGACATGCAGATCACCGACAGCACGGTCGCCCTCGTCACCGGCGCCGCGAGCGGCCTGGGTGAGCAGAGTGCGCGCCGACTCCTGGAGGCCGGCGCGCGGGTCGTCCTCGTCGACCTGCCCGGGGGTCGCGGCGAGGAGCTGGCGACCGACCTCGGCGAGCGGGTCGCCTTCGCCCCCGCCGACGTCCGCGACGAGGAGCAGGTCGCCGCAGCGGTCCGGAAGGCGACCGACCTCGGCGAGCTGCGCGTCGTCGTCAACTGCGCCGGCGTCGCCACCCCGGGCCGGGTCCTGTCCCGCCGCGGGGTGCACGAGCTCGAGGCATACCGGACCGTGGTCGAGATCAACCTGGTCGGGACCTTCAACGTGCTGCGCCTCGCCGCCGAGGCGATGGCGGACAACGCGCCGGACGTCGCCGAGCACGGCGACCGCGGGGTGATCGTCATGACCGCGAGCGTCGCCGCCTTCGAGGGACAGATCGGGCAGGCGGCCTACGCCAGCTCCAAGGCCGGGGTCGCCGGGCTGACCCTCCCCGCCGCGCGCGACCTGGCCGACAAGGGGATCCGGGTGATGACCATCGCCCCGGGCGTCTTCGAGACGCCGATGATGGCCGGCCTCGGCGAGGAGGTGAAGGACGCGCTGGAGGCGATGGTCCCGCATCCCTCCCGTCTCGGCAGGCCCGAGGAGTATGCCGCTCTCGTCGCCCACATCGTCGAGAACCCGATGCTCAACGGTGAGGTCATCCGCCTGGACGGCGCGCTGCGGATGCCTCCTCGCTGAGCTCGGCGTCGGGGTCCACCCTCACCGGTCGCGGGGCGGCTCCCGGCCGGACAACCGCCGCACCACCTGGTGCAGCGCAGAGTGGTCCAACCCGCCGTCACCGGTGGTCACAAGCGATCGCATCAGCTGCTGGACGACGCCTCCGACCGGGAGCACCACGCCGGCCTCGCCCGCTGCGGCGTGCGCGATCCGCAGATCCTTGTCGTGCAGCGCCGCCCGGAAGCCCGGCGTGTAGTCCTGCTGCAGGAAGGCGTCCCTCTTCCGGTGGAGCGCGGTGCTGCCGGCGAGGCCGCCGCCCAGGACGTCGACCGCGGCGCCCAGCTCCACACCGTGCGCCTCCAGGAACACCAGGGCCTCGGCGATCAGCTGCAGGTTGCCGGCGACGATCAGCTGGTTGGCCGCCTTGACGACCTGCCCGGACCCCGTCTCCCCCACCCGCACGACGGTGCTGCCGAGGGCCTCGAGCACGGGCAGCGCCTCCTCGTGGTCCTCCTCGCGGCCACCGACCATGATCGACAGCACGGCGTCGATCGCGCCCTGCTCACCACCGCTGACCGGCGCGTCCAGGACCCGGTGGCCACGGGCGCCCAGCTCCGCGGCGACCTCGCGGCTCACGGCCGGATCGATCGTCGACATGTCGACGACCAGGCTGGAGGTCCCCAGCGGCAGGTCGTCCGCGAGCAGGACGGCGCGGACGTCCGGACCGTCGGGGAGCATCGTCACCACCACGTCGGGGTCGGGGTGCAGCTCGGTCAGGGCGTCGACGACCGGCACCCCGTCCTGCCGGGCACGATCCCGTGACTCGGCGGTGCGGGTGAAGGCGCGCACGTCGAAGCCGCTGCGCACGAGGTTGACGGCCATGGGGCGCCCCATCACCCCCAGCCCGACGAAGGACACCGTCCGCATCTTGCCTCCTGTCTAGATCGCCTCGTCCGCCCGGAGGGCCGAGATCTCCTCCGGCGTGAACGCGAACTCGCTCAGCACCTCCTCAGTATGCTGCCCGTGCAACGGCGGCGGCGTCCGCACCGAGGCAGGGGTCCGGGACAGGTGGTAGGGCGTGCCCAGGAAGCCCAGCTCCCCGACGGGAGTCTGGAGCTGGACGACCATGTTGTTGTGCTGCGTCTGCGGGTCCGTGAACGCCTGGGCCATCGTGTTCACCGGCGCCACGAACATGTCCTCGGCCTCCATCAGCTCGACCCACTCGGCGGTGGTCCGCGCCGTGAGCGCGTCCTCGATGCGCCGGGTGAAGTCCTCCCGGCTCTCGAACCGGGGCCAGTAGCTGCCGAAGCGCTCGTCCTCGGACAGGTCCTCGATGCCGATGATCCGGCACAACGTCCCGATCTGCCGACCGCTGGACAGGGCGATGTGCCCGTCGGCCGTGCGGTAGAAGCCGTAGGGGGGCGGGGTCCACGGGCTGGCGTGGCTGGCCGGCCGCCGCTGCGGCTCCCCGTGCGGGGTGTTGAGCGCGTGGAAGCCCCACTCGGCCAGCCCGGCGATCGCGCTGTCGAAGAGGTTGACCCCGACCTTCTGACCCTCGCCGGTCGCCGCCCGGTGCACCAGCGCGCACACGACGGCATACGCCCCGTTCATCGCCCCCAGCGTGTCGGCGATGGCGGTGCCCACCGGCACGGGCCGTCCCTCGGCGTCACCGTTGACCCTGCCCCACCCCGTGAGCGCCTCCACCAGGACGTCTTGGCCCGGCTTGCGCGCGTAGGGGCCGTCGTCGCCGTACCCGGTGGCCGAGGCGTAGACGAGGTCCGGACGCAGCTCCGCGCACCGTTCGTAGCCCAGACCGAGCCGGTCCATCACGCCCGGCCGGAAGTTCTCGTAGACGACGTCGACCGAGGGCAGCATGCGCTCGATCATCCGGACGCCGGCCGGGTTCTTCAGGTCGACCGTGATGCTGCGCTTGTTGCGGTTGTTGGCGAGGAACCCGGAGGAGTAGATCTTCGAGTCCTCCGCGTTCGAGCCGTAGCTCGACCTCTCGCCGTAGCGGTCGTCCGGGCGACCGTCCGGCGTCAAGGACGTGCGGCGCTCCACCTTGATCACGTCGGCACCCATGTCCGCCAGCATCTGGGTCGCGTAGGGACCCTGCATCCGCTCGGTGAAGTCGAGGATCCTGGTTCCGTGCAACGGCCCGGTCATCGGGCACCTCCTGTGCTGTCGCGGCCGGCTGCCGCCATCGGGGTCGACCCGGAGGACTCCGGGCCTGGCTGACTGGTCGTGGACGCCGACCGGTCCTTGCGGGAGGACCTGGACCAGGGGGCCCGTCGACGCCGTGTCTCGGTGAGGGCGGTGCGCGGGTCGATCCACAGGTAGGTCAGGTCGATCAGCAGGTTGACGACGATGATCATCGAGGCGATGACGAACACGCACGCGGTGACCAGGGGAAGGTCACGGCGCTCGATCGCCTGGATGAACAGCCCCCCGACCCCGGGCCAGGCGAAGATCGTCTCGATCACCACGGCCCCGTTGAGGAAGGTGGCGATCTCGTCGCCTCCGACCGTGATGATCGGGATGAGGCTGTTCTTCAGGGCGTGCTTGCGGACGATCGTGTGCTCCGGCATCCCCTGGGCCCGCAGGGTGGTGATGTAGGGCTTCTGCATCTCCTCGACCATCGCCGAGCGACTCACCTGGGCCAGTCTGCCCAGGGGTCGCAGCGCGAGTGCTGCGGCCGGGAGCACCGCATACTCCAGCCCGCCGTAGCCCGAGGTCGGCAGGAGCTGGAACTGCACGCCGACCACCAGGATGAGCATCAGCCCGAGCCAGAAGTCGGCGATCGAGACCCCGGCCAGCGAGATGGTGGTCAGCGTCCGGTCCAGCGGACCCTCCGGGCGCAGGGCCGAGACGACCCCCAGTGCGAGGGCCAGCGGCACCGCCACGCCGAGGGTGACCGCGGTGAGCAGCAGGGTGGCCGGCAGCCGCTCGAGCACGAGCGGGAGGGCGGGGACGTTCTGCCAGACCGAGACCCCGAAGTCGCCGGTCAGCCAGCCGGAGAGGGAGCGCCAGAACTGCACCAGGATCGGGTCGTTCAGACCCATGCTCTCCCGGGTGTCCAGGTAGAGCTGCTGGGACGCCGAGGGAGGCAGGATCAGCCGGGCCGGGTCACCGATCGCGTTGACGACGAACCACACCGCCACCAGGACCGAGGCCAGGACCAGCACCGCGTGCAGCAGTCGCTTGCCGACATATCGCAGAACCACGTCGTTCTCCTGTGCAGGGGCTGGTGTTCAGTAGGTCTGGCTGGGCGCCGCCGGGGAGCCGTGCTCGTCCGAGGCGGGCTGCCGCGCCAGCTCGAGCTCCGCCGCGGCGGCCCGGGCCAGCAGTCCGGCGTCCGAGACGACGGTGACGAAGTCGTACCCGAGCGCGAGGTAGTGCTGGGCATCCGTGCCCGACCCCGTGTGCATCCCGACCGCCAGACCGCGCTGCCGGCAGGCCTGCTGGATCCGGTCCACGGCCGTGACGAACTCGGAGGTCGTCGTGTTCGGTCGGCCACCGAGCGCCAGGGTGAGGTCGTTGGGCCCGATGTACACGCCGTCCAGGCCGGGGGTGTCCAGGATGGCGTCGAGGTTCTCCAGCGCCGCCGCCGTCTCGATCATCACGATGCAGGCCACCTGCTGGACCTCCTCGGTCTCACCGCTCCCCATCACCTCGCGCGCCCGGATCGGACCGTAGGAACGCTGCCCCTGGGGCGGGAAGCGGCACGCCGACACGGCGCGGGCGGCGTCCTCCGTCGTCTCGATCATCGGCACCACCACGCCGGCCGCCCCGGCGTCGAGCGCCGACATGATCGCGGGCGGCTCGTTCCACCGGACCCGGACGAGCGGTGCGGCGCCGGAGGCGTCGATCGCCTGCAGCATGGGCACCATGGTGGAGTCGTCGATCAGCCCGTGCTGCTGGTCGACGCAGACGTAGTCGAAGCCCTGCCGACCCAGCACCTCCGCCGCCACGGTGTCGGGAAGGGTGCACCAGGCACCGGTCATCTGCGCGTCCTGGGCCCAGTGGGTGAAGAAGGGGTTGCTGTACACGTCGTCGCTCCTGGTCTGGTGGTGGAAGGGGTCCGGCACGGCCGGGCCGCCGTCGTGGGCGGCCCGGCCGCGGGTCTCACTCGGTGACGGTCATCTCCTTGAGCAGGATGAAACCGTCCATCCTCGGGGTCCAGTCCACGCGCTCGGTCATGCCGAAGTTGAAGTTCGGCTGGCCGATCGGCACCACCGGGACCTCCTCGTAGACGTACTCGGCGATGGCGGCGAGGGCCTCTTGGCGCTCGTCGTCGCTCGTCGTGACCGCCTCGGCATACATGTCCTCCAGCGTGGGGTCGCAGTAGGCGGACGTCTGCCCGTCGCAGCTGTAGTAGCCACCGATGGAGCCGGCGTAGTCCATCAGCTCCTGGCCGTGCTGCTGGAGCCCGGCCCAGGCCCGGTCCTCGGGGATGTTGTCGTAGCCGATCGTCCACTGCTCCTCGAAGGCCGCGGTCTCCTGCGTCTCGCTGGTGGCCCCGGTCAGCCCGATCTCCTGCAGCTCGGCGGAGATGACCTGGACCGCCTCGCTGGCCCGGAGGATGAAGCCCTCACGGGCGATCACGGTGATCGGTGCGGTCACGTCCACCCCGTCGGCCTCGGCCTCGGCGACGAGCTCGGCCGCGCGGTCGGGGTCGTAGGGGTAGGGCTCGAGGTCGGCGTAGCCGACGGCACCTGGCCCGACGATCTGGCCGACGGTCTCACCGCCGCCGAGGATGTCGTTCATGATCTGGTCCTTGTCGATCGCCAGGGCGATCGCCTCACGGACCCGCTGGTCGGCCAGCACCGGGTTCGGCGTGTCCAGTCGCAGGACCACCGTCTCCACCGTCGGCGTGGACTCGCAGACCGGAGCAGCGTCGCACTGCTCCGACGTGATCCGCGGGGCCAGGTCGGCCTCGTTGCTGGACAGCATCCCGGCCCGCACCTCGGTCTCCGGACGGAACACGTAGGTGGCCTGAGCGATGTCCTGCTCACCCATCGCGTCGTCGGAGTCCGCGCCCCACCACTCCTCGTTGGCGGTCAGCACGATGTTCTGGCCGCGGTTCCAGGACTCGAAGGCGTACGGCCCGGTGCCGATCGGGTTCGTCTCGTAGGCGTCGCTGTCGTCCACCTGCTCGGGCGAGGGGATGGTGACGAAGTACAACCGCGTGGGCAGGATCGGGTCGGGACTCGCGGTCTCCACGTTCAGCGTGTACTCGTCCACGGCGCTGGCGGTCACGTCCGGCCCCAGGAACGTCCTCATCGGGAAGGCGTTCTCGGGGTCCAGCACGAAGTTCAGCGAGGTGGCGGCCGCCTCGGCGTTGAAGGGGGTCCCGTCGTGGAAGGTCACTCCCTCGCGGAGCGTGAACTGCCAGTTGGTGTCGTCGATCTGCTCCCACTCCAGGGCCAGCTCGGGAACCAGCTCGTTGGAGTCCGGATCACGGTTCAGGAGCGCCTCGGTCACGTTGCGCAGGACCGGGTGTCCATCGTTGGAGTAGGCGTTCCAGCTCGCCAGCGTGCGTGGCTCCTCCGGGAGCGCGATGGTCACCTCCGCACCTCCGGCTTCGCCCGCCGGCTCGTCGGCGTCGCCTCCGCTGCAGGCGCCGAGCACCAGGGCGGATGCGGCCAGGCCCGCCACCACGGCGGATCGTCCGGACGGCAGGTGCGCCCGCCGCCTCGTCGTCAGTGGTGTCACTTGCTTCTCCTCTCGGTTGCGGGCGTCATCGTTGACGTCCGTCCGGTGGTGCGGCTCTGCTGCCGTCCACGGGTTCTTGGTCCCCCCGGAACCGTCGCGTCGCACTGGCGTAGCGCGGGTCCTGGTGGGTGGCATCCCCGGCGAGCGCCTGGAAGGCGGCGACCAGTCCGCGCTCCGAGGGCGGCTCGGGTCGCAGCGCGACCATGGCCAGCCGGAGCGCCAGCGGGTTCCGCGTCGCCAGGTCGGCGGCCAGCGTGTGTGCCGCGCGGTCCAGCTCCTCGTCCTCGACGACCCGGGTCACCAGGCCGCGGGCGAGTGCCTCGGACGCGTCCACCGTCCGACCGGTGAGGATCCAGTCCGTCGCCACCCCCAGCCCCACCACCGGGGCGAGTCGCTGCAGTCCCCCGGAGCCGGGCAGGCTGCCCAGGCTCACCTCCGGGAGGGCGAAGCTCGCGCCCTGCGCGGCGATCCGGATCGTGCACGCCAGGGCCAGCTCCAGCCCCCCACCGACGCACCAGCCGTGGAGGGCGGCGACCACCGGCACCCTGCACCCCGCCACCAGGTTCTTGGTCGAGAAGTCCAGCTCCACGTAGTCCTGCTCGGCACGTCCGCTGAGCTCGCCGATCTCGCGCAGGTCGGAGCCGGAGCAGAAGGCCCGTCCCGCACCCCGCACCACGATCGCGCCGACGTCGTCGTCGGCCTCCAGCTCGCGCACCGCCTGCGCGAGAGCCCGGTGAGCGGCCGAGTCGAGGGCGTTCAGCACGTCGGGCCGGTTGAGCGTGATGGTGCCGACCCGGTCCACGTCCCGGCTGACGACCACGCTCTCCTGCACCTGGTCCGTCGTCATGGCCGGCTCGCCCCCGTCGGCTGGGCGGAGCGGCGGGCGGTCAGCTTGGCCCGCTCCGAGCGCGGGTCCGGCTCGGGCACGGCCGCCATCAGCGCCCGGGTGTACTCGTGCTGCGGGTCCTCGTAGATCTGCTCCCGCGTGCCGATCTCACGGATCGTGCCGTCCTGCATGACGGCGATCCGGCCGCAGAGGTGGCGCACCGTCGACAGGTCGTGCGCGATGTAGACCAGCGTCAGGTCGAGGCGGTCCATGAGCTCGGCGAAGAGGTTCAGGATCTGGGCCTGGATGGAGACGTCCAGGGAGGCGACGGGTTCGTCGCAGACCAAGAGCTTGGGCTTGAGCGCCAGCGCACGGGCGATCCCGATCCGCTGCCGCTCACCACCGGAGAAGGCTGCCGGTTTGCGGGTCAGGTGGTCCGGGCGCAGCCCTACCAGCTCGAGCAGCTCGACCACCTCGTCCTGCACCGTCGACGACGACTCGCGGGGTCGGTGGATGCGGATCCCCTCGGCGATGATGTCGGCCACCGTCATCCTGGGGTTGAGCGAGGAGTACGGGTCCTGGAAGACGAGCTGCGCGGTGGAGCGGAGCCGCCGGAGGGCCGGGCCCTTCAGGGCGAGCATGTCCTGGCCGTCGAGACGGACCTCGCCGGCGGTCGGTTCGATCAGCCGCAGCACGCACCGGGCCGTCGTCGACTTCCCCGACCCGGACTCCCCCACCAGCCCGAGCGCCTCGCCCGGCATCACGTCGAAGGAGACGTCGTCCACGGCGCGGACGAGCCCGGGGCCGTGCCCGAACTCCCGCACCAGCCCTCGCACCTGCAGCAGCGGGGTCGTCATCGCAGCTCTCCGGGTCGCTCGGCCAGCCACTCCGCGCGGAGGCAGGCGCTGGGGTGCTCGCCACCGGGCGGCACCTCCAGCGGGGGCGGGGTGGTGCGGCACTCCGGCTGCACGTACTGGCACCGAGGGTGGAACGGGCACCCGGTGGGGAGCCGGGAGGGGGCCGGGGGGCCACCGCCGATGGTGACCAGACGCTCCGGGACGGGACCGGTGATCCGAGGGAGGGACTCGAGCAGCCCCAGGGTGTACGGGTGGATGGAGCGGTAGTAGAGCTCGTCGGTGCTGCACTCCTCCATGACCCGGCCGGCATACATGACGATGACCCGCTCGGCGAGACCGGCGAGGATGCCGAGGTCGTGCGTGATGAAGACCACGGCGACGCCCTGCTCGTCGGTGAGCCGGTAGAGCAGGTCGATGATCTTGGCCTGCACCCGCACGTCCAGCGCGGTGGTGGGCTCGTCCGCGATGACCAGGCGGGGCTGGCCGATGAGCGCCATCGCGATCATCACCCGTTGGCGCATCCCTCCGGAGAACTGGTGCGGGTAGTTCCTGGCACGTCGGGCCGGGTCGGGTATGCCCACCTCGCCCAGCATCTCGATCGCGCGGCGATGGGCCTCCTTCTTCGGGACCTTGCGCAGCAGCAGCGGCTGAGCCACCTGGTGCCCGATGGTCCGGGTCGGGTCCAGGGCGGACAGCGGGTCCTGGAAGACGTAGCTGATGTCCCATCCACGGAGCGCGCGCAGCCGGTCCTGGGGCGCCGTGAGCAGGTCCTCGCCCTCGAAGACGATGCTGCCGGTCGTGTGCTCCCTCGGCGTCAGCCCGAGGAGGGCCTGCGCGGTGACCGACTTGCCCGAGCCCGACTCGCCGACGATGCCCAGCCGCTCCCGCGGACGGACGTCGAAGGACATGCCGTTCACGGCCCGGATGGGCCCCTCTGCCGAGGGGAAGGTGACGGTGAGGTCACGCACCGACAGCATGGCCGAGCCCACGTCGGCCGGGGCGCTGGTGTCCGGTCTGGCCTGGGTGCTCATCGGCGACTCCCTCCCGTGCTGCCCGCCGCCAGGGCGGACAGGACCTGCTCCGTGTGCTCCCCGTGCGCCGGCGGGCTGGTGGGTGGTCCCAACGGGGTCCCGGAGAACCGGGCCGGCGGTGCCACCAGGTGCACGGGGCCGTGCCGGCCCTCGACCGTGACGATCCGACCGGTGCTGGTGACCTGGGGGTCCCTCGCGGCCTCGTCGAGGGTGAGCACCGGGGCCGCGTAGATGTCCCGCGCGACCATGAGCTCCATCCACTCCGCGGTGCTCCGGGTCCGCAGGCGGCTCTCCATCAGCTGCTCCATCTCCTCCCGGTGCTCGTCGCGCACGGCGAAGTCGGCGAAGCGGGGGTCCTCGGTGAGGTCCGGCAGACCGAGCACCTCGCAGATCTGCGGGATCTGCCTCCCGCTGGACAGGGCGAGGTAGCCGTCGGCCGTCGCGTAGAACCCGTAGGGAGGCGGGATGTACCCGTGGCCGTGCATCGCGGTGCGCCGCTCGGGCTCGGGTGCGTCGCTGTTGAGCAGGTGCACGAGGTGCTCGGACAGCGCGGCCAGCGCGCTGCCCAGAAGGTCCACGTGCACCCGCTGGCCCTCGCCGGTCCGCTGCCGATGGATCAGTGCCGCGAGCGCCGCGGCAGCACCGTTGAGGCCGCCGAGGACGTCCGTGATCGAGAGCCCGACCGGGAGCGGTCGCCCGTCGGGGGCTCGGTTGGCCTGCCCGAGGCCGCTGAGCGCCTGGGCCAGGACGTCCTGCCCGGGGCGGTCGCGGTAGGGCCCGTCGGGTCCGTAGCCCGAGGCGGACACGTAGACGAGTCCGGGGTTGTCGACGGCCAGCTCGTCGTAGCCCAACCCCAACCGGTCCAGGACCCCGGGGCGGAAGTTCTCGTAGAGCACGTCGGCGGACCGGGCCAGCCGTTGGGCGGCCCGCACCCCGTCGGCCGACTTGAGGTCCAGCACCACGGAGCGCTTGTTCCGGTTGTTGGCCAGGAAGGTCGCGCGGTAGAGCGAGGTGGGGGCCGGCTCACCCGGTGTCTGGTAACGCTCGTCGGCCCGGCCGTCCGGCGTCAGCGCGCTCGGCCGCTCGACCTTGATCACCTCGGCGCCGAAGTCGCCGAGCATCTGGGTCGCGTAGGGTCCCTGCACCCGCTCGGTGAAGTCCAGCACCGTCACTCCGTCCAACGGGCCGCTCACGGGACCACCGCCGACGGGGGTGCCTGGAACGACACGAAACGGACCTCGGTCATCTCGACGACCGCGCTGGCAGGCCCCTCCCGGGTGTTGCCGGAGTCCCCGACGCCGCCGTACGGCTGCTGGTCCAACCGGGTCGTGGGGATGTCGTTGACGAGGACCCCGCCGAAGTCGAGCTCCCGCATCGCCCGCAGCGCCAGACCGAGATCGCCGGTGAAGATCCCGGCCTGCAGGCCGTATGGCGTCTCGTTGGCGATCGCGAAGGCCTCCTCCGGCTCGTCGAACGGCACCACGGTCAGCACCGGCCCGAACGCCTCGGCGTCCCGCAGCTGGGACCCTGTCGGCGCCTGGTCGACCACGGTGGGTCGGAGGCAGGCGCCGTCGCGGACACCGCCGGCGACCAGGGCGGCACCCATCCCCGCTGCCTCGTCGATCCACTCCTGCACCCGTTGGGTGGCGGCCGGGAGGATCAGCGGACCGACGTCGGTGGTGTCGTCGAACGGGTCGCCGACGACCAGGGCGTCGGCCCGCCGGCCGAGCTCGGCGACGAGCTCCTCGTGCCGGCTCCGGTGCACGAGCACCCGCTGCACCGAGATGCAGCTCTGCCCGGCCGTGCCGTAGGCGGCCCGCGCGATCCGCGCCGCGGCCTCGGCGACGTCGGCGTCCGCGGCCACGATGGCGGGCGCGTTCGACCCCAGCTCGAGGGCGACCCGCTTGCGGTGGGCGGTGCGGGCGATCCCCCACCCCACCGTGGTGCTGCCGGTGAAGGTGACCAGGCGCGGGGTGGGGTGCTCCACGAGCGCGGGACCGGCGGAGGTCCCGTCGTCGGTGAGCACGGTGACCCAGTCCTCGGGCAGCCCCGCCTCGAGCAGCAGCTCGTGCAGCGCCAACGCCGTCAGGGGGGTCTGGTGGGCCGGCTTGAGCACGACGGCGCAGCCGGCGGCGATCGCGGGTGCCACCTTGTGGAGCACCGTGTTGAGCGGGAAGTTGAAGGGGGTGATGGCGGCCACGACGCCGACCGGCAGGCGCAGCGCCATCGCCACCTTGCCCTCGCCGGTCGGGGTCGCCTCCGCGGCCACCACGTCCCCGGTCAGGGTTCGCGCCTGGGCGGCGGCGAAGCGCACCGTCTCGGTGGCGCGGGCCACCTCGGTGCGCGCGTCCCGGATCGCCTTGCCGTTCTCCAGCGTGATGATGCCGGCCAGCCGCTCGGTGTGCTCGCCGAGGAGCAGCGCCAGCCGGTCGAGCACCAGCGCCCGCTCCCACTGCGGCAGACCTCGGTCCTGTGCCCCCTGCGCCGTCCGGCAGGCGGCATCCACCTCTGCCGGTCCGCACCGGGCGACCGACGCGACCACCTCCTGCGTGTAGGGGTCGAGCACGTCCACCTGGCCGGTGCCGGGGAACTGCTGCACGTTGCCGGGCAGCCCGGCCCGGGTGGCGGCACGGCGGTCCTGGGCCGAGGTGGCCTCGCCGGGGGCGGCGCCGACGGATGTGGTCTGGGTCGTCATGTCAGATCCCTTCACCGATGGTGACCTTGCTGAACTGGGCCTGGCTCGACCGGGACCGGAGCCAGGTGGCGATGATGTTGACGCTGAGGGTGGTGAGCAGGATGGCGACCCCGGGGACCGCGACGAGCCACCACGCGCTGGTGAGGTATTCGCGTCCCTCGGCGAGCATCAGCCCCCACGAGGACTCCGGTGGCTGGATCCCGAGGCCGAGGAAGCTCAGGCTGGCCTCGGTGAGCATCATCACCGCCAGCTCCAGGGTGGCGAGCACGAGGATGGGGCCGAGGATGTTGGGCAGCAGGTGCCGCACGATGATGCGCCTGCCGGGTGCCCCGAGGGAGCGGGCCGCCTCGACGAAGAGCTCTTCCCGCAGCGCGAGCACCAGTCCCCGACTCACCCTGGCGTAGACCATCCATCGGGTCACGGCCAGGACCAGCACGACATTGATGAAGCTGGGTCCGAGGACGTACAGCACGAGCAGGGCGATCAGCAGCGAGGGCACGCTCATCTGCAGGTCGACCAGACGCCCGACGACGTCGTCGAACCAGTTCCGGTAGTAGCCTGCGATCATGCCCACGGTGGTCCCGAAGAGACCGGAGACGACCACGCTGGCGGCGGCGACGGTCAGCGAGATCTGCCCGCCGAGCATCACCCGGGACAGCTCGTCCCGGCCCAGCGGGTCGGTCCCCAGCAGGTGGATCCCGCCGTCCGGGTTCGGCGTCAGCGGCGGCCGGTTGCGCATCGCGACGTCCTGGGCATACGGGTCGAAGGGCGCGACCCAGGTGACCAGCAGCGCGCTGCCGACCGCGACCACCAGGACCAGCGCGCTCAGCGACACCAGCTTGTGGTGCCACACGAAGCGCGCCAGGCGTCGTGCGGGGCTGCGCGCGGAGGAGTGCGATGAGGTCATGTCGTCACCCGAGCATCGAGACGCCGCCGTCGACGTAGATCGCGGCGCCCGTGATGAAGGACGCGTCCGGGGACAGGAGGAACTCGGCGGTGGCCGCCTGCTCCTCGGGCTCCGACAGCCGGCCGAGCGGGATCCCCGGCCGGAACGCCTCGAGCGACCCCCGCAGCTTGTCCTCCAGCACCTGGGGACCGTCGGTGCGGACCGCCTCCTCGATCATCGGGGTCCTCGTCACCCCCGGGCACAGGGCGTTGGCGCGCACCCCGTCCGCCGCGAGCTCCAGAGCCACCTGCCTGGTCAGGTGCAGCACCGCCGCCTTGCTCACGCAGTAGGCGGACTGGTTCATCCGGGCGGCGTTGGCGGTGACCGAGGCCACCGTGACGATGGCTCCGTGGGTGCGCACCAGGTGAGGGCGGCAGGCCCGGATGGCGATCAGGGTGCCCATGACGTTGACCCGGTGCACCCGGTCCCAGGTGTCCAGGTCGATCTGGTGGAACGGCGCGGCCGGCTGCCTGATGCCCGCGGCCGTCACCAGGCCGTAGAGGGGGCCGAAGGCCTGCTCCGCCTGGTCCACCGCGGCCAGCATCTGCTGCTCGTCGCAGGTGTCGGCGCTCACTCCCAGCGCCTCGTGACCGGCGTCGGTGAGCTCCCCGGTGACCCGCTGCACGGCGTCCTGGTCCAGGTCGCAGACCACCACCCGCGCGCCGGAGGAGGCGAGTCGACGCGCCATCGCCGCGCCCATGCCACCGCTACCTCCGGTGATCAGTACGGGTTCGGAGGAAAATCTCATCGTGCTCCCAGCCTCTCGATCACGGCGGTGGTGACGTCCTCCGTGGAGGCGGTCCCACCGATGTCCGGGGTCATGACCCCGTCGTCCAGCACCTGCTCGATCGCCGACATGAGGTCGTCGGACGCCTGCGCCTCCTGGAGGTGCTCGAGCATGAGCACCGACGACCACAGCTGGCCCACCGGGTTGGCGATCCCCTGCCCCGCGATGTC
Source organism: Serinicoccus kebangsaanensis (assembly GCF_008919445.1). Lineage (GTDB taxonomy): Bacteria > Actinomycetota > Actinomycetes > Actinomycetales > Dermatophilaceae > Ornithinicoccus > Ornithinicoccus kebangsaanensis. The sequence continues at coordinate 27,954 of NZ_VSLG01000014.1, read as the reverse complement.
CGGGGCGGAGCCGTGCACCGGCTCGAACATCGAGGGGAAGCGGCGTTCGGGGTTGATGTTCGCCGAGGGCGCGACCCCGATGGATCCGGCCACGGCGGCGGCGAGGTCGGTGAGGATGTCGCCGAACAGGTTGGAGGCGACGACCACGTCGAAACGCGTGGGGTCCAAGGTGAAGAGCGCCGCCAGGGCGTCGATGTGGTACTGCGAGGTGGTGATGTCCGGGTGGGCGGCCGCGCGGTCGGCGAAGACCTCGTCCCAGAAGGGCATCGTGTAGACGATCCCGTTCGACTTGGTCGCCGAGGCGAGCGAGCCCCGCCTCCGGCCGGCCAGGTCGAAGGCGTAGTCCATGACCCGGCTGACCCCTCGCCGGGTGAAGACGGACTCCTGGACCGCGATCTCGTGCTCGGTCCCGCCGTACAACCGCCCACCGATCCGGGAGTACTCGCCCTCCACGTTCTCCCGGATGACGACGAGGTCGAGGCCGGTGACCCGCTCGGGGACCAGCGGGCTGGGCACCCGCGGCAGCAGCCGGGCCGGCCGCAGGTTGACGTACTGGTCGAACTCCCGGCGGATCGGGATGAGCATCCCCCACAGGGACACGTGGTCCGGGACCCCGGGGGCTCCGACCGCACCCAGCAGGATGGCGTCCGCCGGCGCGAGGATGCTGAGCGCGTCCTCCGGCATCATCGAGCCGGTGCGGCGGTAGTACTCGCACCCCCACTCCTGCAGCTCCCACACGAAGCTCATCCCGTGCTTGGCCCCGAGTGCGTCCAGCACCCGGATGGCGGCGGGGAGCACCTCGTGGCCGATGCCGTCGCCGGGAAGACCGGCGATCCGGTAGGTCCGGGTGTCCTGGCTCATGCTGCCCTGCCTTCCCAGCGCAGCTGCGCCCGCGCGTCCGTCGTCCGGTGTCCTGCTTCGTCCTCGATCCACAGCTCGAGGCCCACCACTCCGTCGTCCGACACGTCGGTCACCAGGCCTTGGCACAGCAGTGGCGCCCCGACCAGGTCGATGCCGCGGTAGCGGACGGAGAACTGCTGCAGCCAGCTGCCCGCGGGCGCCCAGGTCAGGGCGAGCTCCTCCAGGAGTCCGGCCTTGAGGAAGCCGTGCACGATCACCGAGGGGAATCCGCGCTCGCGCGCATAGGCGTCGTCGAAGTGGATCGGCGACGGGTCCTGCGCGGCACCGGCGTAGCGCACCAGCTGGGTACGGGTGGTGAACCTCACCCGGGACGGCAGGGCGCTGCCCGGTGCGGGGAGGGAGCCTGCGCTCATCGACCAGCCACCTCCGACGTGCCCGAGGCCGGGACCGCGAAGCCGAGGACGTGCCCGCAGCGGGAGGTGGCCACGACCGCTCCCGAGGCGTCCGTCATCTCGTTCTCCCGGACCCGGAAGAGCAACGTGCCGCTGGAGCCCTGCTTCTCATAGACCTCCGTGTAGCGGGTGGTCACCGTGATCTCGTCGCCGACCTGCAGCGGGCGGACGTACTCCACCTCGTTGAACGCGTTGCCTCCCCCGGTGCGGGGGAACGGCAGCTCGAGCAGGAACCCGTCCAGGTGGAGGTCCCGCCGCTCCACGGGGTCGAGCGCGCCGAAGTAGGTGGCCGGGACCCGGCCCGAGGGGTCTGGCTCGCGCTCGTGCGCCCGGGCGAAGTGCTCGAGGTCGTTCTCCTGCACCTGGTAGCGGAAGGTGCCGGCCACCTCGCCGAGACGGAGCGCCCGTCGCAGCTGCTCCACGGGGAGCGCGGAGCCCGGGCCCGCGGGACCCGTCCGCGCCCGCGCCAGGACGCGCACCGTCGTCCGGCCGTCGGGGCGGCGCGACCGGAGCTCGCAGCCCAGGACCTCGTCCCCGGCCTCGCCGGGGACGACCTCGACCACCTCACCGTCGAAGACCAGCGGTTCGCCGACCGGCGCGGGTGCGAGATAGGTGGCCTCCACGTCGGTGATCCGTGCCGGCCGGCCCAGCCACCGTCGGAGCTGCTCGACCAGCACCGCCACCTGGAGCGGACCGTGCACGACGGCGCCCTCCAGGCCGCGCGCACGTGCCGCGGCGTCGTCGTGGTGGATCTCGGAGAAGTCGTCCGCGCCGGCTCCCCAGCGCAGCAGCGAGGACGCCGCCACCGTGACCGGGCCGACGGGCGGCATGCGGTCCCCCTCGGTCGTCGGCGCGGTCATCGGGCCACCTCCAGGTCGAGGCTGGTCCCGGTGCACCAGCCGACCCGCTCGCCCGTGCCGGGTCGCACCAGCTCGGTGAGGAAGATGGTCCGGACGAGTCGTGCCCCGCGGCTGGTCCGGCGCTCCTCGATGCTCGCGACCGAGCTGACGGACACGAGCTCCTCGCCCTCCTCGAGCTCGAGCAGCTGGCTCCAGCTGCTCCCGCCGTCGATCTGCCGGTCGAGCGCCGCCGGACGGGGCAGCCCGGCCCGGAGCGCGTGCACCAGCGGGTCGGGGCAGACGTCCTGGAGGGTGATCGCCCGGGCCGTCGCACCGTCGCCGCCGGGGCCCAGGACCAGCTCGACCGCAGCGTGCAGCAGCTCCGCCTGACGGGCGGTCGCCCGCACCCGGCGCGGGCGGGACAGCTCGCCGGTCCGCACGCCGCCGTGCTCGTCCAGCCGTGCCCAGGACACGGTGCCCTCCTCGACGCTCACTCCCGGCCCCCGGACGACGCATGAGAGGAAACGTTTTCAACAACGGGCCGACGAAGAGCAGTCTGCAGGCGGCACCCGTGCCCCGCGGACGGCATACGTCCGGGGAGAGACGGCGCCCGGGTCACAGCCAGGCGATCGACCATCAGCATCATTGCTTCTTTCGGAACCGTTTTCAGGAAGTGAGGCAACTGTAGGTGATCACCCGCGTGTGCACAAGGGGTGTCGGCAGGATCGGGCCGCTCGGACCTCAGCCGTCGGTGAACTGCTTGGAGGTGGACTCCCGCACCATCAGGCGCGTCGGGAGCACGACGGTGTGGGCCATCCGTCGGCCGTCCTCCAGCCGGTGCAGCATCATGTCGGCCGCCCGCCTGGCCATGTCAGGCACGTGACGCCACACCGAGGTCAGCGACGGCGACCACAGGGCGACCACGGGGTCGTCGTAGTAGGTGGCGACCGCGATGTCCTCACCGATCCGCACCTTGCGGCGACGCAGCTCGGCGAGGGCGCCGACGACCGCCGCGGTGTTGCCGTTCGCCAGCACGATCGCGGTGGGGGGCTCCGGGTCGTCCAGGAGGCGGGCCACTCCCTCGCTCCCGTGCTCCTCGGACCCGCGACCGCTGATGAGGAAGTCGGGGCGGATCGTCAGCCCGTGCTCCTGGGCGACGTCCTGCATGCCCAGGATCCGCTCCCGGGTGGAGTAGAGGGCCTCGGACCCGCTGATCATGGCCAGCCGCCGGTGGCCCTTGTCCACCAGGTGCTCGCTCAGCTGCTGGGCGCCGTAGCGGTGGTCGCTCAGCACGGCGCTGACGTCGATGTCGTCGACCTGGCGGTCGAAGAGGACCACGGGGACCGTCCACGAGCGCAGCGCCGTCGCCAGCAGGGGGTTCCGGTCGTCGGCGAAGGAGGCGACGAGTCCGTCGACCCGGCGCTGCTTGAGCACCAGCAGGTTCTCCAGGTCGACCTCGCTCAAGCCGTTGGAGTTGGTGAGGATGACGTTGTAGCCCGCCCGGCGCAGCTCGCTCTCGAAGATGTCCATCATCTGGGCGTTGAAGGGGTTGAGCACGTCGTTGACCAGCATCCCCACGGTCTTGGTGTAGCCGCGTCGCAGACCGGCGGCGAGCAGGTCCGGCTGGTAGTTGACCTCGTCCACCGCCCGGAGCACGCGCTCGCGCAGCTCCGGACTGACGTTGGGATAGCCCCCGAGCACCCGCGTCACCGACGACGGCGACACCCCAGCGCGAAGCGCGACGTCCCGGATGTTCGACATCTGCTCCCCTTCTGCTGCCGGTGGGCGAAGACTACAGGCTCACCAACGCCCCGCAGAGCATCAGCGCCGGGAGGGCCAGGGCCAGCACGAGGAGCACGTGGCCCGCGTTCGACCGCGCAACCTGGAAGCCGTTCAGGCCGAACCTGCCGGCCAGGTAGACGTTCAGCCCTGAGACCGGCCCCACCGACGCCGATGCGCCCCAGGCGATCGTCGCCGAGAGGGCGAAGAGGGTCGGGTCCGGCTGCGTCGGGGCCATCAGGACCGCCACCATCGCGATGCTGATGATGGGGTGGATGCCGACCACCGACAAGGCTGTCATGGCCAGCACGCACACCCAGGCCACCAGCACGGTGAACTCGCGGACCGGGGCCTGCACCCCCAGCTGACCCACCAGGACGGACAGGCCCACCGAGAGGACCCCGGCCGCCACGAAGAGCGCGGCCTCGCCACGCAGTCGCGGAAGTCCCCGGACGACGTGCCTGCCGAGGGCGCGGGGGAGGTCGCCGCGCAGCATCCGCGCGCCGAGCACCACGCTCACGAGGAGCGCGGAGAGCAGGACGACGGTGGACACCGGCAGGCCGGGGGCGGCGGCGTGGCCGACCAGGACGCAGAGGAGCAAGGACACCGGCAGGAGGAGCATCCTCGGCGTGACCGCGTAGCCTTCGTAGTCCGCCGACTCCTCCGGGAAGCGGCGCTGCAGCAGGACCAGGCTGAGCGCCAGGGCGAGGACCGCGAGCACGCCGCCGCAGAGCACGAGCAGGACGGTGTCGGCCCGGGGGGCATAGGCGATCGCCGTCGCCGACGAGGCCCAGAAGGGCGACCAGAAGGCGGCGACGGAGAAGGACCGGGACAGCAGCAGACCGTCCAGCAGGGCGAGCCGGGGCCGACCCCGCCCCAGGTGCCCGCCGACGATGTCCACGGCGGCGAGGTTGATCACCGAGCCCAGTCCGTGCACCAGTCCGGAGGTGCGCCACAGCGCGACCCGCCCCGCGTGCCGCTCGTGGGCGGGGCTCTCCTGCTGGCGCACCGTGACCAGCCGGGTGAACGAGACCGCGGCGAGCATGCCCACCACACCCTGGTTGAGCGAGGTCAGCTGCGCCGGCCCGGGGCGCGCCCCGAGCAGCATCGCCCAGGCCAGGGCGAGGACGCCCACGGCGACCAGGGTCAGGGCGACCCATCGGGTCACGGGTCGGACGACGAACAGCGCCGCCACCAGCACGACGAGTGCGCCGACACCCGCCACCACGCCTGCTCCCGTGACGAGGTAGCCGAGGGGGACGGTCAGGATGACCAGGGCCAGGCCCAGGCCGACCACCACCTCGGCACGGGCTGACGTGGTCAGTCCTCCAGCCGGGCCAGCACCGGCGCCAGCGAGGCCTTCAGCTCGAGCCCGATGCCCGGAGCGTCCGGCAGCGTGATGTAGCCGTCGACCACCCGGTCACCGTCGGCGAACCCGCCGAAGGGCTCGAAGATGCCCGGGTAGGACTCCGATCCCCGTAGGCCGCAGCCTGACGCGATCGCGAGGTTGAACTGGTGCCCGCCGTGCGGCACGAAGGCCTGCGGGGCCCAGCCCAGCTCGCCGAGCTCGGCCAGGGTGTGCTGGTACTCGGTGAAGCCGTAGCTGAGGGCGGAGTCCATCTGCAGCACGTCCTGCTCCGGGCGCAGCCCGCCGAACCGGGCCAGGTTCACCGCCTCCTGCCGCGACAGCAGGTTCTCCCCCGTGGCCAGCACGCCCGGGTATGCCTCGGCCACGCTCTGGTGACCGGCGTAGTCGAGCGGATCCACGGGCTCCTCGTACCAGTGCAGCGGGAGGTCGCGCAGCGCCTCGGCGTAGCGCACCGCCGTGCCGGTGTCGAAACGGCCGTTGGCGTCGACCGCCAGCGTGCACCCGTCCGGCAGCACCTGCAGCACGGCCTCGATCCGGCGCAGGTCCTCCTCGAGCGGCGCACCCCCGATCTTCATCTTGACCGTGCGGTAGCCCAGGTCCAGGTAGCCCAGCATCTCCTGCTGCAGCGCCTCGATCCCCCGGTCGGGGTAGTAGTAGCCACCGGCCGCGTAGACCCAGACCTTCTCCGACGGCGCACCCAGCCCGGCCGGGGAGCGTTCGGCGATGAGGCGCTGGACGCTGACGCCCGCGAGCTTGGCGGCCAGGTCCCAGGCGGCCATGTCGAGGATGCCGACCGCCACGGCACGGTCCCCGTGACCGCCGGGCTTCTCGTCACGCATCGAGGCGCTCCAGATCCGGGCCGGGTCCAGGTGGCCCGTCGCGGGGTCCACCAGCGTCTCCGGATCGGACCCCAGGACCCGGGGGATGATCCGGTGGTCGAGGATCCCTGGCTGCGCGTAGCGGCCGTTGCTGTTGAACCCGTAGCCGACGACCGGCTTCCCGTCGCGGACCTCGTCGGTGACGATCGCCAGGACGCTGACGTCCATCGAGGAGAAGTTGATGAAGGCGTTGGCCATGTCGGCCTTGATCGGCTCGGTGACGTGCCGGATGTCGATGATGCGCATGGTCAGGCTCCCACCGGCTGTCCCAGCGGGACCCCGGCCGAGGCCAGCGCCTCCCGGATCTCCTCACGGGCACCGGCCTCGAGGGGCATCAGCGGTGCCCTGACGGTGGCGTCGGCGATCAGGCCGCGGTCCACCAGGCCGAGCTTCATCGCCGTGGTGGACTCGATGTGCGACGTGCGGTGGTAGACCGCCTTCGTGATCGGCAGCATCCTGTCGTGGACGGCCTTGGCGCGGTCGTAGTCGTGGGCCTGGGCCGCCTGGAGCAGCTCCACCATGAGTTCGGGGATGAGGGCGGCGTAGCCCACGAGCGCGCCGTCCGACTCCCACATCGTGTGCAGGAGGAACTCGTCCTGGCAGGTCAGCATCTGGATGTCGGGGAACTCACGGCGGATGACCGGGGTCTCGGTGTCCCACCGGATCATGTCCCGGGCACCGTCCTTGATGGCGAAGACCGCGTCGTGGGCGCACAGCTCCAGCAGCAGCTCCAGCGGGTAGGTGGCCTTCGTCGTGGCGGGGAAGTTGAAGGCGATGAGCGGCAGGCCCGCCTGGGCCACCGCCTCGTAGCGACCCTGGACCGCGCCGTCCTGGTAGCCGAAGCGAAGGCTGGACGGCGCCGGGAAGACGAGCAGCGAGTCCGCGCCGGCATCGGCCGCACGCTGCGCCTCCTGCGCCACCACCCGGGTGCCGTCGCCGGTCACGCCTGCCACCAGGTGCAGATCGGGCACCTGCTCCCGGACCGTGCGGATGATCTCGACCCGCTCGCCCTCGGTCAGCGACGTCCCTTCCCCGGCATGCGCGTTGAGCACCACCCCTGTGACGCCTGGGATCGTTTTCAGCCAAGCGCAGTATGCGACGAGGCTGGCCATGTCGACCTCGCCGCTCTGATCGAACGGCGTGACGATGGCCGGCGTCACGCCGCGAAGGTTGGGGACCACCATGATGAAGAACCTCTCGTCGTCCGGCGTCCTCGTCCGAGTTCGCCGCGTCCTACCTGGATATCGAAGGGCACGAAGCCACGTCGGGGCATGCCCGACGACGACCTCACCTGACCCCCGTCCGGCCGGTGTAGCCGATCCTCTGCCGGCTTCGTCCGGTCGCCAGGGGGTCTGGCGCAGCTTCACGTCAGACGATACTCTGAAAACGATACGAACACTAGGAGGCAAATGTGGACACGGTCTGGGATGTCGTCGTGATCGGTGCCGGCGCGGCAGGTCTGGCCTGCTCGGTCGCCGCTGCGGAGGCCGGGGCCTCGGTGCTGCTGCTCGAGCGCGGGCAGGCACTGGGTGGCACGACGGTGTATTCCGTCGGGTCGATGACGGCGGCCGGGACCTCTCTGCAACGACGCGCGGGCATCGAGGACGACACCGAGCAGCTGATCGAGGACATGTGGGACTACCCGGACGCCGGCCTGTCCGGCGACGCGCCCGACCTGCGCCGCCTCTACGCCGAGGAGTCCGGGCCCACGCTGGAGTGGCTGGTCCGTCACGGCGTGCAGTTCACCCTCCCCAACATCGAGCCGCCCCACCGTGTGGCGCGGATGCACAACGTGGTCCCGAGCTCGCGCAGCTACATCACCCGTCTCGCCGAGGCAGCCCGTGCCGCGGGGGTGCACGTGGCGCTCGCCACCGAGGTGCGCGAGCTGGTCCTGGAGGACGGGACGGTGTCCGGGGCGGTGGTCGCCGGACCCGAGGGTGAGTCCACGGTCCTGGCCCGCCGCGGGGTCGTGCTGGCCACCGGGGACTTCAGCGGGAACAGCGTGATGCGTCAGGAGCACCTCTCGGAGGCGGCGGCCGCCGCTCTCCCGATCAACCCCGAGGCCCTCGGGAGCGGTCACCAGCTGGCGGCGCAGGCGGGGGGCGAGCTGGTCGCGATGGACCGCCTGTTCGGTCCCCAGCTGCGCTTCGGCCCGCCGCCGCGCCGCGGCTGGCTGGACCGGCTGCCCACCTGGCGCTGGCTCTGCGCGATCGAGGGCGCCGTCGTCCGTCACGTGCCCGCCTCGGCACTGCGACCCGTGGTCAAGTCCCTCCTCGTCACGCACATGTCCCCGACGGACGCGCTGTTCCGCTCTGGTGCCGTCCTGGTGGACCGCGACGGGGTGCGCTTCGGTCAGGAGCAGGACCCGGCGAAGGAGCTGTCCGCCCGTCCGGGATCCACCGGCTACATCATCATGGACGAGTCGGTCGCCACGACCTTCGACAGCGAGCCGAACTTCATCTCCACAGCGCCCGGCATCGCCTTCGCCTACTTCACCGACTACCGACGAGGACGACCCGATCTGGTCACCAGGGCGGACGGCGTCGAGGAGCTCGCCACCCGCCTCGGCCTGGACGCGAGCGCCCTGTCCGCCTCGGTCGGGACGTCCGAGCTGCGCGCCCCGTTCGTCGCCATGGGGCCGGTGCACAGCATGCTGACCGTGACCGAGGGCGCCGTCCGGGTCGACGGGTCCCTGCAGGTGCAGCGACCCGACGGGCAACCGGTGCGGGGACTGTTCGCGATCGGCGCCGTGGGGCAGGGCGGGATGCTGCTCAAGGGGCACGGGCACCACATCGGCTGGGCGATGACCTCCGGCCGGGTGCTCGGCGTGCGGCTGGCGGCGCGACCGCTCGACGCGAGCAGCACCCGCATCCAGGACGAGGAGGAGGCAGCATGAACCGCACGCTGACCGAGCAGGAGCTGGAGTTCCTCAGAGGCGTGGACAGCCCGACCGTGGCCAACGCCATCGAGAGACTCTCGGTGCGGGACCGCACCGAGGGATTCATCGGCGGCAACGTGCAGTGCACCTTCCCGGACCTGGGCGTGATGACCGGCCGTGCGCTGACCGTCAGGGTCAGCGACGCACCCGGACCGCCACCCCAGCGGGAGCAGTGGTGGCGCATGTGGGAGGAGCTCGACGGCATGGACGGGCCGACGGTGCTGGTCTTCGCCGATGCCAGCGGCTCGCCCCACCGGGTGGCCTACGCCGGCGAGGTCATGGTCCGCCTGGCCCGACGTCTCGGGGCGGTGGGGATGGTCACCGACGGGGCCCTCCGGGACCTCGACGAGGTGCACGCCCTGGGCTTCCACTACTTCATGCGCTACCCCGTGGTCTCGCACGCCAACTTCGAGATCGTGTCCGTCGGTGAACCGGTCGTCGTCGACGGTCAGCAGATCCGGACCGGCGACCTGCTGCACGGGGACGCCAACGGCATCGTCGTCGTCCCCTGGGAGGGCCTGCCAGGGCTGCCCGAGCAGGTGGAGGCCGTCCGGAGCACCGAGGCCGCGGAGATGGCCTACATCGAGAGCGCGGACTTCAGCCTGGACGGCCTCAAGCAGCGGCGCGGCTACGGCACCCGCTAGCCCTCACCGCCCGCGGCGGCCTTGTCGCCAGGTCTTCCACGCCTCGGTGGACCACAGTGCCCACGCGACGAGGACGGGCTGGAAGAACAGCCGGGTGAGCCGGGCCTGGTCGGTGTCCAGGCCGAAGCCGTCCTTGCCCTCGACATACTGGGCGATGTTGCCCGGGAAGATGGCGACGAAGAAGGCCCCGGTCGCCCACCCGACCGGCACCTTCCACCGCGGGAGCGCCACCAGGGCCGCCCCGAGACCCAGCTCGGCCACGCCCGAGAGCACCACGACGAGGTCCGGGTCGAGCGGCACCCAGGAGGGCACCTGGGCCTGGAACTCCTCGCGCGCCACCGTCAGGTGGGAGACACCGGTGAAGAGCAGCGTGCCGCCGAGGAGCAGTCGCCCGCCCGTGCGCAGGACGTCAGCAAGACCCATCGCCCCAGGGTAGACGGCCGCACGTGGGTCAGGGCAGGAAGATCCCGTTGCCCGGCCCGAGCGGCAGGTCGAGGAAGTACCACACCGCCACCAGCCCGGCCCAGGACAGCCAGAACGGCACGACGAAGACGATGAGCCGGGAGATGACCGTGCCCAGCCCGGCGTCCGGCTCGTAGCGCCGCAGCAACCCCAGGATGACGATCATGTAGGGGTTCAGCGGGGTGATCACCTGGGTCGCCGAGTCACCGACGCGGAAAGCCGCCTGGGTGAACGCGGGCTCCAGCCCGATCAGCGCGAACATCGGCACGAAGACCGCGCCCATGATGGTCCACATCGAGGACCCGGAGACGATGAACAGGTTGAGGCACGAGGCCAGCAGGATGAAGCCGATGACCGCCGGGAAGCCGGTCATCCCGGTCGCCTCCAGGCCGGCCGCCCCGCGGACGGCGATCCAGGAGCCGATCCCGGTCCAGCTGAACAGCGCGATGAACTGTCCCAGGATGAACGCCAGCACGAGGAAGCTCATCATGTCGTTGAGCGCGGAGCCCATCATCCGCACCACGTCGTTCATCCCCTTCACCGTGCCGACGGCGGCGCCGTAGACCACGCCCATGGTCGCGAAGTAGGCGAAGACGATGAAGACGATCGAGTCCAGCAGCGGCGAGGACGGCAGGAAGCCACCCTCCTCGTTCCGCCACGGCGAGGCCGGCAGCAGCACGGCGACCAGCATGATGACGGTGAGCAGACCGGCGGCCAGCAGCGAGCGCCGCAGCCCTCGGCGTTCCACGTCGCTGAGCTGCGCCGACAGCTCGTCGGTGGGGTCGAGGTCGTCGGGGTCCTCGGTCTCCACCGCCTCCTGGCGCTCGGCGTGGCGGCTCTCCGCGCCCTGCTCCTCGCTCGTGGCCCCGCCACCGCGGCCGTCCGCGGCCCCGACCTGCTCGGTGGTCACGCCCTGGCGCACCATCCGCGGCTCCAGCACCTTGTCGATGAGGAAGCCGCAGACCATGCCGAGCAGGATCGCCGCGACGATGTTGAAGTAGTAGTTCGAGATCGGGTTGACCGGCGAGGTCTGGATCCCGGGCAGCGACTCCATCACCCCGGTCGTGATGCCGGCGAAGAGGGCGTCCAGCGACGTCGGCACCAGCGCGGTGGAGTAGCCCGCGCCCACCGCGGCGAAGCCGCCCAGCAGCCCCGCCACGGGGTGCCGGTCGGCGGCCTTGAAGACCAGTGCGGCCAGCGGCGGGATGACGATGAAGGCGGAGTCGGCCATCACCGACCCGGTCACGCCGACCAGACCCACGACATACGGCAGCATCCACCGTGGCGCGGACCCGAAGGCGGTGCGGACCACGGCCGCCAGCATCCCGGTCTTCTCCGCGATGCCCACCGCCAGCAGGATGGTGATGACGGTGCGCAGCGGCGGGAAGCCGACGTAGTTGGCACCGATGTTGCTGGTGAACCAGGCCATCCCCTCCCCGGTGAAGAGCCCGCGGATCTCGACCGGCCCCTCGTCGGTGCCCGGCACCGTGACCGAGACGTCGGCCAGCGCCATCGCGGTCGAGATCGCGCCGGTGAGGAGGAACAGGATGACGAAGAGGGTGAACGGCTCCGGCAGCTTGTTGCCCCAGCGCTCGATGGTCGTGAGCAGCCGGTCGCCGATGCCGCGGCGTTCCTGGGTGGTGGCAGTCATGGATCCTCCGGTCGGTCGTGGTCCGCGGGCGGTGCCGGTCAGTCGAAGTAGGTGGCCGGGTCGAGGGCGCCGCCGGCCTGCTCGAACTCCTCGCGCGCCGCCCGGGCGAGCTCGTCGTCGGCGAGGAAGTCCCACGCGGTGTGCGCCAGGCCGACCGCCCCGTCCACGGCGGCCCGCTCGGCCGCCTCGGTGGCCGCGGCGGCGGCGAACTCCTCGGTGTGCAGCGCGGCGTCCGGGCCGGCGATCGCGATCATGGGGTGGATGCCCGGCACCCGCACGCTGACGTTGCCGAAGTCGGTGGAGCCGGCCAGCACGTCCGGCACCGTGCCCGCGGGCAGCACCGGGCGGCCCCGCTCCCCCAGGCTGCGCACCCAGCGGCCGCCGAGCGCGGCGTTGCCCCGGACCGGCAGCGAGGGTGGGTAGTGGTCCCACTCCAGCTCGACCGAGGTGTCGGTCATCATCGCCGCACCCTGCATGATGCGCTCCACCCGACCGGAGAGGTCGACGAGGGTCTCCGGGTAGGCGGAGCGGACGTAGAGCTGCATGGTCGCGCTGCCGGTGATGATCGAGGGACGGGTGCCACCCTCGGTGATGACGGCGTGCACGCGGTCCGACGGCGGCATCTGCTGGCGCAGCAGGCCGATGCCCTGGTAGGCCAGGGCGGCGGCGTCGAGGGCGTTGCGGCCCTGGAACGGCTGGGCCGACGCGTGCGCCGGGTGACCGGTGTAGGTGGCGCGGAGCAGCCGACGGCCGATGAAGAGGGTGTCGACCACGTCATACCCGAACGGGTGCGTCATCACGGCCGCGTCCAGCCCCTCCCAGGCGCCGCCGCGAGCCATCACCTCCTTGCCGGTGTGCCCCTCCTCGGCGGGCGTGCCGAGGAAGACGACGCGACCCTCGACCTCGCTGGAGCCGTCGGCGATCAGGCCGGCGAGCGCGACGAAGGCCCCGACCCCGGTCGCGGCGATGACGTTGTGGCCGCACGCGTGGCCGATGCCGGGCAGCGCGTCGTACTCGCTCAGCACCGCGACGGTCCGGTGCCTCTCCGGGTCGAACCCGGGGGTGGCGGTCTCGGCGCGCAGCGCGGTGGCCACGCCGTGCGCCCCCACCTCGACGGGTATGCCGGTGCGCTCGGTGATCAGCTCGGCCAGCAGCGCCGCGGACCGGTGCTCCTCGTAGGCGAGCTCGGGGTCGGCGTGCAGCTGCCGGACCACGCCGACGAGGTCGTCCCGGCTCTGCTCGACCCCCTCGGTGAGCCGGTCCAGGGCGCCCTGGGGCGCACCCGCGAACGGGCTCTCGGGTGGGGTCGAGGCGGCGACGGTGGCACGGGTCTGGGCCTCGAGGTGATCGAGGAAGGCGGTCGAGATCGGCGGGGTCTCGTGCTGCATCTGCGTCACACTACCGGGGATGTAAGCGCTGTCGAGTCGGTCGGCGGTCGGGTCGCTAGCCCGGTGCGGGCGCCAGCAGCCGCTCCCGCATGCCGTCCGCCTCCCCCGTGCCCAGCCGCGCGCAGGCCTCGACGACGGCGCTGATCGTGACCTTGCCCTCGGCCGCCAGCACCTCGTCCTGCTCCGGGCCCTGGCGTCGCGACTCCACGATGTCGAAGAGCACCTGCGGCTCGGGAGCGGAGACCGACAGCGGCATGAACCGGGCATAGGGCGCCAGCACCCGGTCCCAGACGGCGGCCCGGTCGGGTGCGTCCTCCTCCGGGCTCGCACCGGCCTCCACCGGGTAGGCCTCGACACCCTCCATGTCGAGGAAGGCCTGGTGCAGGACGGCGCGCTGGGTCCCGAAGAGCACGTAGGTCCACGGGCCCTCGGGGTCATCCGGGTCGTCCATGAACTGGGCCTGGCACCGCAGGTCCAGCGACGGGGAGACGGGACGGGCGGACGGCATCGCCATCAGCCCGTGCGCCACGTCGATGAACTCGGCCGCCTGGGTGATCACCGAGTCGCGTCCGCCGGTGCTCAGCGGCAGGTCGGCGCGCGACACCTGGTCGTGCGACAGTCGCGCGTAGACCTCGTCGGGCCTTCCCGTGACGAGCAGCTCGTGGCAGACCGCGGCGAGGGTGGACACGACCTCGGTCCGCCAGGTGGGCCAGCCGTACTGCTCCAGCCAGCGGGCGAGCAGCGGCAGCCGCAGACTGCTGGGAAGGCGATATCCCCGCGGTTGGCTGTAGGGCATCAGTCACTCGCTCCTGTCGGTGCGGAGGTGTCCCAGATGTGGGGTCGCCCGGCCAGCGCCTGCTCGGTCAGCAGCACCCAGGTCACGGCGGCCACCGCGGGCGCGGTCGTCATCGAGACCTCGGGGGCGTCCCGCGTGGCGCCGGGTCGGGCACCGTCGGGTGCGGCCGGGCCCAGCCCCGCCAGCGTGCTCCCGGCGCCCTGCGGGTCACCCGTGCGCAGCTCGGCCAGCGCGACGCCGGCGCTCCCCTCGGTCCAGACGAGGGGATCTGCCACCAGGTGCGGGGCATACCCCGTCCGCCCGGCGTGGCTCGAGGCCAGGTCGGTCGTGCGCGCGAGCGCCGACGCGGCCTGGCTCTGCCGGCCGGTGGCCTGCAGCCAGATCGCCCCCCACGAGTCCACGTCCAGCGCGCGGGTGGCGTCCGGCCCCTCCGGGCTGCGTCCCTGGAGGAAGCCTCCGGTCGAGGGCTCCCAGAGCAGGTCCATGACGGCGGTCTCCAGCCGGTCCGCGGCGGCACCGGCAGCGGTCGCCGACCCTGCCCCGAGCGTCGTCGAGGCGAGGTCGAGCGCGTGCCAGGCGTCGAGGTTGTGCTCGGTCGAGGCCCACGTCAGGCCGGCCCCTGGGTCGAAGCCTCCCGGGCCGTGCTGCCCGTGCCCGCCCGTCACCAGTCCCGCGAGTGCGCCCTGGTGCACCTGCTGGTCCATCAGCCAGGCCACAGCCCAGGTCGCCCCCGCCTCGACCTCGGGCCGGAGCGGGTCCTGCGCGTCGAGCTCGCCCAGCCAGCGCAGCAGCGCGTAGGTGCCGACGCCGTGGATGCCGGTCCGCAGCTCCTCCACCGCGGCCCCGGGCGCCAACGTGGCGGACGAGCTGACCAGGCCGCCGCGCTGGGCCCCGGCGTCGAGCTGCAGCGACAGCAGGCCGACACCCAGCCGTCGGGCGGTCTGCTCGTCGCCGACCGAGAGCGCCGTGAGCAGCGCCAGCGCCTGGTCGTAGGTGTAGGTGCGTCCGTGCAACGGGTGACCGACCGGGACCGCGAACGACCGCACCAGCCCGGTGTCCGGGGCGGCCTCCGCCAGCACCGCGCCGCTGCGCCCGTCGACGAGCCGGAGGACCTTGGCCCCGGGCCGGCTGTCGGGCAGCGCGAACGTGCCGTCGACCCTGGCCGCGACGGTGCCCACGTGGTAGGCGGCGTCGGTGACCACCCAGAGCTGGACCTCCAGGTGCTCGTAGACCGCGGCGGCGGGCCAGGTCTCGCCGTTCTGGGCATACCCGGCGTGCGCGTCCAGCAGCCGCAGCCCCCACGGCCCGGACCCCGGCGCTGCCGCAGCGAGGTCGACGCTGAAGCTCCCGGACGGGTCCACCAGGGTCTGCAGCTGGGCGGAGACCTCCCCGCCGGGCGTCCTGCGGACGACGTCCACGATCCACCGTCCCGGGGAGGGCGGCACGCCCACCTGCCCGTGCAGCACCCCCTGCTCGTCGGGGTCCGGCGCCTCGTCGACCTCGATGGGGGTCTGCGCCACCTGCCCCGGTGGCGTCACACCGTCGAGCTCGAAGGTGCCGGAGACGGGACCGGTCCACGCGTCCGGGTATGCCTCGTCCGCGGTGATCGTGGACGGCGTGGTGACCGGCGTGTCGGAGCCGAGCTGGCCGCGCACCCACGCCCAGGCCGCGGCGTCGTGGGCGGGCGTCTCCTGCGGCGAGGACCCCTGCGCCTGGGCCGGGCCCCCGGCCAGGGGGACGGTGAGGACCAGGGTGAGACCCGCCACGAGGGCGGTGCGCAGCGCCGGAGCGAGCCGGGCGCCGATCATCCGGCGCCTCACACCCACCACCGCTGACGTGCGTAGGCCACCACCAGGACCAGGACCATCGCCAGCACTCCCTTCCACAGCACCCACCTCTCCGTGCGCACGTCGGCGCTCAGCTGGCGGTCGTCGTCGCCGTGCTCCGTCATGACAGCGTCACCTTGCCCGTCTTCTCCGTCTTGTCCCAGGTGGTGGCCGCGCCGCGCGCCTGGGCGACGTAGGCGGCGAAGGTGATGGCGCACAGCAGCGGTCCGTAGCCGACCAGGACCAGGAGCGGGGCGACCGGCCAGCTGCCCGGGCGGGCCTTGTCGATCCGGTAGACCAGCCAGGCGGCGAGCATGCTCAGCGACGTCCACAGATAGACCGCGAGCTCGAACCAGCGCCGGGTCTCCGGCCCGGTCTCGAGACCCACCCCGCCGGCCAGGGCCGAGACGGCGGTCTCGACCGGACCGGGCGCCAGCACCCAGCAGAGCACACCCAGGCTGATCAGTCCGGGGAAGGTGACGGCCTGCACCCAGCTGCGCCGGGCGATGCTGCCGTCGAGCAACAGGGTGAAGGTGGTGCTGAAGATGAAGGCCAGGGCGCTGATGCCCCAGTAGGCCTGGAAGGCCAGCCAGGCGCTGGCGGAGTCCAGCAGCCACATCACGACGAGGGCCAGCGAGGCGAGGATCATGAAGGCGGGCAGCAGCATGGTGCAGTACCACTGCAGGCCGAACCACACATTGCCCAGGTGGTGCTCGCGGTGGGGCCGGAAGAAGACGTCGTGGAACCGCCTGGTCACCTGCAGGTTGCCGCGGGACCACCGCAGCCGCTGCTTCCACAGCCCGGTGACGCTGGCCGGCTCCTCCGCCAGGCACTCCGCGTGCGGGTCGAAGATCACCCGCCGCCCCGCCACCTGGGTGTTGAGCGTGGTCACCGTGTCCTCGGCGAGGGTGGTGACGTCGATCCGACCGCCCAGCGCCTGCAGGTTCTCGCGGCTCAGCAGCTGGGCGCCGCCGGCGAGGCAGGCCTGGGCACCGACGACGTTCTGGGCCCGGCGGGCCGCGAGCTGGGCACCGGCATACTCGTAGCCGATGTAGCGGTTGAGCCAGGTCGCGGGCTCGCTCGCCTCCCTGATGAACGCCGTGACCGCACCGACCTGGGGGTCCGCGAGGTGCCGCGTCATCCGGGAGATCGCGTCGGGGCGGAAGATGACGTCCGCGTCGGTGATGAGCACCGCCTCCGCCCAGTCCTCGGCCAGGAGCACCTCCAGGCCGTGGTTCAGGGTGTGCGCCTTGCCCTGGCCGCCCTGCTCGCGGCGCAGCGGCACCACGCGACCGGGGTGGCGCTGCGCCGCCTCGGCCAGCAGCTGCGGCGTGCCGTCGGTGCTGGCGTCGTCGACCACGACGAGCCGCAACCGGTCGGCCGGGTAGTCCAGCTGCATCATCCGGTCCACCGAGTGCTCGAGGACGGGCGCCTCGTTCCACGCCGGCACCAGCACCGCGACGCGGGGCGCCAGCTCGGGGTCGACGGCGTCGTAGTGGGTCCGCCACCGGTGACCCGCGACCATGAGGAACCCGATGGTCGAGACGATGATCGGGAGGGCACCGAGGAGGACCAGGGCGGTCAGCAGCACGATCACGTGAGCTCCGCGGAGACGAGCGGGAGGTATGCCCAGCGACCCACGTCGGCGGCGCGGTGCGCGTCGCTGCCGGCGCTGAGGGTGACGCCCCGGCGGTGCAGGTGCCGCAGCGTGCGGGCGCCGGGGCAGCGCCACTTCTCGTTGACCTCGACCCAGCCGCCGGTGGCCAGGCAGGCGTCCGCCAGGGCGTCCAGGTGCTGGTCGTCGAGCTGCTCCTCGTCCAGACCGCACTTCGGCAGCAGGCTGAAGAGGTGCGCCAGCACCGGTGGCACCGGGCTGGCGGCCAGCGCGAGGGCGGTGGCGGTGACCAGCTGGTCCAGGCAGTCGGCCGCGTCCCAGGTGCCGTCCTCGAGGAGCGCCCGCACCCGGTCGGGGTGCACCGGCCCGTCCTCACCCGGGAACTGGTGGTCGGCCACCAGCACGTAGTCCAGCTCGGGCAGGTCGTCGGGCAGGTCCAGGCGGCCGGCCCGGTCCAGGATCTTGGCCTCCACCCCGCACCGGAGCGTCAGCGGCGTGCGCCCCGCGAGCGTCCGGACCTCGCGCACGTAGTCGGGCAGCCAGGTGGTGCTGGCACGGACGTGGTCGGACAGCCCGAGCGTGTGCAGGCCGGCGGCGGCGCCGGCGATGACCATGGCGATCAACGGGTCCTGGCCGTCGGTGGTGGAGGAGTGGGTGTGCCAGTCGGCACCGGGATCGATCACGAGGTCCGGGCCTCCGGGGCGAAGGGGTAGTCGGCCACGGGGACGACGACGTCCGCCCAGTGCCGGACGACCGCGACCTCGGTGAAGTCCAGCCGCTCCGGCAACGTCCGCCCGAGGACGGCACCCACCGCGAGCCGAGGCATGTCGACCCCGGCGGCCCGGGTGAGGGACATGGTCCCGGGGAAGCGTGGGTTGACCTCGAGCAGGGCCGGGGTGCCGTCGACCGCCCGTCGCACCTGCACGTTGACCACACCGACGACGCCGATCGCCCGCGCCACGGCCCGCCCGATCTCGACGAGCTCGGGGTCGGCGACCGTCCGGCCGGCGACCGCGATGCCCGAGTCCACCTTGTCCCGGCGGCGCGGCACCGCGGCCACCGGCTCCCCGCCCTCCGGACGCCCCAGCACGTCGATGGAGAACTCCTCGCCCGGCAGCAGCTCCTGCGCGATGACGGTCCCGTCCCTGGGCAGGCGACGAAGTGCCTGCGCGTCCGGCAGCACCTCGAAGCCGCGGCCGCCGGCGCCACGCCGGGGCTTGACGATCAGCGGCTCCCCGAGGTCCCGGACCTGCTCCGCGGTGGCCTGCTCGCCCCACAGCACGGTGCGTGGCACCCGGACGTGGTCGGCGCAGTGCTGCATGAGCACGTGCTTGTCCAGGCAGGTCATCAGCGTCTCGGTCCGCTCGACCAGCACCTCGATGCCGTGGTCGGCGAACCGGCCACGGGCAGCCGCCACGGCCAGCAGCTCCACGTCGACCGTCGGGATCACCAGCCCGGCACCGACCCTGCGGGCCAGGTCCAGCAGCTCGTCGACGAAGGACTCGTCCTCCCCGCGGGGGAGCAGACCCCGCCGCTCCTCCGGGACGAGGTAGAGGCCGACCGCCAGCGGGTCCAGGTCCGCCGCCGCGACGGTGTAGTCCTCGGCCAGCGCCTCCAGCAGCGTCACCGCGGCCGCCCCACCGGCGCCGGTGACCAGGACGACGGGGCGTTCCGCTCCACCGCCCGTCATCGGAGCACCCCGGCGGGCAGCGGCGACACGGAGGCGGCGGCTCCGGCGCTGCCGTGGCCCGAGCCCTCGGAGCGGGCCGGGGTGAAGCTGCGGATCACCTCGAACGGCTCGGCATACCGCGCCCGCGGCGCGAGCCCGCGCGCCCAGTAGCGGGCGGAGGCGACGACCGCCTCGGGCTCCATGTAGGCGCGCTCGCCCTGCGACTCGAAGAGAGCCAGCACCTCCACCTTCTGCGCGATGACGGCGTCGACCGGGACGTAGCGGGTCGGGAAGAAGTCGTTGGACGACGACGGCGACTGGTAGGCATACACCCTCGGCACCTGGCGCACGGCGCTGAGGACGGCGGTGTTGACCGCCCGGTGGTCCTGGTGGTTGTCGTGCCGCGAGTGGACGTAGACCACGGTCGGGTCCACCGTCCGGACCACCGCCTCGATGAGCCTGATGGTGTCGATCCCCGGATCGATCCGGGTGTCCGGGAGGTCGCCGAGCAGCAGCCGGGCGCCGATCCGGGCCGCTGCGGCCTCCGCCTCGACCATGCGGGCCTGCTGGTTGCCGCCGACCGCCCCGCGGCTGAGGGTGAGGATGACGATGTCGTCCCCGCGGCGTCGATGGTCGAGCAGCGCCCCGGCGCACCCGATCTCGACATCGTCGGGGTGGGCACCCACGGCCAGCACCCGCTCCGCGGCGCTCTGGGACTCCAGGAGGAAGCGCTCGACGCAGGAGGACAGGGTGATGACGTCGGCCGGGTCCACCACGTCGGCGACCCCGACACGGAGGGCGCGGACCAGCAGCGCGGGGTCGAGCTGGTCGGTCGGGGCGAGCAGGATCACGCTCAACCCCGGCACCACGGAGCGGAGGTCGCCGACGAGCCGCTCCCCCTCACCGTGCGCCATGACCTCGGCGGCGATCAGCGCCAGCCGCACGGCTCCCGCCGTCGCCGCCGTCGCGACCGCCGCCCACGGCTCCACCGACTCGGTGGTGCAGCCGGCCCGGCGCAACGCCCCTCCCACCTGGTCCGGGTCCACGTCGCCGATGAGGAGCACCGTCGAGGGGGGCGAGGGGGTGGCGTGGACCACTCCGGGGAGATCGGCGCCGCCGGGGTGCCAGGTGGAGGCACCCAGGGGAAGGAGGACGGACGGGTCATCCGTGGAGGGCTCCACGCTGCGGCTTCCTCTCGGCGGCCTCGATCTGGTTCCTGACCAGCGTAAAGTCCTCAGGTCGTCGAACCGCACGGTTCGGCGATTTCTTTACTCAGCCTTGACCGACGGCGGCCCGCTGAGCGCTCCGCACGTGCCTCGAGGTCGCTCGCGCTCGGCTCAGCCGGGGTCGGGCCGGGCACCGACGTGCCAGCGCCGGAGCCGCTCCAGTTCCTCCGGCGGGACGGCGAGCAGCGTGACGACCCGCCCGTCCCGACGCACCGCCTGCACCCGCCAGGCCCGCCCACCGGGCTGGTCGGTGCGCAGGTCCAGGATGTCCGCCCGGGTGAGCCGCTGCACGTCCCGGCCGGAGGTGATGACGACCGCGTCGTCCTCCAGCCGGGTGCCGCTGCGCTCGCGCCGGCTGGCCCAGACGAGGAACGCGCCGTAGCCGAGCCAGACCAGCCCCAGGAACACCTCGATGACCCGCCACGGCCAGGCGAGGACCAGGGCGACCACCGCACTGAGGACGACGGCGACACCGATCCCCGCGCGGAGGATCGGGAGCCACCGCGGCTGCATCAGCCACTCCCGGGGAGGGACGTCGGGGCTCATGCCCTGCGACGCCGGCGTCGTGCCGTGGTGCCCGCGCTCACTCGGCGCGCTCCACCTCGCTCCGCAGCTTGAGGACGGTGGTGCCGTCCTCCTGCTCGATGACGTAGGCGGGGTCGTCGTCGCTGCCGTTGCGGGTGATCTGCTGGCCCTGCGTGGTGCGGGTCACCCGCTCGTGGTGCACCTCGGTGACCGTGCCCTCCGCGCGGGAGTCCCCCCACGCCCAACGCACCGTCGTCCCCGTGCGGATCGCCATGCCAGCTCCTCTCCTCGGACCACCAGTCTGCTCCTCCCCCGACCTCAGCGCCCCTTGAGCGCGCGTCGCACCTGACGCACGTCGGCGCGCGGCACCCCGGGCAGCTCCAGACCCTGTCCGGTGGTCAGCATGGCGGTCGCCCCGCCGCGGCGCGGGTCCTCGTCCACGCTCTTGATCAGCGCGGCGGGCACCTCGGTGGCGCGGATGCCGTTGTGCACCACGAGACCGTCGCGGGAGGCGGTGGTGCTGCCACCGGTGCGCAGGTAGGCGAGCACGATGAGCGCCAGCACCGCCAGCCGCACGGTCAGCCCGAGCACGTCCTCGCCGATCGCGACGTCGCCGAGGTAGCGGGACACGGTGAACCCGACGACGAGGACGAAGGCCAGCAGGAACGCCCAGGAGAGGGCCTTGGGGCGGTGCCGGGTCCAGGTCATGCGGCCGCTCCGGCCTCGAGGTGGTGGGCCAGGAAGGCGATTGACTCGTCCAGGATCGGCTCGATCGGGCGACCCACGAAGCAGTGGTCGGCGTCGTCGACGACGGTCAGCGCAGTCTCGACGCCGGCGGCGACCAGGGCCTCGTGGATCTGGTGCGCGTCCCGGACGGGCACCACCTGGTCGAGGGTGCCGTGCACGACCAGGGTCGGTGGTGCCCACGTGCTGACCTGGGAGACGGGCAGCAGCGCGGGCACGATCGCGGGGTCGGCGCCGTGCCCGTCCCAGCCGGCGAGGAAGTCGTGGAACTGGTCGTTGGGGGCATACCAGGACACGAGGCAGGTCGGCTGCGGCTGCGGCCCGTCCACGCCCACCGACTGCGGCCCGTCCACGCCCACCGACCCGAGGAGGTCGACGCCGTCGACGACCTCGCCGCGGGCCGCCCGGGCGGGGGCGAAGGAGGACAGGCAGGCGAGGTGACCACCTGCCGACTCGCCCCAGACGCCGAGGCGGGAGGCGTCGACGCCGAGGGTGTCGGCATACCGGACGAGGTAGCGCAGCGCCGCGTGCACGTCGTGGACGCAGGCGGGGAAGGGCGCCTCGCGCAGGTGCCGGTAGTCGATCGTCGCCACGGCCATCCCGGCGGCGACGACCTTCTCGAAGAGCGACTGCTGCGGCCACCACAGCGGGAGGTAGCGGCGGTCCCCCTCGGCCCACCCACCTCCGTGGATCCAGACCACCAAGGGCGGTCGGTCGACGCCCTCCGGGACGTGCAGGTCGAGGGTGAGGTAGCGGTAGCCGTGGAGGACGGCATAGCTCAGCCCGGTCCAGCTCCGGGCGCCCGCGACCTGCTGGCCGGTGAGCGGAGGCAGGTGCGTCGGCGGCGGGGTGTACCCGTCCCCGTCCTCCGGGCCGAGGTCGCGGATGTCCATGGCCACAGGGTATGCCGCTCGCGGTTGGACGGGCGCCGCGGCGGCGGCGCGCCTACCGTGAACCGATGAGCTTTCCGCTGACGAAGATCATGGCCGCCGCGACCGCGGGATACGCGGTGTTCGCCGCCGCCCGCCCCCGTCATCTCGCGAGCGCCCTCGACGAGCACGGCCCTGCGGCCCGGGCGACCGACCGTCTGGCACGGACCTACGCGGTGCGTGACCTGAGCACCTCGGCGCTCGCCTTCGTGCCTGGCGGGGCCCCGGTCGCGGCCCTGCTGCGCATCACCGGTGACCTCGGCGACGCGGCCATCCTCGGGTCGACCGTGCCGCCCTCCGTCCGGGCCAAGGTCGTCGGCGTCCCCCTCGCCTGGGGCGTGCTCAACACCGCGGCTCTGGCCCTGGACCTCCGGGGCTCCGCGGGGCGGGTGCGGCGCGCCTGACCCGTCGGGCGGGCGGCGGGCTCGCGGCGACCTGCTGGCTCAGCCCAGCTCGCGTCCCGCCGCCTGCTTCGCGGCATACACGTTGGGCACGACCACCCCGGCCAGCCAGGCGGTCAGGCGCTCCGCCTGCTCCTGCAGGGCCGCGAGCGCCTGGGAGGTCAGGTCGGCACGAGGCAGGACCAGGACCGTGGCGTCGTCGTCCTGCACCCAGGAGCCGACGACCCGCCCGCACCACCAGGCCGTCGTCGTGGCGTTGCCCGCGCTGTCGATGACGTAGGGGCGGATGGAGGGGTCGAGGTAGAAGTCTCGTCCTTTCCACCCCATCATCGTGGGGTCGAGGGTGGGCAGCAGCGCGGCCCACGGGCCCGGGTCCGGTGTCGGCTCGGTGTCGTCCGGGAGGACCCACCCGGCCCCCTCGTCGAGGCGGACCTGCACCGCCCCGAGCTCGGCCAGGGCACGACGGACGGCGGTCTTGGTGGCGCCGAGCCACCACACGACGTCGTCCTCGGTGGCCGGCCCGAAGGCCCGCAGGTAGTGCCGGACCAGCACGGCATAGCCCTCGTCGACACGCAGGGGCGGCGGCACCGTCCCAAGCCACCGGTCGGGGGTGGTCCAGCGCGGGCGCCCGGTGAACGGGGTCTGCGCCCGCATCACGTCGCCCCGGGCGCCGAGCCAGGTGAGCACCCGGGTCGCCGCGGGGGCCTGGCTCACCCAGGCCCCGCTGCCCTGGCTCACCCGCGCGTCCAGCTCGGGGACGTGGTCGCGCAGCTCGGTGGAGGTGAGCGGGTCCTGGCCGGCCAGCACCTCGCGCACCCGCCCGGCGACCTCCTCGAGCCAGGCCTGCCCGTCCCTCGTGATCCCCGAGCGCTCGACGTCGCCGGCGAGCCGCCTCTCCTCCTGGCCCGCCACCCGCGCCGCGGCGCTCCCCCGCACCGCGGGCAGGTCGTCACGCGGGATCACCCAGAGGGTGCGGCGCATCGCCAGCTGCCGGACGAGGCTGCGGTCGGCGTAGAGCGCCTCGTCGACGTCGTCCAGGCTCAGCCCGTCGACCCGGGCGGCGAGCGTCAGGTAGACGGTCGACGCGTCGGTCGCGTGCAGCGCCGCCAAGGTCCGGGCGCTCGCGAGCGGGTCCGCGTGCCGGTGCCGGGGGTGGAGGCCGTGCCGGACCGCCAGCCGGCGACGCCGCTCCTCGCCGCCGAGGTGGGTCACCGGCTCACCAGCAGAGGCAGAACGGGTGCCCGGCGGGGTCGGCATACACCTGGAAACCGTGGTCGGCGGTGGGGTCCTCCGCCTCCTTCAGGAGCGTGGCGCCCAGACCGACCGCCTCGGCATGCGCGGCGCCGATCTCGGGCACGACCAGGTCGAGGTGGATCTGCTGCGGTATGCCGTCCGGCCACTGCGGCGGCTGGTGGTCCGGGGCGAGCTGCACGCAGACCGGCTCCTCCTCGCCGACCCTCACCGACCACCAGTCGTCGTCCTCGTGGTGGACGGTGCCGCCCAGCAGCCCCGCCCAGAAGGTGGCTTCGGGCTCCGGGTCCGCCGCGTCGAAGACCACGATGCGCGCGTTGATGTCCATGAGGTCAGTCTGCGGCCGACCGCACGGGTCGTGCACCTTGACACCCGAGCACAGGCCCTGCCGCGGGCCGTCGATTTCGACGACGTCTTCGGCTGCCTAACGCGACGAGCACGCATGGGATGCCACACGAAGACCTCTGCGAGCTGCTCGGCCGCCACGTAGACCGTGCATCCTCACGTCCCCGACGGGGATGTGCTCCCCCACTTGGACCGCCCGTCCCACTGGGTCTGCCTTGCTACGGGCCGCCAGCAACTGCTCCAGTCCTCCTACCGCGGTGAGTGAAACGGTGGTTGAGCCTCCTAAGCCAGACCAACTCCTTGGACTCCTCGGGGCGACATGGAGCCGGGGACCTCGTACGTCGAAGCCGACGCGCCCGCCTGCATATCCTGTTCCCACTCGCACCGCGCCGTGGGTGATGTGATGCTCCTTCGACGTGGACACCCTTATCCGCCACCCACAACTTCCCAGGCCAAATCTGATCGACCACGAGCAACCACTGAATGCCGGCGTCTTCGACATGGAACAGATGGCGTGAAATGCTGCCGACCAAGCGAAGGATGGGCTCATTGGTGCGGTCGCGTGAACCCAGAGCACGGGGTCCGTCCTGGACTGACGGACACCACTCAGGGCTTGCCAGAGATTCGCGGGAATGGGGCTCTTCCCAGATGAGGGTGTAGGTCGGCCGGGCGCGTCGGTCCGCAGATAGACGTCGAGGTCTCCCGACGACGGAGGTTCCTACGCCATCCATCCGAAAGACCTCGACGTGTCCGACGCTACCCCGCCGGCCGGCTTCGGCCGCCCTGACCTGACCGCCTTCGCGTCTCATCCCAATCGACCCTGATCGAGTCTGCTGACCCCCTCGACGAGAACGCAGCGACATCACAGCCACCCAACCCCGACCGTCCGGGAAGCCGGGACACGTCACATGGCCTGTGCTGCGGGCGTGTCGAGTGGGTCGTCCAGGGGCGACGCAGGAGCGTCGACGCGACGTGCTGAGAGGTGGTTCCAGTCGAGCACTAGGACACCGGCTACAGGCATGGCGATAGGTCAGGAACGGCGTCGCTCCCTACGCAGGAGGGAGCGCAGAGTCTCGGCGTTCGCGTAGCCGACCCGTAGCGCGATGTCGGCGGAGGTGAGGTCCGTGGTTGCTGAGAGGTGCCGAGCTCGTTCGATGCGAAGCCGTTGGACGAAGCCGAGCGGAGTGAGGTTGAGCGCCGCACGGACTCGTCGTTCGAGGGTGCGCCGGCTGGTGCCGAGCGACTGCGCGACGAAGGCGACGTTGAACGGTTCGTCCAGGCGGGCGCGCACGAAGCGTTCGAACTCGACGACGATCGGGTCCTCGTGCCGGAGATGTTCGTAGGCGACGAAGGCCGCCTGCGACGGACGCTCGTCGATGATGAGGAGCTTGGCGACATGTTGGGCCAGGTCGGGGCTGATCGATCGCACGAGTGAGAGCGCGAGGTCGATGTGGGCGAACGCGGCGCCGGCGGTGACGAGGTTCCCGTCGACCACGACCATGGTGTCGAGATCGAGGGCGACGGTCGGATAGCGCTTCAGGAACTCCGGCCCCAGGAACCAGCTGGTCGTCGCCCGCCGATGATGCATCCGTCCGGTCTCGGCGACAGCGAACACGCCGGTGCACGCCGCGGCGATCCGGGTGGTCGCGTCGTCGAGGCGCCCGAGCGAGGCGATGACCGAACGAGCATCTCGGCTCTGGAGGGCGTCGTTGGTAGCGGCGGCCGTGAGGGTTCCAAGCGCAGGGACGACGACCACGTCGAACTCTGCGGACTCCGACAGCGGGTGGCCCACCGACAGGGTCATCGATGCCGTCGTGGTCACTCTCCGTTTCGGTCCGAGGATGGCGAGTTCGATCGGGTCGATCCGCGGGTCGACATCGCCGCGGACTCCGTCGGCCACCCGCACGATGTCGATGACCGACGCGACAGCCGAACCGAAGCAGCCGTCGATCGCGATCAGTCCGATACGCATGGCGCGAACAATAGCAATACTGCCGTATACGCCACTTCTCACATGCCCTTGCTCGTCATACGCTGAACTCGCTTCACCGAGAAACCTCGACACCTAGGAGAACCCCTCATGTCCACACCCGCATCACTTCCGTATGCCTTCGTCGCCAAGATCGTCGCGGCCGATGGACAGCACGACGCGCTCGCCGATCTGCTCGCCGGCGCTGTCGCGCTCGCCAACGAAGAAGTAGGAACGATTGTCTGGTTCGCAGTCAGGACCCACGCCGACACCTTCTGGATCTTCGATGCATTCCCCGACGAGGCCGCTCGCGACGCCCACGCCAACGGCGCCATCGTCGCAGCCCTGATGGCCAACCAGCACCTCCTCGGCGCAGCACCCGAGATCATGGCGGCCGACGTCCTCGCGTCCAAGCTCCCGTAGTCCGCCAACGCACGTCCGCAACGCGAACACAACACGAGCGCTGTCGGTCACAAACTCTACAGGCAAACCAACGGGCGGCTCTGGAGCGGCTCGAGCCACAAAGCGCACGCCACATTCGAAGGAGCAATTGATGCCATCTATTCCTACATTGTCGTTGGATGACGCCAAACGTGTCATCGCGGCAGCAGAAGCTGAATCCAGCACGCAGGGTCAGCCCAGTAACATCGCCGTCGTCGATGCCGGCGGCAATCTCGTCGCTCACGTACGGATGGACGGAGCGTGGCTGGGCAGCATCGACATCTCGATCAACAAAGCTTTCACGGCCCGAGCGTTCGACACAGCCACCAAAGACCTCGGCGACCTCGCCCAACCCGGTGAGCAGTTCTACGGCATCAACGCCTCCAACGACGGTCGGGTGATGATCTTCGCCGGTGGCATCCCGCTCGAGCGCGACGGCCAGGTCGTCGGCGCCGTCGGCGTCAGCGGAGGAACCGGCGTCCAAGACCAGGCCGTCGCCGAAGCCGCCGCCAGCGCCTTCTGAGACCGACCCGCACCGAACCCGGCCCCCGGCCGGCACGGGGCTGGATGCGTGCGTCGTCGACGTAGACGGTCACGGCTCGGACCTGACGGCCAACCAGCACCTCCTCGGCGCAGCACCCGAGATCATGGCGGCCGACGTCCTCGCGTCCAAGCTCCCGTAGTCCGCCAACGCACGAGACGATCGCGCCCCTCCGAGCCGTAGCCAGGTCGCGACGCAACGCCACGCTGCGTTGCCGAGCGGTGCGAGGCCTATCGACACACGGACAGGATGCCGGCCGCGAGGGGTCCGTCGCAGAGGAGAGCGACGTCGGTGTCGGGCAGAGCCGTGAGGCCAGCGCATCGTGCGACCACCAGAACCGAACCGACGACCTCATCACGTCGGCTTTGCGTCTATCGCTTGATGCGCCCACTGGGCGAACGAGCCGCTGACCTGC
>NZ_VSLG01000013.1 GCF_008919445.1 Serinicoccus kebangsaanensis | reverse complement strand
CCAGGAAGAGAACTGACATGCAGGGGGTCAGCTTTCACCTGCCGTCAGGGGGTCAGATTTGGCCTGCCGTTGACACGCTTACACCCGTGTGCTGGACTCAACTACGGCTCCAGGTTGGCATGCACCGAGCCTCTCTAGTCCCTGGGCTGGTGAGCCCAGGGGCCGCTTCTCGACCCTTAAGAGCGGACGCACCGCCCGATGCCTATGCGGAGGTGCACCCGCTGCAGAGCACGCTAAGGCACAGGGCTTGCCCCAGCGCGGGAAGGCGCCTGAGAAGGCCGGCTACCGCGGCGGGCAAAGCGATCTAGGAAGTCGCCGAGGCCTGCCAGACCTAGTGGCAGTAGAAGCACTAAGGGCTGAGTGCGTATCCGAACAAGGAGCCCGTAGTTGTAAGCGGCAGTTACCGAAACCACGAGGTATAACGCGACCGCGGGCAAGAACAGCGCCCATAGCCCCGGCCAGGAATTGCGCCTCACCCAGTAGATAGCGAAGAATAAGATGATCCAGGAGAAAACGGCATCAATCGCCAGCAAGAACAGCGGACCAGACCACTCCCATGGGAACGGTCCGCCAAAACTCCTTGCTACACTAAGGGGATCTATTGGCAGATCCGTCCCAGGCGCAATGCTGGTCGCTCCTCTCGCATTGGTCACCCGTAGAGACTGCAGGTCAGCTGAAGGAAGCTGTCGAAGGGCATAAGCAAGGACGGGACTTACTAGAAGCCCCGACGCTGCAAGGACAAATATTCGAGAACCAAACCGCTGGCCCTTCGAGAGCAGCAATGCCACAATTAAGGCTGCGCCAACGATGATCACTGACTCCTGCCGAGTTCCGAAGAGACCCACGACAGAGATAATCGACCATGATATCCATCTTCTCCCATCGGCGCACAGAATCACGGCCATGGCGGACAGTGCCGTGAAGAGAAAAATATACGGCTCCCGCAAGACGTCCTTGGTCCAAAACACAAGGCCAGGGACCAGAATGCCACTCCAAGCACCCAACTTCTGAGCCAGCTGCAGTCCACCTAGCAGACCAACTGTACGGGCGATGGCTAGTCCGGAAAGTGCTACCGCCAAGGCATTCAGGACCAATATCGGATACGGCGTCACGCCAAGCACGAGGTAGACTGCCGCCAAAAACCAGACGTAACCCGTTTTCCCGGGGAGTGAATCCGGCGCTGTATCAGAATCACCAGTCCAATAGGCCAACGTCCCTCGAGCTGTCTCGTCGTAGAGGCTGGCATCCACTCCCAGCCCAGTTGCATTAAAAAGGAAGAGGCCGGACACAAGGTTGAAAGAGAACACACACACAAGTGGGAAGAAGAAGCTCCTGTCGGTTCGGACACACACAACCACAAGCAGGAGCAGCGACGCCACGCCCATGACTAGTGAGGGCAAAATCGCGGCCACTTAACCTCGTTCCTTACGTATTCGCAGTAGACGACGCCTCTACGCAATCGTGTAGCCTAGTAGGGTAGCCTCGCGTGAGGTCACTTCCCACGCGCGTTCTGCCCACTCCGCTGGCCAGTTTCGCCAAGCATCGGCAGAGACGCTAAAGCCTCGCGTTCCTGCAACCCTGCCAGCCTCTCGCCCCAGATCATGATCATGGGCATGATACTTGAGTACTTCCGAGGACCACTCTAGACCGTAGTGAGACAGAACATCCCGCAAGATTCTCTCAGGTTGCGCGCACAGATCTTCGTAGCGCATGGCCAAGGTTGATTCGGCGTGTGACTCGCTCTCCTGGATGAGCAGCTTAGTATTGGCGCGCCAGTATTCGGCCGCAGCCGCGATCAATTCTTCTCCGTGTATCGACACGCGCAATGCAGGATGACAGAAGCTCCCGCCACGCGTGAAGGAATGAATCTGATCCAATGGGTGTCGGTGCATTATCACCATTCTCGAATCGGGAAAGAGCGCATATATCGATGCGGGACTCTCTGCGTTGCGCGGTGACTTGTCGACCCACCCGGCGGAAGCGTCCCTGCCTGCCGCGTAAGTGTCAAGTGGCCGACGAGCTGCATCTGCGAGAACTCTCCGCGCGTCTTCTGCGTCGTAGCCCAAGTCGCGGTAGCCGGCTAGTGACTGCTGATCCTCCAGAATCTTGGCGAGCAGGCCAATGAAATCAGTCTCCGGAGGGACGGCTAGCTGGGGATGTGAGTCGAGGCAGTATCTCAGCAGGGTTGTTCCAGACCTATAAAGAGATAAGATGAAGCGCGGTGGGGTTTCTGCGGGTCTAGACTCCTCGTGGATTAATCGGACGCGAGTTCGCCCGCGGATAATTTCGCCGTATGCGCGTCTAGCAGATTCTTTGACCCTCTTCATGGACGAGTGCCTGCCTAGGCGTGAGGTTATGTTCAAGAGTCCTCCACGTTGCGTGGTCTACTTTTTGGAGAGATGGTGTTGCGCTTGCTTACAGCGCGAGATTCTAGGTAGTAGTGCCGCCAGTCTCGTCGAACTGTATTCTGATCGTACCTCGCGGCCACGAAGGCCCGGGCGCACTGACCAAATCGTCGCCTCTTGTCTGTGTTGTCAACCAAGTCGCGCAGCGCGTCGATAAAGGCGGCGGTGTCGCCCTGCGCAACCAGTCGTCCATTGGACTCGTCCTGAACCAGATCTCGAGTTCCTGTGGCATCCATGGCGACTGTTGGGGTTCCGCTTGCTGAAGCCTCAAGAATGACAGTAGGGAGTCCTTCTCTCCGGGTTGGGAGGGCGAACACGTCGCTAACGGCGTACAGAGGGCGCATGTCGTCAAGACGACCCACGAGGATTACGTTGGGACTGTCGTTGAGACGCTGCAGTATTCGGACGTCTTCTTGATTCGCGGGTTCTGGCCGTCCCGCGAGCAAGAATTGCACGTATGGCAGATTTCTCGCAGCATCGGCCATGACGCCAATGCCTTTGTCATGCGTCAACCGAGCTGCAAAGCCGATGGTAGGGCGCGTTGGATCGATTGCGTAGTGCGCGCGAAACAAATCAAGATTCGCCGGAGTGGGAAGCTGGAAGAACTCTTTGTCAACGCCGTCGGGGGATCCGTGGCCGACCACATCGATTGCTTTCTTCGGGACGCCTATCGCGGACAGCCCATGTCGCACTGACTCGCTAACAGCTGCAGTATCCGTTGCTACTTTGCAGAGCATGAACTCAAGGAGTTGTTGACTCTTCTTTCGCCAGCCCGACATCCCTTCATGGCGTAGGCCATGGACAATGTAGACCCGGCGAGGGACTCGCGCGCACCAACTCGCTACTAGTAGGAGCATCGACATCTTCGGTGTTCCTGCGCTCACGATATTTGGTGCCACGGATCGTACGATGCGGTAGACGGCCAGGAGTGCTTTGAGGTCACGGAGCGGGGCAGGCTGCCGGCTTAGCGGAATGGTGTGGAGAGTTGTCTGGTTTCTGTCGGCTAGTTCTTGGAGTAGGCTACCCTGTCCATCGCCGCACAGCAGATGCACCTGACAGCCAGCGCTAGCGAGTTCGTGGAGATGGCCGTCCAAGAACGCATGCGCCGTATTTTCGGAAGTGACTCCGAAGAGAATTTTCGTCATGACTCAGCCCTCGCCGGCGGGGCGTGCCACGGGGGGAAGTAGTCCGTAGACGGCACCTCGGACGACAAGCTCGCAAACGCCGAGGAATCGATGACGGCAGTGCGGAGCTGCATCACCGCGGTCGAGCTGGTGCAGCGGCTCTTGAACCTGGCCAGGGCGTCGTCACCTCCGAGTCCGCCACCCAGGTGCAGGGTGAAGGGGGTCGGCAACATCTCACGCTTGGCGAACTCGATGATCGCATTGGTCGCCTGAGCGCGTCGGCCCTGCACGGTCGCTCCGGAGAGGTGGTAGTGGAGGCGGCTTCCCCAGGCCAGGAAGATGGCCCCCGCAACCACGTCCCCATCGATCGAGGCCAGGACGAGTCTGAGGGCTCGGCCAGGTAGCTGCAGAAGCCGACGGTAGTACTCGTCCGGGAGGCGTAGCGAGCCGCGAGCCCCGACTCGGGCCATGGTCTCGTCGTAGATCTCTCGGAAGGGGTGATCGGCCGTCACCAGGCCCGCAGGATCGGTCTCGGCGACGCTGACGCCGGACCTGTCTGCCTTGCGGCAGGCGGTGCGGTGAGCGCCCGAGACGGCCGCGAACTCGCTGTCTACGTCATGGATGTGGGACAAGAAGGTCGGGTGATCGCGGAGATGCGACGTGGTCTCCACGAGGGCGCCCTGCGGATCAAGCGGGGAGAGCCGGAAGACCTCAGCCACGAGTCCTCGCGCCCTGGCCGCAGCGATGTAGGCGTGTCGGAAGGCCGTGACCGACTCTGGTGACGTGCCGTCGGGCACAGAGATGCCGCCGTACCCGTAGGGCGTCACCGTGTCGTACATCCGCGGACCACCAGCTTCGCGGCGGATGTAGGGGTAGACGATGCCGGTGCTCTGATCGGCGGCGCACTCCCACCTGCCACCGTCGATCAGCTCCGCGCTGTGCCCGTAGGCCGAGTGCGCGTAGACATCGGCGACGGCAATCCCTGGGTCGTGCTGATGAAAGGAGATCACAGGCATCACGCCGGCTGCTGGAGGTCGTCGACGGCATGAGCGTTGCGGTCGGCCGACACCGTGGGTCGCAGCAGGGCGAGTGGTGTGCGAAGGAGGGTGCTCAGGTAGAGGCGAACCGACGCCGTGTCGGACCAGCGGGTGTCCAGGGCCAGACGCTCCGACCAAAGGACGGTGTTGCGGCCGGCGATCTGCGCCAGGCCGGTGAGGCCTGGCCGGGTCCGGAATCGTGGGTGGCTCGCGCCTTCCGGGAACCGGTCCACCCAGCTGGGCAGCACCGGCCGGGGGCCCACCAGGCTCATATCGCCTCGGATCACGTTGGCTATCTGCGGAAGCTCGTCCAGCCCGGTTCGCCTCAGCAGCGCGCCCGTCGGAGTCACGCGCTGGCGGGTCGGCGCACCGCTGTCATCCAGGTAGGAGTCGGCATCGTTGATCATCGTGCGGAACTTGTACGCGGTGAACGGCTCGGCGTGCAGACCTGCTCGCTCCTGCGTGAAGATCACCGGTGCGCCCTGCGCGACTCGGCACAGCAGGGCACAGCCTGCGAGGAGCGGTCCCCAACCGGGAGCGGTGAGCCCCACGACGGCCAGGTCCAGGATCCGCAGAGACCTGTTGCTGTCAGTTCGGAGAGTCACAAGTCGTCTGTCCCAGATAGTGGTCGAGGTAAGTCAGGAGGGCACGTCGGTCCATGGCCGGTAGCGAGTGTAGTGAGTCCTGCGGCTGGCGAGGCTGCGGCCATGCCCTCTGCACATCTGGCGCTACGTCAAGGTGGTCCAGGACTCGAGGGAGCTCTTGGGCTGGATTGCGACAGAGCTGCTCGTAGGTGACCACCAGGGTCTCGGCCCGGTCTCGGATGCCGCTGCTCTCGATGGCCCGCTGGACGTGGGCGACCTGGAAAGCCACCCTCTCGAGGTCGCTGGAGAAAGCAGGCCACGGGCCAGGGGGCGCGATGCCGAACCACGATGACTCAGGGATCTCAAGAGATCTGCGCGTTCGCACCAGGCTCGCGGCAACCTGATCGAGCGAGCGCTCGACGAGGAGGTACCGCTGAGCACCGACCTCGGAGAGGTAGTCGAGATGGGCGGGCACCAAGAAGTTCTTGTAGACCGTCGGAGCCTGGAATATGGACGAGATCGCGTCCAACGCCCTCCGGAGGTCCGCTGGCGGTCTTGCTGATCCAGAAGGCTCCAAGGCGTTGGTGTCGTGGCCGAGCGCGTCTCGCCAGAAGTATCCGAACTCGTGGGGATCCAAGGGCTCCGGAGTGCGGCCGGCCACGGAGTTCAGTGACGTCGTGCTGGCTGTCACAGACAGTTGCCTCTGGAGTCGGGCTCCTACCCATGGGCTGCGCCAGAAGAGAGCCATCAGATTGCTGGGGTAGCCGACCCGACCGGACGCCGCGAGTGCCTGGAAGAGAAAGGTCGTGCCAGATCGAGGAAGCCCGACGACATGCCCCGAGGGAAAGGTCGGCCCGATGACCTCGCCGACAGAAAACTCGGCCGCGATCGTGATGTTCAGCCGATCGAGAAAGGCTTCGAACCCCGCATCCTTCTCCGCGTACCTCATCGCAGCGAGATCAGCGCATCGCGTAGAGCCGCGATGACCGTGTCGATGTCGTCGTCCGTCAGAGCAGAACCGCTGGGCAGGGTCAGCCCACGCCGGAACAGACTCTCTCCGTGAGTGGAGCCGAAGAAGCGGTCAGAGGTGTAGACCGGCTGCAGATGCATCGGCTTCCACAGATGACGTGCTTCGATTCCTCGCCCCTCCAAGTCTGCGAGAACGTCGTTGACGTCGATTCGGTTGCTCTCGATGACTGCGGTGGTCAGCCAGCAGTTGTCGGACTCGTCGCCGCGCTCCGGGCGGACGCCGAGGAAGCGGAGCGGAAGGTCGGCCAAAGCCTCGACGTAGCGCCGGCGGATGCTGTGCCTGCGCTGGATCATGCGATCGAGCCTGGTGAGTTGACCACGGCCGAGAGCGGCCAGGATGTTCGACATCCGGTAGTTGTAGCCCACTTCTGTGTGCTCGTACCACGGCACCGGCTCCCTGGCCTGGGTGGACAGCTTGCGGGCGTGCTCGATGAGCCGCGAGTCGTCGCTCAGCAGCATGCCTCCGCCGGACGTCGTCATGATCTTGTTGCCGTTGAAGGAGAGGGCTGCCGCGGCGCCGAACGACCCCGCCGGACGCCCGCGATAGGTGGCTCCGAGTGACTCTGCGGCGTCCTCCAGGAGCGGCACTCCGCGAGCCCCGAGGTCAGACTCGATCTGGTCGTAGTCGCAGGCGCGTCCGAAGAGATCGACCGTCATGGCCGCCACGACCTGCGTGCCCTCAGCCCTGAGCGTGTCGACCGCCTCGATCAGCAGGTCGGGGTCCACGTTCCCGTCCTCCACCTGGCAGTCGACGAAGACCGTCTCAGCTCCTGTGTAGGCCACCGCGTTCGCCGACGCGGCGAAGGTCATGCTCGGTAGCACCACTGCGGTGCCGGGTCGTGCGCCAAGATCCAGAAGCGCCAGGTGGAGAGCAGCGGTGCCGGAGGCCAGCGCCAACGCGTGACGTACGCCGACCCGTTCGGCTACCTCTCGCTCGAACGCGTCGACGTCTGGTCCGAGGGGCGCCACCCATCCCGAGCGCAGGGCAGCGAGAACGAACTCCTCCTCGACCTCGGTGATGTCAGCCTTGGAGAGGTGGATCCGATCGGTCACTCCGCAGGCTCCAGGGCGGTCGTGGGTGAGTTCTCGACGTGCGCAGCAAGCCACGCCGCAGCTTGGTCCGCTGTACTGAAGGAGCGTGGGCGCACCAGTTCTGGCGCGATGCGCGGGACGTTCACTGCCGTGATCAGGGGGTGCTCGGTCTCGCGGAACACCTCGCCGTCGGTGAAGAGCACCTCGCTCAGCTTCTCGCCGGGGCGCAGCCCGGTGAAGCGGATCTCGATGTCCTTGCCCGAGGTGCGGATCAGGTCACGTGCGACGTCGACGATCTTGACCGGGGTGCCCATGTCGAGGACCAGCACGTCTCCGTCCCGGCCGATCGCACCGGCCTGGAGGACCAGCTGAGAGGCCTCGGGGATGAGCATGAAGTAGCGCTCCACGTCCTGGTGCGTCACCGTCACCGGACCGCCCTGGCGGATCTGCTCGGTGAACGCGGGGATGACCGAGCCGCGAGACCCGAGCACGTTGCCGAAGCGTACGGAGACATAGCGCCCCGGCTCGCGGTGGGCGAACTCGGCCGTCAGCCGCTCCGCCATCCGCTTGCTCGTGCCCAGGACCGAGGTCGGGCTGGCAGCCTTGTCGGTGGAGATGTTGACGAACGTCCCCACACCGTTCTGCGCGGCGGCGTGCAGCACGTTGAGGGTGCCGAGCACGTTGGTCTGCCAGGCCTCCTTGGGGTAGCGCTCCAGCAGGCTCAGGTGCTTCAGCGCCGCAGCGTGGAAGACGACGTCCGGCTTGCAGGTGGCGAACTGCGTCTGCAGATTGTCGCCGTCGCGGATGTCTGCCAGCAAGAGGTCCTCACCCTCGAGGAGCCCGCGACCCGTCAGAGACAGCTGCACAGCGTGCAGCGCAGACTCGTCCCGGTCGAGCATGACCAGCCGGGCGGGGGAGAACTTGGCGATCTGACGGCACAGCTCAGACCCGATCGACCCTCCTGCGCCGGTGACGAGCACCACCTTGCCGGTGAGATGCTCGGAGATGGCCTCCTGGTCCAGCTGGACGGCGCGGCGCCCCAGCAGGTCCTCCAGGTTGATGTCGCGAAGGTCGGTGGCCTTGGGGTCGGCTTGACGAAGCCAGTCCCCGATGGGAGGCAGCACCTGCAGCTTCAGCTCGAGCTCGCGCGCCTCGTGCTGCACAGCCCGCAGCAGCTCCGGCGTGGCGTGCGGCACGGCCACCGCGAGGTAGGTCGCCCCCGTCTTCTCGACCGCCCACGCCAGCTTGGCGAAGGTGCCCACCACCGGGACCCCCTCGATCTTCAGCCGGCGCTTGCTGCGGTCGTCGTCGAGGAGGGCGACCGGCGTGAACTGGGAGCGGTCGTCGTGCAGCATGTTGTGCACCAGGCGGCGGCCGGCGAGGCCGGCGCCGAAGACGATGACGCGCTCGCCCTCCGGGTTCCGGCTCACCAGGCGCGAGCGGTAGGTGCGCACCAGGAAGCGCGAGGCCAGCATGAAGACGATGGCCAGGGCCGGCGCGAGCAGCGCGGCCGACCGCGGTAGGAAGATGGCGGGGGTCATCCAGGCGATCGCGACGAGGATCAGGGCGGCCATGCCGGCCGTCTTCACCACGGCCGTGACCTCGTCGAAGCTCCCTCGCATGTGCTTCACCATGTAGGGGCCGCCTGCGATGCCGACGGCAGCGTGCAGCGTCGCCGCGAGACCCGCCGCCATCCACAAGTTGGGGTCCGTCAGGACCTCGAGACTGGCACCACCGCGGGTCCAGATGGCGATGAAGAGCGCCAAGACCCAGCACAAGCCGTCGCAGAGCAGCCAGAATGCGCGGATGGCGACTTCGCGGAGACTCTTCTGGGGGACGTTCGGCATCGACGACTCTCCGAGGGAAATGTTCGGGACGCGCGACAGTATGGTGTAAAGGCCGAGGTCAGCGCAACTAGGGCCCCACCCGGCTCAAAAGCCCCGATTCACTGCTCGCAAAACTGGAAGAACAGTCAAGAAATGTTCAACTAGTCTGCTGGGCGACCTGCTCCGAGCTCTTGCGGCTCGCCTTGGCGATCACCTTGCTGGACTCCCTGTTGGCCAGCATCCGCGCCAGCCCGACGAGAGCACCGGACAGCACCGCGAAGGCCACGGCCTCCTTGAGGTCGATCTCCGGGTCCTCCGGGTTCGTCGGGGAGTCGTTGCCCGTGACGAACTTCCAGGTGCCGTCCGTGGCCTTGCGCGCGATGGTGCTGGCCGCGAGCACGGCACCGACGGTGAGGATCTTGGCGACGAGGTTGCCCATGAGGCGATCCTGCCACACCGGCGGGGCCGCGGGTCCACAGGTCCATCGCCTCACCCCGTGGGGTGAACTCGACGTCGTTGACGTCCTTGCTATGGTCTGAAGGGCTTTCTTCCCCTGGCAATGACGTCAGGGTTGATGCGTGCCCATTGTCCCTGAGCCAGCACCGGAGAGGTTGACCGCCGAACTATGCCGTTCGAGCTGCCAGCATGGGTCGTCGTGTGCCTGTGGATCCTCCTGGCGCTGGCGGGGCTGGGCATCCTGGTCGGGATGAGCCGCAACGTGCTGCGGGGGGCCGATGTCGTGCTCGGGCCACC
The DNA here is from genome assembly GCF_008919445.1 of Serinicoccus kebangsaanensis. Lineage (GTDB taxonomy): Bacteria > Actinomycetota > Actinomycetes > Actinomycetales > Dermatophilaceae > Ornithinicoccus > Ornithinicoccus kebangsaanensis. The sequence continues at coordinate 85,861 of NZ_VSLG01000013.1, read as the reverse complement.
TCGGGAGGATGACGAGGACGACCGCGACGACCAGCCGAGTCAGGACGCCGCACCCGGCCAGGGCCCCGCGGCGGAGGACGGGCCGGATGACGGTGATATCGTCGACGACGACCACGACAGGGGAGCGCCAGAGCGCTGAGAGTGCGGCACCCGCCGCAGACCCTCGAACCTGCACCGGCTAGCACCGGCGAAGGAAGTCGATGAGGAGACGCAGCACCATGACCCATACCCGTCCACGACGGACCACCACTGCCCTGACCCTGGCCATCGCGGCCGGCCTGACGCTCACCTCGTGCACCCTCACGGGCGGCGGAGATGACGAGCCCAGCGCGAGCGAGTCGGCTGACACCTCGGGAGCGGAGGGCAGCACCGACGACGGCGCCGGCGACGGGGGAGACGAGCAGGAGGAGACCGCCGCCGCCCCGGCCCCCGCCGACACCGGCACCGTGGTGCTCACCGCCCACGACTCCTTCACCCTGCCGGACGAGCTGATCGCCGCTTTCGAGGCCGACACCGGATACGAGCTGGAGATCCAGCTGGCCGGGGACGCCGGTCAGATGGCCAACCAGATCGTGCTCACCGCCGGCAACCCCACCGCCGACGTCGTCTTCGGGGTCGACACCACCTTCGCCAGCCGGGTGGTCATGGCCGAGGCGCTCGAGGCATACCGCCCCGAGTCGGTGCCCGAGTCGGCCACCCAGCACGACCTGACCGAGGGCGGCGAGGCCTACCTCACCCCGGTCGACTACGGCGACGTCTGCGTCAACATCGACACCCAGTGGTTCGCGAACCAGGGCATCGAGCCGCCGCAGACCCTGGCCGACCTCACCCGGCCGCGCTACGAGGATCTCTTCGTCACGCCCGGTGCCAGCACCTCCAGCCCGGGCATGGCCTTCCTCCTGGCGACGATCGGCGAGTTCGGCCCCGGGCAGTGGCAGGGCTACTGGAGCGACCTGATGGACAACGGCGCCAAGGTCACCAGCGGCTGGACCGACGCCTACACCGTCGACTTCACCGCCGGCGGCGGCGACGGCGACCGTCCGATCGTCCTCTCGTATGCCTCCAGCCCGCCGTTCACCATCCCCGAGGGCGGCTTCGAGCCGACCACGACCGCACTGCTCGACACCTGCTTCCGCCAGGTGGAGTATGCCGGTGTCCTCGCCGGCACGGACAACCCCGAGGGCGCCCAGGCGGTGGTCGACTGGCTGATCAGCCCCGAGGTGCAGGCCGCCATCCCCGACGCGATGTATGTCTTCCCGGTCGACGACCAGGTCGCGCTGCCCGACATCTGGGCCCAGTGGGCGCAGGTGGCGGAGGACCCGATCGTGGTCGCTCCCGGCCAGATCGAGGCCGAGCGCGAGACCTGGCTGCGCGAGTGGGCGGACATCGCCACCGGATGAGCGAGGGACTTATCTAGTCCTGTGTTCAATTTTTTCACATGTTCACGTATTCTGAACACATGGGCAATTCTGAACACACGCTGATGAGTGTCATCACCGAACGCCTACGGCGGGAGGGGCTCTCCTGCGCGTGGTCGGGATCGGCGGTCGAGGGCCGGAGCAGAGATGCCACTCTCCGCGTTACCTGGGATGGCGGCGACGCGCGTTTCGACGCCGCGGTCCAACCGACCTTGAGCCCAGGAGCAGTAGCCCTGCTGCCACCGGGCGAGGGCAGAGTCATGGTGACGAACAAGGTCAGTGCCGCCACGCGGGAAGCACTCGACGACCGAGGCTGGTACTTCCTCGATCGGGCCGGCAACGGCCATCTCGCAGCTCCCGGGCTCATCTTTCGAGTTGAGGGGCAGCGCGCCGGAGGGGGCACGAGGCTGTCTGCTGCGGCTCCCTTCACCGCTACCGGGATACCAGTGACCTTCACCCTCCTGGTCCGCGGGGGTCTACGGGAGATCGGTACTCAACGCGACCTCGCAGACCTGGCGCAGGTCTCTCTGGGGACAGCCAACGGCGTGGTCCGGGCACTGCGCGATGATGGGCACCTGACCACGGGTGGACTCCTGGAGCGAGAAGATCTGCTGAAGCAGCGCTGGATCGATGCCTACCTGATCCAGCAGCAAAAGGTCGCGCCAGGGGAGAAGTACTCCTCCCCACGGTGGACGGTGCCTGATGACGCACTCGATGTCGTCGACGGGGCCTACGCAGGGTCTGAGCTGGCCGCGGCTGCGACGGGCCGTTCGATCCGACCGGTGACTGCCTTGCTCTACTGCGACCAGAGGTCGCGGGCTGACCTGATCGTGGCGGGTCGGCTCCGCCGCGATGCCACTGGCTGGATCGAGTTGCGCAGAAGCTTCTGGGCTGACGACCTTCTGCGCGGCCAGCGCTCGGTTCCCGACTTTCTCATCGCTGCCGACCTCGCCGCCGACGGAGATCCGCGGCTGGCTGATCTCGCGAGGCAGATGACCCATGCCGGATGACGTCCTCGACCTCGCGAACCATGCCTCGCTCCCGGTGGCGGTCCCCGTGGTCGAAGCGCTCCAGCGGCGTGCGGACAGTCAGGGTGTGTCCATGGTCATGATCGGCGCTGCGGCCCGGGACATCGTTGTCCACGCTCCACTACAGCAGCACTCCACTCGCTCGACCAAGGACATCGACATCGCCGTCGGTGTGAGTAGCGATGGATACCGCAGGTTCACAGCGGGCCTGCTGCCTCTGGGTGGCGGCGGACACAAGTTTGTCGTGGACGGAGCCGAGGTCGACGTCGTGCCCTTCGGGGATGTCGAGCGCGATCGCCAGGTCCATCTGGGCGACGGGTTTCGTCTCGATGTCAACGGCGTAGCTGAGGCGCGAGCGACGGCCGTACGCGTCCGACTGGCGCCGCACCTGGTGGTGGCGGTGGCCTCCCTCCCAGCTCAAGCCGCTCTCAAGGTACTGGCCTGGAGAGATCGTCAGTTCGACAACCCGAAGGATGCGCAGGATCTGCACGAGATCCTGACTGCTGCGGGCCAGCTGCCACACTCCGAGGCCACATGGGCGGAAGGTGAGTTGCTTCGGCGCTGGGACTACGACATCGCTCTGGCGTCAGCTTGTCATGTCGGTCTGCTTGCTGCTCGCCCCTTCGCCGTCCGGGACGGCACCAGGCTTCTGGAGGTGCTCGACGAGGAGGAGTCGATCGAGCGGCTGGTACGCCGGATGGGTGGCCTAGCGTCGCAGGACCTGCTGCGGGCGTTTACCGCGGGCTTTCGTGAGGCTCTCCTCACGAGGGATTGACTCGCTCATCGCGCAGCGATCATCGGCTCGTCGGTGCTCAGGCCGGTGGTCGCCGGCCACGCATGCGCTGCATCACCCGCACGCCCACGCGCCGGCGGGGTTCGTCCTGGCTGACGAGGACTTGTAGGGTGACGACGAACGACAGGGGAGCCTCGAGCTGAGAGTGCGGTGACCGGCCGCAGACCCTTAGAGCACCTGCTCCGGCTAGCACCGGCGAAGGGAGTCGACGTGAGTCCGCCAGCCGCGCCCGCAGCTCGTCATACGCGGCGAGCGCCGTCGGCATACCTCACCAGGCCCGGGATCGCCCTGGGGCTGGCCGCGCTGATCCCGGTCGCCTTCCTCGCGGTCTTCTTCGTGCTGCCGGTGGGCGGGATGCTCGCGCGGGGGTTGTGGCCCGAGGGGCGCCTCGACCTGTCCGGCGTGCCCGAGGTGCTGGGCCGCGCGCGGACGCTGCGGGTGCTGGGCTTCACCCTGGTCAGCTCCCTGGCGGGCACGGTCGTGACCCTGCTGCTGGGACTGCCGGTGGCGTTCGCGCTCTACCGCCTGCGCTTCCCCGGGCGCGGGCTGCTGCGGGCGGTGGTGGTGATGCCCTTCGTGCTTCCGACCGTGGTCGTGGGCGTCATGTTCCGCTCGCTGCTGGCCTCGGGCGGCCCGCTCGGCGGCCTCGGGCTCGACGGCACCTGGGTCCCGATCCTGCTGGCCTTCGTCTTCTTCAACCTGGCGGTCGTGGTGCGCACGGTCGGCGGGCTGTGGGAGGGCATGGACCGGCGGGCGGAGGAGTCCGCGGCCACGCTCGGTGCCTCTCCCTGGCAGGTCTGGCGCACGGTCACCCTGCCTGCGCTCGCGCCGGGCATCATCTCCGCGGCCACCCTCGTCTTCCTCTTCTGCTCCACCGCCTTCGGCGTCGTGCTCACCCTCGGCGGGTTGCGCTACGGCACCATCGAGACCGAGATCTACCTGCTGACGGTGCAGTTCCTCGACCTGCAGGGCGCGGCGGTGCTCTCCGTGCTGCAGCTGGTCGCCGTCGTGGCGATGCTGGCCGTGGCCTCCCGCACCCGGAGCCGGCGTGAGCAGGTGCTGCGGCGGGTGGGTGACCGGGCGGCCGCGCGCCGTCCCCGTCGCGACGACATACCCGCCCTGGCCGTCACCGGCCTCGTGGTCGCCTTCGTCCTCGCGCCGGTCGGAGCCCTCGTCGCCCGCTCGCTGCGCGTCGGGCAGGGCTGGGGGCTGGCGCACTACCGCGCCCTCACCGACCCCGAGGCGACGAGCGCGCTGCGGGTGAGCGTCACCGAGGCGATGGCCAACTCGCTGCGCACCGCGGTGGACGCGACGGTGCTGGCCATGGTGCTCGGGCTGGTCGTGGCGGTGCTGGTGTCCCGCCGACCGAGGTCGGTCGGCTGGTCACGCCTCGTGTCGACCCTGGACGGCGCCTTCATGCTGCCGCTCGGGATCTCCGCGGTCACCGTGGGCTTCGGCTTCCTCATCACCCTGGACCGGCCGCCCCTGGACCTGCGGACCTCGCCGATCCTCGTGCCGATCGCGCAGGCCATGGTGGCGCTGCCGCTCGTCGTCCGCACCCTCGCGCCCGTCCTGCGCTCGGTCGACCCGCGGCAGCGGGAGGCGGCCGCGGCCCTGGGCGCCGGGCCCTGGCGCGCCGCGTGGACGGCCGAGGCGCCGGTGCTCGCCCGGCCGCTGCTCGCGGCGACCGGCTTCGCCTTCGCCGTGTCGCTGGGGGAGTTCGGCGCCACCAGCTTCCTGGCGCGGCCGGACCGCCCGACGGTCCCCGTCGTGATCTACCAGCTCATCTCCCGGCCGGGCGCCGAGCACCTCGGCATGGCGCTCGCCGCCAGCGTCCTGCTCGCCCTGGTGACGGTCGTGGTCATGGGCGTGGTCGAGCGGCTCCGCGTGGGATCGGTCGGTGCCTTCTGATGCTGGAGCTCACCGATCTCACCGTCGCCTTCCCGGGCGCCACCGCCGTCGACGACGTGTCGCTGCAGGTGGCCGAGGGTGACGTGCTCGCCGTGCTCGGGCCCTCGGGCTGCGGCAAGTCGACGCTGCTGCGCGCCGTCGCCGGGCTGGAGCGCCCCGCCGCCGGCTCGATCGCGTGGCGCGGCGCCGACCTCGCTGGCGTGCCCACGCACGAGCGTGGCTTCGCGTTGATGTTCCAGGACGGGCAGCTCTTCGCCCAGGGCAGCGTGGCCGACAACATCGGCTACCCGATGCGGCTGCGTGGGGTCGGTCGACGGGCCCGGGCGACCCGGGTCGCCGAGCTGCTGGAGCTGGTCGGGCTGCCGGGGTATGCCGACCGCCGCCCGCCGACGCTCTCCGGCGGCGAGCAGCAGCGGGTGGCGCTGGCGCGGTCGTTGGCCGCGGACCCTCAGCTGCTGCTGCTGGACGAGCCGCTCAGCTCACTGGACCGGGCCTTGCGGGACCGCCTGGCCGGCGACCTGCGGGAGATCCTGGTCTCCACCGGCACCACCGCGGTGCTGGTGACCCACGACCACGACGAGGCCTTCACCGTCGCGGACCGGATGGCGGTGATGCTGGACGGCCGGATCGCCCAGGAGGGGCCCTCGACGGAGGTCTGGCGCCGGCCCGTCTCCCGCGAGGTGGCGTCCTTCATCGGCTTCGAGACGGTCCTCACCGGGGCCGCCGCGGACGCCCTGCGCGCCCACCTCCCCGACCCCCACCGAGCGTCGCGTGTGGTTGGCCCAGACCCGGCCGACCCGGTCCTCGCCCTGCGCCGCAGCGCCCTGCGCGTCGACCCGGCCGGGCCGCTGCGCGGGTCCGTCCTGCGCTCCACGACCGTGTCCGACGCCGTGCACCTCGAGGTCGAGGTCGACGGTCTGGGCCGGGTCGCCGCGATCTCGGCCGACCTCGGTCCGCACCCCGGGGACAGCGTGCGCCTCGCGGTGGATCCACGCGGCGTGGCGAGCCTGCCCGACTGACCTGCGGGACGCCGACCAGCGCCCCGCAGACTCTTCGGCACCAGCTCTGACCTGCGCGGACGGCATACCGGCGGGCGCCGGAGGCGATGCGGCGGGAGCACGGCGGTGGGCCTAGATTGGACCCCCATGGACACCCCCGACGGATGGCGGCCGGACACCCTTGCAGTGCGCGGCGGCCTGATGCGCAGCCCGTTCGAGGAGACCGCCGAGGCGCTCTACCCGACGTCGGGCTACGTCTACCCGAACGCCGAAGAGGCGCAGGCGGCGTTCGCCGAGGAGATCGAGCGCTTCGTCTACACCCGCTACGGCAACCCCACGGTCGCGATGCTCGAGGAGCGGATGCGGCTGATGCACGGGGCGGAGGCGGCGCAGGCCACCGCCTCCGGGATGTCCGCCGTCTTCACCGCCCTCGGCGGACTCTGCGCGGCCGGGGACAGGATCGTCGCGAGCCGGGCGCTCTTCGGCTCCTGCTTCGTCATCATCGACGAGGTGCTGCGCCGGTGGGGTGTGGAGAGCACCTTCGTCGACGGGCGCGACCTGGAGGCCTGGCGCGAGGCCCTGGCCACACCTGCCGCGGCAGTCTTCTTCGAGACGCCCAGCAACCCCACCCAGGAGCTCGTCGACATCGCGGCGGTGAGCGAGCTCGCGCACGCCGCCGGGGCGGCGGTCGTGGTGGACAACGTCTTCGGGACCCCCGTCTTCTCCCAGCCGCTGGAGCACGGCGCCGACATCGTCGTCTACTCCACGACCAAGCACATCGACGGCCAGGGCAGGGTCATGGGCGGGATGATCCTCGGCCCCACCGAGCTGGTGGGCGGGCCCATCCAGACGCTGCTGCGGCACACCGGGCCGGCGATGTCGCCGTTCAACGCCTGGGTGACGCTCAAGGGACTGGAGACCATGACCCTCCGGGTCGAGCGGCAGGCGGCCACCGCCCTGGCGCTGGCGCGCGAGCTCGAGGCCGACCCCAGAGTGCGTGCGGTGCACCACCCGTGGCTCGAGTCGCACCCGCAGGCCGAGCTGGCCCGGCGTCAGATGAGCGGCGGTGGGACGGTGGTGACGTTCACCCTCGACGCCGGCCAGGCGGAGACCTTCGCCTTCATGAACGCGCTGCGGGTCGTCGACATCTCCAACAACCTGGGCGACACCAAGTCGCTCACCACCCACCCGGCGACCACGACGCACCGTCGGCTGCCGGAGGAGGCACGCCGCGCGGCCGGGATCACCGAGGGCACGATCCGGCTCTCCGTGGGCCTGGAGGACCCCGACGACCTGCGCGAAGACCTGGCCCTGGGCTTCGCCGCGGCCTTCGGCTGAGCACCGGTCCCCGCAGGCCCCACGCGTGACACCAGCCCCCTAGGGTTCGACTCGTCGCTATGCGGCCCACGAGCGCGCGACCACGCGTCACCCGTCGCCCACGAGGCCAGGGATCGTCGCGTCGTCCGACCTCAGGTCCATCTCCTCACCCTGCACGCGGCCCGTGTTGGCCGACCGTGGTGGGTCGTACTCACCTCCCCATCCTTCTCAGTGGCGGCATGGGGGACGTGGGGGCGGCGTGGGCTTGCGTTGATTCGAACATGTGTGCTAAGTTCGAGGTATTGGAGGGAGGGGCGATGGATCGACGACTCAGGGTTCTAGGGGCCGCGCACGAGCGGCCGCGTGGGTCGACCGTGTGCGAGGCGCGGCTGCAGCGACTCGTGCAGTCCCACCCGCGGGTGCAGACGTCCTCGCCCGGGGGATGTCGCGTGGTCCTGGAGCTGGCTGGCCCCTCTGCTGCTCCACCTGATCCCTCCCCTCCACAGTCCTTGTCGACTCCACCACAGCCGTCGTCGACCCCGCAGCAGTCCTCGTCGACTTCACCACGGGACTCGGCGGCGCCGTCGCGGCGCCCGTCGGCCCGGCCGGACACCGAGGCCGGGCGGCGGGTCGTGCGGGACAGCAGTGGTGGTTCGACGGCGGTGGCGCAGGTGCGGGAGGTCGCGGCGCGGCGTTCCACGCTGGAGGCGGAGCTGCTGACATCGGCCCGCGAGCTGGCCGCCGAGGTCGGCAGCGCCTTGCTGGCGGACAAGGGGTTCTCCGACGTCGAGGAGCTCTCCGCCGGTCAGCGTCGACGCTGGCGGGCCGAGACGAAGCGGCTCGCGTGCGCCGAGCTGCAGATCGCCCTGGGTGTGGGCATCAAGGAGGCACGGCAGCTCGTCGGCGTGGCCTGTGCGCCGGTGTCGGTGCGCACCGTGGTGCACGAGGCGCTGCGCAGCGGCCTGGCCGGCTGGGGCCATGTGCGCGGCTTCTGGGACCGGTGCGGGTCCCTGCCTGCCGAGTCGGGAGCGCTGGTGGCCGAAGCACTGTTCGGGTCCGATGCCGCGACAGTGGTGCCGGAGCGCCTCGGGCCGGACGGCCAGCTGCTGGACCGACCCTGGCACGCCGCGGAGTTCTGGGCCGCCCTCGAGCGGGAGGCGGTGCGGGTCGAGGGCCAGGACGTGCAGTCCGAGCGTGAGCGTCGCCGTAAGGCACGCGCCGAGCGGCGACTCTGGATGCGGATCGACGACGACTCCACCGCCACGCTCGCGATCACCGGCCCGCTGACCAGCCTCTGCGCGATCTCCCAACGGGTGGACGCCTGCGCCAGGGCGCTGCGCAAGGGCGGCGACGAGCGGACCCTGGCGCAGCTGCGCTCGGACGTGGCCCAGACCCTGCTGCTGCATGGCCGGGTGGACCCGCCCGAGAGCGACACCGACCCGCTGCTCACACCGGGCGGAGCCGAGCACATCGCGCAGGTCGTCACCGCCCAGCCCCACATCTCGCTGCAGGTCGTGGTGCCATGGACCACCTTCTCGTCCCCCTCGACCAGCCGGTCCGCAGACGCGGCCGAGGGCCCACCCGGCAAGCATGGCGGAGGACCGCCTGTCCCACCGGATCGTCCCAGGCCGGAGCGCTCGGGCGACGATGCACGGCACGGCGACCCCGACCGCGAGCACGGCGAAGCACCACCCGCCTCACCGTATCGATCCGGTCCAGAGCGCTCGGGCGACGATCCACCCCGCGACCTTCACGGCGATCCACCACTCTCACCACCGGATCGCCTCGGCCCTGACCGCTCGGGCGACCCCCGGTCCAGGCCCGTGGGCGCCGTGGGCGAGATCGTGGGGCGGCACTCTGCCTTCATCACGCCAGGGCACGCCCGGGAGCTGGCCCTGACGCCAGGTGCCGTCTTGTCCAGGCTGTTGACCGACCCGGCGGACGGGCGGCTGATCGAGCGCAGCATCACCTCCTACCGTCCGGACGCCGCGATGCGCCGACAGATCATCGCCGCGGACGTCTACTCCCGTGCCCCGGGCAACCGGCGACCGGCAGCCGCGTGCGAGATCGACCACGAGACGCCCTGGGGTGATGGTGGGGCGACGACCGAGACCAACCTGAGCCTCAAGGACGTCGCGAGCCACCAGCTCAAAACCGCGGGCTGGTGGTCCACCACGATGGCCCCCAACCGCGACCTGACCTGGCAGACCCTGCTGGGCCAGATCGAACGGACCCGCTCACACGACTACCGCCAGTACCTCCCCACCATCCGCGCCCAGGCCGACGCAGCCGGCACGGGCGGCGAGGCCGTCGCGGGCCACACGGGCGGCGACGAGAGCGACACCGTCTGCGGCGGGCACGAGGACGACCTCGACCTGGCCTGCCGCGCGCTCTACACCGCGCTCGCCCACCGAGGCACGGCGGCCCTGCTCGCCGATGACGACGACGCGGACGGCGCCACCGACCACGACCCACGACTCACCGGCTGGATCACCCTCACCCACCGCGGCCGCGACGGGCAGCGACGCCACGGGCCGCGCGAGGACCTGGCCACCCTCCCCAACCTCCTCGGGTTCGCCACGCCCCCCGACCCAGCAACCGACAGCACGAGCAAGACCGAGAGCACGAGCACGACTGACAGCACGAGCAAGACCGACAGCGTGAGCAAGAGCAAGGACAGCGACCTACGGCGGCCCTGGGGCGATCAGCCCGACGCTCCACCGCCCTTCTGAGTCCGATCCAGGGCACAGTGGGAGCCGTGCCCCGCACGATCGCCACCACCACCGACATCGACCGCGACGCCCTGTGTCGGGTCGGGGCGGACAGTCACCCCGAGGTCACCGCGAGGTGACCTCGTCCAGGTGAAGTGGACCTGCTGAGCTCGGACAGCACAGTGGACCTGCTGAGCCCGGACAGCACGCCCGCGGCGGCTCGCTCAGTCGGAGCTGAGCCGGTCAGCGGTCGGTGACCCGTCCGCCGAAGGACGTCAGCGGTCGGTGACCGGGCCGCCGAAGGACTGCGAGGGGGCGGGGGCGACCGGCTGGGCGCAGAAGGAGAAGGTCTTGCCCTCGGCCGCGTGGTAGCTGGCGTAGCTGCCGTCGACCTCCAGCACCAGCTGGTGCCCGGGGACCAGGGCCTGGGTATACATCATCCCCTCGGTCGGGCACCCGAGGGAGCCGTCGTTCCACGTCACGTCGGCGTAGCCGGCGACCGTGACGGCGTCCGGCTCGACGCCGGTCCGCTTGGCCTCGGCCGCGATCGCGGTCTGCACGTCGTCGCGCTGCACGATCGCGTCGGGGACCGCGCCCAGCGGGAGGGACGCCTCGGCGCCCGGGGTGGAGGGAAGGGCGGTCTGGCGCGGCTTGTCGCCCTCGCCGGGTGCGCTCGTGCTGGGGGACATCGTGGCAGCATCCTCGCTGTCGTCGGCGCCGTCGTCCTCCGTCGCGGAGGTGGGTGCCGGGCTGGTGGGGTCCGCCCCGGTGGAACCGTCCATGTCTCCGCATCCGACCAGGGCGGCGGAGAGGCTCAACGCCGCCACGGCGAGGGTGCTTCGGCGTCTGCGGGTCATCGGGCGACACCTCCAAGGTCTCGTCCCGTCAGTCTAGGTCTGGGGCGTGACCGGCGACGCGATGAGGGTGCGGGTGGTGGGGCGCCGGTCCCTGAACCGGCGCCCCACCCTCCTGTCACCCCCACCGTCCCGCACGAGGCGGCCCCTCACGACGGGGTGTGTCGGCTGTCCCGAACCGACACTACCTAGACGTTCTCGTGAGCGGATTCGTTGCATCCAGATACTGTGATTTGTGTCACATCGTAGCACCACGTGCCCCAGACGTCACGTCACCGGCCTCAATGTGAGCGCCTGCACCACCGTTCCCACCGGCCCCTGCGCGTCGTGGACCACCGACGACGTCTGCCCGACGCCGGTCGGTCCCCACGCCACCCGGGTGTCCAGCCCCACCCACGGGCCCTCCGGGATCCGGTGCAGGTGCAGCGTGAGGTCGACGTTGGGGTAGAGCCAGTCGCGCGGCGCCTCGCGGCCCGCCGTGCCGTTCGCGGTGTCCAAGAGCCCCACCCAGGACGCCAGGGCCGATGCCTGCTCCGCGCCGCCGACCAGAGCGACGGACGTGCGGACCCAGGTCCGCCCCCGGCCGGCACGGGCCCCCGGCACCGAGCGGAAGTCCAGCGAGCGGATGAAGCCGCCGCCCCAGTGGCTCATCCCGGCCCACGGCTCGAGCCCGTCGGGCCCGGGCAGCTCGGGCTCCTCGTCGGCCGCCACCTGCGCGGTGTCGCCCTGCACCAGCCGCCACGCCGTGAGCCGCACCGCGGCCCGGCCGCCGATCTCGACGCCGGCCTCGAGCAGCTCGATCGTCCGCCCGGGGCGCAGCACCCGGGTGGTGACCGTCATCTCCTCCCGGCGGATGAACCCGAGGATGTCGACGCTCAACCGGGCCCACTGCAGCCCCTCGCGCGGGTGGTTCAGCTCGAGCGTGTGCAGCAGCAGGCCGATCACCGGCGCGACGTGCTGCTCCTCCGGCGACCAGGCACCCTGGACGTGCTCGGTCGGCTGATACCTCCCCTCGCCCAGCGCCGTGAAGTAGTGCCGCGCGTCCTCCGTCATGGTGCGCGAGTGTAGTAATGGACCCGTGACACCTTCCGCACCCGCCCAGCCGCCGCAGCCCCCGCACGACGGGCACCACGAGACCGTGGCGGGCCGCCACGCCGCCGCCTGGGGCAGGCTGGCGCGCGAGGTGATCGGCAGGGTATACCCGTGGGCTCCGGGGCACGTCGTCACCGGCCCGGACGACACCGACGTCACGCCGCAGCGGCTGCACCCCGCCTTCTTCGGCTCCTTCGACTGGCACTCGTGCGTGCACATGCAGTGGTCCCTGGTCACCCTCCTGGACAGGTATGCCGACGCGCTCGGCGAGCGCGAGGCGGCCGCCGCCCGGGCGCTGCTGTCGGAGCGGCTCACCCCGGCGAACCTCGCCGTCGAGGTCGCCTACCTGCGGGATCGCCCGGGCTTCGAGCGGCCCTACGGCTGGGCCTGGGCGGCGCAGCTGGCGGCCGCCGCCGACCGGCTCGGCTCCCGGGACGTGCAGGCGCGCCGCTGGTCCGACGCGCTGGCGCCGCTCGCCGACCTGCTCGCCGGACACGTGCTGGACCACCTGGAACGCCAGGCATACCCGGTGCGGCACGGGAAGCACCAGAACGACGCCTTCGCGCTCCTGCTGCTGCGCGACGCCTACCGACGGCTCGGTCGTGACGACGTGGTGCGTGCCTGCGACGAGGCCGCCCGCGGCTGGTTCGGCGAGGACGGCCCGGCCCCCACCGACCAGGAGCCCGGAGGCTCGGACTTCCTCTCCCCGGCGCTGACCGAGGCGATGCTCATGGTCGACGTGCTCGACGCGGAGGAGGCCGCGGCCTGGCTGGCCCGCGTCCTGCCCGACCTCGGAGCGGGGCGGCACGAGCACCTGCTCGCGGTGCCACGGGTGCTGGACCCCACCGACGGGCAGGGTGCGCACCTGCTCGGGCTCGCTTTGTCCCGCGCGTGGGCCCTGCGGACTCTGGCACCCTGGAGTCACGCTCCGGCGGCCGCGCGGCTGCGGGAGGCTGCCGACGAGCAGGAGGACGCGGTGCTGTCCCACGTCACCGAGGGCGACTTCATGGCCACGCACTGGCTGGTCTCCTTCGCCCTGCTCGCCGACGGGGCGTCGGCGCGGCCATGAACGCCGACGGACACCGCGGCTGGACCGTCCGGCGGCGCCTCCTGGTGATGATGGTCAGCATGATGGCGCTGGGGATCGCGCTCACCGGCGTGCTGTCCTTCGCCGTCCAGTTCCGGTCGTTGCAGGACCGGGTCCAGGCCGACCTGGAGCAGGAGGTCCAGGAGGTGACGAGTCTCGCCGAGTCCGGGCCCGAGGTGGACAACGAACCCTACGAGGAGGTGGACGCGCTCCTGCGGGCCTTCCTGGAGACGTCGGTCGCCTCGCCCAACGAGGCCTTCCTCGCGGTGATCGACGGCCAGCCGACGTTGCAGGACGGAGGGGAGAGGACCTTCCGCGTCGACCACCCGGACGTGCTCGCGCTGGTTCGCGAGACGGACGTCGAGCCGGGGCGCGCCGTGATCGACACCGTGGACACGCAGGGCACCACCCTGACCGTGATGATCGCGGACGTGCAGCTGCCGGAGGAGGAGCGGGAGGGGACCTTCGTCATCGCCATCGACTCCGGCACCCTGAACGGCAACATCTGGCGCCGGGTCTGGACGTATGCCGGTGTCGGGCTGGGATCGCTCGTCGTCGCCGGTGTCCTGGCGCACGTCGTGCTGGGTCGGCTGCTGCGCCCGCTGCGCGAGCTGCAGGACGCCACGGCGCAGGTCAGCACCGACGACCTGTCCCGACGGGTCGAGGTCTCCGGGGACACCGACATCACCCAGCTGGCGCACCGCTTCAACGCGATGCTCGACCGGATCCAGGACGGCGTCCGGATGCAGCGCCAGTTCCTCGACGACGCCGCGCACGAGCTGCGGACGCCGTTGACCATCCTGCGCGGCAACGCCGAGCTGCTGCGCCCGGAGGACCCGGCAGAGGTCACCGCCACCCGGACCCTGATGCTGGACGAGGTGGACCGGATGCAGCGCCTGGTCGACGACCTGCTGGTCCTGGCCAAGGCGCAGCGGCAGGACTTCCTGCGCCCCACCCCGGCCGACGTGACCGAGCTCGCGGTCGAGTGCATGGAGCGCGTCACCGCGCTGGGCGAGCGGCAGTGGCAGCTCGCCGCGGACGCCGAGGGCGAGATGAGGCTCGACCGGCACCGGGCCATCCAGGCGGTGGTGCAGCTGGCGGCCAACGCGGTGAAGTTCAGCGAGCACGGCAGCGTCATCGAGCTGCGCACCGGGTGGGTGGACAAGGACGACCCGCAGCGCGAGCGCGCGATCGAGCGCGGCGCGCGCACCGCCCGCCGCTACCTCGCCCTGTCCGTCTCCGACCACGGCACGGGCATACCGGAGACAGAGCAGGAGCGGGTCTTCGAGCGGTTCGGCCGGGCCTCCTCGGCGGGCCAGGTCGAGGGCAGCGGGCTGGGGCTGGCCATCGTGTCCGCCATCGCCGAGGCGCACGGAGGCGCCGTCGCGGTCGACTCGGTCGAGGGGCTGGGGTCGAGGTTCACCATCTGGATCCCCGTCGTGAGCGCGCCGACGGCCCACCGGGTCAGCGCCCCCACGGCGCCGCCGGAGCGGGCGAGCAGCCTGCACCCGGGTGGGTAGTCTGCCCGCATGGCGCACATCCTGATCGCTGAGGACGAGGAGGGCATCGCCCGGGTGATCGACCGCGGGCTGCGGGGCGACGGGCACCGGACCACGCTGGTCAGTGACGGGATCGCCGCCCTCGAGGCCGCGACCGCGGCCGACGTCGACCTGGTCGTGCTGGACGTGGGGCTGCCCAAGATGGACGGCTTCACCGTGCTGCGGATGCTGCGGACCATGGACGAGCCGGTGCCGGTGATCATGTGCACCGCGCGGGACTCGGTGGAGGACACCGTCCACGGGCTGGAGAGCGGGGCCGAGGACTACCTGCCCAAGCCGTTCCGCGTGGAGGAGCTGCGGGCGCGGGTCAAGCTGCGGCTGCGCCAGCACGCGGAGGCGCAGCGGGCGGGGGGCAGCGAGGACGTGCTCGACGTCGGTGGGGTGCGGCTGGACATCCCGGCCCGGACGGTGACCGTCGAGGGCCGGCCGGCCGAGCTCTCCGCGCGCGAGTTCACCCTCGCCCGGGAGCTCATGGACCACGCCGGTCAGGTGCTCAGCCGGGACCAGCTGCTCGACCGGGTGTGGGGCTTCGAGGTCACCGGCAACTCCAACGTCGTCGACGTCTACATCCGCTACCTGCGCGCCAAGCTCGGCGCCGACCGGATCTCCACGGTCCGCGGCGTGGGCTACCGCTTCGAGCGCTGACCCGAGAGGTCACCCTTTCCGGCCGGTGACGAGCCGATGAGAAGACTCTCATCGGTGTGTCATGTGCCGCTCATTCACGCTGTGTTCACTCATCCCTACGCCCCGGCCACCGGGTCGGGCGGGAGAGGACGAGATGGACACGGGCACCAGCGTCACCGCCACCCGTGGCAGCGGCGAGCCGCTGCGCGTGGTCTTCTACTCCCACGACTCGCAGGGTCTGGGGCACTTCCGGCGCAACCGCGCCCTGGCGCACACCCTCGCCCAGCGGATCCCCGTCCTCACCGGGAGCCTGGTCACGGGTCTGCTGCTCAACGGTGTCTCCGGTGCCGCGGCCCGCAGCCTGCCGCGCGGCTTCGACGTCGTCACGCTGCCGGGGATCGGCAAGAGCGCGGAGCGGCGGGGGTATGGGCCGCGTCACCTCGACCTCGGCATGGACGCGGTGCTGTCGGTGCGGGGGGAGATCGTGCGGGCCACCGGCCTGGCCTTCCGGCCGGACCTGGTCGTCGTCGACCGGCACGCCCTGGGCGTCGGTGGGGAGCTGCTCGCGGGGCTGCACGCCATGCGGCGCGAGCTGCCGCAGACCCGCTTCGTGCTCGGGCTGCGCGACGTCCTCGACACGCCCGAGGCCGTCGCCTCCGAGTGGCGCAGCACACCGTCCGACCTGGTGGCCGAGCTCTACGACGAGATCTGGATCTACGGCGACCCCGGGGTACACGACCTGCGCGCCTCGGGTGAGCTGCCCGCCGAGCTGGCCCCGCTGGTGCGCTACCAGGGGTTCCTGGCGCACGGGCGGGCCGAGGAGCCGACCCACCTGGAGCCGGAGCAGCCCTACCTGGTGACCACCGCCGGTGGCGGCAGCGACGGCACCCGGCTCTGCCTGGCCGCGGCCGCGGCCGAGGTGCCGGCAGGCCACCGGCACATCCTCATCACCGGCCCCCAGATGTCCGACGCCGACCACCGTGCGGTCGAGCGCGAGGCCGGGCGGCGCACGGCCGTGACCCGCAGCGTCGACGACGCGGCCGGGCTCATCCGGCGGTCCGCGGCCTCGGTCTCCATGGCCGGCTACAACACCGTCGCCGAGACCCTGGCCACCGACGTCCCGGCGCTGCTCGTGCCCCGGGAGCGCCCCCGCACCGAGCAGCTCATCAGGGCGCGGGCCCTCGCCGCCGTCGGGGCCACCGACCTGCTGCGCGAGGACGACCTGTCGCCGGCGGCGATCAGCCGGTGGTGGACCCGGGCCGTGCACCGTCGCGTCGACCGGGGGTCCCTCGACCTCGGTGGGCTGCGCGCGGTCGCGAGCTCGGCCGCCCGGCTGGTCCGCAGTTCGCCGGCCCTGGCCCCCGAAGGCCTGTCCGGTCGCGAGGAAGGGCTGTCCGTTGCCGTCTGAACGCATCGCCTACGTGCTCAAGGTCTACCCCCGCTTCTCCGAGACCTTCGTCGTCACCGAGATCCTGGCCCGCGAGGCCGCCGGTGAGGACCTGGCCATCTATGCCCTGCGGCCGACCACCGACTCCCGGTTCCACCCGCAGCTGGCCCAGGTCCAGGCCCCGGTCACGCACCTGCCGCGGGCGCACAAGCTGTCCGCCGAGTGGGAGGTCTTCGCCCGGGCGCAGGCCGAGCTGCCCGACTTCGGCGCCCGGCTGGGCGAGCTGATGCCGCTGCTCGTCCGGCTCGACCCCTCCGACGTCGCCCAGGGCGTGGACCTGGCGCTGCGGCTGCGCCGTGACGGCATCACCCGGGTGCACGTCCACTTCGCCAACATGGCCTCCTGGTGCACCACCATCGCCAGCGCCCTCACCGGCATACCCTTCACCGTCACGACGCACGCCAAGGACCTCTTCCACGACGACGTGGACCGCGTGGTGCTGCGCGAGGTGCTGCGCCGGGCGTCCACCGTCGTCACCATCAGCGACTACAACCGCCGGTTCCTGGTCGAGCAGGTCGACCCCGCGCTCGAGCCCAAGGTGGCCCTGGTGCGCAACGGTCTCGAGCTGTGCCGCTTCACCTACCGCGACCCGGCACCCGTCGGCGACACCCTCCGGGTGCTCGCGGTGGGGCGGGTCGTGGAGAAGAAGGGCTTCGACCACCTCGTCCAGGCCGCCGCCCTGCTCCGCGACGAGGGCACCCGGCTCCAGGTCCGGATCGTCGGCGAGGGCGAGCTGGCGGACGACCTGGCCGCCCAGGTGCGCAGGTCGGGTCTCGACGACGTGGTCACCCTGCTCGGCTCGCGCAGCCAGGCCGAGCTGGTGACCGAGCTGGACTGGGCCGACGTCATGGTCGCCCCGTGCGTGGTCGGCGCCGACGGCAACGCCGACGGCCTGCCGACCGTCCTGCTCGAGGCGATGGCCAGCGGCGTGCCGTGCATCGCGACCGACGTCACCGGCATACCCGAGGCGATCCAGCCCGCCACCCACGAGCAGACCGGGCTGCTGCTGTCGCACGAGCGGGACGGGCTCGCCACCCGGGTCGCCGACGCGCTGCGGCAGGTGGCCGAGCCGGGGTGGCCCCGGGCCGACGTGGCCCGCCGCGCCCGGGCGCTCGTCGAGCGCGACTTCGACACCACCACCCAGGCGGCCCACCTGGCCGCCGTGACCGCAGGAGCCGACCGATGACCCGCGTCGCCTACGTCTGCGCCGACCCCGGCATCCCCGTCTTCGGCACCAAGGGCGCCAGCGTCCACATCCAGGAGATCATCCGCGCCTGGCGCTCCCGCGGCGCCGAGGTCGAGGTGTATGCCGTCCGGCTGGGGGACGCCGAGCACGTGCCGGCCGACCTCGCGGACCTGGTGGTCCACCACGTGCCGGTGGGGAAGGTGGGCGCCGGTCCCGACGAGTCCGGCGCTGCGGCGCGACGGGAGGTCGCGCAGCGGCAGGCCGCCGCGCGGATCGCCCAGCTCGTGGTCGCGGCCGCGCCGGACGTGGTCTACGAGCGCTACTCGCTCTTCTCCACCGTCCTGCACGCCGCGCGCCGGGGTCTCGGCGACCGGGTGAGCACGGTCCTGGAGGTCAACGCCCCGCTCATCGACGAGCAGCGTCAGCACCGGGTCCTCGTCGACGAGGCCGGCACCGAGGGCGCGCTGCGCGTGCAGGCCGGGTCGGCCGACGTCGTCGCCTGCGTCAGCGAGCGGGTCGCCGCCTGGGTGCGGGACCGGGCCGGGCTCGGCGCCTCCTCCGGGACCCACGTCGTGGTCGTGCCGAACGGGGTCAACACGGACCGCATCCGGCCGGGCGCGCCCGACCTCTCCGGCGACCCCGTCGTCGTCTTCGTCGGCACGCTCAAGCCGTGGCACGGGGTGGAAGACCTGGTCGAGGCGGCCGCCCGCGCGCGGGCACCGTGGCGGTTGCGGATCGTCGGGGACGGGCCGCAGCGGGAGGCGGTCGAGCGGGCCGCGGCACGTCACCGTCTCGACGTCCAGCTCACCGGCGCGCTGCCGCCCGAGCAGGTCCCGGCGGCGCTGTCCGGCGCCCTGGTCGCGGTGGCGCCCTACCCGGAGAGCGAGGACCACTACTTCTCGCCGCTCAAGGTCTACGAGTACGCCGCCGCCGGGCTCCCCGTCGTCGCGTCCAGCATCGGTCAGATCCCCTCCGTGGTGGAGGACGGCCGCACCGGTGTGCTCGTGCCACCGTCCGACCCGGAGGCGCTCGCGGCGGCGATCGACGCCCTCGTGAGCGACCCGGACGCCGCGACCACGATGGGTGCCGCGGCCCGCGCCCGGATGGAGGAGCGGCACTCCTGGGGGCACGTGCTGGGCTCGACCCTGGCGCCGCTGCGCACACGTCGTGGGGCAGGTGCGCGATGAGCGACCGCACCGGGCAACCGGACCCCTCCCCGCTGCGGCGGACGCTGCGATTGGTGCTGCCGCACCTGGACGGCCAGCGCACGCTGCTCGCCGGAGGTGGTGTGCTGCTGCTGTCCGAGGTGATCTTCCGGGTGCTGGAACCGTGGCCGACCAAGCTGGCCATCGACGCGCTGACCCGCAGCCTCGGTGCGGACCTCGCGGACGACGGGCCGCAGGCCAGCCTGCAGCTGCTGCTCGCCTGCGGGCTGGCGACCATCGCCATCATCGGCCTGCGCGCCGTGTGCAACTACGGCGCAACCGTGGCCTTCGCGCTGGGCGGGTCCCGGGTCGCGACCCGGCTGCGCGCCCAGGTCTTCGACCACGTGCAGGGACTGTCGCGCAGCTATCACGGGCGCGCCCGGTCCGGTGACGTCGTGCAGCGGCTGGTCGCCGATGTCGGCCGGCTGCAGGAGGTCGCCGTCACCGCCGGTATGCCGCTGGTCGTCAATGTCTTCACCCTCGTCGCGATGCTCGGCGTGATGACCTGGCTGGACCCGGTCCTCGCCCTCATCGTGCTCATCGCCATCGTCATCTTCGGACTGTTCTCCCGGCTGTCCACCGGCAAGATCACCACCGCGTCACGGAAGACCCGGCGCAGCGAGGGCGAGCTGGCCAACGTCGCCCAGGAGACCTTGACCGGGATGACGCACGTCCAGGCCTACGGCATGGAGGGGGACCGCTCGGCCACCTTCCAGGGGTCGAACAACCGCTCCCTCAAGGACGGGGTCGTCGCCCGGCGCCTCGCCGCCGGCCTGGAGCGACGCACGGACGTGCTCGTCGGGGTCGCCACCGCGGCAGTGCTTCTGCTCGGGGGCGCCCGGGTGCTGCAGGGGGCGATGACCCCCGGCGACATGGTGATCTTCCTGACCTACCTCAAGACCTCGATGAAGCCGCTGCGCGACCTCGCGAAGTACACCGGCAGGATCGCCCGGGCCAGCGCGTCCGGCGAGCGGGTCGCGGACCTGCTGGACGAGTCCCCGGACATCGTGTCGCCGCCCGACCCGGTGCGGCTCGGCGTCGTGCGCGGCGGGGTCGAGCTGCGGGACGTCACCCTGGAGTTCGTGCCCGGCCTGCCGGTGCTGCGCGGCGTCGACCTGCGCATCCAGGCGGGGGAGCGGGTGGCGCTGGTCGGACCGTCCGGCTCCGGCAAGTCGACCGTCGCCTCGCTGCTGCTCCGGCTGCTGGACCCGGGCTCCGGCACCGTGCACCTGGACGGGACCGACCTGCGCGAGCTGGACCTGCGCGACCTGCGGAGCCAGATCGCGCTGGTGCAGCAGGAGGCCGTCCTGTTCACCGGCACCATCGAGGAGAACATCCGCCAGGGGCGGCCGGAGGCCGGTGACCACCAGGTGCAGCGCGCCGCCCGGCTGGCCCGGGTGACCGAGTTCACCGACGACCTGCCGGAGGGGCTGCAGACCGAGGTCAGCGAGCGCGGCGGGAGTCTCTCTGGCGGCCAGCGACAGCGCATCTCGCTGGCCCGTGCCTTCCTCCGGGACGCACCGGTGCTGCTCCTGGACGAGCCGACCACCGGGCTGGACCCGGACAACGTGGTGCTCGTGGGCGAGGCCATCACCGAGCTGAGCAAGGGGCGGACCAGCATCATGATCACCCACGACCTGGAGCTCGCCCGCAGCGCCGACCGGGTGGTCGTGCTGCAGCAGGGGAGGGTGACCTGGTCCGGCCCGCCGGAGCACGCGCCCCTCGACGGAGTGCTGGAGGAGAGCCATGGCTGAGCCGACGATGCGGACAGGGCGGGGGCTGACGGCGGCCGGGGGACCAGGGTCGACCGACCCGGTGCTCGAGCTGGTCGTGGACCCCGAGCGGCTGAGTGCGCTGCTGCGCACGCCGGTGGCGGTCACGCGGGTGCGACCCAAGCACGGGGTGAGCCACGTCGCCGCCCTCGTCGGCGCCGACGGGCAGGTGCTCGGGTGGGCCCAGGCGCTGATCGGCGACGCCCGCACCAAGGGCGGCAAGGCCCGGGCGCGCGCCGAGCGCTACGACCTCGGGGACCAGATCTTCTCGGTGCCGCTCCCGCAGTGGGACGCGGAGCTGCTGTGGGGCGCGCTCACCACCGACCCGGCGCTGGCCAAGGCGCTGCGGCGCTCGCGCGTCGACCTGGCCTCGGACGGGGTCCGGCTGCTGCGCTACAACCCGCTGCGCCGCCTCGTGGTGCGCGACGGCGACCGCGTCGTCCGCATCACCGCGCAGCCGCACCGGGAGCGGATGACGCGCGTCACCCAGGCGCTGGCGGGGTGCGGCATACCCGTCCTGTGCCCGACCGATCAGCAGCCGGACAGCGCCGGCCGGGTCAGCGTGTGGCCCTGGGTGGAGGGCCAGGACCTGCAGGCCGCCGCAGCGCAGCCGGACGACACCTCCGCTGCCGCGACGTCGGTGCTCCGGCACGCGCGGGAGGCCGGAGCGATCGTCCGCCGGCTGCACTCGCTGCCCACCGCTGCCGTCCCGCGGCTGCCGCGGCGGGGCTGGCCCGAGGTCGTGGACTCGGCGCAGCGCGCCGTGGCCCAGCTGCAGCTGGTCGCGCCGACGCTGGCGCACCCTGCCCGGCTCGCGCTGGCCGGTCTGCCGGACGAGGCAGCAGGAGGTGATCCCGTGCTGCTGCACGGAGACCTGTCCCTCGACCAGGTCCTCGTGGCCGCGGACGGCTCCGTGCTGCTGACCGATCTCGACCGCGCCGCCACCGGCCCGCCCGAGGTCGACCTCGCCGCGATGGCCGCCGCCCGGATCGTCCAGGAGGTCGACGCCGACGCCGAGGGCGACGTGGAGCAGGATCGGCGAGGGTCCGACCTGCTCGCAGCCTTCGAGGCGGGCTACGGCCGCGGGGACAGCGGCAGCGACGCACCCTGGGTGGCCGCCGCGCTGCTGGGCCGGATCGCCGAGCCCTGGCGCGCCCAGGCACCACTGTGGGAGGAGCGGACGGAGGCCTTGGGCCGGGTCGCGCTGGACCTGCTCGCCAGCGGTCTGCTGGCCCGCGGCGCGCAGGCCGCGCACGCCGTGGACGGGTGGGCGCACACCGCGCCGCCGGCGCGCTGGCCGGGCTGGCAGGTGCCCGCCCGGGTCGAGGACCCGACCACCGGGGAGGGCATGGAGGTGGCGCGTGCCTGGCCCGCCCCGGAGCGCGACGGGACGGTGCGGGTGGCGGTCGAGGGGCGGGACGCGAGGGGTCGCCTGCGCGCGGGCCACCTCACCCCCGGCGGCGACGTCGAGCTCCACCCACCCGGTCAGGACCCCCGGCTCCCAGCTCTGGCCGGGGCCGCCCGGGCGGGCAGCCTGCTGGTGCACCGGGCAGGACGGCGCGCGGTCGTGCACCGGCAGGACGGCTACCTGAAGGTGGTCCGTCCCGGACGGGCCACGCCCCTGGCCGCCGGCTCGGTGGACGGCGCCCGGCTCGCCCGCGCCGCCGGGCTGGAGGCCGCCGACGTGCTGGAGCTCACCGACGACACCGTCCGCTACCAGGCGCTGCGGGGCATACCCGTGCAGCGGTTGTCCGCCGACCCGCGGTGGCCGCAGATCTGGCGGACCTGGGCCGCGGCGTGGACCCGCTGGCAGCGGCTCGACGGGCCCGAGGGGGCCGAGCACACGCCCCGGCACGAGGCCGAGGTGCTCCGGACCTGGGCGGCCAGGTCGGCCTCCCTGGGACTGCTCGCGGGGACGCCGTGGCCGGACCGCATCGAGCGGACCGCGCAGCGGCTCGCCGCCTCCGGCGGGACACCCCTGGTGCCGGCGCACCGCGACCTGCACGACGGCCAGCTGCTCTGGGACGGCAGCCGGCTCGCGGTCATCGACCTGGACACGGTGTGCCGGGCCGAGCCGGCCCTGGACCTGGCCAACCTGGAGGTGCACGCGCGGTGGCGCGGCGCTCAGGGACTGTGGTCGGACGAGGCCGTGCGCACGGTCGGCGACGCCGTGGCGGCGGTCGTGACGGACAACCAGGTGGACCCAGGGCGACTGAGGCTCGCCCGCGTCGCCACGGTGGCGCGGCTGGTGGCGGTCTATGCCTTCCGGCCCCGGTGGCGTGACCGCGTGATCGAGTGGGCCGACCAGGAATGGGCGGGTGGCCTCGATGGATGAGAGGACTCTCATCCGGGTCTCACCGGACTCTCCCCTGGGCCAGGAAGACTGCCGATCATGAAGATGGTGGCCTCAGCACTCGCCCTGGTCCTCATCGGCCTCACCGGTGGCTGGCTGTGGATCGACGCAGCCGCGGACGCCCAGGAGACCGAGGGGATCGTCGTCGCCGGCGCCCTGGCGGACGCCGGCCCCGACGACCTCGTCGGCCAGGCCCGCACCGCCGGCGGACCGGCCGTCATCAGCCTGCACCTCGTCAGCGCGATGCGCCAGGGCACCCAGGACCTGTCCGGCAGCTTCGACGACGCCCGGGACGCGGCCGAGAAGCAGGCTGCGGAGAAGAAGGCCGAGCAGGCCGCGGCCAAGAAGAAGGCGGCCGAGAAGAAGAAGGCCGAGGAGAAGGCTGCGGCGAAGAAGAAGGCCGAGCAGGAGGCCGCCCGCAAGGCCGAGCAGCAGGCCCAGCCCGCCCCCGTCCAGCCCGCCCCCGTGCAGCCCGCCCCCGTGCAGCCCGCCCCGGCCCAGCCGGCGCCGGTCCAGCCCGCTCCCGCGTGCTGGGACGACGACGGCTGGGAGGAGTGCGACGACGACGATGACGACTGGGACGACGACGATGACGACGATGACGACTGACGGGGACTAACCTGTCAGGCCCGGGCGGAGCAGCCACCCCTGCGCTGCACTCCCTGCCGCCCGCCCCGCTGGCCGGGCACCCTGGATCCGTGACCGGGTGCCCGGCCAGCGTCCCTCCGCGTCCCTGGCGGCTCGACCGTCCGGTGTGGCAGCCCCCGGGCCGGCGCCACGACATAGCCTGGACGGGTGAGCACCCAGCTGCCGGCACCACCCAGCACGCTGCCCCGCCGCAGCCTGCTGACCGAGACCGTGCTCGTGCTCGGCGTCAGCCTGGGCGCGTCCGCCGTCTGGTCCCTGCTCAGCCTGCTCCGCAAGCTCACCGCGCAGGGCGGTCTGGCGGGGCAGACCACCAGCATGAACACCAGCTCCGCGCCCGACCAGCCCTGGCTGGACCTGGCCTACCAGCTCGTCGGCATCGCGCTGGCGCTCGTCCCCGTGGTCCTCGCGCTGCACCTGCTCGCCCGTGAGCTGCCGCGGCCGTGGGCGGCGCTCGGCCTGGACCGGCGCCAGCCGCTGCGAGACCTGGTGCAGGGGACGATGCTGGCGGCGGTGATCGGCATACCCGGCCTGGGGCTGTATCTGCTCGCCCGCGAGCTCGGCGTCAACACCAGCGTCGCCCCGGCCAACCTGCCCTCGGTCTGGTGGGCCGTGCCGGTCCTCGTCCTCGCCGCTGCCCAGAACGCCGTGGTCGAGGAGGTCATCGCGGTGGGCTACCTCTTCACCCGCTGGGCGCAGGCCGGCTGGTCGACCTGGACCATCATCCTGACCTCGGCGCTGCTGCGCGGCAGCTACCACCTCTACCAGGGCTTCGGGGGCTTCGTCGGCAACGTCGCCATGGGGGTCATCCTCGGCTGGTTCTACACCCGCACCCGGCGGGTGATGCCGCTGGTGGTCGCGCACACGCTGCTCGACGTCGTCGCCTTCGTCGGCTACGCCGCGCTCGCCGGGCGTGTCGGCTGGCTCTGAGCAGGCATACCCTGAACCCCATGAGCACCGGACCGGAGATCGTCCACCTGGCTGACCAGGACCGCTTCGAGGCGCAGGCCGAGGGCCGCGCCGTCGGCCACCTGTCCTACGAGCTGGAGGGCGACGTCCTCGACCTGCAGCACACGGTCGTCGACCCCGAGGGCCGCGGGCAAGGCCTCGGCGGACGCCTGGTCGAGGAGGCGATGGGGTATGCCCGTGCCGAGGGTCTGCGGGTGCGCCCGACCTGCCCGTTCGTCCCCCGCTACCTCGCCGAGCACCCGGAGCACGCCGACCTGCTCGAGGGCGCCGACGACGCGCACGGCGACGGCACCGACGCGGCCACCGTCGAGATCCGTGACCAGAGCATCCGGCTGGGGCAGCTGCTCAAGCTGGCCGGCCTGGTCCAGGACGGCGCCATGGCGCGGATGGTGATCGAGAACGGCGAGGTCACGGTCGACGGCGAGACCATGATGCGGCGCGGCACCCAGGTGCGCCCGGGCCAGGTCGTCACCTACGCGGGCGAGTCCGTCACCCCGACCAGCAGCGCGTAGCGGACGCGCCGGACCCCACCGGACGTCTATCCTCGGTGGCGTGGAGGAGGCCCGATGACCCTGTCACCCCACGGCTCCAGCGCCGTGGCCACCGGTTCGTTGCGCAAGGGACTGCCCATCATGCTGCTCGGCGGTCTCCTCGCCTGGGTCGCCGGGCAGTCCTGGAGCGTGCAGCGCGGGTCGGGCGAGGTCTTCCAGGTGCTCATGGCCTACGGCAACCTCGCCGTCATGGCTGTCGCCGCGCAGCTCATCGCCGGTCCGCGGGGCCGGGCCTGGATGATGGCGACCGCGGGGGCGATCGGGATGACGGTGCCGTGGTTCTTCGGCCTCGCCGTCGCCCAGCAGGGCCAGGGTGTGCTCGTGCCGACCATCATCGTGGCGGTGTCCAGCTGGGCGCTGACCTGGGTCGTGTCCACCCTGACCAGGATCACCGTCCGCCGTCGGCAGTGAGCTCGCGGACGCGGGCCGCAGGTGTGCGCCCCGCCGGCTAGCTCGACCGCTGCCAGTCCGCGGCGACCTCGAGCAGCCGGTCGTTGGCCTCGGTCTCGCCGATCGTGCAGCGGACGCCGTCGCCCGCGAACGGCCGCACCATGAGCCCCTTCGCCTGGGCCGCCTGCGCGAACGGGACGGCCTCGTCCCCGAGCGGCAGCCAGCAGAAGTTGCCCTGCGCCTGCGGCACGTCCCACCCCTGCTCGCGCAACGCGGCCACGACCCGCTCCCGCTCGCCGACCAGCTCCTTGACCCGCACCATCAGCTCGTCCTTGGCGCCGAGGCTGGCGATCGCCGCCGCCTGGGCCAGGTCGGTGACGCCGAACGGGGTCGCCGCCTTGCGCAGCGCGGTCGCGATCTCCGGGTGCGCGACGGCATACCCGACCCGCAGCCCGGCCAGCCCGTAGGCCTTGGAGAAGGTGCGTAGCACGACGACGTTCGGGCGCTCGTGCGCCAGCGCCAGGGCGTCCGGCACGGTCTCGTCGGTGGTGAACTCCAGGTAGGCCTCGTCGATGACCACCAGCAGGTCGCGGGGCACCCGGTCGAGGAAGGCCCGCAGCTCGGCCTCGGTGACCGCCGGCCCGGTCGGGTTGTTCGGGGTGCAGACCAGCACCAGCCGGGTGCGGTCGGTGATCGCGTCCGCCATGGCGTCCAGGTCGTGCCGCGCGTCCGCGTCCAGCGGCACCTGGACCGAGGCCGCCCCGGACAGCGCCACGACGATCGGGTATGCCTCGAAGCTGCGCCAGGCATACACCACCTCGTCGCCCGGCTCGCAGGTGATCGCGACCAGCTGGGCGAGCACCGCGACGCTGCCGGTGCCGGTGGCGAGCTGGGCCGCCGGGAGCGCGAGCTCGGCCGACAGCGCCTCGGTCAGTGCCACGACCCCCATGTCCGGGTAGCGGTTGACCTGCTGCGCGGCGTCGGAGATGGCCTGCGTGACCGACGGCAGCGGGGGGTAGGGGTTCTCGTTGGAGGAGATCTTGTAGGCCCTCACCCCCTCGACCGGTGCCGGGGGCTTGCCGGGGACGTAGGCAGGCACTCCGGCCAGGGCGGTGCGCAGGCGGACGGGCGAGGACTGCTCGGTCATGAGGCTCAGCCTAGCCAGCCGTGCCCGGACCACCCCGCGGGCCGTGGGCGGCGGTGCCGACGCTCCCGTGGGAGCATGGCGGCATGAAGATCCTTGCTGGCATCGTCGCGAACGGCGTCGCGCTGTGGGTCGCCTCGGCCCTCATCTCCGGCATCGAGTTCGGCGGTCAGGGGTGGGCCATGGTGCTCACCATCATCGGGGTGGCCGTCGTCTTCGGCCTGGTCAACGCGATCGTCCGTCCCCTGGCCCAGCTGCTCTCGCTGCCGCTGATCATCCTCACCCTGGGGTTGTTCCTCCTCGTCGTCAACGCGCTGATGCTGCTGCTCACCTCGTGGCTCTCGGGCGTGCTCGGGCTGGACTTCCGGGTCGACGACTTCTGGTGGGACGCCGTCCTCGGCTCGATCATCATCTCGGTCGTGTCGATGTTCGTCGGCATGCTGCTCCCCGACGGCCGCGAATGACCGCGACGAGCGTCGGCGGCGGCCCCACGACATGCCCCGAGGTCAGGTTGACGTCTGCGGTAACGTCTCTCGCCACGTCCCCAGCACGAAGGAGTTCCGCGTGAGCGACGACGAGGTCGCGCCGAGCAGCACCGCCCCGGTGACCCAGGACCACCAACCGCCGGAGCGGGACATCACCGACGGCGGGCCGGACATGGTCCAGTTCCTCGCCGCCGACGGGACCCGGGTCGAGCTGACCGCCACGAACGAGCCGTACGCCGCCTACCTCGAGGACGTCGACCAGGCCGCGATGAAGGACATGCTGCGCGACCTCATCATGGTCCGCAGGGTGGACGCCGAGGGGTTCGCGCTGCAGCGCCAGGGGGAGCTCGGGCTGTGGCCCAGCCTGCTCGGCCAGGAGGCCGCCCAGGTCGGCGCGGGCCGCGCGATGCGACCGCAGGACTACGCCTTCCCCGGCTACCGCGAGCACGGCGTCGCCTGGTGCAAGGGCGTCCCGCCGGAGAACCTGCTCGGCATGTTCCGCGGGGTCAACCACGGGGGGTGGGACTCCAACGAGAACAACTTCCACCTCTACACCATCGTCATCGGCAACCAGATGCTGCACGCCGTCGGGTACGCCATGGGCGCCGCCCGCGACGGCGACGTCGGGACCGGCGACCCGGACCGCGACACCGCGGTGATGGCGTTCACCGGTGACGGGGGCACCGCGCAGGGCGACTTCAACGAGTCGTTGGTCTTCGCCTCCGTGACGAACGCCCCGGTCGTGTTCTACGTGCAGAACAACCACTGGGCCATCTCCGAGCCGAACGACCGCCAGTTCACCATCCCGCCCTACCGCCGCGCCGACGGCTTCGGCTTCCCCGGGATCCGGGTGGACGGCAACGACGTGCTCGCCAGCTATGCCGTCACCCGGCACGCCCTGGAGCGGGCGCGGAGCGGCCAGGGGCCGACGCTGATCGAGGCGTTCACCTACCGGATGGGTGCGCACACGACCTCCGACGACCCGACGAAGTACCGCATCTCCGCCGAGGTGGACGCCTGGAAGGCGAAGGACCCGATCGACCGGATGACGGCATACCTCACCAGCGAGGGAGTCATCGACGACGCGTGGGTCGAGCAGACTGAAGGAGAGGCCGACCAGCTCGCCGCGCGGATCCGCAAGGCGTGCCAGACCATGCCCGACCCGCCGCACGAGGAGATGTTCGCGCACGTGTATGCCGAGCCGCACACGCTCATCGAGCGCGAGTCCGCGCTGTTCGCGGACTACCAGGCCGGGTTCGAGGACTGAGGGGGCGCGATGAGCACGCAGAGCGGCGCCGCACGCGGCACCAGCACCGGGACCCGGATGACCATCGCCAAGGCGCTGAACGCCGGCATGCGGGCGGCGATGGAGCGGGACCCCAAGGTGGTCCTCATGGGCGAGGACGTCGGCAAGCTCGGCGGGGTCTTCCGCATCACCGAAGGGCTGCAGAAGGACTTCGGCGAGGACCGCGTCATCGACACCCCGCTGGCGGAGTCCGGGATCGTCGGCTCCGCGATCGGGCTGGCCCTGCGCGGCTACCGACCGGTCGTCGAGATCCAGTTCGACGGCTTCGTCTACCCCGCCTTCGACAACATCGTCAGCCAGGTCGCCAAGATGCACAACCGCAGCCTGGGCGCGCTCAAGGTGCCGATGGTCATCCGCATCCCCTACGGCGGCGGCATCGGTGCCGTCGAGCACCACAGCGAGTCCAACGAGTCCTACTTCGCCCACACCGCCGGGCTGCGGGTGGTCACCTGCTCCAGCACCGAGGACGCCTACTGGATGATGCAGCAGGCCATCGCCAGCGACGACCCGGTGATCTTCTACGAGCCCAAGCGCCGCTACCACGAGCGCGGCGTGCTCGACCTCGGTGAGCACGGTGGCCAGGGAGTGGACCTCGACGACGCGCCGAACCAGCTCGACGAGGCCGTCGTCCGCGTCGAGGGCAGCGACGTCACCGTCCTCACCTACGGCCCCATGGTCAAGGTGGCCCACGCGGCGGCGCAGGCGGCCGAGCTGGAGGACGGACCCTCCATCGAGGTCGTCGACCTGCGCTCGCTGTCGCCGTTGGACACCGAGCTCATCGAGGAGTCGGTGCGCAAGACCGGTCGGTGCATCGCGCTGTCCGAGGCGCAGACCTTCTCCAGCATCACCTCCGAGCTGGCCGCCCACGTGCAGGAGCACTGCTTCTACCACCTCGAGGCCCCGGTGCTCCGGGTCGGCGGCTACAACATCCCCTACCCGCCGAGCCGGCACGAGGAGGTCTTCCTCCCCGACCTGGACCGTGTGCTGCACGCGGTCGAGACCCTGCTCGCATACTGAAGACCGACGCCAAGGAGAGGCGACCCTCGTGCCAGAGTTCAAGCTCCCCGACCCGGGTGAAGGTCTCGTCGAGGCCACGATCATCCAGTGGAAGGTCGCCGTCGGCGACACCGTGAAGACCAACGACATCGTCGTCGAGGTGGAGACCGCGAAGTCCCTGGTCGAGCTGCCCATCCCCTGGGACGGGACGGTGACCGAGCTGCTCGCCGCCGAGGGCGACGAGGTGGAGGTCGGCACCCCGATCGTGCTCATCGACAACGGCGACGGGGGCGGCGCGAGCGGCGGTGGGGGTGCCGCCGCGTCCGGCGGGAACGACCCGGCCGAGGTCACCGACGAGGCGACCGCGGCCTCCGACGACCTGGTCCCCACGGCGCCCGAGGGCGGGCAGGGCGGCACCGAGAGCAAGCGGGAGGCGATGCTCGTCGGCTACGGCGCGATCGAGGGGTCGACGACCCGGCGCAAGCGGCGGCGGGGCGCGTCCGGTGCCGAGGCCGAGGCGGACGCCACGCCGCAGCGCAAGGCCAAGGCCTCGCCCCCGGTGCGCAAGTACGCCCAGGACCGCGGCGTGGACATCAACCAGGTCACGGCCGCCGGCCCGACCGGGATCGTCCGGCGCTCCGACATCGATGCCTTCGTCGACGGAGGGTCCTCACCTGCTGCACCGGGCGACGACCCTGGTGGCGCCCCGACCGCACCGGAGGTCGAGGGCGCCTCCGCCCCGGCGACCGGCGCGAGCGCATACCAGCGGCCGGTGCTCGACCGCTCCGGCGAGCGCGAGGAGCGGATCGACGTCAAGGGCGTCCGGAAGATGACCGCCCAGGCCATGGTCGGGTCGGCGTTCAGCGCGCCGCACGTCACCGAGTTCATCACCGTCGACGTGACCCGCACGATGGAGCTCATCGAGCGGCTCAAGGCGGACCGTGCCCTGCGCGACCTGCGGATCAACCCGTTGCTCGTCCTGGCCAAGGCGATGACCGTGGCGGTGCGCCGCAACCCGGGCGTGAACGCCGTGTGGGACGAGGACGCGCAGCAGATCGTGCAGCGCAACTACCTCAACCTGGGCATCGCCGCCGCCACCCCGCGCGGCCTCGTGGTGCCCAACATCAAGGACGCCGACCTGATGGACCTGCGCCAGCTCGCGGAGGCGATGACCGACCTGGTCGCGACCGCGAAGGCCGGGCGCACCCAGCCGGCGGACATGTCCGGCGGGACGATCACCATCACCAACGTCGGCGTCTTCGGCGTCGACACGGGCACGCCGATCATCAACCCGGGGGAGTCGGCGATCGTGTGCTTCGGCGCGGTCCGGCGTATGCCGTGGGTCGTGGGCAGCGGGGAGCAGGAGCGGATCGAGCCGCGCTGGGTGACCCAGCTGGCGGTGAGCTTCGACCACCGCCTCATCGACGGCGAGCTGGGCTCGATGTTCCTCGCCGACCTGGCGGCCCTCCTGGAGGACCCTGCCCGGGCCCTCGCCTGGGCCTGACCTGACCTTCTGGACATCGCTTTCTGGGACCCGGTCCCCAGGAAGCGATGTCCAGAACGGGGTCAGGCCCGCGCGGGGGGGACTACGCGGAGGCCGCAGCCCGCGAAGTCTGCGTCCGTCGTGACGATCTCGTCGAAGCCCGCGAGCAAGGCGGTGGCGGCGTGCACCGCGTCACGCCCGCGCAGCGGCGTCGTCGTGACGAGCTCGAGGCAGCGGTCGAGCACCTGCTGGTCCACCGGGTGCAGGACCAGGCCGTCCATCATCGCGCGCGTCTGGGCGACAGCAGCGGCACGACCTCCCCGTCGCAGACGGTGGAAGAGGAACTCCTGGACCGCCTCGGAGCTGGCGTGCAGCGGTATGCGGTGTCTCGCGGCGGACCGGAGGAACGAGCGGCACCCGTCGCGGTGGGGGTGCGGCGCGCCGACGGCATACGCGAAGACGGCGGTGTCGACGAAGTAGCCCGTCACGGGACGTCGGGGAGCGGGTCGGCCTCGAGGAGTCGGCGAGTGTCGTCCCAGGTGTCCGAGCCGTCCTCGTCGGGGACGAGGCGCAGGAACCGGTCCAGGCCGGCCTGCCGGACGGCGATGTCCTGGTCGAGGTAGACGTCGATGGCGCTGCGGATCACCGCAGCGACGCTCCGGCCGCTGCGCTCGGCCTCGTCGGACACCGCGGTGTAGCGCTGCTGGTCGAGCAGGAGCTGCAGGCGGCGCTCCATCACAGACATACACATACATTAGCATGTGTATGTCTTTCCGCGACCTGACCTTCTGGACATCGCTTTCTGGGACCCGGTCCCCAGGAAGCGATGTCCACTTCGGGAGGTCAGGTGGCGTCGGAGGAGCTGCTGCGGGCCTCGACGAGGATCAGCGCCGCCACCACCGCCGCGCCGAGCAGCGCGAGCAGGACCGGCCCGAGCACCGGGTCGTAGGGCCCCACCAGGGCACCCGGGCCGTGGTCCTCACCGCCGGCGGCCTCCTGCCAGGGCCACAGCGCCCGCAACGAGCCGACCATCAGGCCGGCCATGACCAGCAGCGTGCTGCGCCGGTGCCGTGAGAGCAGCCAGGTCAGCAGCTGCACGAAGGACGCCAGGCCGGTGATCGCCCCGAGGGCGAAGACGGCGATGTAGCCGAGGTCGCGCGAGTCCACCGCGTCCAACGTGGTCGTGTAGAGCCCCACGGCGAGCAGGAAGAACGAGCCGGACACGCCCGGCACGACGAGCGCGCAGATGGCCACCGCGGCCGCGCCGAAGACGACCACCAACGGCGGGTCGGCGACCGCCTGGCCCCCGGCGAACCCGATCAGGGTCCACGCCAGCACGGCGGCCCCGACGACCAGCACCACCTCCAGCAGGACCGAGCGCCTCCGCTCCGGCAGCATCCGCAGCGGCACCAGCACGCTCATCGCCACCATGCCGAGGAACAGCCCGCGCGCGTGCTCGGGGGTGGTGGTGACGAAGCTGCTCATCACCCCGGCCATGGTCAGCACCGCCAGGCCCATGCCCGCGACGACCGGCACCAGCAGCCACCAGTCGGTGCGGCGCAGCTCGGCCACGGCGCCCCCGACCCGGCCACGCTCACCCCCCACCACCAGGGCCTTCGCCGCGGAGACGACGTGCGACGCGGACCCGATGAGCTGCTCGTAGAGGCCGGTCACCAGCGCCACCGTGCCGCCGGAGACCCCGGGGATGAGCTCGGCCATCCCGATGAGGAAGCCCCGGAGCAGGTCCAGGGGGAGCAGCAGCCGGCTGCGCGCGGGCGTCTGCGGCGTGGTGGAGGAGAGGGCGTCGGTCACGCCGAGCAGCCTACGTGCCGGTGCTGGCAGCTGCCTGCGGCGCATACGATCGGAGCCATGCCTGCCCGCCCCCGTCTCAAGGACCGTCTCTTCACCGTCCTGACCACGCTCGCGGCGGTGGCGATCTTCGTCGCCGGGATCTCCCGCGGCAACACCCGGGTGGCGGTCCTCGGCGCGGCCTTCTTCCTCGGCTACGGCGTCCTGCACGCGGTGACCCGGCGGCTCGAGCCGGCGGCGCGGCTGCTCACCGGGAGCGAGGCGGACCGGGCCGAGGCGATGGCGCAGTTCCGCGCGACGCGGCTGGCCGGGCAGGGGGCGCTGCTCATCGCGCTGGTCGGGGTGATCCTCGAGTTCACCCTGCAGTGGGCTCCCGGGCTCTGGGTCGCCGGCACGGCGCTGGTGGTGCTCGCGCTCTTCGTCGGCGGCCTGTGGTGGTTCAGCCGGCAGGCGAGGTCGGCCCCGCGCTGAGCCTCACCGGGTGAGGGTGAGCGCGTCCAGGACGCGCGCGGCGAGCTCCTCGTCCCCGCTGACGTGGTATGCCGTGTCGGCCGTCGGCGTCCGGCCGGCGGTGCGCCGGGCGAGGGCGTGGGTGGACAGCGAGATCGTGGTCGTCGCCTCGGTCCCGGCCTCGACCGGCACGTCGTCCTCCTCCTCGGCCGCCGCGTGCCCGGTGAAGAGCTCGTGCGCGACCGGCTCGCCCGCCTCGTCGACGTCGATCCGCACGCCCGCCCGGCCCGTCACCGGGCCGGTGCTCTCGACGATCAGCACCGTCCCCGGGTCGGGGGCGACCCGGCGCAGCACCACGCGCGGCACGGCGTCCAGCACCACGGACGTCCACTGCGCGGCCCCGGGGCCGTCCAGCGACCCGGGCCGGTCGACCGCGGCGCGGATGTCCTGCTCGTGGATCCACAGGTCGCACAGCCGAAGCCGGACCAGGTCGGCGAAGCGCGCCTCGTTGCCCATCACCGAGCGCACCGTCGACTCCAGCGTGAGGTCGCCCTCGTAGAGATCGGCGGTCCGGATCTCGACCAGCCCCCGCAGCTCGGTGAGCAGCTGCTCGGGGGTGAGCGCGGCGCGGGAGCGCACGCCCTGCTCCATCCAGACGCCGAGGTCGTTGCGCACGTGCTCGGGGGAGCCGACCTCGATGGTGTCCTCCACCACCGGGTGCTCGGAGCCGGAGAGGTAGTCCTCGAGGTGCACCACGTGCGCCACGTGGTCGCGGACCGTCCAGCCCGGGCAGTCGGTCGGCAGCTCCCAGTCGCTCTCGCGGAGCCCGTCGCAGGTGTTGACCAGGGAGAGCAGCACCTGGCGGTAGGCCTCGACGAAGCCGGGCACGTCGGCGGGCGGGGCGGGGTGGACGACCATACGTCCAGCGTAACGAGGAGACCTAGCATGGGTGGTATGCCCGTGCCCCCGCCCGAGACGACTCCCGCGCTGCGCTGGACGGTGCCGGTGACCACGGTGCTGACCGCGATCGTGGTCGCCGTCCCCGCGGCGGCCCTCAGCGGCGCCGCGGCGCCGCTGGCGCTGGGTGACGCGGGGCCGTTCGTGCGGTGGGGGATGGTGCTGATCGAGACGGTGCACCACCTGGCCGCCGCGCTCACCATCGGGCTGCTCGTCGTGGCCGGCTTCCTGGTGCGCGAGGGCCGGGGGACGCACCGCCGCCGCAGCGCCGCCCGGGTCGCGGCGCTCTCGGCGCTGCTGTGGGCTGTCTGCGCCGCGGCCATCCTGGTCGTCGGCTTCGGCGACCTGGCGGGCATACCTCCGAGCAGCCCGGGCTACCTGTCCGACCTCGTGGCCAATCTGTGGGGGCTAGAGCTGATGCGGCTGCGGCTGATCGAGGTGCTCATGGTCGCTCTGCTGGTGCCGCTGGCGGCTGCTGCCCGCACCCGCGGCGCGCTGGCGTGGGCCGCCGCGCTGGCGCTCGCCGCGCTGCTGCCGCTGGCCTACGGCGGGCACGCGAGCGGCACCGACGGGCACGAGACCGCGGTGACCGCGCTGCTGCTGCACCTGGGCGGGATGACCGTCTGGGTCGGCGGCCTGATGGCGCTCGGGCTGCTGCTGCCGGTCCTGGGGTCCGCCCTGCCCGACACCCTGCGCCGCTACTCCAGCCTCGCCACCTGGTCCTTCGTCGCGATCGGCCTCTCCGGCGTGCTCTTCGCGCTGCTCACCGCCGACGACCTCGGCGACCTGGGCACGTCCTACTGGGTGATCATCTGGGCCAAGGTGCTGCTGCTGGGGATGCTCGGCTGCTTCGGGGCCGTGCAGCGGCGCGCGATCATCGACCGCGGCGCGGACCGCCCGTGGCTCTTCGGCGCCCTGGCGGCGGGGGAGCTGGCCGTGATGGGCGCCGCGGTGGCGCTGGGCACGGTGCTCTCCCGCACGCCGCCGCCGTCGATCGAGGCCTCCGAGGGCACGGACACGGCGGTCTACGCGCTGACCGGCTACCCCTTGCCGCCCCCGTACGAGGCCGCCCGCCTGCTGGACGTCTGGCAGGTCAACTGGTTCTTCCTGCTCCTCGCCCTCGTCGCCGTCGGGCTGTATGCCGCTGGCTGCGTCCGGCTGTGGCGGCGGGGCGACCGGTGGCCGTGGTGGCGGCTGCTGGTCTGGGTGCTGGGGTGGGCGGTCTTCGTCTACGCCACCAACGGGGCGCCCGGCGTCTACGGCCGGATCATGTTCTCCCAGCACATGGTCATGCACATGACGCTGATGATGGCGGTCCCGATCTTCCTCGTGCCGGCGCAGGCGATCACGCTGGCCTACCGCGCCCTCCCGGCCCGCACCGACCGCACCCTGGGTCCCCGCGAGGTGCTCGCCGCGGTGGTGCACTCCCGCTGGGCCCGGGTCGTCGCCAACCCGGTGGTGGCCGGCGCGGTCTTCTTCGGCAGCCTCATCGCGTTCTACTGGACCGGCCTCTTCGAGCTGGCCCTGACGACCCACACCGGGCACGTGCTCATGGTGCTGCACTTCACCCTCGCCGGCTTCGCCTTCGTCTGGTCCCTGGTGGGGCAGGACCCCGGACCCCCGCGCTGGGAGCCCCCGCTGCGGATCATGGTGCTGCTCGTCACGCTGGCCGCGCACGCCTTCTTCGGCCTGGCCATCATGCAGGGCAGCTGGCTGCTGGCGCCGGCCTTCTTCAAAACCATCGAGGTCCCCTGGGTCCCGGACCTGCTCGCCGACCAGCAGGTGGGCGGCGCGATCGCCTGGGGCGTCGGCGAGCTGCCGACGGTGGTGCTGGTGCTCATGGTCATGGTGGACTGGATGCGCCGCGACGAGCGGGAGAGCGAGCGGTCCGACCGGCGGGCCGAGCGCGACGACGACGCCGAGCTCGCGGCCTACAACGCGCGGTTGGCCAGGTTGGCGGAGAGGAGCGGGCGATGAGAGTCGCAGTCATCCAGCTCGGGTATGCCGAGGGGGCGCAGGAGAGCGTCGCGGCACGTGCCGACCGAGCGGCGGGCCTGGTCCGCTCGGCCGGCGCCGGCCACGACCTGGTGCTGCTGCCCGAGCTGTGGAGCGCCGGCGGCTTCGCCTCCGCGGAGTGGGAGGAGCGCAGCCAGGACCTCTCCGGCCTGGACCGCGGCGAGCTGCCCCCCGCCCTGGTCCCCGTGGCCGAGGCGACCCGGGAGATCGGTGCGGTGGTGCATACCGGCTCCGTGGCCGAGCGCACGGCCGAGCCGGGCGAGGAGGGGCGGCACCTGTGGAACACCTCGGTCGTCCTGGACGGGGAGGGGCGGGTCCGCGCGACCTACCGCAAGATCCACCGCTTCGGCTTCGGCGGGGGGGAGCCCAAGCTGATGGAGGCGGGCGGCGAGCTCGTGGTGACCGACCTCCCCGCGCCGGCGGACGGGCTGCGGGCCGGGCTGTCCACCTGCTACGACCTGCGCTTCCCCGAGCTCTACCGTGCCCAGCTGGACCGGGGCGCCCAGCTCTTCGTCATCCCCTCCGCCTGGCCGATGGCCCGGGTGGAGCACTGGCGGCTGCTGCTGCGCGCCCGGGCGATCGAGAACCAGTGCTTCGTCGTCGCCGGCAACACTGCGGGCACCCACGCGGGGGTGGAGATGGGCGGGCACAGCGCGGTCGTCGACCCCACGGGTGCTGTGCTGGCCGAGGCCGGCGCGGGGGAGGAGACGCTGTCGGTGGAGATCGACGCCGGCGAGGTCGAGCGGGTGCGCGAGGGGTTCCCCGTGCTGTCTGACCGGCGGCTGTGAGGGCGTCCCGTTAGGCTGGGCGGCAGCCACACCGAAAGGATCACTCATGGGCATCGGCCTCGGAATCTTCCTGCTCGCCGTCGGAGCCATCCTGTCCTTCGCCGTGGGCGACCTCACGAGCGTCGTCGACCTGGTGACGGTCGGCTACATCCTCATGGCCGCGGGGGTGCTCTCGCTGCTGCTCGGGCTGGTGATGAACACCCAGCGATCCAACACGACCCACCGCGAGATCATCGAGCGGAACGCCCGTGGTGACTCCCGCTACCGGGATCGCGACGGCTACTGAACGCCGCCGACCGCTTCGCGCTGACCCGCGCGCGGGTCTACGCGCTGCTCCCGTCGGCCGTCCGACGGATCATCCCGGAGACCGCGATCGGCTTCGCCGCGATCAGCAGCTTCACCTATGCCCTCGACCTGACCCTGCTGGCGATCCTCTTCGACGTCCTGCGCTGGCCCTACCCGCTCGCGGTCACCACGGGCTACGTCGTGGCCTTCGGGCTGGCGTTCGTGCTCAACCGGTGGCTCAACTTCCAGAGCCACGGCCCGGTGGGGCGGCAGACCTGGCGCTACGTCGTCACCGTGGTCGCCAACTACCTGCTCTTCATCCTGGCGCTGTCCACGACCCTGGAGTGGGTGGGCGTGCAGTTCCTCGCGGCGCGCCTGATCGCGGGCGCCTGCGAGGCGGTCTTCATGTATCTCATGATGCGCAGCTTCGTCTTCCGCATCAAGCGCTACACCTGAGGCGGCCGCCGTCCGCGTCCCCGCTGGTCAGAGGGTGCGGCGCATGACGATGCGCGGCAGCCGGCTGGCCACGGCGTCCGTCCTGCCGATCACCTCGAAGCCGACCTTCTCGAACATCTGCCGCGTCCCGACGAAGGCCATCGTGGTGTCCATCCGTCCCTCGGGCTCCACCGGGTAGGCCTCGACCGCCGGGGCGCCGTGGGCGGCGGCATAGGCCACCGCCCCCTCGAGCAGCGGGGTGGTGTGGCCGCGCTTGCGGTGACCGCCGCGGACCACTACGCAGACGATGCTCCACACGTCGACGTCGTCGACCGGCCGGATCTTGCTCGACCTGGCCAGGAACGGCATGTCGGCCCGGCGACCGATGTTGCACCAGGCGACGGGTGTGCCGTCGGCATAGGCCACCACCCCGGGCGGCTGGTCGCGCTCGCAGAGGGCGAGCATCGCCCGCTCGCGGGCGTCGTCGCCGTCGCCGCCGAGCTCGTGGACGTCTGCCTGCCGCAGCCGGTGCGTCACGCACCAGCAGTGCGTCGCGCGCCGGTTGGGGTTCACCACGTCGGCGAAGTCCTCGAACCGGTCCGGCGTCACCGGGTGCGTCTCGACCTGCATCGCCCCAGTCAAGCACCGGGGTCGGCAGGAGGGGTCAGAACGCCGCCTCCGGCAGGTCCATCACGGACGCCACCTGACCGTCATCGGCCGCGGTGACCGTGCGCCGGTCGGCCCCGAGGCGCGGGAGCACCTCGGTCGCGAAGAAGCGCGCGGCCGCCACCTTGCCCAGCAGGTAGGCCCGCCCGTCCTCGTCGGCGGCGCTCACCCCGCTGACCCCGGTCTCCCCGGAGGTGAGCAGCCGCTGGGCGACCTCCGCCTCGCGCAGCAGCAGCCAGCCGATGAGCAGGTCGCCGGCGGCGAGCAGCAGGCGGGTGGTGCCCAGGCCCACGGCATACACCGCGTCCGGCCGGGTCTGGCTCTCGATCGCCCGCCCGGTCATGAACTCGACCATCGCGGAGACCTCCCCGAGGGCGCGCAGGACCGCGGCGCGGACCTCGGCGAGCCCGTCGTCCACCTGCGCGGACGCGGTCTGCTGGACCTGGGCGGCGACGTGCCCGAGCGCCTCGCCCCGGTCGCGCAGGATCTTGCGGAAGAAGAAGTCCATGCCCTGGATGGCCGTGGTGCCCTCGTAGAGGCTGTCGATCTTGGCGTCGCGGACGTACTGCTCGATCGGGTAGTCCTGCAGGAAGCCCGAGCCGCCGAGGGTCTGCAGCGACTCCGTGCCGAGCAGGGTGAAGGCGCGCTCGCTGCCGCAGCCCTTGACCAGCGGCAGCAGCAGGTCGTTTACCCTCGCCGCCAGCGCCGTGTCCCGGTCGATGTCGCCGGGCCGCTCCTCCCCGGTGAGGTCCTGGGCGCCGTGCACCTGGTCCTGGACGCTCGCGGTGTAGAGCATGAGCGCCCGCAGCCCCTCGGCATACGCCTTCTGCAGCAGCAGCGAGCGGCGCACGTCCGGGTGCGCGGTGATCTTCACCCGGGGCGCGTTCTTGTCCGTCATCCGGGTGAGGTCGGCCCCCTGGACCCGCTCCTTGGCGTAGTCCAGCGCGGCCTGGTAGCCCGCCGACAGGGTGGCGATCGCCTTCGTGCCGACCAGCATCCGGGCATACTCGATGATCCGGAACATCTGGGCGATGCCGTCGTGGACCTCACCCAGCAGGTAGCCGACGGCCGGACGGTCGGGATCCTCCCCGAGCGCGACCTCGCAGGTGGTCGAGACCTTGAGCCCCATCTTGTGCTCGATGGCGGTGATGGTCACGCCGTTCTTGTCGCCGAGCTCGCCGGTGTCCAGGTCGGTGACGTGCCGGTCCGGGACGATGAAGAGGGACAGGCCCTTGGTGCCCGGTCCGGCGCCCTCGGGGCGGGCGAGGACGAAGTGGATGACGTTGTCGTAGAACGGGGCGACACCGCTGGTGATGAAGCGCTTGGTGCCGGTGAGGTGCCAGCTGCCGTCACCGGCCTTGACCGCCTTGCTGCGGCCGGCGCCGACGTCGCTGCCGGCGTCCGGCTCGGTGAGCATCATCGTCGCGCCCCAGGCGTGGTCCACCATGAGCTGCGCGAGCTGCTGCTGCTCCGGGGTGCCGAGGCGGTAGAGCACGTTGGAGAAGGTGTAGCCCGCGGCGAACATCTTGACCGCCGGGTTGGCGCCGAGCACCAGCTCGGACATCGCCCAGGTCAGGCTCGGGGGAGCAGGCGTGCCGCCCAGGCCC
This sequence comes from Serinicoccus kebangsaanensis, assembly GCF_008919445.1. GTDB lineage: Bacteria > Actinomycetota > Actinomycetes > Actinomycetales > Dermatophilaceae > Ornithinicoccus > Ornithinicoccus kebangsaanensis. The sequence continues at coordinate 45,524 of NZ_VSLG01000013.1, read as the reverse complement.
TCCTCGATCTCCAGCCGCCACCACTCGTTCTCCACCCAGGTCTGGTAGGAGCGCACGAAGCTCTCCGGCATGCTGACCTGGCCGGTGGCGGGGTCGAGCACGGGCGGGGTGCGGTCGGACTCGGTGAACGACGCGGCGATGGGGCCCTCCGCGAGCTCGGCGACCGCGTGCAGCGCCTCCCGGGCGGTCTCGGTGTCGATCTCCTCGTAGGGTGCCCGCCCCAGCACCTCCTGGCGGCGCAGGACGTCGAACAGCATGAACTCGGCGTCGCGGACGTTGCTGCGGTAGTGGCCCAACGGTGGCTCCTGAGGGTGAGGCCGGGAGGTATGCGGTACTGTCAGTACGCGGTTCTGCGCCCAGTGTATACCGCACCGGCGCAGCCCTACTCATGGGTAACCCGCGCTTTTGCCCGACCGACCGCACGCTTTGCGTCGACTGGCCGCACGCTTTGCGTCGACCGACCGCGCACTTTGTGTCGACTGGCCGCGCACTTTGCGTCCCTGGATCGCAGATCGTGCGGCCGGTGCGCGCAGACCGTGCGGTCGGTGCGCGCAGACCGTGCGGCCGGTGCGCGCAAACCGTGCGGTCGGCGCGCGCAAACCGTGCGGCCGGTCAGGAGAGGGTGGAGAGCTGCTCGGCGACGGCGCGTCGGATGCAGGAGGCGGTGTCGTTCCACGACGCGTTGGCGCCGAAGGTCTCGGACAGGTCCACCACGCGCAGCCCGGAGAGACGCACGGCGGGCGCGTCCTCGCGCACGATCCCGGCCACGACGACGACCGGTATGCCGTAGGGCTCGGCCTCGTCGACGACGCCCCCGACCACCTTGCCGTTGAACGACTCAGCGTCCAGGGCGCCCTCGCCGGTGACGATCGCGTCGGCGCGGGCGACGGCGTCGGCCAGCCCCAGCTGCTCGGCGACCAGGCGCAGCCCGGGCACGAGGGAGCCGCCGAGCACGAGCAGCCCACCACCGAGGCCCCCGGCCGCCCCGGCCCCCGGGGTGGCCGACACGTCGACGCCGAACTCCTCGACGTAGCGACCCTGCAGCACGAAGAGCCGCCCGGTGAGCTCGATCACCTGGTCGGCGTCGGCACCCTTCTGCGGCCCGAAGACCTGCGCGGCCTCGACGAACGGCGTCTGCACGTCGCAGGCCGCGAGCAGCTCGACCCCGAGCTCGGCCGGCGTCCGGCCGTCCAGCCCGGCGCGCGCTGCCACCACCGCCCCGAGCCCGCCGTCGCTCATCGCCGACCCCCCGAGCCCCACGATGATCCGCGTGGCGCCGGCTCGCACCGCCTCGGCGACCAGCTCACCGGTGCCGGCGCTGGTCGCCCCCACCGGGTCGTTGTCCTGCTTGCCGCCGGCCAGCACCAGCCCGCTCGCCGCGGCCGACTCGACCACCGCCACGCCGTCGTCGCCGAGCCGCCAGGCGGCCCGCACCGGGTCACCGAGCGGACCGGTGACGGTGCTCGTGCGGTTGGCGCCGCCGAAGGCGTCCAGCATGCCCTCGCCGCCGTCGGCCATGGGCATACCGATCACCTCCCAGCCTGCTCCCTCGGCGGCGGCGCGGGCGGCGTCCACCACCTCCGGCGCGGTCAGCGACCCGCGGAACTTGTCCGGCGCGACCAGCACGACCGGTCTCGTGGTGTCCTCGGCTGCGGTGCTCACAGGTTGACCCTATGGCAGGGAGGATTGGCGCAGCTGCGCCGGGATGGACGAAGATGCCTGCTATGAGGACGTCAACGAAGACTCGCTCCCTCGTCGCGGCGGTCGCCGTGACCGCTCTGCTGGCGGGCTGCAACGCCGGCTCGAGCACCAGCTCGGACACCGGCTCGCAGGACGGGACCGGCAGCGAGGCCGAGGGAGGTGAGGACACCGGCGACGACACCGCGCAGGCCCCCGCGCCCGGCGGCTCGGACGAGACGGTGCGCATCGGCCTGGTCGCGGAGCCGGCCAGCCTGGACTTCACCACGACCGACGGCGCGGCCATCCCGCAGCTGCTGCTGGACAACGTCTACGAGACGCTGGTGAGCGTCGACGTCGAGTCCGGGGAGATCGTCCCGGCGCTGGCCACCGAGTGGGAGGTCAGCGAGGACCGGCTGACCTACACCTTCACGCTCAAGGACGGCGTCACCTTCTCCGACGGCAGCGAGTTCACCGCCGAGGACGCCGCCTTCTCGCTCGAGCGGGTCTCCTCCGACGCCTGGACGATCAGCCTGAAGTCGCAGCTGGACGTCGTCGAGTCGGTCGAGGCGGTGGACGACACGACCCTGGAGGTCACGTTGTCGCGGCCGTCCAACTCCTTCCTGTATGCGCTCACCACCCGGGTCGGCGCGATGTTCGACACCGAGGGGGTCGACAACCTCGCGGAGGAGGCGCTCGGCACCGGGCCGTACACCTTCGGCACCTGGGACCGCGGCACCCAGATCACCCTGGAGCGCAACCCCGACTACCACGACGAGGCGCCCTATTTCGCCGCCGTCGAAATGCGCTACTTCGACGACGCCAACGCGCTCAACAACGCCATGCTCACCGACTCCATCGACGTCGTGTCGACGGTGCAGGCGCCGGAGTCGCTCGCCGAATTCGAGGGCGGCGACTTCCAGATCGTCGAGGGCACGACCAACGGCGAGGTCGTGCTGTCGATGAACCAGGAGGAGGGCAACCCGCTGGCCGACGCCGACCTGCGGCAGGCGGTGCGGCACGCCATCGACCACCAGGCGCTGATGGACACCTGCTGGGCCGGTCGCGGCGAGCTCATCGGCTCGATGGCCCCGCCCACCGACCCGTGGTACGAGGATCGCACCGGGGACTACCCCTTCGACCTGGCCCGCGCCGAGGAGCTGATCGCCGAGGCCGGCGCCGAGGGCACCGAGCTGCGGCTGCGCATACCGTCGCTGCCGTATGCCGTCTCCTGCGGCACCGTCGTCGAGTCCATGCTGGAGGACGCCGGGCTGCAGGTGACGATCGACGAGCTGGAGTTCCCGGCCGCGTGGCTGGAGACGGTCTTCACCAACAAGGACTTCGACATGTCGATCGTGGCGCACGTCGAGCCGCGCGACATGGCCAACGTCTTCGGCAGCCCGGACTACTACACGACCTACGGCACCGAGCAGGTCCAGACGCTCTTCGAGGAGGCGGACACCGGCACCGAGGAGGAGCAGGTCGCCAAGCTGGCCGAGGCCGCGACGCTCATCAGCGAGGACGCCGCCGCCGACTTCCTCTTCCTGCTGCCCAACCTCATGGTCGCCGACCCGGACATCACCGGGCTGCCGACCAACGCGATCAAGGAGTCCTTCGACCTGGGCGAGCTGGCCCGCGGCTGACCGCGCCGGATCCCGACCTGGGCAAGGTTGCGCACCAGATGCACCGTCGAGTAGGGCGCATCCGGTGCACAACCGTGCCCAGGTCGGTCCGACCGGCCGGGGACCACCTGGCGGGCCGACCTGCCTTAGGGTGCTGAGACCATGCTCCTGCGCCTGCTGCACCGCGCGATGGTCTTCGTGGCCAGCGTGCTCGCGGCGTCGGTGCTGGTCTTCGCCTTCATGCGCGTCCTCCCCGGCGACCCGGCCCGGGTGGCGCTGGGCATCAACGCCTCGGACGAGGCCGTGGCCCGGCTGCGCGAGCAGTTCGGCCTGGACCGGCCGGTCGTGGTGCAGTACCTCGACTGGATGCGCGGCCTGGTCACCCTCGACCCGGGCATCGAGTTCATCTCCAAGGCGGCGATCGGCCCGCAGATCGCCGACCGGCTGCAGGTCACCCTCATCCTCGTGGTCACGGCCATGGTCCTGGCCGTCCTGGTGGCCGTCCCGGTCGGGATCTGGATGGCGGTGCGGCACCGGCACCTCGACGGCCTGGTGATGTCGGCGGTGTCGCAGGTCGGGGTGGCGATCCCCGCCTTCCTGGCCGGCATCGTGCTCATCTCGGTCTTCGCCGTCCGGCTGCGCTGGGTGCCCAGCGGGGGCTGGGTCGTCCCGGCGCAGGACCCGGTCGGCTTCCTGCAGCGGATCGCGCTGCCGTCGGTCTCGCTGGCGATGGTGCAGGCGGCCGTGCTGGCGCGCTACGTCCGCTCGGCCGTCCTGGACGTGCTGCGGGAGGACTACCTGCGCACCGCACGGGCCAAGGGGCTGCGCCCGGTGCAGGCGCTGTGGCGGCACGGGCTGCGCAACGCCGCGGTCCCGGTGGTCACCGTGCTCGGCCTGCAGCTCGCGACCCTGCTCATCGGTGCCGTCGTGATCGAGCGGGTCTTCGTCATCCCCGGCCTGGGGTCGCTGCTGCTGGACTCGGTCGCCCAGCGCGAGCTGCTCACGGTGCAGACCGTGGTGATGGTGCTGGTCGTCGCCACCCTGCTCATCAACTTCCTCGTCGACGCGCTCTACCTCGTCATCGACCCGCGGCTGCGGACGGGGTCGCGATGAGCGAGATCCAGGGTGCGCCCGCGCAGGGGCTCGAGGGGCAGGCCGCCGCCGGCGGGTCCTCCGGGCGCCGGCTGAACCCCTCGCTGCTCATCGGCGGCGGGATCGTGGCGGTGGTCGTCGTGCTGGCGCTGGTGTCCTACGTCTGGACCCCGTACACCCCGATGCGGGTGCTGGCCGTCGAGCCCTACCAGACGCCGAACGCCGAGCACTGGCTCGGCACCGACCGGCTGCGGCGGGATGTCTTCACCCAGATCCTCGTCGGGGCCAGGACGACGCTGTATGTCGGCTTCGTCGCCGTGGGCGTCGCGGCGCTCGTCGGGGTGCCGCTCGGGATCCTGGCCGCCATGTCGCCGGGCTGGCTCGGGCAGCTGGTCATGCGTTCCAACGACGTGCTGCTGGCCTTCCCCGCCCTGCTCCTGGCGATCATGTTCGCGGCGCTCTACGGCGGGTCGACCCGGGTGGCGATGATCGCCATCGGCATCGCGACCATCCCGGCCTTCGCGCGGATCACCCGGTCCGGGGCGCTCGGGGTGATGAAGACGGAGTACGTCGTCGCCGCCCGGGCCGCCGGCCGCTCGCCGCTGGGGATCGCGGTGCGCCACGTCATACCCAACGTGGCCGGGCTGATCATCGTCCAGGCGTCGGTCTCCTTCGCCATCGCGATCCTCGCCGAGGCGGCGCTGGCCTACCTCGGGCTCGGCACGCCGACGGGTCAGGCGAGCTGGGGCCGGATGCTCTACGAGGCGCAGACCACGCTGCGGTCCGCCCCGCACCTGGCGCTCATCCCCGGCGGCGCGATCGCGCTGTCCGTGCTGGGCTTCAACCTCTTCGGCGACGGTCTGCGGGACTGGCTGGACCCGAAGCTGGAGGGTCGATGAGCGCGCCGGCGCCGGAATTCGACCGTGGGAATGCTCGCCATGGCGACGATTCGAGAGGTCGAAAAAGAGGTATGCCCGGTGACCGCACCGTGCTGGCGGTCGAGGGGCTCGACGTGGGGACCCGGCATACCCCGCTGCTGCACGACGTCACGTTCTCCCTGCACCGCGGCGAGCGGGTCGGGCTGATCGGGGAGTCCGGGTCGGGGAAGTCGCTGACCGCGCTCGCGGTCATGGGGCTGCTGGGGGAGGGGCTGCGCGCGGGCGGCGACGTGCGGCTCTCCGGGCGCACCGCCGCGACCCGCAACCTGCTCGACGTCGGCGAGCGGGAGATGGCGCGGCTGCGCGGCGACGCGATGTCGATGGTCTTCCAGGAGCCGATGACCGCGCTCAACCCGACGATGCGGGTGGGCGCCCAGGTCGCCGAGGTGATGCGCATCCACGGGACGCAGAGCACGACCGGCGCGCGCCGGCGCGTGGTGGAGCTGCTCGACCAGGTCGGCCTGCCCGACCCGGCGCACCTGGCCCGGTCCTACCCGCACGAGCTCTCCGGCGGTCAGCGGCAGCGGGTCGTGCTCGCGATCGCGCTGGCCAACGACCCCGCCCTGCTCATCTGCGACGAGCCGACCACGGCGCTGGACGTCACCGTCCAGGCGACCGTGCTCGACCTCGTGGTCCGCGGCGTGGAGGAGCGGGACGCCGCAATGCTCTTCATCACGCACGACCTCGCGGTGGTGGCGACGGTGTGCGAGCGGGTGCTCGTGATGTACGGCGGGCGGATCGTCGAGGCCGGCCCGGTGGCCGAGGTCTTCGGTGATCCGCGGCACCGCTACACGCAGGGCCTCATCGCCGCGTCCGACCTGGTGGGCGAGGGTGGGCGCCGCGGGCGGGCCGCGCTGCCGACGATCCCGGGCACGGTCCCCGCCGCGGGTCGCTTCCCCGACGGCTGTGTCTTCCGCAGCCGCTGCGACCACGCCAACGACCTCTGCGCCTCGCTGCCGCCGTGGACCCCGCGCGGCGAGCACCCGGCCGGGGACCGGGCATACGGCTTCGCCTGCCACCACCCCGCGGGGGAGCGCCCGTCGCACTCGACCTCGCCTGCTGGCGCCCTTGCCGAGGGAAGCACGGTCGAGATGGAGCAGCACCGTGGCTGACCCCGACACCCCCGCGATCGAGCTGCGTGAGGTATACCGCGACTTCCGCCGCCCCCGCACGTCGCTGCGGGAGGCGCCCCCGGTGGTCCGGGCGGTCCGCGACGTCAGCCTCACCGTCGGGCGGGGCGAGCGCTTCGGCATCGTGGGCGAGTCGGGCTCCGGCAAGTCGACGCTGCTGCGGCTGATCTGCGGGCTGGACCGGCCGACCTCCGGCGAGGTGCTGGTCGAGGGCCGGTCGGTGGGCGACCAGCCGCACCGGCGGCTGGGCTGGCTGCGGGAGCGGCTGCAGCTGGTCTTCCAGGACCCGATGAGCAGCCTGGACCCCCGGATGCGGGTGCGCGACATCGTCGCCGAGCCGCTGGTGGCGCAGGGGATCGGGGGCGACCACACGCGGCGGGTGCGCGAGCTGCTGGAGCGGGTCGGTCTGGACCCGGAGGCGGCGGACCGCTACCCGCACCAGTTCTCCGGCGGGCAGCGGCAGCGGATCTCGGTGGCCCGCGCGCTCGCGCCCGACCCGGACATCCTCGTCGCCGACGAGCCGGTATCCGCGCTCGACGTGTCCGTCCGGGCCCAGGTGCTCAACCTCGTCGACGAGGTGGTCGAGGGGCTGGACCTCACGCTCGTCTTCGTCAGCCACGACCTGTCCGTCGTGCGGCACGTGTGCGACCGGATCGCGGTGATGCAGGCGGGGGAGGTCGTCGAGGTCGGGGAGACCGAGCAGCTCTTCGCCGAGCCGCAGCACGCATACACCCGGTCGTTGCTGGCGGCCATCCCCGACCTGCACGCGGCGCTGGCCGGGCGCACCGCGCAGGACCTGGCCCGCGGCGCCTCTCCGGACGCGCCCGACTGACCCGCCCCCTCGCGCGGACCAACGTCGGCATAGCACAAGCCTCATGAGGAAGTTCGCCGATGAAGGTTGTGCTATCCCGACCACACTCGGAGTGGGTGGGTCGGCTGCGGCGCCGTCGGTATGCCCCGCTAGGGTCGATCTCGCTTCGAGGCTCGAGGAGGAGAGGGGAGCAGGGTGCTGATCGGCATACCCCGACAGGCGCGGGAGGCCCAGGCGATCGTCGCTGCCACGCCCAGCACGGTCGCCACGCTGCGCAAGCGTGGTCACCGGGTGCTCGTGGAGCGGGGTGCCGGGGAGCGCGCGGCCTGCCCCGACGTCGCCTACCGCGACGCCGGCGCCACGCTCGTCGACCCCGGTGGGCTCGGTGACGTCGACCTGCTCGCCGCCGTGGACCCGCCGACGCCGGCCGAGGTCGCGGCCCTCCCGCGCGGCATCACCGTCGCCTCGCTCATGGCACCGGCCCGCTCGGCCGGCCTGCTCGAGGCGCTGGCCGACCACGGGGTGACGGCGCTGGCCATGGATGCGGTGCCGCGGATCTCCCGCGCGCAGAGCCTCGACGTGCTGAGCTCGATGGCCAACCTGGCCGGATACCGCGCGGTGATCGAGGCGGCCCACGAGTACGGCGGCATGCTCGCCGGCCAGGTCACGGCGGCCGGCACCACCCCGCCCGCCACCGTCTTCGTCGTCGGTGCCGGGGTCGCCGGGCTCGCCGCGATCGGCGCGGCGCAGTCGCTCGGGGCCCAGGTCCGCGCCTTCGACGTGCGCCCCGAGGTCGCCGAGCAGGTCGAGTCGATGGGCGCGACCTTCGTCCGGCTCGACGTCGACACCAGCAGCGGCCGCAGCGACGGGTATGCCGGTGAGCTCAGCGAGGACGCTGAGCGGGCCACCCAGGAGCTCTACGCCCAGGAGGCGATCACCGCCGACATCGTCATCACCACGGCGCTCATCCCCGGCCGCCCCGCGCCGCGCCTGGTCGACGCCGGGACGGTCGCGGCGATGCGCCCCGGCTCGGTCGTCGTCGACCTGGCCGCCGCCAACGGCGGCAACGTCGAGGGCAGCCGGGCGGACGAGCGGGTGGTGACCGACTCCGGGGTCGTGCTGCTCGGGTGGACCGACCTCGCCGGGCGGATGCCCTCGCAGGCCAGCCAGCTCTACGGCACCAACATGGTCAACCTGGTCGGTCTGCTCTCCGGGGAGCCGGAGGAGGGGGACCCCGACGCCGACGGCCCGCCCCTCGTGCTCGACCTGGAGGACCAGGTGCTGCGGGCGATGACCGTGGCGCACGACGGGCAGGTGCTGTGGCCCCCGCCGCAGATCTCGGTGAGCGCCGCCCCGGCGCCCGCGCCGGCCGCCGACCCCGCGGCGGAGCCGGCGCACGGGCATACCCAAGGCGGCGCGCCCGACCCCCGCCGGCGCCGCGCGGTGCTGCTCGCCCTCGCCGTGCTGGGCGCGCTCGGCGCGGCGTTCGCCCCGGACGAGCTGCGGATGCACCTCACCGTCTTCGCGCTCGCGGTGATCGCCGGCTACTACGTCATCTCGCACGTCACCCACGCCCTGCACACGCCGCTGATGTCGGTGACCAACGCGATCAGCGGCATCATCTGCGTCGGGGCGATCCTGCAGGTCGGCAGCGAGAGCACCTGGGTCACCGCGCTCGCGCTGCTCGGCATCACGGTCGCCTCGATCAACATCTTCGGCGGATTCACGGTGACCCACCGGATGCTCGGGATGTTCCGGAGGGCCGAGTCGTGACGCTCGCCTCGGCGGTCGACGCCGCCTACCTCGTCGCGGCGCTGCTCTTCCTCGGCGCGCTGGCCGGACTCTCGCGCCACGAGTCGGCGCGGCGCGGCAACCTGCTGGGCATCACGGGCATGGCGCTGGCGCTGGTCGCGACGGTGGCGCTCGCGGTCAGCACCGCGGAGCGCGCGGCGCTCACCACCTTCCTGCTCATCGCCGCCGCGATGTCGCTCGGTGCCGTCATCGGCATCTGGCGGGCGCGTCAGGTGGCGATGACCGGTATGCCCGAGCTCGTCGCGATCCTGCACAGCTTCGTCGGCGTCGCCGCCGTGCTCGTGGGGATCAACACCTCCCTCGGGGAAGGGCACGCCGGCGCCGCCGGGGTCAGCCAGCGGATCGAGATCGCCGCAGGCGTCTTCATCGGTGCGGTCACCTTCACCGGCTCGGTGGTGGCCTGGGCCAAGCTGTCCGCGCGGATGAAGAGCGCGCCGCTGATGCTGCCCCGCCGGCACCTGCTCAACCTGCTCGTCCTGCTGGCCAGCCTGGCGACGTCGGCGTGGTTCGTCGCGGCACCCAGCCTGACGCCCCTGCTGATCCTCACCGCCCTGGCCCTGCTGCTGGGCGCTCACCTGGTGGCCTCCATCGGCGGCGGCGACATGCCGGTCGTCGTCTCGATGCTCAACTCCTACAGCGGCTGGGCCGCAGCCGCCGCCGGCTTCATGCTCGGCAACGACCTGCTCATCATCACCGGGGCCCTGGTCGGCAGCTCGGGCGCGATCCTGTCCTACATCATGTGCAAGGCGATGAACCGCTCCTTCGTCTCGGTCATCGCCGGTGGCTTCGGGGCGGATCCCGTCGGGCTGGTGGGCGACGGCGAGCAGGAGGGCACCCACCGCGAGGTGGTGGCCGAGGGCGTCGCGGAGCTGCTGCGGCAGGCCCGGACGGTCGTGATCACGCCCGGCTACGGCATGGCGGTCGCGCACGCGCAGCATCCGGTCGCCCGGCTGGTGGAGCGGCTCGAGGAGCTCGGCGTCGACGTGCGCTTCGGCATCCACCCGGTCGCGGGGCGCCTCCCGGGGCACATGAACGTCCTGCTCGCCGAGGCACGCGTCCCCTACGACATCGTGCTCGGCATGGACGAGATCAACGACGACCTCGCCGGCACCGACGTCGTGCTGGTGATCGGTGCCAACGACACGGTCAACCCCGCCGCCATCGAGCAGCCGGGCAGCCCCATCGCCGGTATGCCCGTGCTCGAGGTGTGGAACGCCCGCGACGTGGTGGTCTTCAAGCGGTCGATGGCGACCGGCTACGCCGGCGTGCAGAACCCGCTCTTCTTCCGCGACAACACGCAGATGATCTTCGGGGACGCCAAGGCCAAGGTGGAGGAGATCCTCACCGCGCTGGCAGGCTGAGGCCATGGACACCGGCGCCGGCCCCACCAACTCCCTGCTGGACGTCGCCGGGATGTCCGTCGGCCACCACCACCGGGTCGGCGACGGGTCCCTGACCGGCACCACGGTGGTGCTCTGCCCGCCCGAGGGGGCGGTCGCCGGGGCCGACGTGCGCGGCGGGGCACCGGGCACGCGGGAGACCGACCTGCTCGACCCGCGCAACCTGGTCGAGCGGGTGCACGCCGTCGTGCTGTCCGGCGGGTCCGCCTTCGGGCTGGCCACCGCGGACGGCGTGATGCGCGAGCTGTATGCCCGGGGCCGAGGCTTCCCGATGGGCGGGGAGGGCGAGGTGGTGCCGATCGTCCCTGCGGCCGTGTGCTTCGACCTGGGGCGCGGAGGGGACTTCGGGGCCTTCCCGGACGCGACCTTCGGGACCGAGGCGCTCGCGGCCGCCGAGGCCGGCGAGGAGGTGGCGCAGGGCAATGTCGGTGCGGGCACCGGCACCCAGGTGGGCGGGCTGCGCGGCGGCGTGGGCACGGCCAGCGCCGTGCTCGCCGACGGCACGACCGTGGCGGCACTGGTCGTCGTCAACGCCGTCGGGTCGGCGGTCGACCTCGACACCGGTGAGCTGTGGGGCGCCCGCCACCTGCTCGCCCGCGACGTGCACGGCATACCGGGGTGGCCGGACGGCGTGATCCCCTCCCGGCCGGACGCCGCCGAGCTGGAGTCCGCACGCCGGGTCGCCGACGAGGCCAATGCGACCAGCCGGGTCCCCAGGTCGCTCGCCACGACGATCGGCGTCGTCGCGACGGACGCCTCGCTCACGCCGGCCCAGTGCTCCCGGCTGGCGACGAGCGGGCACGACGGCATGGCGCGGGCGATCAACCCGATCCACACGATGTTCGACGGCGACGCGCTCTTCGGCCTGTCCACCGCCCAGCGTCCCGCGCCCGACGTCGCGGGCTTCCACGCCGTGCTGCAGGCGGCGGGAGAGGTGGTGACCCGGGCGATGGTCCGTGGCCTCCTCGCCGCCGAGAGCATCACCACCCCGGCGGGCGGCTGGCGCAGCTACCGCGACGCGTTCCCCAGCGCTGCTGGCGACTGAGAAGGGCCCACCTCGCGCGACCCTCAGCCGCGCGGACCGCCGTCACCCAGCAGTGCGGACAGGGCCGTCTCCACCATGCGGTCGGCCCGATCGGCCGGCATACGGCCCGGCTCGGCCGCCCGGGCGATCGCGAGACCGTCCACGAGCGCCAGGAGGACTGCCGCGACGTCAGCGTTCCCGGTGACGCCGAGGGGAGGGGGTGGCGGGCGGAGGGGCTCGAGCAGGCCGACGAGGAAGGTCTCGAGCTGCTGCCAGGCGGCCGCATAGCCCGCGGCGATCTGCGGGTCGACGGCCGCCCGCGTGGCGAAGGCTGCCCACACCCGCGCCCCACGGGTGTCCTCCTCGTGGGCGCAGGCGAGCACGAGCAACACCTCGCGCAGGGCTCCGCGTGGGTCGGTGGCGGCCTCGATACGCTGCTGGATCTCCTGCTGGAAGCCCGCGCTGACGCGGTCCATGGCGGCGGTCAGCAGGGCATCCTTGGTCGCGAAGTGGTGTTGGACAGCTCCCACCGAGACCCCGGCCGCGGCGGCCACGGTGCGCACACTGGTGCCTTCCAGGCCGCGCGTCGCGACCACCTCGAGGGCGGCGTCGAGAATGTGTGGGCTGGCGCTCATGGTCTCCCTACCTCCTGGCCAATACGAATGTATGGTACCGTCTCGCCGCATGGACAATACGACCGTATTGGAGCAGGGGTCGAGCGGCGGGACGCGTCGGATCGAGGCCCTCGACGTGGTCCGCGGTGTGGCGATCCTCGGCACCCTGTGGACCAACATCTGGTTGTTCACCCACACCCACGGGATGGCCGGCTACCTGCTCGACCCGGTGACCGAGGGCACGGCCGACGGACACGTCCTGGTGCAGAACGCCCTCACCGCGCTGAGCCAGGGCAAGTTCCTTGCCCTGCTGTCGATGATGTTCGGGATGGGGCTGGCCATCCAGCACAGGGCTGCGGTGCGTCGCGGACGCGCCTGGCCCGGCCGCTACCTCTGGCGTGCCGCGCTGCTCTTCCTGGACGGGGCGGTCAACTACCTGCTCATCGCCGAGTTCGACGTCCTCATGGGGTATGCCGTGACCGCGGCACTCGTCTCCTGGATGCTCCTCACGAGCGAACGCTTCCAGCGCCGCCTGGTGACGGTCTTCGCCGCGGGCCACGTCCTCCTCGTGGCGCTGGTCTCCGGGCTGGTCCTCATCTACCAGGATCAGCTCGACGGCGGCGGCTGGTCCGGTCCCAACCCCTACGCCGACGGCAGGTTCCTGGATCTCGTGCGCTTCCGTGTCGACCAGGTCCTCACGTTCCGGGCTGAGCCGGTCTTCATCCTGCTGGGCACGATCGCGCTCTTCCTGCTCGGGGCGCTCCTGTTCCGCGCTGGTGTTCTCGGGGTCGAGGGGGCGCGGATCCGTCGCCGGCTCCTCGTCGTCGGCGCCGTGGCCCTGCCCGTGGACCTCGCGCTCGGCACGTGGGGCGGGGTCGCCGGCCTGCTGCTGGAGCGCTACGTGGTCGCCCCGTTCGTGTCGCTCGGTCTGCTGGCGGGGGTGGTCGAGATCTGCCTGCGCAGGGGGACCGGTGGCTGGGTCGCGCGACGGCTGCAGGAGGTCGGTCGGACGGCGCTGAGCTGCTACCTGCTGCAGAACCTGCTCGGTGGGGCGGTGTTCTACGGCTGGGGGCTCGGGCTGGCCGCCGAGCTCGGGTCCTGGCGGGTTCCCCTGACGATGCTCGGGTATGTCGTGATCGTCACGGCGGTCGCCGTCTTCGCCCATGCGTGGCTGCGGCGATTCTCGACCGGCCCGGTGGAGTGGGTCTGGAAGCGTGCCGGGGACGCCGGCGTCGCACGAGCCTGACCGCCGGGACACGGCATACCTGGTCCTAGACTTGAGCGCCGTGACCCCTGAGAAGAACCGTGACTTCGTGCTGACCCTGTCGTGCCCCGATCGCAAGGGCATCGTCCACGCGGTCTCGCGCACCCTGCTGGAGCACGACCTGTCCTTCACCGACAGTCAGCAGTTCGCCGACCCGAGCAGCGGGGAGTACCACCTTCGGATCGAGGCGCACGCCGACGGTGACCCCATCGGGGTCGAGGATCTGCGGGAGGCGCTGACGCCGGTGGCTGCCGAGCTCGAGGGGCAGTGGCAGGTGCACGACCGCGCCGAGCCGCACCGGTTGCTCGTCATGGTGAGCCGCATGGGGCACTGCCTCAACGACCTGCTCTTCCGGGCGCGCACCGGTCAGCTGCCGGTGACGATCCCCGCCATCGTGTCCAACCACGAGGACTTCCGCAGTCTGGCGGAGTGGCACGAGATCCCGTTCCACCACGTGCCGGTCACCGTCGACACCAAGCCCGAGGCCGAGGAGCGGCTGCGGCGCCTCGTCGACGAGCACGACGTGGACACCATCGCGCTCGCGCGCTACATGCAGGTGCTGTCGGCCGACCTGTGCCGCGACTACTCCGGGCGGATCATCAACATCCACCACTCGCTGCTGCCGAGCTTCAAGGGCGCCAAGCCCTACACCCAGGCGCACGACCGGGGCGTCAAGGTGATCGGTGCGACCGCGCACTACGTCACCGCCGACCTGGACGAGGGGCCGATCATCGAGCAGGACTTCCGGCGGGTCGACCACCGGCTCACCCCGGCCCAGCTCGCGCAGCAGGGGCAGGAGGTGGAGGCGGCGGCCTTCTCCCGGGCGATCACCTGGCACGCGCAGCACCGCGTGGTGCTGCGCGGCGGGCGGACCATCGTCTTCTCCTGACGATCGGCCGGGGAGGTCGGGTGCGGCTGCACCGATCATCCCTGGTCAGCGAGCTCAGGTCGGCGGGGTGAAGCGACCGTCGATGGCGGTCCAGCCGCCGTCCACCATCACCTGGCTCCCGGTCACGAAGCTCGCGGCGTCCGAGGCGAGCCAGCAGGTCGCGCCGACGATCTCCTCGGGCCTGGCCCAGCGCCCCAGGGCCGACTTCTGGGCATACGCCTGGTCCCACTCCCGGTCGTCCCGGATCTGCTGGGTCAGCGGGGTCTCGACGACACCCGGTGCCACCGCGTTGATCCGGACGCCGGCCGGCCCCAGCTCCGCGGCCCAGGTGCGGACCAGCTGGACGACGCCCGCCTTGGTGGCGGCATACACGCCCTGGCCGGGCTCCACGGTGACCGCGCGGATGGAGGTGAGGGCCACGATCGACCCCGTGCCCCGCTCGACCATCCGTGGCGCGAACGCGCGCACCGCGTCGAACGTGCCCCGCAGGTTGAGGTCGACCACCCGCGCGAACTCCTCGGCGCTGTAGTCGAGCAGCCGCTTGCGGACGTTCATCGCCGCGGTCAGCACCAGCACGTCGACGTCGCCGAGGTCGGCCGCGCGCCGCTCGAGGGCGGCGGGGTCGAGCACGTCCACGGCGTATGCCGTCCCGCCCGGCGCGCGCTCCAGGGCGGACTCGGCGGTGCTGACGTCCTTGTCCAGGCAGGTCACCGTGGCGCCCTGCGCGGCCAGACCGGCGACGATCTCGGCACCGATCCCCCCGCATCCGACGACCACCGCGCGTCGACCGTCCAGGCGGAACATCTGGGAGTAGTCCAGGCTCATGCTCCGATCCTGCCAGCAACCACGAGCGACGCTCGGTGGGTGTGAGGGCAAACCACGGGCGACGCTCGGTGGGGCTGAGGGCAACCACGGGCGACGCTCGGTGGGTGTGAGGGCAACCACGGGCGACGCTCGGTCAGGTGGAGCCGCGGAGCAGCTCCTCGCCGCGCTCGCGCAGCTCCACCTTGCGCACCTTGCCGGTGACGGTCATCGGGAACTCGTCGATGGCCTGGACGTGGCGCGGGATCTTGTAGTGCGCCAGCTTGCCGTTGCAGAACTCCTTCAGCGCGTCCGGCGTCAGCGGCTCGGCGCCCTCGCGCAGCCGCACCCACGCCATCAGCTCCTCGCCGTACCGCTCGTCCGGGACGCCCACCACCTGGGCGTCCACGACGTCCGGGTGGGTGTAGAGGAACTCCTCCACCTCGCGGGGGTAGATGTTCTCCCCGCCGCGGATCACCATGTCCTTGATCCGGCCGGTGATCTCGACGTAGCCCTCGTCGTCCATGACGCCGATGTCGCCGGTGGCCATCCAGCCGTCCCGGACGACCTCCGCGGTCCGCTCCGGCTCCTCCCAGTAGCCGAGCATGACCGAGTAGCCCTTGGTGCAGAACTCGCCCGGCTCCCCCCGGGGCACGACCTCGCGGGAGGAGGGGTCGACGATCTGCACCTCGAGGTGCGGCATCACCCGGCCGACCGTGCCGACCTTCTTCGCGAACGGGTCCGACGGAGCGGTCTGGGTCGACACCGGCGAGGTCTCGGTCATGCCGTAGCAGATGGTCATACCGCGCACCCCGGCGTCGACCAGCGAGCGCATCACCGACGCGGGGCAGAGCGACCCGGCCATGATGCCCGTCCGCACCGACGCCAGGTCCTCGAGCGAGAAGTCGTCGTCGGACTCGATCAGCTCCAGCTCCGCGATGAACATCGTCGGCACGCCGTAGAGCGAGGTGCACTGCTCCTCGCGCACCGCGCGCAGGGTCGCCGCGGGGTCGAAACCGGGACCGGGGATCACCATGGAGGCGCCGTGGGTGATCGCCGCCAGGTTGCCCATCACCATGCCGAAGCAGTGGTAGAAGGGCACGGGTATGCAGATCACGTCACGTTCGGTGTAGCGGCAGCCCTCCCCGACGAAGTAGCCGTTGTTGAGGATGTTGTGGTGCGAGAGCGTCGCTCCCTTGGGGAACCCGGTCGTCCCCGAGGTGTACTGGATGTTGATCGGCTCCTCCGGGCGCAGCGTCGCCTGCAGCTCGGCCAGCCGCTCCGGGCTGACCTGGTGCGCGCCGGCCAGGAAGTCGTCCCAGCCCTCACCGCCGACGACCAGGACCTGCACCAGATCGGGGCACTCTCCGCGCACCTCCTCCACCACGTCCGGGTAGCGCGTGCCCTTGAACTCCGGGGCCACCACCAAGCTGCGCACGCCGGCCTGACGGAGCACGAAGGCGAGCTCGTGCGCCCGGTATGCCGGGTTGATGTTCACCAGGATGGCGCCGATCTTGGCGGTCGCGAACTGGACCAGGGTCCACTCCGGGCAGTTGGGGGCCCAGATCCCCACCCGGTCACCGGTGCGTACGCCCGCCGCGATGAAGGCCCGCGCCAGCAGGTTCACGTCGGACACCAGCTCGGCATACGTCCAGCGCCGCCCGGAGGCGACGTCGACCAGCGCCTCGCGGGTGCCGTGCTCGGCCGCGGTCCGGTCCAGGCTCTCCCCGATCGTCTCCTCCAGCAACGGGGGCTCGCTCGCCCCGGTGGTGTGCGCCAGTGCCTCAGCCATGACCCCATCCTGCCGTCCGCGACGCACAGGCACCAGGGATGCCCGCTGCCCTAGAGTCACGACCATGACGACCACCGCAGACACCGAGCGCGACGCGCGCATCCGCGCCCTGTCCCGGGCGCACGTGATGACGTCCTGGTCGGCGCAGGCGTCGATCGACCCCCTGCCGCTCGCGGGCGGGGAGGGAGCCTACTTCTGGGACCACGAGGGCCGACGCTTCCTCGACTTCACCTCGCAGCTGGTGAACGTCAACATCGGCTACCAGCACCCCCGGCTGTCGGCGGCGATCGCCGAGGCGGCCGGCGGACTGACCACGGTCGCACCGTCCTTCGCCGCCGAGAGCCGGGCGGAGGCGGCGGCGCTCATCGCCGGGCTGGCGCCCGAAGGGCTGAGCAAGGTCTTCTTCACGGGCGGAGGCGCGGAGGCGGTCGAGAACGCCCTCCGGATGGCGCGGGTGCACACCGGGCGGCACAAGATCCTCGCGGCCTACCGCAGCTACCACGGCGCCACCGCGGGGGCGATCACGCTCACCGGGGAGCCGCGCCGGTGGGGCGGCGAGCCAGGGCTGCCCGGGGTGGTCCACTTCTGGGGCCCCTACCTCTACCGCAGCGAGTTCCACGCCAGCACCCCGGAGGAGGAGAGCGCCCGGGCCCTGGAGCACCTGCGGCACACGCTCGAGGTCGAGGGCCCGCACCAGGTCGCCGCGGTCGTCCTGGAGACCGTGGTCGGGTCCAACGGCATCCTGGTCCCGCCGCCCGGCTACCTGGAGGGGGTGCGGGCGCTGTGCGACGAGTTCGGCATCCTGCTGATCCTGGACGAGGTGATGGCCGGCTTCGGGCGGACGGGAGCGTGGTTCGCCTTCGACCACTGGGGCGTGCGGCCGGACCTGGTCGCCTTCGCCAAGGGGGTCAACTCGGGGTATGTCCCGCTCGGCGGGGTGATCATCGCGGACGAGGTGGCCGCCTCCTTCGACCGGCGGCCGTTCCCCGGCGGCCTGACCTACTCCGGCCACGCGTTGGCGACCGCCTCGGCGGTCGCGGCGGTCCGGATCATGCAGGACGAGGGCGTCGTGGAGCACGCGGCCGAGGTCGGGCGACGAAGTCTCGGTCCGGCGGCACGGGCCCTGCTCGGGACGAACCCGCTGGTCGGCGACGTGCGGGGGCTCGGCGTCTTCTGGGCGGTCGAGCTGGTTGTGGATCAGATGTCGCGCGAGCCCGCCTCCGGTGAGACGATGAGCGCAGTGCAGGCCGGATGCGTGAGGCGGGGGATGTGGCCGCTGATCGTGGGCAACCGGGTGCACCTCGTGCCACCGTGCGTGATCAGCCACGAGGACGCCGACCGCGGGGTCGGGATCCTCGCCGACGCGCTGGCGGACGCGATCCCGTGACGCCCGTGACGAAAGCAGGAACATGAACGACAGACCAGAGCTGGTCGAGGTGCGCATCAGCGTCCCGACCATGGAGTCGGCCAGGCACATCGCCGAGCAACTCGTGGCCCGGCGGCTGGCCGGCTGCGTCCAGATCCTCGGACCGATGACCTCGGTCTACAGCTGGCGCAGCGAGGTGCACGAGAGCCAGGAGTGGCTGCTGCTGGCGAAGACCACGCAGGGCCAGTTCTCGGACCTCCTCCTCGCCATCAAGTCGCTCCACGGCTACGAGGTGCCGGAGGTGCTGGCGGTGCCGGTGACGCACGCCCTGGGCGAGTACGTCGACTGGATCACCGACCACCTCAAGGGGGAGGACGGTGCCGGCCGGGAGGCTCGCCCGACAGGCTAGGGCGGCGGTGGAGCGGGCGACGAGAATCGAACTCGCGTATTCAGCTTGGGAAGCTGATGTTCTACCATTGAACTACGCCCGCAGCGCCTCGATCACGAGGGCGCAGCCATGATAACCATCGGCGCTTCCGCTCACCAAAGTCGGCCCGGCTAGGGTGTCAGCGTGCTGCTCTCCGACCGCGACATCCTCGCCGCCATCGACGCCGGGAGGGTCCGCCTGGACCCGTGGGACCCGCAGATGGTGCAACCCTCCAGCATCGACATCCGGCTGGACCGCTACTTCCGCCTCTTCGACAACCACAAGTACGCGGTGATCGACCCGGCGCAGGAGCAGCCCGACCTGACCAGGCTGGTCGAGGTCGACCCCGGGGAGAGCTTCGTGCTGCACCCCGGCGAGTTCGTGCTGGGGTCGACCTACGAGCAGGTCAGCCTCCCGGACGACGTCGCCGCCCGGGTCGAGGGGAAGTCCTCGCTGGGGCGGCTGGGCCTGCTCACGCACGCGACCGCGGGCTTCGTGGACCCCGGCTTCACCGGGCACGTGACGCTCGAGCTGTCCAACGTCGCCACCCTGCCGATCGTGCTGCACCCCGGCATGAAGATCGGGCAGCTGTGCTTCTTCCGGCTCAGCTCCGCGTCCGAGCACCCCTACGGGAGCTCGGCCAAGGGGAGCCACTACCAGGGCCAGCGCGGCCCGACGGCCAGCCGGTCCTGGTCCAACTTCCACCGCAGCGACGTGCGCAGCTGACGCAGGGCGCCGCTCAGGCCTCGGACGAGGGCTGAGCCTCCACCGGCTCGTCGGCCGGGTCGTCCTCGTCGGCCGGGTCGCCCCCCCCGGGAGCCTGACCCCGGCGGACGGCGGCCAGCAGCATCTGGGCCACGTCGACCACCTCGACCTCGTCCCGGGCCCCCTCGGCCTGCTTCTGGGTGAGGCCGTCGGACAGCATGACCCGGCAGAAGGGGCACCCGATCGCGATCCGGTCGGCCCCGGTCGCCAGCGCCTCGTCGGTGCGGTTCAGGTTGATGCGGGTGCCGAGCTTCTCCTCCATCCACATCCGCGCACCCCCCGCGCCGCAGCAGAACGACTTCTCCGCGTGCCGGGGCATCTCGGTGAGCTCCACCCCCGGCAGCGCGCCCAGCAGCTCGCGGGGCGGGGCATACACCTGGTTGTGCCGACCGAGGTAGCAGGGGTCGTGGTAGGTCACGGTCCCGGCCGTGGACGCGACGCCCGAGGTGTCCGCCCCGTCCGGCCGGGAGACCGGGGTCAGCCTCTTGTCGCGCACCAGCTTGTTGAGCAGCTGGGTGTGGTGGACCACCTCGAACGAGCCGCCGAGCTGGGGGTACTCGTTCTTGATCGTGTTGAAGCAGTGGGCACAGGTGACGACGATCCGGGTGGCGCCCAGCTCGCCCAGCACCTCGACGTTCTGCATCGCCAGCATCTGGAAGAGGAACTCGTTGCCGCTGCGCCGCGCCGGGTCGCCGGTGCAGCTCTCGCCGTCGCCCAGGACGGCGAAGCTGACCCCCGCCGTGTGCAGCAGCTCGGCGACGGCGCGGGTGGTCTTCTTGGCGCGGTCCTCGAAGGCCCCGGCGCAGCCGACCCAGAAGAGGTAGTCCACCTGCGACAGGTCCTCCAGGTCCTCACCCGCGATCGGGATCTCGAAGTCGAGGTCCTTGGCCCAGTCCATCCGCAGCCGGGCGTTCATGCCCCACGGGTTGCCCTTGTTCTCGAGGTTCTTGAACAACCCGCCGAGCTCGGAGGGGAAGGCGGACTCGATGAGGTTCTGGTAGCGGCGCATGTCCACGATCGCGTCGACGTGCTCGATGTCGACCGGGCACTGCTCCACGCACGCGCCGCAGGTGGTGCACGACCACAGCACGTCCGGGTCGATGACCCCGCCGCCGTCGGGGACGGTCGGGTCGCCCTCGGTCTCGCCGACCAGCGGGCGCTGGGCGGCGACCACGGCGGAGGTGGGTATGCCGTGCAGCTCGTCCGGGAGTCCCTCGGCGCCGGGGCCACCGGCGGCCTCGAGCGCCTGGGCGGCCGCCTCCCGGTGCTGCTCGCCGGCCTGCAGCCAGGGGGCGACGGCGTGGTGCTGGTCGCGCAGGTTCTTCACCAGCATCTTGGGGGAGAGCGGCTTCTCGGTGTGCCAGGCCGGGCACTGCTCCTGGCAGCGACCGCACTCGGTGCACGTGGAGAAGTCGAGCAGCCCCTTCCAGGTGAAGTCCTCGACCTTGCCCACGCCGAGCGCGGCGTCCTCGTCCAGGTCCTCGATGTTCTCGAAGTCGACCGGCTCGCCCCCGACCGCGATGGGTTGCACCGCGCCCAGGGAGGTCGCCCCGTCGGGGTGCCGCCGGAACCAGATGTTGAAGAAGGCCAGGAAGCGGTGCCATGCCACGCCCATGGTGGGGGTGCGGGCGATGATGATCATCCACGCCATCGAGATGAGGATCTTGGCCAGCGCGACCGCGATGATCGCGCCCTCCACGCGGTCCGTGGACAGCCCGTCGAGCAGCCCACCGAGCCAGGCCGTGAGCGGGAAGTGCAGCGCCGTGGCCCAGGTCTCCCCGGTGGCGCTCCCGAGCGCGTGCTCAAGGGCGCGGAGGGTGACGATCGCGATGCCGACGCCGAGGATCACCAGCTCCACGACATACGCCTGCCAGAAGGTCGACCCCCAGAAGCGGGAGCGCCGGCCGAGCGCGCGCGGGTGCTGCCGCTGGCGCACGACGATGAGACCGACGATCCCGATGACGGCACCCCAGCCGAAGAGCTCGGTCAGCCACTCGTAGGGCCAGAAGTGGCCGATGAGCGGCAGCGCGAAGTGCGGGTCCACCAGTTGGCCGTAGGCGGTGACGAGGGTGAGGAAGAGCAGACCGAAGGAGACCATCACCACCCAGTGCGCGACGGCGACCCACGGCTTGCGGGCCATCCGGGTGTGCCCGAGCACCTCCCGCACCAGGGTGGCCGTGCGCCGACCGGGCTCGTCGGAGCGGCTGGTCGGTTGCCCCAGCCGGAACTGCGCGACGAAGCCGACGATCGTGCGCACGAACAGGGCGACCGCGGCCAAGGTCACCAGGCCCGCGACCACGATGGCGAGGACCTGCAGCACACCGAACGACATGACCGCAGCCTAATCGCCAGCACCTCCGGACGCCCGACGCGTCGCAGCGTGTGCGCCGCACGAACCGGATGGAATAACGTGGTGTTGAGTGATGTATAACTTGCTGAGAGCATCACCATCGACCCCGACGAAAGGCCCTCCCGTGCGCGTGTACGACGACATCACCCAGGCGATCGGCGGCACCCCGCTGGTGCGGCTCAACCGCCTCGCCGACGGACTTCCCGAGGGGACCCAGGTCCTGCTCAAGATGGAGTCCCAGAACCCGGCCGCCTCGGTCAAGGACCGCATCGGCGCCTCGATCATCGACGCGGCGGTCGAGGCGGGCGAGCTGCAGCCCGGCGGCACCATCGTCGAGGGCACGTCCGGCAACACCGGCATCGCGCTGGCGATGGTCGGCGCCGCGCGGGGCTACAAGGTGGTGCTGGCGATGCCGGAGACCATGAGCCTGGAGCGCCGTGCGCTGCTGCGCGCCTACGGCGCCGAGCTGGTGCTCACCCCGGGCGCGGAGGGCATGAAGGGCGCCGTCGCCAAGGCCGACGAGATCGCCGAGGAGCGGGGCGCGGTGCGGGCGCGCCAGTTCGCCAACCCCGCCAACATCAAGGTGCACTACGAGACGACCGGCCCCGAGGTGTGGGACGACACCGACGGCGAGGTGGACATCTTCGTCGCCGGCGTCGGCACCGGCGGGACGATCACCGGCGCGGGGCGCTACCTGCGGGAGCAGAAGCCCGACGTCGGCCTGGTGGTCGTGGAGCCCGCCGACAGCCCGATCCTCACCGGCGGGCAGCCCGGACCGCACAAGATCCAGGGCCTGGGCGCGAACTTCGTGCCGGAGATCCTGGACACCGAGCTCTACGACGAGGTCGTCGACGTCGCCCTGGACGACGCGCTCCGGGTGGCGCGGTCGCTGGCCACCGACGAGGGCGTGCTGGCCGGCATCTCCTCCGGCGCCAACGTCTGGGGCGCCCTCGAGGTGGCCAGGCGGCCGGAGAACGCGGGCAAGACGATCGTGGTCGTCATCCCCTCCTTCGGCGAGCGCTACCTGTCCACGGTGCTCTTCGAGGACCTGCGGGACTGATCATGCCCGGCAGGCTGACGCGAGGGGCCCGGCGCGGCGCCGCCATGCTCGGCCGCGCCGTCGCCGAGGTCCGCGAGGATCTCGACGCCGCGGTGGAGCGCGACCCGGCCACCAGCAGCCGGCTGGAGATGGCGCTGGCCTCACCCGGGCTGCACGCCCTCTGGACGCACCGCGCGAGTCACGCGATGTGGGGATCCGGGCTGCGGCTGCCGGCCCGCCTCCTCTCCCAGGCGGCGCGCGCCGCGACCGGCGTGGAGATCCACCCCGGGGCCACGATCGGGCGACGCTTCTTCGTGGACCACGGCATGGGCGTCGTCATCGGCGAGACCGCCGAGATCGGCGACGACGTGATGCTCTACCACGGCGTGACCCTCGGCGGGCGCTCGCTGGACCCCACCATCAAGCGGCACCCCACCCTGGGTGACGGCGTCACCGTCGGCGCCGGGGCCAAGATCCTCGGAGACATCGTCATCGGTCACGGTGCCCAGGTCGGCGCCAACGCGGTGGTCACCAAGGACGTGCCCTCGATGGCGGTGGCCACCGGGATCCCGGCGGCCGTCCGCCGCCCGGAGCCGGGCCTGGACCCGCAGCAGGCGCTCTACGACGACCCGGCGATCTGGATCTGACCGGTCAGTCGAGGCGTCGGGTCCGGGTCAGCCGGGCATACCAGCGGGCGCTGTCCTTCGGCACGCGTTCCAGGGTGTCGTAGTCCACCCGGACGATGCCG
Organism: Serinicoccus kebangsaanensis; assembly: GCF_008919445.1. Taxonomy (GTDB): domain Bacteria; phylum Actinomycetota; class Actinomycetes; order Actinomycetales; family Dermatophilaceae; genus Ornithinicoccus; species Ornithinicoccus kebangsaanensis. The sequence continues at coordinate 21,963 of NZ_VSLG01000013.1, read as the reverse complement.
AACCGCTTGGCGTAGCCGTAGCCCCACTCGAAGTTGTCCAGCAGTGACCACACCAGGTAGCCGCGCAGATCGACGCCCCGACCGACGGCCCGGTGGCAGGCAGCCAGGTGCCGGTGCAGGTAGTCGACCCGGGCAGGGTCGTGCACGCGGGGGCCGTCCGGTCCGTCGGTGACCTCGTCCTCGAAGGCCGCGCCGTTCTCGGTGACCATCAGCGGCAGGCCCGGGTAGCGACCCGACAGGTCCACCAGGAGCTCCTCCAGACCGGACGGGTCGATGTTCCACCCCATGGCCGTGTACGGCCCGGGCTGCGCGACGAACTCGATCCGGTCCGCGCCCGGCCAGGGCGAGGCGCCGACGTCCTTGTGGCCGTCGGCCATCTCCCGCGTGGTCGTCCCGTCCCAGACCCGCACCCCGGTGGTGGAGTAGTAGTTGACCCCGAGCAGGTCCAGCGGCTGCCGGATCGCTGCCTCGTCCCCCTCCTGCACGAAGGACCAGTCGGTGATGCCGGCGGTGTCCTCCAGCACGTCCGTGGGGTAGCCGCCCTCCAGCAGGGGCTGCAGGAAGACCCGGTTGGCGATCCCGTCGATCTGGCGCGCCGCCTCGGCGCCGTGCTCCCCCTCGCCGCGCAGCACGTGCAGGTTGAGGGTGATCGACATCTTCGCCCGCTCGTCGACGACCTGACGCAGCGACTGGACCCCCCAGCCGTGAGCGAGGTTGAGGTGGTGCACCGCAGCCAGGGCGGATGCCGGCTCGGTGCGCCCCGGGGCGTGGGCGCCGGAGCCGTAGCCCAGGTAGGCGGTGCACCACGGCTCGTTCAGCGTGGTCCAGGTGTCCACCCGGTCGCCCAGCGCCTGCCCGACGACCTCGGCATACCGGGCGAAGGCCTCGGCCACCTGCCGGGTCGGCCAGCCGCCCGCCTCCTCCAGCGGTTGGGGCAGGTCCCAGTGGTAGAGCGTGGCGATCGGGGCGATGTCCCGCGCCAGCAACCCGTCCACCAGCCGGGAGTAGAAGTCCAGACCCGCTCGGTTGATGGCGCCGACACCGTCGGGGACCACCCGCGGCCAGGAGATGGAGAACCGGTAGGCGTCCAGGCCCAGCTCGGACATGAGGTCCAGGTCCTCGTCCAGCCGGTGGTAGTGGTCGTCGGCCACGTCACCGGTGTCGCCGTTCCACACCCGGCCGGGGGTGTGGCTGAACACGTCCCAGATGCTTGGCCCCCGGCCGTCCTCGCGGGCGGCGCCCTCGACCTGGTAGGCGGCGGTCGCCGACCCGAGGACGAAGCCCGGTGGGAGGACCAGGCCGGAGTCGCGGTAGTGGGGGTCCCTCACGGGTGTGGCCGCACCGTGCTCAGAACCGGGACGGCGGCCCACCCCTGGTCGGGGTGGGCCGCCGCGGTCCTCGGTGGTCTGGCGCCCGGTCAGGGCAGCTTCTCTCCACCGGGCCCGAAGCCGGTCGTGTCCACGGTCGCCTCGCCGTCGCCGTCGAGGCTGCCGCTGGCGTTCTCGTAGGAGCCGTCCGCGCCGGTGGCCTCGTGGCCGGTGACCTTGGACTTGACGCCGTCGGCCGTCGCCTTGGCCTGCTCGCTCACCTTCTGGCTGAGCTCGGGGGCCTTGGCCTTGACCTGCTCGACGGTCTCCTGGACCTTGGGGTTGCTCCACGCCTTGTTGGCCTGGTCGGCGATCTGGTCGTAGCGCTCGCGCCCGGCCCGGGCGCCGAGGACGTACCCGGCGGCCGCACCGACGAGCAGCATCAGCTTGTTGCGCATCGTTGACTCCTTCTCGTGGGTCGTGCGTTCGCCCCGACCATACAGCGAGGGGCGGCTCGTCGCCCGTGCGGAGTTGCCTGCCCGGCGGAGGGTGTGGGATTCGAACCCACGGAGGTTTCCCTCGGGCGCTTTCAAGGCGCCTGCACTAGGCCACTATGCGAACCCTCCAGACCCGGGACGACCCGGATCGGGCCGAACCTGGGATCGCTCCATCATCGCACGGGAGGCGGATGCCACTTTCGGGCCGTTCGGCTGATAGCGTGGTGTCTGGTTGGCGTTGTATCTTCTCGCGAGTGAGCTGGGGGGTTCACCACCACCACTGTCCGCGCCCTGCGGGCAGTTGCACATGCACAAGCACAGCAGAAAGAAGATCGCCCATGGCACAGGGAACCGTGAAGTGGTTCAACGCGGAGAAGGGCTTTGGTTTCATCGCTCAGGATGGCGGTGGCCCCGACGTGTTCGTCCACTACTCGGCCATCGAGACCAACGGCTACCGGACGCTCGAGGAGGCCCAGCGGGTCGAGTTCGACGTCACCCAGAGCCCCAAGGGGCCGCAGGCGGACGCCGTTCGCCCGCTCTGAGGTAGGCCGTTCCAGGACCTTCCGCGAAGGCCCCCGTCACCAGCTGGTGGCGGGGGCCTTCGGCATACCTGGAACGACCGCGGTGGGTCTGTGCGGCCAGGGCAACAGCAAGCCACCGCGGTGGGTATGTGCGGCCAGGGCAATAGCAAGCCACCGCGGTAGGTCTGTGTGGCCAGGGCAACAGCAAGCCACCGCGGTAGGTCTGTGTGGCCAGGGCAGCAGCAAGCCACCGCGGTGGGTATGTGCGGCCAGGGCAGCAGCAAGCCACCGCGGTGGGTATGTGTCGCCAGGGCAACAGCAAGCCACCGCGGTAGGTCGTGCTGATCAGCCGCAGACCGCGCCGACGTCCTCGAGCTCGTCGGTGGGCTCCTCGGTGGTGGGGGCCGCGCCGTCGTCCGGCTCGGTCGGCGTCGGAGCCTCCGACGTCTGCTCAGCCTCGTCGCCACCCGCAGAGGTGGTGGCGGCCGCATCCGCCGGCGGCTCGGGCGCCGGCTGCGGGTGCAGCGCCTCGTAGACGCGGGCGCGGATCCGCGAGTAGTTGGGGTCGGTGGTGTCCGTGTTGGCGCCGGTGAACGGCAGGCTGCTCATGGTGCCCGCCTGGACGTCCAGGACCAGCGCCGCCCACTCGTCCAGGTCCTGCTGCGGCAGGTCCGTCACGACGTTGTCGCCGACGGCCCCGATGATCTGGGGGTAGCGCTGCAGCATCGTCATCGGGTTGACCTGGTCCACGACGGCCGCCACCATGCAGCGCTGGCGCCGCATCCGGGAGAAGTCGTCGGAGGTGACCCGCGAGCGCGAGTAGGCCAGGGCCTGGGGTCCGGTCAGCCGGTGCGAGCCGGGCTCGAGCCACTCGAAGTCAGACGTCGGGTCCAGCTGCAGGGTGCCGTTGGCGTCGGTGTAGGTGTAGCCGCCGATCGGGATGCGCTCCTGGACGTTGACCAGGACCCCACCCATGGCGTCCACCAGGTCCGCGAAACCCTCCATGTTGACGATGACGGTGTGGTGGATCGGGATGCCGAGGATGCCGGAGAGCACCTCCTTGGTGGCGGTCTGACCCGGGGTGGGGTCGTCGGCATACCACTCCGGGTGCTCCTCGGCGACGGTCTCCGCCTCGGTCCAGATGCTGTTCATCAGGCACTGGTCGCCGCAGTCGTAGACCGGGCCGTAGACGTCGTAGAGCGGGTTGTCGCGGGGGAGCGGGACGCGCTGCAGGTTGCGGGGGACCGAGAAGAGCACGCTGTCGCCGGTGCGGGTGTCGATGCTCGCGACGATCATCGTGTCGGTGCGGGTGCCCTCACGGGCCTCCGCGGCGTCCGAGCCCAGCAGCATCACGTTGACCCTGGGCAGGTCCTCCCACGGGTCGTCCGGGTTGTCGCCGAGGACGGACGTCGGGGTGGAGTCGGCGTTGCCGCTGCCACCGCCGACCGCGCCGCTGGACCCGAAGACCTGGTCCACCGCGTCGACGTGGGCGTCGATGTAGCGCACCCCGAGGACCGCCGGTGCGGTCACCGCCAGGCACAGCACCGCGGTCAGCGTCGTCAGTGCCGCGCGACCGCCGGCGGTGGCCCGGCGGGGGGCGGAGGTCAGCGCGGTCAGCGCGATCGCCCCGACCCAGACCAGGGTCCCCAGGACCAGCACGACCGAGATCGTGCGCAGCCGACCGGTGTCCGCAGCCGTCTGCAGTGCGGTCGTCGTCAACCCGTTGCTCAGGGCATACCCGAGGATCAGGACCACCGTCAGGAGCGCCAGCCCGACGAGGACCAGGCCCAGCCGGCGGCGGGGGGTCCCCAGCAGCCCGGAGCCGGGCAGCACGGCGCTGAGGGTCGTCAGCCCCATCGCCCGACGCACGTCGTGGCCACCGGACTGGTGCCGGGAGACCCATTCCGAGCGAGACACGGGTGCATCGGATCCGCGATCGGGTGTGTCGCGGGCGTCGGTCATGGGGGAGAGAACCTTTCGGGGTCGATGGGCACCATACTCTCCTATCAGGCGAGGCTGGTGGCGGGCTGGGAGAGCGTGTTTGGTCGTGCCCACCAGGCCGGGTACCCTGATCCACGCCGTGGAGGTGTCGCCTAGTCTGGTCTATGGCGCCCGCCTGCTAAGCGGGTTTCGGGTTTATAGCTCGATCGAGGGTTCAAATCCCTCCACCTCCGCCCAGGTCCTTCCCGGATCGACACGAACCCCCGAGCGCGATCGCTCGGGGGTTCTGTCGTGGGTCGTGGGCGTGCTGCGGACCCGTCAGGAGGGCGGCTCGTCCTCGTCCTCGTTCGGCTCGTCCGGCTGCTCCTTGGACTCCTGGGCGTCGGCGATCTCGTCCGACCCGCCTTCCCGGACCAGCTGGTCTAGACCGTCGACCGTGTCCTCGATGTCGTGCTCGCCCGGGGGGAGCGGCTCGTCCGCCAGCATGGGGTCGGAGCCGGGTGGGCGGGGCTCCGAGCCCGGGATGATGCTCATCAGCGCGTAACCTCCTGCAGTCGTTGCTCGAGGATGGCCAGCTCGTCCTCCATCGCCGCGGGCAGCGAGCCCGGGTTGAAGGCGGCGAACCACTCCTTGATCAGGCCGATCTCAGCCTCCCACTCCGCGGCGTCGAACTCCAGCGCTGCCGCCACCTCCTCGGTCGACAGGTCCAGGCCGTCGAGGTCGATGTCCTCGGGCAGGGGCTGGTTGCCGATCGGGGACTCCTGGGCGCCCACCGCCCCCTCGAGACGCCGGACCATCCACGAGAGCACCCGCGAGTTCTCGCCGAAACCGGGCCAGAGGAAGGAGCCGTCCTTCGCGCGTCGGAACCAGTTGACCAGGAAGATCTGCGGCAGCTTCCCGGCATCGGCCTGCTTGCCGACGTCCAGCCAGTGCCCGAGGTAGTCGCCGGCGTCGTAGCCCAGGAAGGGCAGCATCGCCATGGGGTCGCGGCGGACGACCCCGACGGCACCCTTGGCGGCGGCCGTGGTCTCCGAGGAGAGGGTCCCGCCCATGAAGGTGCCGTGCTGCCAGTCGCGGGCCTGGGTCACCAGCGGGACGGTGGTCTTGCGCCGGCCGCCGAAGATGATGGCCGAGATCGGCACGCCCTCGGGCCGGTGGTACTCCGGCGCCAGCGTCGGGCACTGCGTGATCGGTGTGCAGAAGCGGCTGTTCGGGTGGGCCGCCGGCGTCCCGGAGGCCGGGGTCCACGCCTGCCCGTGCCAGTCGGTCAGCTCCTCGGGCTCGTCCTCGGTCATCCCCTCCCACCACACGCCACCCTCGCGGGTCCGCGCGACATTCGTGAAGATCGACCCGCCCGCCCGGATCGTCTCCATCGCGACCGGGTTGGTGCGCGCGTTCGTGCCGGGCGCGACGCCGAAGAGGCCGAACTCCGGGTTCACGGCATACAGCCGTCCGTCGTCGCCGAAGCGCATCCAGGCGATGTCGTCACCGACGAGCTCGGCCTCCCAGCCCGGCAGCGTCGGTCGGATCATCGCCAGGTTGGTCTTGCCGCACGCGGACGGGAAGGCGCCCGCGACGTAGTGCACCTGCCCCTCCGGCCCGGTGAGCTTGAGGATGAGCATGTGCTCGGCCAGCCAGCCCTCGTCCCGCGCGATCGCCGAGGCGATGCGCAGGGCGTAGCACTTCTTGCCGAGCAGCGCGTTGCCGCCGTAGCCCGAGCCGTAGGACCAGATCGCCCGCTCCTCCGGGAAGTGCACGATGTACTTCTCCTCGTTGCACGGCCACGGGACGTCCTGCTCACCGGGCTGCAGCGGTGCCCCGAGCGAGTGCAGCCCCTTGACGTAGGCCGCGTCCAGCTCCTCCATCCGCTCCCGGACGGCGGAGCCGACCCGGGCCATGATCCGCATCGACGCGACGACGTACGGGCTGTCGGTCAGCTCCACCCCGAACTTCGGGTCGGCGGCGTCCAGGTGGCCCATGACGAAGGGGATGACATACATCGTCCGTCCCGCCATCGACCCGGCGAAGCGGGGCCAGAGCTCGGTCTTCATCCGCTCCGGGGCGACCCAGTTGTTGGTATGCCCGGCGTGCTGCTCGCGGACCGAGCAGATGAACGTGCGGTCCTCCACCCGGGCCACGTCGTCCGGGTCGGACAGGGCGAGATAGGAGTGCGGGACCTGGTCCTGCGCCAGCGGGCTGGCGGTGCCCGTGTCCACGAGGAGCTGCTCGATCGCCCGCCCCTCCTCCTCGGAGCCGTCGACCCAGACCACCTGATCCGCCCGGGTGTGCGCCGCCACCTCCCTCACCCAGGTGTCGAGCTCGGTGTGGGTGGTCCCAGCCGCGGTCATGACGTCGTGCATCGCACATCCCTTCCTGGCGCCCTTGCCAGTCGTGTCCGCCGGGCTGCGCTGCCCGACCGCTCCCACGGTAGCGGCGCGACGGCATACCCCCGATGCGTCGTTGGTCACACTGCCGCAGCGGAAAGCTGCGCAGATTTCGTGCCCCCTGGGCGATCCGTTAGAGTTGTCGTTCGCCAGCGCCCGTAGCTCAACGGATAGAGCATCTGACTACGGATCAGAAGGTTAGGGGTTCGAATCCCTTCGGGCGCGCTCCCGGTGGGGCAGCCGCACCACCCGGCGGATCGACGCTCATGTCGGTCCGCCGTCCTCGTCCCGGGGGCGATCGACGCCGAGTTCCTTCAGCAGGGCGAGCACCCGGGCACGGACCTCGTCGCGGATCGGTCGGACCGCCTCGACGCCCTGCCCCGCCGGGTCGGCCAGGTCCCAGTCCTCGTAGCGCCGGCCGGGGAAGATCGGGCAGGCGTCGCCGCACCCCATGGTGATGACGACGTCGGAGGCCTGCACGGCCTCGGTGGTCAGGACCGTGGGTGTCTCGGCGGAGATGTCGATGCCCTCCTCCAGCAGAGCGTCCCGGACGGCGGGGTTGATCGAGTCGGCGGGTGCCGATCCCGCAGAGCGGACCTCGACCGCGCCGCCGGAGAGATGATGGGTGTAGGCCGCCGCCATCTGGGAGCGCCCCGCGTTGTGCACGCAGACGTAGAGGACGGACGGGCGGGCTGCCGGGGTGGGAGTGGTGCGCATCGGCTCCTCCTGAGGTGACGGGTGGTGGGTGCTCAGTCGAGGATCTGCCCCAGCAGGACGGTGACCCTGCCTTGGATGTCGTCACGGATCTGGCGGATCGTCTCGATCGGGCGACCGGCGGGGTCGGCGACGTCCCAGTCCTCGTAGCGCTTGCCGGGAAAGACCGGGCAGGCGTCGCCGCACCCCATGGTGATGATGACGTCGGCCGCGTGCATGACCGAGTCGGTGAGCGGCTTGGGGTATGCCTCGCCGAGGCTGATCCCGCGCTCGGCCAGTGCGTCCACCACGAGGGGGTTGATCTCCCCGGTGGGGGCCGACCCGGCGGACCGCACGTGCACCCGGCGGGCGGACAGGTGCTCGGCCAGGGCCGCAGCCATCTGGGAGCGGCCCGCGTTGTGCACGCAGACGAAGAGGATCTCGGGCACCCTCTTGGCCATCGTGCCCTCGGCCTGCGCCGCCGCCATCAGCTGCTCCCGCGCCTGCCGGGCGACCAGCACGGGCAGGAAGGTGCGGATGGTGGAGCGGGGCTCGAGCAGGTCGCGGGCCTCGCGGACAGCAGCCACCACGCTCTCCCGCGAGAAGACTCCCTCGTAGCTGTAGGACAGGTCGTCCACGATCCCGGCGTAGGGATCGTCCCGGGTGGGGAGCGGACTGGTCATGATGCTGCCTCCGTGGTCGGTGCCGGCTCGTCCGGGACGGCGACGGGTGTGGACTCCCGCGGGGACGGGTAGAGCGCGAGGACGGCCGTCACCCCGACCGCGGCACCGACCACCTGGGCCAGGACGAAGGCAGGAGCCGACGCGGGAGCGATCCCGGCGAAGGTGTCGGAGAAGACGCGGCCGACGGTCACGGCCGGGTTGGCGAAGGAGGTCGAGCTGGTGAACCAGTAGGCGGCGCCGATGTAGGCGCCCACCGCGGGCGCCACGACGGCCTCCCGGCCGGCCCGCAGGAGCGCGAAGATCAGCCCGACCAGGCCCGCTGTGGCGACGACCTCGGCCAGCAGGTGCGGGCCGGTGGCCCGGTCCGTGGTCGCCAGGCTCGTCGGGACGGCGAACATCAGGTTGGCGAGCACGCACCCGGCGACGCCGCCGAGGACCTGGGTGAGGGCATACGCCATCCCCTCGGCGGCCGTGGGTCCGGACCCGTCCCGACGTCCGAGGAACCACGCCGCGAGCGTGACCACGGGGTTGAGGTGGGCGCCGGACACCGGGCCGAGCGCGAGGATGAGGACGGAGAGGCCCAGCACGGTGGCCGTCGAGTTCTGCAGCAGCTGCAGGCCCACGTCGTGCGGGGAGAGCTGCTGGGCCATGATCCCGGAGCCCACGACGGTCGTCACGAGGAGCGCGGTCCCGACGCCCTCGGCCAGCAGCCGTCGGGGGAGCGGTGGTGTCGTCACGTCGGCATCTTGACGCAGCAAAGGTTGCTCAGTCAAGATTGAGTCAATGAACATCGAGCGAACGGACACGCTGCAGCGTCGGGTGCAGCGCCACGCGGCCCTGGCCGACGCCACGCGGCTGCGGATCGTCGACGCGCTCGCGCTCTCCGACCGTGCCGTCTCGGCCCTCGGCGAGCATCTCGGGCTCTCGTCGAACCTGCTCGCCCACCACCTCAAGGTGCTCGAGGACGCCGGTCTGGTGCGCCGGCAGCGTTCGGAGGGAGACGGGCGGCGCACCTACGTCTCCCTCGACGGCCCGCCGCGCGAGGAGCACCCCGCGCCGGACCTCGGGCCAGCCGGCCGCGTCGTCTTCGTCTGCACGGCCAACACCGCCCGGTCCCATCTCGCGGCGGCCCTGTGGCGGTCGGCCAGCTCGGTCGCCACCCTCTCCGCGGGGACCCACCCGGGAGAACGGATCGCGCCCGGTGCGCTGGCGACCGCCCGGCGGCACGGACTCGACCTGCCCGAGATCGACCCACGCCAGGTCGACGGGCTGCTGACCCCGAGCGACCTGGTCGTCACGGTCTGCGACCGGGCGCACGAGGAGCTCGGCGGTGCTGATGCGTTGCACTGGTCGGTGCCCGACCCGGTGCGGGCCGCCACCGACGCGGCCTTCGACGCGGCGCTCGAGCGACTGTCCCCGCGGGTGGCGGCCCTGGCCGAGGTGGTCCCGGCGACACGCCCGCGATGACCGGCTCAGGTATGCACGTGCGCCCCTGAGCCGTTCCGGACGTGCGCGTCGTCGGCACGTCCGCGGTCGGTCACCGGATGGGTGAGGGAGGCTCCTCGCCGGCGAGGACCGCCACGGCGTTGTCCGCCGCGAGCGTGGCCATGGCCGTCCGCGTCTCGATCGTGGCCGAGCCCAGGTGGGGCACCAGCACCGCGTTCTCGCACTCGACCAGCCCGGGGTGCACCTGCGGTTCGTCCTCGAAGACGTCCAGGCCGGCACCCGCGATCTGGCCGGTGCGCAGGGCCTCCACCAGGGCGGCCTCGTCGATGACCGGGCCGCGGGCGGTGTTGATGACGTAGGCGCTCTGCTTCATGGCCGCGAACTGGTCGGCGCTGAGCAGGTGGTGCGTCGCGGGGGAGTAGGGGCAGTGCAGGGACAGCACGTCGGACTCCGCGAGCAGCGTGTCCATGTCCACCCTGTGCGCGCCCAGCTCCAGCTCCAGGTCGCGTGCGGCCTGCGAGCGGGAGGAGTAGATGACGTTCATCCCGAAGGCCCTGGCCCGTCGCGCGGTCGCGGCGCCGATCTCGCCGAGCCCGACGACGCCCAGGGTCTTGCGCTGCAGCCCCGACCCGAGCAGGTAGAACATGCCCCACTGCCAGGGCGTGCCGCCGCGGATGATGCGTTCCCCCTCGCCGAGCCGGCGGGTCGCCATGAGCATCAGCCCCATCGCGATGTCCGCCGTCGCCTCGGTGAGCACCCCGGGGGTGTTGGTCGCCACGACGCCGCGCTCCCGGCATACCTCCACATCGACGTTGTTGTAGCCCACCGCCACGTTGGCGACGACCTGCAGCTGGTCCCCGGCGGCGTCCAGCAGCTCCGCGTCGACCTTCTCCGTCAGCAGGGTGAGCAGGGCGTCGGCGCCCCGCACCTGCTGCAGCAGCTGCTCGCGCGGCTGCTGGTCCTCGGTGTCCCACACGTCGACCTCGTGCCCGGCCCGCCGCAGGATGTCCAGCCCGGGCTTCGGGATCCTGCCGGTGACGACGACCCTGCTCATGCGTGGCTCCCGATCCAGTCGCGCAGCCCGCCGAGGCCTCTGCGGATCCTCTCCTCGGAGAGCCCGGAGTAGGCGAACCGGATGTAGCTGCGGTCCTCGCCGCCCTGCGGCCTGCCGAAGTGGTTGCGGGTGCAGAAGCTGACCCCGGTCTGGTGCAGCGCCTGCTGGGCGAAGTCGGCCAGCCCGTCCGCCCCGACCAGCGCGATCGCCTCGGTGACGTCCGGGAAGAGGTAGAACGTCGAGCGCGGGGTCTCCACCGACATCCCCGGGGTCGAGCCGACGATCTCGCACGCCGCGTCGCGGCGGGCGCGCAAGGTGTCCAGCATGTCGGCCACCGGTTGCTGGGTGCCCTGCAGGGCCGCGATCCCGGCCCATTGGACGTAGTGCGTGGTGCACGACTCGTCGTTGGTGTTCATCGTGGAGAAGACCTTGCCCAGCTCGGGCGGCGCCACCGCACAGCCGAGGCGGGAGCCGGTCATCGCGAACTTCTTGGAGAAGGTGTAGAGGATGCACGTCCGGTCGCGCATCCCGGGCAGACTGGCGATCGAGGTCGACCCGCCCTCGTAGCGCATCTCGAAGTAGGCCTCGTCGGAGAGCACCCACAGGTCGTGCTCCTGCGCGAGCGCGGCGATCGCCTCCCGCTCGGCGTCGGTCGACTCCGCCGAGATCGGGTTCTGCAGGTCGTTGTAGATGATCGCCACGGTCTTGTCGGTGATGGCGTCGCGCACCTGGTCCAGGTCGATCGCGAAGCCGTCGTCGGTCGGCAGGTAGCGGTATGCCTTCCCCACGCCACCGAGGTACTCGATCTGCGACTCGTAGATCGGGAACCCGGGGTTGGGGTAGAGCACCTCGTCGCCCGGGTTCATCACCGCCTGCAGGAACTTGGTGATCACCGGCTTGCCGCCGGTCATCACCGTCACCTCGTCGGGGTCGAAGGACATGCCGCGGCGGGTGCCGATGTCGTCGGCCAGAGCGGCCCGCAGCTCCGGTATGCCCGGTCCCGGGCAGTAGCCCGTCCTGCCGTCCGCGATCGCCGCGTTCATCGCCTCGACGATGTGGTCGGCCAGCGGGAAGTCGAGGTCACCCAGGTGGAACGGGTAGACCTCGTTGCCCCTCGCCTTCCAGTCCGCGGCAGCGGCGGCCACCGCGAAAGCGGTCTCCGTGCCGAGGTTGTCGAGTCTGCTGGCGAGCCGCATGAGTCACGTCCTTGGGTGTGGTGAGGTGGCGAGGACACCGTAGCGCAGCGGTAACTCCGGATCAGATGCCGAATTGTGGGTCACAACGTCCTGAGACTGGGAGGCCGCTCGCCTTGGCTCCTGGACGTGTCTCAGGTCACACTGTGACCTGACCCCCCGTCAAGGTGGACAGGGGAGGAAGGTGGCAGACATGACCCAGAGTCCGCGGGTGCAGGTCGGGGAGCGCGACTACTACTTGGGCAAGGCGATCCTGCTGGCGTCGGTGGCGGCGCTCGGAGGGTTCCTCTTCGGCTTCGACACGGCCGTCATCAACGGTGCGGTCAACGCCATGCGCGCGGACTTCGAGATGGGCTCGGTCCTCACCGGCTTCGTCGTGAGCTCGGCGCTGCTCGGCTGCGTCGCGGGCGCCTACCTGGCCGGACGCCTTGCGGAGCGGCTCGGTCGCATCCGGGTGATGATGATCGCCTCCGCGCTGTTCACCATCTCCGCCATCGGCTCGGGCTTCGCCTTCGGCCCGGTGGACATGCTCTTCTGGCGGGTCGTCGGCGGCCTCGGTGTCGGTGCGGCCTCGGTGATCGCACCCGCCTACATCGCCGAGATCGCCCCCGCGTCGATCCGCGGACGGCTCGGGTCGCTGCAGCAGATGGCGATCGTCGTCGGCATCTTCATCGCGCTGCTGTCCGACGCCTTCCTCGCCAACGTCGCCGGCGGCTCCGGCGAGGCGCTCTGGGGCAGCACCGCCTGGCGGTGGATGTTCTGGGCGGAGATCATCCCCGCCGTCGCCTACGGCGTGCTCGCGACCACGATCCCCGAGTCCCCGCGCTACCTGGTGACCCTCGGGCGGCTGGACGAGGCGCGCGAGGTGCTCGGCCGGGTGATGATGACGGGCATACCGGAGCGGATCAAGGAGATCCAGCGCACCGTGCGCCGGGAGGCCAAGGCATCGCTGCGCGACCTGATGAAGCCGGGCGGCGGGCTGCTGCCGATCGTCTGGGTCGGCATCGCGCTGTCCGTCTTCCAGCAGTTCGTCGGGATCAACGTGATCTTCTACTACTCCTCGACGCTGTGGCAGGCGGTCGGCTTCACCGAGGAGGACGCGCTCACCCAGACCGTCATCACCTCGGTGACCAACATCGTGGTGACCGTCGTCGCCATCGCGCTCATCGACAAGATCGGTCGTCGGCTGCTGCTGATCATCGGCTCCTCCGGCATGTTCCTCTCGCTGGGGACGATGGCCTGGATCTTCGCCAACGCGCCGATCGTGGACGAGGCGCCGCAGCTGAGCGACTCCACCGGCTTGGTGGCCCTGCTCGCCGCGAACGCCTTCGTGGTCTTCTTCGGTATGTCCTGGGGCCCGGCGGTGTGGGTGCTGCTCGGCGAGATGTTCAACAACGCGATCCGCGCCACCGCGCTGGGTGTGGCGGCTGCGGCACAGTGGCTCGCCAACTTCCTCATCTCCACGAGCTTCCCGGCCATGGCTGACGTGGGCCTGGGCTTCGCCTACGGCTTCTACACCCTCTTCGCCCTGCTGAGCCTCTTCTTCGTGCTGAAGTTCGTGCCGGAGACCAAGGGCCGCGAGCTCGAGGACATGTAGCGAGCCGGGCAGCTCAGCCACACTCATACGCAGAAGTTGTTCCTCTGTCGTGATGCATCACCGCAGAGGAACAGCTTCTGCGTATGAGTGCGCCCCGGCCGTGCGTCCACATCCCGGCTGGCGGGCGGGGGGTCGTCCACAGATCCGGGCATCCGCCTGGCAGGTGGAGAGCGGGGCGCCCACGATCGCAGGCATGGACCAGCTCGCGGCCTTCCTCGCCGCTCACGACGGCGCGATCACCTCGGCCGAGGCCAGGAGGCTCGGGCTCGGTCCGAACGACCTGCGCCGGCTCAGCTCGCGGGGGAGGCTGCGCAGGGTGGGCCGCGGTGCCTACGTGCAGCCGTCCACAGACCTGACGACGGATGCCACCCGCACCGTGGTCGCGATGCTCCGGGGGCGCACGGAGGTGGCCGCCAGCCACCAGAGCGGCGCCCTGCTCTGGCGGCTGCCCGTCCTGTCCGGTGCTCTCACGAGGGTGCATCTCAGCCGCACGGCTGGGACCGCGGCCACCCGCAGCCACGGCGGCCTCACGGTGCACGCGTGCCCCGCTCGGCGGGACGCCTTCGGCCTCGTGGGTCGGCACCCGGTGGTGACGCCGGCGCTGGCCGTCGTCGGCACCGCGGTCGAGGCGGGTGCGGATGCCGGCATCTGCGCTGGTGACGCGGCCCTGCGCGCCGGCCTCGCCACCAGGGAGGCCATGCTGAGCTGGGTGGAGTCGATGCGTCACCGCCCGCACCTGTCGACGGCTCGGCACGTCGTCGCCCAGGTGAGCCCCACCGCAGAGTCGGCGGCCGAGTCGAAGGCGAGGCTCCGGCTGCTCGCGCTCGGCTACCGCGTCATCCCCCAGTTCGTGGTCGACGAGGAGAGCGGGGCCTTCGTGGCCAGGGTGGACTTCCTGCTCCCCGACCTGGGCGTCGTCGTCGAGGTCGATGGTGCGGTGAAGTATGCCGGCGCCGAGGGACGCGCGGCGCTGGTCCGGGAGAAGTGCCGGGAGGACGCCATACGTCGCCTGGGCTATGGCGTGGCGCGACTCGTCTGGTCGGACCTCGACGACCTGGAGCGCATGCGGTCCATCGTGGAGCGTGCCCGCGGCCTCGGCACTCGCTCCCTGGTGAGGAGCACTGAGGCGGTGGCGGCGCACCGGCGTCGGACCGGTGCCACGTGGGACGGGCTGCTGCTGCACTCCTATGCAGCAGTTGCTCCTCGGCCGTGATGTATCACCGCAGAGGAACACCTTCTGCGTAGGAGAACCCGTGGGCGGTCGAGGTGGGGAGAGGGTTCGTCAGCGGGCCTCGGTGATGCCGTCGAGGATGCCGACGACGGCGGCCCAGGCCGGCGAGCCGACGTCGATCAGGTCGAAGTGGCCGCCCGTGACCTCGACCAGCTCGGCGTCGCCTCCGGCGGTACGAGCGGCTGCCACGTAGTCCTCCGACTGGGTGATCGGGACCTGCCCGTCGTCGGGGGCGTGCAGCGCCCAGACCGGGGCGGGCACGGGCACCTGCCGGATCGGGTCCACCAGGTCGTAGAGCGGATCGTCCGGGGTCGCGGCGAGGAAGTCCTCGACCGCGCCGCCGCCCAGGCGCTCCTGGTATGCCGTGCCGAGGTCCAGCACCCCCGCCTGGGACAGGACATGGGTCACCTCGACCTGACCGTCCCACCGTCCGGTCCGCAGCCGACCCGCGGCCCAGGTCGCGAGCTGGCCGCCGGCGGAGTGGCCGAGGGTGACCACCGGTCCGTCACCGTCCGCGAGCTCGATGGCGGCGTGGACGTCGTCGAACGTCTGGGGGAACCCGCCACCGTTGCCGACCCGCCGGTACTCCACGTTGAGCGTGGTCCAACCTCGCGACGTCAGGTCGCGCGCCAACGGCGTCCCCAGGTCGGCGGCATACCGCTCCCTCCAGAAGCCGCCGTGGATGACCACCACGGTGCCCCGGCTGCTGCCCTCCGGCACCAGCCGCTCGACCCACTGCGACTCGTCGTCGCCGTAGGAGATCCGCCCCTCGCCCAGGGCCTGGTCTCCGTCAGCGGTCATCCCGCTCTCCTCTCCGGTCCTGTCCGTCCCGTCTCCCGGGGTCGTCGACGAGCGGTCCGGCTCGTCGACCTGGCCCGAGCAGGCCGCCAGCGCACCGGTGCCGGTGAGGGCGGCGAGCACGGTGCGCCTGCTCACGGAGCCGGGCCGGGACATACCTGCAGCGCCTCCTCGCGCGCGGGTCAGACCTCGTCGGCCGTGGTCGTCGACGGGTCCCACCTCACGATGCCGTCGGCTGCCCAGCCGCGGTCCTTGACCGCCTCGCGGGCCTCGGCCCTGATCGGCCCGGTCAGTTTGTCGACGTAGAGGTAGCCGTCGAGGTGGTCGGTCTCGTGCTGCAGGCAGCGGGCCAGCAGACCCTCGCCCTCCACGACGAGCTCGGTGCCGTCCAGGTCGGTGCCGGTGACCCGCGCCCGAGGGTGACGTGCCAGGGGGAACCACTCACCGGGGACGGACAGGCAGCCCTCGCCGTCCTCCTCCTGGTCCAGCGGTGCCGGGGTGCCGAGCCGCTCCAGGACCGGGTTCACGATCACGCCGCGGGCGTTGTCCTCACCCGGGACCGGGCAGTCGTAGACGAACAGCCGCAGCCGTGATCCCACCTGGTTCGCCGCGAGCCCCACTCCCTCGGCCGCCGCCATCGTGTCGAACATGTCGTCGACCAGGCTGCGCACCTCGTCGGTGACCTCGCGCACCTTCTTGGTGCGCGCATGGAGGGCCTTGTGGCCGATGACGGTGATGGGTCGGACTGCCATGGGAGCAGATTCTAGGTATGCGGCGGGCCCGCCCCCTACCCTGCCTGTCATGAACTGGATCGAGATCCTCGGCTGGGTCGGCTCCGCCATCCTCGTGGTGTCGCTGCTGCAGACCCGGGTGCTGCGGCTGCGGTGGATCAACCTCGTGGGATGCATCGTGCTCATCGGCTACAACGCGATCGTCGGGGTGTGGCCGATGGTCGGGCTGAACGTCGTGCTGGCGATCATCAACGTCGTCTACCTGTGGCGGATGCTGCGCACCCGGCACGACGCCGCGGCCTACACCGTGCTGGAGGTGGAGCCGGACGACCGCTACCTCGGCCACGTCCTGTCGGTCCACCAGGACGACATCGCCCGCTACAACCCGGACTTCGCGCACGAGCCGGCCGCGGAGCACTCCGCCTTCCTCGTGCTGCAGGGCGACGAGACGGTCGGGGTCGTGCTCGCGCGGGACGCGGGGGAGGGCACGGCTGAGATCGTGCTGGACTGGGTCACCCCCAGCCACCGCGACTTCTCCCCGGGCGAGTTCGTCTACCGCGAGTCCGGGCTGTTCGCCCGGCGCGGGTTCAGCCGGGTGCTGTCGCCGGCCGGGATGCGCCAGCCCTACTACGAGCGGATCGGCTTCCGACCCACCGGCGACCGGTGGGCCCTGGACGTCCAGCAGGCGGCCTGAGCGACCGGTCTCCCGGGGCTCAGCGCAGCGGCGTCGGGTCCGGGTCGACGGCCACCCGGCGCCGCGTGGCGGCCCGACCCCCACGGGCCTCCTCGTCCACCCAGTCCCAGTCTCGGGGCAGCTCACGACGGTCCACCGGCTCCCACCGTCGCGCCTCCCCGGTCGAGGCGGCGAGGCGAGAACGCACCCCGGTGCGGTCCGGTCCGGGACCGTCCGGCTCGTCGTCCCAGGCCTCCTCGTCCTCGCCCGGGTCGCGGACGTCGCGGCCGAAGATGGTCTCGCACATCGCCTGGTACTTCTCGTCGGGCTCGGGGATGTAGTCGATGTGGCTCAGCGCCTGGTCCTGGCCGGCCGACTCCATCACGAAGCGTCCGTAGCCGAGCATCCGCCCCAGGATGGTCCGGTCGTAGCTCATGTCTGTGACCTTCACCAACGGCATCATCGCGACCCGCTGGGTGATCAGGCCGTAGGTCTTGAGCAGCCGCCGGTCGGTGGCGATGAACCACTCGCAGCGCCACTCCAGCACCTGCCACCCCGCCCAGGCGCAGACCACCGCGAGCACGCACAGGGCGAGCCCGGTGGCGGCGGGGTCGGTGACCGACGCGGCGACCCACAGGGTGAGGAACATGCCCAGCAGCACGACGGCCGCGGGTCGCACGAGCTTGGCCCAGTGCCACCGGGTGGACACGACGACCTGCTCGTCGGCCAGCAGGTAGCGCTGGGCGACGCGGCGGCTGATCTGCGGCGGGCCGAGACCGGGCATCGGTCCGGCCGCGGTCAGGTCCCCATCAGCTGGTTGAAGAACCGGCCGATGTTGAGGAAGCCCTGACTGATGATGTCCCAGACGGCGCGGACGATGTCGGCGGCCCGGTCCGGGTTGGTGATCACCGCGTAGATGAGGAAGCCCCACAGCAGCCAGTGCAGGACCTTCTTGACCGTGGACGGCATGTCAGGTGCCTTTCGCTGGACGAGTGGACACGGGTCTGTTGTCAGTGTGGCAGATGTGACGAGGTATGCCGACTCTCATCCCCGCGCGCGTGTCGCCCCCGAGCTCACTCCAGCCACTCGGTCTCGAAGGTCGCACTGGCGTGGATGTGCACCGCCTCGTAGCCCCCAGGGCCGGTGCGGAACGTGTGCGGAGTGCCCGCCGGGACGACGAGCACCTGACCGGCCCTGCCCTCGACCTGGTCCGCGCCGATGGTGAAGAGGGCGCTGCCGCGTCGGATGATGAAGGTCTCGGCATACGGGTGCCGGTGCAACCGCGGACCCACGCCGGCCTCGCCGGTCGACTCCAGGATGATCGAGATGCCCGCCCCGCCGGGGAGCTCGGTGAAGTTCTCGGTCCAGTCCTCGCCGTCGTCGCGGCCGTCGGAGCGATCGAGCACGTGTCCGTCCATGCGCGTGACGCTACCGTCAGCCGCAGAGGGAAGGGAGCATCATGCGCAACCTCCACCGACGAGTCGTCACCGCCCCGGCCGCCACCGTGGCGCCCCTGCTCGCCCGGCTCGGCGGGGCCGACGACCCGCTGTGGCCGGCTCCGGCATGGGTGCCGATGCGGCTGGACCCCGGACTGGTCGTCGGCGCGCACGGGGGACACGGCGAGGTCCGCTACCGGGTCGAGGAGCTCGAGCCGGGTGCCCGGGTGCGGTTCCGCTTCGCGCCGGAGGTCGGCCTCGACGGGTGGCACGAGCTCCGGATCGACCCGGCCGGCCCGGCAGCCTCCCGGCTGACCCATGAGATCCGGGCGCGGCCGCGAGGTGCCATGCGTGCGCTGTGGCCGCTGGCGGTGCGCTGGATGCACGACGCGGTGCTGGAGGACCTGCTCGACAACGCCGAGCTGATCGCGACCGGCACTGTGCGCCGGCCCGCCCGCTGGACGCCCTACGTGCGGGTGCTGCGCACGGCCTTCGAGCGGTCGGTCCGGGAGGTGCGGATCCCCGAGGCGGCCGTCCTGCTCCGCCGGGCCGAGGAGGGGCAGGACTGGTCGCTGCGGGACGCCTGGCAGGTGCCTCTACCCCGGCACGTGAGCCGCGACCCGCGCGAGTGGCACCGCGCGATCTTCGGCACGGTCCCGCCCTGGGTCGCGGCGGCCCTGGTGGCGCGTCAGCTGCTCGTGCCCCTGGTCGGCATCGAGCAGGGCGACCGCTCGTCCTTCGACCTCGCGGCGGCGAGCGGGACGGAGGCTCTGGTGAGCACGGGCGCCTCGCACCTGGACTTCCACGCCTCCGTCCTGGTGGAGGAGCGGTCGGTCACCCTGAGCACCCTCGCCCGACCGCACACCACGGTGGGCCGCCTCTACCTGACCGTGGTCCGGGTCGCGCACCCGCTCGTGATCCGGTCCATGCTGCGGCGAGCGCTCGCGGACCTGTCGGAGCGGGCGCCGGGTGCTGGGGAGCGTGAGCTGGAGCGGCGGCACACCTCGGTCTGAGCGGGGTGAGCCCTGCGAGCACCCTCACCGGTCAGGTGGTGGGCCGCAGCAGCGGGGAGGCCGCCATCCGGTCCAGCGCCTCCTCCACCTCGGCGGTCGACCCGGCGAAGCTGAGCCGCACCTTGCGGTGGCCCTCGACCGTGTCGAAGTCGACCCCGGGCGTGAGGGCCACGCCGCAGTCGTCGAGCAGGTCCCGGCACCACCGCACCGAGTCCTCGGTGAGGTGCCCGATGTCGCACCAGGCGTAGAAGGCGCCGTCCGGCGGGGCGTAGTCCCGCAACCCGATCTCCGGCAGCCGCCGCAGCAGCACCTGGCGGGTCGTGGCATACCGCTCGCGGTGGGTGTCCAGCTCGCAACGCGCGGACTCGCCGAGCGCGGCGATGGCCGCGTGCTGCCCGACGGCGGGCGGGCAGATGTTGAGGTTGCCGGTGATGATCTCCAGCGGTCGGCGCAGGGACGCGGGCGCCAGTAGCCAGCCGACCCGCCAGCCGGTCATCGAGAAGTACTTGCTCACCGAGCCGACGACGACGCTCTCCCGGCTCGTCTCCCAGGCGCTCGCAGTCTGCCGCCCGTAGCTGAGGCCGTGGTAGATCTCGTCGCTGATGAGCAGCGTCCCGTGCTCTTCGCACCAGAGGGCCAGGCTGGCGAGCTCGGTGGGGTCGATGACGGTGCCGGTCGGGTTGGCGGGGGAGGCGACGATCAACCCGGCGGGCGGCTCGGGCAGCGACTCCAGCATTGCGACGGTGGGCTGGAACCTCGTGCCCGGACCGCAGTCCAGCTCGACCACCTCGCACCCGAGGGCCGCAAGGCTGTTGCGGTATGCCGGGTAGCCGGGCCGCGTCATCGCCACCCGGTCGCCGGGGTCGAAGGCGGCGAGGAAGAGCGCGGTGAACGCACCGGAGCTGCCGGGGAAGACCACCACGTCCTCGGGTGACACCTCCACGCCGGACATCTGCTGGTGATAGGCCGCGACCGCGCGCCGCAACGGCAGGATCCCGGTGGACTCGGTGTAGCCCAGCACGTCGGTGTCCAGCGCCTCGATGGCGGCCGCCCGGGCGACAGCGGGTGCCGGCGTCGACGGCTGGCCGGCGCACAGCATGATCACGTCACCGTGGCTGCGCTGCCGTGCCGCGGCGGCCTTGAGCACCTCCATGACGTGGAACGGCTCCACGGCCGACCGGGCCGAGACCCGCGCGGAGCGGGTGCGCGCGGGCTGGTCGGGAGGCATACCCCTGCTCAGACGATGCCGTAGAGCCGGTCGCCGGCGTCGCCCAGCCCGGGCACGATGTAGCCCTGCTCGTTGAGCCGCTCGTCGATGGCGCCGGTGACCAGGGTGATCGGCGGCTCGACGTCGGCGAGGCCCGCCTGGACCTTCTCGATGCCCTCGGGCGCGGAGAGGAGGGTGATGGCGGTGATGTCGTCGGCCCCCCGCTCGACGAGGTAGCGGATCGCGGCGATGAGCGTGCCGCCGGTCGCCAGCATCGGGTCCAGCACGTAGCACTGCCGCTTGTCCAGGTCGTCCGGGAGCCGGTTGGCGTAGGTGTGGGCCTCGAGCGTCTCCTCGTTGCGCACCATGCCGAGGAAGCCGACCTCGGCGGTCGGCAGCATCCGCATCATGCCGTCCAGCATGCCCAGCCCGGCGCGCAGGATCGGCACGACCAGCGGCTTGGGCGTCGCGAGGTGGATGCCGGTCGTGGCCGCCACCGGGGTCTCGATCTCGAAGGGGGAGACCCGGACCTCGCGGGTCGCCTCGTAGGCCAGCAGCGTCACCAGCTCGTCCGCCAGCCGCCGGAAGGTCGGGGTGTCGGTCCGCTTGTCGCGCAGGTAGGTCAGCTTGTGGGCGATGAGCGGGTGGTCGGCAACGTGGACGCGCATACGCCAGACTCTAGGGCGTGAGCCGCACCGCCGACACCTCGCCCGACGGACCCGTGGGTGCCTCCTGGGGGACGGACCGGTATGCCTCCTGGGTGCGTGAGGCGGTCCTCGAGGCGCGGCGGGTGGGCGCCGCCGGGGACGTGCCGATCGGTGCGCTCGTCGTGGACGGCGGGGGCGAGGTGGTCGGGCGCGGGCACAACGTGCGGGAGGCGGAGCACGACCCCACCGGGCACGCGGAGATCGTCGCCCTGCGCCAGGCTGGGCGTGCCCGCTCCGCGTGGCGGCTCGAGGGCTGCACCCTGGTCGTCACCCTGGAGCCGTGCGCGATGTGTGCGGGCGCGGCCCTGCTGGCGCGCGTCGACCGGATCGTCTTCGGCGCCTGGGACGACAAGGCCGGGGCCTGCGGATCGGTCTGGGACCTGCCGAGGGACCGCCGGGCGCTGCACCGGCCGGAGGTGGTCGGGGGGGTGCTGGAGCAGGACTGCGCCGCCCTGCTGACCGGCTTCTTCGGGCCTCGTCGCTGACCTCGGCAGTTTTGGGTGGCCCCCGACCCGTCAGGTAACCTCGGCGGCGGTGGCGTGTCCGAGCGGCCTAAGGAGCACGCCTCGAAAGCGTGTGAGGGCGCAAGTCCTCCGTGGGTTCAAATCCCACCGCCACCGCCCACCCCCTCAGGGGAAACGAACGGGTCGATCCGCAGTGCGGGTCGGCCCGTTCCTGTGTATGCCGGGCGTCCCTGTGCCCGTGAGGCGCTCGTCCCGACGACACGCCCGTCGAGAACGGCTCAGGCACGGCGGTCTCAGAGCGTGGTTGCACCACCGGGTGGTGTGAGTGAGAGTAGCTCGGCCATGGCCTCGGCGGGGGTGGCCCAGTCGAGTGTCTTGCGTGGTCGG
>NZ_VSLG01000012.1 GCF_008919445.1 Serinicoccus kebangsaanensis | reverse complement strand
CTACGACGAACACACCGCCTGGGCCCACCGCCAAGCACCCGCCGCTTGACTTCTTAGCCGCCAGGGGTATCTAGAGGTGACGTCCGACACACCTGACCCGCGCATCCTGGCCCGCCTCGTGGCACGATGATGAGGTGGACCGGCACGTCGTGATGAAAGCCCCGCTGTTCGCCGCACTCGATGACGAGACGGCCGACCAGCTCATGGACTCGATGACGCCGCGACGACTGGCCCGCGGCGACGTCGTCTTCCACGAGGGGGATCCGGGCGACTCGCTCTACGTCATCACCCGGGGGAAGGTGAAGCTGGCCAAGGCGGCCTCCGACGGCCGCGAGAGCCTGCTGTCGGTGCTGGGACCCGGCGAGATGTTCGGCGAGCTGAGCCTGTTCGACCCCGGCCCGCGGCTCACCACCGCGCACGTCGTGTCGGACACCGAGTTCATCTCGCTGGGCAACGACGCGCTGCGCTCCTTCCTCGAGCAGCACCCCGAGGTGGCGATGCAGATGCTCGCCGGGCTGGCGCACCGGTTGCGCAAGACCAACGAAGGACTCTCCGACCTGGTCTTCACCGACGTGCCCGGCCGGGTGGCGAAGGCGCTGCTCGACCTCTCCGACCGCTTCGGGAAGCGCTCCGAGTCCGGCCTGCTGGTCGCGCACGACCTCACCCAGGAGGAGCTCGCCCAGCTGGTCGGAGCCAGCCGCGAGACGGTCAACAAGGCGCTCGCCGACTTCGCCCAGCGAGGCTGGGTCACCCTGGGGGCCAAGGCCGTCACCCTGATCGACGTCGACCGGTTGCGCCGCCGCGCCCGGTAGCACACCGGGTCAGTCCGCGAGCTCGCCGAGGTAGTCGAGCTGCGCCAGGACCGAGGACCGCGCCGCCGGCCACACCGACCGCGGGGTCTCGGCATACACCACCTCCACCACTCTGTCCGCGAGATCCGTGCCGGGGTCCGGATCGACGCCGCGCAGCTGCGGGAGGACCTCGCGCACCTGGTCCAACCGCTGGTGCCGGTGCGCCAGGTAGTGCTCGACGACGGCTGCCGCGTCCGGCACGACCGGCCCGTGCCCGGGGGCGATGGTCGTGGCGCGGCCGCTGCCGGTGAGCTCGCGCAGCCGCTCCAGCGACTCGAGGTAGGAGGTGAGGTCGCCGTCGGGATAGGCGACGACCGTGGTGCCGCGCCCGAGGATGGTGTCTCCGGTCAGCAGCAGCTGCTCGGCCGGGAGCAGGAAGGACACCGAGTCGGCGGTATGCCCGGGGGTCGGGACGACGAGCAGCTCCAGACCGCCGACGCCCACCTCGTCCCCGGCGGCGAGGTCGTCGTGCCCGCGGCCGGCGCGGCGCACCGGCGCGGCGGTGAGCTCCGCCCAGCGGTCGGCGGACTCCGCGTGGTCGGCGTGCCCGTGGGTCAGCAGGGTGAGCGCGACGCGCGCTCCCCGCTCGGCGACGTGGTCGAGCACCCCCTGCAGGTGCTCCTCGTGCAGCGGGCCCGGGTCGACCACCACCGCCTCGGTGCTGCCCGGCTCGAGCAGGACCCAGGTGTTGGTGCCCTCCAGGGTCATCGGCGAGGGGTTCGGGCACAGGACCGCGTGGGCGCGCTCACCCCAGGGCCCGCCCGTCCAGGCGGCGTCGGCAGCGGTGCTCATGCGGTCCAGCCTCTCACCGCGGTGGCTACCTGTCGCCAGGGCGACGCCTTCCCACCGCGGTGGGTGGCGGCACCGCGGTGGGGGCGTGTCGCCAGGGCAGCAGCGACCTACCGCGGTATGCGCATGGTGAGGGTGCCGCCGTCGTCGACGGGGACCGGCAGCACCGGACGCACCTGGACCGGCTCCCGCAGCCAGCCGTCGAGGTCGGTGATGGTGTCCAGCTCCTCGACCATGACCTGGGTCGGCGGGAGCAGCACGTCGCGACCGGCACGTCGCCCCTCCAGGACCTCGCCGGGTGAGCGCCAGTCGGCGACGTCCGCCTCGGTGCTGGCGTCGTCGGCCTCCTGACCCTGCGGCATGCGTGCGGCGAAGAACCTGGTGTCGTAGCGCCGGGGCTCGCACTCGGGCGTGATCCAGTGCCCGCGCACGGCCAGCAGGTCGGTCCGCAGCACCAGCCGGTGGCGACCCAACATCTCGGCGAAGCTCTGCGAGCGGTCCAGCAGCCTCTCGCGCTCCCGCCGCCAGCGCTCGTCCCGCAGGTCGGAGACCACCCGGTCCGGATCGGGCCCGGCCAGCAGCACCCCGCACTCCTCGAAGACCTCACGGGCCGCGGCGGTCACCAGCTCCCGGGCGCCGTCGACGTCGGTGCCGAGCCGGTCGGCCCACTGGCCGGGGGACGGGCCGGCCCAGGGCACGTCCTGGTCGGCGTCCCGCTCGTCGACACCACCGCCGGGGAAGGCCAGCATGCCGGCGGCGAAGGCCATGCTGCCGGCACGACGCAGCACGAAGACCTGGAGCGCCGGCACCTCGCGCAGCAGCATGACGGTCGCCGACCGACGGGGCTGGACGACCGGGCGCTCGTCCTCCTCCAGCGCCAACCAGGCACGCGCCTGGTCGGCGACGACCTCGGGCACGGCGAAGTCACGGTATGCCGCGTCCCCCCGCGTGCCGCGACCGTCCGTCATCGGTCAGTCCCGGACGGCGACGGTGATCTCCACCTCGACCGGCACGTCGAGCGGCAGCACGGCGACACCGACCGCGGACCGCGCGTGCACACCCGCGTCGCCGAAGGCGTGGCCGAGCAGCTCCGAGGCGCCGTTGATGACGCCCGGCTGACCGACGAAGGCCGGGTCGCTGGCCACGAAGCCGACGACCTTGACCACCCGGACCACCCGGTCGAGGTCGCCGACGACCGACCTGATCGCCGCGATGGCGTTGAGCGCGCATACCCCGGCCAGACGGGTGGCATCCTCGGGCGACACCAGGCCGGGGCCCTCGCCCACCTTGCCCGTCTGCTCGAGCGCGCCGTCGACGAAGGGGACCTGGCCGGAGCTGAAGACCAGGTCGCCGTGCCGGATCGCCGGGACGTAGGCGGCGACGGGCGCGGCGACCTCGGGGACCCGGTGGCCCAGCTCGGCGAGCCGGGCCTCGACGGCCCCGCCGGCGGGTTCTGCGGCTGTGGTCACGACGGCACCCTCAGGCGTTCTTCGGGCGCTTGAGGTAGGCCACCAGGTTGGTGCCGTCGCCCGGGCCGGCGACCACCTGCACCAGCTCCCAGCCGTCCTCGCCCCACTGGTCCAGGATCTGCTTGGTGGCGTGGATCATGAGCGGAACCGTTGCGTACTCCCACTGATGTGCAGTCATACGGCGAGGGTACCGGCGCCCCCGGCACGGCCGGGCGGGCGACCTGTCCGGACCTCTCAGAAAACTCCCGTACCGTATCTGATATGCGCTCTGCTCTCACTGTCGCACGGGTGACCTCCCTGCTCGGGGTCTTCCTCGCCGTCTCCGTCCTCATGGGCATCATCGGCGCCGGCCTGCTCGCCCCGGTCGTGGGCGCCAGCGGCCTGGCTGCCCGGGAGAGCGTCGGCATGTTCGAGGAGCTGCCCGGCGACCTGGAGCAGAACCCGCTGGCGCAGCAGTCACGCATCCTGGCCGCCGACGGGACGGTGCTGGCCACACCCGCCCAGCAGAACCGGATCATCGTCGACAGCGACGAGATCAGTCAGCACATGAAGGACGCGCAGGTCGCCATCGAGGACGCGCGCTTCTTCCAGCACGGGGGCGCGGACGTCGAGGCGCTGGCCCGGGCCGTGGTGCAGAACACCACCACCGACACCACCCAGGGCGGGTCCACCCTCACCCAGCAGTACATCAAGCTGGCGCTCCAGGAGCAGGCGCTGGATGAGGGCGACAGCGAGGCCTACGCCCAGACCCAGGCCCGTTCCGGCATGGAGGGCTACGTCCGCAAGCTGCGCGAGCTGAAGTATGCGATCACGCTCGAGGAGCGGCTGACCAAGGACGAGATCCTCGTCGGCTACCTCAACCTCGCCTTCTACGGCGACCGCGTCTTCGGCGTCGAGGCCGCAGCGCGCCACTACTTCAACGTCAACGCCTCCGAGCTGACCATCTCCCAGTCGGCGCTGCTGGCTGGGGTGGTGCGCGCCCCCAGCACGACCAACCCGGTCGCCGACCCCGAGCTGGCCCAGAACCGTCGTGACCTGGTGCTGGGCAACATGCACGACCAGGGCATGATCACCCAGAAGGAGCTGGACGAGGCCACCGCGCTCGACGTCAAGGACATGCTGGAGGTCACCGACAGCCAGCGCTCCTGCCTCAAGTCGCGCAACCCCTACTTCTGCGACTACGTCACGGCATGGCTGCTCGAGCAGCCGGCCCTGGGCAAGACCCGGGACGAGCGGCTGGAGAACATCACGACCAACGGCCTGACCATCGAGACCACCCTGGACGTCGAGCTGTCCCGGGAGATCAAGGACATCCTGCTCGAGGCCACCCCGAGGGGCAACGACTACTTCCTCGGCTCCGCCGCCACGGTGGTCGAGCCGGGCACCGGCAAGATCCTCGCCTTCAACCAGTCCAGCGAGTACTCCTTCGAGGAGAGCCGGGACAAGGTCCGGAAGACCTCGGTCAACTGGAACGTCGACAACGCCTACGGCGGCCCCGGCGGTATGGCGATCGGCTCGATCGCGAAGGCCTACACCCTGGTCGAGGCGATGGAGAAGGGGGTGCCGGTCGAGGCGAGCCTCACGGTCCGGCCGCCGGAGGACAGCACCTACGGGAACGTGTGGCTGGAGGACCCGGAGAACCCGACCACCTCCTACCCGCCCGCCGACGAGGTCTTCCCGGCCGGCGTCTTCTTCCGCGACGACTTCCAGGACGGCTGCACCATCGGTGAGGACCACTGGACCGTCCGCAACGCGAACGACGAGAACCACGAGCGCACGATCGAGCTGCGCACCGCCGCCGCCCTGTCGGTGAACACCGCCTTCGCCACGCTCGCCTCCCAGGTCGGCACCTGCGACATCGCCGAGACGATGACCGAGATGGGGCTGCACGCCGCGGGCGGGCAGGCCTACGGGTTGGACCCCGGCAACGCCGAGACCACGCTGGCCCCGTCGCTGGTGCTGGGCGCCGACACGGCCAGCCCGCTGACCGTGGCGACGTCGTACGCCACCTTCGCCTCCGGCGGCGTCTACTGCCCGCCGGTCCCGGTGACCAAGGTGACTGACGCCAACGGCGAGGAGCTCCCGCTGGACCTGCCCGGGTGCGACCGGGTGATCCCCGAGGACGTCGCCCTCGGGGCGGTCGAGCTGCTCCAGGGTGTGGTGGACGAGTCCGGCTCGGGCTTCCGGGCCATCCTCGACGGCGGCCGGCCGGCCGGCGGCAAGACCGGCACGAACAACGACTCCACGAGCACCTGGTTCGCCGGGTTCACCCCGCAGCTGTCCACGGCCGTCTTCGTCGGCAACGTGCCTGGTGGCACGACCTACGACGGCGACCTGCGCGACATCCAGGTGGGCGACCGCTACGTCGAGGGGCCGCTCTTCGGGTCCTCCGTGGCCGCGCCGACGTGGAAGGAGATCATGGATCTCGCCTCCCAGGGCATGGACGTCCAGGACTGGGACGACCCGTCGAACGAGATCCTCAACGGCAAGCGGGTGACCATCCCCAGCGTCGTGGGCATGGGCGTCGGCCAGGCCCAGGACCGGCTCGCGGACGCGGGTCTGACCGGCGGCGTCGTGCGCGTCGCCTCCGGCCAGCCGGAAGGGACCGTCCTCTACACCACCCCGGGCGTGGGCTCGTCGGTGGTGACCTCGAACCCGGTGACGCTGCACGTGTCCACCGGGGTGGCACCTCCGCCGCCGCCGGCCCAGCGGCAGCAGCCCGCCCCGTCGCGACCACGCCAGTCCGCGCCCCCGTCGCAGCCGGATCCCACCGAGGAGCCCGAGCCCACCGAGGACGCGGAGCCCGAGGAGCCGGAGCCCACCGAGGAGCCGGCCCCTGCCCCGGAGCCGCCGGAGGACCCGCCGGGCAACGACCCCCCGGGTGACGACTGACCCGGACGGCACGGAAGGGCCACCGGCCCGGCCGGGTGAGACACTGGCGGCATGAGTGAGTCGACCGGCCTCAAGGCCACCCTCCAGCAGGACCTCACCGCGGCGATGCGGGCCCAGGACAAGGTCCGCGCCGGCACGCTGCGGATGGCGCTGACCGCCGTGACCACCGAGGAGGTCTCCGGCAAGGAGCACCGCGACCTCACCGACGACGAGGTGCTCAAGGTCATCGCCAAGGAGGCCAAGAAGCGCCGCGAGGCCGCGGAGGCCTACTCCGGCGCCGGACGTCCTGAGCTCGCTGCGCAGGAGGAGGACGAGCTGGCGGTCCTCGAGACCTACCTGCCGGCCCAGCTCGGTGACGACGAGCTCGCCGAGATGGCCCGGGCGGCGGTCGCCGAGACGGGCACGACCGACATGCGCGGCATGGGTCAGGTGATGAAGGTCCTCACGCCCCGGGTGGCGGGTCGCGCCGAGGGCGGACGGGTCGCGGCAGCCGTCAAGCAGGCGCTGGCGGGCTGACCGGTTGACCTCGGTATGGCGCCCGCTCGCCGGGACAGCGGCTGCGGCGGCGGTCCTCGGCGCCGGGGCAGCGGCGTACGCGACCTGGGTGGAGCCGCGATGGTTCGCGCTGCGGCGGGTCCGGGTGCCGTGCCTGCCGGCCGGAGCGCCGGACGTGCGCGTGCTGCACCTGTCCGACCTGCACCTGGTGCCGCGACAGACCCGCAAGCGTGACTGGGTGCGGGGGCTGGCCACCCTGGAGCCGGACCTGGTGGTGCACACGGGTGACCATCTGGCGGCAATGGACGCCGTCCCGGCGGCCCTGGACAGCTACGGGCCACTGCTGGACCGGCCGGGCGTCTTCGTGCTGGGCTCCAACGACTACTACCCGCCGACCCTGAAGAACCCGCTGCGCTACTTCAACGACAGCCACCGCAAGGGCGCCGACCTCACCCCTCAGGTGCTGCCGACGCAGGACCTCGTCGACGGGCTCACCGGGCGCGGCTGGGAGGACCTCACCCACCGGCGGGTCCGCCTGCCCGTCGCCGGTGCGGACCTGGAGCTGGTGGGGACCGACGACGCCCACCTCGGCCTGGACGACTACGCCCGCGTCGCCGCGCCGGCGGCGTCGGATGCCGACCTGACCATCGGCGTCACGCACGCCCCCTATCAACGGGTGCTGGACGCGATGACCGCCGACGGCGCACGGCTGCTCATCGCCGGGCATACCCACGGCGGCCAGCTGCGCGTGCCGGGGTACGGCGCACTCGTCACCAACTGCGACCTCGACACCACGCGCGCGTCCGGCCTGTCGCGGTGGTGGCCCGGCGCCGGGAGCGCACCGTCGGTGCAGGCGCCGCCGGACGCCGCCTGGCTGCACGTCTCCGCCGGACTGGGCGGCAACCCCTACACCCCCTTCCGCTTCTGCTGCCGCCCCGAGGCCACCCTGCTGACGCTGTCAGCGGGAGGGGCCGCTCAGGCGTAGGGGTCGCCGCAGCCGCCACCCTCCTCCCATCCCGTCACCCCGGGGGACGCGGGCGCGTCCTCCGTCTCGGGCCTGGCGTTGCCGAGCAGCACCCGGGTCAGCTCCTCCTGACTCGCCAGCAGCCCGTCGAGGGCGCTGCGCAGGTGCTCGTCGCCGGGCTCCTCACCGGACACCGCGGCGGCGAGGACCGCGCGGCGCACCAGCTCCTTCATGAACGACGCCGTCATCCCCTCGGTCCGGCCGGCGGCGTCGGTGAGGGCCTCGTCGCCGAAGGCCAGCCCGGCCTGGTAGAGCTCCAGCAGCCGGCGGCGCCCCGGCTCGTCGGGGAGCGGGATCTCCACCGCCAGGTCGACCCGGCCGGGGCGCTGCACCAGGGCGCGCTCCAGCGCCTGGGCCCGGTTGGTGGTGAGCAGGAAGGTCACGTCGGCGTCGCTGTCGAGGCCGTCCATCGCGTCGAGCACCTCGAAGAGCAGCGGTCGACCGCCCGGGCCCATCCCGCGGTCCTCGGCCACCAGGTCGCAGTCCTCCAGCACGACCACCGCGGGCTGGAGGGCCCGGGCGAGAGAGGCGGCCAGCGAGATGTACCGCAGCGACTCTCCGGAGAGGAGCACCACGGTGTGGGTCGGGTTGCGCGAGATGAGGTGCCGGACCGTGTGCGTCTTGCCGGTGCCCGGCGGTCCGTAGAGCAGCAGGCCGCGCTTCAGGTGCTGGCCGTGCCGACGCAGGGTCTCGGCGTGCTCGGCGATCCCGCTCACGTGCTCCGCGACCCGGGCCAGCGACCCCGGCGGCAGGATGACCTGGTCCTCGGTGACCCCGGGCCGGGGCACGAAGGTCACGCCTTGCGACTCGTGACCGTAGCCAGAGGACTCGAAGGCGATGACCTGGCCGCGCAGCACGCTGTGCTCCAGCGCCACCTCGCGCAGCTCGTCCAGCAGTGCGGCCCGGGTGTCCTCGTCGGCGCAGATGACCTCGAGGGTGCCCGTGTCGCGGCCGTACTGCCGGTTGCTCTTGCGCTGCATGACGACGACGGGATGGTCGGCGTACCGGAACAGACGCATCCCGAGCGCGATCGCCCGCCGGTACTCGTGCGGGCCGACCGCGACGGAGACGTAGTCCACCTGACCGACGCAGCCGCGGCCGTGCGCCCCGCCCACCAGGTCCCCGAGGGACACGTGGTGACGCATGTCGCCCCCGCCGACGCCCACCTCGGACGCCTCCGGGTCCCGCCCGGCGACCTCGGCGAGCGCGACGTCGTAGTCGGCATACCGGTGGTTCATCACCTCCTCGGTCACCACGGCCACCTCTGCGACCGGCGTGCCGAGGTATGCCGTGAGCCGGTCCGCGAGCGGCTCACCCTGATCCGCCCCCATGGAGCGGTGGGCGAGGTCCACCGCCTCGGCGAAGGTGCGCAAGAATCCCCTGACGTCGTCGTCCATGGCACCAACCTATGGGCCGCCTCCGACGGTCCCCCACGGATTTAGTCGCGGTGGTCGGCGTGGGCTATCCTTGCGGACGCTGCGTTCGGCCCCCGAGGGGCCGGAGCACGAGCCACGGGGTGTGGCGCAGCTTGGTAGCGCGCTTCGTTCGGGACGAAGAGGTCGCAGGTTCAAATCCTGTCACCCCGACCATGTGATGTCTCAGGACATCCCGGACAGCGGACCTACGTTTTGTAGGTCCGCTGTGTGTTCTTCTGGGGTCCGGGGGGGTGCCAGCGCTCCATCGAGTGGGCCCTAGAGCATGGCGGTCAGGACGCCACCATCCGCTCTGAGGGTTGCGCCGTTGGTTGCCGATGACTTCGGGCTTGCGAGGTAGAGCGCCAGGTTGGCGATCTCGGTGGGGTCGATGAACCGCTGGAGCAGGGAGGTCTGGTTGCCCGCGGCGATCGCCGCCTTGAGGTCGCCGGCGTCGACACCCTGGGCTCCGGCGATGTGGTCCACGGTGCGCGCGACGCCGTCCGAGAAGGTCGGCCCACCGAGGATGGTGTTGACGGTGACGTCGCTTCCTCGCGTCAGCTTGGCGAGCCCGTTGCCGAGCGCGAGCATCGCGGCCTTGCTCACCCCGTAGTGCACCATGTCGGCCGGGACGTTGACGCCCGACTCGCTCCCGATGAAGAGGATCCGACCCCATCCCCCAGCGAGCAGCTTCGGCAGGATGCCTCGCGACAACCGGACCCCGCTCATGAGGTTGACCTCGAGATAGTGCCGCCAGTCCTCATCCGAGATGTCACCGAACGCCTTCAGCTCGAAGTGCCCGACGTTGTTGACCAGGATGTCGACGTCGCCCACGGCGTCCACGAGCCGGTGGACCTGCGCGGGATCCGCGAAGTCAGCGGCCATCCCGGAGACCGCGGCGCTCCGCACCTCGGCACCCAGCCGCTCCACCGCCTCGTCGACCCGGTCTGGGTCCCGTCCGTTGAGCACCACGTCGACCCCCTCACCCGCCAGGGCACGAGCGATGGCATAGCCGATCCCCTGCGTCGATCCACTCACGAATGCGCGCTTCCCCGTCAGCTGCAGGTCCATGGTCCTCCGTTCCTCGGCCGAGGCACACCCCTCGGTATATGACTTGCTCAGTCAAGTCAACCTTAGGTGGATTGACTTGACGGGTCAACTGAGATTGCTTGCGACAGGGCGCGTCTCCCGTACCCTGCGTACCATGTCGGAGCCGCGCGATACCGCCTTCACCGGTGAGGACCTGGAGACCTGGGCGGCACTGGCCACCGTGCTGGAGTGGCTGCCACCGGCCCTGGATGCACAGCTGCTCCGCGACGCGGAGCTCACGCACTTCGAGTACGGCATCCTCTTCGCCCTGGCCGACGCCCCCGACGGCACGCTGCGCATGAGTGTCCTGGCAGGCTTTGCGAACAGCTCGCTCTCCCGCCTGTCTCGGGCCGTGGCTCGACTCGAGAAGAGGCAGTGGGTGCGACGGGCGCCGGACGCCGCCGACGGGCGGTACACCCTGGCCAGCCTGACCAGTGCCGGCCGAGCCAAGGTTCAGCAGGCCACCCCCGGGCATGTGCGGACCGTCAACCGGCTGGTCCTCGAACCCCTCACCCGGCCCCAGGCGCGTCAGCTCCGAGAGATCAGCCGGCGCATCATGCGCGCCATCCGGGACGACGACGGCTGGTCGCCCGGCACCGGTTCCGGTTCTGCGAGATAGCGGGCGCTCGGCGTGGCCGCCGCCACACCGCCCCGCGGCCCGAGGCCGGACGGCCTCGATGGCTCCGAACGGATATGGACCGAGCCGTCAAGTACGGCTATCCTCAAGGAATGGGAAGACCACGGTCCTTTGACGAGGAAGCAACCGTGGCCACCGTGGCCGGGCTCTTCTGGTCGCGGGGCTACGCCGGAACCAGCATGGACGCGATCGCCACGGCGACCGGTCTCGGCAAGGGGAGCCTCTACGGAGCGTTCGGTGGCAAGCGGGACCTGTACCTGCGAGTGCTCGGTGGCTACTGCGCCGAGGTCACCGACGCTGCATCGGTCGGTCTGGCCGGGCCGGACGACGGGGCCTTCGCCCGTCTCTGCGCGCACATCCGCAGTGCGGCGCAGGGTATCGGTGCGGATCATGCCCACCACGGATGCCTGTTGGCCAAGGCTGCGGCGGAGCTGTCCGAGCACGATCACGACGTCGCGGAGCAGGCTCGCCGGACGTTCGAAGGACTCGCTGACCTCCTGACCGCTGACATCGAAGCGGCCCAGCGTGAAGGTGAGCTGGACGCAACCGCAGACGCCGGGGCTCTGGCTCGCTTCGTCCTCTCGGTCCTTCGAGGGATGGAAGCGCTGGGCAAGGGCGGTGTCGACGCAGAGTGGTTGGATGACGCTGCGGAAACCACCATCCGCCTGCTGCCGCGTACCGCGCACGACGCTGGAACGGGGAGTACTCGGTCGGGAGAAGCTGAGACCGGGTAGCAGGCGTCCAGGTGATCCCTGCCCGCGACCAGGGCATGGCGAGATCACCATTGTGGACGATTCGGTCCATAACGTGCTACCGTGACTCCCGTGCACGTCGGACAGGACCCCCTCAGCGAGTCACCGACACCGGGAGGTGGGCTGGGCCCAACGGCCGCCTCCCACCGGGGAGAGCGCCCAGCATCTCGTCGGGACCACACCACCTACAAGGAGTACACACAGTGACGAGCAACGAAGAGATCGTCCGCGAGGCATACCGCACGGCGGAGGGAATCGGTCTCGACAAGGAGGGCTTCGCCGCCCTCTTCACGGAGGACGGCACGTTCAACGACATGCCCAACTCGGTGACGGTCGGCCGTGACGACATCCCCATGGCCCTGACCGGCCTGACCAGTGCCTTCCCTGACATCCACCGAGAGGTGCTGAGCATGCACAGCGTGGGCGACGACGTCGTTGCCGTTGAGCTGCTCATCCAGGGCACCCACCTCGGGGCCTTCCCGACGCCAGCCGGGGAGATCGCCCCCACTGGCCATCGGATCAACGTGCCGACGGCCGACTTCTGGTACCTGCGGGACGGCAAGATCGAGGCCTTCAAGTGCTACAACTCGGCCAACGTCTGGTTCTCGCAGCTCGGCGCGGCTCCCGACTTCGAGGCCGCGATCGAGTCCGCCAGGACCGCCGAGGTCGGCGCGTGACTCACGACTGCACCGCGCTGAACCGAGCATCGCGGTAGTCCGAGAGCACCACCAAGACGCCTTCAGCGCGCCTTGGTGGTGCCTCGGTCCACCGCACGGCGACGCCACGCAGCCACTGGTGCGACGGCCAACCGGCCCCTTCCCTTGGGTCCGCGCCTCTTCCGCGCGAACTCCTTCTCGTCACTCCACACACTCGAACGGAGCGCACCATGTACCAGCTCAAGACCTACACCCTCAGCACCGCCGAGGCACTTCACCAGTACGCGACGGTTCATTGGCCGCGTCACATCGCCAGCATGCCCAAGTTCGGTGCCACCGTCCACGGCTTCTGGACCCAGCACGCAGACGGTCAGCATCGCCTGATCGCGCTTCTGTCGTTCGAGGAAGGTGTCCGTCCCGACGCCTTCCTCGATGCCTACGTGGCTAGCCCGGAGCTGGCAGCCGACATGGAGGGCTTCGATGTCGACGCGATCCTCGGCGTGGAGGACCTCTTGCTGGAGCCTGTGGCGGGATCGCCCCTTGGCTGAACGCGCGGGCGGTGGCGTCCTCGACGCGTGGTTTCCGAGCCGAACCTGGGCCGCGCATCGGGCACGGCGCCTGACGGGCGGGGTGCCGACGTTCTCAGCGGCACCCCGCCGCTCCGGCCGCGTCCCCTAACCTCTGGACCATGACGACACTCTGGTGGCGGTGTATGCCGGGGGCCGGCCCGCCGGTCGGCGGTGCCCCGGGATGACCAGCCACCCGGTCCGCGCGGTCGACGCCCTGATCGCCGCAGGTTCGTGGGGCGTGACCGTGGCGCTGCTGTTCTCCCTCCCGCTCATCGCGGCGAGCGACCCCACGTTCACCACGCGGCTCCCGGAGGTCGCGGATGCCGCCTGGTGGGTGGGTCTCACGCTGGGATCGGTCCAGTCCCTCGCCCTGCTGTGGCGGCGACGAGGCCCCCGGTCGGTCCTGGTGCTCGTCGCAGCCTGCGCCCCGGTGGCGGCACTCGCCGGGATGGACGGGGCCACGGGGATCACCTCCGTGGCGGTCATCGTCGCTGCGTTCAGCGCCGTCCTGCACGAAGGGGTGACCCGAGCGCTCCGGGCGGCAGCTCTCGCGGCGATCCTCGTCGGTGCCGGACAGCTGCTCGTGCAACGGAGCGACGACGGCAGCGTCGCTGCGGTCCTGGGCTCGTCGGTGGTCCAGGGAGTCGGGACGGTGGGCCTTCCCTTCGCGATGGCCGCGTTCGTCACCGCCCGCCGCGATGTCGTCACCGCCCGCGCCGCGCAGGCCCAGGCCGTCGTGCGCGAGCACGACGCCCTGGTTCAGGTCGCGGTCGCGCGGGAACGGACCGCGACGGCACGAGAGCTGCACGACATCGCCGCGCACCACCTGTCCGGGATCACGGTCATGACCGGTGCTCTGGGTCGCCAGATCGACACCGACCCGGAGGGCGCGAAGCGGGCCGTCGAGCAGGTGCGCCACCAGAGCAAGGCGATGCTGCGCGACCTCCGCAGCCTCGTGACCCTCCTGCGCGAGGACAACGGACCGGCGGGCACAACCGCCCCCGAGACCCTCTCCTCCCTCCCTGCTCTCGTGGACCACGCCCGGCGCGCGGGCACCGACGTCGAGCTCACCGTTCTCGGTCCCGGATCCGGCGATGTCCTCGACGGCCGGGTGGGCCCCCTGGCCCAGTTCGGCGCCTACCGCACCGTCCAGGAGTCGCTGGTCAACGCCGCCAGGCACGCTCCCGGCGCCCGGTGCGAGGTCATACTCGACACGCGGGATGCCCACACGACCCGCATCCGGGTGGTCAACCACCGGGCGCCAGCCGACGACCCGACACCGCCGGGCACGGGCTACGGTCTCGTGGGAATGCGAGAGCGTGCCAGTCTCACCGGAGCACGCCTGTCCTACGGCCCGACCGACGACGGTGGGTGGTGCGTGAACCTCTCCCTGCCAGGCGACCCGCCCGGACATGAGGATGCGGAGACCCAGGGATGATCCGCGTCCTGGTGGCTGATGACGAGCCCCTGGTGCGCGCCGGTCTCTCCGCGCTGCTGTCCTCGGAGCCTGACATCGACGTCGTGGCGACCGCCGCCGACGGCGTCGAGGCGGTGGAGCGGGCGCGGACCGAGCGTCCACACGTCGCGTGTCTCGACATCCGGATGCCGCGTCGCGACGGCATCGCCGCCACCCGGGAGCTGGCCGGACCCGACGCCTCCCCCCGCATCCCCGTCCTCGTCCTCACGACCTTCGACACCGACGAGCACCTGTTCGGGGCGCTCGAGGCGGGCGCCTCCGGCTTCCTCCTCAAGGACGCGGAGCCGGACGAGGTCATCGCAGCCATTCGCTCCGTCGCCGCCGGGCAAGGGACCATCGCCGACGGCCTGACCC
This sequence comes from Serinicoccus kebangsaanensis, assembly GCF_008919445.1. Classification (GTDB taxonomy): domain Bacteria; phylum Actinomycetota; class Actinomycetes; order Actinomycetales; family Dermatophilaceae; genus Ornithinicoccus; species Ornithinicoccus kebangsaanensis. The sequence continues at coordinate 96,668 of NZ_VSLG01000012.1, read as the reverse complement.
GACGGGTCATCGGCGAGCTCGTCGAACGCCGACGGACCCAACCGGTGACCGCGTCGCGGGCCAGCGACGTGCTCACCCCGCGGGAGACCGACATCCTCCTGCTCCTCGCCGAGGGCCTGTCCAACGAGGACATCGCGCGAACCCTCGTCCTGGAGGTCTCCACCGTCAAGTCCCACCTGGCCCGGATGATGCCGAAGCTCGGTGTCACCTCACGCCTCCAGGCCGTCGTGTGGGCCTACCAGAGCGGGGTGGTCACGGTCGGCGACACCGGAGGCGGGCCGGGCCCTCCACCGAAAGGATGAATCCGCGCGGCTCCATCCTTGGCGGCTCGCCCCACACTCCCCCGCTCCCTAGCGTCGGTGGTGACCGACACCCCCACCAGGAGCGACCACTGTCATGACCACCACCGCGTACGACGTCTCCACCTCCACCGCGCTACGTCTCGTTGACGTCCACAAGACCTATCCCGGCGGCGCCCAACCCGTGGCTGCCCTGCGGGGAGTCACCCTCACCCTGCCTTCCGGCTCGATGACCTCCGTCGTGGGCCAGTCCGGGTCGGGCAAGTCCACCTTGCTCAACGTCGCCGCCGGCCTCGACGTCCCGACCTCCGGGCGGGTGGTCATCGGCAGCCAGGACACGACGGGCCTGTCCGCCGACGGTCTCACCCGGTACCGCAGGGAGCACGTCGGCTTCGTCTTCCAGGCATACAACCTCATCCCCCACCTCGGCGTGCTCGACAACATCTGCCTTCCCCTCGTCCTCGCCGGTCGCGAGACGGACCCTGTCTGGGTCGACCAGCTCGTCGATGCCCTCGGGCTCGCGGACCTCGTGGCGCGACGCCCCGGCGAGCTCTCCGGTGGGCAGGCACAACGGGTGGCGATCGCCCGGGCGCTCGTCACACGTCCTGCGGTCGTGTTCGCCGACGAGCCGACCGGTGCCCTGGACTCCCGCACCGGTGCCCACGTCCTCGGCGTGCTCCGTGCCACCGCCCGACGGTTCGGGCAGACGGTCGTCGTCGTCACCCACGACGCGCAGGTGGCGGCGACCGCCGACCGGGTGCTGTACCTCGCCGACGGCCTGGTCGTCCACGACGAGGCCGGAGCCACTGCCGAGCAGGTCACCACCCGTCTGCTCGCGATCGGCCGGTGAGCACCATGTGGACCCTCGCCAAGGCCGGCGCCCGCGCACACCGCGGCGGACTCGCCGGCACCGCCCTCGCCCTCGGGCTGGCCGCGACCCTCCTCACGATCACCGGAGTCCTCCTGGAGACCGGACTGCGCGTCGGCTCCGGCAGTCCGCTGTCGCCCCAGGCGCTCGCCGGAGCCCAGCTCACCGCGCTCGCCTCCTCCTTCGCGGGCACGGCGCTCGTCGTGGTCCTCATCGTCGTGGCCACGACCGTGTCCCTCGCCCTACGCCAACGCCGCCAGGAGTTCGCCCTCCTCCGGGCCGTCGGTGCGACCCGCGCCCAGGTGCGGGGCATCATCGCGAAGGAGGCCCTCCAGGTCGGCCTGGTGGCCGTGCCCCTCGGGGCACTGCCGGGGCTGGCGCTCGCCCGGGCCCTGACCCCCGTCCTCGTGAACGCCGGACTGCTCGAGCCGGGCACCGGGCCGGTCCTCTCACCGCTCCCAGTCCTCGGCGCCGTGGCTGCGCTCCTGCCCACCGCCCTCGCCGGGGGTTGGCTGGCCGCGCGCGAGACCCTCCGCCAGTCCCCGACCGCAGCCGTCCGGGACTCGGCGGCCGAGGAGGGCCCGCTCGGGACCCGACGTCGCGTCGCCGCGGCCGGCACCGCGGTGCTCGGCCTGGCCGCCGCCTTCACACCCCTCGTCGTGCCCGGAGTGATCGGCAGCGCGGCAGCGGCATCGTCCGCCCTTCTGCTCGTCGGCGCCGCCGCCCTCGCCGGACCTGCTCTCGTGGGCTGGTCGGTCGACAGGCTCACGCCGTTGCTACGAAGCCACAGCCACCCGCCGACGCAGCTGGCCGCCCACAACCTACGAGGGTTCTCGCGACGCCTCGCAGCCGTCGTCGTGCCGCTCGCCCTCGTCATGTCGACCGGCGTGATCCAGACGAGCACGGATGCCGCACTGGCCCGCGCCACTCAACAGCAGCTCGATGCCTCCCTCCGCGCCGACATCGTCGTCGGCGGCGGGTCCCCCCTGCCGACGGGGAGTGCCAACCGTGTTGCTGCGATGCCAGGCGTCCGGGAGACCACCTCGCTCTCGAGCACGCCGGCGCAGGTCCGCATCGACGACGAGGACCTCGCCGGCCTCGCCTGGGAGACAGTGGGGCTCCGCGTCGTCTCCCCGGACGCTCCGGCGTCCTTGCTCGATCCTGCGGTCTCGTCCGGGTCGCTCAGCCAGCTCTCCGGGCCGGACACGATCGCGGTCAGCTCCGACGCCGCCCTGGAGACCGGGGCCTTCGTCGGCGACAGCCTCGAGATGCGCCTCCCCGACGGACAGCACTCGTTCACCGTCGTCGCGGTCTTCGACCGTGGGCTCGGCCTAGGCCCGTACCTGATCGGTGACTCCACCGCCCGGGACCACGAGGCGCAGGCACTGGGGACGACGCTGCTCGTCGGCGGAACGTCCGGAGACGCGGCCGGCACGGCGCGCCTCGCCGCCGCGATCGACGCCCTGGGCCTGCCGGTGACCACCACCGAGGACTACGTCGGGTCGTCGACGACACCGGACATGGCCGAGCAACGGTTGGAGACCTTGCTGCTGCTCATGCTGCTGGCCTTCGTGACCCTGGGGGCGGCCAATGCACTCGTGCTGACGACCCTGGGCCGTCGCCGCGAGTTCGCCCTGCTTCACCGCACCGGTGCCACGCGTCGGCAACTCGTGTCCACGACCGTCCTCGAGTCCTTCGCCACAGGGGCCGCGGCATGGGTGATCGGTGCCGTCACGGTCCTCCCGGGGATCCTTGGGGTCAGCCTCGGTCTCTTGGGTGCCACGCTTCCCGTGGTCGATCTCGCCACGGTGGCCGCTCTCAGCTGCGTGGTCATCGCCCTGCCCCTCCTCGCGTCGGTCCCCGCAGGAGTGCGAGTCATCCGCGGCGCCACTCGGACGCTGGCCTGAACGCCGCGTCCTCGTGCAGGAACTCGGCAAAGGTCCTCGCGCGGCGCCCGGTCACGGCCTGCACGTCCTGCGTGACGGTGCCGGCCATACCGAGACGGACCCGTTCCAGTGCGCCCGCGTCGTTCTGGCGTGCGAAGCCCGTCGTGCCTTCCAACGCCTCGTCCAGGGTGATCTCCACGTGCTGCACCGGCCGATCCAGTGCTCCAGCGAGCTGTCGAGCGGTCTCGGGTAGCGACAACGCCTCCGGACCCGACAGCTCGTACGTGCGCCCCTGGTGCCCATCCTCGGTCAGGGCGCGCTCTGCGACCGCGGCGATGTCCCTCGCGTCGATCCACGACACTGACTGTCCCGCGCTGGGGAAGGCCAGGACACCACGCTGCACGACGTCGTCGAGCATGAAGCGGGAGTCACTGAAGACCTGCATGAACCACGTCGGGCGCAAGACCGTCCACGTCCGCCCGCTCTCGTGCACTGCTCGCTCAACGCGCGGAGCCCACTCCTCCTCGCCGAAGTAGCCGCCGTCGACCTCCGACAGCAGCACGACATGGAGCTGTGGGTCGGAAGACCGGAGAAAGCGCGAGATCAACTCGGGAGTGTCCTCCCGGTCAGGACGCACCACGAAGACAGCGTCGACACCGTTGAGAGCACTCCCCCAGGTGTCGTGGTCATCCCAGCCGAACGGCACGGCCTGGACGTTCGCGAGGTCCACGCCGGAAGGGTCGCGGGTACCGCCGCGAACGTGGACGTCGCCTCGGGCGGACAGCACGTCCGCCAAGGGTGCCCCGGTCTTGGCCCGGACACCCGTCACGAGAACCCTGCGCATGTCGCCTCCTCCGTGCCCTCGGCACGATCGTTGAGTGAATCAAGCATGTGCCTCGAGGTAAGCACAGTTCGTTTACTGGATCAACTACAGTGCTTCGCGTGAGCGCTTCGGTGAGTGATGTGGCGAAGACGATGTGGGACTTCGTCTACGCCTACGACGCTGCCTACGACCGCGCCGCCCGAGTGTGTGGCCTCAGCGCCTCGCAGGCCTGTCTCCTCAAGGCGGTCTCGGATGGCCCCAGCACCATGGGTCAGCTCGCCACGGACCTCCTGTGCGACGCGTCGAATGTCACTCAGCTCGTCAACCGGCTCGAGACCAAGGGGTTGGTCACCCGGCGCGTCGGACACCTTGATCGTCGGTCGAAGACCGTTCACATCACATCGGCGGGCGCCATGCTTCACCGTGAGGTCACCGAGGCGTTCTCCTTCCCGCACGAGGCCCTTGGGTGCTTGACGCCGCGACAGCAGGAGACCCTGGCTGATCTGCTGAGCGTGATCTCCGGCGGTAGCGATCGCGACATGACCCGCCCCGTGCAGGCCTGAGCGAGCTCCTTCACGTCCGGATCACAGGGGTGCGGTGTCCCGACGCCCGTGGACGCAGGTCATGACGGGACGCGCTGGCAGAATCCTCCTCATGACCACGGTGGCCGACCTGGACTTCTCCTACCGCCGCTCGGAGTTCCTTCACGCCCGTGGTTCCGCGCTGCGCTTCGATCCCCACGTTCACGCCTTCCCCTCGGTCGTCGTGGTCAGGCGCGGGGCAGCCGAGGTACGGACGCGCCGCCACGCGTTGGTCGTCCAGAGCGGCGATGTGTTCTTCGTCAACGCCTACGAGGTCCACTCCGGTTCAAGTCTCGAGAGCGGCACGCTGTTCGAGACCTACTACCCCTCCCAGGTCCTGTGGCCCAGAACATGGGGCCGGAGCCCGACGATCACCACGGACGTCATCCGTCATAGCCGTGAAACCGCGCGCTGGACGAGTGCAATGTCGAGCTCGACGGCCACCCCGGGGGTGAAGACCCAAGCGCTACGAGCACTGCTGTCCCTGTGCGAGACCTCGAGGCGGCCGCACGCCATGCCTCCCCTGACCGTCGACGCGCTCGACCGGATCCACCGGTCACCGACGGAACTGACCTCCCCGAGCCGGCTCGCCACCGAGCTCCGGACCGGCACGAGCCGCCTGATCCGCGAGTTCCATGCTCGGGCCGGCATGCCACCCCAGCGCTACTCACGGCAGGTACTCGTCTCCAGCGCTCTGTCCCTCGTGCTCGACGGTCAGACGTTGGCCGATGCCGCCGCCGGGGCAGGCTTCGCAGACCAGGCGCACCTCACCCGCGAGTTCAAGAAGGTGTTCGGGGTCCCTCCCGGCGTGCTGGCTCGCGGGATCCGGGCAGACCCGCACCGCTGAGGGCCTCGCCCGGCACGCCGATGCGTCAACCTCTCGACTCGTCGTCTCGAGCGGGCAACACCAGCTCCAGGACGGCACCTGCGTCCTTGTCGCCACGGCCGGACAGGTTCACGAGGACACTCTGGTCCGACGGAAGCTCCGCAGCGAGCCGCGTAGCGTGATGGACGGCGTGGACGGACTCCAGAGCGGCGATGATGCCCTCCAGTCGGGCGAGACGGACGAACATCTCCAGGGCCTCCGCGTCGGACACCGTCGACACCCCCACCCTGCCGGTGTCGACCAGCATCGCCATCTCCGGACCAACGCCCGGATAGACGAGGCCTGAAGCGATGGACGACACGGGGAGCGGCTGGTCGTTGCCGTCCTGCAAGACCAGAGTGTCCGAGCCGTGGATCCTTCCAGGGCGGCCGTAGGTCAGCGTCGCGCCGTGCTGGCCGGGTGCCGCCGACCTGCCTAGTGGCTCGACCGCGTGGAGACGCACGTCGAGATCAGCAGTGAATGCGGAGAAGATCCCGAGCGCGTTGGAACCGCCCGCGACACAGGCCACGACGTGGTCGGGCGGCCCGCCTGTGAGTGCCGTGAACTGGGCGCGTGCCTCCGTGCCGATCACCGACTGGAAGTCCCTGACGATCATCGGAAACGGGTGCGGTCCGATGGCCGAGCCGATCGCGTACAGCGCGGTCTCGTGGTTGCGGAGGTACGAGGTGAACGCAGCGTCGCTGGCCTCCTTGAGCGCGGACTGACCCGCGCCGGTCGACACCACCCGCGCGCCGAGCAGTTCCATCTGCGACACGTTCAGGGCGACCTTGACGTTGTCGGTGTCACCGATGTGGATCTCACACTCCAGGCCGAAGTACGCCGCGGCCGCAGCGAGTCCGACACCGTGCTGTCCCGCGCCGGTCTCAGCGATGAGCCGGCTCTTCCCCATCTCCCGCGCCAGGAGAGCGAACCCCACGCAGTGATTGATCTTGTGCGCTCCCGTGTGGTTGAGATCTTCTCGCTTGACGTAGATCTGAGCGCCACCCGTCGCAGCCGACAATCTCCTGAGGTGGTGGATCGGTGTAGGCCTGCCTTGAAAGGTTGCTCGGACTCGGGAGAGCTGCTCCAGAAAGGGCGTCGACGTGCGCAACCGACCGTAGGCGTCCGCCAGTTCGGTCAGCGCTGCCGAGGCGCGCTCTGGATAGAAGCTGCCACCGAAGCTGCCGTAGAAGCCGTCGGTCGCGCCGGGACCCACCGGGATGTCGTGCTTGGCCATCGGTCGAACCTCCATGGAGTGTGGGCGCCCGGAGAGCGCCTGTTGGACAGGAGGAAGGTATGTCCAGCCTTGGGCCCGGGTCTTGAACAGAATTGACCATCCCGTCGGCGGAAGACCTGCAAGAACGCCTGCCCAGCCCCGGGGCGGCCACCCGCCCCCAGGACATGGTGTTCTCGATATGGGCGCCGAGTGAACCGTGCAGACCGGCCGCGTCGTGGACGCCCTCCGCTCCCGGGGCTGACGCGGACCCAGCCGCACGGTACCGTCGCCCCCACTGGTCGGCGATGCATACCGGGAGGTCACGATGGACGTGCTGTGGGGTATCGGCGGCATGGCGGCGCTCATCGCGCTCGCCCTGCTCCTCTCGACGAACCGGCGGGCCGTGCGGTGGCGCACCGTGCTGGCGGCCCTCGCGATCCAGGTGGGCTTCGGCGTCATCGTCCTCTACTGGTCGTGGGGGCAGCGAGCGCTCGGCGCGGTCACCGAGGGGGTCCAGGCCGTCATCAACACCTCGAACGCCGGCATCGACTTCCTCTTCGGGTCGGTGCTGCCGCAGGACGGCGTCGTCTTCGCCTTCCAGGTGCTCCCGGTCATCATCTTCTTCGCCTCCCTGACCGCCGTGCTCTACCACTTCAAGATCCTGCAGTTCGTGGTCGAGCGGCTCGGTGCGGCCCTGGGGGCTGCGCTCGGCACCCGCAAGGCGGAGTCGGTCAACGCGGCCGCCAACATCTTCGTGGGCCAGACCGAGGCGCCCTTGGTCATCCGGCCCTACCTGCGCGGACTCTCCCGCTCGGGACTCTTCGCCGTCATGGTCGGCGGTCTGTCGACGGTGGCGGGCTCGGTCCTCGTCGGGTACTCGCTGCTGGGGGCGCCGCTGGAGTACCTCATCGCCGCCTCCTTCATGGCTGCCCCCGGGGCGTTGATGATGGCCAAGCTGGTGCTGCCCGAGGACGAGGAGGACGCCGAGCGCCAGGACCGGCTGGTGAGCGACGAGCCGGCCGACCCGGACGGCGACAAGGACGCGGACGGCATACCCAACGACGAGGACGATCTCGAGGGGATGGAGTACCGCAACGTCATCGACGCGGCGGCCTCCGGTGCGGCCGACGGCCTCAAGCTCGCGCTCAACATCGGCGCGATGCTGCTGGCCTTCATCTCCCTGATCGCTCTGGTCAACCTGCTGATCGGGACGGTCGGCGGCTGGTTCGGGCAGCCGGACCTCACCTTCGAGCAGCTGCTCGGCTACGTCTTCGCCCCGCTCATGACGGTCATCGGCGTGCCGTGGGGCGAGGCGACGAGCGCCGGCAGCTTCGTCGGCCAGAAAGTCATCGTCAACGAGTTCGTCGCCTTCTCGAACTTCGCCCCCAGCATCGAGCAGTTCAGTCCGAAGACGGCGGCCATCGTCACCTTCGCGCTCACTGGCTTCGCCAACCTGGGGTCGCTGGGCATCCTGCTCGGCGGCCTCGGATCGCTGGTCAAGGACCGGCGCCGGGAGATCGCCGAGCTCGGCATCCGGGCCGTGCTGGCCGCGACGCTCGCCAACCTGATGAGCGCGGCCATCGCGGGCATCCTCATCGGTTAGCGGCAGGGCGACGCGGGGCCGTGCGCAGACATGCGCTCCCGGCGCAACGGTGGCAGGATCGCACCGTCCGACGACACCCACCGTCTCCAGGAGGAGCCATGGCCGGCACCGTTGCCCGCGTCACCGAGATCACCAGCCGTTCCGACACCAGCTTCGAGGATGCCATCAACGTCGGCATCGACCGCGCCAACAACACCCTGCGCAATGTGAAGGGCGCCTGGGTCAAGGACATGAAGGTGGAGCTGGAGAACGGCGCCGTCACGGCATACCAGGTGGCGCTCGAGGTCACCTTCGTCCTCGACGACTGACTGACGGTCCCCGTCGATCGCGCTGCGAGCGACAGCATCCCGCAGCCTGGGTGCCTCGCTGCTCTGCACCGGCACGGACGTCATCCAGACCGACGTGCGGTCGGCCCGGTGAACCGAGGACCCTAGTCTGAGGTGCATGCGAGCCATCACCATCCCCGAGCCCGGCGAGCCCGACGCCCTCGTCCCTGCCGACGTCCCTGCCCCCACCGCCGGTCCGGGCGAGGTCCTCGTCGAGGTGGTCGCCGCGGGGGTGAACCGCGCCGACGTCCAGCAGCGCAAGGGCGCCTACCCACCGCCCCCCGGCGCCTCGGAGCTGCCCGGCCTGGAGGTCAGCGGGCGGATCAGCGCCCTGGGCGAGGGCACCCAGGACGCCGGATGGGCGGTGGGCGACGAGATCTGCGCCCTGCTCGCCGGTGGAGGGTATGCCGAGACCGTCGCGGTCCCGGTGGGGCAGCTGCTCCCCGTGCCCGACGGCATACCGCTCGGGGACGCGGCCGCGCTCCCGGAGGTCGCCTGCACGGTCTGGAGCAACCTGGTCATGGAGGCGGGGCTGCGCGACGGCGAGACCGTGCTGCTGCACGGTGGCTCCAGCGGCATCGGCACCATGGCGATCCAGGTGGCGACGGCGCTCGGGGCACGGGTCGCGGTGACCGCCGGATCGGCGCAGAAGCTGGCGGCCTGCCGGGAGCTCGGCGCCGAGATCCTCGTCAACTACCGCGAGCAGGACTTCGTCGAGGAGCTGCGGGACGCCACCGGTGGCGCCGGCGCCGACGTGATCCTCGACGTGGTGGGGGCCGCCTACCTCACCGACAACGTGCGGGCGCTGGCGCACGACGGCCGGCTCGTCGTCATCGGGCTCCTCGGCGGGCGGAAGGGAGAGCTGGACCTGGGGGCGCTGCTCGTCAAGCGGGCGAAGGTGATGGCGACCTCGCTGCGCTCCCGGTCGCTGGCGAGCAAGGCGGAGATCGTCGCCCAGGTGCGGGAGCACGTCTGGCCCTGGATCGCCGCCGGGCAGGTGCGGCCGCTGATCCAGTCGCGCCACCCGCTGGAGGACGCCGCCGCCGCGCACCGCGAGATGGAGGCGAGCGAGCACATCGGCAAGATCCTGCTCAGCGTGGCCGAGTGAGTGGGGTGCGCGAGGCCTATGCCGCACGCGCGGGCGAGTACGCCGCCTTCATCGACGGCCTCGACCTGACCGCTGACAGCACCTGGATCGAGACCTGGGCGAGGTCTGTCCGCGGCCCCCTCCTGGACCTCGGCTGCGGCCCCGGCCACTGGAGCGCCCGCCTCGCGGCGCAGGGGCATGATGTCCGGGGCGTGGACCCGACGCGGGAGTTCATCGACCTGGCGCGGGCGCGGCACCCCGAGGTCAGGTTCGACGTCGGTGGCGTCGAGGATCTGGCCGGCAGGCACCGCTACGGCGGCATCCTGGCGTGGTATTCCCTCATCCACCTCGCTCCGGGTCAGGTCGGGGGTGCCCTGACGCAGATGCACGAGGCCCTGCCTCCGGGCGGCAGTGTCCTGCTCGGCTTCTTCGACGGCCCGCACGGTGCGGCCTTCGACCACGCCGTGACGACGGCATACACGTGGTCCGCCGTCACCATGGCGGCCGAGCTGAGCCACTCAGGCTGGCGCATCTCCCGGGTGCAGCACCGGCAGGAGGCGCACACGCGCCCGCACGCCTCGATCGCGGCGGTCACGGACTGACAGAGCGGGCCGGGCATACCTCCCCCCGTCGACCTGTGCGCGGGAATGCAGCCTGTGCGCACGTTCCTCCGTAGGCACAGGCTGCTCATCCGTGCACAGGTCCCGATCAGCGGGCGCTCACTCGACCATGAGGTACTCCACCTCGGGGTCGAGCTCGGCCACCTCCTCGGGCGTCATGAGCGGGCCGAACTCGACGTCCTCCTCGAGGAAGAGCTTGAAGCCGCCGTGCACGTGCTCCGGGGTGGACTCGGTGACCCGCTCGTAGGTGGCCACCTTGTCCAGCGGGTGCCCGATGCCGTCCACCGACTTGATGGCCACGACGCCGTCGTGCTCGGTGAGACCGGACTCCTCCCGCACCACGCTGGAGGCGACCTGGTGGTAGACCATCGCCTTCTCGGGCAGGTCGTGCTCGTCCACGAGGTCGGCGAGGTATGCCGCGACCTCGTCCAGCTCCGCGCCGGTCGTGCTCCCGTAGACCTGACCCGGAACCTGCCCCGGCTGCACCGCCCACTCGGGGTCGAGGGCCACACCGACATCCGGCTCGACCAGCCACTCCTCGAACTGCGGCACCTCCTCCGGGAAGGGGACCGCCCCGGTCTGGATGTTGAGCAGCAGCAGCGCGTCGTGCCGCCGGGCCAGCGCCAGGAAGTCGTCGATCATCTGGTCGGGCACGTGGGTGCGGTAGGTCCCGTCGGCGCCGGGGACGGGGTGCGCGATGGAGACCACCAGCTCCAGCACGGGCAGCATCTCCCGGTCCCCGGCGAAGTCGGCGAGTTCGGTCTCGATCTCGTCCGCCCGCTCGTCCGGGTCACCGATGCCCAGCCGCCCCATCCCGGCCGAGTCCGGGTGCCCGACATACCCCACGAGACGGAAGTCGGGGAAGATCTCGCGCCCGCCCCGGGGCAGCTCGACCGGGGCCTCGCTCGTCGTGGCGGCGTCGTCCCCGTCGCCGGGGGCCGGGGCAGCCGACTGCGTGGCCGACCCCTCGGGCGACGTGGTCGTGGCGGGATCCTCGGGTGGCGAGGTCGCGGCCACCTCCCCACCCGTGCCGCCCGCCTGGTCCGCCGACGTCCCACCGCTGCAGGCCGTGAGCGTGACGGCGAGCGCCGTCGCGACGACGGCAGAGGTGCGTCTCACCGTCCTACTGTCGCACGTCGAGCAGACGCCCCGGACGGGATGTCGCGTCGGCGTGCGCGAGCACGTCGAGGATCCCCCTGGTGTCCCGGTCGGCAGGTCCCAGCTCGGCCCGGCTGGTCCAGCGGGCCTTGCGGGCCTCGGTCGCCAGCGCCAGGTCCGGCCGCTCGGTGAGCACGACCCGGAAGACGACGTCGACGCCCTGCTCGACCGGGTCGACCCGCACCGTCACCGGATCACCAGGGTCGATGTCCAGCCCCACCTCCTCGGCCACCTCGCGCCGGACGGCGTCGGACGGCTCCTCCGCGCGGCCCAGCAGACCGCCCGGCAGGCTCCAGCCGCGCCGGTGCGGCTGCCACAGGACGAGGAACTCCCGCTCGTGCTCGATCACGCAGACCGCGCCGACCGTGTAGCTCGGGGCCACGGTGCGCACCACCGCCCGCTTCAGCGGTCCGGGGGTCACCCGGAAGCCCAGCAGCGCCGCGGTGCTGGCCTTGCGGCGCACGGTGGACAGGTCCATGGGCGTCAGCCAACCACATCGGTGGCGGCGGCCCGCCCGGCCGCCCGGCCCGAGAAGAGGCACCCGCCGAGGAAGGTCCCCTCGAGCGAGCGGTAGCCGTGCACGCCGCCACCGCCGAACCCCGCGACCTCGCCCGCGGCATACAACCCTGGGATCGGCGCTCCGTGCCGGTCCAACGCCCTGGACCCGAGGTCGGTCTGGACGCCGCCGAGGGTCTTGCGGGTCAGCACCCGCAACCGGACCGCGACGAGCGGGCCGTGCTCCGGGTCCAGGAACCGGTGCGGCGGCGCGGTGCGGATCAGCCTGTCCCCCCATGACCTCCGGGCCGCCCGCACGAGCGCCACCTGCACGTCCTTGCCGTAGCCGTTGGCCAGCTCCCGGTCCCTCGCCTCGACGACCTCACGGAGCTGCGCCGCGTCGACCAGCCTGGCACCGGTGAGCCCGTTCATCCTCTCGACCAGCTCCTCCACGGTGTCCGCCTCGACGACGTCGGCGCCGTGGTCCACGAAGGCCTGGACCGGCGCCGGCACGTCCGTCGTCACCCGACCCAGCACCTGTCGCACCGACCGACCGGTGAGGTCCGGGTTCTGCTCCGAGCCGGACAGCGCGTACTCCTTGCCCAGCACCGTGCGGCTGGCCACGAACCAGCTGTGGTCGTGCCCGGGCGCGGTGCGCCGCAGGTGCGCCAGCGTCCCGAGCGTGTCGAACCCCGGGAGGAAGGGCGCGGGCAGCCGGCGTCCGGTGGCGTCCAGCCACAGGCTGCTCGGCCCTGGCAGGATGCGGATGCCGTGGCCCGGCCACACCGGTGAGTGGTTCGGTATGCCCTCCACGTAGTGCCACATCCGGTCCCGGTTGACGAGCCGGGCACCGACCGCCTGGACCGGGTCGAGCATCGACCCGTCGACGTAGGCGGGGACGCCGGTCACCACGTCCTGCGGCGGGGTGCCGAGCCGCTCGGGCCAGAACCGGGCGATGAGGTCGTGGTTCGCGCCGATGCCCCCCGTGGTGACCACGACCGCGCCGGCCTCGACCTCGGCCTCGCCGACCACCTCGCGGGAAGAGGGCATACCCCGCTCGACGGGGTCGTCCGCGAGCACCTGGCAGTGCACACCGGTCACCGCGCCGTCGGTGGTGGCCAGTCCGGTGACGCGGTGCCTGCCGCGCAGCCGGACCAGGCCGGCGGCCACGCCGTCGCGGACGACCCGCTCGAACGGCTCGACCAGCCCCGGACCGGTGCCCCAGGTCAGGTGGAAGCGGGGCACCGAGTTGCCGTGACCCGTGGCCGTGCCGTCGCCCCGCTCGGCCCATCCCACCACCGGGAAGAAGCGCACCCCGCGCTCGCGCAGCCACGCCCGCTTCTCCCCCGCGGCCCACTCCACGTAGGCCCGGGCCCAGCGCATGCCCCAGTCGTCCTCACCGGGGGCGTCGGCGTCGCCGACCCGGTCCCACCCGGCGCTGCCCCGCCAGTCCTGCCAGGCGAGCTCGACCGAGTCGTGGATCCGCATCCGCCGCTGCTCGGGGCTGTCGATGAGGAAGAGCCCGCCGAAGCTCCACCACGCCTGGCCGCCCAGGTGGTCCGTGGACTCCTGGTCGACCAGCACCACCCGGCGGCCCCGGCTCACCAGCTCGGCCGTGGCGACCAACCCGGCCAGCCCTGCCCCGACGACCACGACGTCCGCACGCTCTGCCATGCCCGCCGACGTTACCCCGGTCATCGCCCGTCGTGCCGGTCGCTAGGCTCGTGCCGATGGGCAGCCGTGAGCGCATCGGGAGCGTGATCACCGGGCTGCGACGCAGCGGCGTCGTGGTCCTGCTGCTGCTGCTCGCCTTCGTCGGTGGCGTCGCGACGACCCAGCTGTGGCCGGTGCACACCGAGACCCGCTACTTCTCCGCCGACATCTCCATCGAGCCGCGGCTCGACTCGAGCGTGCGCCTGCCGACGGTCGTCGGTGACATGGAGGTGTCCTTCCGCCGCGCCGTGCTGCCCGCCCCCGGTCTCGAGGGTCAGGTGCAGGTCCGCGAGGAGGTCACCGATCTGCTCCGGCAGGGGCAGCTGCGCACGGCGGACCTGGAGCCCACGCCGGCGGAGCTGCGCGAGGCGATCGACGCCGGGGTGGCCGAGCTGGCCTGGAAGTTCGCGGCGGGGGCGCTGGTGACCACCGTCCTGGTGATGCTGGCGTATGCCTCCGCGCACCCCGCGCGAGACCGCTACGTCCGCGGGGTGCTGGCCTCGGCCGTGGCGACGGTGCTGGCGATGGTGGTGCCGGGCACCGCGGCATACCTCACCTATCGCACGGACCGGGTGGGCGAGTTCCGGACCACGAGCCTGCTGTCGCTGGTGGAGCAGAACACCGACATCCTCGCCGGGCTGGACCGCAAGGCCGACCAGGGCGCCGTCTACGTCACCAACCTGCTGGCGCTGAGCTCGGCGATGCGGGAGGAGTTCAGCCCGGAGAGCGCGGACACACCGGCAGCGGCCCGGTTCCTCCTGGTCAGCGACATCCACGGGCTCAACCAGTACCCCCTCATGCGCGAGATCGTGCAGACCCAGGACATCGACGCCGTCATCGACGCCGGTGACATCGTCAACTTCGGGCAGGCCGACGAGGGCGACCTCACCGGCATCTACCAGGGCATCGAGAGCCTCGGCGTCCCCTACATCTACGTCCGCGGCAACCACGACGGGGCCTTCGCCCGCGACGAGGGCATGCTGGACCGGATGGCGCAGGTGCCCAACGTCGCGCTGGTGGAGCCGACCGAGGGCGAGCTGCAGCAGATCAGCGTCAACGGGGTGACGGTCACCGGCTTCAACGACAGCCGCTACTTCAACCAGCGCAGCGACGACTACGGCGCCGACCAGAGCGCGCTCGCGCAGCGCTTCCAGGAGGCGACCGAGGGGATGCCGCTCAGCGACATCGTGCTCACCCACCAGCCGTACGCCGCGGACCGGGTCAGCGCGGAGGCGGTCACCGTCAACGGGCACATGCACGCCCCGGACCTCACCGGGCAGCACCTGCAGGTCGGGTCGTTCACCGGCGGCGGGCTGGTCAACCAGTTCCGCCTGCCGCCGCTGACCGAGCAGGCGCAGGAGGCGGCCGAGGAGGACCCGGAGACGGCGGGTGAGCTCCAGGGACATCCCTACAGCTTCGACATCCTCACCTTCGGCGCGGACTGCTCGATCAGCAGCCTGACGCGCTACAGCTATCGCAACCTGGTGTCCGGGCGGCCGCAGTTCGACGACGTGAGCCTGATCAACGGCCGCACCATCCAGCCGCAGGCGCCGGCCGACCGGACCTGCTCGCCGGACCTCGGCGTGTCGGTGCAGGCTGTCGACCAGATCATCAGCGACTCCGAGGCGGACCCGACGACCGTCGAGGTCACGCCGCCGGACGACGCGGTGGTCACCACCCTGCCCCCGCTGGACCTGCCGGAGATCGAGGAGGACGCGGGCGACGGGGACGCGGGCGACGTCGACGACGCGGGCGGGGACGCGGACGGCGCGGACGACGTCGGCAGCGTCACCGAGTCCCCCTGACCCGACCGACCGCACGGTTTGCTCCGACAGGCCGCGCAGTTTGCACCCACCGACCGCACGGTTTGTTCCCACAGGCCGCACAGTTTGCGCCCACCGACCGCGCAGTTTGCGTTCCAAGACGCAGAGCGTGCGGCCGGTCGACACAAAGCGTGCGGTCGGTCGACACAAAGCGTGCGGTCGGTCAGGGAGGGGCGAGGGCTGAGCAGCTCAGCAGCCGAGCGATCGAGCGGCTCAGCGGCTCAGCGGCTCAGCGGCTCACCGGGTCAGCGGACGGTCCAGGTGTGGCGCACGGCATACCTCGGGGTGCCGCCGGGGCCCTGGCCGAGCTCGGACCGGACGAGGCAGATCTCGTCCACCACCCACGGCGAGGTATGCACGGTGTCCAGGGCCTGGAGCAGGTGACCCGCGGCGCGGGGGCGCCCGACCGCGCGGGCCAGGGTGAGGTGCGGGGCGAACCGGGTGCCGTCGACGCGGGCACCCGCCCGGCTCGACAGCGCCCGCAGGCTCTGCGCCCAGCTCTCCAACGACCCCGGGTCCGACTGCTCGACCCCGGCCCACAGCACCCGTGCCGCACCCGGGTCGGGGAAGGCCCCGGCCCCACGGAGGGCGAGCCGCACGGGACGGGTCCGCGCGGCCCACTCCTCCCCGGCCTCGACCAGCGACTCCTCGCGCCACTCCTCCAGCTCGGGGAGGAAGGCCAGGGTCAGGTGCCGGTGCTCGGGCCGGGTCCAGCGCCAGTGCCCGCGAGGCGCGAGCGCCTCCTGCCGCGGATCGAGGAAGTGGTCCAGCTCCGTGCCGACCTCGGCCGGCGGGAGGAGGGCGATGAAGGCGCGCATCGGTCCATGGTCTCAGGGCCGTCCGGCCCGCCCCGACGAACGGCAGGTCGGCGCCCCGCGGACGGCAGGCCACCGCCGTGTGCCACCCTGGCCGGGTGAGTGCGCCCGGAGACCGGACCACCGACCGCACGGCCGTCGGGATCGCGTGGGCGGTCGCCGCCGTGGTGATCGCCCTGGTGACGGCCTTCATCGCCTGGTGGGCGCTGGACGGGCGGGACCCGGGGGCCACCGCCGACGGGGCGAGGGTCACCGTGACCGCCCCGTCGACGGGCGAGGAGAGCGTCGGCCAGCCGAGCAGCCCCGATCCGGAGGGCAGCACCCCGGCCGTCGACCCGGAGGAGCCGAGCACCGAGCCCGGCGCGTCCGGGCAGACGCCCTCCCCCGAGATCGCCCAGCTGCTGCTGGACCTGCAGCGGCGCGACCCCGACGACACCATGGCGGTCGGCGAGGTCGACGCCCCGGTCGTCATGATCGAGTACGCCGACTACCGGTGCCCCTACTGCGCCCGGTTCCAGCTGGAGGTGCGCCCGGAGCTCGAGCCCCTCGTGCAGGACGGCACGCTGCGGATCGAGTTCCGTGACCTGGTCCTCTTCGACGAGGCCTCGGAGCTGGCCGCCGTCGCCGGTCGCGCCGCGGCCGAGCAGGGACGGCTCACCGCCTTCCAGGACGCGGTCTTCGCGCTCTCGACCGATGGGCACGGGGACTACGGCCGCGAGGAGCTGATCGCGATCGCCGGGGAGGTCGGTGTGCCGGACCTAGAGCAGTTCAGGGCAGCCCTCGACGACGAGGAGCTGCTCGAGGCGGTGCGGTCCGACACCGAGGAGGCCCGCTCACTCGGTGTCTCCTCGACGCCCACCTTCCTCGTCAACACCCAGGTGCTGCAGGGCCTCTACCCGGCCGACCACATCCTCGGAGTCGTCGAGCAGGAAGCGGCGACGCCGCAGGAGTGAGCGGGCCCCCAGCACCGCGGCGACCAGCACGAGCAGGACGAGCAGCACCAGCAACGGGTGACCGCTGACCGCCGCGCCGATCAGCGCCATCCAGACCGCGAAGCCGATCGTCGCGTAGATCGTGGCCCACGCCAGGGCGCCAGGCACCTGCGCCAGGCTGAAGCGGGCCCAGGGCATACGGATCGCGCCGGCTCCCGCCAGGACGAGCGTCTGGAAGCCCACGGTGAGATAGCACGCCGCGACCGCGACCATGCCCCACCGCTGCACCGCAGCCCGCCCGCGACCGACCGCCTCACCGGCCAACCAGCGGTGGACCGAGGCGGCCCACCCGCTGTCCGGACGGGTGTGTCGCAGGGTCTGCTCGGTGACCAGGCGGGCGATGCCGTAGGTCGCCTGCCCGCGCAGCATCGCCACCCCGAAGAGGAAGAGGAAGGCGGCGGCGAAGGGATAGGAGTCGAGGTGGGGCATCAGCCGCCGACCCCGGCGGCCGAGTGCAACGGCCGGCGCGCGGCGCTGAGGTCGGCGAAGACCGCCTCGTTCAGCCGGAAGCTCTCGACCGCCGCCTCGAGCACCGCCTGCCGCTGGTCACCGGTGAGCGGGATCCGGTCCAGCCGCGCCCGGTAGTCGTCCTTGTAGACCTTGGGCTTGACGATGCCCGCGAAGGTGTAGAAGGTCAGGCCGTCCGTGGGCACGCCGTAGTGCCGGTGCACCAGCCGGGCGACGATCTGTCCGCCGGACAGGTCCCCGAGGTAGCGCACGTAGTGGTTGGCCAGGACCATCTCCGGGGTATGCCGCTCCCGCAGGGTCGTCGCGTAGGCCGTGGTGGCCACGCAGATCGGCAGCCGCCCGTCGGCCAGTCGCACCTCGTGGTCCGGACCGACCAGCACCCCGAGGTCGTGGACCAGGGACGGCACCCGGTCCAGCCGCCGGTCGTCCACCGCGGCCAGCAGCGGGTGGTCGGCGTAGTGGGTGCGCAGCACGTCCTCGAGCGCGCGGTAGACGAGCAGGTGCTGGGTGGCGAGGGCGGTGAACGCGGCCGCGCACGCGCGACCCTCCACGAGGTCGGTGACGAAGGCGGAGCGCTCGGCGGAGGCATGTGCCGACGCGGTGGCCGCACGCAGCGCCTCGGACAGTGGAGCGGTCACGGCTCTCACCTTTGCTCGACACGACTAAGGTCACCCTAAGTTTAGCCGTCCCCGGTGCCGCGCGGAAGCGGCGCGTCCCGCCCACCAGGGGGGCGAGCGCATACCGTCTGCCCATGAGGATCGTCGTCGCTCTCGGTGGGAACGCGCTGCTCGAGCGCGGTCAGGTCCCGGACGCCGCGGCCCAGGTCGCGAACATCCGCCGGGCGATGCGTGCGCTGGCGCCGCTCACCGACGACCACCAGGTGGTGATCACCCACGGCAACGGGCCGCAGGTCGGGATCCTGGCGATGGAGAGCGCCGACGACGCGCGGCTGAGCCAGCCCTACCCGTTCGACGCGCTGGGCGCGATGACCCAGGGCCTGATCGGCTACTGGATCCTGCAGGCGATCGGCAACGAGCGCCCTTACCGGCAGTTCGCCGCCGTCCTCAACCAGACGCTCGTCGACGCGGAGGACCCGGCGTTCGCCGATCCCACGAAGTTCGTCGGGGAGGTCTACGACGAGCGGACCGCCCACGAGCTCGCGGAGCGGCACGGGTGGCAGGTCAAGGCCGACGGCGAGCACTGGCGACGGGTGGTCCCCTCGCCCCGGCCGCGCGAGATCATCGAGACCCAGCTCATCGACCACCTGCTCGACGAGTCGGTGATCGTCGTCTGCGCCGGTGGCGGCGGAGTGCCCGTGGTGCGCACCGGGACGGGTGACCTGCGCGGGGTCGAGGCGGTGATCGACAAGGACCTGTCCGCCGCACTCCTGGCGCACCGCCTGGGCGCCGAGCGGCTGCTCGTGCTCACCGACGTGCCGGCGGTGATGGAGGCCTACGGCACCGACCGGCGGCAGGAGGTGCGGCGCACCACACCGGCCCGGCTGCGGGCGCTGGACCTTCCGCCCGGGTCGATGGGCCCCAAGGTGGAGGCGGTATGCCGGTTCGTCGAGGTCGGCGGAGCGGGCGCGGCGGCGGCGATCGGCAGCCTGGAGGAGGTCGCCTCGCTCGTCGACGGCACGGCGGGGACGTTCGTCACCGCGGCGGGGTAGCGAGGCATCCACCGATCGGTTGATGCCGATCGTCTCCGGTCGCCCGATGTGCGGACGCCCGACGCCGCGGATCGTGGAGACATGGACATCCCAGCGGTGCAGGTCGAGAACCTGCGCAAGACGTACGGCACCACGGTCGCCGTCGACGACGTGAGCTTCGAGGTGGCCCAGGGCCAGGTCTTCGGCATCCTCGGCCCGAACGGCGCAGGCAAGACGACGACCGTGGAGTCGGTCTCGGGCCTCCGGGTCGGTGACTCCGGCCGGGTCCGGGTGCACGGGGTCGACCCGTGGACCGATCGTGGGGCCGCCACCCGCATCATCGGCGTCCAGCTGCAGCAGACCCAGCTGCAGCCCAAGATCACCGTGGAGGAGGCGCTGCGGCTGTGGACCTCCTTCTACGACGACCCACGACCATGGGGCGAGCTCGCCGAGCGGCTGGACCTCACCACCCACCTGCGACGACACTTCGGGGATCTCAGCGGCGGGCAGCAGCAGCGGCTCTCCGTCGCCCTCGCCCTGGTGGGTCGGCCGCGGGTCGCCGTCCTCGACGAGCTGAGCACCGGTCTCGACCCACGGGCACGCCGCGACGTCTGGTCGTTGGTGCGCGACATCCGTGACGAGGGCACGACCATCCTGCTGGTCACGCATGCGATGGAGGAGGCGCACGAGCTCAGCGACCGGATCGCCATCATCGACCGCGGGCGGGTCCGGGCCATCGGGTCCCCCGCCGAGCTGATCGGCGGCGCGTCGTCGGCGACCGTGGTCTCGTTCGTGCCGTCCGCACCGATCGACCTCGTCCCGATCCGGGAGCTCGCCGACGTCAGCCAGGTCCGGTCCGACGGGGACCGGGTGGTCGTCGAGGGTGGCGAGGGCGCACCGACCGCGGTCCTCGGAGCACTCACGTCGGCGGGCGTCGTGCCGCACGGGCTGCGTGTCCTCGACGGCACTCTCGACACCGCCTACCTCTCCCTCACCGACCACGCGGACGACCACGACCCCGAGGAGGCACCGGCATGAGCACCGTCACCGCCAGCACCCCCAGCACCACCTCGACGGTGGTGCGCACCGAGGCGCGACTCTTCGCGCGAGAGCCCGGCTCGCTCTTCTGGATCCTGCTCTTCCCACCGCTGCTGCTCGGGATCCTCGGCGCCGTCCCGGGCTTCCACCAGGCCGAGCCCGGCCTGGGCGGGCTCCGCGTGGTCGACGTCTACACCTCGACCGTGATCATGTTCGCCATGACCACGGCAGCGGTGTTCTCGATGCCGGCCGTGGTCGCGGGCTACCGCGAGCGGGGCATCCTGCGCCGGCTCCGCACCACCCCGGTGCATCCCGCCTCCCTCCTGCTCGCCCAGGTCGGCCTGCACGCCGCGGCGGTCCTCGCGGCGGTGGTCCTCGCCCTGACAGTCGGCAGGGTGGTCTACGGCGTCCCGTGGCCGGGGAGCGTCCTCTGGTATGCCGTAGGTCTGGTCCTGGCGACCGCCACCACCTTCTCCATCGGTGCCGTCCTGACGTCGGTCGCCCGGACCACGCGGGTGGTGCAGACGCTCAGCATGATCGTGTTCTTCCCGATGATCTTCACCGCCGGTGTCTACCTCCCCGTGCAGGCCATGCCGGGGGTGCTGCACGACATCGTCGTCGCGACGCCCCTCGGGGCTGCCGCCGAGATGCTGAGCGACGCGATGCTGGGGCGGACCCCTGACCTCGTCGACCTCCTCGTGACGGCGGGCTGGGGCGTGCTGCTCGCCCTCGTCTCGGTGAAGCTGTTCCGGTGGGAGTGATCCTGGGAGGATGGCTGCCATGAGCGAGGACCGGCTGCTGCGGCTGCTGCCCTTCGGACTGCTCGCCCTGGCCACCGCGGTCGCGGTCGCGGCCCGACCGGCCCTCGGTGACGCGGCCGCCGGCCTTCCGGCCACCCTGGCGCTCACCGGGGTGACCGCGTTGTGGCTCCTGCTCCTCCCCACCGGGCAGGTCGGCTGGTGGGGCCGCAGCGCCCTGGCCTTCGTCCTGTGCTGGCTGAACCCGTTTTACGCGATCTTCGCCTGCGTCGGTTTCGTCGACGTCTTCGTGCTGCTGAAGGGTCCTCGCCTGTATGCCGCGCTGGCCCTGGTGGCGGTGACCCTGGCCGGTGCGCAGTCGGGCGGCTTCCCGCCGGACGACCGGCTGCAGGGCATCGTCTTCGCCGCGCTCGTCCTGCTCAACCTCGGGCTGGTCGGGTACTTCGGCGCGTTGGCCCAGCACACCGAGCAGCGCAAGGACGAGCTCGAGCGGGTGAATGCCGAGCTCGAGCGCGTGATCGCCGAGAACGAGCGCCTGCACGAGCAGCTCCTCGCGCAGGCGCGCCGCTCGGGCGCCCTGGAGGAACGGCAGCGGCTGGCCCGGGAGATCCACGACACGACCGCCCAGAGCCTGGCGGGCATCGTGGCCCAGCTGGAGGCGTCGGTGGGTGGTGAGCGGCAGGAGCGGGCGCTGACCTTGGCTCGAGACGCCCTGGCCGATGCCCGACGCTCGATGCTGGACCTCTCGCCCAGAGGGCTCGACGGTGCCTCGCTGGTGGAGGCGCTGCGCGACCTGGTGGCGACCTGGGCACGGGAGCGCGAGGTGCGGGCGGACGTCGTGGTCACCGGTGACGCCACCCCGTTGCACCCCGAGGTCGAGGCGACCGTGCTACGGATCGCGCAGGAGTCCCTGACCAACGTCGGCAAGCACGCCCGTGCCCAGCGTGTCGGCGTGACGCTGTCCTACGACGACACGGAGATCGTGCTCGACGTCCGGGACGACGGCGTCGGCTTCGACCCGGGCGCACCGAGACCGACCAGCTCCTTCGGCCTCCGCGGGATGCGGCAGCGGGCGGAACGGCTCGCGGGCGAGCTGGAGGTGGAGTCGCGGCCCGGGGACGGCACGGCCTTCTCCCTGCGCCTGCCCGCCCTGGCCCGGGAGGCGGCATGACCATCAGGCTGGTGGTCGTGGACGACCACCCCGTCGTGCGCGACGGCATACGCAGCATGCTCGCCGCGGTGCCCGACTTCGACGTCGTCGGCGAGGCCGCCAGCGGTCCCGAGGCGGTCACGATGGTGCGGCGCGTCGACCCCGACGTCGTGGTGATGGATCTCAGGATGCCCGGCGGGGGTGGCGTCGACGCCGTTCGCGCGCTGCGGGATCAGGGGTCGCGCGCCGCGGTGCTGGTGCTGACCACCTTCGACACCGACTCGGACACGGTCGCGGCGATCGAGGCCGGGGCGACCGGCTACCTGCTCAAGGACACTCCTTCCACGCAGCTCTTCGAGGCCGTCCGGGCGACCGCCGCTGGTGAGACCGTGCTGTCGCCCGCCGTGTCGGCACGGCTCGCGTCCCACGTCCGGGAACCCTCCCGGTCGGGCACGGTGAGCGTCCGCGAGCGCGAGGTCCTGACCCTGGTGGCGCGAGGACGCTCCAACCGGCTCATCGCCCAGGACCTCTTCATCAGCGAGGCCACGGTGAAGACGCACCTGGGGCACATCTACGACAAGCTCGGCGTCGCCGACCGAGCCGCGGCCGTCGCCCGGGCCTACGACCTCGGCATCCTCGGTGGGTGACGGGCGCGTCGGCGGGACGGCTCCGCTCAGAGCTCGCCCGCGAGCGCGCCTTCGAACCAGGAGCCGAGGACCGGGGTCCACTCCCGGATCGCGACCTGCTCGACCAGGCCCTGCTGCTGGAAGGGGTCCTCGCGCAGCAGCTCGGCGAGGTCCGCCGCACTCGTGCCGCGCATGATGAGCAGGGCCGCGTCCGGAGCCTCCTCGATGGTGGCGTAGGGACCGGTGAGCAGGGCGGTGCCCTCCGCCGCCAGCCCGCCGAGGAAGTCACGGTGCGCCGGACGGTGCTCGTCCCGCGCCGCCGTGTCGTCGGAGTAGGTGTAGTGCACGACGAAGACGGTCATGCCGCTCATCCTAGGGACCCCCACCCCACCGGGCGTCGCCTGTGGTTGCCCTCAGCCCCACCGGGCGTCTCCTGTGGTTGCCCTCAGCCGCACCGGGCGTCGCCTGTGGTTGCGCCCTGCGTCCTAGATTGCTAGCATCCTAGGATGACCGAGAAGGCGCAGTTCAACGTGTACCTCCCCAAGGACCTCATCACCGAGATCAAGCATCGCGGCATCGACGAGGCGATCAGCCTGTCCGCGCTCGTGGAGAAGGCGCTGCGGGCATACCTCACCTCGAGCGAAGGAGAGCAGAAGTGATCACCGACCTCACCACCCAGCCCATCCGGTTCACCGCCGACATCCCGGCCTGGCAGCACCTGCTGCAGACCCTGGGGGCGCACCTGATCTACGAGCGACCGGGCTGGCTGGTGTATGCCCTCGGCTCGGGCCGCGTCGCGCTCCACGCCGCGAGCGAGCACCAGCCCGCCGGGGTGAGCACCCTGGCCTTCTCGACGACCACACCGATCCCGGAGGCGGTGACCGCCGCGTCGTCCGCGGGCGTGCCCATCACGCTCGGCCGTCCGGACCACGGCGAGGCGGGGGTGGTCGAGGCCCCCGACGGGACGATCTTCACCCTCGACTCACCCACTGCGGTGGAGCGCGAGGGTGGGGTCGCAGATCGCAGACTGGTGACCCTCCCGATCTGGTACGGCCCGGACACGTCGATGATCCGCGCAGTGCTCGAAGGGCTCGGCGCTCGCCCGCGGATGGTGGCGGACGACGGCATGTGGACCGACCTGCGCTGCGACGGTGGCGGCCTGGCGGCCGTGCACCGCGCCGAGGATCCCGGGGTGGAGCTCGCCTTCGAGTGGGACGGCGACGTCGAGGAGGCACTGGACCTGCTCACCGACGCAGGCGTCCAGGCCGTGCTCATCGACGAGACCTACAGCCGCACCGTCCAGGTCGCCGACCCGGACGGCGGCAAGGAGATCTGGATCAACGAGCGGCAGACCGACCTCTACGGCTACACCCGCGCCTGAGGGCAACCACACGCGACGCCCGGTGGCACCGAGGGCAACCACACGCGACGCTCGGTGGGGCTGAGGGCAACCACACGCGACGCTCGGTGGGTTGAGGGCGCGCGGTGGGTTGAGGGCGCGCGGTCAGCGGGTGGCGGCGTCCAGGGCCTGGGACAGGTCGGACCAGAGGTCGTCGACGTCCTCGACGCCGACCGACAGGCGCAGCAGCGTCTCGGGGACGGTCTCGACCTCCAGCGCGTGCCGGCGTCGGCGCTCGATCTGGCTCTCGACGCCACCGAGGCTGGTCGAGTGCACCCACAGCCGGGTCGCGGCGCAGACCGCCTCGGCACCCTCGACGCCACCGGCCACCTCGATCGACACCATGCCGCCGAAGCCGGGGTAGCGGACGCGCTCCACCACCGCGTGCCCCTCCAGCCGCGTCACGAGCTCGCGCGCGTTGGCCTCGGCCCGCTCCAGCCGCAGGTGCAGCGTGCGCACCCCGCGCAGCACGAGGAAGGTCTCCATGGGTCCCGGGATCGCGCCGTAGAGCGTGCGGTGCGTGTGCAGCCGCTCCAGCAGGTCCGGCCGCTCTCCAGAGACGACCAGCGCGCCGAAGAGTGCGTCCGAGTGCCCGGCGAGGTACTTCGTCGCGGAGTGCACCACCACGTCCGCCCCCCAGGTCAGCGGCTGCTGCGCCAGCGGCGTGGCGAAGGTGTTGTCGCACACCACGACCGGGCGCGCGTCGCCATACCGTTCGACCAGCCCGCGCACCACGGCCGCGACATCGGTGACCTCCATCATCGGGTTGGAGGGTGACTCCAGGTGCAGCACGTCAGCACCCTCGCAGGCGTCGACGATCGCCTCGACGTCCTCGGGGTCGACCCGGCGCTGGGTGAGCGCAGCGGCGGCCTCGCGGTCGGCCAGCTGGCCGGTCGTGCCGTTGTAGACGTGCGTCGGCGCGACGACGACGCCGCCGACCGGGACCAGCGACATGGTCGCCGCGATCGCCCCCATCCCGGAGGCGAAGACGAGCGCCGCGCCCCCCTCGAGCGAGCCGAGCACCTCTTCCAGGGCGGTCCACGTCGGGTTGCCGTCGCGGGCGTAGTCGACCGCGCCGTCGGCGGCGTAGGTCGAGGTGAAGGTCACCGGCACGTTCACCGGGGCGCCCGGCTCGCGGGCAGGACGCCCGAGGGCGACGGCGCGGGTCCCGGGTGCGAGGTCGTCGTGGTGAGTCATGGTCGTCCTCCGGTATGCCGTGGCCCCGGCTTCAGTCGTCGCCGCCGGTCTGGCGTCCACGATAGGCGGCTGCGGCGACCCGGTTGCCGCAGGTCGTGCTGCAGAAGCGCTTGGACCGGTTGCGCGAGAGGTCGACGAAGACGCCGTCGCAGTCTCCGGCACCGCAGCGTCGGAGCCGGCGCAGCTCGTCGGCGCGGACGACGTCGACCATGGCCATCGCCGCCTCGACAGCCATCCGCGTGGCGTAGGGCGCGTCGTCCGGCACCGCGTGCAGGTGCCACCCCCAGTCGTCGTGGTCCACCAGCTGCGGCGTGGCCCGCTCCTCCGCCAGCATGGTGTTGACCAGGGTGACCACACCCGCCTCGTCGAGGTCCCAGAGCTGGGCCAGCCGGGGCCGGAGCTGGCGCACCGCCTCGACCGCAGCGCGGTCCCGGGGCGTCCGGCCGGACCAGCCCCAGGTGGCGGCGAAGTCCGCCAGGTCACCTGCGGCGGCCAGCGTGTCGACCCCCCCGGCACGGGCGCGGGCGGCCCGGTCGGACGACAGGTGGTCGCTGCCGCTGCCTGCGCCGGTGCGGGTGTTGACCAGTCCGGCCGCACTCTGCAGCGCCACCTCGGTGTCATGAGTGAAAAGCAACTTGACTCCTGATTGCTGACGGACCTATCGTCATCAGTGTCGACGAATGACACCCATGACGCCAACCGAGAGAGGGGGCCAGCCCATGACCACCACCCACACGACCCTCGACCCGCGACCGACGCGACGCCCGTCGGCGAGGGTGCGCACCCTGCTGCTCGGGCTGGCCGTCGCGATGGTCTCGGCAGCGATGTTCGGCACCTCCGGCACGGTCGGCAAGAGCCTGCTGCTGACCGGCTGGTCCTCGGGCGCGGCGGTCGCCGTCCGCGTCGGGCTGGGCGCCCTCATCCTCGCCGGGCCGGCCGCGGTCGCGATGCGCGGCCGGTGGCACCTGCTGCGCCGACCCGTGACCTGGATCCACACCGGGCTGTTCGGCGTGCTGGCGGTCGCCACGGCGCAGCTCTTCTACTTCCTGGCGGTGGAGCGGCTGTCGGTCGGTGTCGCGCTCATGCTGGAGTACCTCGGCCCCATCCTGGTCGTCGGCTGGCTCTGGGCCCGTCACGGCCAGCGCCCTCGCGCCCTCACGGTCGGCGGCGTGGCGCTCGCCCTGGTCGGCCTGCTGCTCGTGCTCGACGTCCTCGGGGACGTGCAGCTGAGCCCGTTGGGTGTCGTCTGGGGCCTGGTCGCGGCGGTAGGCCTCGCCGGCTTCTTCATCCTGGGCTCGAACGACTCCAGCGGCCTGCCTCCCACCGCCTTCGCCTCGATCGGTATGGCGTTCGGCGCCGGGATCCTGGCGCTCGCCGGGGTCGTCGGCCTGCTCCCGATGCGGGTGAGCACCGACGACGTCGTGCTCGCCGGCACCGACGCGCCGTGGTGGGTGCCGGTGCTCTGGCTCGGCCTGATCGCGGCGGCCGGGGCATACCTCACCGGGATCATGGCGGCCCGCATGCTGGGTGCCAAGGTCGCGTCCTTCGTGGGGCTGGCCGAGGTCATGTTCGCCGTGCTCTTCGCCTGGCTGCTGCTCGGTGAGATGCCTGCCCCGGTGCAGCTGCTCGGAGGCGCCCTCATCGTCGCCGGGGTCGCCGCCGTCAAGGCGGACGAGCGTGACGATGAGCTGCCGGAGGCCTCCTACGAGGTCGAGCCGCTCCCCGACCCCCGCCCCACCACCTGACACGGTCCCGTGGGACTCGGGCACGGTCCCGACTCCCACGGGACGACGTCCCGGCCTCAGCTCAGCTCGTCACGCATCTGTGAGTACCCGTGCTTGTGCAGGAGCGCGAACCAGAGAGCCGCGCCGGCGTGGTTGGAGACCAGCGCCAGGTCCGGATGGTCGCCGCGCAGCAGTCTGCGCACACCTGCGTGCTCGATGTCGAACGGCAGCGAGATGAGCGTCTCCACCTCCCACGCGTCGCGTGCGCTGGACATGGCGGTGTGGATCTCGTCCCAGGTCCGGTCGATCCGTGCCACGAAGGTGAAGTACGGCTGCCAGCGCAGCTGGTCGAAGCAGAAGCCCGTCTCGATCAGCCGCGTCACCGCGGCGATGTTGTCGGCCCGCGGCCCGATGTGGAGCTCCTCCCGCACGCCCCGGAGCGCCCCCACCCGAGGGCAGAAGGCACCTGTGTCATCCACGTCGTCGGGCAGCAGGCCCTCGGCGACGACGTGCACGCCCCGTCGCCCTGCGACAGGGCTGCTCCGCGCCACGAAGGTCGAGGCGCGGATGCCGAGGATCAGTCTCTCGTCCTTGGTCACCACGGCCGTCCCGCTGCCGATCGTGGCCGCGGCGGGCAGACCGTTGACGTCGAGGACCGAGCCGGGGTAGCGGCCCCATCGGCGCCGCAGGCTCTCGCTCGAGCCATCCGGCGTGGGCAAGGGCTCGTCCAGCTGGACGTTGACGGTCGCGAAGTCGAAGTACTCGGACGTCCCGATCCCGAGGGTGTAGTGCGGGCGCCTGTTCCTCCCCTGACCCACCAGAGAGAGCGTGGCCCGGGTCAGCGCCGCCTGACTGCCGTTGGTGAGCACGAATCCCTCGGTCTCGCGCTGTTCTAGCAGCGCCGGCAGCCGAGCCTCCCTGGCGACCCTGACCAGGTCGTCGGGCGCGACCGCCTCCGTCTGCACGTAGGAGACGGTCGTCCTCTCGGTCCACTCCTCCCCCTGCGAGCACGACGCCACGATGCAGACCTGGGGGATGTGCATCTGGCCGACGTGGATCGCGCGCTCGTCCCAGGTCTCTCCCGCGAACCGTCGAAGGGTCTGCTTGTCGAGGAGCGTGCGGATCCTGTCACGGAGCGCGATCATGGCGACCAGGGCAGCCGTGATGAGGGTGATCACCGCACCGACCCCGGCGGAGATGAGCTCGCGTGCGTAGCCGTCGGAGGAGGAGATGGTCCACAGGACGTAGCCCAGCACGAGGAGCAGACCGGCCAGGAGGAGCATGCCGACCGGCTTCGCCCACCAGTCCATCCGGCCGTGTACCCCGCGCCGGTGCGTGAAGGAGCTCACGTCGGTGTCCGGATCGCGCATGGGGGTCATCGTAGGGACGACGAACCGGCTGGAGGTCAGGGCGCCGAGCCGGCCCGCCGCACGAAGTCGGTGATGCCCTCGGCCTCCTCGACCCGGGAGGAGTCGCCGACGTAGGGCATGTGCCCGGTCTCGAACCACGCGTGCTCGATCCGGTCCATGGCCCCGTCCGGCAGCCGCAGGTGCGCCACCGTGTCCTCGGCCGCGGCATACGGGGTGGCCAGGTCGTAGTAGCCGTACTCGAACCGGACCCGCAGGTGCGGGTTGGCGCGCATCACCCGCTCCAGCTTGTCGACCACGTTGATCGGCTTGCCCTCGAACTCCTTGTAGGACCAGTGCTCGATCGCGTCCGAGAAGACGGCATACGGCAGGTCCAGCTCGGAGTTGAGCTCGGCCCGCAGGTAGTGGTGGATCGCGGCGGCGTAGGGACCCATGATCGCGTCGATGCTCGGGTCGGCGTCCATGCCCTCGGCGATCCCGGAGTGCAGCACCCCGCGGATCCGGCCGTCGATCCGCCCCACGGTCTCGCCCCGGTCGCGCAGCAGCTCGGTGCAGAAGCGCCAGTGCTCGGGGCGCAGGTCGCACCGGTCGACGTAGTCCTCGGACAGCCCGGTGAGCCCCGCCAGCCGCTCCACGACGTCGGCGCGCTCGTCGTCGGTGAGCCGGTTGCCCCGCGCCAGCGCCCAGCGGTATGCCCCTGCCGCGAACTCCTCGGCCTCACCGAGCACCTCGGCCAGCTCACGGCCCTCGTGCTTGCCGTGGTAGTGCGCGATCGCCGCGTAGGTCGGGACGTAGGACAGGCACGCCTCGTCGAAGCGCAGGTACCGGAAGTCCTGGGTGCCGAAGTCGAGCACGCTGGAGATGAGCACCAGCCCGTTGAGCTGCATACCGAAGTTCGTGAACAGGTGCTCGGCCACCGACACCGCCCGCGTGGTGCCGTAGGACTCGCCCGCCAGGAACTTCGGGCTCATCCAGCGGTCCTCGCGGGTGCACCACAGCCGGATCAGCTCGGCGACCTGCTCCACGTCCTTCTTCCACCCGTGGTAGTCCTTGGCCTTGCCGCCCTCGACGGCCCTCGACCAGCCGGTCGACATCGGGTCGATGAAGACCAGGTCCGAGGCCCGCAGCAGCGTCTCCGGGTTGTCCTTCAGCGCGTACGGCGGCGGCGTGGGCTCGTTGGGGTCCCCGGCGTCGGCGATCCGCGGGCCGAGGACGCCCAGGTGCAGCCACACCGAGCTGGACCCCGGGCCACCGTTGAAGACGAAGGTGATGGGCCGCACGGCCGGGTCGGCGTCGTCCAGCGTGTATGCCGTGACCGCGAGCTCGCCCCGTGCGGTCCACCCCTGGAAGACGTCGTCCTTGACCTCCTCCTCGCGGATGACGATGCGCCCCGTGCGAGCCGTGTAGCTCAGCTCGCCGTCGACCGTGCTGATCGTGTGCCGGCTCTCCACCAGCTGGTCGCGCGGCTCCGGCCGGTCCGTGCCGTCCTCGGTCGTGTCGCCGGTCGCTGCGCTGTCCTTCGTGGCCTCGTCGCTCATGCCCGCCACCCTAGGGGCACCTGCGTCGCCGTCGGACGGTCGTCCCCCACGTGTGACGGATCGTTGGGTCACGGTCCTGCCGGGAGTGGTGACAGCCTGAGAACTCGACTCCTACGCAGACGTGGTACCGATGTCGTGATGCATCACCGCAGAGGTACATCTTCTGCGGGGAAGCGGGCGGCGGGGACCGCAGGAGGAGCCGGCGACGGGCACCGACGTGAGCCGGGCACGGAGGCATACCGGCGCTGTGCTGTGATGAGGGCCATGACGAACCCGCTCCTCGCCCCGTCCACGCTGCCCTTCTCCCTCCCGGACTACGCGAACCTCACGGACGCGCACGTGCGCGAGGCCGCCGAGGCCGGGATGACCGAGCAGCTGGAGGCGCTGCGGGCGCTCGCCGACGACCCGGAGCCCGCCACCGTGGAGAACGTGCTGCACGCCTGGGAGACCAGCGGCGCGACCCTGAACCGCACGCTGTCGGCCTTCTGGGTGGCCAAGTCGGCGGACACCAACGACGAGCGGGACGCGATCATGGCCGAGTTCGCGCCCCGGTTGGCGGCGCACGGCGACACGATCATGCTGGACCCGAGCCTGTATGCCCGGCTCCGGCAGCTGCGGGACCGCGCCGACGCCGGGGAGGTCGAGCTCGACGAGCAGGACGAGTTCGTGCTCGACGAGCGGCTGCGCGACTACGAGCGCGGCGGGATCACCCTGGATGCTCCCGGCCAGGCTCGGCTGCGCGAGCTGAACGCCGAGCTGGCGACGCTCTCCACCGAGTTCGACCGGCTGCTGGTGACCGGCCGTGCTGCGGCAGCGGTGCACGTCACCGACGAGGCCGAGCTCGCAGGGCTCGGCGAGGACGACCGGGCCGGGCTGCGCGAGGCCGCCCAGGCCAAGGGCCTGGACGGGTGGCTCATCACCCTGACCAACACGACCGGCCAGCCGATCCTGGACTCCCTCGAGCACCGTGGTCTGCGCGAGCGGGTCTTCCGCGCCTCCGTCGACCGCGGTCTCGGCGGCAGCGGCGACGCCGCGGAAGAGCACGACACCCGCGACATCCTCGTGCGCATCGCCCGCCTCCGCGCCGAGCGCGCCACCCTGCTCGGCTACGAGCACCACGCGTCCTACGTCCACCAGGTCGGGTGCGCCCGCACCACGTCGGCGGTCAACGACCTGCTCGCCCGCCTGGCCCCTGGCGTCGTGAAGCTCGCGCAGCGCGAGGCCGACGCCCTGGCGCAGCGGCTGCACGCGCTCGACCCGGACGCGACCCTGGCGGGGTGGGACTGGCAGCACCTCGCCGCTCAGGACTCCGGCGACGCCTTCGACACCGCCCGGCTCACGCCCTACCTCGAGTTCGAGCAGGTGCTGCACAACGGTGTCTTCGCCGCCGCCACCGCGCTCTACGGCATCACCTTCCACGAGCGTGCCGACCTGGTCGGCTACACCGAGGCCGCCCGGGTGTTCGAGGTGCACGAGGAGGACGGCTCCGCGCTCGGGGTGGTCATCATCGACCCCTACACGCGTCCGACGAAGAAGGGCGGGGCGTGGATGACGAGCATCGTCGACCAGTCGCACCTGCTCGGCGACCTGCCGGTCGTGACCAACACCTGCAACGTCCCGCCGCCCGCCCCCGGCTCACCCAGCCTGATGACCTGGACCAACGTCATCACGCTCTTCCACGAGTTCGGGCACGACCTGCACGGGCTGCTCTCCGACGTCCGCTACCCCTCGCGCTCGGGCACGTCGGTGCCGCGCGACTTCGTCGAGTTCCCCAGCCAGGTCAACGAGATCTGGGCCTGGGAGCCGGCGTTGCTGGAGCGGTATGCCCGGCACCACCAGACCGGTGAGCCGATCCCGGGCGAGTGGATCGAGCAGCTCGTCGCGAGCCGCACCGAGACCGGCTACCACACGATCGAGCTGCTCAAGGCGATGATCCTGGACCAGGCCTGGCACCAGACCCCGCTGGCGCAGCTGCCGGAGGACGGCTCCGGGGTCGAGGACTTCGAGGCGGCCGCCCTGGAGCGCGCGGGCGTCGCCTTCCCGCTGGTCCCGCCGCGCTACCGCAGCGCCTACTTCCACCACATCTTCGGCGGCGGCTACTCCGCGGGCTACTACTCCTACCTGTGGTCCGAGGTCATGGACGCCGACACCGTGGCGTGGTTCCGCGAGCAGGGGGACGACGACCACCCCGGAGGGATGACGAGGGACGCCGGGGATCTCTTCCGGCGCGAGCTCCTGGGCCGCGGCGGATCCCGCGAGGCGCTCCAGACCTACCGGGAGTTCCGTGGGGCGGACCCGGACGTGAGCCACCTGCTCGCGCGGCTGGGGCTCGGGGCGGACGCGAGTTAGCCGCCGCGCGGGCCGTCCTCGCCCTGCGCGCGGGCCCGAGCCTTGGTATCCTTGCTGGTCAACCTAGGAGGTGGCCGATGAAGTCCTTCCCCGTTCTTCCCTACGCCCTGGCCGGTCTGGCCGTCGTGGTCTGGTGGGCCGTGACCGAGTCCTGGATCGCGGCCGGCGTGATGCTGGCTCTCTTCGTGGTGGCTGCGATCCACGTCATCAAGATCACCAGTGCCCCAGGATCGGTCGGCACGGCGCAGGACGAGGCCGAGGGCCACGTGCGCGCGACCTTCCCGACGCCGCCGGAGCGCCCGCACGGCATCTGAGCGCTGCCTCGCCCTCCCGGCACGATCAGCTCTGGTGGGGGAGCTGGCGCCCGGACCGCACCACGGTGACCTCCTCGTGCTCCGGGGCGCCCTGAGGATGGCGGCGGACGACGTCGGCGTAGCGCTCCGCCCAGGGAGCGGCGGTGACCCCGTGGGCCAGGATGCTCAGCGCCACCGTCGTGATGATCGCCGTCGCGACGATCTCGGCGTCCGCGAAGTCCGCCCCGTCGACCAGCTCGGCGGCGAAGATGACCGAGGCCAGTCCCCGCGGACCGAACCATCCCACGAAGAGGACCGTCGGAGCCGAGTAGCGGGCACCGGACAGCGCCACCGCGACCGGGAGCAGCCGCGCCAGCGTCAGCGCCAGGACGGCGAAGCCGAGCATCGGCCAGGTGATCCGCCCTAGTGCAGGGCTGAGCACCGCTGCCCCGAAGAGGAGGAAGGCGAGCAGGGTGAGCAGGTGGCCCACCGCCTCGCTTCCCCGGGTCAGCTCCTCCACCGGTCCTCGGCAGGTCGCGGCGAGCGCCATCCCGGCGACGAAGGCTGCGACGAAGCCGCTGCCCCCGAGCACGTCGGCCAGGGCGTAGGCGCTGAGCGCGAGGAGCACGGTCGCGACCGACCGCCAGCTCGCGCTGGACCACCCCGCACGGTCGCTGAGCTCGATCAGCCGGATGCCGATCGTCCCCACCGCCGCGCCGGCCACCACCGCCACCACGATGACCGTGAGGAAGGTCGTGATCGCCTCGGGCGCCGTGGACATCTCGCCCGCCGCGCCGGCGACGGCGAGGACGAAGAGCGGCACGGCGATGCCGTCGTTGAGCCCGCTCTCGACGTTGAGCCCCTGCCTGATGGCGGCCGGCACCCGCTCGTTCTCCACCACCGCCAGCCCGAGGGCGGCATCGGTGGGGACGACGGCCACGGCGAGGACGAGTGCACCGGCCAGGGTCAGCGAGGGCATGACGCCGAGGGCCGCGAGGGTCCCGGCCAGGATCCCGAGCGGCAGGCCGACGACGAGGAGCCGGGCCGCCAGCCGGCCGCTCCTCCTCAGCGTGGAGACGTCCAGCCGGGCGGCGTCGGAGAACAGGACGACGACGAGTGCCACGGTCAGCGGCCCCGTCACCTCACCCGCCCCGACGTCCAGGGCGAGCACGCCGAGGCCCATCGGTCCCAGCGCGACCCCGGCCGCTGCCATGACGAGCGGGCCGGTCACCGGGCTGGCGCGGAGCCGGCGCGCCACGAGCGCCCAGGCGAGCGGCAGCAGCGTGATCGCGAGCAGCGCTCCGCTGGACACGGCCGTTCAGTCCCCGGTCGGTCGCGTCGCCCGCACCACCGCGGCGCTGGCGAGGGCGTGCACCTCGTGGGTGGTCTCGATCCGGACGTCCTCGAAGCCGGCCTCACGCAGCAGCCGCCGGTAGTCCTCCTCGACGAGCGCCCCGGAGATGCACCCGGTCCACTGCTCGACCTCCGCGCGCAGCTCCTCGGGCCAGGGGTGGTGGGCGACGACGTCACTGATCGCGAGCCTGCCGCCGGGCCGCAGGACGCGGTATGCCTCGCGCAGCACCACGGCCTTGTCGGCCGCCAGGTTGATCACGCAGTTGGAGATGACGACATCGACACTGGCGTCCGGCAGCGGGACGTCCTCCAGGTATCCCTCGTGGAACTCGACGTTGGTCACCCCGGCCTCGGCGGCGTTGCGTCGGGCGAGCTCGACCATCTCCGGAGTCATGTCCAACCCGATCGCGCGTCCCGTCGACCCGACGCGACCGGCCGAGATGAGCACATCTGCCCCCGCTCCGGAGCCGAGGTCCAGCACTGTCTCACCCTCGTGCAGCTCGGCGACCGCGGTGGGCACGCCGCAGCCCAGCGAGCCCTCCAGGGCGAGGCCTGCGCGGGAGGCGTCGGGGTCGCCGTCGTAGAGCGAGGTGCCGAAGACCCCGGGCGGCGTCAGCACGCCCAGGTCGGGCGACGGACCGCAGCACCCGGCTGGGTCCTGGTCGGGCGCCGCGGGGGCCGGACGCGGCGCGGTGCCGGAGTCGATCGCGCGCGCGGCCTCGGCGTAGCGACGCCGGACGGCGTCCCGGACGGTGTGGTCGGTCATGAGACAGCTCCTTCTGCCGAGGGGGTGCGCAGGTGCGGCGGCAGGTCCTCGAGGCAGCACGCGCCACCCCGGACGACCAGCGCGGCCACGTCGGGGAACTCCCGCAGGCAGGCGGCATCGAGGGCATACCTGTTGCTCGTCCCGGCCCGGGTCACGAGCAGGAAGCCGGCGGCCGCCAGGGCAGCCAGGTGGTGGCTGACGGTCGACTGGGCGACCGGGAAAGCCGCGACGATGTCGCGCACCGCCAGCGGCTGCACCTGCTGCGCCAGGTAGGCGAGCAGCTGCACCCTGGTGGCGTCGGACAGCGTCCGGAACCACTCGGCATACCTCTCCGCGGCCTCGCGGTCGAGCATCACGACATCATTCATCGATGATCGACGATAGTCGATGGATCAGTCCTTGTCCAGCTCCGCGGCGATCTCGAGCGCCACGTCGCGCATCCGCTCCATCAGCCTCGCCAGGTCCTCGATCTCGCCGTCCGACAGCCGCTCCAGGACGAGGTCCTTGCCCAGCCTGGTGGGCCGCTCGAGGTCGGCGAGCAGCTGGTCCCCGTCCGGCGTGAGCCGCAGCATGACGCGCCGCCGGTCCAGCGGATCCTGCTCCCGCTCGACCCACCCCTTGCCGACCACGCGGTCGACGATGCCGCTCGTGGTGGGGGTGGAGACGCCGAGCAGGGTCGCCAGGTCCTGACCGCTCACGCCGGGGGTATGCCGGACCAGGGTCAGCACCTGCAGCTGGCGCAGGGTGAGGTCGGCGGGCATCGGGAGCGGCTCGAGGAAGCGGATCGCCACGGCGTGCAGCTCGGCCTCGGTCGCCGCGAGGCGCGCCAGGGCGGCGTCCCGTTGCGCCGCGTCGTGCACAGCCGTCATGGGTGGTCCTGCTCCTTCGTCGATTCGGCCCAGGGTAATGGTTCGCCCTAGGCTAGACATCCTATGTCGCGCCTCACCCTCTTCAGCGTCCGCAACCGGGCGCTCGTGGCCCTGGCCACCGTCTTCAGCATCCTGGCCGGCCTGTGGTCCGCGGGGTCGCTGCCCCGCGAGCTCTTCCCGTCGCTGCAGTTCCCCGTCCTCGTCGTCGCCACCTCCACCCCCGGCTCCAGCACCTCGGTCATCGAGGAGCAGGTGACCGAGCAGGTGGAGACCGCGGCCCAGGGGCTGAACAACGTGGTGGAGGTGACCTCGACCAGCACCGACGGGTTCTCCACGGTGCTGGTCGAGCTGGACTACGGCACCGAGATCGGCACGGCCCAGACGGACCTGCAGCGCGCGGTCCTCAGCCTCCCGGACCTGCCCGAGTCCGCGACGCCGCAGATCTTCGCCGGCAACATCGACGACTTCCCGATCATCCAGCTGGCCGCCAGCGGCGGCGACGACGCCCGCGACCTCGTCGACCGGCTGGAGCGCGTCGTCATCCCCGACATCGAGGACATCGACGGCGTCCGGTCGGTCACCCTGTCCGGCGTCGCCGACCGCGCCGTGAGCGTCGACCTGGACGAGGAGGCTGCCGACGAGCAGGGGGTGACCCTGTCCACCGTCACCCAGGTCCTGCAGGCCAACGGGGTCGTGCTGCCCGGCGGCGCGGTGCTCGACGGCCAGACCGAGCTGCCGGTCCAGGTCGGCTCCCGGCTCACCTCGGCCGAGCAGATCGCGGACCTGCCGCTGCTCGGCCAGCAGGCCCTCGCGGCGCAGCAGGCCGCGGCGCAGACCCGGACCCAGGCGGACGAGGCACAGCAGGCGGCGGACGAGGCCGCCGACGCCGCGGCTGCCGCACCCCAGGACCCCGAGCTCGCGGCCCAGGCCGCAGCCTCCGCCGCGGCCGCGGAGCAGGCGGCGGCGGCCGTCGAGCAGGCCGGAGAGGTGGAGATCCCCCGACTCGGGGACGTCGCCTCGGTGAGCCTGGAGGAGCAGCCGGCGACGGCATACACCCGGACCAACGGCGAGCCCAGCGTCGGGCTGGCGATCACCAAGACCCCGGACGGCAACGCCGTCGAGATCAGCCACGAGCTGGAGGCCCTGCAGGACGAGATCAGCACGGCGCTCGCCGGGGGCGAGCTGGTCACCATCTACGACGGCGCCCCCTTCATCGAGGAGTCGATCGCCGATCTCGCGACCGAGGGGCTGCTGGGCCTGGGCTTCGCGATCCTCGTCGTGCTCGTCTTCCTGCTGTCCGTGCGGCTCACCCTCGTCACCGCGGTGTCGATCCCGCTGTCCCTGCTCATCGCGCTCGTCGGCCTGCAGGCGGCGGGCTACAGCCTCAACATCCTCACCCTCGGTGCGCTCACCATCTCGGTCGGACGCGTCGTCGACGACTCCATCGTCGTCATCGAGAACATCAAACGGCACGTCGGCCGTGGCGACGACCGGCGGACCGCTGTCGTCGACGCCACGCGGGAGGTCGCGGGCGCCATCACCTCGGCGACCGTCGCCACGGTGGCCGTCTTCCTGCCGCTCGGCTTCGTCGGCGGCCAGGTCGGCGAGCTGTTCCGGCCGTTCGCGGTCACCGTCACCCTGGCGATGCTCGCCTCGCTCCTCGTCGCCCTGACGATCATCCCGGTCCTGGGCTTCTGGTTCCTCGGCCGCCGGCCCCGCGGCGGCCGGCACGAGCCCGAGGCGCCGACCACGGAGGAGGACGACTCCCCCGACCGGCTGCAGCGGGCCTACCTGCCGGTGCTGCGGACCGCGCTCGCCCGCCCGTGGCTCACGGCCGGGCTGGCCGTGCTCCTGCTCGGCGGGACGGGGTATGCCGCGACCCTGCTCAAGACCGACTTCATCGGGAGCACGGGGGAGAACACACTCCAGGCGACCCTCACCATGCCGACCGGCACCTCCCTGGACGACACCGACGCGCAGACCGCCGAGGTCGAGCAGTGGCTCTCGGAGCAGGAGGGGGTCGCGACCTACCAGGTGACGGCGGGCAGCCCCGGTGGCATCGAGGCGGTCTTCCTCGGCAGCGGTGCCAACACGGCGACCTTCGCCGTGACGCTCGAGGAGGGCGCGGACGGCGAGGCCTTCGGTGACGACCTGACGAGCGCCGTCGAGCTGCCGGAGGGAGCCACGTTCACCGCGCAGGCCGGTCAGCAGGGCGGCCCGTCCGCCGCCGGGCTCGAGGTGCGGGTGCAGGGCCAGGACATCGACGAGCTCCGCACGACCGCGGACGAGGTGACCGAGCTGATGTCCGACGCCGGCGCGCTGGACGTCACCAACAACCTCACCGAGACGGTGCCCGCGCTGCAGGTCCAGGTGGACCGGGCCGCGGCCGCGGAGGTGGGTCTGGCCGAGGCCCAGCTCGGTCAGGTCGTCCAGGCGGCGACCGACGGCGCGACCGTCGGTCAGGTCGAGATCGACGCCACCCAGGTCGACGTCGTCGTGCGCGACGGCGAGGCGGGCGACCTGGACGCGTTGCGCGAGCTCGAGGTCGCCACCGACACCGCCGGCGACCCCGTCGTGCTGGGCGACGTCGCCGAATTGGAGGCGGTCGAGGAGGCGGTGAGCATCACCCGCGTCGACGGGCTGCGGGCCGCGACCGTCACCGGGCGGTCCACCGCCGACGACCTCGGCGCCCTCACGGCCGACCTCCAGCAGCGGATCGACGACCTGGACACCCCGGAGGGCGTCCAGGTGTCGCTCGGCGGGGTGAGTGCCGACCAGGAGGAGGCCTTCGCCGCGCTCGGCCTGGCCCTCGTGGCCGCCATCGCGATCGTCTACCTCGTCATGGTGGCGACCTTCAACTCCCTGGTGCAGCCACTCATCCTGCTCGTCTCGGTGCCCTTCGCGGCGACCGGCTCGATCGGCCTGCTGCTGCTCACCGACACCCCGCTCGACATCGCCTCGATGGTCGGTCTGCTCATGCTCATCGGCATCGTCGTCACCAACGCGATCGTGCTCATCGACCTGGTGAACCAGTACCGCTCCTCCGGGCTCGAGCGCACCCAGGCCGTCCTCGAGGGCGCACGACACCGGTTCCGACCCATCGTCATGACGGCTCTCGCCACCATCCTGGCGCTGACGCCGATGGCCTTCGCGATCACCGGTGGGGGCGCCTTCATCTCCCAGCCCCTGGCCATCGTCGTCATCGGCGGCCTGATCAGCTCGACCCTGCTGACGCTGATCCTGGTGCCGGTGCTCTACGAGCTGGTGGGACGGGGCACCCACCGGCTGAGTCGCCGGGCAGCTGTTTCGTAGAGTGATCCCGGAGCGGACGACGAGGTCCATGAAGGAGCGGGGATGTCTCCGAGACGACGGGTGGTGGCGCTGACCGCGGGGTCGGTGCTGCTGGCGGGGTGCAACCCCCCGCCCGAGGCCCCGCCGGAGTCGGAGGACCTCCCGCGACCGGTGGCGACCACCACCGCCGCACCGCCCCGGGAGCTGCCCGACCTCTCCGCCCCGATCGCGAGCTGGACGTCCTCGGGCGTGACCTTCGAGCTGCACGGTGTCCAGCGGCTCGCGGCGGACCGGGTGGTGGTCCTCGGCCGGCTCGACCTGTCGGGCCTGGAGGGCACCCCCGACTCGCGCCAGTGGCAGGAGCCGGGACACACCCCGCCCCAGGCCTGGGGACACGAGTTCGCCCCGTTCACGCTGTCCGTGGCCGGTGACCCCGCGACCTACCTCCCCGTCCGTGACGCGGCCGACAAGTGTCTGTGCTCGGTCGTGCGGAGCGACTTCGGCGGTCAGCCTCCGCTGAGCGTGATGACCGTCCTCAGCGCCCCTGAGGACGCCGACACCGTCACCATCACGATGCCCGACTTCGGGACGGCGCAGAGCGTTCCGGTCGTGCCGGTGCCGGCGGCGGACAGCAGCCCTCTCGGGACGCGGCACTGGCTGTCCGTGCTGGGGGTCAGCCGCTCCGGCGGCACGGTCTCGGTGGAGGTGGAGGTCACCGCCCGGGTCGGCGGCGGCGCCGCGCCGTACGGCTCCTACCAGTTCACCGTCGACCCGCTGTGCTTCGGCGCGGTCACCACCGTCAGCGGCGAGTTCGTGGGCACCGCCAGCACCACGTCGTGCACCCGCGGCACCTTCCCCAGCATCGAGGGTGACGCCGTCCGGCTGCATACCGAGCTGGACGACCCCGGAGGCACCGACCTCGTCCTGCTGCCGTGGAACGGGTGGCCGATGCGTATGCCGGTCCAGGGGGCGCCGCAGGCCGGGGCGGAGCGACAGTTCCTGGCCCGCTCGCAGGACGCGGGTGCCGAGCTCAGCCGGGTGCAGGTGACCCTGGACACCGCCGTCGTCTTCGACACCGACGAGGCGAAGATCCGTCCCGAGGCGCGCGAGGCGCTGGACCTCGCGGCCGCCCAGCTGGAGGCCCAGGCGGGCCGCCGACTGCTCATCACCGGGCATACCGACGGACGCGGCGACGAGGAGGACAACCTCACCCTGTCGCGGGCGAGAGCGCGGGCCGTCGAGGAGGGCCTGCGGTCCCGCCTCGACGACGACTGGGTCTTCGAGACGCGCGGTCTCGGCGAGTCGGAGATGGCGGCACCGGAGAGGGGCACCCGCGCAGAGGTCGAGGCGGCGCGCGCCCGGAACCGCCGCGTCGAGCTGACGGTGCTGCCGGACGAGGGGTCCGCGGACGACGCCGCCGTCACGACCGGTCCGCCACCAGGGACGCCGTAGAGTGACGGCCATGCGTCGCATCGTGCTCTCCAGCCTGCTCCTGCTGCCCCTGGCGCTCTCGGGGTGCTCGACCGACGGCGGTTCGTCGCAGCAGGACCCGCCCGCCGCGTCGTCGTCGGAGGCGGCGCCCAGCGCCCTGGAGGCGACCGAACCCTCCGCCGACGACGTCGACGTCGAGATCGGCACCGTGCTCATCTCCGTCCCGCAGGGATGGGAGGTGCAGGAGCAGCCGGAGGACAACGGTCTGCTCGCCACCCAGGCGTTCGGCGAGGAACCGAGCCGGATGGCGCTGTCGGTGGTGAGCGTCCCGACCTCCGAGACCGATCTGGCGACGGCCCTCGAGGAGGTCCGCACGCAGGGTGAGGTCTCGGCGGAGGACCCGGTGAGCCTGGAGCCGCTGAGCTCCGGCGACTCCGCCGTGCTGCTGAGCAGCGAGGCCAGTGACGGCTCGGAGTCCATCCCCACGGTGAGCCTCATCTTCGAGCAGTCCGACCGCGTCTACGTGGCCAGCATCGTCGGCGACGAACCGGAGCTGGCCCGCCAGATCCTCGGCACCACGCGC
Organism: Serinicoccus kebangsaanensis; assembly: GCF_008919445.1. Lineage (GTDB taxonomy): Bacteria > Actinomycetota > Actinomycetes > Actinomycetales > Dermatophilaceae > Ornithinicoccus > Ornithinicoccus kebangsaanensis. The sequence goes on along the minus strand of NZ_VSLG01000012.1, from coordinate 55,650 downwards.
GACGCATGAGGACCGGAGCCGTGTGCGGCCCCGGTCCCGCACGCCTCCGGGTGGACGGGACCGACGTCGCCGCGGCCACCGTCGCGGACACGCCGGCCACGCGTCGCAAGGGGCTGCTCGGCACGGACCGGCTGGAGGGTGCCCTCTGGATCACAAGGTGCCCGACCGTGCACATGGTCGGCATGCGGTACCCCATCGACGTGGCCGTGGTGGACCGGGAGGGGACGGTCCTGCACACGGCGACCCTGCGCCCCTGGTGGGGGATGACGATGCCCCGGTGGCGGGCGAGCGCGACCGTCGAGATGCCGGTCGGCAGCCTGCGGGACTGGGGCATCACCCGCGGGCGCACCCTGAGCCTGCACTGACCCGTTCGGTCGCCCGGCTGGCGCTGGGGTATGATCCTGCGCTTTTTGTGCGCTATGATGCTCGCGCCTGCGGGTGAGGCGGGCAGTCAATCGTCTTTTCTGCAGGGGAAGGTTCCGTCGTCATGTCCGTGATCTCTGTCGGCATGCCCGGCTCGGACGGACACCCGGGGGCCATGAGCGTCGAGTCCGAGGTGGCCGATGTCGTGGACACCGCCGAACAGCTGCTGGCCGCGCCCGGCCCCGGGCCCGAGGCGGTCCTCATCCTGGTGCCGGAGGTGGCCGCGCGGACCAGCGAGCTGGCCCGGGCCGTCATGCACCACCCCGGGATGGCCCTGCTCCGGGTGCCCGGGCCGCCGACCGCGCTGGCCCTGGTCCAGCACGTCACCTCCGCGCCGGCGGCGTCCGGGCTCACCGCGCCGCAGCACCTCGCGCTGGCGCAGGCCACCCGTGGCGCGATCCGTTCCCTCGCCCAGCTGGCGAGCGTCGCCAAGCTCGAGGACCCGCGACCCAGCTTCGGGCAGCACCTGCTGAGCCTGTGGCCGGGCTCCTGCTTCCTCGTCGACCCCGAGGCGCAGACGGTGACGTCCGCGGCCTCTGCCCCCGAGCCGTTCGAGGCGCACGCCTTCGTCAGCCTGGACCGGGGGAAGCTGCCGGAGAAGATCCCGCCGCTGCCGACCTCGGGCACCGACCTCGGCCAGCTGACCGAGGTGGCGATCAGCAGCCCGTGGGGAACCGACCGGCTCCGTGAGCGGTCCTACCTCCTGCGGTCGCCCGAAGAGATCGTCGCCTCCGCGGTGGAGGCGCCCACGACCACCTGCCCCAACTGCCGGCTCGAGTGCCGCGACACCATCTGCGCCTTCTGCGGCGCTGTCGTCCACCGGAGGACCTCATGAACCCACGTCAGCGCCGCGGTCTGCTGCTGCTGATCCTGTCCGCGGTCGGTGCGATCGCCGTCTTCTTCTCGGTGCTGTCCTTCATCGCCGACGTGAACGCGCGGGCCGGCAACTTCATCACCGTGGTCTCCCTGGCCCGTGACGTCGAGGCATACCAGCCGGTCACCGCCGAGGACCTGGAGCTGCGCGAGGTCCCCGAGCGCTGGGCCTCCGAGCAGTCCATCCGGGACGCGCGCGACATCGTCGGTCTGGTCCCGCTCAACGACATGGGCGCCGGGACCTTCGCCTCCGAGGGGATGTTCATCGACCGACCCGGGATCGAGCCCGGCAACCGGGAGATCGCGATCATGGTCGATGCCGAGACCGGCGTCGCCGGCAAGGTCAACTCGGGGGACCGGGTCGACATCATCGCCACCTTCCCCGGCGAGGAGGAGGAGCCGCCGTCCAGCCAGCTCTGGGCCCAGGGGGCACTCGTCATCGACGTGGGCCTCCCGGAGGAGATCACCGAGGAGGACGGACGTGGCGGCTTCACGACGGGTCAGGGTGTCCCGATCACCTTCGCGCTGCCCACGGAGGAGGCCCTGCGGGTCGCCTACGGTGAGAGCTTCAGCGTGAAGCTGCGTCTGGCGCTGCGCGCCCGCAACGACGACAGCACGCTCGACGAGGGTCAGATCTTCGCTCCTGCCAACCTCACGCCGACAGGGGACAACTGACCATGAGCCGCATCCTGGCTGCCGCCGTCGTCAACGACCAGGGCCTGCAGTCCTCGCTGCAGTCGCTGCTCGGCGAGATGCCCGACACCGAGCTGCTCGGCATCGCCCGCACCGGACGGGAGCTCGGCCCGCTGCTCGACGACCCCGAGCTCGACGTCGTCCTGCTCTCCAGCGAGCTGCGCGAGGACTACCGGTCCATCGTCCGCGACATCCAGAACGCCCGCCCCTTCCTCGCGGTCCTGGTCATCGCGCCGGAGCCGGACGCCGCGTTGCTGCAGTCGGTCATGGAGCTGGGTGCGCGGGGTGTCATCAGCTCCCCGCCCTCGCTCAGCGAGCTCCAGTCGCGGATCGAGAACGCCGCCACCTGGAGCAAGAGCCTGCGCGTCTACTCCGGTGGCGAGGGCCGGGAGGAGCGCGGACGGGTCATCGCCCTGGCCGGCTCCAAGGGTGGCGTCGGCACCTCGACCCTCAGCGTGCTGCTGGCCGAGGAGGTCGCCAAGACCGGCAAGACGGTCTGCCTGGTCGACGGCAACTTCCGGCGCGGCTCGGTCCCCTACTTCGCCAACGTCAAGCCCCGTCGGACCTTCGCCGAGATCGCGGACGTGGCGGCCGAGCTCACCGGCCGGACCATCCGTGAGGTCGTCGTGGACTCCCCCGCCGGCTACTCCGTCCTGGCCGGACCCACCGAGGTGGAGAAGGCCGACGACGTCACCGGTGCCGCCGCCCGCCAGGTGATCCAGCAGCTGCGCTACCTCTACGACGTCATCCTCATCGACCTGGGCACGCACGTGGAGGACGCCCAGGCCGCCATGGTCGAGCTCGCCGACACCGCCGCGATCGTGGTCGGTGCGGACATCGCCTCCATCAACGCGGCCCGCAGCATGCTCTCGGACTGGGAGCGGCTGGGGATGCGCACCAGGGCCGAGGTGGACTTCGTCTTCAACGGCGCCGACCGGCGCCGCGAGGTGCAGCCGGACATGGCCGGGCGACTCCTCGGCCGGCCTGCCGCGGTGACCGTCCCGAGCGGATTCGCCCAGCTCGAGGCCGCGCACAACATCGGGGACCTCTCGACGGTGCGCGACGGCAGCGTCCGGTCGTCGGTCCGGGCCCTGGCGGTCAGCCTCGGGCTGTCCGCCGAGCGCAAGGAGCAGGGTCGGCGGCGCCACCGCGAGGCCGGGCAGTCGGCGGTCGAGCTGCCGATCGCCGTCCTGGTCTTCCTCGCCGTCTTCTTCGTCGGCGTCCAGGCGATCCTCGCCGCCACCGCCCTCGCGTTCACCCGGCACAGCGCCAACGCCGGCGCCCGCGAGCTCGGGGTGACCGACAACACCAGCGTCTCCGCCCAGGCCGCTCGCGACGCCATGCCGGACATGTTCGAGCACGGCTTCTCCTTCCAGCCCGCCGGTGACTCGGTCACGGTCCGGGTCACGGTGCCCCGGGTCTTCCCGATCGGTGACCCATTCACCGTCTCGCAGAGCGCCGCCGTCCAGAGGGAGCCGAACTCATGACAGCTCACACCGCGTCCCGGTCGGCGAGGTCCGGCAGGGACCGGGGATCCGTGGCCGTCGAGGTCGCGGGCTTCCTGCCGATCTTCGCCATCCTCGTCTTCGTCATCGTCAACGCCGTCGCGATGGTCTCCGCGGTCGACGCGACCAACCAGGCGGCACGCAACGCGGCACGTGCGGCGAGCATGCAGCAGTCCCCCCAGGCCGCCGCGGCGCAGGCGCTGCCGAGCTGGGCCCAGCTGAAGTCGGTGAACACCGGCGGGTGCAGCGAGCAGTGCGTCGAGGTCACCGCGAGCGTGCCGGTGGGCGTCCCGAACGTCTTCACGCTCACCCGGGTCGACATCACCCGCGACGCCGTCTTCCCCAGGACCAACTGATGGCGCTGCGCGACCGGCTCTCCGCCGAGGACCGCCAGCAGGAGGGCAACGCCCAGGGATCGCTGGTCAAGGACTACCTGGACCGGCTCCTGGTCGACCTCGACCGGGAGGAGCTGCGCGGCCTGACCGACGTCCAGCGCCGCGCCCGGCTGGAGCGGCGGCTGTCGGACCTCATCAGCGTCGAGGGCCCGGTCCTCAGCAACCGCGAGCGCGGCAGCTTCATCCGCCGGGTGGTCGACGAGGCCCTGGGCCTCGGTGTGCTGGAGCCGTTGCTGGCGGACGACTCCATCACCGAGATCATGGTCAACGGCCCCGACTCCGTCTTCGTGGAGCGGCGCGGCCGGGTCGAGCGCTACCCCACGGTCTTCTCCTCGCACGACCAGCTCATGCAGACCATCGACCGCATCGTGTCCAAGGTCAACCGCCGCATCGACGAGTCCAGCCCGATGGTCGACGCCCGGCTGGAGAGCGGCGAGCGGGTCAACGTCATCATCCCTCCGCTGGCGCTCGACGGCCCGACCCTGACCATCCGGCGCTTCCCCCAGCCGTTCCGGCTGGAGGAGCTCGTGTCCAACGGCACCCTCTCCACCGAGATGGCGGAGCTGCTCGCCGCCCTCGTCCGGGCCAAGGCCAACATCATCATCTCCGGCGGGACGGGCACCGGGAAGACGACCTTCCTCAACGCCCTCTCCGGCGTGATCCCGGACGACGAGCGGATCATCACCATCGAGGACGCGGCCGAGCTGAGCCTGCAGCAGCCGCACGTCGTGCGGCTGGAGTCGCGGCCCGCCAACGTCGAGGGTGAGGGCCGGGTCAGCATCCGCGACCTGGTGCGCAACAGCCTGCGGATGAGGCCGGACCGGATCGTCGTCGGAGAGGTCCGTGGCGGCGAGACGCTCGACATGCTCCAGGCGATGAGCACCGGTCACGCCGGATCGCTCGCCACGGTGCACGCGAACTCCTCCGCCGACGCCCTCGGCCGGATGGAGACGCTCGCCTCGATGGACGAGCTGCAGCTGCCGGTCGACGTGCTGCGCGACCAGATCAACTCCGCGGTCGACGTCGTCGTCCAGCTGACCCGTATGCCGGACCGCACCCGCAAGGTGGTGGAGATCGCGGCGCTCACCTCGTCGCGGCGCGAGACCTACAACACGCAGCTGCTGGCGCAGTACCAGCACCAGCCGCCGGAGCCCGGCCAGCCGGTCCTCGGTCACTTCGCCACCGGTCCGGTGACCGAGCACCTCGACCGCATGATCAGGTTCAACGGGGGCACCGTGCCCCCGGCGTTCCAGGGGCAGGGGCAGCTGTGACCCCCGCCATCATCAGCGCGCTGCTCGCCGCCACCCTCATCGCCGCGGTGCTCGGCGTCGTCGCCGTCCGGGAGACGGCTCGACGCTCGGCCGAGCTCACCGCGTCGGCGCGCGGCGACGACCGCCCGGAGGTCCTGCGGGAGTGGCGCGGGCGGCTCAACGCGCGGGCGCGCCGGACCCGCTGGGGCCGTGCCCTGGACCTGCGGCTCACCGGTGCCCACCTGCCCGCAGGACCGGCGGACTTCGTCGTCATCGTGGGCGCCACGAGCCTGGTCGTGGGCTACCTCCTGCACGGGTTCATGGGCAACGTGGGCTCCGCCCTGGTCGTCGTGGCGATCGTGGCCTCCGCCCTGCGGTGGCTCGAGGTCCGTCGGCAGAAGCGGATCGCCGCCTTCATCGAGCAGCTCCCCGACCTCGCGCGGCTCCTGTCGAACGCCACCTCCGCCGGGCTGGCGCTGCGTCGCGGGGTCGACCTCGTCGTCCAGGAGCTGCCCGACCCCGCGCACACGGAGTTCCTCGAGATCCAGCGCCAGATGAGCCTGGGCCAGAGCCTCAACGACACGCTCGCCGACCTCAACGACCGCCTGCCCTCGCGGGAGCTGGACGTGCTGGTCCGGACGCTGCTCATCCAGAGCCAGGCGGGTGGTCGGCTCACCACCGCGCTCAACGGCATCGCCGGCACCCTCGAGGACCGCCGCGACCTGGAGCGCGAGCTGCGCACCACCATGTCCGGCGCCATCTTCAGCGGCTACATGGTGCTCATGATCGGTGTCGGATCGGTCTTCCTGATGAACCTCGTCAGCCCCGGCTCGCTGGACGCGCTGACGCAGAACCTCATCGGGCAGATCGTGCTCGCGGTCGCCGGCGTGATGTTCGTCCTCGGGTTCATCCTCATCCGACGCATCACGAGGGTGACCGTCTGATGAGCTCTCGCGAACTGCTGCTGCTGGCCTACCCGGTCGGTGTCCTCGCGGTGCTGCTACTGGCCGTCCGTGGCTGGCGGATGATGCGGACCACCGGGCTCGAGGCCGTCGAGGCGACCTATCTCCCGGAGGAGTCGGACGCCAACAAGCCCGGCATCATGCTGCGGCTCATCGACTTCCTCGGCACGCGCTTCCAGCGGACGCTGCTGCAGCTGAGCGGGCGGCGGCGGATCGACTCGCTGGAGCAGCTGCTGGACCGCGCGGGCCATCCCCTGGGCCTGTCCACCCGGGACTTCATCCGCCGTCAGGCGGGCATGACCGCCCTCGGTGTGGTGGCCTTCATCTTCTTCGCGCTGAGCGGGCAGTGGATCATCGGGGTCACCACCGTGGTCCTGCTCACCATCTGGATGGACATCTGGATCCGGGGCGAGGCACGCCGACGCCAGCAGGCGATCGCCAGCGAGCTGCCGGACTTCCTCGACGTGCTCGCCGTCACGGTGAGCGCCGGCCTGTCGCTGCGGGCCGCCCTCAGCCGGGTCGCCGGCAACAGCAAGTCCGCGCTGCAGCAGGAGATCCAGCGGGTGCTGGACGACCTGCAGCTCGGCATGTCCCGCCGCGAGGCGCTCGTCCACCTGCGCGAGCGGAACGAGGTCGAGGCCATCGACTCCTGGGTCGGAGCCATGCTCCAGGCGGAGGAGCTGGGTGCCCCGCTGAGCGACACGCTGCGGGACATCGCCGAGGAGGTGCGGCGTGCGCGCGGAGCAGAGGTGCGCCGGGTCGCCGCCAAGGCGATGCCGAAGATCAGTCTGGTGGTGACGACGCTCATCGTCCCGGGCGCACTCGTCCTCATCGTGGCCAGCCTGGTCATCGCCCAGGCGGACACCTTCGCGAACGTCTTCGGGGGGTGAGCGGATGTCGGACCTGCTGACCCGGGGGTCGCTGCGGATGCTGCTCCAGGTGACCCTCAACGTGCGCCTGGCGAGCATCGTGGTGATCTTCCTCGCAGGCAACATGCCGATCCGCCCCTTCCCGCTCGTGTGCGCGGCCCTGGCCATCGCGGCCTGCTACCTGCCCATGCGTTTCATCCGCAGGGCCGAGCCGCACCTGGCCGCCGGCTGGGCGCCGCCGGTCATCGACGCGGTCATCAGCCTGAGCCTGCTGCTCCTGACCCCGGGGGCGTTGACGACCAGCTTCTACGTCGCGGCGTCCGGCTTCCTCTGGGCCCTGACGAACCGGACCTGGCCGACCGCCATCGCCGTCGGCCCCGCCTTCCTGGTGCTGGGCATCCGGCTCGCCGACCGGCTCCAGGACGGCGACTGGCGCGGCTATGCGGGCACGCTGGTCTGCATCGTGATGATCTGGCTCGCGGTCCTCACCGCGCGCCGCGCCCGGCGCATCCAGGAGCGGCACGTCGCGCTGCTCGACGAGGCCAGCGCCAGCCGGGTGCGCGCCGCGCAGGCCGAGGAGCGCGCCCGACTCTCGATCGAGATGCACGACTCGGTCGCCAAGTCCCTCCACGGCATCCACTTCATGGCCGAGCACCTGCACCAGGCGCTGGCCGACCGGGAGCCGCAGCTGGCGCAGCGGGCGCAGATCCTCGCGGCCAGCGTCGCGCAGGCCCGCACCGAGGCACGCACCCTGGTGACCGACTACCGGGAGCAGGCGCACGAGGCCAGCTTCGAGCAGCGTCTCACCGAGCTCCTGGACGAGTGGTCGTCCACGCACCCGGAGGTCGAGGTGCACCGCTCCGTCCCCGCCATCGCGCTCGGGCCCGGGGCCGCGCACGAGTGGCTCAACGCCGTCGGCGAGGCCCTGGAGAACGTCGCGCGTCACGCGGGGGCGAGCACGGTCTCGGTCGACGGGACCGTGACCGACGGTGTCGCCACCCTGCGGCTGACCGACGACGGGCGGGGCATGGACGCCCCGGACCTGGACCACCTGGTGGAGATCGGTCACTTCGGGCTGGACGGCCTGCACCGACGGATGCGGCGGGTCGGTGGCCATGCCGAGGTCCGACCAGCAGCGGGGAAGGGCACCGAGGTCGTGCTCACCGGACCGGTGAGTCTCACCGGTCCCAGCCGGGTCGAGGAGGCGGCGGTATGAAGATCCTGATCGTGGACGACAACCCGATCGTGCGGGCAGGCCTGTCCATGACGTTGAGCCAGCTCGACGGCGTCGACGCCGTGCTGGAGGCGTCCGACGGCCACGAGGCGCTGGACGCCCTGGGCCAGGCGGACGTCGCGTTCCTGGACGTGCGGATGCCCGGCCTGGACGGGATCGAGGTGCTGCGCCGGCGGACGGACGACACCCCGGTGGTGATGCTCACGCACAGCGACGAGCCCAGCATCATCCGGGACTGCCTGGCCCTGGGCGCCCGGGGCTACCTCATCCACGGCAACTTCGACGCCGAGGACCTGCTGGCGGCTCTGCGCACCGCCCAGCGCGGTGGTGCCGTCCTCAGCCCGGCCGCGGCGCAGACCGCGCTGTCCGGCTCCGAGCCGGCCGCGGCGCCGTCGGCCGCGCGGCCGACGCTCGGCCTGACGGCCCGCGAGGTGGAGCTCATGGACGCCCTGGCCGAGGGCCTGTCCAACGGTGACATCGCCCGCCGGCTCTTCCTGTCGGAGAAGACGGTGAAGAACCATCTGGGCCGGATCTACGCCAAGCTGGGCGTCGCCAACCGGGGAGGTGCCATCGTCTCGTGGCTCGAACGCTAGGGACCAAGGTCCCACTCCAGGTGGGGACCTGAATAGGGCCCTTTGCGCCTAGGAGGGCACCCCCAAGCTCCGTAATGTCAGGGGTGTCAGCGGGGGACCGCAGACCACAGCAGGACCACAGCGCAGGCCTCACCCGCCTGCACCAACGAAAGGAAGTCCCATGGACACCATGCAGCGCAAGGCCATCGCCGCCCACACCGTCGCCACCGCCTACATCGCCGGCGCCTTCGAGCGCTTCCAGAACGAGCGCGGTCAGGGCGCCGTGGAGTACGCGGGCATCGTCCTCATCGTCGCGGCCCTCGTCGCGGCCGCCATCGCGGCTGCCGGCTCCGACGTGATGACCGGCCCGATCAAGGAGAAGATCGGCGACGCGTTCGACTCGCTGGGTGGCTGAGTGAAGCAGCACCTGCACAGCCGGATGCACGGCGGGCCCGCGTGGGCCCGCCGTGCATCCGCGCATTCTCCGACCACCTGCCGAAAGTGAGCCGAGCGACCATGGCACGACGACGATCCGACGAGCGCGGTCAGTCCTCCCTGCTCCTCGTCTTCCTCACGGCGACCCTGCTGGTCATCGCCACCACGCTGATCACCATGGTCGGCCGGGGCATGACGGTGCAGACCGAGACCCGGACCGCGGCCGACGCCGCCGCGCTCGCCGGCGCCGACGCCATCGCCGACCAGCTGGACTCGCGCCTCGGCGCCGTCCCGTCCGACGACGGGCTCGCCTTCCTCTTCCTGGGGCAGCTGCTCGCGCTCGACCCCGCCGTGCTCACCTCCACCGCCCGCGCCGAGGCCGCCTCGATCGCCTCGCAGAACGGGTCCAACCTCACCGGGATGACGGTGACCCCGACCCTGCACGGCTTCGACGTGCAGGCCAGCGTGCAGTCGAAGACGACGAGCACCGAGTCGAGCAGCCGCCGGCCCACCTCCGACGCGACCGCCGAGGTCCGCATCAGCAGCGGGCTGCTCTGCTTCCGGGGCGGGGGCATCGGACTCTTCCTCGGCGGCAGCTGCGTCTCCGGCGACGACATCCACCTCGTCGACCCGACCCTGCCGCCTCCGGACCCGGAGGACCCCGAGGAGCCGCCGGCCGAACCGCCGGACGAGCCGTGGGTCTTCGACGGACCCGGCACCAGCGAGCTGCTGGCCAGCCTCCGGGGCGGACTCGACTGGCACACCGCGCTCACCGAGTGATCGCGGGGCCCGGACGAAATAGGCGCCCGGGCCCGCTTGTGCGACCATAGACGACGGTGTCCCCGCGGGGACCACCGCACCAGACGCACCTTGTGGAGGGGATGCACCATGATCCGGACTCGCCGCACAGCCATGCTCGTGCCGGTCCTCGCCGCCGTGCTCGGACTGACCAGCGCCTGCACCGGGGGTGACGACCCCGAGGACCCCACCGGCACCAGTGGCACCACCGAGCCGCCCGAGACCAGCACCTCCACCGAGGAGGAGACGGGGCAGGAGACCGAGGACGAGATCCCGTTGGGGGAGAACTACCCGGCGCCGGCCGACCTGGCCCGTGAGCTCCCCGAGTCCATCGGCTCGGCGCAGAGCGAGTCCGGCCAGACCTTCGACCTCACCGCCGTGCACCGGCTGGGTGAGGACCGCGTGGTGGTCAGCGGCGTGATCACGCTCGAGGACGGCAGCTCGGACACGGTCGACCCGCACGAGTGGCGCGAGGCCGGCTACCCGGAGCTCTCGCTGGCCCGCGGCTTCGAGTTCGCGCCGTTCAGCCTGACCGTGGAGGGCGACGAGGCCACCTACCTCCCGGTGCGCGCCGAGGACGACGCCTGCCTGTGCAGCGTGCTGCGGCCCGGGTTCCAGGAGGGTGGTGCGGAGCTGGCGGTGATGACCGTGATGTCCGCCCCGGCCGAGGCCGAGAGCGTCAACCTCGAGATGCCCGGCTTCGGCGACTTCGCCGACGTCCCGGTGTCCCCGATGCCCGACGCCGCCAGCCAGGCGTGGGGCAAGCGCGAGGCCCTGGTGGTCCGCTCCGCGACGCGCGAGGGCGGGACCGTGACCGCGCGCGTGACCGTGGGTATGCCGGACGAGGCCTCCGGCTACGGCTACGGCGTCTACAACTTCGGGCAGGAGCAGCTGTGCTTCGCCGGTCTCAACGCGACGGGTGGCACGACGCTGGCCGGCAAGCCGGCGGCCGAGGGTGACGCGTGCGTGCGCGGCATGCTGCCGCCCGCGGGCGAGGCGGTCGACCTCGAGGTGACGATGCCCGACCCGGGCACCGACGAGCTGGTGCTGCTGCCGTGGAACGGCTACCCGGTCTCCTTCGAGGCCAGCGGCACCGCCGAGCAGGGGTCCGGGGACAACCTCGTCGACTACACCGCGCGGACCAGGACCGAGGGTGCCACCGTCGCGCAGGGCGAGGAGATGACCGTCAGCCTGGACACGTCGGTCCTCTTCGACTTCGGCGAGTCCACCCTGACGAGTGAGGCCGAGGAGACCCTCTCGGTGGCGGTCGAGGCGTTGCAGCAGCAGGAGCAGGGGCGTTCGCTGACCATCGACGGGCACACCGACACCCAGGGCGAGGAGGACTTCAACATGCAGCTGTCGATCGACCGCGCCGAGGCCGTCCGCGACGCCCTGGCCGACGAGCTGGGCGACGGGTGGAGCTTCACCGTCAACGGCTACGGCGAGGAGCAGCTGCTCGTGGAGGAGCAGGGCACCCCCGAGGAGGTCGAGGAGGCGCAGGCGCGCAACCGTCGGGTCGAGATCACCATCGGCGGCTGAGGGCCGCCGCGGCATACCTATGGATCTCTTCGGCGACCAGCGCTGGATCATCACCGCCATCGTGTGGATCGGCGCCCTGCAGGCGGCGTGGTTCGCCCTCGTCCTGCCGGAGCAGCGCCGGCGACGCTGGCGGGACGGCCGGTTCACCGTCGCCGAGCTCCGCCAGGTCAGCCGCACGAGCGTCGGCGTGGACACCCAGGGGAAGGGCATCTACCAGGCTCACGGGACGCTGCACGCCGACGGCCGCGACGTCCCGGCCGAGTCGGTCGACCGGCTCACCGGTGATCGGCGCGACCTGGTCGGCACGACGATCGAGTGCTCCTACGACCCGGACAACCCGGGGCTGGTCGACCTCGGTCCGAGGTCGGCCCCGGTCCTCGCCTCGGCGAAGGGCCTCGGCCTGGTCGTCCTGCTCGCCGGGCTGATGATCTGGAGCGCCTGGCCCTACCTCCGCCCGCTGCTGGGCGGGTAGCAGGGCCCAAAGACCCACCCGGACGGGCACATTCGGGACGTTCGCACCTCGTGCCGGGCCGTCCGCCTCGGATACCGTGACAGACAGACGATCAAGCAGGGGAGAACCATGAACGAGGTCACAGCGCCGCGCCGTCGGCGTGCCGACAGCGGTGCCGGCGGTGTCGAGTACGCCGGGATCATCCTCATCGTGTCCTCGCTGCTCGCCGCCGCCATCGCCGCGCCGTCCGCCGACGTCATCGCGCCGCGCGTCGCCTACTCCATCTGCCAGGCCTTCGACAAGCTGCCCGGGGGTGGAGGCGGCTGCGAGGCACCCCGGCACCCGGAGTCGCGGGCCGAGGAGATGCTGGACGACTGCGTCGTGCGGCGCACCGACCGCACCGACTCGGTCAACGTGCAGGTCAAGGTCGTCCGGGCCGAGAACGGCAGCGGCGACACGGTCACCGAGAACGCCGACGGCAGTGCCTCGGTCCAGCTCCGCGCCAACTCCGGCGTGGGCGTGGCCGCGCCCACCAAGGGCAAGAAGGGCAGCTCCGACAGCGGCGTCGGCGGCGAGGCGGACCTGACCGCCTACGCGATGGCCATGGGCGAGCTGGAGTACGGCTACAACTTCCCCGCCGACCAGGGTGGCACCGAGAGGGCCGAGGACTTCGTCGACGGCCGTCGTGGCGTGGGCGACCGCATCGTGGACACCGCCATGCCCGGCGCCCAGACCGTCCGGGAGGGTGGCACCCGGCTCAAGGACGGCGTGTCCAACGGGATCGAGGACGGGTTCCGGTGGGTCACCCGCAACGAGCTGAGCGACGAGGAGAAGGCCGAGCGCGCCAGCGAGCAGCACCTGAGCCAGGCCGACACGGTCTCGGCGGCCTTCAGCGTGCAGGGCCTGGTGGGGGTCAGCGGCAGCGCCGGCTACCGCGACAAGGACGTGGTGCGCGGCTCTGCCGACGCCAGCGGCTCGCTCACCGGCAAGGTCACCACCGCCCTCACCACCGAGGGCGACCAGGCCGGGGACAACAAGTTCAAGGGTGAGCTCCGGTACGACCTGAACGGGGAGGTCACCGTCGGTCTGCAGGGCAGGGACGGCAACGGCGACCTCACCGGGCTCCCACCCTTCCTCAACGGCTCGGGCAGCTTCGGCCAGACCTGGGACTACGAGGTGACCTACGAGGACGGCGAGCCGGTCCAGGTGACCTTCACCGGCGAGACCCGCAAGGCCCTCGGCGCCGGCATCGAGCCCAAGGTCGGTCCGGCCTCCGCCGGCGGGAACCTGCAGGACGGGACCGTCTCGCAGGAGGTGCGGGTGCTGGACCTGACCGACCCGGCGAACCGATCCGCCTTCGACGACGTCTTCGCCACCGCGGAGGTGGACGTCGACGGCCACGGGGCCGGGATCTCGGTGCCGAAGAACGTCTCGACCACCCAGCTCCCCGAGTTCGTCCGCTCCGCGTCCGCCCTGTGGGACCGGACCGAGCAGGATGCCGTCTTCTACAACTTCGAGTACGACTCGTTCGGCACCGGGCTCGGCGGCGAGTACGAGAACGAGAACTCGGTCGGTGCCCGGGTGGCCGGCGGCGGCATCTCGAGCACGGACCAGACCCTGACCCTCACCTCCGCGACCGGACGGGACGCCCGGACCGGGGAGGCCAACTCCGAGCTCGCGAGCTGCGGTTGATCAAGGAATGACCATGTCGCACCCCCGCGCGCACCGCGCGCTGACACCTGGACTGATGGCGCCGTTGGCCCTCACGGCGCTGCTCCTCGCCGGCTGCTCGCCGGACGTCGGACCCGGCGAGGAGACCCAGGAGCTGCCCTCGGCCACCGTGTCCGACGACGAGGCTGCCGCGAGCGGCCAGGCCGGACCTGACGGCTGGATCACCCGGCAGAGCGCCGGCTTCACCCTCTCCACCCCGGAGGACTGGCACGTGCCGGAGGAGCAGTACCGCCTCCAGGGGCCGGTGCTGCAGGTGGAGTTCCCGTTCACCGGGCAGCCCACTCCCCCGCCCCGACTGCTCGGCTTCCTCGAGCGTGGGGCGGTCGGCGACCTCGCCACCCGTGAGTCCCTGCTGCGGGCCATGCTGGAGTCGCAGCTGCCGGCTGACGCGACCCTGGGCGAGAGCACCACCGTCGAGGTCGACGGTGCCGACGACGCCGTGGAGTTCGAGTCCACCTACACCACGGAGGACAGCACGTCCTACCTGGACACCGAGCTGCAGGGCACGACCTTCCGGCAGGTGGAGCTCCTCATCGAGACCGAGGGGACGCCCAAGCTGGGCTTCCGCTACTCCGCGCCCACGGCGGACTTCGACGAGCAGACGTGGGAGCGCATCCGTGACTCGATCCAGGTCCGCCAGGACGAGCTGCGCGAGGCCGCCGAGGAGGAGGTGACCGACGATGCCGTCGAGGGCTGATCGTCTCCCGCAGGTGTCCTGGGTCGGTGTCCTGGTGGGGGCCGTCGCGGTGCTCATCATCAACACCGCCACCTCGCTGTTCGTCGCGCCGTTCTTCGCCAGCGCGCTGATCTACCTGGACAGCATCGTGGTGCTCGGGGCGCTGTCCGTCCTCTCCTCCCTCTTCCGCGCCATGGCCGGCATCTTCGCCGGGCGGGCGTTCCGGGCGCGACGCGTCGTCACCGAACGCACCAACTACCTCCTCACCGGCCTGCTCGCCGGCGCGCTGGGCTGGCTGCTCTGGAGCGGTCTGGTGCTGGCCCTGGGTGACGCCCAGATGTTCACCAGCGCGCGCGGGTGGATCGAGCTGCCGCGGTGGATGGCCGAGGTCGCCCTGGGCACCCTGCTCGTCAGCGTCGACCCCCCTGCCCCGCTGCGCTTCCGGACGCGCAGCCTGGTCGGGCAGCGCTGAGGTGGTCCTCGCCGCGGCGGCGCTGCTGGGCGCCGTGGTCGGCGAGATCCTGCGCCGGGTCGTCGTCCGCGGTGCTCACCGGCTCGAGGAGGAGCAGGACCTGCCGCGACGGTCGGCCTGGCTGCTCGTGCCCGGCACGGCCCTCTCCTGGGCCTGGATCACCAGCGCCTGGTGGCCGGAGAACCCCTGGCTCCTGGGCGCGCTGCTGCTCCTGACCCTTCCGCTGCTGTGGCTCGCCGCCGTCGACGCGGACGTCGAGCGGCTCCCGGACCGGGTCACGCTGCCGCTGCTGCTGGTCGTGGCCGCCGCGATCACCCTGGTCGGCCTGGTCGAGGGCGGCGCCGGTGACATCGGCAGGGCGCTGCTCGCGGGCCTGGCCCTCGGCGCGTTCTACGGCCTGCTCGTCCTCGTGGGGCGCGGGGCGATGGGCGGAGGGGACGTCAAGCTGGCCCCCTCGCTCGGCATGCTCCTGGGGTATGCCTCGTGGGCGCACGTCATCCTGGGGACGGTCGCGACCTTCCTGGGCGCCTCCGCCTTCGGCGTGGCGCTGGTGCTGCTGCGCCGGGCCGGGCGCACCTCGATGGTGGCCTTCGGGCCGCACATGATCGCGGCGACCCTGCTGCTCCTGGGCTTCCCCGCCTGAGTCTCAGGCGGGCTCGGTGGAGCTCTCGGTGCGCCCGCCCAGCTCCCGGTCCACCGGAGCAGACCGGCACCGTCCTCGCCGACCAGACGCACCTGGGCGACGATCTCGCCGACCGTGGCCTCCTCCTCGATCTGCTCCTCGAGGAACCAGTTGAGCAGCGGCCGCGAGTCCAGGTCGCCCTGCTTCTCGCAGGCGAGGTAGAGGTCCCGGATGGACTGGGAGACCTTCTCCTCGTGCGCCAGCGCCGCCTCGAAGACGGCCAGCGGGGTGGGCGTGTCCACCGCGGGGGCCTGGATCGTCCCGACCCTCGGGTGGCCGCCACGGTCCACCACGTGGTCGATGAACCGGTTGGCGTGCACGAGCTCCTCGTCCGCCTGGCGCCGGAGCCAGCCGGCCATCCCGGGCAGGTCCTGCACGTCCATCTCGATGGCGAGCTGGCGGTAGACCGTCGAGGCGGCCATCTCCAGCGTGATCTGGTCGTCGAACGCGGGCTTCAGCGTGTCGTGGATCTGCATGCTCCAGACCGTACTCGCCGCCGGCCCACCCGGTCAGCCGAGGACAGCCGAACCTCACTCCCAGCCGTCGGGGCCGTCCGAGCCGGCGGCATACTCCTCCAGCGGCACGTCGTCGGCGCGCCACGCGGCCAGGACCGGCTCGACGATCCGCCACAGCTCCTCGGCCTCGTCCCCGCGGATGGTCAGCAGCGGGTTGCCGTCGAGGATGGCCCCGAGGATCTCGCCGTAGGGCAGCATCCGGGGCTTGCCCAGCTCGGCGTGCAGCGACTTCTGCTCCAGCTCGAAGGGGTCCCCCTCGGCGTTCATGGACAGCTCCAGCCCGACGCTGCCCGGCTTGAGCTCGAGCACCAGCCGGTCGGGTGCGGGGGTGTCCTTGAGCCCCGCCGGGACGTGCGCCGGGGCGCGGAAGGTGACGACCACGCGCTTGGCGGCCTCGCCCAGGGCCTTGCCGGAGCGCAGCACGAAGGGCACACCCGCCCACCGGGCGTTGTCCAGCTGGACGGTCAGGGCCGCCAGGGTCTCGGTCGCCCGCTCGGGGTCGACCCCCTCCTCCGCCGCGTAGTCCGGGATCTGCCGACCCTCGATCTCCCCCGCGGTGTAGCGGGCACGCCTGGAGGCCTGCACGGGGTCGTGCTTCCAGGCCCGCGTCGCGCGCAGCGCCTGCGCCTTGAGCCCGCGGATCTCCTCGGCGTGCATCGTCGCCGGTGCCTCCATCGCGAAGAAGGCCAGGATCTCGAGCAGGTGGCTCTGGATCATGTCCATCAGCGCCCCGGCATGGTCGTAGTAGCCCGCCCGCCCCTCCAGCGCCAGCGTCTCGTCGTAGGAGATCTCCACCCGCTCGATGTGCTCCGCCGACCAGATCGGCTGCAGCAGCCGGTTGGCGAAGCGGATGCCGATGAGGTTGAGGATGGTGTTGACACCCAGGAAGTGGTCGATCCGGAAGATGTCTCCCTCCGGCACGACCCGCAGCAGCTGTCGGTTCAGCTCCTGCGCCGACTCCAGGCTGTCCCCGAACGGCTTCTCCAGCGCCAGCCTCGTGCCGGCGGGCACACCGAGCTCCTCCAGCAGCGCGCAGACCTTCACGGTGACCGCGGGGGGCAGCGCGAAGTAGAGCACGACGGGAGACTCCACGGCCGCCAGCAGCGCCTGCAGCTGGTCCCGCTCCAGCAGGTCGGTCTGCCGGTATGCCGCGTCCCCCGCGACCGTGTCCGCGACCTGCTCGGGCACCTCGGCCTCCGCGAGGCTCTCGCGCACCATGCCCTGCCAGTCCTGCTCGCCCAACTCGACCCGGTCGGCACCCAGGACCCGGACCGTGCGGTCGGGCTCGGCCCGCAGCAGCGTGCCCAGGCCGGGAAGCAGGAGCCGACGGGTCAGGTCGCCGGAGGCGCCCAGGATGAGCAGTGTGGTGGTCGGGTCGGTCATGGTGCTGGTCCTCTTCCCCTGCGGTTCGACGGGTCGCCGCCAGTCTGGCAGGTCAGGAGTGGTGCCGGGAGGACATGCCGGCCGGGCCGCGACCCACGTCGTGCCGGTGCACCAGGAGGGAGATGCCCAGCACGAGCAGACCGCCCACGGACAGGGCGGCGCCGACCAGCGCCGGGGCGCGGAAGCCGTAGCCGGCCGCGATCACCAGCCCGCCGACCCAGGCCCCGAGGGCGTTGGCCACGTTGAGCGAGGCGTGGTTCATCGCGGCCCCGATCGTGCGCGCGGAACCCGCGACCTGCATCAGCCGCAGCTGCAGCCCGATCACCCAGGCCGAGCTGGTCAGGCCGATCGCCGCGACCGTGAGCAGGGCCGGGACCGTCGACCCCGAGCTCCAGTAGAAGACGAGCAGCGACGCGGCCGACCCGACTCCGGTGAGGACGAGGGTCCGCAGCACGGACCAGTCACCCAGCCGCCCACCGAGCCAGGTCCCGACGATCGACACGACACCGTAGGTGAGCAGGAAGACCGGCACCCACCCCTGCGCCAGCCCGGTGACCTCGGTGACGGTGGGCGCGATGTAGGAGTAGGTGGCGAACATCCCGCCGAAGCCGATCGCCCCGATCGCCAGGGTCAGCCAGAACTGCCTGCTGCCGAAGGCGCGCAGCTCCACCCGACGGGACTGGGTCGGGTCCCGAGGCGTGCTCGGCACCCAGACGTGCACCAGCACCGCCGCCAGCAGCCCGATGACGGCGACGGCCCAGTAGCTGACCCGCCAGCCGAAGACCTGACCCGCCCAGGTCCCCAGGGGCACGCCCAGCAGCAGGGCGATCGGGATCCCCAGCATCACCCTGCCCACGGCCCGACCGCCGCGACCCGGTGCGGCCAACGAGACGGCGACCAGCGAGGCGAGTCCGAAGAAGCCGGCATGCGGCAGGCCCGCCGCGAAGCGGGCCAGCACCAGCGCCTCCAACGACGGGGCCAGGGCGGCGGCGGCGTTGGCCACGGCGAAGAGCAGCATGAACCCCACCAGCACCGCGCGGCGAGGAGCCCTCGCGGCACCGACGGCGGCGACCGGGGCGCCGACGACCACCCCGAGGGCGTAGGCCGAGATGGCATACCCGGCCGTCGGGATGCTGATGTCCAGCCCGGTGGCGATCTGCGGCAGCACGCCCATGGTGACGAACTCGGCCACGCCGATCCCGACGCCGCCGAGGATCAGGGCGACGAAGGCGCGGGTGTGCCGCGGTCCGGCGTGGGTGTCCGCGGGGGTGGTGGAGCTCGACGCGGCGTTCAGGGTCGACAAAGACAGACCTCGGTTCAACAAGGGTCACGACGGTGGGGAGGTCTCCAGGGTACGCCGATCCCGGAGGGTCAGCCGTCGACGGCCTCGGCGATCGCGACGAAGTTGGCCCTCTGCCCGCCGTCGCTGCGCTGCCCCAGAGAGGGGTCGCAGGTGATCAGCGCGATCCGGGCGACCTCCTGCTGGTCGTCCCACACCGCGTCGCTGCGCTGCAGGCCTTCCTTGGACACCTGCTGGGTGGAGGTCACCACGAAGTCGCGGGTGCCGCCGTGGCCGTAGCCGACGGTGATGACCTCGCCGTCGCTGACCTCGGCCAGGTCGTAGAAGACGTCCGGCTCGTCGTAGTAGGTCACGTGCGCCGCGATCACCGCGGTCCCGACCTGTCCGGGGACCACCCGCTCCGACCCGGCATACCAGATCGCCTCGCCCTGGTCCGGGTTGATGGTGCCCTGCGGGGTCAGTCCCTCGGGTGCGATGGGCTCTCGGTCCAGGCCGGCACCGGGGACCGTCACCCAGGTGGGTGCCCCGTCACCCTCGGCGTGGACGGGACGGCCGTCCGTGCCCTGGATCGCGCTGACCGCCTGCACCCCGAGGGCGCTGACGCCAAGCGCCCCCACCAGCAGCCCGGTCGGCACGAGCAGGCGCGTGCTCACGACTGCTCGGTCAGCGGCGCTGGAGGTCCCGGCGCCGGACCCCGATCGCGGCCGCACCCGCACCGGCCGCGGCCAGCACCGCACCACCGATCAGCAGGGGCGACACACCGGCCTCCCGCACCGGTCCACCGGTCTCGACCGCCGGACCGGCAGCCTCGTCCTCCGCCGCCTCGTCGTCGGCGGCCTCCGCACCGGCGTCCGAGGGCTCCTCGGCCGGTGCCTGCTCGGCGTCCTCGTCGTCCTGCGCCGCGGCATCGTCGTCAGCGGCCTCGACGGCCGTGCCCTGGCAGAGGGTGATCTCCCGGATGACCGCGCCGCCGTCGCTGTCGTAGGTCTGGCCGTACTCCGGCATCTCCACCTCGACCGCACCGTCGTCCGAGGTGAGGGTCAGGGCGACCCACTCGTTGTCCCCGTCGAGGTAGGGGCCGTGCACGCTCTCGTCGATGTAGGTCGCGGTGGCCGTGCCCGGCATCGCCATCACGTCGCAGCTCACGTTGTCGTAGCCGTCCAGCTGGCTCTCGTCCACCGCCGTGGCCGGACTGGCGAGCACGACGGCGGCACCGGTGGCGCCGGCGATGGCCAGCGTCCGCAGCGTCCTGGAAGTCATCGGCGAATCCTCTCCTGCGGCGACGTGGTCCCGCGTCGCGACCGGCCGTCCCGTCGCACGTGAGACCACAACCTCACAAATCACATCTGTCACATTGGGCGCACCTGCACCATAGCGTCCGTGCCGGGACGCGTCAGGTCGCTCGCGCGGCGTGTCGCGCACGCCTCACCGGGCGCGGACCAGCGCGACCAGGGTGGCCCCCTCCTGGGGCAGCTGGGTCCGCGGTGTCACCACGGTCGCCACCCCGTCGGTCACGAGGAACATCAGCACGGCGTCCGGCTCCCGGTCCCGGAAGTCGTCGAGCGTGTGCTGATCGGTGAGGGTGGTCCGACGCACCTGCATCCCCTCCCGGGTCGCGGCGTCCAGCTCAGGAGCCGACATCGGCGGGGAGAAGGCCACCCGGGCGGTGAGCTTGCTCGCCGTCTGCTCCTTCGCGCTCGCCTCGGACCGCTCCGTGTCCTCCCCGCCGCCCCTCCGGCCGGAGGTCGTGCGTCTCGGCAGCGCCTCCCCCTGACGGCGCAGCTGATAGGTGTTCGACTGCCCCAGGGCGTGACCGAACTCCCGCGCCGCCGTGGAGTTCGTGTCGTCGTCGTGGGTCGCCGCGACCAGGGACCCGAGCCCGGCGAGCTCCATGTCCTCGACGGCATACTCCGAGAGGATGTGCGTCCGCTCCACCTTGAGCCCGGCCATCCGCGACTGGGTCACCTCCCCCGGGGCGAGCGACACCAGCAGGGTCGGCACCTTGAGCTCGCTGAGCACGCCCGCCGCCTGCCGGGCCCAGACCGGGGCGCCGGCGAAGAGCACGCCGTTGGGCGTCGTGGTGGCCAGCCCGAGCCGCTCCGCCAGCCGGCCGACCCCCAGCCCGTAGAGCGCGACGGTCACCACGATCGTGACGAAGACGAGGGGGACGAGGCCGGCCGACTCGACCACCAGCTGCTCCAGCCGCTCCGCCGAGGCCTCCAGGGCCAGGGTCTCCTGGGCGGTCTCGCCGCCGAGAGCCGCCAGCTCGCGCGCCTCGTCGGCGGCGTGCTCGATCTCCAGGGCGAAGATGCTGGTCACGGCGGCCGCGACGATGCCGCGCGGCGCCATGAACGCCAGCAGGGTCCGCTCCTGCCTGGTCGCCTCGGTGCCCAGCAGGCCGAGCACGACCGAGGCGGGCCGGACGACCAGGACGAGGAGCACGACGAAGATCGCCGCGGTCGGCGCGACCGCCACCACCTCGGCGGGACTGACCCGGCCCGCGAGCAGCACGAAGAGGGCGCCGACGATGAGCACCTGGAGGTGCTCCTTGAAGGCGCGCACGTGCTCCAGCCGCAGACCGGGCCGGTTGGCGAGGTAGATCCCCAGCATGGTGACGGTGAGCAGCCCGCTCTCGGACTGCAGCTCGTTCGAGATGACCAGCGACCCCACCGCGACGGCCAGGAAGGTGACCCCCTCGAGGAAGTCCGGGATGACGTGGCGCCGCATCGCCACCTCCAGCAGCACGCCGAAGGCGAGCGCCAGCACGGTGGAGATGAGCAGCGTCCGGCCCAGGGTCAGCGCAGCGGTCTCCAGGGCACCGTCGGGGCCGCCCACGATGAGCGCCTGGAAGACGAGGACCGCGAGGATGGCCCCGATCGGGTCCACGACGATGCCCTCCCAGCGGAGCATGGAGGAGACCCGTCGGGTGGGGCGCAGCTGCCGGATGATCGGTGCGATGACGGTCGGCCCGGTGACGACCAGCACCGCCCCGATCAGCAGCGCCAGCTGCCACTCGACGCCGGCGGTGATCCCGGCCGCCGTGGTCAGTCCCCAGGCGAGCAGCACCGTCACCGAGCACAGCCGGATCACGGCGCTGCTCAGTCCGCGCAGCTCGCGGAAGCGCAGCGACAGCGACCCCTCGAAGAGGATGATGCCGACGCAGAGGTTGACGCCGGCGAAGAGCAGGTCCCGCCCCAGCACGCTCTCCGGGGAGACCCACTGCCCCAGACCGAACCCGGCGACGAGCAGCAGCAGGATCGAGGGCACCCGCAGCCGGTATGCCGCGAGCTGGCACAGGATCGCGACCCCGAGCACCAGGGCGAG
The DNA here is from genome assembly GCF_008919445.1 of Serinicoccus kebangsaanensis. Lineage (GTDB taxonomy): Bacteria > Actinomycetota > Actinomycetes > Actinomycetales > Dermatophilaceae > Ornithinicoccus > Ornithinicoccus kebangsaanensis. Next base: position 33,568 of record NZ_VSLG01000012.1, on the reverse strand, counting down.
ATACGGGGCCGGCGTCACCCGCGCCAGTCTGCCAGCAACCCCGTCCCGAGGACTCCTCTCCGGCGCGTCGGCGAGGAGTCGGGCCTACGCTGCGGGCATGACGCTCTCGGCGCGACTCTCGGCCGTCGTGGACGCGCTCCCGCTGCGCCCGGGCATGCGGGTGCTCGAGATCGGCGGGGCTCCGGGCGCCGCGGCGCGTGAGGTGTCGCGGCGCATCGGTGACGGCCACGTGCTCGTCATCGACCGGTCCGCCCGCGGTGTCCGGCTCGTGGAGCGGTCCTGCGCGTCGGAGATCGGCGCGGGCAGGCTCTCGGTGCGGTGCGTGGACGTCGACGACTTCGACCTGGAGGACGAGCAGCCCTTCGACCTCGCCTTCGCCTGCCGGGTCGGGGTGTTCGACGGCCGCCACCCCGGTGCCGAGGCACGACGGCGGGTCGCGGCGGCCCTGGCCCCGGGCGGCAGGTTCTTCGTCGACGGTGGTGACCCGCTCCGCGAGGTGGACCTCCGGTGACCGCGTCCGGCAGCCGACTCGTCAACCCTCAGCCGGTCCGAGGGGGCGCTGCGCGGACGGGGAGGTGCGTCGGTGGACCGGAGGGCCGAGGGTCTCCGCGGCTAGCCTGGGGTCCATGGCGGAGCAGGCTGACGACGAGGCGCTGCGCGCCGCCGTCTCCGCGGTGTATGCCGTCGCCCCGGCGGACTTCGTCGCCACCCGCAAGGAGTGGGTCGCCCGGCTGCGGTCCGAGGGGCGCAAGGAGGTCGCCACCGAGGTCGGGGCATTGCGCAAGCCCAGCGTCTCCGCCGCGGCCGTCAACAGCCTCGTCCGCGCCGACGACCCCGTGGCCGGAGCGCTGCGCGACGTCGGCGCCCGGCTGCGGCACGCGCAGTCCGCCATGGACGCGGCGAGCCTGGCCGGGCTCCGCGCCGACCGGGACGCGCTGCTCGCGGCCTGGGTGGCCGCGGTGCGGACCCACGCGGGCGCCCCCCTGACCTCCGCCGTGGAGGGCGAGGTCCGGGACACCGCCGTGGCCGCGCTCGCCGACGCCGACGCCACCGAGGTCGTGCTCAGCGGCGCCCTGACCCGGTGCCTGTCCTACAGCGGCTTCGGCGAGGTGGACGTGGCGGACGCGGTGGCCCGCACGAGCACGGGCGTCGTGCTCACCCGGATCGACGGGGGTGCGGCTCCGGGCGGGGCGGTCGAGGGCCCGACCGGCCCGGACCAGGGGACGAGCCCGGATGACCCACCGGCCGATGACGTCGAGGGGCTGCGGGCGGCGCTGGAGGCGGCGGAGGGCGAGGTGACGGCCGCGCGGGACCGCCGCAAGGTCGCGGCCGGGGAGCTCGAGAGCGCCGAGGACAAGGTCACCGTGGCCGGCTCAGGGGTGGAGCAGGCCCGTCGGCTGCTGGCCCAGGCGGAGCGGCACGCCGAGCAGGCGAGGGCCGCTGCCGCCGGGGCCAAGGACGCGGCCGACCAGGCGGACGCCGCGCTGGCCCGGGCGCGCGAGGCGAGGGATGCCGCGCGCACCAGGCTCGAGGAGGCCGAGGACGGCTGAGCGGCTGCCCCCGGTCAGCGGCGGTCGGCTTCGAGGCGTCGCACCAGCGCCCACACCAGCGGGAAGACCGCGGCAGCGATGCCGGCCTTGATGACGCCCGGGACGATGAAGGGGATGATCCCCGCCGCCGCGACGGTGGCCGGGTCGGCCGTCTGCAGCACGGCCGCCAGCCAGGGCACCCCCACGACGAAGGGCGCCGCGGTGGCGAGCAGGAAGCCGACCATCGCCAGGCCCACGTGCCGGTCCCACGCCCGCTCGGCCGCCCACCCCGCGATCGCCGCTGCGGCGACGAAGCCGATGATGTAGCCGAACGACGGCTGCATCACGTAGGCCGGCCCACCCCCGCCGGCGAAGACCGGCGCCCCGGCCAGGCCGGCGAGCAGGTAGGTGGTCAGCGCCGCGGCGCCCCGACGCATACCCAGGGCCGAGCCCACGAGGATGACGCCCAGGGTCTGCCCGGTGATCGGCACCGGTCCGATGCGGAACTGCACCAGCGCGAGCAGCGAGACCACGACGACCCCGCCGGCGACCAGGCCGACATCGGTGAGGACGCCACGCCGGGGCACGAGGCGATCGGCGAGGACGGGGGCTACGCGGGACGGGGTCGCTGCGGCGGTCGACATGGCGCACAGGATGCCACAGCGCGGGGCTGCCCGTCGCTCACCCCGCGACCCACCGTGGCCCGCCGTGACTGGCACCGCGGTGAGGTGACGTCATACCCTGGGTCTCGCATCGGCGCCGGTCACTGCCCCCTGGGTGACCGGCGCAGTGTCGTTGTCAGCCCTGCGAAGGACACTTCATGAAGATCGGCCTGCTCACCTCGGGCGGAGACTGCCCCGGACTCAACGCCGTCATCCGCGGCGTCGTGCTCAAGGGCGACCGGATCTACGAGCACGAGTTCGTCGGCATCAAGGACGGCTTCCGGGGGTTGGTCGAGGACGACATCGTGCCCCTCCCGCGCAAGAAGGTGCGGGGGTTGTCCAAGGTCGGCGGCACCATCCTGGGCACCTCACGGGTCAGCCCGATCCGGACCGGCGGCATCGACCGGGTCAAGGAGGTCATGGACAAGCACGAGATCGACGCGCTGGTCGCCATCGGCGGCGAGGGCACGCTCACCGTGGCCCGGATGTTCGACGACGAGGGCATCAACGTGGTGGGGGTGCCGAAGACGATCGACAACGACCTGTCGGCCACCGACCGGACCTTCGGCTTCGACACGGCCGTCTCGATCGCGACCGAGTCCATCGACCGGCTGCGCACGACCGGGGAGGCCCACTCGCGGTGCATGGTGGTCGAGGTCATGGGGCGGCACGTCGGCTGGATCGCCCTGCACGCCGGGATCGCCAGCGGCGCGCACGCCATCCTCATCCCGGAGGTGCCGGTGGCTCCCGAGCAGCTGTGCCAGTGGGTGCAGAACGCCATGGACCGCGGGCGCGCGCCGACCATCGTGGTCGCGGAGGGCTTCACCCTCGCCGGCGCGGACCAGGTCGCGAGCGACCGCGTGGACGGCTTCGGCCGCCCGCTCCTCGGCGGCATCGGGGAGACGGTGACCCGGATGGTCGAGGAGCGCACCGGCATCGAGACCCGCAACACCACGCTGGGTCACCTGCAGCGCGGCGGTGTGCCGAGCTCCTACGACCGCGTCCTCGCCACCCGTTTCGGCACGGCGGCGATCGACTCCGTCAGCGCCAAGAAGTGGGGCACGATGGTCGCCCTGCAGGGCATGGACATCGTCAACGTCAAGCTCAGCGAGGCGACCAGCGAGATCAAGACGGTCCCACGCGACCAGTGGGACGAAGCCGCCATCATGTTCGGCTGAGCCGGACTGGCTGACGCTGCGTCAAGTCGGGCGTGCCGCAGACGTAGGATCGACCCATGTCATCGGCCCACTCCCCTACGACGTCCTCACCGGCCGCGCCCACCGCGTCCGACATCGACGCGGCGGCGGAGCGGATCGCCGGCCGGGTCCGGCGCACCCCTCTGGAGCGCAGCACCCGCCTGTCGGAGCAGACCGGGGCACGGGTCTGGCTCAAGCGGGAGGACCAGCAGCCGGTGCGCTCCTACAAGGGTCGCGGCGCCGCCAACCTCATCGCCCAGCTGGACAGCGAGCAGATCTGGGCCGGGGTGGTCTGCGCGAGCGCCGGCAACCATGCCCAGGGTGTCGCGTATGCCTGCGCGACGCTGGGGGTGAACGCGCGGATCTACCTGCCCGCCAACACCCCGCGGCAGAAGCGCGACCGCGTCGCCACCATCGGTGGGGACTGGGTCGAGGTCGTGGTGCAGGGCCGGACCTACGACGAGGCCGCCGCGGCCGCGCTGGCCGACGTCGAGCGGACCGGCGCCACCCTGGTGCCGGCCTTCGACCACCCGGACACCATCGCCGGCCAGGGCACCATCGCACGCGAGATCAGCGAGGACCTTCCCGGGCCACCCGACGTGGTGGTCGTGCCGTGCGGGGGCGGGGGGCTGCTCGCGGGCTGCCTGACCTGGTTCGGCGAGCACTGCCCCCAGGTGCGGGTCGTGGGGGCGGAGCCCGCGGGCGCGGCCAGCATGATGGCCGCCACGCACGCCGGCGAGCCGGTCGCGCTGGAGGAGATCGACCGCTTCGTCGACGGCGCCGCGGTGCAGAAGGTCGGTGCCCACACCTTCGGCGTGGTGCGACGGCATACCCCTGAGCTGGTGGCCGTGCCCGAGGGTCGGATCTGCACCGAGATGATCCGGCTCTACCAGAGCGACGGGATCATCGCCGAGCCCGCGGGTGCTCTCGCGGCCGCGGCCCTCGACGCGCTCGGCGACCTCTCCGGGCTCACCGTGGTGGTGGTCGTCTCCGGCGGCAACAACGACCTGCTGCGCTACCCCGAGGTGATGGAGCGCTCGCTCATCCACGAGGGTCTCAAGCACTACTTCCTCGTCGACTTCCCGCAGGAGCCGGGCATGCTGCGCCAGTTCCTCAACGAGGTGCTCGGGCCGGACGACGACATCGCGCTGTTCGAGTACGTCAAGCGGAACAACCGCGAGACCGGTCCGGCGCTGGTCGGCATCGAGCTCGGCGCGCGCGAGGACCTGCAGCCGTTGCTGCACCGGATGGACAGCTCCTCGATGCAGATCGAGCCGATCCAGCCGGACAGCCCGCTCTTCCGGTTCATCCTCTGACCCGCGGGATCCGTTCGGGCGGGCGGCGCGGACGAGGTCGACGACCCCGGCTCAGTGGCCGGCGTCCGCCTTCCAGTAGCCGCAGAAGCTGATCTGCTTCTTCGCGACCCCCTGCCTCACCCAGTGCCGCCGTAGGCCCGTGGCGAGGTCGGACTCCCCGGCGACCCAGGCATACACCTCACCGTCGGGCACCGGCACCGACGTCATCGCCTCCAGGGCCGCCGCACCCGGACAGGCTCCGGACTCGCGCACCACCCAGCGCACCTCGACCCCGACGGGCTCGTCCAGCACCTGTCGGTCCTCGGCGTCGGGCACCTCGATCACGGCGGTGCCGGTCACGTCGCGGGGCGCGTCGCGCAGGATGCCGGCGACCGCCGGCAGGGCGGACTCGTCCGCGGCCAGCAGCAGCGAGCAGCCGGTCGGGGCGTTGTAGATCGCCCCCTCGTCGATGATCGCGACCTCGTCACCCTCGGCGCAGCTCTGTGCCCAGAGCGAGGCCGGGCCGGCGTCCCCGGCCTCCTCGCTGCCGTGGACGACGAAGTCGACGTCGATCTCCGGGCCGTCGGCACCCTCGGCGCGGTAGGCGCGGACCGTGTAGTTGCGGATGACCGGCCGCTGCGCCGCGGGCACCAGCAGGAAGCGGGCATACGACGCGGTGGTCAGCTTGTCCGGCACGTGGCGCAGCGACTCGACCCCGCCGGTGGGCAGGAAGAGGCGGAACCACTGGTCGTCACCCATCGGGCCGAACTCGGCGAGCTCCGGTCCTCCCAGCGTGATCCGGGCGAAGGTCGGGGTCGGGCGGTGGGCGCCGCGCACCTGCAGGCGCAGCGGGCGGGCGTCGGTGGGCTTGCGCCGGGTCGCCTGGACGTTGCTCTTGGCCATGATCGAACGTTGCTCCTCGCGGTGGTCTGGTGCACGGGCGGGTGCCGAGGACGGGGCATTCGGACACACGACCCGACAGGATATACATTAGGCACGCCTTACCTAACTCTACTAAGGAGCATCATGCACACGCTTCGCGCCCTGGGGACCGCTGCTTCCCTCACCGCGGCCCTGGCCCTGAGCGCCTGCGGCGGCAGCGGCTCAGCCGGCGAAGGCTCGACGGACTCCGAGCAGGACGCCAGCTCGGGCGACTTCCCGGTCACCATCGAGCACGCCTTCGGCGAGACCACCATCGAGGAGCAGCCGGAGCGCGTCGCCAGCGTCGCCTGGGCCAACCACGAGGTGCCGCTGGCCCTGGGCGTCGTGCCCGTGGGCATGAGCGAGGCCACGTGGGGCGACGACGACAAGGACGGCGTGCTGCCCTGGGTCGAGGACGCCCTGACCGAGATGGACGCCGAGACCCCGGTGCTCTTCGACGAGACGGACGGCATCGACTTCGAGGCGGTGGCCGACACCGAGCCCGACGTCATCCTCGCCGCCTACTCCGGCCTGACCCAGGAAGAGTACGACACGCTGAGCCAGATCGCGCCGGTCGTCGCCTACCCCGAGCTGGCGTGGGGCACCACCTGGCAGCAGATGGTCGAGCTCAACAGCCAGGCCCTGGGCCTCGCGGAGGAGGGTGACGCCCTCGTCACCGAGCTGGAGGGCTACGTCGCGGACACCGTCGCCGACTACCCGGCGCTGGAGGGCAAGAGCGCGATGTTCAGCTCGCACAGCACCGACGACCTGAGCCAGGTGGGCTTCTACACCACCCACGACCCGAGGGCGCTGTTCTTCGAGGAGCTGGGCATGACCACGCCGGAGCTGGTCAGCGAGCGCTCCGCGGAGAGCGAGGCCTTCTACGAGACGGTCAGCGCGGAGAACGCCGACCTGCTGGCGGACGTCGACGTGCTGGTGACCTACGGCGACGACAGCCTGCTGTCGCAGCTGCAGGACAACCCGCTGGTGTCGGCCATCCCCGCGGTGGAGGACGGCGCCGTCGTCATGCTGGAGAACGACACGCCGCTCGCCGCCGCCGCCAACCCCTCGCCGCTCGCGCTCGAGTGGGGCCTGACCGACTTCCTCGACCTGGTGCAGGCCGCCGCCGAGAAGAGCCGGTGACGGATACCCTCACCCGAGCTCCTTCCGCCGCCGCTGCACCCGGTGCACGGCGGCGGAAGGGCACGGTGACCTACCGCGCCACGACCATGCTCGTGGCGCTCGGCGCCCTGGTGCTCGCCGGCATCCTGTCGGTCACCTTCGGTGCCCGCGAGATCGGGTATGCCGATCTCGTCGCCGCGCTCGGCGGTGCCCAGGACAACATCTCCCAGGCCGCCGTCGCGCAGCGCATCCCCCGCACCTTCCTCGCCATGCTGGTCGGCGCCGCGCTCGGCCTCGCCGGTGCCGTGATGCAGGGGGTGACCCGCAACCCGCTCGCCGACCCGGGCATCCTGGGCGTGACCTCCGGTGCCTCGTTGGCGGTGGTGATGGGCATCGCCTTCTTCGGTCTCAGCACACCCGGGGGCTACATCTGGGTGGCGATCGTGGGGGCGGCGCTGGCGGCCGCGATCGTCTACGCCGTCGGCTCGATGGGCCGGGGCGGCGCCACCCCGCTCAAGCTCGCCCTGGCCGGTGCGGCCATGTCGGCCGCCTTCTCCTCGCTGGTCAGCGCCATCCTGCTGCCCCGGATCCAGGTCATGGACTCCTTCCGCTTCTGGCAGATCGGGGGCGTGGGTGGGGCCACCCCGGAGAAGATCCTCACCGCCCTGCCGTTCCTCCTGGTGGGGACGCTCATGTCGATCGCCGTGGCCCGCGGCCTGAACTCGCTGGCCCTCGGCGACGACCTGGCCGCGGGGCTGGGCGAGCGCGTGGCGCTGACCCGCGGGGTCGCCGCCGTGGGCGCGGTGACCTTGTGCGGTGCCGCGACCGCGGTGGCCGGGCCCATCGCCTTCGTGGGACTGGTCGTGCCGCACGCCTGCCGCCTCGTCGTCGGCACCGACCACCGGTGGCTGCTGCCGCTGTCGATGGTGGTCGGGGCGGTCCTGCTGACCCTGGCCGACGTGGTGGGCCGGGTGGTGGCGCGCCCCTCGGAGGTCGACGTGGGCATCATCACCGCCCTCATCGGGGCTCCGGTCTTCATCGTCATCGTGCGCCGGATGCGGGCGAGGGCACTGTGAGCGCCTCCCCCACGACCCGCCCCGCCCCGTCCGCGCTGCGCCTCGGCCGTCGGCGCCGTGCCGCGAGCCGTCGTCGCGCCGCAGCGGTCCTGGGGCTGCTCGTGCTCGCGCTGTTCGCGGTCAGTCTCATGGTGGGGCAGACGTTCTACGGCCCGGGCGAGGTGTGGCGCGTGATCCTCGGGCAGGAGGTGCCCGGGGCATCCTTCACGGTGGGCACGCTCCGCCTGCCGCGCGCCGTGCTGGGCCTGGTCGCCGGTGCCGCGCTCGGGATGGCCGGCGTCACCTTCCAGACCATGCTGCGCAACCCGCTGGCCTCGCCCGACATCATCGGGATCAGCGCCGGGGCCAGCGCGGCCGCCGTCGTCGGCATCGTCGTGCTCCGGGTGGACGAGGCCCTGGTGTCGGGGCTGGCGATCGTGGCAGCGCTCGCGACGGCCCTCGTCATCTACCTGCTCGCCTACCGCGACGGGGTCCTCGGCACCAGGCTGATCCTCATCGGCATCGGCATCGCGGCCATGCTGGACTCGGTCGTGGCCTATGTCATCGTGCGCGCCGCGGCCTGGGACCTGCAGGTCGCGATGCGCTGGCTCACCGGAAGTCTCAACGGCGCCACCTGGGGGGTCGTGCTCCCCCTCGTGCTCGCCGCGGTCGTGCTCATGCCCGCCCTGCTGGGGCAGGCGCGCCAGCTGGAGCTGCTGCAGCACGGTGACGACACCGCCAGCGCGCTCGGCGTGAGGGTCGAGCGCACGAGGCTGACGGTCATCGTGGCCGCCGTCGCGCTCATCGCCTTCGCGACGGCCGCGGCCGGCCCCATCGCCTTCGTCGCCTTCCTCGCCGGCCCCATCGCGGCGCGCATCGTCGGGGCAGGGGGTTCCCTCATGGTGCCCGCCGCCCTGACCGGCTCGCTGCTCGTGCTCGCCGCGGACCTCGCCGGGCAGCACCTCTTCGGCACCCGCTACCCCGTCGGTGTCATCACCGGGGTGCTCGGGGCGCCCTACCTCGTCTACCTGCTCATCCGCACCAACCGCGCCGGAGGTTCGCTGTGACCGACTCGCACACCCTTGTCGCCGAGCACGTCCGCCTCGGCTACGGCGACCGCACGGTCGTCGACGGCCTCGACCTGGCCGTCCCTCCGGGCCGCATCACCACGATCGTGGGCGCCAACGCCTGCGGCAAGTCGACCCTGCTGCGGGCGTTGTCCCGGCTGCTGGCGCCGAGCAGCGGCCAGGTCGTGCTGGACGGCAAGGCGGTGCACACGCAGCCCACCAAGGCCGTGGCCCGCACGATGGGGCTGCTGCCGCAGAGCCCGATCGCGCCGGAGGGCATCGCCGTCGCCGACCTGGTGGCCCGTGGGCGCAGCCCGCACCAGCGGATGCTGGCGCGGTGGGCCGTCGCCGACGAGCGTGCGGTCGAGGAGGCGCTGGAGCTCACCGGCACCACGGACCTGGTGGACCGTGCTGTGGACGAGCTCTCCGGCGGCCAGCGCCAGCGCGTCTGGATCGCAATGGCGCTGGCCCAGCAGACCGACATCCTGCTCCTCGACGAGCCCACGACCTATCTCGACATCTGCCACCAGATCGAGGTGCTCGACCTGCTGACCGACCTGAACCGCAGCCGCGGCACCACGATCGTCATGGTGCTGCACGACCTCAACCTCGCCGCACGGTATGCCGACCACCTCGTCGCGATGTGCGGCGGTCGGCTGCTGGCCAGCGGGACACCCGAGGAGGTGCTCACCGCGGACGCGGTCGAGCAGGTCTTCGGCCTGCGCAGCCAGGTGGTCTCCGACCCCGTCTCCGGCAAGCCCATGGTGCTGCCCATCGGCCGCCACCACGCGGTCTCCCCCGCCACCCCGGCCTGACCGACCGCACGGTTTGCGCCCACCGACCGCACGCTTTGCGGCGCACCCGCCCCGGCGATGACAGACTCAGGTATGCCCTCGGTCCGGATTCCTCCCGTCCGGCTCCAGTTCAGGCTCCTGGCAAGCGTGTGGATCCTGATCCTCGCGGGTTGCGTGCTCCGGCTCCTGGGCGACTGGCAGGACGGCGGCTACGGCAGGATCCTCGACGTCGTGCTCGCGGTGCTCTCGTCCGCGTCGCTGCTGGTCGTGCTGACGGGCGGCCTCGACGTCACCGCCGACGCCGAGGGCCTGCACCGCAATCGCCTCTACCGCGGGCGCCGCATCCCCTGGACCGAGGTCACCGAGATCCGGCCCGCCCCGGCGGAGCCCGCCCACCTCGTCATCCGCGGCGAGAACAGGCGCACGCTCGTGGAGGGTCGCATGCCCGGTGCGGACGAGGTCGCCCAGCTGCATACCTGGCACCGCGCACGCCTGAGCGAGAACGGTGCGTCACATCCGTCGCCAGGGCAACCGATGTGACACAGCGTCCTGGCACCTCGGTCGCCCCGTAGGCTCGGGCAGGTGAGCCCTGGCCCCCCTCCCGACGACGCCGACGCTCCGGCAGCCTCCGGCGAGCCGCTGCCCTCCGTCGGGCTGGCCCCGTGGGTCGCGGCCGTCGTCACCTTCCTCTCCTCAGCGGCCGTCCTGGTGCTGGAGATCACCGCGCTGCGGCTGATCGCGCCCTATGTCGGCATCACCATGGAGACCAACACCGCGGTCATCGGACTCGCGCTGGCCGCCATCGCCTTCGGCGCCTGGGCCGGCGGCGCCACCGCCGACCGCACCTCGCCCCGTGGCCTCATCGGCCCGCTGCTCGTCCTCGGCGGCGCGCTGACCCTGACCATCAGCCCGGCGATCCGCTGGGTGACCGCCTTCACCCCTCCCGAGCAGTCCGCGGGCCTGGCGCTGCTGCTGGCGGCCGTCACCGTCTTCGCACCGGCCGCCGTGCTCTCCGCGATCCCCCCGATGGTCGTCAAGCTGCAGCTGAGCACGCTCACCGAGACCGGCTCCGTCGTCGGCCGGCTCTCCGCGATCGGCACCCTCGGCGCCATCGCCGCCACCTTCCTCACCGGCTTCGTGCTGGTGGCGCTGCTGCCCACCAGCGTCATCCTGCTGACGACCGGGGCCCTGCTCATCGCCGGCGGCCTCGCCCTGGTGGTCAGCACGCGCCGCCGCGGCGTCGAGCCGGGCATCGGGACGGCCGGCGCGCTCACCGTCGCGGTCGCCGCCGCCGGGCTGGGGCTGATCGCGCCCGACCCGTGCCAGGTCGAGACCCGCTACCACTGCGCGTCCGTCGTCGCCGACCCCGACCGCGAGGGCGGACACACCCTGGTGCTCGACACGCTGCGGCACAGCTACGTCGACCTGGAGGACCCGGCATACCTCGAGTTCGAGTATGTCCGCACCCTCGCCGGCGCGCTGGACGCCCAGGCGCCCCCCGACGAGTCGCTCGACGTGCTGCACGTCGGGGGTGGCGCGATGACGCTCCCGCGCTACCAGCTCGCGCACCGGGACGGCGGCACCAACACCGTCGTCGAGATCGACCCCGGGGTCGTGGACGTCGTCCGGGAGGAGCTGCCGCTGCCCCGCTCCGACCGGTTCGGCGTCGACGTCCAGGACGGCCGGGTCGCGGTCGCCGGCCTCGGGACGGACAGCTACGACGTCTACGTCGGGGACGCCTTCGGCGGCGTCGCGGCGCCGTGGCACCTGGCGACCACCGAGACGTTCGCGGACGTCGACCGGGTGCTGCGCCCGGACGGGCTGGTGGCGCTCAACGTCATCGACTACGGCGACCTGGGCTTCCTCGCGGCGGAGGCGGCGACGCTGGGGACGATCTTCGACCACGTCGCGGTCTTCGAGCACTCCGACCGGCCGGTGCCGGGCGGCAACTTCGTCATCCTCGCCGCGCACCAGCCGCTGGACCTGGACGCGGTGACGGCCGCGACACGCTCCCACGGTGGAGGTATGCGCCCGGTCCCGCAGGACCGCGTGGACGAGCTGGTCGCGGACGCCGTGGTGCTCACCGACGACCACGCGCCGGTGGACCAGCTCTTCGACGGCCGCTCCTAGGGCGCGACCGCCTCCACCGGCTCGGCGTCGGCGGCACGGTGCCGCCCCGCGTGGTCGACCCGCCGCGGCCACCAGAACGACTCCCCGAGCACCCGGACGATCGCCGGCACCAGGACGGTCCGCACCACCAGGGTGTCGAGCAGCACGCCGATGCAGATGACGACGCCGATCTGGGCGAGCACGACCAGCGGCAGCACGCCGAGCACCGCGAAGACGGCGGCCAGCAGGATGCCCGCGCTGGTGATGACGCCGCCGGTGGCGCCCAGGGCCCGCAGCACGCCGTCGCGGGTCCCGTGCTCACCCGCCTCCTCCAGCGTGCGGGTGATGAGGAAGATGTTGTAGTCCACGCCGAGCGCGACCAGGAAGAGGAAGGCCAGCAGCGGCATGCTCGCGTCGATCGCGCCGAAGCCCAGGACCCCGGTGAACAGCCACCACGACACGCCCAGGGCGGCGCAGAAGGTCGCGACCACCGAGCTCACCAGGATGACCGGGGCCAGCAGGGAGCGCAGCAGCCCCATCAGCGTGAGCAGCACCAGGCCCAGGACCAGCGGCATGACCACGAAGCGGTCGCGCGCGTTGCCCTCGCTCTCGTCCAGCGCGGAGGCGTCCCCACCGGTCACGTAGGTGTCGGCATACCCGTCCACGGCGGCGCGGACCTCCCCCACGGCGACCTCCGCCTCGTCGCTGCCGGGGTCGGCCTCCAGCACGACCTGCACCTGCCCGATGCCGTCGGCGGGGGGCACCGCGGTCGCCCTGGTCACCCCGTCGACCTGCTCCACCTCGCCGGCGAGCTCCTCGACCTGGGCCGCGTCACCACGGGTCACCACGACCAGCGGGTCCGACGTCCCGGCGGGGAAGGACTCGCCCAGCCGCTCGGCGGCGCTGATCGCCTCGGGCGTGTCGAGGAACTGGTCCTCGGGCGCCAGGCCGCTGCGCAGCTGGGTGAGGCCGAAGGCGAGCCCGGCGAGCAGCACCAGCGTCCCGGCGATGTATGCCGTGGGGGCCGCCGCGACCCGGTCACCGATGCGGCGCCACAGCGAGCGCGACTCGGCCAGCACCGGCTGCCCCTCGCGCGGCACCTGGGGCCAGAAGATCCAGCGCCCGAAGAGCACGAGCGCGCCCGGGAGGACGAGCAGGACGAAGGCCATGGCGACCAGGACGCCCACGGCGCAGGCCAGCCCCAGCCCCCGGGTGGTCGGGAAGACCGAGAGCAGCAGGCAGAGCACCCCGACGACGACCGTGCTCGCGCTGGCGATGATCGCCTCGGCCGCCCGGCGCAGCGCGAGCGCCATTGCCCGGTGCCGGGAGTCGTGCCGGCGCAGCTCGTCGCGGTAGCGGCTGATGAGGAGCAGGGCGTAGTTGGTGCCGGCACCGAAGACGAGGACCGACAGGATGCCGATGGTCGACTCGTCCCAGGGGATGCCGAAGGCCGCGAGGACGTGGGTGGCGGCGCTGGCCGCGGTCTGGTCGGCCACGCCCACGACCAGCAGCGGGACCACCCACAGGATCGGGCTGCGGTAGGTGATGATCAGCAGCAGCGCCACGACCGTCGCGGTCGCGGCCAGGAGGGTGACGTTGGCCCCGTCGAAGACGGAGGCGAGGTCCGCCTCGACCGCCGCCGGGCCGGTGACCTGGGCGGCGATCCCGTCCGGCGCCCCCTCGCCGAGGTCGGAGCGCAGCTGGGTGACGACGCGCTGCGCGTCGGTCGCGGTCGGCGTCTCCAGCTCGAGCACGCTGATCGCGGCGGTGCCGTCCTCGGCCGGGATCACGGCGACATCCTCCGCCCCGCCGGAGCCCTCCGGCGCGACGTCCTGGACCAGGGCGGTCAGGTCCGGGATCGAGGCCTCGATCCCCTCGTCGACGGTGAAGAGCACGATGGCGGCCTGCCGGTCCTCGTCCGGCAGCTCGTCGAGCAGGGCCTGCCCCTCGGTGCTGGCGAATCCCGCGGGGAGCGTGTCGAGGGCGGACGGGTCGCGCTCGGCCTGGCCGATCCCGGCGATGATGCCGACGCCGAGCAGCAGCCCGATCACGGCGACGATCCAGGACCGGGGGGCGGTGAGCGCGGTCACGAGGCGAGACATGGTGGGAGACGGACCTCCGGCGTAGTCTGGGTACACTCGTCAGGTAGATACCTAATGAAGTGAGCAAGTTCTTGAGAGAAAATAGCACGGAACCGCCCGGCGCGCCGAGCCGGTGGGTCGACGACTGGGAGCCAGGCCCGGTGCTCGCCACGCTGCGCCAGCTGCTCGACACCAGTCACCGGGCGGCGCCCGCGCTCGCCCGCCGGGCCGGGCTCACGCATACCGAGCTGGCCGTCCTCGAGCACGTCATGGACGAGCCGGTGGGGCCGAGTGAGCTGGCCCAACGGCTCGGGGTCACGACGGCCGCGGCCAGCGGGATCGTCGACCGGCTGGTCTCGCGCGGCCACGCCGAGCGCCGGCCGCACCCCACCGACCGGCGCCGCACCGCCGTGGTCGCCACCCCTGGAGGGCGGGAGGAGATGATGGGCCACCTCAAGCCGATGTTCGCCGAGCTGGCCCAGGTCGACGCCACCCTCAGCGAGAGCGACCGTCAGGTCGTGCTGCGCTTCCTGACCGCCGCGGAGCGGGCCGTCGGGCGCCTGCTGTGAGCGGTCCGTAGACTCGGGGGATGAGCGAGAACCAGCCCGCTCCCGCACGGCGCCCCGCCGTGGCCATCACCGTGTCCGACCGCAGCTCCGACGGTCGGCGGGAGGACGAGTCCGGACGGCTGCTGGTCGCCGCGCTGCAGGACCAGGGGTATGCCGTCACCTCCACGATCGTGCCCGACGGCGTGGAGTCGGTCGCCGAGGCGCTGCGCGAGGCGGTCGCCGGCGGTGCCCGGCTGATCGTGTCGACGGGAGGCACCGGGATGGGGCCGCGCGACCTCACCCCGGAGGGCACCCGTCAGGTCATCACCCGGGAGAACCCCGGCATGGCCGAGCACCTGCGTCGGGAGGGGACGCGGCACACCCCGTTCGCCGCGGTGTCCCGGGGCGTGGTCGGCGTCGTGGACTGGCCGGCCGAGCAGGGCACCGGGGGGACGCTCGTGATCAACCTGCCCGGACGACCCGCCGCGGTGACCGAGGGGATGGACATCATCGGCCCGCTGCTGCCGCACGTGCTCAGCCAGATCGTCGGAGGTGACCACTCGTGAGGACACGCGAGCCGTTGGTCGACAGCTACGGCCGGGTGCACCGGGACCTGCGGATCTCGGTGACCGACCGCTGCTCGCTGCGCTGCACCTACTGCATGCCCGAGGACGGCGTGCCCTGGCTGCCGCGGGCGACCATGCTCACCACGGAGGAGATCGTCCGGCTGGCGGACGTCGCCGTCTCGATGGGCATCGAGGAGATCCGGCTGACCGGCGGCGAGCCGCTGCTGCGGCGCGACCTCGTCGACGTCGTGGGCGGGCTGGCGGGGCTGGACCCCGCGCCGGAGATCTCCATGACCACCAACGCCGTGGGCCTGGCCAAGAACGCCGCCGCGCTCCGCGACGCCGGGATGACCCGGGTCAACGTCAGCCTGGACACGCTGCGACGCGACGTCTTCATCACCCTCGCCAAGCGGGACCGGCTGGCCGACACGCTCGCCGGGATCCGGGCCGCCGCGGACGCCGGGCTGGTGCCGGTCAAGCTCAACACCGTCCTCATGCGTGACATCAACGACGCCGAGGCCGACGTCGTCGGACTGCTGGACTTCGCGCTGGAGCACGGCTACGAGCTGCGCTTCATCGAGCAGATGCCGCTGGACGCCCAGCACGGCTGGGACCGCTCGCAGATGATCTCCGGCGAGGAGATCCTGGACAAGCTGCGCAGCGGGCACGAGCTGACGCCGCTGCCGGACGAGGCCAGGGGGTCTGCCCCCGCCGAGCTCTTCGAGGTGGACGGCGGACCGGCCACCGTCGGGGTGATCGCGTCGGTGACCATGCCGTTCTGCGGCAGCTGCGACCGGGTCCGGCTCACCGCCGACGGCATGATCCGCAACTGCCTCTTCGCCGCGGGCGAGACCGACCTGCGCACCCCGCTGCGGGACGGTGCCTCGGACGACGACCTGGCCGCCCTGCTCCGCGCCTCGATCACCGCGAAGCTGCCCGGTCACGGGATCAACCAGCCGACCTTCCTGCAGCCGCCGCGGCCGATGAGCGCCATCGGCGGCTGAGCCGCCGACCCGTGGCTCGACGGTCACCTGCCAGGACCCTCCGTGGCTGCGCGCGTTCACCCGACGGGAGCCGACTCCTACGCATAAGGTGCTCCGATGCGGTGATGCATGACCTCAGAGGAGCACCTTCTGCGTAGGAGTGGGCGGGGTCTCAGGCGGGGGCGCCGACCTTCTCCTTCTCGCCGCCCTCGCCGTCATCGCCCTCGCTGCCGGCGTCGGCCATGGCCTGCTCGTGCGCCCGACGGTCGACCATCTTGCCGCGCTGCAGCTCCCAGTAGGCCGCGACGAAGTAGATCACCGTGCCGGTGATGGCGATGGTGTAGAAGGTGTTGCGCTGCGTGAGGTAGGTGTAGATGTCCGGGCTGTCGAGGAACACGATGAAGGCGTAGACCAGGATGACCGCCAGGGCCAGCATCCAGATCCCGCGCAGCACCCGGGTCACCGTCGTCGTGTCCTTGACGTGCCCCGGCAGCGACTCGGCCTGCTGCCGCTTGAAGACGCGCACCCGTTCGAGGAAGAGCTCGTGGTCCTTCTTCTCCTCGGTGAAGTCCTCGGCGGCGCCGGCACGTCCGGCGAAGAGGACGTAGAGCAGGCTGGCGACGATCCACGCCGGGACGAAGGCGAAGTAGGGGGAGATGATCTGGGTGAGGTTGATCACCACCCCGACGCCGAAGGCGAGGGCCCAGGCGATGATCGCGGGGGTGTTGGTCACTCCCTTGAAGCGGGCCCAGTACTCCGTCAGCCCGAAGCGCGGGAAGAGCTTGTGCTCGGCATACACGATCCCGCCGACCGGGGCCAGGAGGACTCCCGCCCAGGTGACCAGTGGTGCGTAGTTGCGGTAGACGAACGGGAAGCACGCCACGACCACCACGATCACGCCCACGATGAGGGTGGCCCGACCACGGGACAGCGAGGGGAAGACACCCTGCGTGGCCAGGCCCGCGCGGTAGAGGTTCGCGTTGGCGGTCGTCCAGCCGGCGACCACGACGGTGACGTAGCCGGCCCAGCCGAGGGCGACCCAGGACACGTCCCCGGGGGACAGGACGGTGATGCTGGTGAGCGTGAGCGCGGCGGTGGCGGCGCCCATGAGGCCGGCGGAGAACCAGGCGACGTAGTGGCCGAAGAGCATGCCGGTCGACGTCATCAGGCCGTGCCAGCCTTTCCTGGCGTAGCGCAGCAGCGCCATGTCGATCATCCCGGCGTGGGCGAAGCTGTTGGCCGCCCAGGCCAGACCGGCGACCTCGATCATCCCGATGCCCTCTTCGCCCCCGGGCGTGATCCCGGTGAAGACGGTGGCGCCGGCGATGTCGACGAACTCGCGGAAGCTCCCGATCTGCGTCACGCCGGTCACCGACTCGGCGACCGCCGGCAGCAGCACCAGCCCGCCGACGGTGAACATCACCGCGAGCCACGGGCCGCAGATGGTGGCGAACTCGGCCAGCGCGTTGAAGCCGAAGACCGCGACCAGCACGGCCACGATGCTGAAGGCCACCACGAGGATGATGAAGCCGATGTGCGTGGGGTATGCCTCCGCCTGGGTCGGGATGCCGATGACCCGTTGGACCGCGGTCGCCGACACGGTCAGCATCGCCGCCGAGATGACGGCGAAGACGATCGCGTTGGCGAGGTTGTAGATCTTGGAGATGGAGCTCCCGCCGAACCGCAGCAGGTAGGTGTAGACGCTCAGCCCCACCTCCCGCGCGACCGGGGTGGTGATCAGCCAGAAGGTGAGCACCGCGAGGGCGTTGCCGATGAGGAGGCCGATGAGGACGTCCCAGATGCCGGCTCCGAGGATGACGAAGGTGGCGCCGAAGACGAACTCCGTGCCGGCGACGTTCTCCGCGGCGTAGAGGCCGGCGAAGTGCTTCGCCCCGTGCCTCTCGTGCTCACCGACCGGGAGGAGCTCGGGGTCGGTGCTGGCGATCTGACTGTCGATCTGCTCGACGCTGCGTGCCATGGCGGTGGTCCCTTCAGTCCTGGTCCTGCGCGGCGAGCAGACGGGTCTGCTCGATGGTCTCGCCTGCGACCCACTGCGATCGCTCCAGCACCTCGTCCAGGCTCAGATCACCCTGGATCGCGGTGGAGTACTGCTGCCCGACGGCGTTGCCGAGACTCTGGAAGGGCGGCACGTCGACGTACTGCATCCCGGTGTAGGGAACGGCCTGCGTCGTCGGCTGGGTGATCTCCGAGCTCTGGATCGACTCGAGGACCAGCTCGGCGAAGGGCGCGGCCTCGGTGTAGTCCGGGTTCTCGTAGAGGTCGGTGCGGTTGCCCGCAGGCACCGAGGCCCAGCCCAGCTCCCCCGCGACGGTCTCGGCATACCCCGCCGACGTCGCCCAGGTGATGAACTCCTTGGCCAGCTCCGGCTGGTCCGAGCTCGCGGGGATGGCCAGCGCCCAGGACCAGAGCCAGTTGCTCGCGCGGCCACCCTCGGTCCCCGGGGCGAAGGCGAAACCGACGTCCTGCGCCACCGTCGACGCGTCAGGGTTCGTGACGAAGCTCGCGGCGGTGGTGGCGTCCACCCAGACCCCGCACTCCCCGTCCTGGAAGAGCGCGAGGTTCTCGGCATACCCGGCCTCGGCGACCCCGTCGGGCGCCAGCCCCGCGAGGGCCAGATAGGTCTCGCTGGCCTGCCGCCAGGCGTCGCTGTCCAGCTCGGGGCTCCACTCCTCGTCGTACCAGCGTGCGCCGTAGGAGTGCGCCATGGCGGTGATGAAGGCGGTGTTCTCGCCCCAGCCGGCCTTCCCCCGGACACACGCCCCGGCGGTGTCGGTCTGCTCGTCGATCGCGGTGGCGGCCGCCACCACGTCGTCCCACGTCGGTCGGTCGGGCATCTCCACGCCGGCCTCCTGGAGCAGGTCGGTGCGGTACATCGTGAAGGTCGACTCGCCGTAGAAGGGAGCCGCCTGCATCGTGCCCTCGTAGCTGAGCGCGTCGGCCACCTCGGGGATGAAGGCACCGGAGTCGAAGCCCTCGGGCATGTCGGTCAGCGGGGTGAGCAGCTCCTGGTCCGCCCAGACCTGCGCCTCGTAGGTGCCCACGGTGGCGACGTCCAACCGGCCGGCGCCCGTGCCGACGTCGGTGGTGACGGTCTCGCGGAGCTCGTTCTCCCCCTCCCGGACCCACTCGATCTCGACGTCGGGGTGCTCGGCGAGGAAGGCCTCGCTCATGTCCTGGAGCACGTCGAGGTCACCGTTGTCGACGACGGCGATGGTCAGTCTGTCCCCGCCACCGGCGGTGTCGTCACCGCCGCCGCACGCCGCCAGCAGCACCAGCGGGACCGCACTGACGAGGGCCAGCGCCCTCGTGCTGCCCCGCACCGCTGGCCGGGAGGCCGATCGGGTGGCACGCACTCGACGTCGCATCTGTGACTCCTTCGTCATGGCACCACCCCGGCCTCGTCGCCTGCACAAACGAGCGCTTGTCAGTGCACATATGAGAGCCTCAGTCAAACCCTTCTGACCCACTTCGTCAAGGGCATGACCCAACGTCAATCGATGGCAGGGGTGCGCGGAGGCGGCCGCGCGCCGGATTCCAGCCCCTGACGGGGCGGTGGTCCTCAGCCGCCGGCGAAGGGCGGGAGCACGTCGAGGACGGCGTCGTGGGCGAGCTGCAGACCGGGGTCGGAGACGTACTGACCCTCGTGCAGCACCGAGCTCAGGGCGAGGACGCGGGCCAGCTCCGACCCGTGCCGTGCGCGCAGGTCGGCGAGCAGCGAGCCGAGGTCGTCGGCGTCGACGCGCTCGCTCTCGGTGCCGGCGGCCTCGGCGGCCCCGGCGAAGAATCTCACCGTCGCCATCGCCTCAGTGTCGCAGATCGCGCACCCGGCGCCGCTCCCGGAGGGTATGCGCACCGCGACGGTCCAGCTGGGTCCCACCGTCCTCGACCCACCCGTGCCGCTGGTAGAACCCGGCCGCCCGGTCGTTGCCCTCGAGCACCCAGAGGTGGGCGGAGGCATACCCGCAGCTGCGCAGGTGGTCCTCGACGGCCACGACGAGGCGGTGGCCCAGGCCGGTGGACCAGTGCCGCGGGATGACGTAGAGGCCGTAGAGCTCGCCCTCGTCCGGTCTCCCGTCGTCCCGCGCCGGCCCGGCGACCGCCCACCCCGCGACCAGCCCGTCCGCCTCGGCGACCAGGTCGACGACCCGCGGGTCGTCGTGGAACTCCGCCCAGCGCCGGCGACGTTTCTGCGCCTCGTCCGGCACGTCGAGGGCGTGGAGCAGCGCCGACGGCACCAGCCCGGGGTAGGCACCCCACCATCCGGACACGCGCACGGTGGCCACCGCCTCGGCGTCCTCCGGCGTCGCCGGCCGCACGGTGATCTCCATGCGCCCACCCTGCCAGGCCGGAGCACGACTGAGCGCCCGTTTGTCATCCTTCAGCCTCCTCGAGCAGGCTGACAGTTGACGAACCGGCTGTGAGTGGTGACCAGGTCACGAGTTCCCGCGTGCGCCACCGCGCCAGCGCCGCACGTCCTCCCAGGTGTCGACGTCGCCCAGGTCGGCCGGATCCAGCCCCACCTCGTGCCACCGCAGCCCGGAGACGAGCGACCGGACCGAGGCGCCGTGCAGCTGCGGCAGGCTCTCGCGGGCGGCGTCCAGAGCGGCGCGGCGATAGATCGCGAGCAGCCACTGCGCCCTACCTTCGACCCGGGGGCAGACCGCCTCGACCTCCTCCGGCAGGCTGCCGACGGTCTCCCGCAAGGCGCCGAGCGCCCGCGCCGCACCGGGCTGGTCGACGGCACAGACCGCGACCCAGGCAGGCGGACCGAGAGGCCTCGCGGGAGATCCGGGCCGGGGCATCCCGGCCAGGGCGTCCAGCCCGGCGCCGATCCCGGCGACCGGACCGCCCCCGGGTGGCTGCTCCGTCGTCCGGGTGACGTCGGCGGGCACCGGGGTGTCCCCCACCACCACCGTCCGACCGCCCAGGTCGGCCCCGAGGACGCGCTCCAGCAGCGTGCTCCCGCCGACGACGAGCGCCGCCTTGTCCTGACCGCCGAGCCGGGTCGCGCGGCCGCCGGCCAGCACGACCAGGTCCACCGGCGGGAGGCCTGGGCCGGGCCCCATCAGTAGCTCGGCAGGCTCGGGTCGACCTGCTCGATCCAGGCCAGGATGCCCCCGGTCATCACCGACACGTCCTGCCTCCCCAGCCGGACCAGGTGGGCGGCCGCGCGCTGCGCCCTGGGCCCCGCCTTGCAGTAGACGACGACCGGCCCGTCCGGGAGGTGATGGTCGAGATCCTCCCAGCTCAGCACCTCACCGACCGGCACCAGCAGTGCGCCGGGCACGGTGCCCAGCTCGTGCTCGGCGGGCTCACGCACGTCCAGCACCGTCGGCGCCAACGCGTCCGGGTCGTGGTCGGCCGGAGCGGCACCCTGCGCGACGCCCGCCGGGCTCGGGGTGAGCAGGTCGTGGACCTCCTGCGGCGAGACCTCGGGCAGCGGGACCACCTCGCGGACCTGCTCCCGCTCGACCGGCTCCACCACCGCACCGACCGGGCGCAGCGGGATCTCCCGGGAGCGCTGGGTGAGCGCGTCCACGAGCAGCACCCGGCCGACCAGCGGTTCGCCGAAACCGCAGATGAGCTTGACCACCTCGGAGGCCATGATCGACCCGACCTGCCCCACGAGGGCACCGAGCACACCGGCCTCGGAGCAGCTCGGCACGTCCTCGGGACGCGGCGCCACCGGGAAGAGGTCCCGGAGGGACACGGCGTCCGCCACGCCGGGCACGAAGGTGGACAGCTGCGCGTCGAAGCGCAGCACCGCCGCCCACACCAGCGGGGTCCCGAGCGCCACGCAGGCGTCGGAGACGGCATACCGCGTGGGGAAGTTGTCCGCGCCGTCCAGCACCACGTCGTGCCCGCGCAGCAGGGACCGCGCGTTGCCCGCGTCGATCCGGGTGTGCCGCACGGAGACCGTCACGTCCGGGTTCAGGCCGCGCACGAAGGCGGCCGCGGACTCGCCCTTGGGGACCCCGACCGCGTCCGCACGGTGGATCACCTGCCGCTGCAGGTTGGTGGCGTCGACGGCGTCGTCGTCGATGATCGTGAGATGGCCGACCCCGGCCGCCGCGAGATAGGCCAGCACCGGGCTGCCCAGACCGCCCGCCCCGACGACCGCGACACGGGCCGCCAGCAGCCGCCGTTGCGCCACCATCCCCATCCCGGGCACCAGCAGGTGCCGGGAGTAGCGCGACACCTGCTCGGGCGTCAGCGCGGGCTCGCCGGGTTCGACCAGCGGCGGCAGCGGCGGCACGGGTGTCATCGCACCAGTGTGCCCCCGTGGCGGCGGGCCGACCGGGCCGGCCCTGCCACTCAGCGGCGTGGAGGGGCCGCGATCCGCCCGGCGGTGTCCCGACGGATCAGCCCCTCACCCTCCAGCCGGGTCAGCCAGGGGTGGTCCGGCTCGGCGCCCCACCGCTCCCGCCAGGTCTCGGCGTGCCGCCGGGCATACCTCGCCTCCTGCTCACCGGTGAGCGGCTCGACCGGCTGCCGGTAGGCCTCGGCACCTCCGACCCAGACCATCGACCCACCGGCGTCGGCGACGACCTGCGCGAAGTCGGCGGCCTCCAGCCCGGGGCCGGCGTAGTCGGTGCAGAAGCCGCCGGTCGCGGCGAAGTCCGCAGCGCTCATCGCGAAGCTGGCCGGGGAGAACAGGTGCGGACGCTCCTCCACCCGGACCTCACCGGGCGCCAGCGCCGGCGCGCCAGCCGCCCGCCGGCTCAGCTCGTCCAGCTTGCGCAGCGGATACCCGACCGCCCGGTTCTGCGGCGGTGGGAGCCGCAGCACCGGCGAGCGCCAGACGGCGGGACCCTCGGGTATGCCCAGGTCCTCCCGGTCGGCCAGGGCCTGGGCATACCGCTCCAGCGTGTGGGGCCCCGGGATGACCGCGGCGTCCAGGAAGACCAGGACGTCGGCGCCCGCCTCGGTGGCCAGGCTCGCCGCCAGGTTGCGGGCGGCGGCGTAGGGCAGGGCGCGGCGGTCGGTCTGGACCGGCTTCACGATGGTCTGCCAGCGGTCGGTGCCGAGCGGCAACCGGCCGCGGGTCAGGTCACGGTCACCCATGGAGATGACGACGTGCACGTCGGGTGGCTCGGTGCCGACCGACAACCCGTCGACCTGCGCGAGAAGATGGTCGTGATTCCCGCGCGTCATGGTGAGCACGGCAACGGTCGGTGGCACGGCGGCATGCTAGGCAGGTCCGGGTGGCCGCCACCACATCCCAAAGGGTGGGACGAGGGATCGGCCACCTCGGACGGGCTCGTCGTGACGGCTCGCCGTGCCCGGCCAGGAGGACCGGCGTAAGGTGCCGGGCATGGTTGCCGCGCCGCCCCTCCGCGTGGCCCTCGTGAACGACTTCGAGGTGGTCGTCCGGGGGCTGCAGGCGATGCTCGCGCCTTTCAGCGACCGGATCAACGTCGTCGAGATCGGCGCCCAGGTCGAGGTGAAGCGCCCGGTCGACCTGACCCTCTACGACACCTTCTCCGAGCCCCAGGTCGACGGCGAGGAGTTCAACAGCGTGCTGGAGAGCGACAACCCGGGTGCGGTGGTGGTCTACACCTGGAACGTCGACCCTGCGCTGGTGGAGATCGCCCTGTCCAAGGGGTGCCGCGGATACATCGGCAAGACCGTGAGCGGCGCCGAGCTCGTCACCGCGCTGGAGCGGGTGGCCTCGGGCGAGGTGGTCGTCGAGCCCGCCACGAGCAACCAGCTCGACCCGCAGCCGCACGCGCCGGGTGACTGGCCCGGACGGGCGGAGGGGCTGTCCGCCCGCGAGGCGGAGATCGTGTCCCTCATCACCCAGGGCCTCACCAACAACGACATCGCGCTGCGGACCTACCTCTCGATCAACTCGGTCAAGACCTACATCCGCACGGCCTACCGCAAGATGGGGGTGACCCGGCGCTCGCAGGCGGTCCGCTGGGGACTGGAGGCCGGGATGACGCCGGACACCATGCGCCGCGAGGTGGAGCGCGAGTGAGCGCGCGGTCGGCTCAGGCCGGCGCGTAGACCACCACGGAGTAGGGCCCGAGGTCGAGCGTGCCGTGCCCGTCCCGCGCGTCGACGTCCGGTGTCTGGTGGTCACCGAAGAGCTGGCTGTAGGCGCGGGCGTCGCTGTTGAAGCGGACCGTCCAGACGCCGCCCGGGAGCTCGACGGGGCGCTGCACCGCCGATGACGACAGGTTGATCGCGACGAGGACGTGCTGGCCGTCCCCCGTGGAGCGGACGTAGGCGAGCAGGTTGGCGTCCTCGTCGGCGGCGACCACGTTGGTGTGCGGGCCGCTCAGGCCGGCGGTGCCTCCGTCGGCGTCGAGCCGCATCCGGATGAGGTCGCGGAACATCTGGGTGATGTCGCGGAAGGCCCACGCGCGCTCCCAGTCCAGCGGCACGTTGTCGCGGAACCACTCGTCCTCGAGGAACTCCTGGCCCTGGAAGAGCATCGGCAGCCCCGGCGCCGTCAGCACCAGTGCGGCACCGAGGGTGGCGCGCTTCTGGGCGTTCCAGCCGCTGGGGTTGTCGCCCTGCACCTCGGAGGTGACCCTCGCCTTGCCGTTGGACACCTCGTCGTGCGACTCGGTGTAGATCACCCGGTCGAAGGCGTGCTGATAGGTATGCGTCACCGCGGCGGCGACCTTCGCGATCGAGCGGTGCGCGTCGTCGAGGGTGATCAGCGCCTCGCGCACCGGGTGCACGAACTGGTTGTCCCACTGGGCGTGCATCTTGGCGCCCCCGGCCTCGGTGGAGGTGACCGCGGCCACACCGTGCAGGTCCTCGGCGATGACGAGGTGACGGGGGAACTCGGCGCGGACCATCTCGCCGATCTGCCGCATCATCTCCCAGCCCTCCGGGATCTCGTCGCCGTGGGTGCCGTCGACCCGGCGCATGTAGGGCGTCATGTCCAGCCGCAGCCCGTCCGCGTGGTAGTCGCGGAGCCACATCCGGGCGTTGTCCAGGATGAAGTCGCGGACCTCCTGGCGGCCGTAGTCGGGCCGCGTGTCACCCCAGGGGGTCGCGGAGCGGTGGTCGTTGTAGAAGTAGATGCCGCCCTTGCCGTTCTCGGACCAGCCGTCGAACTGCCAGGTGGGCAGGTCGGACGGGCCGAAGTGGTTGTAGACGACGTCGACGTAGACCGCCAGACCGCGCTTGTGCGCCTCCCGGACGAAGGTCTTGAGCGCCTCCGGGCCGCCGTAGCTGGACTCGACCGCGAAGACGTGCGCCGGGTTGTATCCCCACGAGTAGTCACCGGCGAACTCCATGAGCGGCATCAGCTCGATGGCGTTCACCCCGAGCCCGACGAGGTAGTCCAGCTTGCCCATGAGGTCGTGCAGGTTGGCCGGGCGGCCGTCCTCGGTCTGCACGAAGGACCCGATGTGCGTCTCGTAGATGACCGTCTCGTGCTGGCGGGGCGGGGTGAAGTCGTCACCCTCCCAGTCGAAGACGCCATGGTCGTAGAGCAGCCCGTTGCCGACCGAGTTGGTGACCGCGAGCGCCCGCGGGTCGATCCGGTGGAAGCTGGCCTCGCCGGCGCTGAGCAGGTACTGGTACTCCTGCCACATCTGCGCGCCCGGCACCTCGGCATACCAGTGGCCGTTGCCCTCGGACTCCATGCCGTGGGCCTGCGGGTCCCAGCCGTTGAAGTCGCCGATGACGCTCACGGACGAGGCGTTCGGCGCCCACACGCGGAAGGCGAACCCGCCCTCGATCGGGATGGCACCCATACCGGCGACACTCATGGACTCTCCTTGCTGCTGGGGTCATGACGAGAGGGCGCGGAAGCCGACCTGGCCGCGCCCTCGCGCACTGATGCTAACCGCCGGACCAGCGGCTCGCGACTACTCCTGCGACGCCGGCTGCATCACCATGAAGACGCCGCCCTGCGGGTCCTCGATCGTGGCGAGGCGGCCGACGGGCATGTCGTCCGGGCCGTGCACGAGCCGCCCACCGAGCTCCCGGGCGCGGTCGATCGCGGCGTCCGCGTCCTCGACGAGGAAGTAGACGGTCCAGTAGCTCGGCACCTCGGCCGGGACGTCCGGCGGCATGGCCATCAGCCCACCGAGCCCGCCCTCGTCGCCGCCCCGGATGACGTGGTAGGTGCCGAACGGCATCTCCATGCCGTCGTACTCCCACCCGAACACCGCGGTGTAGAAGGCGGTGGACGCCTCGATGTCGCGCGACATCAGCTCGTTCCACGCCCAGGTGCCGGGTTCGTTGCACACGGCGGCACCGTGGTGCGCGCCCGCCTGCCAGACGCTGATCGCCGCCCCCGCCGGGTCGCCGTAGATCGCCATCCGGCCCTGGTCCATGACGTCCATCGGCGGCATCATCACCGTCCCACCCGCCTGCTCGACCGTGGCGGTGGTCGCATCGACGTCGTCGGTGGCCACGTAGGAGCTCCAGAAGGGCGGCATGCCCGTCATGTCGTCCGGCTGGGCACCCATGCCGGCGACCAGCTGCCCCTCGAGCAGGAAGTTGGTGTAGATCCGGGTGCCGGACTCGTCGTGGCTGTCCTCAGCGGTCCAGCCGAAGAGCGAGGTGTAGAACGTCGTGGCGGCATCGACGTCGGGCGTCATCAGGTCGACCCAGCAGGGGGTGCCGGCCTCATAGGACTCACGGGTGGACATGGGTGCTCCTTCGCAGCGTGTCGGCGTCCGGGGCGGACACTGGTCAACCTAGGGCTGGGCACCGACGCACGTCTACGGATGCCCGGATACCGTGGGGGCGTGACGTCCAGCCCGCCGCAGCCGCAGACCGGCGCGGCGGCATACCCTCGGCGGGCGACGCTGCTGGTCACGACCACCCTCGCGGCGCTGGCGATGATCGGGCCGTTCACCATCGACACGATCTTCCCCGGCTTCGAGGCGATCGGCAGGGACTTCGACGCGGACGCCGCGGCGCTGCAGCAGATCACCAGCATCTACCTGCTCAGCTTCGCCGTCATGAGCATCTTCCACGGCCCCATCTCGGACGCGCTCGGCCGCAAGCCGGTGATGGTCGGCGGGCTGCTGGGGTATGTCCTGGCCTCCGTCGTCTGCGCGCTGGCCCCGACCCTGGGGGTGCTGCTCGTGGCGCGCGTCTTCCAGGGTCTCTTCGCCGGCGCCGCGACCATCGTCAGCCGGGCCGTGATCCGGGACCTCTTCTCCGGTGCCGAGGCGCAGCGGCTGATGGCGCGGGTGATGATGATCTTCGCGATCGCGCCGGCGATCGCCCCGGTGATCGGCGGCGAGATCCTCCGCTTCGGGCCGTGGCACTGGATCTTCTGGTTCGTCGCGGCCTACGGCATCGCCGCGGCCGTGCTCACCGCGGTGGTGCTGCCCGAGACGCACCCGAGGGAGCGGCGCAGCCCGCTGCGGGTGGGGTCGGTCCTCGGGTCGCTGTGGCAGGTCGCTCGGTCCGGCCGGTTCCAGCGGGTGGCCTTCTCCTCCGCCTTCGTCTTCGCGTCCTACTTCCTGTATGTCGTCGCCGCCCCGATCGTGGTGGTGGACCTGCTCGGCCGGGGTGAGCAGGACTTCTGGATGCTCTTCGTGCCGATGATCGGGGGCATGGTCACCGGGTCGATGCTGACCAACCGGCTCGCCGGCCGGGTAGACAGCGGGCGGATGGTCGACGCCACCATGGCCGGTCTGCTGACCGCGGTCGGGCTCAACGTCCTGCTCTGCGCCGTGGCACCCGTGCTGCCGTGGGCGGTGCTCGGCCCCGCCGCCATGGGCATCGCGATCGGCGTGGCCTTCCCCGTGCAGCAGCTGGCGATGCTCGACCTCTTCCCGGAGCAGCGGGGGGCGGCCGCGTCGATGGCGTCGTTCGCCGCGCTGGTCTTCAACGCGCTGCTGGCCGGAGCGATCGCGCCGCTGGTCACCGGCAGCCTGCTCACCGCGGCCGGGAGCAGCGCCTGCCTCGCCCTGGCCGGTGCCGGACTCTGGGCCTGGCACCGCCGCGCCACGGCGGGAGACGCGCCACCCGGCTGAGGGGCGCCGACCGTTGGCGAGGCCCTCCCGTACCGTCTTCGAGCCGGTTCGTCATCTGACAGCCCCCTCGAGCAGGCTGTCGAGTGACATCGAGGCTGTCAGTTGACGAGGTGGCTGTCAGCCGCCCGAGGGCTCGGCGACCTCGCCCCGATCGATCTCGCCCTGGCGGTAGAGCTCGACGCCCGCGCGCAGCAGCTCGTCCATCGACTCACCCCGCTCCATCCGCCCGATGATCGAGGCCCGCATGCGGGGGTCCCAGAACTTGCGGATGTGGGTGGCGATCTCCTCGGCGGCACGCTCCGGAGGGTGGTGCGCCATCGCCCGGGCGATGTCCTCGCCCATCCGCACCTCGGCGGGCAGGCGCTGACGGGTCTGGGCGTCGACGCCCGCTCCGGTGGGCGGACCCTGGTCGGGACTCGGGTCGGCGTCGGTGGGTGCGTTCAGGTCCGGCCCGTCGCTCATCGGCGCGCGCCCACGACGTCGATCGCCGGGTCGACCGGCTCGTGCCCGTCGCTGACCTCGGCCTCCTCCTGCTCCCGGCGCGCGTTGGCGACGCCGACCTGGACGGCGGTCACCTTGTACTCCGGGCAGTTGGTGGCCCAGTCGGAGTTCTCCGTCGTGACGACGTTGGCGCCCGTGACCGGGTGGTGGAAGGTCGTGTAGACCACGCCCGGCTGCATCCGCTCCGACACGAGTGCCGTCAGCGTGGTGACCCCGACCCGGCTGGCCAGCTCCACCCGGTCACCGGTCCGGATGCCCCGCATCTCGGCGTCCGCCGGGTGCACCTCGAGCACGTCCTCCGGGTGCCAGGAGGAGTTGGCGGTGCGGCGGGTCTGCGCCCCGACGTTGTACTGCGTCAGGATCCGCCCCGTCGTGAGGATCAGCGGGAAGCGCCGGTTGGTGGTCTCGGTGGTGGGCACGAAGACCGTGGGGACGAGCTTGCCCTTGCCCCGCACGAAGGCATCGACGTGCATCGTCGGGGTCCCCTGCGGCGCCTTGTCGTTGACCGGCCACTGCATCGACCCCTCGGCGTCGAGGCGGGCGAAGCTGACCCCGGCGAAGGTGGGCGTCGTCGCCGCGATCTCGTCCATGATCTCGGCGGCAGAGGCATACTCCATTGGGTAGCCCATCGCCGTCGCGATCTCGCACACGACCTGCCACTCGTCCTTGCCGACCCGGCTCGACATGACCGGACGCACCCGGCCGAGCCGTCGCTCGGCGTTGGTGAAGGTGCCGTCCTTCTCGAGGAAGCTACTGCCGGGCAGGAAGACGTGGGCGTAGCGCGCCGTCTCGTTGAGGAAGAGGTCCTGGACGACCACCATCTCCATCGAGGTCAGCGCGGCGCGGACGTGCTGCAGGTTGGGGTCGGACTGGGCGATGTCCTCGCCGTGGACGAAGAGCCCCCTGAAGCTGCCGCCGATCGCGGCGTCGAACATGTTGGGGATCCGCAGCCCCGGCTCGGGGTCGAGGGTGACGCCCCACAGGTCCTCGTAGATCGAGCGCACGTCGGGCAGCGAGATGTGCCTGTAGCCGGGCAGCTCGTGCGGGAAGGAACCCATGTCGCAGGACCCCTGGACGTTGTTCTGCCCGCGCAGCGGGTTGACCCCGACGCCGGGCCGGCCGATGTTGCCGGTGACCATCGCGAGGTTGGCCATGCCCATGACCATCGTCGAGCCCTGGCTGTGCTCGGTGACGCCGAGGCCGTAGTAGATCGAGCCGTTGCCCGCGTCGGCGTAGAGCCGGGCCGCCTCGCGGACCTGCTCGGGCTCCAGCCCGGTCGCGTCGGCGGTCGCCTCCGGGGAGTTCTCCGGCGCCCGGATGAAGTCGAGGTATGCCTCGACGTCCTCGCAGCGCTCCTCCAGGAAGCCCTTGTCGTGCAGCCCCTCGGTGACGATGGTGTGCGCCATCGCGTTGACGAAGGCGACGTTGGAGCCGGGGCGCAGCGGCAGGTGCGCGGAGGCCTCGACGTGCGGGGTGCGCACCAGGTCGATCTGGCGCGGGTCGGCGACGATGATCCGGGCGCCCTGGCGCAGCCGCTGCTTCATCCGGGAGGCGAAGACGGGGTGCGCGTCGGTGGGGTTGGCACCGATGAGCAGGATGACGTCGGTGTCCTCGACCGAGGCGAAGTCCTGGGTGCCGGCGGAGGTCCCGAAGGTCTGGTTGAGGCCGTAGCCGGTGGGGCTGTGGCAGACCCGGGCGCAGGTGTCGACGTTGTTGTTGCCGAAGGCGGCGCGCACCATCTTCTGGACGACGTAGACCTCCTCGTTGGTGCAGCGGGAGGAGGAGATCCCGCCGATGGAGCCGACGCCGTGCCGGTCCTGGATGCCACGGAACCCGTCGGCGACGCGCTGGATCGCCTCTGACCACGAGACCTGCCGCCACTCGTCGTCGATGGAGTCGCGGACCATCGGCGACATCTGCCGGTCCTCGTGGTTGGTGTAGCCGTAGGCGAAGCGGCCCTTGACGCACGAGTGCCCCTCGTTGGCCTTGCCCGCCTTGAGCGGCATCATCCGGACGACCTCGGTGCGGGTCTGCCCGGTCTGCTGGTCCGTGGTGTCGGTGACCTCCGCGCGGAAGGAGCAGCCGACCCCGCAGTAGGCGCAGGTGGTCTCCACGGTGCGCTTGGGCATACCGAGGGAGACCACCGACTTCTCGGTCAGGGCGTCGGTCGGGCAGGCCTGGACGCAGGCGCCGCAGGAGACGCACTCGGAGCCGAAGAAGTCGGTCGGTCCGGGGACGATCCGCGAGTCCGGTCCGCGGCCCTCGACGGTGAGGGCGAAGGTGCCCTGGATGTCGGAGCACGCCCGCACGCAGCGAGAGCACGCGATGCAGGCGTCCGGCTCGTAGTCGAAGTAGGGGTTGGAGGCGTCGCGCTCCCCCCGGTCGAGCAGGCCGCCGGGGGACGGCGCCGCCCCCGGGCCCTTCTCGGGTCGGGAGGGGGCGGGCAGGCCGTAGCGCACCTCGGCGACACCGGTCTGGCGGGCGAGGGCGGCGATCTCGCAGGACCCGCGAGCGCAGCCGGGGCAGTCCGCGGGGTGGTCGGAGAGGTAGAGCTCCATCACCCCCTGCCGGAGCGAGCGCACCTCGTCGGTGTCGGTGCGGACGACGGCACCGTCTGCACAAGGAGTAGTGCACGACGCCGGCTTGCCCTTGCCGTCCTCGATGTCGACGAGGCACAGCCGGCAGGACCCGAAGGCCTTGAGCGAGTCGGTCGCGCAGAGGCTGGGGATCTCCACCCCCGCCTCACGGGCGGCGCGCATCACCGACGTCCCCTCGGGCACGGTGACCTCACGGCCGTCGATGGTCAGGGTGACGGTCTGGTCGCTGCTCACCTGCGGTGTGCCGAAGTCGGGCTCGGGCTGGTATGCCGCGCCGCGCGGGTCGGGCGGACGACCCACATCCTGTCCGTCGCGACTGACGGACCCGAGCCGGCTCGCGACCTGCTCGGGGGTGAGCGCCTCTGGGGTGAGCGTCATGATGTGCTCCGTTCGAAGTCCTCCGGGAAGTGGGTGAGCGCGCTGCGCACCGGCACCGGGGTGAGCCCGCCCATGGCGCAGAGCGAGCCTGTGGTCATCGTCTCGCAGAGATCGTCGAGCAGCACGCGCAGCTGCGTCCGCTCCCCCGGGTCGGTGGCGCCGACGAGCTTGTCGATGGTCTCCACGCCGCGGGTGGAGCCGATCCGGCACGGGGTGCACTTGCCGCACGACTCGACGGAGCAGAACTCCATCGCGAAGCGCGCCATCCGGGCCATGTCCACCTCGGTGTCGAAGACGACGACGCCGCCGTGCCCGAGCATGCCGCCGGCCTCGGCGAGCTCCTCGTAGCCCATCGGCACGTCCAGCCGGTCGGCCGGGAGGTAGGCGCCGAGCGGCCCGCCGACCTGCACCGCGCGCACGGCCCGGCCGGTGCGGGTGCCGCCGCCGACGTCGTCGACGAGCTCGCGCAGGGTGATGCCCAGCGGCGCCTCGTAGACGCCGCCGTGGGCGATGTTGCCGGCCAGCTGGAAGATCTGGGTGCCGCGGGACCTGCCCACCCCGCGGGCGGCATACGCCTCGCCGCCGTCCGCCAGGATCATCGGGACCGCGGCGAAGGAGAGCAGGTTGTTGACGATCGTGGGGCTGGCCCACAGACCGTGCAGCGCGGGGATCGGCGGCTTGGCGCGGACCTCGCCGCGGCGGCCCTCGAGGGACTCCAGCATGGAGGTCTCCTCGCCGCAGATGTAGGCGCCGGCGCCCACGCGCACCTGGAGGCGGAAGGCCTTGCCGCTGCCGGCGACGTCGTCGCCGAGGTAGCCGTGCTCGCCGGCGACGGCGATCGCGTCGCGGAGCCGGGCGATGGCGTCGGGATACTCGCTGCGGCAGTAGATGTAGCCCTCGGTGGCGCCGACCGTGACCGCCGCGATGGTCATGCCCTCGATGAGGGTGAAGGGGTCGGCCTCGGCCAGGATCCGGTCGGCGAAGGTGCCGGAGTCGCCCTCGTCGAGGTTGCAGGCGACGAACTTCAGGTCGCTCTCCGCCTCGAGCACGGTGCGCCACTTGATGCCGGTCGGGAAGCCCGCACCGCCCCGCCCGCGCAGGCCCGAGGTGACCACCTCCTCGACCACGTCGGCCGGGTCGAGGTCGAGGGCGCGGCGCAGCCCGGCCCAGCCGCCCTGCGACTCGTAGGCGGTGATGTCGGTCGGCTCGGCCAGCCCGATGCGGGCCAGGCTCACCCGGTCCTGCCCGGTCAGCCACGGGTCGTCGTCGACGACACCGATGCAGGTCTCGTGGTCGGCGCCGGCCAGCATGCCCGCCTCGACCAGGTCCGGTATGCCCGCTGCCGTCACGTTGGCGTAGCCGACCCGTCCGCGCTCGGTCTCGATCTCGACCAGCGGCTCGCGCCAGAGCATCCCGCGCGTGCCGTTGCGGCGGACCGTCACCCCCTCGACCTCGGCCAGGGCGGCAGCGACCTCGTCGGCCCCGACGGCGCGGGCCGAGGAGTCCATCGGCACCCACGCGATGCACGTGCTCATCGGGACCACCCTGCCTCCGCCGCGGCGATGTCGTCGACGGTGACCCGACCCTGGAGGCGGCCGTCGAAGGAGACGCTGGGGCCCAGCGCGCAGTTGCCGAAGCAGAACACCTCGCGGACCTCGATGTCCGCGCGGTCCGCGAACTGCTCCTCCGCCGCCGCGAAGACGCCCGCGGCGCCGACCGCCTGGCAGGCCTCGGCACGGCATACCTGGACGGTGTGCTCGGGAGGTGGGGTGCGGCGGAAGTCGTGGTAGAAGCTCACCGTCCCGTGCACCTCGGCCACCGAGAGGTTCAGCACGTCGGCGATCTCGACCACGTCCTCGTCGGAGAGGAAGCCGTGCTCCGCCTGGACCGCGTGCAGGATCACCAGCAGCGGCCCTCGCTCTCCGGCATACCGACCCGCGATCTCCCGGACCGACTCCGCCCGCGCCGACCTGGGGGTCAGCTCCTCCGTCTGCCGACCAGCACGTGCCACCTCGCGCCTCCCGTCCTTGGGTGACACCACTCTACGTCGGCGGCCCGGCCTGAGCATGGAGACGTGCCAGCGACCCCGCACCGCGCCCGATGCCTCTAGATACCCCTGGCGGCTAAGAAGTCAAGCGGCGGGTGCTTGGCGGTGGGCCCAGGCGGTGTGTTCGTCGTAG
>NZ_VSLG01000011.1 GCF_008919445.1 Serinicoccus kebangsaanensis | reverse complement strand
GGCTCGAACACCTGCGCGGCTCCGCACTCGGGTTCCGCAACCTGACCAACTACATCGCCCGAAGCCTGCTCGAGACCGGCGGCTTCAGACCCCAACTCCTACACCCCCGATTGGGATGAGCCCCTTTCCCGTCCAGACACGGCTACGTCTGTCCACCAACACGAAGCCCCCAGATCCGCCTCGTTCTGCGGAATCTGGGGGCTGAGGTGCGACAGACAGCACAGCGTGAGACACGTGAGTGGAGGTGGCGGGAATCGAACCCGCGTCCGTTACCGAGAAATCAGGGCTTCTCCGGGTGCAGTGCGCTAGGGATTTTCTCGGCCCCAGGGCTCGCGCGCACACGTTCCCTGACAGGCCCAGTCGAGTAAGAGTCCCGCGTGATCCCCCGACATGACCACGCGGCTAGTCATCTAGACGATGCCAGGTCCTGAGACGATGACGGGCTCAGGCTGACAGACTTCGGGCTCGCTCAGGCGGCGAGGGCGAAGTCGCTGCGCTTGGAATTGGCAGCTATTGGTTTCGCAAGGAGCGTTTGACGAGATGACCTTGCATCCTCGACCCGCTTCCCCTGAAGTGTCGAGCAACGTCGAAACCGATCACCCCCAGGTGGGGTGTCTCACGCTGTGCAGTTGTCAATCCCACCCGGTCACGCCGGGCGAGGCATCATTCTAGTGGGTCAACGCGCGCCGGGCCACGCAGATTCCGCGCCCCGTGAGAGGGTCGCTGCCATGAGCTCCTCACCTGCGGCGAGCACCGGACCCACCGACCTGCGGCCGCTCTCGATCATGGTCGGGGCGATGGCCGGCGGCCTGGTGGTCATGGCCCTGGTGCTGTGGCTGATCGGCGCAGATCTGGAAGCCCCCTCGGCCTGGACGTTGCTCGTGGTCGGCGTGGCGACCGTATGTGCCTGGGCCCTCGTGCTCGTCATGCCGGTCGCCCGCGGCCCGGGAGGCACGCCGACGGCGGCGCTCGTGACCCCGACGGTGGTCTTCCGCGCGGCGGTCCTGGAGGCACCCGCGATCCTGGGACTCATCCTCTTCTTCGTGGACCGGCAGACCCTGCTGATCTTCGCCCTGCCCGCCCTCTTCTCGATCGCGGGGATGTGGCTCTTCGCGCGCCCGACGGTGGTGGCGCGGCGGATCAACCGTGTCGCTTGAGGTGGGCTGACATCGCACGGTCCGCCTCGCGGCGGTCCTGACGCTCCCGCAACGCCTGCCGCTTGTCGTGCATCTTCTTGCCCTTGGCGAGCGCGATCTCGACCTTGGCCTTGCCGTCGACGAAGTAGAGCGACAGCGGCACGATCGTGTGCCCCGCCTGCTCGGCCTTCGCGACCAGCTTGTCGATCTGCTCCCGGTGCAGCAGCAGCTTGCGACGGCGCCGGGCGGAGTGGTTGGTCCACGTGCCCTGGGTGTACTCCGGGATATGGACTCCCTCCAGCCACAGCTCCCCCTGGTACTGCGTGGCATACCCGTCGACCAGGCTGGCGCGACCCTGACGCAGCGACTTCACCTCGGTCCCGGTCAGCACGAGGCCGGCCTCGACGGTGTCCTCGATGAGGTACTCGTGTCGGGCCTTCTTGTTGCTGGCGA
Organism: Serinicoccus kebangsaanensis; assembly: GCF_008919445.1. Classification (GTDB taxonomy): domain Bacteria; phylum Actinomycetota; class Actinomycetes; order Actinomycetales; family Dermatophilaceae; genus Ornithinicoccus; species Ornithinicoccus kebangsaanensis. The sequence goes on along the minus strand of NZ_VSLG01000011.1, from coordinate 130,149 downwards.
TCAGCTTGCGTCCGGACTCCTTGGGCATGGCCGCACAAGTCTAGGCGAGGAGAGGGTATGCCGTCCCCCGGGTTTCCAGGTCCTCCGGTTGCCCCGGTGCCGGGCTCGGGGCAGGGTGGAGCCGCACGGCACGAGCACCCGACGGACGAGGAGTGACCCATGAGCACGGCACGAGACATCATGACGCCGCAGGCCCACACCGTCAGCGACAGCGCGTCGCTGGTCGAGGCGGCCACCCTGATGCGGGACCACGGCGTCGGAGCGCTGCCGGTGGTGTCCTCCGACGGTGCGCTCACCGGCATCATCACCGACCGGGACATCGTCGTGCAGGGCGTCGCGGCCTCGCACGACGTCGGGGCCGTCGCCGTCGGCACGGTCACCCAGGGCATCGTCTCCACCGTCGCTCCCGACGAGGACGTCGACCGGGTGGTCGGCGTGATGGGCGATCAGCAGATCAAGCGGCTCGTGGTCATCGACGGCCACGACGTGGTCGGCATGATCAGCGAGTCCGACCTGGCCCGCAACGTGGACGAGGACAAGATCGTCGACTTCGTCAAGCAGGTCTACGGCCGCAGCTGACTTCTTACAGCCACCCGCGCGGGTTCACCGGCGTGCCGTTCTCCCGCGTCTCGAAGTGCAAGTGGCAGCCGGTGGAGGAGCCGGTCGTGCCGACATACCCCAGCAGCTGACCCCGGCTCACCCTCTGCCCGGGCGAGACCACCGCCGGGCTCTGGAAGTGCAGGTAGCTCGTGGTGAGGTTGACCCCACGCTGCACCCCGTGGTCGACGATGACCATGTTGCCGCCACCGGCGTCGAAGTAGGAGCTGTAGACCACGCCGTCAGCTGCGGCGACGACAGGGGTCCCGCACGCGGCCCCGAAGTCCATGCCGGCGTGCAGCCGCCAGATCTGGTAGACCGGGTGGAAGCGGTTGCCGAACTCGCTGGTGATGGCGCCGCTGGTGGGCACGGACAGGACTCCGCTCGATGCCGCCTCCGCAGCGCGGCGCTCCTCCTCGGCAGCCCGGGACGCCCGCTCCTCGGCAGCCCGGCGATCCGCCGCCTCACGCTCCGCGGCCTCCCGCGCCGCACGAGCCGCTGCCGCGGCCTCCTCCTCCGCAGCCGCGGCCCGCCGGGCAGCCTCGGCCGCCGCCGCCTCGTCCCGCAGCCGCTGGGCCTCGGCCTCCGCGGCGCGCTGGCGCTCCGCCTCGCGCTCGGCGGCCCGTTGCCGAGCGGCCTGCTCCTCCGCCGCCTGCTTGGCGGCAGCCTCCGCGGCGGCCTTGCGCCGGGCCTCCTCCTCGGCCTTGCGCCGGGCCTCCTCCTCCGCGATCCGCTGCAGCTCGGCCTGCTCCTCGGTCTCGAGGCCGTGCTTGGCTCTCGCCAGCTCCTTCAGCTCGGAGGCCAGCTCGTCGGCCCGCTCCTGCTCCGCGGCGAGCGACTCCTCGACCTTGGCCTTCTCGGTCTCGAGGTCCGCCTTGGCCTGCTCCTGCGCGGCCTCCAGGTCCTCCAGCTCGACCTTCGCCGCGTCGGCGGCGGCGCGAGCCTGTTCTTTGGCGATGACGTTGGCCTCGGCCTTGGCGAGCAGGTAGTTGATGTCGGAGCGGACGCCGGCCAACCGGTCCTGCTCGGCCACCTGCTCGGCCTCCTGCGTGGCCAGCTGGCGGATCTGCTGGTCCTGGACCCTGAGCACGGTGCGGGCCATCGACATCTGGTCCACCGCGTCCGCCTCCCCTGACAGCAGCTCCAGGGTGGTGGCGAGCGAGCCCATACCCCCCTCCTTGTAGCTCTGCCGGGCGATCGCCCCGACCGTGGTGCGGGTGTCCGCCTGGTCCTGGGCGACCTGGTCGATCGACTCCTCGATCTGCGCCTCGTTCTCCCGCGCGACCGCGAGCTCGCCCTCGATCCGCTCCGCCTCGGCCTCGGCGTCGGCCAGGTCCAGCTCGGCCTCCTCCAGCACGACCCGGGCCTGCTCCACCTTCGCGACCGTCTCGGCCAGCCGCTCCTGCGCCGCCTCGAGCTCGGCGCTGAAGTGCTCGTGCTCCTCGTGCAGGTCCTCGACCCGCTCCTCCCCGGCCTGCCGCTGGTCGTCGGCGGACTCGCGCTGCTTCTCGACCTTCGCGAGCCGCTCGCGGATGTCGTCCAGCTCCTGGGACGCCAGGGCGGGGGTGGCCACACCCACGGCGCCGACCAGGGCCAGGGCGAGGGCCTGCCGCAGGCGCGGTCGGTATGCCGTGCGCCGCGTCGTGCGGCGCGACCCGGCTCGGGGCTGCTGCTGAGGCGTGGTCACCATCTGTGTCTCCTTCTCAGACCCTGACGTGGCGCAGGAGGGCCATCCAGGCGGTCACGACGGCGAGCAGGATCGCTCCGCCGACGAGGAACGGGGTGATCAGCCACAGGTCGCGCTCCCCGACCAGGCTGACCAGGCCGCTCTCCCCCGCGAGCAGCTCGGACAGGAAGCCGCTGATCCCGAACCGCACGGTGGCCCACAGCAGGGCCACCGCGAGCGCGGCACCGAGCAGGGCCGCCGCGACGGTCTCGAGGATGAACGGCAGGTGGATGGAGAAGGCCGAGGCCCCCACCATCCGTTGGATCGCGGTCTCCCGACGACGGGTCCAGGCGGTGAGCCGGATGGTCGTGGAGATGAGCAGCACCGCGCAGACCACCATCGCCACCGCGAGCGCGAGCGCCCCCCAGCTCAGCGCGCCCAGGAAGGCGAAGAGACGGTCCACGACCTCCCGCTGGTCCTCCACGCTGTCCACCCCGGGCGCCTGCTCGAAGGCGGCGCGGATCACCTCATACCTCGACGGGTCGGACAGGTTGACCCGGAACGAGGCGGGGATCGACTCCTGCGGCACCGAGTCCAGGGCCGAGGAGTTGCGGAACTGCTCGGTGAAGCGTTCGTATGCCTCCTCGTTGGACTCGTAGAAGTACTCCGTGACGAGGGGCTCGAGCCCCTGCAGGTCGCTCTCGACCTGGTCGCGCTGCTCGGGGGTGACCGCGCCGCCGGCGCAGCCGGGGGCGTCGGTCGAGTCGGGCGTGCACAGGAAGATCGACACCTGGACCCGGTCGTACCACTCCCCCTTGGCCGTGTTGACCTGGGCCTGCGCCAGCAGCCCCACGCCGAGGAAGAAGAGGGACACCATCGTCACGAGCACGACCGAGACGAACATGGAGAAGTTGCGGCGCAGGCCGTTGCCGACCTCGCCCAGCAGGAATCCCGGCCTCACGGGGCGACCACCTCCCGGTAGCCTCCCTCGGCCTGGTCCCGCACCACGACGCCGTCGTGCAGCTGCACGACCCGCTTGCGGAACCGGTCGACGATCGTCGTGTCGTGCGTCGCCATCACCACGGTGGTGCCGGCCCGGTTGATCCGGTCCAGGATGGCGACGATGTCCTGGCTGGTGTCGGGATCGAGGTTGCCGGTGGGCTCGTCGGCGAGCAGGATCGGCGGCTTGTTGACCATGGCGCGGGCGATCGCGACCCGCTGCTGCTCTCCGCCGGACAGCTCGTGCGGCAGCCGTTTGCCCTTCCCGTCCAGCCCGACGAGGGCCAGCGTCTCCGGCACCCGTTGCTTGATCTCGTGCCGGCTGGCCCCGAGGACCTGGAGCACGTAGGCGACGTTCTGCGCGACGGTCTTGCCGGACAGCAGCCGGAAGTCCTGGAAGACGGTGCCGATCTGCCGGCGGAGCAGGTGGACGCGGCGGGGCGCCAGCTCGCCCAGGTCGTGGCCGGCGACGAGCACCCGCCCGGAGGTGGGTCGCTGCTCGAGGATCACCAGCCGCAGCAGCGACGACTTGCCCGAGCCCGACTCCCCCACGACGAAGCAGAACTCGCCGCGGGTGACGTCCAGGTCCACGTCCTCCAACGCCCAGGGATCACCCTTGGCGTAGCGCAGACTGACGCGCTCCATGGTGATCATCCGGGCGGGACTCCAGACGTGTCGTGTGGCGTATGTGTCGAGTGGGCAGGGAGTGTCGACCGGGACACACGGTAACCGATGTGACGGTGGGGTCAAGGGTTCCCACGCCGCTGCCCGTCAACCGCGGCGCGGCGGCGAACTTCTGGTGACATGTCTGCCGACTCCCCCGCGGGTCACTCCCGAATGTCGGCGGGCCGGGATACGGTCTTGAGCACCGGAGGCGTCCACACGCAGACCTGATCCCTGGCCCATTGGAGTGCAGCAGATGCAGAACCACCTCAGGCGAGCCGTCGCGGCCGCCTCCACGACCGCGCTCGCGGTGACCGGCCTGGTCGCCCTCGCGCCGAGCAGCCTGGCGGCCGGCCCCGGCCTCGTCATCAACGAGGTCTACGGAGGCGGGGGCAACTCCGGCGCCGACTACACGCACGACTTCGTCGAGCTCTTCAACTCGACCGAGGACCCCATCGACCTGGACGGGTATGCCGTCTCCTACTACTCCTCCTCCGGGAACCTCGGCAACCGCTGCGAGCTGTCCGGCAGCGTCGAGCCCGGGACCCATTTCCTCGTCCAGCAGAGTGCTGGCTCCGGCGGGTCCACGCCGCTGCCCGACCCGGACGCCGAGTGCGGGGCCTCGATGAGCGGGTCCAACGGCATCGTGGAGCTGACCCTGGACGACGAGGTGGCCGACCTCGTCGGCTACGGCTCGGCCGTGCGCTTCGAGGGCAGCGCCGCCGCCCCGGGGCTGTCCAACACCACCTCGGCCAGCCGGGCCGACGCCGCCGACACCGACGACAACGCCGCCGACTTCACCGCCGGTGACCCGAGCCCGGTCTCCAGCGGAGGGGGTGGCACCGACCCCGACCCCGAGCCCGACCCGGACCCGGTCGAGGCCAGCATCGCCGAGATCCAGGGCCCGGGCGACACCTCACCGCTGGTCGACCAGCCGGTGATCACCACCGGTGTCGTGACCGCTGCCTACCCGACGGGCAACTTCAACGGCATCTACATCCAGACGCCCGGCACCGGTGGGGTGCCCAAGACCGCCGAGGACGCCTCGGACGGCATCTTCGTCTACAGCTCCTGGGCGGCCGCCAACGTCGAGGTCGGCGCGTGCGTCGACGTCGAGGGCACCGTGATCGAGTACGACGGGCTCACCGAGATCTCCGAGAGCCCCTGGGTCGAGGTCGTCGAGGGGGGCTGCGACCCGGTCGTGCCCACCGACCTGGACGTCGTCCCGGCGACCGATGCCGACAAGGAGTCCTACGAGGGGATGCTCGTGCAGCCCACCGGGACCTGGACGATCACCAACAACTACCTGCTCAACCGCTTCGGCGAGATCGGCCTGACCCCGGGCACTGAGCCGCTCTACCAGGCGACCGACGTCGTGCTCCCCGGGGCCGAGGCGGAGGCCTACGAAGCAGCCAACCTCGCCAGGCTCCTCACCCTGGACGACGGGTCCAGCCTGGACTACCTCAACAACGCGACCGCGCAGGACAGCCCGCTGCCCTACCTGTCCGCGCAGGAGCCGCACCGCACCGGCTCGCAGGTGACCTTCGCCCAGCCCGTCATCCTGGACGAGCGGTTCGGCTGGAAGCTGCAGCCGACCGCCCAGGTCGTCGGCTCCGACAGCGCCGCCGACCCCCTGGTCAGCGAGGACGACCGCGAGGCAGACGTCCCCGAGGTGGGTGGCAACATCCAGATCGGGGCCTTCAACGTGCTCAACTACTTCTCCGACCTGGGGCAGGACGAGGCGGGCTGCGACTACTACGCGGACCGTGACGGCAACCCGGTCGCCACCGACTTCTGCGAGGTCCGGGGCGCCTGGACCGAGGCCGCCTTCGCCGACCAGCAGGCCAAGCTGGTGACCGCGATCAACGGCACCGACGCCGAGGTCCTGGCGCTGATGGAGATCGAGAACTCTGCCGGGCTGTCCTACATCGACCACCCGCGCGACAAGGCGCTGTCTGACCTGGTGGACGCGCTGAACGCAGCAGCCGGCGAGGAGCGGTGGGCGTATGCCCCCTCCCCCACGGCGCTGCCGCCGAACGAGGACGTCATCCGCACCGCGTTCATCTACGACCCAGGCGCGGTGCAGCTGCTCGGCCCGTCGCAGATCCAGCTGGACGACGCCTTCGCCAACGCCCGCTACCCGCTGGCCCAGAAGTTCAAGGCGAAGAAGACCGGCAAGCCGTTCGTGGCGATCTCGAACCACTTCAAGTCCAAGGGGTCTGGCGAGGACGACGGCACCGGCCAGGGCCTGGCCAACCCCTCGCGGGTCGCGCAGTCCCAGGCGCTGACCGGCTGGGTGGACGAGATGTTCGGCGACGAGGCGGTCTTCCTCATGGGCGACTTCAACGCCTACAGCCGGGAGGACCCGGTCCGGCTCATCGAGGACGAGGGCTACACCAACCTGGCGCGGTCCTTCGAGCCGGACTCGGCGACCTACCAGTTCAGCGGCCGGCTCGGGTCGCTGGACCACGTCTTCGCCAACGACAAGGCCGAGCGGCTGGTCACCGGGGCCGCGGTCTGGGACATCAACGGCGATGAGTCGATCGCGTTCCAGTACAGCCGGCGCAACTACAACGTCGTCGACTTCCACTCCGACGACCAGTTCGCCAGCTCGGACCACGACCCGGTAGTGGTGGGCCTGCAGACGGGCAAGGACAAGAAGAACCACGACAAGCCCAAGAAGCCGAAGAAGCCCAAGAAGGGCTGACCGCACAGGCGGGCGGGCGGCACACCTCGGTCAAGAGGTATGCCGCCCGCTCGTGTCCCGCGTCAGCCCTGGTCCGACTCCCGGTCCGCGGCCCGCTTCCACCGGATCCCCGCGTCGATGAAGTCGTCGATGTCGCCGTCGAGGACCGCGGCGGTGGAGCCGACCTCGTGGTTGGTGCGCAGGTCCTTGACCATCTGGTAGGGGTGCAGCACGTAGGAGCGCATCTGGTCGCCCCAGGAGGCCTTGATGTCGCCGGCCATCTCCTTGCGCGCGGCGTCCTCCTCCTGCTTCTTCAGCAGCAGCAGGCGGGACTGCAGCACCCGCAGCGCGGCGGCGCGGTTCTGGATCTGGCTCTTCTCGTTCTGCATCGACACGACGGTGCCGGTCGGCAGGTGCGTCATCCGCACCGCGGAGTCGGTCGTGTTGACCGACTGGCCGCCGGGGCCGCTGGAGCGGAAGACGTCGACCTTGAGGTCCGCCTCGGGGATCTCGATGGTGTCGGTGCTCTCGATGAGCGGCACCACCTCGACCGCGGCGAAGCTGGTCTGCCGGCGGCCCTGGTTGTCGAACGGGCTGATCCGCACCAACCGGTGGGTGCCCGCCTCGACCGCGAGCGTGCCGAAGGCATACGGCACCTTGACCTCGAAGGTCGCGGACTTCAGCCCGGCCTCCTCGGCATAGGACGTGTCCAGGACGGAGGTCGGGTAGTCGTGCCGCTCGGCCCAGCGCAGATACATCCGCATGAGCATCTCGGCGAAGTCGGCGGCGTCCACGCCACCGGCGCCGGAGCGGATGGTGACCACCGCCTCGCGGATGTCGTACTCCCCGTTGAGCAGGGTGCGGACCTCGAGCTGCTCGACCGCCTTGCGCAGCGACGTCAGCTCCTTGTCCGCCTCCTCGAGCGTCTCGGCGTCATCCTCCTCGCGCCCGAGCTCGACCAGCGCCTCCAGGTCGTCGATCCGGGCGTCCATGCCGGTGACCTTGTCGTGCTCGGCCTTGGCGCGGGACAGCGCGGAGGTGATCTTCTGCGCGTTCTCCACGTCGTCCCACAGGTCGGGTGCGCTGGCCTGGGTCTCGAGGTCGCTGATCTGCGCGCCCAGCCGCTCGAGGTCGGTGACCTCACGCACCGACGCCATGGTCGTGCGGAGCTGCTTGATCTCGGTCTCGAAGTCGACTGCCACGATCGACAAGGGTACGCCCAGCAGGTCGGGGCCCCGCCCGTGGGCGGCTACTCCCCCGTCTGCCCGTCGACCAGCTCGCGCAGCAGGTCGGCGTGACCGTTGTGCCGGGCATACTCCTCGACCATGTGCGTGAGGATCCAGCGCACCGACACCTGGCCCTGTCCGCCCCACGCGGGGTGGGTGGCACCGAGCGGGTCGTCGCCGTCGTCGGCCTCCACCGCGCGGGCCAGCGCCTGCCGGGACCGCTCCACCGAGGTCGTCCACGTCTCCCGCACGTCGGCAGGCTCGTCGGCGGCGGCGCTCGACCAGTCCCAGTCCTGGTCCGCCTCCCAGTCGACGTCGTCCCAGGGCGGCGGCATGGAGGCTTCGGCGAGGACCTCGGTGAACCAGTAGTCCTCGACGTAGGACAGGTGCTTGAGCAGCCCGGCCAGCGTCATGGTGCTGGCGTGCTGCGGCAGCCGCAGCCGCAGCCCGTCGGCGCCCAGGTCGCGGGTCTTCCACTCCAGCGTCGCCCGCTGGAAGTCGAGGAAGCCGGAGAGGGTCGCGAGCTCGGGCGCGGCCAGGGGCGGCTCGGGGCGCCCGACGTCGTCGGTCGTGGGTTCGCTCATGGCGGGCAGCCTAGGGCGGCAGGCGGACAGGCGGCGACCGGTATTCCGTCGCGCCGGCCTGTGACCCGCTCAGGTCTGCGCGTGCTCGCGCAGGTGCAGGTCGGAGTCCTGCAGCGACTTCGGCACCATCGACACCGCGACGAAGGAGATGATCCCCAGCACGGCGAGGTAGACCCCGATGCTCCAGGACTGCCCGGTGCGCTGCAGCAGCAGCTCGGCGATGAGCGGGGCGAAGGCGCCGCCGATGATCGAGCCGAGGGCATACCCGATGGAGACGCCTGAGTAGCGCACACGGGCGGGGAACATCTCGGCGTAGAGCGCCGACTGCGGGCCGTAGGACGGCCCGAGCCCGATGGTGAGCACCAGGATCGCCAGGGTGAACAGCGGCAGCGCCGCGGTGTCCAGCAGGAACCACATGGGGATCGCCCAGAGGATGATGATGCCGTAGCCGATCTGGAAGGTCAGCACGCGCCCGATGCGGTCCGAGATGTAGCCGCCGTAGAGCGTGAACACCAACCACCCCACCCCGCCGACCAGCGAGGCGATCAGCGTCTCGGTGCGTTCCATGCCGAGCGCGCCGACGCCATACCCGTTGAAGTAGGCGATGACGAGATATCCGGCGGCGTTGTTGGCGGCGAAGATGAGGGCGGCGAGCAGGACGTTCCTGCGGTGGTGCCGGAAGAGCTCGCCCAGCGGCGCCGACTCCTTCTCCCGCAGCCGCGCCATCTCCGCGAAGACGGGCGACTCCTCGACGGCGCGGCGGATCCAGTAGCCGACTCCGATGAGCACGATGGAGAAGAGGAAGGGGATGCGCCAGCCCCAGGTGGTGAACTGCTCGTCGGTCATGAAGGTGCTCAGCCCGAACATGAACAATGTCGCGACGATCATGCCGATGGGGACGCCGATCTGGGGGTAGGCGCCGAAGAGCCCGCGCTTGCCCCGGGGTGCGTGCTCGACCGACATCAGCGCGGCGCCGCCCCACTCGCCACCGGCGGAGAAGCCCTGCAGCAGCCGCATCAGGATGAGCAGGATCGGGGCCGTGACACCGATCTGGGCGTAGGTCGGGAGCAGCCCGATGATCGCGGTGGCACCACCCATCCCGACCAGGGTGAAGACGAGGACGACCTTGCGCCCGAACCGGTCGCCGAGGTGCCCCGCGACGACCGCACCGAGCGGGCGCACCAGGAAGCTGATGCCGAGTGAGGCCCACGCCGCCAGCTGGGCACCGCCCTCGCCCATGGGCGCGAAGAAGAGCTGGCCGAGGACCAGCGCCGCGGCCTGGGCGTAGATGAAGAAGTCGTACCACTCGATGGTGGTGCCGACCAGGGTGCCCGCGAGCACCTTGCGCTCCTCGCGGCTCCGGTCGACCGGTGCAGAGCTGGCGGTCTCGGCCATCGTGGCCCCTCCCTCGTGGTGCGTGGCTGCACCACGGGTCTGGCCTGCTCAGGTGGGCCGGCGCGGCGGTGCGAGACCGATCATAAGCACCCGGCGGGCCGGGCCGGGGCCTGGCTCAGGCGGTGTGCCGCAGCCCCAGCTCGGCGGGCACCTGCTCCTGCAGGTAGTCCAGCGCCTGCACGGCGCTCCAGCCCTCGGGGTGCCGCTCGATCAGGGCGGTGGCGCCGGCGAGGTCCTGGCCGAGCGTGACCAGGGTGTCCTCGGCATACCCGTCCTTGCGCTCCTGACCCAGGCCGATGTTGGCCATGAGCCCGTTGCACAGGCACTTGCGGCCGACGGTGTCCGCCTCCTCGCCGCCCTTCTTGAGATACATGTGCACCGGCTCGGAGGCGCAGCGGTAGCCGATCTCCCCGTCCTCGCGCTCGTAGGGCTGGCGCAGGTAGGACAGGTCGCACAGCCGGGGGCGCGCCTCGTAGACCTCGACCTGGCTGGCCGTGCCCTCCAGGGTGGCGACCTTGAACGGGAAGCCGGTCGGGCTGGCGCGCGGGTCGTTGCGCACGCTCAGCTCACCGGCCCGCAGCCGGCTCATCAGCTGCCCACGGGGGCCGGCGGCGAGGCCGGAGTCCTGGGACAGCGCGAAGAGGGTGCCGACCTGCACGCCCACGGCGCCGGCGGCCAGGGCCTCGGCGACCCGCTCGGGGGTGGAGTAGGCACCGGCCATCCAGAAGGGCAGACCGATCTCGGCCATCTTGGCCAGGTTGGCCTCGTCCCGGTCGCCGTAGATCGGCTCGCCGGCCTCGTCCAGCTGCATCTTGCCGCGCGGCGGCGCGGAGTGACCGCCGGCGGGCGGGCGCTCGACGACGAAGCCGTCGGGCCGGATCTCGGGGTCGCGGTGCAGGTAGTTCGCCAGCTGGTCGACCGAGATGATCGCCAGGAAGTCGGGCTTGCCGATGGCGGGCAGGTCGTCGCCGAGCAGGTCCACCGGGTCGACCGAGATGGTGCGGCGCATCTTGCCGCCGAGCACGTCCGCGGAGATGCTGCCGGTCCGGCCCGCGGCCAGCGAGCGCAGCAGCTGCGGGATCTCGCGGGGTATGCCCGCCCCCATGAGCACGTAGTCGACCCCGGCGAGCATGGCGCCCAGGATGGCGGTGGGGTTGGCCATCTGGATCTTCTCCAGGCAGTTGATCCCGACGGCGCCTCCGCCCGGGTGGTCCTGCAGGCCCTCCCGGGCCAGCCAGACCTCGGCGAAGTTGCCGGCCACGCCGAGCTCCTGCCCGGCGCGGGCGGTCTCCAGGGTCAGCTTGGGGATCGGCTTGTAGGGCGTGCCGGGCGCCTTGCCACCCTCGATGAAGTACTTGTCCAGCACCCGCTCGGCGATGGCCTGGCTCGGGAAGGCCGCGAGCGCGCGACGGTAGTGCCCGCCGGGGTCGCCGTCCTGCAGCACCCGGCTGAGCACGGCATCCATGGCGGTGCCGGAGACGACCCCCAGGTGCCCGGCCCGGGACACTTCGCGAGCCAGCCGCCAGCCGGAGACGGCCACGCCCATCCCGCCCTGGATGATCGTGGGGCGTGGGCGACGGGTCTGGGTCTGGTCGGCGGTCGGGAGATCGGTCGGCAGGTCGATCGTCACGGGTGCGGCCATACGAGGGGTCACCTGTCTGGTCGGGGGCCCGAAACCTACGCAGACGTAGGTTTCGCTTGCGTAGGTTACGGTAACGTAGGTTTGCCGTCTTGTCAGGCTTGGCTGGTCAGCGGCGTGGCCGCGCCGTGCTCGGGCCTTCCCCGGGTGCTCGTCGGCCCGGTCGCTCCCGGTGCCGACTTCGAGCCGGTATGTCAACCCACAGCCTGTTCGAGGGCGCTGTCAGTTGACGACGCGGCTGCCAGTTGACCAGGCGGCTGTCAGTCGGTCTGGGAGGGCTCCGTGGACGACGCGGCCAGCCGGACCCGCACTCCCCCGTCGGCGAGCTCGAAGCGGACGTCGGCGAGCGACTCCACGACGAGGTCGGCGTGCGGCTGCAGGTCGTCCCGCTTGCTCGTGGTGAGCACGGCGAGGGTGGCCGCCCCGGCCGCGCGACCCGCCAGCAGGCCTGCCGTGGCGTCCTCGACGACCAGGCACCGCGCGGGGTCGACGCCCAGCCGCCGGGCGCCGGTGAGGTAGGGCTCGGGGTCCGGCTTGCCGTCCGTGATCTCGTCCGCGCTGACCAGGACGCGCGGCGTGGCCAGCTCGGCGGCGCCGATGCGAAGCTCGGCCAGCTCCCGGCCGGCGGAGGTGACGATGGCGGCCCGGTCGCCGGTCGCGGCCAGCGCCTCCACGGCGCCCGGGAGCGCGACCACGCCCTCCAGGTCGCTGAGCTCGCGCCGGTCGATGTCGGCGGTCGCGGCGTCGGCGTCCAGGTGTGGCGCCACCCGCTCCACGATCCCCCGGCTGGTCACGCCGTGGAAGTCCCCGAAGCGCTCCCACGGCACGTCGTGCTCCTCCGCCCAGGCACGCCAGGAGCGCTCCACGGACCCGCGGGAGTCGGTCAGAGTGCCGTCGTTGTCGAAGAGGACGGCCTCGAAGGTCTCGCTCGTGATGTCGCGCACCCGGCCATGATCTCAGTCGCGGCAGGGGTATGCCTCACCCCTCCACCTCGGACCGGGCGCTGGAGGTGACCGTGATCGTGACGCCCCCACCGAAGGTTGCCAGCACCGGGCTGATCACGGGGATGCTCGCCCGGCCGGTGAGGGTGACCACCGCCGTCCTGCCGTCCGGCGTGCCGGTGCCGGCACCGAGACCCCACTCCTGGACGCGGGACGGACGCTCCCGCCCGGCCAGGTGCTCCGCGGCCGCGTCGACCACCGTGGCGTCGCTGACCGGTGGCCCTGCCCCCAGGCCCGCCTCGTAGACCTGCTCCTGCGCCAGCGCGTCGCTGGCGTCCAGCGCCGCGGCGTCGGCGGCGTCGAGCAGCTGGATCCGGGTGAGCTGGACCGCCGTCACCCCGACCACGGCGAGGATAACCGTCAACGTCAACGCCACCATGCCGATGAGCAGGATGCTCATCTGCCCCGCCTCCCGGTCGACACCGGGCCGCTGCCTCACCGGCCGCCGCCGCGGAAGGCGTCCACCGGCTCGGTGTGGTGGGACGTGAGGGTCATCGCCGTCGGCACGCGACCGCGCATGAAGTCGGGGACGAGGGGCAGCTCGACGCTGATCTGCGAGCTGACCTCGACCGCTGTCCCGGGGGCGAGACAGTCACCGTCGACGCAGGCCACCTGCACCGACCCCTGCCCGTCGGCGAACCCGTGCGAGCGGTAGACCAGCGCGGCCGCCACCTCGGCACGCGCCGGCGCGGCCCCGAGGTCGTCCGCGGTGGCGAAGGCCCGGCCCGCCTCCCGTGCCGCGGCCGTGACGGCATACGCCCCCGCCTGCACCCGACCCACCGTGCCCACGAGGTAGAACAGCGGGACGACGAGCAGGACCAGGAGGAAGGCGACCTCGATCGTCATCGAGCCGTGGTCGGACGCCCACGCCGCCGGTGGGGTGGCGCGGGTGCGTGGCGTCGCGGCCGGTCGGGTGCGCCGCGTCCGGGTGGCCGAGGTGCGCGGCGTCACTGGTCCTCCGCATACGCCTGGCCGACCACGCTCATCTGCTGCCCCGGCCCGAGCGGCCCCACGATCGGGAGCCGCAGCCTCGCGCTGACCTCGACGACGGCGACGCCACCGACGACCACCCGGCTCGCGGTCACCTCCACCCCCTGAGCACCGCCGGGGAGGCTGGAGGCCATCAGCTCCTGCGCCCGGCGCGCCCCGTCGGCGGGTGTGGAGTCCGCGCGGGCACCGACGCGTGCCCCCTCCACGACGTGCGCGGTCGCGGTGTTGTGCAGGTGCAGGCCGAAGGCGAGCTGGACCACGGCCAGCATCAGCACGCTGACCAGGGCAGCGAGCATGGCGAACTCGGCGGCGGCCGCACCCCGGTCGGGCGCAGCGCCCCTCATCTCACTGCCCGACGGTGCTGACGGCGTCCGAGAAGAGACCGGTGAGCAGGGGCTCGGCCACCAGCCACAGCGCAGCGACCAGCCCGGCCGTCATGATCGTGATGAGCACCCACCCGGGCACGTCGCCGCGCTCCGGCTCTCGGCGCCAGCGGTGCAGCCGCGCGGCCATCACCGTCGGTGCGATGCGCATACGTCGGGACATGATCGGACTCCTTCGTGAGGTGACTACAGCGCCAGCCGCAACAGGCTGGCGCCAGGGAAGACGGCGAACAGCACCGTCACCGGGAGGATGAGGAAGACGACCGGGACCATGGTTCTGCGGCGACGGTCTTCCCGGCGTTCTCGTTCCGCCTTGACGCCGATGAGGCAGCATGAACAGTGGCTACTCGACCTACGACGGGTCGGCGACCGCAGGCATGGACGGAGATGGGAACGCGTACACTCATGACGATGGGCACTGGGGACGGGGAGCGTGACTTCTACGATTCCCAGGACCTGGACGCGCTGATCGAGATGGCGAAGCCGCTGCTGCTGCAGGGCACCTGGGAGCAGGCGCAGGCGGCGCAGTCGATCCCGGAGTCCGCCTCTGGGACGTTGCACCCGCAGCCGGGGCATCGGCGGGCGATGGCTCGGGCGCTGCGGGACGCAGGGATGGAGGTGGCGAAGCCCTCGCGGTCCTCCGAGGAGGGGATCCTGCAGGAGTGGGAGAAGCAGTCTCCGGCGCACCGGACCCAGGCCTCCAAGATCTTCGGGTTCAACGACGGCGTGTAGGGCGGGCCGCCCCCGAATACACGAAGCGGGCCACCTACCCCTGCATGGGGTCGGTGGCCGGCTCGTCGTCTGGGTCAGGAGACCGCAGCGAGGGGGGTGGGACCCATCCAGCGACCCCAGGCCCTGCGGTCCTGGACGCCGATGACGCTCTCCCGGTCGAAGATGACGTCGTGCAGCAAGGTCACCCCGAGGGCGGTCTTCACCTGCATCTCGGACAGGTCGTTGCCGTGCGTCACCACGAGGATCTTGGGGTACTTCAGGTGCCCCCGCTGCTCGATGACGTCGGCCAGCAGCTGGTTGACGCAGGCGTCACGGAAGGAGTACCCGGCGATCACCCAGTGGTCGGACGTAAGCAGGGCCTCACGCAGTCCCTGGTACGCAAGCGAGAACGGGTGCTCGAGGACAACCTTGGACTTGGTGGGCTGGTTGGTCAGGACGACCTTCGGCTCCAGGTCCGTCTCGCCGTTGCGCCATGACTTCCAGAAGTCAGCGGCCCTCATAGTGCCGATGTCGAACTTGACGGTGATGTGGTCCTTGGGCGAGTAGGCCCAGTTGAGGGATCCGTGCAGCGGCAACAAGCGGATGCGCCGGTAGCGGGGAAAGTCCAACTCGTCTCGCAGCTGGAAACAAGGGATGTTGCTGGACCCCGAGGCCTCCGTCAGGGACGACGCCAACATCCTGTTGGCACCGGAGGCGAGGTCACACACCTGGCCCTTATACCGGTCCAGGAAGCACGCCTGCAGGATGTTGTCGTAGTTCAGGTTCCCGACGGTCAGGTTCCCGAAGTCTCCCGTCGCATCGAACAGGGCCTCAACGAAGGGCCGCAGCGGGAGCCTGTCATCGAAGTGAGCCACGGACCGCTCAGCGATGATGTCCAAGGCGTGGCTGATGCCGGTCCGGCGGGCCTTCCGCAAGAACTCGTAGGAACCCACCAGGTGCTCGGCCGTCACCCGGTCCCTCGGCCCAACCACGTTGGCATAGCGCCGGAGGACCCCGAGGGCGTTCCACATCTGGTCCAACGGACCGAGCAGCGCCTCGAAGTCCAGGTTGGGGTCGTCGTCGTTGGCGACCGTGTCGGCCAAGTCGACGAGGACCTGGGCGGGAGCCTCGCCCTCGCCGTAGTTCTCGTTCAACCGAGCACGCAGTTCGGTGTTGATCGAGGACAACGCCAGGTCGGGGTTGAAAGCGATCGAGACGCCGTTGCCGCAGACCGCGGCGATGTTGGTACTACTCATGATGGGCCTCCTGCCCGTCGTCGGATGCTCAGACGCTGCGGACGAAGGAGGTTGCACCAATTACCAAAGACGGTCTTAACCCGTTACAGTCGTGCGTGTCAGCCGCCAAGTTGACTCGCGAGACTCCTGAGGTCCGGTGCGCCCCGCTCCGACCCAGGGGTCTTTGCGTTGGTGAGACCACCATACGCACACATGTCGCCAGCGCCGACTCCGTCTACTCCAGCGTCTTACACAGTTGTGCTTCCGCAGGTCAGCTGGGGCAAGGTCCTGTGGATAACTCCGTGACCTGGGCCACAGGACGATCTACTGGCTGGGACGGGTCCGGGTGCGTACGGATGCCTAGATCCAAGACCTCTGACGGAGGATCGTCCGGTGTCCATCTAGCCCGTCGCAGGACGTGTCAACGGCAGTTATCCACAGCAGACACGCCCGGACCGCGCGGTAATGGTGTGACAAAAATCACACTCGACATCTGGTGACTTTGGCGGTAGAGGCAGCCCGCCGAGAAGGCGATCCCGCCGACGGGCGCACTCTTGCGCCGCTTGATTGCAGCGTGGTTCGATGATCCAGGTCGCCCTCCCGGGCCCTCCGTGACAACTGAAGATGGCTGATAAGGGCCGGCAGGAACGCAGGGCACCCCAGCGCCAAGCGCCAGGTGATGAGGACCCGAGTCCAACGATGGACACGGGAGCAAGCCAAACGGGGCAGCAGATCTAAACTTCGACCAAGCGCTCCCCGGTGGGTCGTGGAACTGACAAGGGACCACATCCATGCCTCCGAGCACAGCCATCTCTCCTGCCTGGCGACAGACCAGGCTCCCCGAAAGCGACCTACAGCGGCTCCTCCGCCTGCTGTTCACAGACCTCGGCGCTGCCCCCAACGTCCAGGGCTCGGGCTGGAAAACCCCGTGCACCACTGACCGGCCAGGTCCCAGTGATGGGCCTCCTCCTGCGCCCGATGAAGTGGCATCGGGGACCTCTCAGGTGCGGGCGGCGACGAGTCGTGTGGTCCCGCCAACCGCCCACACCTGAGAACGGTCGGCGCATGATCGCCAACGACATGCCCCTCGCCGAAGTCACCTGCTACCCGGGGACCGGGGCCCACCGGTGGCTCAACAACGCACTAGCCAACAGGCTCGATGGACATGTCTTCCTCATGGACCGGGACACCGAGCCGAGAGTCGAGTACCTCGTCGACGGCATCGAGCGGTTCCTGACCTACATCTTCGAACTAGGCGACCTGCAGCACGCGTCGATCTTCCTCGTCGCCGAGGTCGTCCAGAGGTCCGCCACCTCGATAACCGCCAGAGCCTGGCTCGCCATCCACAACATCGAGTGACCGGTGAGCTCGACGCACTCCTCGAAGGCGCCGAACTGCCGATACGCACACTCCCTCGCCGCCACCCAAGCCGGAGACCTCTTCGACACCAACCGCATGAAACTCCGCACCGAAGGGCGTTATGGCCTCCAAGCAATCCGCCCGCAAGCCTTGGCGGTCGTTTCGCTCAGTGATTGATCTCGCCAAGTACCTATGCGAGAACAGTACTGTCTGATCCGACCAGTATAGCAATTTCGAATAGGCATCGCTTTAACCGAAGCTGTCATACGTCCCGCCTTAACGCTTCGCGCCCTAATGCGATGTGGCGGAGGAACGCCTCAACAATTTCAGCTTTTGGCCCCCTCAACCGTATCATTGTATGCGTCACAAGATGAGCATTTGAGAACAGTTCCTTGAATCTGTTCAAGGTTGATACCCACAGCAAGCGGCGCGCCGCAGGCAGAACAATCGTAAGAGTATGACGTCTCCCTGCCCTGAAAAATCAGGCTACCACCCTCAGTTCGCTCAAAGACGGCCCGCGTGCCCGGATCCGGCTCCTGGATAAGCGTCAATCGGACATGGTCTTTGATAGGTGGTCTACGATCTTCATACTTCTTAAAGTGGCAGGCACCGTAGGTTGACCCACTGCCGCAGGGGCAGGGCTCCTCGTGCTCGATCCGCGGCACGTCACGACTCCCTACTAATCATGCGGTTGGATTCTGGATCTAGATAAACCCCGAGATCGGGTGTCCCCAACTTCATGCGCTCAAGCATGATCAATAGGTATACGAAGAACCGCCCGAAGGAGTCTTCCCCAAGAGAATCCATTTTTATGCTGAGGACTACGTCATCAACTTCTTCTCCGTTTCTGGTCTTCTTCTGACAGAGTTCAACTAGGTCCACGAACTCATCAGTGTCAAGAAGCAAAGACCGTCGTCCCGCGATAAGGTCAGCTTTCTGATAATGAATAAGACCTTCGCCCAAGACACATACCAAGTTCGTAAAGAAGTTGACGTCGTGAACATCGTCACACTTGGCAGCATAGTTCTCCCCTAGTGACTCCAGCGAATTGTCGGCAAACCCGTACGCCAACACAATGCCGAAAGGCCTTGATGGGCGATCTGCGGCAGCATAAGATCGCGTCTGGACCAGAAAGAGGTCTCGCGGCGCGAGGCGCTTGAAAGTCTCGATCTTGTTCATAGCGTCGAGCAGTTCACTCTTGGATAGTCGAGACTTCACCTCGATAATGCCGTAGACGCCCTCAACTGGCAGTACTGCCGTACGGCTTCTGTAGAGGACAGGGCAATTGAGAGCATCGTAAATGATGACATCGGCCGAATGGCTAAGTGTTCCTGACTTGGTCATGATTTGACCTTTTGTCACGCCATACCGATTCGGTAGGTGTCGCTCTAAGAAATCGACCAGGATTTGCTCGCGATTTTCGCCTCGATCTCCAGCATGTCCGACCACTCTGGACTGAGCGAACTCCGCCCGCATCGTGGTCTCTACGGCTCTCATAAATTCTGGCAGGTCCATGGCTCACTCATCCTCTCCGACGAAGACATGCAGGAAGCCTGTCAGCCACATCAGGCAGAGGCAATCTCAGCCGACTGGTGCTATGCCTGCGGCCAGGAGTGCGTGGTCAGCCTCCCCTGACACGCTCAGGTCGTGAAAGGTCTGAGGCCAACTAGGTTGCGGCAGCTCGAAGACCTCCTCGCAGGTCACCACCCGCTCACCAGCGGGGATGGCCGCCGCCAGGCAGTTGAGCATGCTCAAGTGCGCGACTGGCCATGGGTGCAGGCCTCAACCTCCATGCTCAGTCCGGATCGCGTGCAACACGTAGGTCCGCTCGACAGGCCGCGCCGCTACTCACCCGCCGGTTCACCCGTGTCTGACCACTTCGGACTCGCCGGCGTCCTGGTCCTGCGCTGCCGCGGGCATCGATCCAGGAAGCGGCCAGGACGAGAGCAACTCCTCTATGCGATCCTGCGTTTCGATCGTTTCTGTGAGGGCGTTGACGGTGCGAAGCAGGTGTTCCAACTCGTCAAAGGTCAGAGTGTCTCTAGCTCTTGCGTCCAACCACTTGTGCAGTACTCGGTGGCCCCCGATGTGGTACTCCCAGACATCTGCAGACACGCCTGTCACGACCTGGGGCCCGCCATCCTTGGCGCCCTCCAGGTTGAGGACGATGTGGCCGACACCGTCCTCACCCAACGCCCAGCGCGTCGACAACGGGATCTTGTCCACCAGGTTGCTCCCTGCAGACACTTCCGCCGGGCCATCATCAGCATCGCTGGCCTTCAGCGTGTGCAGCTCCCTCAGACGCCTCCCGTGAGCGCACACGGCCGCGAAGGTGTCGCGATCCGACGTGAATGGTATTCGAGGATAGTCCGACCGCAAGAATGCCTCGTACCGCAGTCTGTAGGTGCGGGAGTGGACGACCCCGTAGATGTAGTCCAGGACATCGTGTGGATTCGCCGTGGTGACGAGATCCCCGGGCGATCCGTCGCTGATCAACTCAAGACCAAGTCGCTGCATCAAAACCGTCACACAGGAGCCGAGATTGGGGCGAACCTCGGACTGGCCGTCGGCTAGAATATCCAGCGTTTCGGGCGCGTCTACCCCTGGCTCCGGGAACAACCACAGCGGGAAAAGCACAGAGCCCGTTGTCGCCTCGCCCGCCTTCACCTCTGTCATCAAGTCCGTCACATAGAACTGGTCTTGCACCGGTGATTTGTTGCTCCGGGCCGAGACGAGACCGAGGTTTGCGCCGTCGAGCATATGGCGCATCACGTCGTACTTTCGCGCATCGATGGCGTCTCGGTGATACATCACGAAGCGGTTGTCGAAGGGTCTATGCGTCATCGGCTTGATCGACTCGGCTCGTGCACTGTCCCGGATGAGAGATGCCCGACGATCGGACATCGACCAATCACGATTGTCCCCAGCTAGGTAGGTGATGCCAGTAGCGGTAGTGCGGGAATTCGTTCCGAAATACTTCGCGCGCACCTGAGCGTCGGTCTGCTTCGGGTCGCAGAAGTCCTTGAGTCTACCCAGGAGGCGGTCCCGACGTGTATTAACCGCGAAGTCATCACGATGCGTAACGATGCCTGTCGAGTACACCGGGAAAATCTCGGTGAGAGAAACTGCCGCGTCCCACTCGGCCCGGATGTCTTGGTCCTCCGGGCGAAAGCCATAGAAGGGCGATGTGGGCGTGAAAGACTCCCATTGAACGTCGCGGAAGTTCGTCTCTTCGAGCCATTCATATTTCGCCTTACGGCTACCCCAGGCATCCGTGTAGTGAATGGTGGCCAGGTCCTTGGAGTCGCTGCTCTTCACAAACAGAGCGATGGCCACACCTTGCTGAATGGCATCGAAGACGTTCTCGTCCACCCCGCCATCAGGGTTCACCTCCCTTCGACGCATCGACCCGTGTAGGTCCAGGACGTAGATGTCATCAAATGTTCGGAGCAAGCTAGCGCGCATCCCGCGGAAGGTAGGCGCGTCCAAATAAGTGTGATTGGTCACGTAGCTGAGGACACCTTGGCCGGTCCTCTCGATTCGGTCCTGACCGAGGCGGATGAATTTAACGTAGTCATCCTGTAGCCACTTCGAATTGACCTCTCCCAGGGGTGCGCCATCCACCGCATAATAGTCTTCGAGCAGAGTGCCAATCGCGGTCTTGACGGTCTTGTACTGAGCAGCGCCCTTGACGGTGCGCGAAAACTCGCGGCGAGTCGAAGAGTTGGCGGACTGGCCCTGGTAGGGTGGGTTTCCCATAACTACCATGATCGGCTTCTCGCTTTTCACCGCCGAAGCAGCGTTTGCTTCATCCGTAATGAACTTGCCCAATGGAAGAGTCGTATGCGCTTCAGCTGGATCCAGTGCGTTTGTTAGATAAACGCCGATGCGCTCATCCTTCGCGAAATCGTATTCGATGTCATGTCGCTCATCCCGGGGAAGGTCCTTGCCTCCCAACTGCAGGGCCAGCTTGAGGTGAGCGACGGCGTAGGGCGCAACCATCAGCTCGAAGCCGAACATGCGAGGCAGCAGGTGCTCCGACACATATGCCGACCAAAGAGAGGTGCGCTTGCGAGCGATGAACGAGTTCCTGATGCGCGCAATAGTGGCATATAGAAACGTCCCCGTTCCAGTTGCTGGGTCCAGCACTAACACCTTATGCTGGCCGTCACTCGTCCTCGACGTGTCTGCAATCCCATCCCGAAGCGCAAAACTCTCCTTCAGGACGTGGTCCACGTTCTTCACGATAAAGTCTACGACCGGCAGGGGAGTGTAGTAGACCCCGCGTATGTCCCGCAGCGAGGGATTGTATGCGCCTAGGAATGTTTCGTAGAAATGAACCGTCGGGTCGCCCTTTTCCGCACCGAACTTGCTGAGAATGTGGTCCACATCGGCATCGCTCAACAACTGCGCCAAGTCGTCGACCAAACCTGCGTACGGCTCGTCATTGAGGGCGGGCCCGACCAGATGCGCGAAGAGCCCGCGAACGAACGGATTCGTCCTGGGGATAAGGTGGGCTGCATCCGAGCGGGTAAAAGTGTCAGCCCCCGGCGCTTGCGCTCGCGCAGCGAACAGCCCGTAGGCAATTGTTTGTGCCAGCATATCCGAGAATTGTTCATCACTGAGGTCGGGAACAAGTGTGTCCTCGAAGGCGGCTTTGAGTCCCACGGTAGTATCCGACGCTGCCCCCTTTGTCAAGGACCGGTGCACCACGTCTTGAATAATCGCAGCAAGGCCAGCCATGCGGCGAGCCAGGTTTGGCGCAGACCGGATCCGTTCAGGATCAGCCTCCAGGAAGGCCTTCATCAAGGCGTCGATGGCCGCGATACCGTCCGCGTCCGGAATGATCTGCCCCTCAGCGATCGCTCCCAGCCTGGCGGTAGCTCGAAGATCACCACGCCGATACCAGCGAAACTCCACGTAGTCTGTCAGGAGAAGATTGGCGAAGGCGTTCCGGTACCTCTTCAGTTGACGCCCGTTGGCAGTTCTAGGGGTGTCCCTGTTGGAGTCATCTTCAATTGCTTTCAGCCCTGGCCGCACACCTACGTCCTTGGCCTCGATCTTTCCGATGGAGAGGGAACCGTGGCGTCGCTGCTTCTTGATATCGAAGTCCGGCGCGTTCGACTCTGATTGTTTGGGCTCGTTGGTCGCAGTCAGCTCGTCCTTGAACGACTCGGCCCATGCCTTAAATGCAGGCCTGTGACTGTGCTCGGTGGCATCACCGGCGGTCAGTGTAGAGTTCAGGGCCGCCAAGTACTCTCCGGTCGCGCTCACGGTCTCCCTTTCGTAGGCGTCCAGGGTCAACCTAACCTGCCCGCGGTCGTGCACGGGTGCGGACTCATGGCGAAAGCAGGAGTCGCTGCGTCTTCACGGACCACCTTCCACATCTCGCCCAATCCACCGGGGTGGGTACTTGCACCACGGCAGGCGGGGCCTCCGGAGGAGCCTGCTGTTGCATAGACACGACCGCAAGCTCCGAAACGTCCCTGCCGGCGGTGAGGTGGTCACTAACGCCCTTTCCTTCCCTTGCGTCGCGAACGTGGGCAGGGACGCCATGCTCGACGAGCGAGGCCTGGACGGATGCAGCATGAGCGAACCCTGGCTCGTCCTTGTCCGCCACGACAATCACGTTCGCGCCTGCGAGTTGCTGGGAGTACCCAGGGCGCCTCTCGATCGGCCCGGGGCCACAGCAGCCCCGTCGAAGTTGCACGTCGCCACAAGGCTCAGCGCCGAGAGCGCATCTACGCCCTTCGCCCTCAACCACGTAGACCGTCTCTCCGGCCTGCCCCGCCTCTAGCACCCTTGGCAGATTGTACAGCGGCGGAACAGTCAGCGACTTGAGCGCACCTGCGGGCGCAATCCTGAACGCCTTCAGTTGGAGCCGTTCCTTCCTGAACAGCTCCCGGCCAGCTGCGGGGGGGCCAGTACGTGCTGGACGCCCCGTTCAGCCAGTGGTCCGCATCGCTTCGACTTGTCTGCCGGCACGGCCAGACCTAGACAGACCTGCTACGTCGGTGGCCCCTCCACAGCCACCCTCGTAGCCGCCTCCCGAGCCCTTGGTGGCCCGTCGCTTCTGGGGAAGACGCGCTGGGCTCCGGACAGGGAGGCACCGCCGCCCCCACCATCCTCTTCGGAGTCGGGGCGGCGCTTCGCCTGCCTGCCTTAGCTAAGACCACTAGAGGTAGGGCTCGACCCGCCCCCGCAGCTGCTCACGTGCTTGGTCCCTCAAACCCCAGTGGATCAGCCACAGCCCGATCACAAGGAGGGCCAGCAGTCCGCCCACGGTCCGCAGCAGGTCCATCACAGGGCATCCACCACCAACGTGTTCATCACCAGCAAACCTATCTCACCTGCGCATTCATCATTGGTCCTCCGCTTCCCCTCACCGTGCTGCGCACCCCGCCCTCCCGGCAGCTCCCCAGCCAACTGTCTGGTCGATCCTGACACCGGCCCCGGGTGTTTGCCAAGGCCGCGCCTCCTCGCCGTCACTGTATGCCGTGTGCCGGGAGCGCATCAGCGCCCGCGTCCGAACCTGTGGACAACGTCCGTCGGCGGGTGCCTGGTCACCCCACGATGGACCGATGAGAGTCATGGTCACCAGGCGCCGGGAGGGGCGGGTGGAGCAGCTGTCCGTGCGTGCACCCGACGGCAGCACCGTCGAGGAGCTGATGGCACACGTGGGGTGCGTGGAGACCGACAGCGCCGGTGCGGCTCGGCCCGGGCGCACACCGCTGGAGCACGGGGCGGTGGTCGGGGACGCGGCCGGACGGTGGCCGACCCCCAGGACCGGTGGGGGTGCCGTGCCTGGTCGTGGCGACCGGCCCGGACGCAGGCGGCACCGTCCCGTTGCTCCCCGGGCGGTGGGTCACGGTCGGGCGCGATCCGCGGTGCGACCTGGCGATCTCGGACGCGAGCCTGTCCCGGCGGCACCTTCGGGTGCGGCAGGACCGGGAACGCGTGACGGACATCGACAACCTGCCGGGGTGGCTCACCACGGTGACCGTGCGGCTGTGCCTGGACCGGCTGCGCGCGCGCATACCATCGCCCGTCGACCCCGACGAGGTCCAGGCACCGGCCGCGCCGGACCCGGCCGACGACGTCGTGCTGGCCGACACTGTGGGGGTCGCGCTGCAGGCCGTGCTGGACCGGCTCTCCCCTGCCGAGCGGGTCGCCTTCGTGCTGCACGACAGCTTCGCCGTCGACTTCCCCACCATCGCCGCGATCCTGGGCCGCAGCCCGGAGGCCGCCCGCAAGCTGGCCTCGCGCGCCCGGGGCAAGCTGGCGCAGCCGGTCGACCCCGACGGCCGGGCGGACGCCGTGGTGGTCGACGCCTTCCTCGCCGCCGCCCGGCAGGGAGACTTCGCTAGCCTGCTGGAGCTGCTCGCCCCGGACGCGGTCGTGGTCGGCGACGCCGCCGCGGTGGAGGTGGGCACGCCGGCCCGGATCGAGGGACGGCAGGCCGTCGCCGAGATGTTCGACGGGGGTGCCGCCGCGGCGCTGCCGGTCTACGTCGAGGAGCGGCCCGGCGCGGCGTGGTTCCACCGGGGCCAGCCTCGCGTCGCCTTCGACTTCACCGTCCACGACGGGCTGGTGCACCGGATCGACTTCCGTGCCGGGCCGGAGCTGCTCGCCGGCCTGCGTCGCCGCCGGTCCTGAGGCATCACGGTGCTGGCAGCCGGTGGGGCGGGGGCCACTCCGAGCCGGTTCGTCAACTGACCGCCTCCTCGAGGAGGCTGTCAGCTGACCTCGAGGCTCTCAGTGGACGAGACGGCGCTCAGACGGGCCGCGCGTCGCCGAGGCAGCCCGGCTCAGGCGGGTGCGGGCTGGTCGCGGTCCTCCAGCCGGCCCATGAGGAAGGCCGCGACGACCGTCGCCACCCCCAGGACCAGCACCGTCCCGGCGAGCCACCAGGGAGCCAGCGGGAAGAGCGCGATGCCCAGCGGCACCATGAGGAAGTTGAACGCGATCGCCGGCGCCTGGGACCGCGGGTGGCGACGCCACAGGCCGAGCGCGGTGTAGGCCAGCCCGATGATGAAGACCACCATCGTCACCACCGACATGATGACGATCATCAGGTCCTGCCCCTCCCCCAGCGCCAGCTCGACCAGGTAGAACACCGCCAGACCGGTGATCACCAGGGCCTCGACGGCGACCAGCGCCGCGGCGAGCCGGCCGGCCCCGCGCTGGCGCGGGCTCGGGGGCGGCACCGTCGCTGGCGGGGTATGCCGTGCAGTCACCGCTCCATCGTAGGCGCCAGGGCAGGTCGTCGGCCCGGCACGTCGGTGACCCCGGCGCGCGGGTCAGGCGGTGACCGCCGCCGGGTCCAGCTCCCGGGTGTGGAAGCGGTGGGCCGTGGCATACCCCAGCCGCTCATAGAGCCTGATCGCACCGACGTTGTCGGAGAAGACGCTCAGCGTGGCGACTCCCGCCTCTTCCACGGCCCGGGCGGTGAGGGCCTCGGTCAGCATCGCCCCGATGCCCTGCCCGCGCCGCTGCGGGCGCACCACGATGCCGGCGAGATGGGGCATGCCGGAGCCGAGCTCGTGCAGCGCCCCGACGGCGACCATCCGGCCGACCTCGTCGCGCACCGCCAGCCAGAGCGAGGCGAAGCCGTGCCCGGGGAAGCCCATGTAGGGATCCTCCCCGTGGGTGCGGCCGAAGGCGTGCAGCAGGTCCGCGTCCTCCCGGTCGTCGAGCTCCACGACCTCCAGGCCCAGCTCGCCGAGCCCCGCGGGGACGGTCGCGCAGGTCTCCTCCTCGCACCACAGGAAGGACCAGCGCCCGGACCCGGTGCTGGCGTAGGCCTCCGGCAGGTCGAGCCCACGCCGGTCCTCGGTGGAGAACCACTCCAGCGCCACCTCGTCCCCGGCGGCATCGACGATCGCGGCCAGCGCGTCGGTCTCGGCCCGGGCCGGCGCACCGGCCTCCACGACCGCCGCACCGCCCCAGTGCCGCGACCCGGGGCGCCACGGACTCACGCACGCCCATCCGTGCGGCCCCGCCACGGCCAGCAGCTCGTGGCTGGTGGCGAAGCGGACGAAGGGGTCACGGGCGGAGTGGTGGAGCAGCTCGTCACGGTCGACCTGGCGCCATGTCACGGGCGGTAGCCTGCCACATCCGTTGTGGGCCGGGGCGGGGTGGACGGGCCAGGCCCCGGCGCCCGGTCGGAGCGGGCGGCGAAGTGCGCGGTCGCCGCGGCGCGACCGCTCGCCTACGCTTGACCCTTGTGAACGCCGCCAAACGGATCGCGCTGGAGACCCTGGGGTGGGTCGTCCTGGTGGCCGGCGTGCTCGCGCTCTTCCTGCCCGGCCCGGGCCTGCTGCTCACCTTCGCCGGGCTGGCCATCCTGTCCACGCAGTACGACTGGGCCCGCCGCTGGACCACCCCGGTGAAGATCCGCGCCCTGCGCGGCGCCGCCGAGGGGGTCGAGACGATCCCCCGCATCGCCGTGTCGGTGCTCATCACCCTGGTCCTCATCGGGGTGGGCGTGGTGTGGTTCATCTCGCCTCCCCCGCCCGGGTGGTGGCCGATCGCGGACCACTGGTGGCTCTTCGGCGGGCGCACCGTGGCGATCACCATGCTGGCCTCCAGCGCCATCGCGATCATCCTGCTCGTCTACAGCGTCGTGCGCTTCCACGGCAAGCCCGAGGCGCGCGCGGAGGTGGACCGGATGGAGGCCGACTACAAGGCCGAGGTCGCCAGGGCAGAGCGCGAGGACGCGCATGAGGAGCACCTGGAGGCCGAGCACGCCGCGCGCGAGGCGGCCGAGGCGGACCGGGTGGCGGACGCCTCCGAGGCGGCGGGCGGCCACTCCCCGGGCGGCACCAAGCCCTGAGCCGGGCCCTGGGTCCTCGCCGCTCAGTCCGTCGGGCAGCAGACGGGCGCAGCCACCTCGCGGGCCGGTGGCGCACCCACGGTCGGTATGCCCAGGCTCACCGCCGGCTTCCGCACCGCGCCCGGCGTCCCGCCCTCCTGCAGCGCCGCCCAGGCGTCCCCGCCCGCGGTGCGGCGGACGGCATACACCCCGCCGTGCAGCCCGGAGTCGGCGACCAGGTGGTGCGGCGCGCCGTAGCTGACCGCGACGCTCACCGCGTCCCCGGGCCGCGGCACCTCGGCACCCTCGGGCACCGCGAAGTGGACCAGGCGGTTGTCCCGCGCCCGCCCGGACAGGCGGTGCGTCTCGGCGTCCTTGCGGCCCTCTCCCGGCGCCACCAGGACCTCGAGCTCACGCCCCTCGAGCTCGCGGTTGCCGGCCCAGGAGACCTCCTCCTGCAGCTCGATGAGCCGGTCGAAGCGCTCCTGGACGACCTCCTTCGGCACCTGGTCGTCCATCTCGGCGGCCGGGGTGCCGGGGCGGATGGAGTACTGGAAGGTGAAGGCGCTGGAGAAGCGCGACTCGCGCACCACGTCGAGGGTGTCCTGGAAGTCCTGCTCGGTCTCTCCGGGGAAGCCGACGATGAGGTCGGTGGTGATCGCGGCGTCCGGGATCTGCTCCCGCACCCGCTCCAGGATCCCGAGGAACTTCGCGCTGCGGTAGGACCGGCGCATCGCCTTGAGGACGCGGTCCGAGCCGGACTGCAGCGGCATGTGCAGGCTGGGCATGACGTTCGGCGTCTCCGCCA
This sequence comes from Serinicoccus kebangsaanensis, assembly GCF_008919445.1. Taxonomy (GTDB): domain Bacteria; phylum Actinomycetota; class Actinomycetes; order Actinomycetales; family Dermatophilaceae; genus Ornithinicoccus; species Ornithinicoccus kebangsaanensis. Next base: position 102,393 of record NZ_VSLG01000011.1, on the reverse strand, counting down.
TCGCGGTGATCACGTCGTCGGTGAAGGCTGCGGGGTGCGGGCTGGTGAAGCGGACCCGCTCCAGCCCCTCGATCTCCCCGCAGGAGCGCAGCAGCTTGCCGAAGGCCAGCCGGTCGCCGAACTCGACGCCGTAGGTGTTGACGTTCTGCCCCAGCAGGGTGATCTCGACGACGCCCTGGGCGACCAGCGCCTCGATCTCGGCGAGGATCTCGCCGGGCCGCCGGTCCTTCTCCTTGCCGCGCAGCGCCGGGACGATGCAGAAGGTGCAGGTGTTGTTGCACCCGACCGAGATCGACACCCAGCCGGAGTAGGCCGAGTCGCGCCGGGTCGGGAGGGTGGAGGGGAAGGTCTCCAGCGACTCCAGGATCTCGACCTCGGCGGCCTTGTTGTGCCGGGCCCGGTCCAGCAGGGCGGGCAACGAGCCGACGTTGTGCGTGCCGAAGACCACGTCCACCCACGGCGCACGCTCCACGATCGTGGACCGGTCCTTCTGCGCCAGGCACCCGCCGACCGCGATCTGCATGTCCGGGTTGGCCTGCTTGGCCGGGCGCAGCTGACCGAGGTTGCCGTAGAGCTTGTTGGCGGCGTTCTCCCTCACCGCGCAGGTGTTGAAGACGACGACGTCGGCGACCTCCGGCCGCTGGTCACCGGGCAGGCTGGTCAGGTCGACGTAGCCCGCGGTCTCCAGCAGGCCGGAGAGGCGCTCGGAGTCGTGGACGTTCATCTGGCACCCGTGGGTGCGGACGTCGTAGGTCTTGGTGCTGGTCGTCATCGCACCCTCCAGGATACGTGCTCCGACGCCGCCCGGTGTCCCTCCGTCGGCCTCAGCCCAGCCAGCCCACCAGCCCGCGCACCAGCGCGATCGCCCCGCCGGCGGCCGCCACCGAGATGGCCACCCGCCGGGCCGTCTGCGTCCTGACCCGACCGCTCACGACCGACCCCAGCACGATCCCGACCGGCACCATGGCGCACGCCACCCACCAGGCCCACCACGGCACCACCCCCGGCTCGGGCATGGCACCCAGGGACAGCTTGGTGATCACCGAGGCGACGTTGGCGAGCAGGAAGATCGGCTGCAGCGTCGCGGCGAAGGAGCGGTGCTCCCACCGCGAGGCGACGGCGTACACCGCCATCGCCGGACCCGCGACCCCCGACGTGGTGTTCATGAAGCCGCCGACCGCGCCGGAGACGAGCACGGCGCCCCGTCCGGTCACCCGGATCCGCTCCTGCAGACCGAGCACGGCCGCGATGGCGATGAGCACGCTCGCCCCGAGCACGATGTCGAGCGCAGCGGTGGAGGTGTGCCGGACCACCAGCGCGCCCAGGACCGAGCCGAGCACCAGCAGCGGCGCCAGCGTCCAGAACCGCCGCCAGTCCACGTCGCCGCGCAGCAGGACGGCCAGGATGGCGGCCGCCACGATCGCGGTCACGTTGGAGACCGTGACCCCCGCCACGGGGCCCAGCAGCACCGACGCCACCGGCGCCACCGTCATACCCAGGCCCATGCCGGCCACCCGCTGCAGCGCCGCCCCGACGGCGACGGCCAGCACGACGAGCAGGGCGGTGGTCACACCGCGCAGTCTGTCGCACGGCCCGCTCCGGCTGCCGCACCGACCCTCCCGGCGCTACTGTGTGCTCCATCGGGCGTGAGCGAAGGAGCACCGTCATGAGCGACCAGGCCGATCGCGAGACCATCGGCGACGACCTCGGGGTGTGGAGCGTCGACGCCGAGGACCAGCTGCAGCCGGAGGACACGCTCGACGGGGAGGGCGACGTGCTGGACCGCGGCTACAGCAGCGGTGAGCACTACTGGGGCTCGAGCGCCTTCGGCGTCACCGCGGACGAGCAGTCACGGGTGGAGAGCATCGCCCAGCGGGAGCGTCAGGAGGAGTCGCCGCGGTATGCCGAGCGGCACCGCCCGGACCACGAGGCGCGCGACATCGCCCGCGAGTGCCACACCACCAGCTGGGACTCGCCCGAGGAGTCGGCCATGCACTACCACGACCCGGACTCGAGCCGGGAGGAGCTGACCGAGGTCGAGTGGCAGCCCTCGGACGAGGAGCCGCGCAGCGAGGACGAGTAGCCGGCCGCGGCCGGACGAGAACCGTGGTGCGTTCGGCCGCCCCGCGACGTAAGGTCGGCCGCGTGAGCACCGGATACCTGCGCTACCCGCACCTGCACGACGACCTGGTCACCTTCGTCGCGGACGACGACCTGTGGATCGCCCCGGTCGACGGCGGTCGGGCCTGGCGGCTGACCGCGGACCACGAGCCCGCACGCACTCCCCGCTTCTCGCCCGACGGCGCGCACATCGCCTACGTCAGCTATCGCGACGGCCACCCCGAGGTGATGCTGGTCGAGGTGGCCACCGGTGCCGCCCGACGGCTCACCTGGTGGGCCGGCTCGGCGACGCTGGTCCTGGGGTGGAGCGCGGACGGCCGGGTCCTGGTCGCGAGCAACGCCGGTGAGAGCAACATGCGCCACGCCGTGGTCAAGGCTGTCGGGCTGGACGGCGCGGTGGAGCGTATGCCGTGGGGCAGCGCCTGGGGGGTCGCCGTCCGGGGCGACGGCACGGTCGCGCTCAGCACGGTCGGTAGCCGCGTCCCGGCGCAGTGGAAGAGGTACCGCGGCGGCACCGCCCCCCGGCTGTGGCTGGACGACCGCGGCCGCGGCGAGTGGACCCAGCTGCTCGCCGACGAGTCCGCGTCGCTGGTGGACCCGATGTGGGTCGGCGACACGCTCCTCTTCGTCTCCGACCGGGCCGCGACCTTCCCCGACCGGGCGCACGAGCAGGCCAACCTCTGGGCCTGGGAGCGGCCGGGCGGGACCACCGGCCGGCTGCGCCGGACGGCGACCGGGCCGCGCCAGCTGACGACGCAGGACGAGAGCGTCGGCTACGTCCGCGACGCCAGCACCGACGGCACCCGCGTCGTCTGGCACAGCCGCGGCGAGCTGTGGCTGCTCGACTCGCTCACCGCCACCCCGCGCCGGATCGAGGTGAGCCTGCCGGTCGGGCCGCCGGCCAGGCATACCGTGCCCGCCCCGGAGCGGCTGGACCACCTCAGCGTCGACCACGGGGGTGACGCCAGCCTGGTCGGCACCACCGGCGCGACCTTCTGGGCGAGCCACCGTGCCGGGCCGGTCCGGGCCCTCGTCGCCGACTCGGCGGTGCGCACCCGGGAGCCCGCCTTCCTCGGACGCGACGGGGCGCGTGCGGTCCTGGTCACCGACGCGGAGGGCGAGGACGCGCTCGAGGTGCACACGCTGGACGGGTCGGAGGCACCCCGGCGGGTCGCCGCCGGGGACCTCGGCCGGGTGCTGCACCTAGCTGCGTCGCCGGACGGGTCGCGGGTCGCCACGATCAGCCACGACGGGACGGTCCGGCTGCTCGACGTCGCCTCGGGCCGGACGCGTGAGGTGGGCCGCTCACCCCAGGGTGAGGCGCTCACCCCGCGGTTCTCCCCGGACAGCCGCTACCTCGTCTGGAGCCAGCCGACCAGCGGGGAGGGCGAGCACCACCAGCTGATGCTGCTGGACGTCCCCGGCGAGGGCGACGCGGTCGCGCTGACCACCGGTCGGTACCACGACCGCGACCCGGACTTCACCCACGACGGGACCGCCGTGGTCTTCCTCTCCGACCGCACCTTCGACCCCACCTACGACGCGCACGAGTTCGCCCTGAGCTTCGCGGGGGCCACCCGCCCGTGGCTCATCCCGCTGGCCGCCGACGAGCCGGCCCCCTTCGGGCCCAGCCTGCAGGGGTGGCGGATCAGCGAGGCGCAGGAGGACAAGCCGGCTGCGGAGCGGTCCGGCACGGCCGGGGAGTCCGACGGCGGGGACCCGAGCGGCACACCCGCCCAGCCCCCTGCCAGCCCGGACCTCGACGCCGCAGGTGCCGAGCAGCGGATCACTCCCTTCCCGGTGCCCTCGGCGGACTACCGTGACCTGCGCGCCGCCAAGGACGGTGTCCTCTGGGTGCGGGTGGCCGGCGAGGCCGGCGTGCTGGGCACGCGACGCTCCGGCGTGGAGGGTGAGGGCGCCAAGGACTCGCTGGAGTTCTACAGCTTCCTCAAGCGGACCCTCACCACCGTCGTCGACGCCGTGGACCACTACCGGGTCTCCGGCGACGGCGAGCGGGTCGTCGTCCAGCACGAGGAGTCGCTGCACGTGCAGCCGGCCGACCGGAAGCCCGAGGAGGGCGAGGAGGGTGCGGCCGACCGGGTGAAGGTCGATCTCACCCGGGTCCGCGTCGAGGTCGAGCCGCGGGTGCAGTGGCTGCAGATGTTCGACGAGAACGCACGGATCATGCGGGACCACTTCTGGCGGACGGACATGGACGGGGTGGACTGGGCCGCGACCACGGACCGGTGGCGCCCGCTCGTGGCCCGGCTGGCGACCCACGACGACCTGCAGGACGTCCTGTGGGAGACGGTCGGTGAGCTCAACACCTCGCACGCCTACGTCACGCCCCCGCACCCGCCCGGCGACCTGGACCGGCGGCTCGGCCTGCTGGGAGCGGACCTCTCGGCGGCCGCAGACGGCTGGCGGATCGACCGGATCCTGCCTGGCGAGTCCAGCGATCCGAACGCGAGGTCGCCGCTGCAGGCGGCCGGCGTGGGGGCCCAGGAGGGCGACGTCGTCGTGGCCGTCGACGGCCGGCCCGTCGACCCGGCGGCCGGCCCCGCGCCGCTGCTCGTGGGGGCCGCCGACAAGCCGGTGCAGCTCACCCTGCGCCGGAACGGCGAGGACCGGCAGGTGGTGGTCGTCCCCGTGCCGGACGAGGAGGTTCTGCGCTACCAGGACTGGGTCGCTTCGCGGCGCGACTACGTGACCGAGCGGTCCGGCGGACGGCTCGGCTACCTGCACATCCCCGACATGATGAGCGTGGGCTGGGCCCAGCTGCACCGCGACCTGCACCACGCCACCCGGGCCGAGGGGCTGGTGGTCGACGTCCGCTACAACCGTGGCGGCCACACCAGCCAGCTCGTCCTGTCCCGGCTCACGGCCAGGGTCGTGGGGTGGGCCCCGGCGCGCTACTACGAGTCCGCCGGCCGCTACCCGGAGCAGGCACCCCGAGGCCCGGTCGTCCTGGTCGCCAACCAGCACTCGGGCTCGGACGGCGACATCGTCAACGCCGGGGCGCAGGCCCTCGGTCTCGGCCCCGTGGTCGGGGTCCGGACCTGGGGTGGCGTGGTCGGCATCGACGGGAGGTTCGACCTGGTCGACGGCACCCAGATCACCCAGCCGCGGTATGCCTTCTGGCTGGAGGGCAAGGGGTTCGGCGTGGAGAACCACGGCGTCGACCCGGACATCGAGGTGGTCCACTCCCCCGCCGACACGGCTCAGGGCCGCGACCTGCAGCTCGACCGTGCCGTCGACGAGGCGCTGGAGCTCCTCGCCCAGCGCCCGGCGGCCACCCCGCCGGAGCTGCCGGAGCCGAAGGTCCGCTGAGCCAGGAATCCCTCAGTCGCGGTGGTTCTCCGGCAGGTCGGAGAGCGCCTCCTGGATGACCTGGTAGGACACCCCTGAGCTGTAGCCCTTGCGGGCCAGGAACCCGGCGAGCCGACGGGTCTGCACCTCGCGGTCCAGACCACGCATGGTCCGGAGCCGGCGCTCGGTCAGCGCACGCGCCTGCTCCTTCTCGTGCTCGGGGTCGATGTCCTCCAGGGCGCTGTCGACGACCTCGTCGGCGACCCCCTTCTTCCGCAGCTCCTGGCGGAGGGCACCGGCGGCCAGGCCCTTGGTCTCCTGCTTGGAGCGGACATACATCTCCGCGTAGGCCTCGTCGTCGACGAGACCGACCTCACTCATGCGGTCCAGGACGCGCGACGCGACCTGCGGGTCGCACCCCTTGTCACGCAGCTTGTCCGCCAGCTGGCTCCGGGTCCGGGGGCCCATGGCGAGCTGGCGCAGCACGATCTTGCGGGCGACGGCCTGCGGATCGGGCTCGCCGTCAGCGTCTCCGACACCAGTGCCAGGGGCCCCCGGTCGGCCTGGCGCCAGGCCGTAGGCGCTGGCGGCGTCCTCGGCCGCCGCCAGCGCCTGCCGGGCCGCAGACAGCCTGTCTGCGCCGGCCATCAGAAGTCGACCGAGACCTCACCGGTGACCGGGTCCACCCCGTCCGGGAGGTCCTCGCCGGCCGGTGCGGCGCTGACCCCGATGCCCAGCTTGGCCTTGATGTTGCGGTCGATGGTGTCGGCGATGTCCGGGTTGTCCTTGAGGAACTGTCGGGCGTTCTCCTTGCCCTGCCCCATCTGCTCGCCCTCGTAGGTGTACCAGGCGCCGGACTTGCGGACGAAGCCGTGGTCGACACCCATGTCGATCAGCCCTCCCTCACGGGAGATCCCCTGGCCGTAGAGGATGTCGAACTCGGCCTGCTTGAACGGCGGGGACACCTTGTTCTTGACGATCTTGGCGCGGGTCCGGTTGCCGACCGCGTCGGTGCCGTCCTTCAGCGTCTCGATCCGACGGACGTCGATCCGCACCGAGGCGTAGAACTTCAGCGCCTTGCCGCCGCTCGTCGTCTCGGGAGAGCCGAACATCACGCCGATCTTCTCGCGCAGCTGGTTGATGAAGATCGCGGTGGTCCCGGTGGAGTTGAGCGCACCGGTGATCTTGCGCAGCGCCTGGCTCATCAACCGGGCCTGCAGACCGACGTGGCTGTCGCCCATCTCCCCCTCGATCTCGGCCCGCGGCACCAGGGCCGCCACCGAGTCGATGACGATGATGTCGAGCGCACCGGAGCGGATCAGCATGTCGGCGATCTCCAGCGCCTGCTCGCCGGTGTCCGGCTGGCTGACCAGGAGCGCGTCGGTGTCGACACCGAGCTTCTTGGCGTACTCCGGGTCGAGCGCGTGCTCGGCGTCGATGAAGGCGGCGATCCCGCCACCCCGCTGCGCGTTGGCCACGGCGTGCAGCGCGACCGTGGTCTTGCCGCTGCTCTCGGGGCCGTAGATCTCCACCACGCGTCCGCGCGGCAGGCCACCCACACCCAGCGCCACGTCCAAGGCGATGGCGCCGGTCGGGATCACCTGGATCGGCGGCCGCTCCTCGTCACCCAGCCGCATGACCGAGCCCTTGCCGTGCTGCTTCTCGATCTGGGCCATCACCGTGTCGAGAGCCCTCAGCCTGTCGTTGTTGACCCCGGGTGCGCTCGTGGTCTTGCTTGCCTGTGGCATGTGCCTGCTCCTTCGTCTCGTGGCGGGCGCGCCTACCTTCGACCGACCTGCGGACCACCCTGGAGGGGTGATCCACCGTCTGCGTCAGACGCTAGGCGCCGCCACCGACACACCTCGGCCTCCACCACAGATCTGTGGACGACCGCGTCGACGGGCGACACCATGTGGACGACGGTAATCGAAAATCTGTACGACACGCGGGAGCGGCCCTGGGCGTGTCGGACCACACCCGTCCGGGAGCCGCTCTCAGGGGGCGGTCACGACATACCCGGAGCCCTGCCGTCGCAGCTGCACCAGGCCGGCGGCGTCCGCGCCCTTGGCGAACTGCAGGAAGGAGCCGTAGCCGAGCGGCTTCTCGGAGAAGCCCTCCCGCCGGGCACGCAGCTGGTCCTTGAGGCCGGAGAGCGCGACCCCGGACCCCTCGTCCAGCTCGCCCACCGTCTGCCGCAGCAGCGCGAAGGCGTCCTGCCGCCCGCCCTCCTCGGGCAGGGTCACCTCCGGGTCCCCCTTGGCGGGACCGGCGCTCAGCTCGATGATGTCGCGTCCGGCGAGGTGGTCCAGCAGCTCCCCGAAGGCGCGGAAGCCGTAGGCCGCCTCGGAGAAGGTCGAGTCCTTGCGCACCAGGGTCCGCTTCAGCACGGACGCGGTCACCGCGCCCCCGGAGCTGCGCTGCAGCCCGGAGACCGTCTGCGCCACCAGGGCCGCCAGGTCGGGTGTGGACTCGCCGTTGTCCTCCGTCGAGGGCTCCGGCTCCTCCACAGGAGCCGCGGCGGCAGCGCCCTTGCCGGTGGACCCGCGACCACGTCCCTTGCGCGCACCAATCCCCTTCTCGGCCGCCGGGACCGCCTCGGCCGGCACCACGCCGTCCAGGTCGTCGTAGTAGAGGAACTCGTCGCACGCCGGCGGCAGCATGGTCGAGGTGGAGTCGCGCACCCCGAACCCGATGACCCGCTTGTTGAGCTCGCGCAGCTTGTGCACGAGCGGGGTGAAGTCGCTGTCGCCGGTGCAGATCGCGAAGGTGGTCAGGTAGTCGCGCTCGTAGGCCATCTCGACGGCGTCGACCGCCATCTTGATGTCGGCGGCGTTCTTGCGGGAGGCGCCCATGCGCTGGGTCATCTCGATCAGCTCGACGTGGTTGCGGGTGAGCATCCGCCGGTCGTCGTCGAAGTAGGACCAGTCGGCGTAGGCACGTCGCGTCACGACCCGGCCCCGCTCGGCGAGCGCGTCGGCCACGGGTCGCAGGTCGAACGGCACCCCCAGGTGGTCCCGCGAGCCCAGCGCGAGGTTCTCGTAGTCGATGAGCAGCGCGATCCGGTCCTCGTCATCCATGACCACGAGGGTATGCCGCACACGGGCCGGCAACCACGCGCGACGCCCGGTGGACCGCACGACAACCATTCGCGACGCCCGGTGGACCGCACGACAACCATTCGCGACGCCCGGTGGGAGGCGGGTCGTCGACGGGGTGGATTCCCCGGCGTCAAGGACAGCCCCCGGCGACCCCTAGACTGGATCCTCAGACCTCCGGTCGGGACGCCGCCGTCCGACGACCACCCACCGGCACACCCTGCACAGGAAGATACATGGCTCTGCTCGTGATGAAGTTCGGCGGCTCGTCCGTCGCCGACGCCGAGGCGATGCGCCGCGTCGCCCAGCGCGTCGTCGCCGCCCACCGGGCGGGCGACCGGGTGGCCGTCGTCGTCTCCGCCATGGGTGACACCACCGACGACCTGCTGGACCTCGCCGGCCAGATCTCCCCCGGCACGCCGCCCGAGCGGGAGATGGACATGCTGCTCTCGGCGGGCGAGCGCATCTCGATGGCGCTGCTGGCGATGGCGATCGAGCAGCTCGGGGTGCCCGCCCGCAGCTACACCGGCGCCCAGGCCGGGATGCGCACCGACACCGCCCACGGCCGCGCCCGGCTGCTGGACGTGCAGCCGGACCGGGTGCGGCGCACCGTGGAGGACGGAGCCGTGGCGATCGTGGCCGGCTTCCAGGGCATCTCCACCGACGACGACATCACCACCCTCGGCCGGGGTGGCTCGGACACCACCGCGGTCGCCCTGGCGGCGGCGCTGGGCGCCGACGTCTGCGAGATCTACACCGATGTCGACGGGCTCTACACCGCGGACCCCCGCATCGTCCCCAGCGCCCGCCGCGTCACCCGGATCACCATCGAGGAGACCCTCGAGATGGCGGCGCACGGCGCCAAGATCCTGCACCTGCGCGCGGTGGAGTACGCCCGCCGCTTCCAGGTGCCCCTGCACGTCCGCAGCAGCTTCTCCGACCAGGAAGGCACCTGGATTCTGGTCGGGCGACCCCTCACGGAGGACACCATGGAAGAGCCGATCATCTCCGGCATCGCGCACGACACGTCGCTGGGCAAGGTCACCGCGGTCGGGATCCCCGACCGCCCCGGCGCGGCCGCCGCCGTCGTCGGTGCCGTCGCCCAGGCTGGGGTGGCCATCGACATGATCGTGCAGAACGTCTCGACGTCGAACGCCGAGACCTCCGACATATCCTTCACCCTGCCCGAGGCCGACGGCCGGACGGCGGTCGCGGCGGTGCGGGCGCTGCAGGAGCAGATGGGCTTCGCGGACGTGCTCTACACCAGCCACGTCGGCAAGCTGTCGCTCGTCGGCGCCGGCATGCGCTCCAACCCCTCGGTCGCCAGCAGGCTCTTCTCCGCGCTGGCCGACGCCGGGGTCAACATCGAGATGATCAGCACCTCGGAGATCCGGATCTCGGTGATCTGCGACCAGAGCGACCTCGAGGAGGGGGTCCGGTCGGTGCACACGGCCTTCGACCTGGACGCCGAGGAAGAGGCCGTGGTCTACGGCGGGTCGGGGCGGTGAGCGCGGTGAGCGCGGTGACCGGCACCCCGACCGGCGGGCCCGAGGGCGGTGCCGACGACCGGCGGCTGCACGTGGCGATCGTCGGGGCCACCGGCCAGGTCGGTGCGGTCATGCGGCGGTTGCTCGCCGAGCGCGACTTCCCGGTGGCCTCGGTGCGCTACCTCGCCTCCGCCCGGTCGGCCGGGAGCGAGCTGGAGTGGGCCGGGTCGGCCCGCGGCGCGGAGGGGTATGCCCACGCGCGCCAGGTCGTGGTCGAGGACGTCGCCACCGCGGACCTGACCGGCATCGACGTCGCGCTCTTCTCCGCCGGCGGTGGTGCCAGCAGGGAGCACGCGCCCCGCTTCGCCGCGGCCGGTGCCGTCGTGGTGGACAACTCCTCCGCCTGGCGGATGGACGACCGGGTGCCGCTGGTGGTCAGCGAGGTCAACCCCGACGACCTGGGGCTGGCGACCGGCGAGACCGGCCGGCGGATCGTCGCCAACCCGAACTGCACGACCATGGCGGCGATGCCCGTCCTCCGCCCGCTGCACGACCGGGCGGGCCTGGAGCGGCTGCGGGTCGCGACCTACCAGGCCGTGTCCGGCTCCGGCCTGGCCGGGGTGAGCGAGCTGGCCGACCAGGCGCGGGCCGCGCTCGGCGGCCAGCTGCCGGTGGAGGCGCTGACCCACGACGGGAGCGCGGTGGAGCTGCCGACCCCGTCGGCCTACGTCGCGCCGATCGCGTTCAACGTCCTGCCCCTGGCGGGCGACCTGGGCGCGGACGACGAGACGACCGAGGAGGCCAAGCTGCGCCACGAGTCGCGCAAGATCCTGGGCATACCGGGCCTGGCCGTCTCCGGCACCTGCGTGCGGGTGCCGGTCTTCACCGGCCACAGCCTCGCGGTGCACGCGGAGTTCCGCGACCCGATCACGCCCGACGAGGCACGCGAGGTCCTGGCGGGCGCCCCGGGCGTCGAGCTGACCGACGTGCCGACCCCGCTGGCCGCCGCCGGCAAGGACCCCTCGCTCGTGGGACGGATCCGGGTGGACCAGTCGGTGCCCGACGGGCGCGGCCTGGTGCTGTTCATCTCCGGTGACAACCTGCGCAAGGGCGCGGCCCTCAACACCGTGCAGCTGGCCGAGGTGCTGCTGGAGCGCGAGCTCGTCTGAGTCCCCGCGCCCGGCAGTCCGGGCTCAGTCCTCGATGACCGCCTCACCGCGGCGTCGGAGCTCGGCCAGGCCGTCGCGCATCGCCTGCAGCAGCTCCGGCGGGTGGCCCACCCAGTCGGTGAGCTCCCCCACCACGCGGACGGGTTCGCGGGAGCGCATCGACCGCGTCGGGTTGCCGGGGAACTTCTTGTCCGTGACGTTGGGGTCGTCCTCGAGCTCGCCGGTGGGCTCCACGACGTAGATGCGCCCGCGGCCCTCCCCGACCGCCAGCTCGGCGCCCCAGGTCGCCGCGTCCAGCGTCTCGGTGACGTAGACGTAGTTCATCGTCCGGCCCTCCTCGAAGTTGGACCCGCGGCCGGGGACGAGGAGGTCGCCGACGGCGAGATCCGCCTTGGTGCCGTGGAGGTAGACCCCCTCCTGGTAGACCTCGAAGGGCACCGGCTCCGCAGGCTCACCCATCGGTCGGCTCGTCGAAGTACTCCGGGTAGGGCTCGAGCAGGCAGAACTCGTTGCCCTCCGGGTCGGCCATGACGTCGTGCGCGACCAGGTCACCCTCCCGGACGGTGTGCAGCAGTCGCGCACCCAGCGACTCCAGCCGCGCCCGCTCGGTCTCCCGGCTCACGCCCTGGGCGGGCAGCAGGTCCAGGTGCAGCCGGTTCTTCACCGTCCGCTCCTCCGGGACCGGGCCGAAGCCGAGCCGCTGCGGTCCGTCCGGGTCACCGATCGTGGCCCAACCGGGCTCCTGCTGGCGCAGGTCCCAGCCCAGGGCGTCGGCCCAGAAGCGGGACAGCGCGAGCGCGTCCCGGCAGTCGAACACGGTGTTGTAGAGCCGCAGCGTCGACACGGTCCCAGCGCCTCAGAGCTTCCGGGGCTCGCCCGGCGGGAAGTGGTGCTCGGGCGGCACGTCCATGTCGCGGCAGACCGCCTCCCAGACCCGACGGACCGACTCGCCCTGGTGCAACGCGTCCTCGGCGGTGCGACCACCCAGACTCCCCAGCACCTGGGTCCGCGCCACGACGGCGCCGTAGCCCGAGCCGAACTCCTGCTCCACCAGCTCCCAGAACTCGCTCAACCGCATACTCGCCAGGCTAGTCACCGAGCAACGCCATGACCAGCAGCATCACGGGCAACGACAGAACCGTGGTGAGGAAGACGGCGTCCCGGGCGATCCGTTCGCCGTGCCCGTAGGCGAGGGAGAGGACGTAGACGTTCTGCGCCGTGGGCAGCGCGGCCATCACCACGACCGCGAGCACGGCGGTCGTGTCCAGGTGCAGCACCGGGCCGGCCACCACCCCGGCCACCACGGGCATGAGCACCATCTTGACCAGCAGCACCGTCAACGGCTCGGCCAGCGCCTCCCGGCCGGGCAGCGGCGCGAGCCGCAGCGAGAGACCGAAGGCGATGAGCATGCACGGCACCGCGATCCCGCTGACCAGCTCGACGGGGGCGAGCAGCAGGCTCGGCGGTCGCCAGCCGGAGAGGTTCACCGCGAGCCCCGCGACCGTCCCGAGCGTCAGCGGGTTGGTGAACGGCGAGCGCAGGACGCGGCGCCAGGACACCCGGCCCACCCGGGTGGCGTCCAGGGCCGCCAGCCAGGCGGGCTGCAGGCAGAGCAGCTGCATGAGCAGGACCGGGGCGGCCCAGGAGGCGTCACCCAGCACGTAGATCGCGATCGGGATGCCGAGGTTGTTGGTGTTGACGTAGCTCGCCGCCATCCCGCCCATGATCGCGTCGGCCCACCGGCGGCGCAGCAGCAGCCGCGCCAGGAGGAGGTATGCCGTCGCGCACACCGCGACGGCGACCACGGTCGCCACGAGGAACCCGGAGAAGATGACCTCCACCGCCGTCCGCGACACGATGAGGAAGAGCAGCGCCGGCGACCCGACCCAGAAGGTGAGGCGGGCCAGCATCCGCTGCTCCTCGCGGCCGAACAGCCCGGTGTGCGCCAGCAGCCACCCCACGGCCATGACCGCGGCGATCAACGAGAACCCCTCGAGCACGGCCACCACGGGCACCCATTATCGGCCGTGGCCGTCGCGGGATCGACACCGCCCGGCTGCTAGCGTTCGACCTCATGGCCGATCCCCGCGAGAGTCGCGACGCAGCGGACCCCGATCTCGACGTCGACGACGTCTACGGAGAGGGCGGCGTCACACCCGACCTGCTGGACCGCCGCCCCGTCGTGCCGCGCACCGTCGCCAGCCTCTACGAGTCCCGCCCCGGCCTGAACCCGACCCAGGCGGTCACCCGCTTCATGGAGGCGGTCAACCTCCAGGAGCGGTTCGGCCACCTGCGCGTCGTCGACGACCTCATCGGGCTGCAGCGCCGCGTGGGCGACACCATCGAGCGCTACACCGACAAGCTGCGCAACGCCGAGGCACGCTCCGGCACGAGCGAGTCGGCGCGTTTCGGCATCGGGCAGTTCGGCGGCGAGCGGGCGGTCGTCTACGTCGTCGACTGGTCCTTCTTCGCCGGGTCGCTGGGCGAGGTGGCCGGGGAGAAGTTCGTCCAGGCGGCCGAGCTCGCCGAGCGCGAGGGGCTGCCGCTGATCAGCATGGGCGCCTCCTCCGGCGTGCGTCAGCACGAAAACGTCCTCGGCCTGGTGCAGATGCAGCGGATGGCGGCGGCGGCCAACAAGTTCCAGCACACCACCAACCGCCCCTACATCTCGGTGCTCGCCGGACAGGTGTGGGGCGGCATGTCCGCCAGCGCCGTGCCGGTGGCCGACCTCATCGTCGCGCTGGAGGGGACCGATTACGGCTTCGCCGGGAGGCGGGTCATCGAGACCTTCGAGGGCCGGGAGGTCCCGCGAGGGCTGCAGAGCGCCGAGGCCAACTACCTGGACCGCAACGTCGACGTCCTCGTCAAGGACGTCGACGAGCTGATCGCCTTCGTCGGCCAGGTGCTCAGCTCCGGGCGCACCGGCAACCGGCTGCGGGTCAAGGAGTCCCGTGAGGAGCTGCCCGAGTCCGGTTCCCGCACGGTGACCGCCGGGCCCGAGGGCTTCTCCGCGGCACTGTGGGACCGCCAGCAGGTCGAGGACCAGGTCGAGATCCCCCGCGAGCGTCGGGACCGCGACAGCGCCACCCCCCGCGACTCGCTCATGGCGCGCTACAACGAGATCGCGGCGGGCGCCGGACGGCTGGACACGGAGTACCTGCTGCGGCACGTCTTCGACTCGGCGGTGCCGTTCTACAACCACGTCCGGTTCGAGGACCAGAAGACGTATCCGAGCATCATCGCTGCCCTGGCCTCGCTGGCCGGCCAGTCGTTCATGGTGATCGGCGACCAGCCGTCCTACTCGATCTCCGGCGGGTATGTCGGGAAGCGCCCGGCCAACCCGAGCCCGGAGGACTTCGAGTACGCCGTGCGGATGATGACGGCGGCCGAGCGCTGGGACCTGCCGATCGTCTTCTTCACCGACACCCTGGGCGCGATGCCGTCGATGGCCGCCGAGCGGCGCGGCCAGTCCCGCGCCATCGCGCAGAGCATCAAGCGCGCCGCGTCGCACCCGTTCGCCACCATCTCGGTCATCACCGGGGCGATGGGGTCCGGAGGTGGCCTGGCCACGACGCCCTTCGGGCGGGAGACGATCATGCTGGACAGCGCGCTCGGCTTCGTGTCCGAGCCGCGCTCGACCGCGTCCATCCTCTACAGCGTGGCCAACCCGAGCGTGGAGCAGGTCGGGATGACGCTGGAGACGATGAAGGCCTCCGCCCTGGACCTCAAGGCGCAGGGCCTCGTGGACACGATCGTGCACGACGCCGACAACCCGGAGGTCACCGTGCGCGAGCTCCGCGGAGCGATCGTCAAGGGCTACAACTCCCAGCACGGCCTGAACCCGCGGCGGCTGCGCCGGCAGGCCGACGACCGGCTCCGCCCGCGCACCCTCGGCAAGCTGGCCACGACCGAGGACAAGACCGAGGACTGACCGCTTAGAGCGGGCACTCAGCTGGTCCAGGCCCGCCAGAGCGCGGCATACTCCCCGCCGGCGGCGATCAGCTCGTCGTGGCTGCCCAGCTCGACGATCCGCCCGTCGGTGACCACCGCGATCCGGTCCGCGTCGTGCGCGGTGTGCAGCCGGTGCGCGATCGCGACCACGGTCCGACCGGTGAGCAGGGCGTTCATCGAGCCCTCCAGGTGCCGCGCGGTCCGCGGGTCGATGAGGCTGGTCGCCTCGTCCAGCACCAGGGTGTGGGGGTCGGCCAGGATCAGCCGGGCCAGCGCGATCTGCTGGGCCTGCGCGGGCGTCACCTCGTGGTGGCCCGACCCGAGGACGGTGTCCAGGCCCTGTGGCAGCGCCTGGACCCAGTCCAGCGCGTCCACGGTCGCGAGGGCACGCCAGACCCCGTCCTCGCCGGCGCCGTCCCGGGCGAGCTCGACGTTGTCCCGCACCGACCCCCGGAAGACGTGGTGCTCCTGGGTGACGAGCGCCACCTCGGTGCGCAGCAGCTCCAGCGGCAGCTCGGTCAGCTCCACCCCGCCGACCCGGACGGTGCCGCCGGTCGGCGCGTGGATGCCCGAGATCAGCCGGCCCAGCGTCGACTTGCCGGACCCCGAGGGCCCGACGATCGCCAGCCGCTCCCCCGGCTCCAGCCGCAGGTCGATGCCGTGGAGCACGTCGTGGCCGGGGCGGTAGGCATACCGCAGCCGCTGCCCGACGAGGGTGCTGCCTTCGGGCCGGTCGTCGCCCGCGGTGCGGTCCGGCGGCACCTCGGCGATCCCCAGCAGACGGGTCGTCGAGGCGACGCCGACCTGGAGCCGGTCGATGGTGCCGACCAGCCGGTCGAACGGGCCGTAGAACGTCTCGATGTAGAGCATCGCCGTGGTGATGTCGCCGATCGTCACCGCGTCGCGGGAGTAGAGCCAGGCACCGACGACCAGGGTGATGACCCGCGGCAGCGAGAAGGCCATGTCCATCACCGCGAAGAGCACGTTGCGCAGCACCAGCCCGTAGCGCTCGGCCTGCGAGGACACCTCGATGTCGTCGACGCCGGCGGAGCGCCGGTCCTGCTGCATCCGGTATGCCTCGACCGTCCGCGCACCCTCCACCGTCTCGGTGAGCGTGGTGTTGATGTCGCTGTAGGTCGCGCCCTCCAGCAGGTAGCCGGCCGGCGCCTGCTGCAGGTAGCGCCGGATCTGGAACAGCGACAGCGACGCGGTGACCAGGGTCGGCAGCGCCAGCGCCCACGAGTTGAGCACCATGAAGACCACGGTCAGCAGCACCGTGACGACCCCGATGATGAACTCCGGCAGCGCCCAGCGCACCGCCCCGCTCATCGAGCCGACGTCACGGGTCACGCGGGTGACGAGGTCGCCGGTGCTGGCCGACTCGACCTTGCCGAGCGGCAGCCGCAGCACCGCCCGGATGACGTGCTCGCGGGCCTGCGCGAGCACGCCCTGGCCGAGCACCGCCGCGAGTCCCTTGGCGGCGTAGGTGAGGACCGCCTGCGCCACCAGGACCACGACGACGAGCAGCACGAGGTCGCGCACCACGCCGACCGCCGGGTCGCCGCCGGAGAGGTCCACGGCGTCGACGAGACGCCCCAGCAGCAGGGGCACGGCCAGCCCGGCCGCGGCCGCCAGACCGTTGGCGAGGGTGACGAGCACGACGAGCCGGGAGCGCTCCCGCAGCAGCCCGCGCAGGTAGTCCACGACCGTGCGCGACCTCGCCACGGGCAGACCGCGGTCCGGGTCCAGCGCCGTCATGAGGTGCGCCTGTGCCCGCTCGCGACGCAGCGCGTGCCGCTGCCAGAGCAGACGGTGCCGGTCCCGGAGCCCGGTGGTGCCGGGGTCCGGTGGGTGCAGGAGGTCCGGCACGACCGGAGGTCGGTCGTCCGCGTCGCGCCAGGTGCGCGCGGACCGCGCGCGCAGCTCGGGGTCGAGCAGGTCGCTCACGGGGTCACCTCCTGGGTCGTGCCGTTCGTGGTCGTCGTGGTTGTCGTCGTGCTGCCGGCCGGCGCGGCCTCGGCGTCGCCGCGCAGCACGGTCGAGCGGTATGCCGGGTGCCCGGTCACGAGCTCGTCGTGCGTGCCGGTGGCCACCACCGCGCCGTCGACCAGGAAGGCCACCTCGTCGGCGTGGTGCAGCAGCAGCGGGGAGGCGGTCATCACCACGGTCGTGCGGCCGCGCCGGTGCGTGGGCAGCCGGTCGGCGATCCGTGCCTCGGTGTGGGCGTCCACCGCCGACGTCGGCTCGACGAGCACGAGCACCGGCGGGTCGGCCGCGAGCGCCCGGGTGAGCACGAGTCGCTGGCGCTGGCCGCCGGACAGGCCGCGGCCGCGCTCGTCGAGCACGCCCTGCCAGCCGCCGGGGAGGATGTCGTAGACATCCTCGGCAGCGGCGGCGTGCAGCGCGGCCTCGGCCTGCTCGCGGCGCAGCGTGCGGTGCGGGTCGACGGCGTCCTGCAGGGTGCCGGCGAAGACGTGCGCGGCGGTGTCGCTCACGAGCACCCGGGAGCGCACCTGGTCCAGCGGCAGGTCGGCCAGGTCGGTGCCGTCCAGGGTGACTCCCCACGCGCCCTGTGCGCGCTCGGCGTCACGGCTCTCCAGGTCGGCGCGGACCCGGGAGCGCTCCGCGGCGGCCCGGCGGGCGGCGCGGCCGGTGGCCTCGTCGTCGCCGGAGGGGACGGTGTCGCCGGCGGGCAGGTAGCGGCCCAGGCGGTCGGCCAGGCGGGCGCTCTCGTCGGGCAGCGCGCTGACGACCATCGTCAGCCGGCCGGGCCGCACCCGCAGCCCGGAGGAGGCGTCGACGAGCTCGCCCTCGGCCAGGGCGCGGAGCTGGTCGGGCTCGAGCGGCGCCCGCTCCGGCCACGGGTCGGTGGTGCCGAAGACCCCGATGGTCTTGCGCGCGGAGACCACCGAGCGGGTGATCTGCTGGGCCGCCTCGAAGACGACGCGGATCGGCTGGACCAGGAAGAGGGCATACCCGAGGAAGGTGATGAGTTCGCCGATCTGGAGGTCGCCGTCGCGCACCCGCTGCACGCCGAGCACCATGAGCGCGACGACGAACAGGCCCGACAGAAGGACGCCCACGGCCTCGACGAAGGCGCCCC
This sequence comes from Serinicoccus kebangsaanensis, assembly GCF_008919445.1. Classification (GTDB taxonomy): domain Bacteria; phylum Actinomycetota; class Actinomycetes; order Actinomycetales; family Dermatophilaceae; genus Ornithinicoccus; species Ornithinicoccus kebangsaanensis. Next base: position 84,158 of record NZ_VSLG01000011.1, on the reverse strand, counting down.
ACGACCCGGCCTGCACCCCGGCCTGGCGCACCCGCTGGCTCTGCCGGGCGTAGTTGGCGCCGAAGATCCGCTCACCGCCGATCCCGCGCAGGATGCGCAGGCCCGCGACGATGTCGGTTGCCATCGAGGTCAGCTCGGAGTCGCGGCTGCGCTCCCGGGTCTGCGCGGCGGCCATCGGGCGGAGCAGGACCGAGGAGACGAGCGCCAGCACCGGCGCCACGAGCAGCACGACGAGGCCCAGCGGCACCGAGATCTGCAGCACGATGACCGCGACGAGGACGTAGGCGACGACATTGCCGACCAGGCGGGAGAAGATCTCGATGAAGTGGCCGAACTGGTCGCCGTCGCTGCCGTTGACGCTCAGCACCTCACCGGTGGGCGCGCGCCGCGGCATGACGTGCCCCAGCCGGGTGACCTGGTGGGTGACCAACCGGGTCTGGCCGTAGGCGGCATACAGCCAGGAGCGCACGACGACGGTGTGGTAGAAGACGCCGCTGCTCGCCCCGACCAGGGTGATGAGGAGCAGCACGCCGCACCACAGCGCGGTGCGACCGGCGTCGCCGGCGCGGATGCCCTCGTCCACCGCCTGCCCGAAGACCCACGGGGTGAGCGCCGTGGGCAGCATCCAGAGCAGGCTGCACAGGCACCCGGCGAGCACGAGGTCGCCCTGCTGGCGCAGCAGCCACCACAGGAACCGCAGCGGACCACGGGTGTCGGGTACGCCGATCCCGGCCTGGTGACCGGCCCCGTCCCGGGCATCGGTCCAGGCACTGACCTGGGGTGGGAAGTCGCGCATGGCGTCGCTCAGCGTAGAACGGCCCTCCGACACCCCACCACCGAATATCGGCTCCGGATGAGAGGATGAGCCCGAGCATCCCGTCCCGGCGTCCTGGAGGAACCACGTGAGCACTGGTCAGAACCTGGCCTGGTGGCAGAAGCTGCTCGTCGCGCTGAAGCTGTGGCGTCCCGAGCACCGGACCGACCACCACGCCAAGAAGGAGCTCGAGCGGCCGGAGATGCCCCCGGTGACCGGGGCCTACGGCAACCGGGTGGTCACCGAGACGCGGCGCCGGTTGGTGCCGCAGCGGCGGGACGACCGCCCGATCACCAGCACGATGGACTGAGGCCGCAGGGCTGTCGGCGGTGCGTGGCACAGTGACCCTGTGACCGACGCCGCCCCCACGTCGAGCGAGGTGCTCGACCGCTTCTCCGCACCGACGCGGGCCTGGTTCGAGGCGTCCTTCGCCGGGCCGACTCCCGCGCAGCTCGGTGCCTGGGACGCGATCAGCCGCGGGGAGCACACGCTCGTGGTCGCGCCGACGGGGTCCGGCAAGACGCTGTCCGCCTTCCTCTGGGCGATCGACCGGATCACCGCGCACCCGCGCGACGCCGGCACCGGCCGCGGGCGCGGCGAGGGACGGTGCCGGGTGCTCTACGTCTCCCCGCTGAAGGCGCTCGCGGTCGACGTGGAGCGCAACCTGCGCAGCCCGCTCGTCGGCATCGATCACGCGGCCCGACGCCTCGGCGAGCAACCCCGGGACGTCGCGGTCGCGGTGCGCTCGGGTGACACCCCCGCCGCCGAGCGCCGTGCCTTCGCCAAGGACGGCGCGGAGGTCCTCATCACCACCCCGGAATCGCTCTTCCTGCTGCTGACCTCGCAGGCACGCAGCGCGCTGACCGGGGTGGAGTCGGTCATCGTGGACGAGGTGCACGCCGTGGCCGGCACCAAGCGCGGGGCGCACCTGGCGCTGACCCTGGACCGGCTGGACCACCTGCTGGAGCGGCCGGCGCAGCGCATCGGCCTGTCCGCGACCGTCCGGCCGGTGGAGGAGGTCGCGCGCTACCTGGCCGGCGGTCGCCCGGTCTCCACGGTGCAGCCGCCCTCGACCAAGAGCTGGGACCTGCAGGTCGTCGTGCCGGTCCCGGACATGGCCGACCCCGGCGCCGCCGAGCGGCCGGACGGGCGCGCAGACCCGCCCGCGCACCGGGCCTCCGCCGGAGCGGAGCCGGACGACTGGGCCGACGTCGCCGGCCCGGGTCCGGTGCTCCCCGACCTGGACGGCGCCGGGGACGACGACGCCGACGGCGACGCGCAGGTGTGGGCACCCGCACCGGACCCGGAGGAGAGGGCATCCATCTGGCCGCACGTCGAGCGACGGGTCACCGACCTGATGGCGGCGCAGACCTCGACGCTGGTCTTCACCAACTCCCGCCGGGTCGCCGAGCGGTTCACCTCCCGCCTCAACGAGGAGTGGGACGCGCGGCACCCGGACGATCCCGACGATCCGGACGAGAGCGCCGCGCACGAGGGTCACGACGCCGGCGCGGAGCCCGGTGGGGGCGGCGACGACGGTGAGCCGGTCGGGGGTGCTCGCGGCCACCGGCGGCAGACCCGGACCCCGGCCCAGGTGATGGCGCAGTCGGGTGCCGGAGGCGCCGCGCCGCCGGTGCTCGCGCGTGCCCACCACGGGTCGGTGAGCAAGGAGCAGCGGGGACAGATCGAGGACGCGCTCAAGTCCGGCCGGCTCCCGGCCGTGGTCGCGACCAGCAGCCTGGAGCTGGGCATCGACATGGGTGCGGTCGACCTCGTGGTGCAGGTGGCCAGCCCGCCGAGCGTCGCCTCCGGGCTGCAACGCGTGGGGCGCGCCGGGCACCAGGTGGGTGCGGTCAGCCACGGGGTGTTCTTCCCCACGCACCGTGCGGACCTGGTGCAGAGCGCGGTCGTCGTCGACCGGATGCGCCAGGGCGCGATCGAGCAGCTGGCGGTGCCCACCAACCCGCTGGACGTCCTGGCGCAGCAGGTCGTGGCCGTCCTGGCGATGGAGGACTGGTCGGTCGCCGACCTCTTCGCGCTGGTGCGCCGCAGCGCCTCCTACGCCGCTCTCCCCCGGTCCCTCTTCGACGCCGTGCTCGACATGCTGGCCGGCCGCTACCCCGGTGAGGACTTCGCGGACCTGCGCCCACGCATCGTCTGGGACCGCGTCACCGACACGCTCAGCGCCCGCCGCGGCGCCCAGCTGCTCGCCGTCACCTCCGGCGGCACGATTCCGGACCGCGGCATGTATGCCGTGATGCTCGCCACGGGTGACGGGCCCGGCCGCCGGGTGGGCGAGCTGGACGAGGAGATGGTCTACGAGTCGCGGGTGGGTGACGTCTTCACCCTCGGCACGACCAGCTGGCGGATCGAGGACATCACCCACGACCAGGTCCTCGTCACCCCGGCGCCGGGCCAGATCGGCCGGCTGCCGTTCTGGAAGGGCGAGTCGCTGGGCCGCCCGGCCGAGCTCGGGGCGGCGGTCGGCGAGTTCGTGCGACGGACCGCCGCCATGTCCCGGGGGGACGCGGCGGAGCACCTGGCGGACCGGGGGCTGGACCGGTTCGCCGCCGACAACCTGCTGACCTACCTCGCCGACCAGCGCGAGGCGGTGGGTCACCTCCCGGACGACCGGACCATCGTCATCGAGCGGTTCCGCGACGAGATCGGCGACTGGCGGGTCGTGGTCCACTCGCCCTGGGGCAGTCCCGTGCACGCCCCCTGGGCGCTCTGCCTGGCGGCCCGGATGCGCGAGCGGTTCGGCACCGAGGTGCAGGCGCTGGCGGCCGACGACGGCATCGTGCTGCGGCTGCCGGACCTGGGAGGCTGGGACGACCCGGGGGACGGCGGGGAGCAGACCCCGGGAGAGGGTCGCGGCGGCTCCGCCGACGCCGCGCGGCTGGACGCCGAGATCGCCGAGCTGCTCACGCTGGATCCGGACGAGGTCGCCGACCTGGTGACCACCGAGATCGGCGGCTCCGCGCTCTTCGCCTCGCGGTTCCGCGAGTGCGCCGCCCGCGCCCTGCTGCTGCCGCGACGCAACCCGGGTCGCCGCCAACCGCTGTGGCAGCAACGCCAGCGGTCCGCCCAGCTGCTGGAGGTGGCCGCCCGCTACCCCACCTTCCCGATCGTGCTCGAGGCGGTCCGAGAGTGCGTGCAGGACGTCTACGACGTCGATGCCCTGCGGGAGCTGATGCGCTCTCTCGCCTCGCGCGAGGTGCGCCTGGTGTCGGTCGCGACCCCGCGCCCCTCGCCGTTCGCCTCCTCCCTGCTGATGGGCTACATCGCCCAGTTCCTCTACGAGGGCGACTCCCCCCTGGCCGAGCGGCGGGCGGCGGCGCTGTCCCTGGACGCGGGCCTGCTGGCCGAGCTTCTCGGACGCGGCGAGGGTGCCGCGCTGCGCGACCTGCTCGATCCGGACGTGGTGGCCCGCACCGAGGCCGACCTGCAGCGGCTGGCGCCAGAGCGCCGGGCTCGCGACCCCGAGGAGGTCGTCGACCTGCTCCGCGTCCTCGGGCCGCTGAGCCGGAAGGAGGTCGCGGCCCGCACCACCGACGAGCAGCAGGATCAGGTGGAGGGCTGGATCTCCTCGCTCCTCGAGGCGCGTCGGGTCATCGAGGTGCGGGTCGCGGGGACGGACCGTGTCGCCGACGCCCAGGACGCCGCCCGGCTCAGGGACGCCCTCGGCGTGGCCATGCCGGTGGGCGTGCCCGCCGCGTTCCTGGAGGCGGTCGAGGACCCGCTCGCGGACCTGGTGGTGCGGCACGCGCGCACGCACACCCCGTTCCGGATCGAGGATCTCGCCTCCCGGCTGGGCCTCGGGACCGCCGTGGTGCGTGACGCGGTCCGGCGGCAGGTGTCGTCCGGCCGGATGGTCATGGGCGCCCTGGCGCCCTCCGGCACGGGTGAGGACGACGTCTGCGACGCGGAGGTGCTGCGGCTGCTGCGTCGCCGCTCGCTCGCGGCGCTCCGTCAGGAGGTGGAGCCGGTCGGCCAGGACGCGTATGCCCGATTCCTGCCGCGCTGGCAGTCCGTGGGGGAGCTGCGCGGCCTGGACGGGACGGTGCGGGCGGTGGAGCAGCTGGCGGGGGCGCGGGTGCCCGCGTCCGCGCTGGAGTCGCTGGTGCTGCCCGCCCGGGTCACGGACTACTCCCCCGCGCTGCTGGACGAGCTGATGAGCTCCGGTGAGGTGCTGTGGCAGGGGCACGGTGCGCTGCCGGGGGACGACGGGTGGGTCTCGCTGCACCTCGCCGACACCGCGCACCTCACCCTCGTCGCGTCCCCGGCCCAGACCGACGATGAGGGCGACGGAGTCGAGCAGGCCGTGCTCGAGGTGCTGGGGCGCGTCGCCGGAGGCGCCTACTTCTTCCGCGCCCTCAGCGACGCCGTGGGGTCGATGGACGACCAGCGGCTCGCCGCCACGCTGTGGGACCTGGTCTGGTCAGGGGCGGTCGCCGCCGACACCTTCGCGCCGGTGCGCGCGCTGCTGCAGGGCGGTCGCACCACGCACCGCGCGCGACGTGCCCGCAGCGGTCCCGGGCGCTGGTCCCGGACCTCGGTGGGCCTGTCCGGCTCGGGCAGCCGCGGCACCGGGTCCCCCGGTCGACCCTCACGCTCCGGCCCGCCGACGACGGTCGGCAGGTGGTCGGTCCTGCCCCCGGTGGAGACCGACCCGACCGTGCGCGCCCTGGCCGGTGCGGAGCAGCTGCTGGACCGCTACGGCGTCCTCACCCGAGGCGCGGTCGTGGCCGAGGGGGTGCCCGGAGGCTTCGCCGGCGTCTACCGCGTGCTCTCCGGCGCCGAGGAGGCCGGACGGGTGCGGCGGGGATATGTCGTGGAAGGGCTGGGTGCTGCGCAGTTCGGCAGCGCCGGCGCGATCGACCGGTTGCGGGCGCTGGACCGGCAGCGCTCCGACGGCGCCGGCGAGGCCGAGGTGGTGCTGCTCGCCGCCACCGATCCGGCCAACCCCTACGGCGCCGGCGTGCCGTGGCCGGTGCGCGAGGACGTGGAGGGCTCGCACCGACCCGCCCGGAAGGCGGGTTCGATGGTGGTCCTGGTGGACGGTGCGCTCGCGGTCTACCTGGAGCGGGGCGGGCGCAGCGCGCTCACGTTCGCGCCCGCCCCCGAGGCCCAGCCCGAGCAGGTCTGGCGAGGCGTCGGGCAGGCCCTGGTCACCGCGGTGCGCCGGGGCACCCTGGGAGGCATCACCATCGCCCGGATCGATGGCGTGGGCGCGCTGTCCACGACCCACCCGCTGGCCGGCGCGCTCGCCGACGCGGGCTTCCACACCGCTCCGCAGGGTCTGCGCCTGCGCCGGTGAGGCGCACCGCAGCCCTACCCTGTGTCGATGCACGAGGAGCCACGCGGAGTCACCACGGAGCAGGTGCTGGACCGGGTGCGTGACCTGTGGGACCCGTCGGTCGACGCGCTGACCCACCTGCCGATCGGGTTCGGCGCCTGGCACTGGCGGGCCGACGTCACGGGCGAGCCGCGCTACTTCGTCACGCTGGACCCTCCGCTGTGGCACACCGCGCAGACGCTGGAGGCGACGTATGCCGCGGCCGCCCGGCTCGCGGCCTCGCTCCCGGCGGTGCACGCCGGCCTGGCCACCACCGAGGGTCGCTTCACCAGCCCGTTGGCCGAGGGGTGGCTGAGCTGCACGCCCTGGGTGCACGGCAGCCGACCCGACGCACTCGGTCCCGACGCGGTGTCGGCGGTGCGCGCCCTGCACGCCACCCCGCCGCCGGAGGGCGTCGTCACGTGGGTGCCGCTCGTCCGCCCCGATCTCGTCGAGGAGCTGGACGCGTGGTCGACCTCCCCCTGGGACTCCGGCCCGCACGGCGAGGCGGCCCGCACGGCCATCCGTCGGCAGGCCGCGGACGTCGCGCGCGGGCTGTCGGCATACCTGCGGCTGACCCACCGCCTCGACCCCTCGAGCTACGTCCCGACCCACGGCGAGCCCGGCCTGCACAACCTCTGGCGCGCCGACGACGGACGCCTGCTGCTCCTGGACTGGGAGACCCTGCGGCTGGCGCCGCGCGAGCGGGACGTGCTCGACGGATACGCCTCGCTCGTCCCCCACGACCCGGACCTGCTGCGCCTGTTCCGTCTCGAGTGGCAGCTCGGCGAGGTGCGTTCGTACGCCGACTGGCTGCGCGGTCCGCACGACGACGACGGTGACACGAGGACCGCGCTGGGCGGGCTGCGCCACGAGCTCGGTGGGCTGGGCGAGACCGCGTAAACGCGTCGCGGCGAGCCGGGCCGGCGCGTAGGCTGCGCCTCATGTGGATCTCCTGACGGCTGCCCGACACCGTCGCGCGCCCCCGCGCCCCCGACCCAGGAGACCCAATGCCTTCCCTCCCTCCCCTGCCCTCCTCCGCCGCCTCCGGACCGGAGCATCTCCGGCTCGACGGCGTCTCGGTGTCCTTCCCCGACCGCCGGGTCCTGACCGACGTCTCGCTGGTCGTGTCGTCCGGCGAACGAGCCTGCCTCATCGGCGAGAACGGGTCGGGCAAGTCGACCCTGCTGCGCGTCGCCGCCGGGCTGATCGATCCCGACACCGGATCGGTCCGCTCGCCCGGCACCGTCGGCCTGCACCACCAGCAGGCACCCTTCGACCTGTCCCTCACCGTCGACGAGGTGCTCACCAGGTCGACCGCTGCCGTCCGGGACCTGGTGACCCAGGTGGAACGCGCCGGCGAGGCACTGGCGCGGGAGGAGCCCGGTGCGGGCGCCGCCCTCGACGCCGCGCTGGAGGCGGCCCGGCGGCATCGTGCCTGGGAGATCGACCACCGGGCGGACCAGGTGGCGCACGGTCTGGGTCTGGCCCGGCTCCCCCGTCGACACCGGGCGGCGGAGCTGTCCGGCGGGCAGCTGTCCCGGCTGTCGCTCGCCTGGACGTTGCTGCGCACCCCGGACACGCTGCTGCTGGACGAGCCGACCAACCACCTCGACGACGCCGGGACCGAGCTGCTGACCGAGCTGCTCCGCACCTGGACCGGGCCGGTGCTCGTCGCCAGCCACGACCGGGCCTTCCTCGACGAGACGGCCACCACCCTCCTGGACCTGGATCCGGCACCCCTGGCCCACGCCCAGGTCGGCGCCGACCACGACTCCCCCGGCTCGGGATTCGGGCTGACCCGGTTCACCGGCAGCTACACGGCATACCTGGAGCAGCGTCGGGAGGAACGGCAGCGGTGGGTGCGCCGCTACCGCGACGAGCAGCAGGAGCGGGAGCGCCTGCGCCGCAGGGTCCACGCGGACCACACCGTCGGTCACGGCGACCGTGCGCCGCGCACCGAGGCCCGGGCCAGCCGGAAGTTCTACGCCGACCGCAATGCCAAGGTGGTCTCCCGGCGGGTGAACGACGCCAGCACCGCCCTGGCCCGGCTCGAGCGGGAGCAGGTGCGCCGGCCACCGGACCGGCTGCGCTTCCGCGGTCTCCCGGCACCCGCCCGCACCCGTCCGCACGGCCCGGGGCCGATCCTCACCGCCACCGGCGTGGCCGTCGCCGGGCGGTTGCACCCCGTCTCGCTCGCCGTCGGCGCCCGCGGCCGACTCCTCGTCACCGGCCCGAACGGGTGCGGCAAGTCCACGCTGCTGGCGCTGCTCGCCGGGCACCTCCACCCGGACCGCGGGTCGGTGACGTCGACCTCACGGCTGCGCGTCGGCCTGCTCGCCCAGGAAGCCGTGCGCCGCGACGGCTCCCTCACCACCAGGCAGGCGTATGCCCGCGCCGTCGGGCGGGAGCTCGCGGAGCAGCACCCGCTGGCCACCCTGGGTCTGATCGCCGGACGGGATCTGGACCGGCCGGTGCGCGACCTGTCGGTCGGCCAGCGACGGCGGCTGGACCTGGCGACGGTGCTGGCCGACCCGCCCGACCTGCTACTGCTGGACGAACCCACCAACCACCTGTCCCTGCTGCTCGTCTCCGAGCTCGAGCTCGGCCTCGCCGACTACCCGGGGGCCGTGGTCGTCGCCAGCCACGACCGGTGGCTCCGCGAGGACTGGGTGGGCGAGCGGCTGCAGCTCAGCGGCGAGACACTGGAGCGGTGAGCCACCCCCCGACCACCCGCCGGACCGGGCTGAACCGGACGGTGCTGCTGCGTCCCGACGCGCCGTGGCACGGCCGGCGTGCGGGGCGGGTCCTCGGCGCGAGCGGGCTGAGCGCCCGGGTGGCCCGGGCGGCGCCCGACCCCACCATGACCCACCCCACCGCCCTGCTCCTTGCGCTGGACCGGGCGCTCTCGCAGGCGCAGCCATGGGCCGAGGAGGTCGCCGCGGAGTGGGTGGACGCCGCGGCCGAGCTGCTGCGGACGCTCCGGAGCCCGACCGCCGCCGACCGCGCGTGCCGCACGGAGTGGGACGAGCCCGACTGGGCCCGCTGGGCCGCGGTCGACCGGATCGTGCTCGGCGGAGGTGTCGTCGCCGGATCGCTCGGGACGCGGGCGGCCCAGGACCACCGGCTGGTGGAGCACGGCGCGGAGCTGGCCCCGGACCCGGCACGCGGCCCTCTGCTCGGTCTCGCCTCCGGGCCACCGCCCGTCGGTCCGTGCCTGCTCCTCGACCTCGGCCACTCGTCGGTCAAGGCGGCCGTCCTGGCCCGGGGCGGGGTGGGACCCACGGTCGCCGTCCGCGTCCCCTGGCAGCCGTTCGACACCACCACCTGGCCGGGCTCCCGCACCGTGCTGGACCTCGTCGTGCGGGCGGCCGGAGAGGCCCTGCTGGGCGTCGACGGCACTGCGGTGCCGGGGCGGGATGGGACCACGACGACCGACGACGGCCCCGTGGAGGTGCGGGTCGCGATCGCCAACTACGTGGTGGACGGGGTCCTCGACGACGACCAGACCTACGGCACCCTGAACCGCCCGGGGGCCGACCCCTCCGCCGTGCTGGCGGAGGCGTTGACCACCGGTCTGGGACTCCCCTGCACCGTGAGCATGCTCGTCAACGACGGCGCCGCGGCGGCGCTCGGCGTCACCGGCGCGGCCGGCCGTCGCGGCACCGTCGCGGTCATCAGCATCGGGACGTCCCTCGGGCTGGGCTTCGCCGATGCCTGAGGGAGACGCCGTCTGGCGGACCGCGCGGCGGCTGCACCAGGGCCTGGCCGGACGCCTGCTGGAGGGCTCGGACCTGCGGGTGCCGGCCCACGCCACCGCCGACCTCGCGGGCAGGCGCACCCTGGAGGTCGTGCCCCGGGGCAAGCACCTGCTGCACCGGGTGGAGGGTGATGTCACCGTGCACAGCCACCTCCGGATGGAGGGGTCCTGGCGGGTGCACCCGGTGGCGCGCCGGCACGCGCTCGGCCGACGGCATACCGTCCGGGCGCTGCTGTGGACCGGGACCCGGGTCGCGGTGGGCGACTCCCTCGGCATGCTCGACCTGGTCCGCACCAGCGAGGAGCACCGCGTCGTGGGACATCTCGGCCCCGACCTGCTCGACCCGGGCTATGACCCCGTGCTCGCCCTGGCCAACGTGGTGTCGGACCTGACGCGGACCATCACCGAGGCCTGCCTGGACCAGCGCAACGTCGCCGGGATGGGCACCATCTTCACCGCGGAGCCCCTCTTCCTCCTGGGGATCAACCCGTGGACCCGTGTCGGCGAGCTCACCGAGGAGCAGGTCGGCGACCTGCTCACGACCGCCCGCCGCCTGCTGGTGCTCAGCTGTCGCGCCGGTCGCACGACCATCACCGGTCGGGGCGACGTCAACGAGGACGACGCATGGGTCCATGGCCGGGTGGGGCTGCCGTGCAAACGGTGCGGCACGACGGTCAGGGTCGCACCGATCGGCGTGCAGCCGCAGCAGCGGGTGATGTTCTCCTGCCCGACCTGCCAGGGTGGCCGCGCACCGACGGACGACGGGCGCCCCCAGTCCCCGCTCGGGCACCGGCGCGAGCGCAGCTCCTGAGCCACGTGTCGAGGCAGCCGGCCGTCCGCCCTACTACCCCCGGGAGAAGGTGCGGCGCAACCGCGCCCGGGCGACCCGACGCGCCCGCCCGACGGCCCGCCGGGCGAGGTCCTGGGGCGGGTGCCCGGCGAACCACTCCTCCAGCCTGGCCTGCGCCCGGGTCCGGTCCAGCGCACGCACGTCGTAGGCCCGGACGGTCTGCTCCTGCGCCCGGGTCATGGGGGGCGCGATGCGATGCAGCCGTGCGGCCACCTCGTCCCGGTAGCCCTCGGGGACCAGCTCCAGCGCCGGCTCGTAGGAGCGCTCCAGCCACTCCAGCGGGTCAGGGCCGGTCTTCTCGGCCACGAGTCGCAGCAGCGTGCTGTCGCCCCCGGCCGCGAGGTAGCGGTGGACGGTGTGCGCGACGACCGGCTCGACCTTGATCGGGTCGGCGAGCAGGTGGGCACGGGGTTCCTCCCCCCGCCACTGGCGCTCCAGCGCCTCCGCCGTCGGCCACCGACCGGTCACGGCACCGGCCAGCAGGGTCTTGCGGGCGCACTTGGCGCACCGACCGCAGGGGCGACCCAGCCGACGACCGCGGACGCACGACTGGGCTGCCTCCCCCAGGGCGTGGGCGTGCACGATCCGGCTGGTCACCACCTCGGACACGCCGGCGACCGGCACGCAGACGTCCAGCCCGACGGCGGCGAAGACGCCACCCCACTCCCCGACGAACGGGGAGTCGGCGAAGTCCCGGTAGTAGCCGCGCTGCAGCCGGTAGGTGGCCTCCAGCGGAGCCCCCCACGCCACGGCGTCGAGCTGGTCCCGGTCGGCGTGGAGCAGCAGCGGCACGGCCGTGGTGAAGTCGTGCGGGAACCCCATGACCTCGCGGAGGTACTCGACGTCGCTCGTCACCACGTCGACCTGCCGGCCGTGCCGCCGCACCACCGCGCACGACTGCCGCGCGGCCCGGGTGTTGAGCATCGTGGCCCGGCGCTCCCCGGCGGGAGCCCGCCGGAGCAGGTGGTAGGAACGGGTGCGGTCCGGCATGACGGCGAGCGTCGCGACACTGTCCGTGCCACCGCTGAAGCAGAGGCCGGGTGACCCCGACGCCGGTCGGGCGCGCGGCTCCAGCTGCGGGTCCACCGAGTCCAGCCGGAGCCCCGGACCGCCGCGCAGGGCCCGTGCGAGCAGCGCCGACCCCGGCACCGAGCAGGTGATGGGCGTGCGTCGCCGGATCCAGGGGCGTGCGCACAGGACCGCGGACAGCACGAGCAGGTCGGGGTGGACATCGCCCGGGGGGATCTCGACGAAGAAGGACGCGGTATGCCTGACCAGCCCGACCTTGCGGCTGTCCGGCTCCCCCTCGCCCGGTCTCAGGGTGACCCCGACACGGCCGGGCTCGTGGTCGATGTCCAGGTGCATCGGCGAGGCGTGCCTACGCCGCCATGGCTCAGGCGGCGGAGACGACCGTGTCTCGGCGGGTGACCCGGCGGGTGTCGATCGTGGTGGCCAGGCCCTCGGTGAGCACCGTGGTCATCTGCGTCTCGGCCGCCTCGGTCAGGCTCACCCGGTCGGCCACCGTCGAGAGCATCTGGGACAGCGGCACGTCGAGCGCCCGGCAGATGGAGGCGAGCAGCTCGGAGCTGGCCTCCTTCTCCCCGCGCTCGATCTCGGAGAGGTAGCCGAGGGAGCAGGACGCGGACGCGCTGACCTCGCGCAGGGTGCGGCCCTGGGTCTGGCGCGTCTCACGGAGGGCGTCACCCAGCTCACGTCGCAGCAGCACCATGGTCATCCCTCCTCGCTCCTCTCGGGTCCGTCGTCATCCGCTTCTCGTCCGTGCCACCTCGGGGTGCCGTGGCGGCAGGTCATGGTCCTACCGTACCCCGTCCCGGTGACCATCCCTCGTCAGCCCGCTCCGCAACAGGTCCAGCGCGGCCGCCACGGTGGCTGCACGGATCTGCTCACGGTCACCATGGAGGGTCAACACCCGGTGACCCACCGCCTGTTCCCGGTCGGCCAGCGCGACGTGGACGGTGCCGACCGGCCAGCCCTCGCTCGGCTCCGGACCGGCCACCCCGGTGGTCGCCAGGCACCAGTCGGCCCCCAGCGCCCTGGCGCCGCCGACCGCCATCGCCTCGGCACACTCGCGCGAGACCGTGCCGTGGTCCCGCAGCAGCTCCTCCGGCACCCCGAGGACCTGGGCCTTGACCTCCGGCGCGTAGCCCACCACGGCCCCGCGCACCACCGCGCTCGCGCCCGGGACCTCGGTCAGCGCCGCGCAGAGCAGCCCTCCGGTGAGCGACTCCGCGGTCCCGACGCTCTGCCGCCGGTCGCGCAGCACCCCCAGCACCCCGGCGACCGGGTCGCTCATGCGCCGGTCGTCGGCCGGCCGAAGGCCTGCCGGACGTAGTCGATGCCGGTGACGACGGTGACCAGGGTCGCGACGTACATGACCCAGACACCGAGGGCGTCGAAGACCCCGCCCAGCGGGGCCAGCACCATGGCGATGCCGATGGCCTGCAGCACCGTCTTGAGCTTGCCGCCCCTGCTGGCCGGGATGACGCCGCGGCGGATGACGACGAAGCGCATCAGGGTGATCCCGATCTCGCGCACCAGGATGACGACGGTCACCCACCACGGCAGCAGGTCGAGCCAGGACAGGCCGATGAGGGCCATCCCGATGAGCGCCTTGTCGGCGATCGGGTCCATGAGCTTCCCGAAGGCCGTGATCAGCCCGTGCTTGCGGGCCAGGTGCCCGTCCACCCAGTCGGTGCCGATCGCGACGAGGAAGACGAGCAGGGCCGTCCAGCGCAACCCCCGGTCCTCCCCGCCCCCCGCGAGCAGCAGCCAGCCGAAGAGCGGCACCAGGGCGATCCGGAGCACGGTCAGGGCGTTCGGCACGTTCCACGACGACACCCGCTCGGGCACCGCCGCGGAGGCGATCTCGGGCCCGTCGGGGTCGTGCGGGCCGATCACCGCTCCGCCCCGGACGGCTCGGGCACGGCCACCAGGTCCACCCCCTCGGTGCCCACCACCCGGGCCACCACCAGGTCGCCGACGGCGAGCGGGGGCATACCCCCGTCCTCGCCGACCAGGTAGGTCACGCCGTCCACGTCGGGTCCCTGCTGCCCTGCGCGCCCGACGAGCCGAGGCTCGTCCTCGTCGTCCTCGACCTCCTCGACGAGCACCTCGACGCTGCCGCCGACCCGCTCGGCGGCCCGCTGCGTCGTGAGCTCCTCCACCAGGCCCTGCACCTGCTCGACCCGCTCACGCACGACGTCCTCGTCCACCTTGTCGGCGTAGCCCTCGGCCTCGGTGCCGTCCTCGTCGGAGTAGCCGAAGACCCCCACCACGTCCAGTCGCGCCTCGGCCAGGAAGGCGGTCAGCTCGGCCAGGTCGTCCTCGCTCTCCCCCGGGAAGCCGACGATGACGTTGGTCCGGATCCCGGCCTCGGGGACCCGCGAGCGCACCTGCTCGAGCAGGGCGAGGAACGAGGCGCGGTCGCCGAACCGACGCATCCGCCGCAGCAGCGGCCCGGAGGCGTGCTGGAAGGAGATGTCGAAGTAGGGCGCCACCCCCGGGGTCGACGTCATCGCGTCCAGCAGGTCGGGGCGGATCTCCGCCGGCTGCAGGTAGGACACGCGGACCCGTTCGATCCCGGGCACCCGCGCGAGCTCCGGCAGCAACGCGTCGACCAGGCGCAGGTCGCCCAGGTCCTTGCCGTAGGAGGTGGTGTTCTCGCTGACGAGGAAGACCTCCTTGACCCCCCGCTCCCCCAGCCAGGTGGCCTCGGCCAGGATCTCCTCCGGGGTGCGCGAGACGAAGGCGCCACGGAACATCGGGATCGCGCAGAAGGCGCAGCGCCGGTCGCAGCCGGAGGCGATCTTCAGCGGAGCCCAGGGGCGACCGTCCAACCGTGCGCGCACCACCCGGGGACCGGTGGCGGGAGCGACCTGCTCGAGGGGCACGCGAGGGCTGTCCCTGCCCGGCGTCGCCTGCTGGTGCCCGGGGAGTGCGATCCCGGCGGCCGAGGTGTGCCGGTCCCGCGGCGAGATGGGCAGCAGCCGCCGGCGGTCGGAAGGGACGTGCGACGGGACAGAGCGCCCGTCCAGGACGGCCCGCAGGTGCGTGGACATGTCGGTGTAGGAGTCAAAGCCGAGCACCGCGTCGGCCTCGGGCAGCTCGGCGGCGAGCTGCTCGCCGTAGCGCTCGGCCATGCACCCGACCGCGACGACCTTCTGGGTGCGCCCGGTGCGCTTCAGGTCGTTGGCCTCGAGCAACGCGTCGATGGAGTCCTTCTTGGCCTGCTCGACGAAGCCGCACGTGTTGACGACGGCGACATCGGCCTCGGCGGCGTCCTCGACCAGCGTCCACCCCTCGGACGCCAGACGCCCCGCGAGCTCCTCGGAGTCCACCTCGTTCCGGGTGCACCCCAGGGTCACGACGGCGACGCTGCGGCTCATCGACATGAGGAGGAGTCTAGGTGCGCGGCCGCGTGGCACCGCGCCCGACGCACCCACGGTGGGGTCAGGGGTCGAAAGGCCCACGTCGGCGGGTGGACAGAGGGACCAGGAAGGGGCCCTCGGACCCTCCCGTCGGGACCTCCCGCCTGGCTAACGTCGAGCCATCGATGAGGAGGAGGCGCTGGTATGCGGGTCTGGACCCAGATCGCAGGAGTGCTGCTCGGGGCTGCCCTGCTGGCGTCATGCGCCAGCACCCAGGGAGAAGGGACATCCCCCAAGGACAGGGACACCCCCGGCGCCTCCTCCTCGTCGTCGGCGTCGGACACGACGTCCGAGGGCGCGGCCGGGGCGGAGCAGGAGGGGGCCCCGGCCACGCCCAGCACACCCGTCGCCGGCTCGAACGCGCCCGACGGCTACGTCGAGCTCCGTGGTGAGGGCGCGGACGCCCATGCCGCGATGACCGACGGCGACGGAACGGCGGAGCCACAGCTGCTGCGCGAGCCGCCGCTGCCGGAGGCCTACGAGACTGTGGAGGCGGACGGTCCGAAGTTCGTCCAGCAGATCTGCGGGGTCCAGCTGGACCCGGTCGAACCGAGCGACGCGGCACACCGGCGGTGGGGCGACGAGTCCACCTTCACGCAGGTCACCAGCGAGGTGCATACCTTCGCCGACGACACCGGCGCACAGGTCGCCGAGCAGGTGACCGACGCGGTGCAGGGCTGCGCAGGGTATGCGCTGACCGAGGACGGCGAGGAGGTCGAGCTCGGTGCCGGCGCCTACGACGTCACCGTCGAGGCCGGGCCGGTCGAGGTGGACGGCTGGACCACCTGGACCGAGCGCACCGAGGGCGTCGGCCAGGTCCGCCACTACGCCTTCCGCGCCGTCGACGGGGGCTGGCACTGGGTGGGCTACGGCAACACGACCGGCGCACCGCTGGACCTCGAGCTGTTCGCGTCCGTGCTCCGGCAGGCCGGGTAACCGCCATGAACATCCTCCAGCGGCTGCTGCGGTGGCTGAGAGCGTCCGGGGAGCGCGGTGCGGGGGCGCTGGAGTATGCCGGGATCACCTTGGTCGCGAGCGCCCTCATGGCCTCCGCGGTCACGGCGGTGGCACTCACCCGCCCGGACGTCCTGGGACCCCAGGTGTCCTACCGCATCTGCACCGCCTTCGAGAAGCTGCCCGGAGGCAGCCTCGGCTGCACGCCGCCCGAGGACGTCGTGGCCGGCACCGGTCCGGGTGGCACACCGGTCGAGGAGGACGTCCCCTACGAGGACCACCCCTGGACCTACGACGAGATCACCAGCGGCCCGATGGTCTTCATCGGGGACAGCTACGGCTCCGGGGAGGGCGCGGGCGACTACGACGAGGACACCGACCAGGACCCGTCGTGGTGGGACGAGCTCTGGGGCGACCCGGAGCACAACATGTGCCACCGGTCCGACAACGCCTGGGGTGTCGGCATCGGCGACGAGCACTGGCCGGACAACTACAGCTTCGAGGCGTGCTCCGGCGCCACCACCGAGCAGGTGGAGGGCGACAACCCGGGGAACGACGGCGAGGGCCCGCAGATCGAGAACGTCGACGAGGACACGGCGATGATCTTCGTGTCCATGGGGGGCAACGACGCCGGCTTCTCCGACGTCCTCAAGGAGTGCATCGCCACCGTCTTCGCCAACAACCTGGCGGCCGGCAGCGGCGGCGGGATGCCGATGCCCGGGTCCCGGATGACCTGCGGCGACTACTACGACGGCGACGACCCCGACCACCCGGGTCAGACCCGGCGGGAGGCGATCCTGGCGCACGTCGAGGAGCAGATCCGGCAGATGTACCAGGACCTGCGCGAGGAGATGGAGGACGGCGCGCACATCGTGCACATGGGGTACCCGCAGCTCCTCGACCCCGACTACGTCGGCCTGTTCGAGCCGGACGACGTCGCCTACCTCAACGAGATGAGCAACGACCTCAACGCCGTGATGGCGCGGATCGCCCGCGAGGAGGGGGTCCACTTCATCGACCCGACCGAGGCCTTCGAGGGGCACGGGGTCGGCAGCGACGACCCGTGGATCCTCGGTCTCGGCTTCGGCGACGAGCGGTCGCTGCCACCGGAGTCGTTCCACCCCACCGCGGAGGGCCAGGCGGCGATGCAGGCCCTGGTCCAGGAGTACCTCGACTCGCTGCCCTAGAGTCCTCGACCGCAGAATAGGCGCCATGGACCACCGCACCGCACGCACGATCGCCCTGCTCGCCGGCGCGCTGGCGCTGGCCCTCGTCGGGGTCGCGACGCTGAGGGGCTTCATGCCCGGTGACGCCGAGGGCGCCGCGCGGATGAGCGGGGCGCAGGACACCGGTCTCATCAGCGCTGCCCTCGGCCTCGCGGCGCTGCTCCCGCTGGGTTGGTTCCGGTGGGTCCTCGCCGGGGGCGCCGTGGTCTTCCTCGCCCTGGCCTCCGGCTTCTACGCGGGTCTGTTCACGTGAGCACCCCTGCCCGCGGCACCGTGGCAGACGCCCATCCCGTCCTCGACGGCCACAACGACCTGCCGTGGGCGCTGCGCGAGCTCGTCGGTGCCGAGCGCGCGCTGGACGTGGACCTGCAGGCGGACACCTCGGGACGCGGGCTGCACACCGACCTCGACCGGATGCGGCAGGGCTCGGTGGGGGGGCAGTTCTGGTCCGTCTACGTGCCGTCCTCCCTGCCCGAGGCGGACGCCCTGGTGGCCACCCTGGAGCAGGTCGACCTGGTGCACCTGATGGTCGGACGGTATGCCGACCGGCTGGCCCTCGCGACCAGCGCCGACGAGGTGGAGGAGGCGATGGGGCGTGGCCTGGTCGCGTCGCTGCTGGGCGCCGAGGGTGGGCACTCCCTGGCCGGCTCGCTCGGGGCGCTGCGGTGCCTGCACCGGCTGGGGGTGCGCTACCTCACCCTGACGCACAACCACAACACCGCCTGGGCGGACAGCGCCACCGACCTGCCGGAGCACGGTGGGCTGACCGGCTTCGGCCGCGAGGTCGTGCGGGAGATGAACCGGCTGGGGATGCTGGTCGACCTCTCGCACGTGGCCGCGACCACCATGCGGGACGCGCTGGCGACCTCCACCGCCCCGGTGATCTTCAGCCACAGCAACGCCCAGGCGCTGTGCAGCTCGCCGCGCAACGTGCCGGACGACGTGCTGGAGCAGCTGGCCGCCGGAGGCGGTGTGTGCATGGCGACCTTCGTCCCGCAGTTCGTCGCGGAGGCGTGCTGGGCCTGGAAGGTCGACTCGCGGGAGGCGGCACGGTCCGCCGGCATCGACCCGAACGACCACCCGGCCATGACGGCCTTCAGCCTGGCCCGCCAGCAGGAGCACCCGCGACCGCAGGCCACGCTCGCCCAGGTCGCGGACCACCTGGACCACCTTCGCGAGGTCGCCGGGGTGGACCACGTCGGCCTCGGGGGCGACTTCGACGGCACCGAGCAGGTGGTGCTCGGGCTGGAGGACGTCTCGACCTACCCCGCGTTGCTATCCGAGCTGGGCCGGCGCGGCTGGTCGTCGGCCGACCTGGCCGGGCTGACCCACGGCAACGTGCTCCGCGTCCTGCGCGCCGCCGAGGCGGTCGCGCAGGGCTGACGGACCCGACACCGTCCCGACGACACGCCCGCCGCGAACGGCTCAGGTATGCACGTGCGTACCTGAGCCGTTCTGGCACGGCGTGTGACCGGACGCGAGCGACCGGACGGCGGTCAGAGCCAGGCCGGCAGCTCCGGGAGGGCCTGGCCGTCCGTCCGCGACGGCGGCGACGTCGTCGGGCGGCCGGTGACCCACGCCGCGAGGGCGCGGACGTCGCCCACCACCACCGGTGCGTCCGGGCCGGGCCGCCCGATCTCCCAGCATGCGTCGCCGGCCTGCTCCCGCAGCACCAGGCTCGGGTGGGTCTCGTCGCGCGAGCGCTGCCTGCTCGCGTCCTCCACGAGGGCGCTCGCGACATCGCGCGGGAGGTCCTCGTCGGTCGCGGCGCCGTCGAGGTCGAGGGCGTGCAGGTAGACCTCCCGCACGCGCAGCCAGGGGACGACCGAGGCGGGGATCTCGGTGCCCTGCCGCACCCGCACCCGGGCCTCCCAGTCCTGCTCGCCCAGAGCGGCGAAGGCGTCGTCCAGCTCGCTCGCCGCCCGCTCCGAGCGGGCGCGCACCAGCTGCGCGTCAGAGGCCGCGAGCTCCTCGATGTCGGCGTCCCGCGCCTCGGGCGAGGCATACATCGGGGTCTCGACACCGGTCCTGGCCCAGGTCAGCAGGTTGAGCAGCGCCTCGGCGTTGAGCGCGACGTGCGCCACCACGTGGGAGCGGCTCCACCCGGGCAGGGCCGAGGGTGCGGCCAGGGCCGGATCCTCCAGCGCGGCCAGGGTCGCCTCCCAGAGACGTGTGCCCCCGGTCACCCACGCCAGCGAGACCCCGCGCGAGGGGGCCACGTCAATCCCTCCCGGTGAGGTCCCAGGCGTCCTCGCTGTCCGGCTCGTCGTCGTCCTCGACGTAGCTGCCGCTCACCGGGTCACCGTCGTAGCGGTCGTCGCGCACCGGGGCCGGCCGCGGCCGGTCGCGACCGTCGTCGGCATACCGGCCCTCCTCGCCCTCGTCGCGGTCGTCGACCTCGCTCGGGTCGGCGTCGAAGGGCGTGGTGTCGGTCTCGACCTCCGGTCGTGGGGGGTCCTGGCCCTGCAGCAGGGCCAGCGTCGACTCCAGGTCGTCGGGCTTGACGAGCACGTCGCGTGCCTTGCTGCCCTCCGAGGGCCCGACGATGCCCCGGCTCTCCATCAGGTCCATCAGGCGTCCGGCCTTGGCGAAGCCCACCCGCAGCTTGCGCTGCAGCATCGACGTCGAGCCGAACTGGGTGGTGATGACCTGCTCGGTGGCCTGCAGCAGGAGGTCGAGGTCGTCGCCGATGTCCTCGTCGATCTGCTTCTTCGCCGGGGTCGCGATGACCTCCTCGACATACTTGGGCTTGAGCTGGCCGGTGACGTGCGCGACGACGTCGTGGATCTCGGACTCGGTGACCCAGGAGCCCTGCACCCGCATCGTCTTGCTCGCACCCATCGGCAGGAAGAGCGCGTCACCCATGCCGATGAGCTTCTCCGCGCCGGGCTGGTCCAGCACGACCCGGGAGTCCGCGAGCGAGGAGGTCGCGAACGCCATCCGGCTCGGCACGTTGGCCTTGATCAACCCGGTGACGACGTCCACGCTGGGTCGCTGCGTCGCCAGCACCAGGTGGATGCCGGCGGCCCGGGCGAGCTGGGTGATGCGCACGACCGACTCCTCGACGTCGCGCGGGGCGACCATCATCAGGTCGGCGAGCTCGTCGACCACCACGAGAAGATACGGGTAGGGCGTCAGCTCGCGCTCCGACCCCGGCGGAGGGGTCACCTTGCCGGACCGGATGGCCTTGTTGAAGTCGTCGATGTGCTTGTAGCCGAAGGTCGCGAGGTCGTCGTAGCGGTGGTCCATCTCCTTGACCACCCAGGCGAGCGCCTCGGCCGCCTTCTTGGGGTTGGTGATGATCGGGGTGATGAGGTGCGGGATGCCCTCGTATGCCGTCAGCTCGACCCGCTTGGGGTCGACCAGGATGAGGCGCACCTCGTCGGGGGTCGCGCGCATGAGGATCGAGGTGATCATCGAGTTGACGAAGCTCGACTTGCCCGAGCCGGTGGCGCCCGCGACCAGCATGTGCGGCATCTTGGCCAGGTTGGCGATGACGTAGCCACCCTCGACGTCCTTGCCGACCCCCATGACCATCGGATGGGTGTTGTTGCGTGCCGTCTGGCTGCGCAGCACGTCGCCGAGGCTGACGTTCTCGCGGTCCGCGTTGGGGATCTCGACGCCCACCGCGGACTTGCCGGGGATCGGCGAGAGGATCCGCACGTCGGCGCTGGCGACGGCATACGCGATGTTCTTGGACAGCGCGGTGATGCGCTCGACCTTGACCCCCGGGCCGAGCTCGACCTCGTAGCGCGTCACGGTCGGGCCACGGGTGAAGTCGGTGACCTGGGCGTCGATGTTGAAGTCCTCGAGCACGCCGGTGAGGGCCTCGACGACCTTGTCGTTGGCGTCCGAACGCTCCTTGTGCGGGCTGCCCGCCTTGAGCAGCACGGACTCCGGGAGGGTGTAGGTGACGTCGCCGGCCAGCTGCAGCTGCTCGACCCGCTGCGGGAGCTGTGCGGTGGGCGGTGCCTCCAGGTCCGTCTTGGTCGCCTGCTTCGACTTCTCCACCACGCTCGGCGCCGCGGGACGCTTCTCGCCGGGGCGCAGCGCGGGGATCTCCTCGGTCGACTCCCCGTCCGTGCGCTGGGCGCGGCGCCTGCCGCTCGGCGCGGGCACGTCGCCCGTCGCGTCCGGGTCGGTCGTGGCCCGCCTGCGCGACCTGGAGGAGTCGGCACGCCCCGCCCGGCGCGGCCGGCCTGCGCCGTCCACCTGGGCGGCCTGCTCGAAGGCGACGTCGCCGTCACGCGGTCCGTCGACGTCACCGGCGCCCCGTCGGCCGCGCGGCAGCGGGTTGCCGTCGGCATCGACACGGTCGAAGCGCGCCGAGTCGAAGAGCTGCTGCTCCACCTCACGGATGCGGTCCGGGATCCGGTGCACCGGGGTCCGGGTCAGCACGAGCAGGCCGAAGATCCCCAGCAGGCTGAGCACGATGTAGGCGCCGGTGACCGTGATCGCGGACGCCGGGATCGAGGAGGCGATGAACCCCAGGATGCCGCCCGAGCGCTGCAGCACGCCCGAGCCCTCGGCGTAGTCCGGGTTCCCCGTGGCCAGGTGGGTGATGCCGCTCGCGGAGATCAGCATCGCGGTGGTGCCGATGCTCATCCGGTTCGTGGCCTGCTGCTCCCCCGGGGCGCGGAAGAGGCGCACGGCGAAGAAGAGCAGCACGGCGGGCAGGACCAGCGCGACCCGACCGAAGGTGCCTGCGGCCGCCACGTGGATGACGTCACCGACGTAGCCGTCCAGGCCCCACCACTCTCGCAGCGCCACGACCAGCGCGAGCGCCAGGAGGAGGAATCCCGCTCCGTCACGGCGGTGCTCTGGCTCGAGGTCGTGCGCCGTGTCCGTCATCGCCCGGACGGTGCCCCCGGTGACGCCGGCGATGCCGCGGATCGCCCGACCGGGCAGCGACGGCTCGCCGCCCGCCCTGGCGGATCCGGCCTTGGCGCGGTTGGCGCCCGAGCCGTTCCGGCCCTTGGCAGGCGTCGACCGGCTCGCGGGGCGCCGTGAGGCACCGCCGGAGCCGGCGCGGGTCGTGGAGGTCGCAGTCTTGGCCACGATCGCACCGTACCCAATCATCACGTGCGCCACAGACGTCCCACGCCCGTCGGCATGGATTTCGGTGCCAGCGCCTGCTGCCGGCGGCCTGCCGCTTTTAGACCTCTCTTCTGCACGCCATGGCAGAAGAACCAGTCGTCGAATTCGGTGTCATCCCCGATCTCTGACACCTGTCACTGTGCGGCCTCCCCCGGTGCGCCTAGCGTCGTGGGCATGAACAGCTACGGATCCACGTCGACGCAGGCCCAGCCCGCTGCGGACGGTGCCACCGGGCCGACCGAGGCCTTCGCCGTCGCCCCGCCCCTGCCGACGCCGGGCACGGGCGGGGTCGAGGAGTTGCCCCGCACCGAGCAGCACCCGGACCGCCAGGCGGGTGCCGGCTGCGGTCCGGCAGGGCGCAGGGGCGGCCTGGCGGCAAGCCGGTCACGGGTGGTCAGCTCAGCCCTGCTGATGGGCATGCTGGTCGCCGTCTGGGCACTGAGCGGCGGGGGGCACTTCTGGCCGGTCTGGGCGATGATCGGGTGGAGCTGGTGCCTCCTGCCCGACCTCACCCGCATGGTCGAGGCGCGCTCCGCACCTCGTGCCGCGACCCGGTGAGTACGCTGGCACCCGTGACCCAGCCACCGGACGGACCCCACGACCCCGTCGAGGGGAGCTTCCCGCTCCAGCCCTACCGCCCCAGCACGGAGCTGGACCCGGAGATGCGCAAGCGCGCGCTCGCGCGGATCGAGCAGCGCAAGGAGTTCCGGCAGCACCTGAGCATCTACCTCATCATCATGACGATGCTCACCCTCATCTGGCTGGTGACCTCGGGCTGGGGCGAGTACTTCTGGCCGATCTGGCCGATGATGGGGTGGGGCGTCGGCGTGGCGATCCACGGCGCCTCCCTCGCCCTCGACAAGGAGCCGACGGAGAAGGAGATCGCCGAGGAGGCCGCCCGCCTGCGCAAGCGGCTCGGCCGCCCGGACCACCCCGAGGACTAGGAGCGGGGCTCAGGCGTCGATGACGATGGGGATGATCATCGGGCGCCGACGCAGCTTGTTGCCCACGAAGGAGCCCACCGTCCGGCGGATCACCTGCTGCAGCTGGTGCGTGTCCTGGACACCGTTGCTCCGGGCCTCCTCCAAGGCTGCGACCAGCTTGGGCTGCACCCGCTCGAAGACGTCCTGACCCTCCGCGAACCCTCGGGTCTGGATCTCCGGGCCGGCGGCGATGGCGCCCGTCGAGGAGTCGCGCACCACGATGATCGTGACGAAGCCCTCGTCCCGCAGGATGCGCCGGTCCTTGAGCATCGTCTCGTCCGCCGCGCCGACGAGGGAGCCGTCGACGTAGACATACCCGCAGTCGACGGCGCCGGCCACCCGCGCCCTGCCGTCGACCAGGTCGACCACCACGCCGTCCTCGGCGAGCACGACGTTGTCGCGAGGGACACCGGTCTGCACCGCCAGGTCGGCGTTCGCGACCATGTGCCGCCACTCCCCGTGGACCGGCAGGACGTTGCGCGGCCGGACGATGTTGTAGCAGTAGAGCAGCTCCCCGGCACTCGCGTGGCCGGAGACGTGCACCAGGGCGTTCTCCTTGTGCACCACGTCCGCGCCGCGACGGGTCAGGCCGTTGATCACGCGGTAGACGGCGTTCTCGTTGCCGGGGATGAGGGACGAGGCGAGCAGGACCGTGTCGCCCTCGCCGACGTCGATCTTGTGGTCACCGTTGGCCATGCGGGACAGCGCCGCCATCGGCTCGCCCTGGGAGCCGGTGCAGACGAGCACCTGGTCCTCGTCCGGCAGCTGGGTGAGCCGGTTGAGGTCGATCAGTACCCCGTCCGGGATGCGGAGGTAGCCCAGCTCCGCGGCGATCCCCATGTTGCGGATCATCGAGCGCCCGACCATGGCGACCTTGCGGCCCGACTCCTCGGCGGCGTCGAGCACCTGCTGCACCCGGTGCACGTGCGAGGAGAAGCACGCCACGATGATCCGCCGGCTGGCATTGTGGAACACCCGCTCGATCGCGGGCGCGATCTGCCGCTCCGGCGTGGTGAACCCGGGGACGTGGGCGTTGGTGGAGTCCGTCATGAACAGGTCCACGCCCTCCTCCCCCAGCCGGGCGAAGGCGCGCAGGTCCGTGATCCGGCCGTCCAACGGGAGCTGGTCCATCTTGAAGTCGCCGGTGTGCAGGATGGTGCCGCCAGCGGTGCGGATGAAGACCGCGAGCGCGTCCGGGATGGAGTGGTTGACGGCCACGAACTCGCAGTCGAAGGGCCCCAGCTGCTCGCGACCGCCCTCGGTCACGCCCAGCGTCAACGGGGTGATCCGGTGCTCCTTGAGCTTGGCCTCGATGAGCGCGAGCGTGAGCTGCGACCCGACCAGCGGGATGTCCGGCTTGAGCCGCAGCAGGTAGGGCACGGCGCCGATGTGGTCCTCGTGGCCGTGGGTGAGGACGATCGCCACGACGTCGTCCAGCCGGTCCTCGATCGGGCTGAAGTCGGGAAGGATCAGGTCGACCCCGGGGTGGTGCTCCTCCGGGAAGAGCACGCCGCAGTCCACCACGAGGAGCTTGCCGGCGTGCTCGATCACGGCCATGTTGCGCCCGACCTCACCCAGCCCGCCGAGCGGGATCACGCGGACGCCCCCGTCCTGCAGGGGCGGGGGCGCGGTCAGCTCGGGATGGGGGTGACTCATGGCGCACAGGGTAGCCGGAGGGGTCGGCGTCGCCCGCAGGGCGTGAGGTCTGCCAGGCTCCTGCCCATGGGTCTGCTCCTGGCGCTGGGCGCGGCGGTCGCCTACGGCCTCTCCGACTTCGTGGGCGGCGTGGCGTCCCGGCGCAGCTCGCCGTGGCCGGTCGCGGTCATGTGCGCCGTCGGTGGGCTCCTCGGGGCGATCGCGATCGCCGTCCTCACGAGCGGGGACCCGACCGCGCCGGACCTGGCCTGGGGCGCGCTGGCGGGGGTCGGCAGCGGGCTCGGTGGCGCGTTCCTCTACCGCGGCCTGGCCACCGGACGCATGGGGGTCGTGGCACCCATCTCGGCGGTGGGGGCGGCGGTGCTGCCGGTGGCCGTGGCGCTGGTCTCGGGCGAGCGACCCGGCGTGCTCGTGTGGTGCGGCATCGTCGCCGCCCTGCCGGGCATCTGGCTCGTGAGCCGCGAGCCCGGGCACGGGCGACGGCTCGCCGGCGGGATCCTGGACGGGGCGCTCGCCGGTCTCGGGTTCGGCCTGCTCTTCGCCGCCATCGGGCAGGTGCCCGACGGCGCGGGCTACTGGCCGTTGGCGGTGACCCAGGCGTTCGCCCTGGTCAGCGTGATCCTCGCGGCCTCGTTGCTGCGCGGGAGCTGGAGGCCGAGGACGAGGGTCGAGGTCGGAGGAGGCCTGCTCGCCGGCGTGCTGGCGACGCTCGCCGCCCTGGGGTTCCTGCTGTCCACCCAGGCCGGCCTGATGACCGTGGCCGCCGTCCTGACCTCGCTCTACCCGGCGGTCACCGTCCTCCTGGCGGCCGCCGTGCTGCGGGAGCGGATCGGCACCGGCCAGGGCGTCGGCCTGGCCTTCTGTGCCCTCTGCGTGGGGCTCGTCGCCGCCGGTTGAGCTAGGTGGCCTGCGGCCCTCACTGGTCAGCCGGAGGGCCGGTGGCTGCCCTCGCGGTTGGTGGTCCAGCGCAGCTCACGCTCGGGGGCGTAGCTGCAGTAGAACCCGGTGTGGACCGAGTGGCGCAGGTGCCTGCCGAGGGCAGGATGGGACTTCTCGATTCGACGCAGTGCATCGGTGACCCGGCGGTAGATCGCCTTGCGCGCCCTCTCCGCCGGATCGTTGATCGTCCGCGAGCGTCCCCCGATCCCGTAGGCAGCGGTGAGTTCGTGGACGAGCCAGTCGCGTTCCTCCACGAGCCGCTCCGGCGAGCCACCACTCAGGCGGGCCTCCCCGATCGACTCATCGAGCTGGACCAGCCTGCGTCGGTAGCGAGAGCGGGCCTCGTCGTCGATCACGGGTTGTGCCGTTCCGGACGGTGTGGTCATGACACCGCCCTCCTGCGGCCGGCCGGCCTCGTGCGCCCGGCCGGCGTGGTGCGGCCCCGCCCAGAGGTCGAGCACGTGCCGCTCTCGACCTGGGTCCGAGAGCAGCACGCCGAGGTCGTGCATCCCCTTGCTGTCGCGCACGGCCACGACCTGGTCCTCGAAGGCGAGCGTCCAGTACTCGCCATCCTGTCGGAAGATGTGCTCTGGCTCACCCGTGGCCGCGGTCGGCGCATCAGCGGGCGGCTCCAGGGCGACCGTGGTGACGAAGATCTCCTCGGTCTGCCCCGTCAGGAGCACCCGGCGTTCATCGATGAAGGTCATGCCCGACCCAGGCACGACATCTCTGACGGTTGCGGTGGCCGCGACGTGTCCGGGTTCGACGTGCTGGAGCAGCGCGCCAGGGACGTGCGACGCGGACCCACCGACAGCCTGACCCCCGATCTCGCACTCCCCTGTATGCACCGCGGCTCGCAAGACCATCTCGGCCTCTCGCGCAGCGTCGACGAGGTCGAGGGCGCACCGCACCGCGTGAGTGGCCGAGTCGAAGCGGACGACCACCTCTCCCGTCATCGTGGTGGCCTCCGTGCCGCGCCATCGCCTGGCGTAACGCCT
This sequence comes from Serinicoccus kebangsaanensis, assembly GCF_008919445.1. GTDB lineage: Bacteria > Actinomycetota > Actinomycetes > Actinomycetales > Dermatophilaceae > Ornithinicoccus > Ornithinicoccus kebangsaanensis. The sequence goes on along the minus strand of NZ_VSLG01000011.1, from coordinate 57,095 downwards.
GACCATGGCTGCGGCCTGCTGCCCGTGCGCATCCGTGGCGAGCAGGGTGACCACACGGTGATCCACCAGCACGTGAGGGACCGGGACATCGAGGAAGTCGCGCATCGCTTCCACCACGGACGCGGCATCACCGATGTAGGGCAGGTGGCCCACGCCGGGGAGCTCCACCAGACGAGCATCCGGGATGCTCGAGGCTATGCGTCGGGCGCTGCTGGTCGGCACGACGGAGTCGCCGGACCGGTGGAGCACCAGTGTCGGCACCTTCACCGCGGGCAGGAGCTCGCTGATGTCGTAGCGCGTCGCCGTCTCCATGAACTGCACCACCGCGTCCCGGCTGAGCGAGAGCCGCTGCTGCCTGGCGAACCACGAGATGTAGTCGGCGTCACCGACGGCTGACGGGGCGATCAGCCGCACCTGAGCCACGGCTCCTTGTTCGGTCCCCCAATGGTGGAAGACCGGACCGAAGGCCGCCTCGTACTGCTCGGCATCGAAGATGCCCCACGGGTGGGCAGTGTCCCGGAGCAGACGCGAGATACCCCCGTAGAGGATGAGCTTCTCGGTGCGACGGGGGTGGAGAGTGGCGAACAGGGCGGCCAGGGCACAGCCCTCGGACACCCCGAACAATGAGGCGCGCGGCGAACCGACGGCGTCCAGCACGGCGAGCACGTCCTGGACCCGCTCGTCCAGCGTCGGCGAGAGGTGGCGGTCGCCACGATCGGACAGGCCGCACCCACGCCGGTCGAACAGGATCAGCCTGCTGAAGCCGGAGAGCTGCCCGAGCATGTCTGCCAGCGACGGCTGCTCCCACTTGACCTCGAGGTGCGTCATCAACCCGAACGCCCACACGAGGTCGACCGGGCCGGTCCCGAACGTCTGGTAGGCGATCTCGGCGTCCCCGGCGCGCGTGTAGTGCGTCTCCGGCGTGTCCATCACGACGTCTCCACCACTCATGGTGCCACGTGGCCGCTGTCGCGACGAGTCTCGTCGCGGTGCGACGCATGGGGTGGCGCCTTCATCCGTACGAGCACAGGAGTCACGAGGAGGAGACCATGCCCGCCACCCAGGCCCCGGCGATGGAGAAGGTCGCGATCGGTGACCACGAGCTGGCCTACCGGGAGGTCGGGGCTGGGCCACCCGTCGTCCTCGTCCACGGTGGTCTCAGCGCCGAGATGCTTGCTCCCGTCCAACACGCCGTCGCCCTCTCCGGTTGCCGTCGTGTGCTCTATCACCGGCAGGGACACGGCCAGAGCCCCCGTGCCCAACAGGTGCGACCCCTGACGCTGGACGATCAGGGCGCCGACCTCGTCGGTCTGCTCGATCACCTCGACATCGGGGCCGCACACCTGGTCGGCCACTCGCTCGGAGCGCTCGTCGCCCTGACGGCCGCCGCGTCCCACGCCGACCGAGTGGCCTCGCTCTGCCTCCTCGAACCCCCTGTCCCTTTGTCGCACCCGGCAGGTGTGCAGTGGTTGCGGTCGGTCCTTCCGGCGGCGGAGAAGTACGTCGCGGGCGATGTCGAGGGTGCCGTCTCCGGTTTCTACGACGCAACCCTCCAGCCCGGGTGGCGCGCACGCATGGACCGCGTTGCCCCGGACGCCTTCCGTGACTCGGTGGACGGCGCGGCCATGGCCTTCGGGTCGGACCTCCCCGGACTGACGTGGGACGACGGCCTCACCGCCGATCAGATGGCGGCTGTCCGCTGCCCGGTGCGCACAGTTGTCGGGACCGACACCCGCCCCGTGTTCCGTGCCGCCCCGGACGTTCTGCAGACGTGGTTCCCGTGGTGCGACAGCGTCGACGTTCCGGATGCCGACCACATGCTGGCCCTGCAGGCACCGGACCCGGTGGCGGCAGCCGTTGCCGACATCGTCCACGGCATCGAGACGAGCAGGTGCGAACGATCGTGACGCACAGCCGGACCCACGAGGTCACCACCGACGACGCGGTCACCATCCGCGCGACTGTGGAGGGCAGCGGGCCTTCTCTGGTCCTTCTTCAGGGCGTGATGGGCGACGGCGACCTCGACTGGCGGTCCCTGCTACCGCACCTCACGGACTGCTTCACCTGTCATCTGCCCAGCATGCGCGGTCGTGGTCGTAGCGACACCCATCCGAACCTGCGGATCGACCGGGTCGGCAGGGACTACGCCACCTACGTCGAGAGCCTGGGAGAGCCGACCCGGCTGGTCGGGTGGTCCGCCGGCGCTGGGCACGCGCTCTCGCTCTCGGCGCGGCTCGACGCAGTCGTGGCGACTGCCCTGTACGAGCCGCTCGTCAGCTCGTTGATGGACCAGGACGAGCGCCAGGACCTCATGCAGGCCCTGGCGCAAGGCCAAGCACTCGTCCAGGATGGTGATCTGGCGGGGGCGATGCGCGCCTTCGCCGCCCACCCCTTCACCCAGGCTGACCTGGCAGCTGCTGACGACGTGGGCTACTTCGAGGCTGCCGGTGCCTACTCACCCCATGTGTTGGAGGTCTTCCGCCAGGTGTCGACGTACGACGGCCCGAGGCCCGAGGACCCCGAGACACTCGGTGCCATCACCTCCCCGCTGCTGGTGCTGCATGGCGCCGAGACGGGGCCGTTCTTCACGCAGTGCGCTCGTCATGTCGTCGCGCACCTCGCCGTGGCGCGGATCCACGCTGTCCCTGGTGCCGGCCACGCCGGCCCGTTGACGCATCCCCGTGCAGTGGCCGAGGAGCTCCGCGGATTCTTCGATGCCGTTGACGCTCGTGGCTGAGACAGCCTGTCGGCGATCGCGCCTACAGTGGTCGCATGCAGGCATACCTCGACCTCCTGGAGCGGATCCGCAGCGAGGGGGTGCGCAAGGAGGATCGCACCGGCACGGGGACGTTGTCGGTCTTCGGCCACCAGATGCGCTTCGACCTGACCGAGGGGTTCCCGGCGCTGACGACCAAGAAGCTGCACCTGCGCTCCATCATCGGCGAGCTCATCTGGTTCCTCCGCGGCGACACCAACGTGCGCTGGCTGCAGGAGCGCAAGATCACCATCTGGGACGAGTGGGCCGACGAGCAGGGGGACCTCGGGCCCGTCTACGGCCACCAGTGGCGCTCCTGGCCGACCCCGGACGGCGGCACGATCGACCAGATCCAGCGGCTCGTCGCGGGGCTGCGGAGCGACCCCGACTCGCGGCGCCACATCGTCACCGCCTGGAACGTCGCCGACGTGGACTCGATGGCCCTGCCGCCGTGCCACACCCTCTTCCAGTTCTACGTCGCGCCCGCGGCCCCGGGCGACGAGGACCAGCGCGGCTGGCTGTCCTGCCAGCTCTACCAGCGCAGCGCCGACACCTTCCTCGGCGTCCCCTTCAACATCGCCTCCTACGCCCTGCTGACGCACATGGTGGCGCAGGTGACCGACCTGCGGGCCAAGGACTTCGTGCACACGCTGGGTGACGCGCACCTCTACACCAACCACCTCGACCAGGCCGCGGAGCAGCTGACCAGGACGCCGGGGCCGTTGCCGAGCCTCTGGCTGAACCCCGAGGTCACGATGATCGACGGCTTCGAGCTCGAGGACGTCGAGGTCCGGGACTACGTCGCCGCCCCGACGATCAAGGCCCCGATCGCGGTATGACCTCGCGCTCCCCGGAGGTCGCGCCCGGCGAGATCGCGCGTGACCGGGGTGGTCAGGGTGCTGCCGACGCCCGGCTCGTCCCCGCCACCTACGTCGTGCTGCAGCGAGACGGCGCGCACGGCACCGAGGTGCTGCTGCAGCTGCGGCGCGGGACCCCCTACATGGACGGCTGGTGGGCCTGCGGGGCCGCCGGGCACGTCGAGCCGGGCGAGAGCTTCTGGCAGGCCGGGATCCGCGAGGCCGCAGAGGAGATGGGAGTCGGGGTCACGGTGCAGGACCTGTCGCACCTCGCCACGCTGCACCGCACCTGCGCCCTCCCCGACCCCGTCGAGCAGCGTGTCGACGTCTTCGTCAGCGCACGCACGTGGGCCGGCGAGCCGCACGTGGCCGAGCCCGAGCGGGCGCAGGAGATGCGGTGGTGGCCCCTGGACGCGCTCCCGGAGCGGGTGGTCCCGCACGAGCGTCGGGCGCTGGACGCGCTGCGCGCGGGACGGGTCGGGTCCCTGCTGACCCACGGCTTCGACCAGACCCTGACGCTGATCGCCGCGGTAGGGCGGGGCGGCGTGATCGGCGACGGCGACTCGATGCCGTGGCACCTGCCCGCGGACCTCCGCTTCTTCAAGCAGACCACGATGGGCGGGGTGCTCGTCATGGGGCGAGGCACCTGGGACTCCATCGGGCGGGCGCTGCCCGGGCGGCGCACGATCGTCGTCACCCGGCAGCGTGACTGGACGGCGCCGGGGGCCGAGGTCGCCCACTCCCTCCCGGAGGCCCTCCTCATGGCGGGCGACCACGAGGTCTTCGTCGCCGGCGGCGGCCAGATCTACGCCCAGACCATCCAGCACGCCCACCGGCTGGTGCTGACCGAGGTCGACCTCGCGCCGGAGGGCAGCACCCGCTTCCCCGAGGTCGACCCGGCGGTGTGGCGTGAGTCCTCGCGGCTCCCGGGCGAGGGCGAGGTCGCCGCCTGGGTCACCTGGGAGCGGCGCTGAGACGCCGACCTCGCCGTCGGTCCCGTGAGAATCAGGGCAGGTGCCGACTCCCACGGGACCTTTCGACGAGAGGCTGACCATCCCGGCGTAGTCTCGCGCAGGTGAAGCCCAGCGACCTGACCAAGCTCCGCACGCTCTCCTCCCCCACGGTGCACCCGGACGGGCGGGACGCCGTCTTCGTCGTCAGCCGCCCCGACGTCGACGACAACCGCTACCGCGCCGACCTGTGGCGGCTGGACCTCACCGAGGACGACGCCGAGCCCCACCGGCTGACGCGGTCGACGCGCGACTCGGCACCGGCATACTCCCCCGACGGCAGCCGGCTCGCCTTCCTGCGTGCGGGTGAGGACGGTCCTCCGCAGCTGCACGTCATGGCCGCCGACGGCGGGGACGCCCGCACGCTCACCGACACAGCGCTGGGCGTGAGCTCCTTCGCCTGGTCGCCAGACGGCACCCAGATCGCGTATGCCGCCCGCGTCCCCGAGGAGGGCCGCTACGGCACCGACGACGACATCAAGCCGGACCAGGAGGCTCCTCGACTGATCGAGCACAGCACCTACCGGGCGGACGGTCTGGGCTACGTCCTGGACCGGCCGAGCTCGATCTTCCTCCTGGACCTCTCCGAGCTCGGCGACGCCGACGACGAGGTCCCGAGCAGCAACCGGCTCACGCCCGGCGCAGGTGACGACACCGCCCCGGTCTTCCTGCACGGCGGGTCCCGCGTCGCCTTCGTCGCCTCCCGCGACCGCCGCGGCGCCTGGACGCCGGACACCCTCGTGAGCGACGTGTGCTCGGTGGACCTGCGCGGCAGGACGTTCCGCCGGCACACCGACGGCACCAGCTCGGTAGGTGGAGTGCACGTGGGGCGGGACGGCACCGCCGTCTACGGCGCGGCCGACCTCGGTCCCTCCAAGCAGGACTTCGTCGCCCGCAACGCCGTCCTGCGTCGGGTGGACGGCCCGGGCGTGGCGCTCACCGACGCCGAGACCGACCACCTCGCCTGCCCCCCGGTGATCACGGCGGACGGCCGCGTCCTGGCGGCGCTCGAGCACCGTGGTGACACGCTCGTCCGCGACCTGTCCACCGACGAGGTGCTGCTGGACGGCAACGTGACGGTGACCGGTCTGGCCAGCGGTGCCGACGTCGTCGTCGCGGTCGCGGGCACGCGGGCGTCCTTCTCCGAGCTCTTCGTCGGCCGCCCGGGCGAGCAGCTCACCCAGCGCACCGACTTCGCCAGCCACCTCACCGGCACCGCCGCACCCCTGGAGCCGGAGGAGCTGAACGCCACCTCCGGCGACGGCTACCCGGTGCACGGCTGGCTCGTCCGCCCCGCGAAGAAGGCGCGTCGCAAGGCGGGTCACCCGGTCGTGCTGATGATCCACGGGGGGCCGTACACGCAGTACTCGGGCAACCTCTTCGACGAGGCCCAGGTGCTGGCCGGCGCGGGGTATGCCGTCGTCATGGCCAACCCGCGCGGCGGCTCCGGCTACGGCGCCGCCCACGGGCGGGCGGTCAAGGAGGCGATCGGCACGGTCGACGTCGCCGATCTCACCGCCCTGCTGGACCACGCGCTCACCCTGCCCGGGCTCGACAGCGGTCGGGTCGGGGTGCAGGGCGGGTCCTACGGCGGCCTCATGACCACCTGGCTGGTCGGGCACACCGACCGCTTCTCCGCCGCGATCAGCGAGCGGGCGGTCAACGCCTGGGACTCCTTCGCCGGCACCAGCGACATCGGCTGGTTCTTCGCGGACGAGTATGCCGGTGCCTACCAGCACGAGCAGTCGCCCCTGACGTGGGCGGACAAGATCACGACGCCCACGCTCATCATCCACTCCGAGCGGGACTTCCGCTGCCCCCTGGAGCAGGGACAGCGGCTGTTCGCGCGGCTGCGGCGCAACGGTGTCCCGACCAAGCTGCTCATCTTCCCCGGCGAGGGGCACGAGCTCACCCGGTCGGGCCAGCCTCGGCACCGGATGCAGCGGTTCGAGCACATCCTCGACTGGTGGGGCGAGCACCTGTGAGCGCTCGCGACCTGAGCGACCTTCCGTGGCCACGGCGGACGCAACGGTTGCTGCTCCGTCCGCCCCTCGCCGAGGACGCTGCGGCGGTCTTCGCCTACCGCAGCCTGCCCGAGACCGCCCAGTGGCTCTCCGGACGCCCGACGGATCAGGCCGCGCACGCCCGCGTCTTCGCGCAGCGGTCCGGCGGGACCCTGGTCGTCGAGGCTTTCGGCGAGATCGTCGGGGACCTCCTGCTGGCCGTCGAGGACGCGTGGTCGCAGGCGGAGGTGGAGGAGCAGGCGGCCCGGAGCCAGGCGATGCTGGGCTGGGTCTTCGCCCCGAAGCACCAGGGCAAGGGCTATGCGACCGAGGCGGTGCGTGAGCTCATCACCATTGCCTTCGAGCTCGGGGTGCGGCGGGTGTACGCCGACGCCTTTGCCGACAACCCGGCCTCCGCCCGTGTCATGACCAAGGTCGGCATGCGCCAGGAAGCGCGGCACGTCAAGGAGTCCCTGCACCGCGACGGCACCTGGCGCGACAGCGTCAGCTTCGCGCTGCTGGCCGAGGAGGCGTGATCCGCCGGTCAGCCGGGCTGCGTATCTGAGCGCGCCCCGAGTCCCTCCTCAGGGCGAGGAGGTGTGCTATGCGACGACACCTGGTCACGGCCACGCTGTTCCTGGCGCTCGCGGGCTGCGGGAGCACGGACGACACCGGCCCCACGAGCAGTGAGGGCTCCGGCCCCGAGGAGTCCTCGTCCGGGGGCGGGGACTCCGAGGAGCAGTCCTCGTCCGGAGGAGGAGGCTCCTCAGGCTCGTCCGGCGGCGGGGGCGACACCTCCGGTGGCGACGGTGGGTCGGCCGGTGGCGACGGTGGGTCGGCCGGTGGCGACGGCGGCTCGTCCGGGGACGGGGACGAGGAGACGGGAGAGACCCTCGCCGACGGCGCCGACGCGGTGCTCGACCTCGCCTTCGGCCGCCTGGACGCCGCGACCTACGACGGGCGGTCCCAGTGCCTGCTGGACACCGACGACGTGGAGGGCCAGGCCGGGCTGCGGCCCGCCAACAGAGCGCTCATGCTGGCGGACCGGCAGGACATCTGGACCGTCTGCCTCACCTCGGTCCAGGCACCGGACGGGGCGACCCTCACGGTGACCGACCCCGCCGGCACCACCTGGGGCTCCGGGACGCTGGTCCCGCTCGACGACGTCGAGCCCGAGCGCAACCTCGGCTACGGCCAGACCGGCACGCAGGCGCGCGGGCTCTCCGTCTCGGACGGGAGCACGCTGTGGCCGGTCGGCCACACCTACCGACGGACGGCACCCGACGGCACCACCCGCCACGTCTCCACGGCCTACCTGGCGCTCCCCGACCAGCGACCGGGCGGTGCGTGGACGATCGCCGTCACCGACGGCGCAGGCACCCACCAGCTGCCACTGGAGTCGCCCACGTGCGGCGCCTCCACCACAGCCACCCGCAGCCCGTGGCCGATCGAACCCGGGCTGCGGGTCGTCACCTTCACCGAGGAGCGCCAGTGGCACGAGGCCGACGACCAGGAGGCCCTGCTGGCCGGCTTCAGTGCCGTCGAGCACTGCCTCGCGGCGCCGCCGGTCCTCGGCCAGACCTGGGAGGAGGCCGGAGCGGTCCTGGCCGACGCAGGGCAGGCGGCCGGGCTGCCGGGGAGCGAGCTGACGACATCGGTGAGCTGCGGGACAGATCCCGAGCGGGTGACCCGTCAGTCGCCGGTGCCGAACGGCATCCTCGGCGGTCCGGTGAACCTCGAGGTCCGGCTCCCCTGCCCCCCGATGCCCGACCTGGTGGGGATGACCGTGGCCCAGTCCGAGCAGGCACTCGCCGGCATGGCCGACCCGCCCTACACGGTGACGGCGACGGTCTCGACCGGGTGCTCCGGCGCGGACGCCGTCGTCGCGCGGACCTACCCCGCGGCGGGTGACACGGCATACCGCAGCGGTGGCTCCGAGCTGGTCGTGGACCTGTCCTGCTGAGCCGGTTCGTCGCTCAGGACGGGCAGCGGGATGCCGCCAGCTGCTCGACCTGGTCCAGCTGGTCGCTCAGGGCCTCGCTGACCTGCGTGTCCAGGAAGGCACGGGTCTGCCCGGCGACGCGCACGATCTCCTCGGCGTCCCCCTCGGAGCACCGCGCCATCCGCGCCGTGGCGCCCTGCAGCCGGTAGTGGAACGACTGGACGCCCGCGGCCGAGGCAGCCGCCTGCTCGAACTCCTCCACCGCCGCCGTGTGCTCTCCGGCGGCGAGCCGGGCCAGCCCACGCACCTCGTGCAGCTCGGCGGCCTGACGTCGCCCCGCCGAGCCGGGCAGCTGGTCCGTGAGGGGAAGAACAGCGCCGGTGACCTCGAGGGCGGCATCGACCTGAGCCGGGTCGCCGTCGCGGCGGTAGGTGGCCAGGTGGAGCCGGGCGGCGGAGGAGCTCATCGCCACGACTGCGGCCGGCGAGGCGTCCCCGACCTCGGCGGCGCTCTGTCGCAGGGTGCTCAGGAGCGCGTCCACCTCGCGATCGTCGACGTCCTGGGCGAGGGTGCCGTCGTCCTCGATGAGATCCATCACCTCGACCGCCATCCCGTTGGCCCGCACCACCGCCCGATCCTCCGGGGCCTGCACCAACGTCCCGGCGGCGGCCAGCCGGTCCCGGGCCTGGTCCAGCAGTGCCGACTCGTCCGCCTGCTCCGCGGACGAGGCACGCAGGATGTAGCCGTTCGCGGCCAGCACGGCCAGGGATGCGCGGTATCGCTGCACCCGGGGCGTCGGGTCGTCCGCCAACCGGTCGTCGGCCAGCGCGAAGAGACACTCCGCTCCGGCCAGGTCCTGGTCGGTGCCGCCGTCGAGCTGGCGGACGCCCTGCAGCACGGCGGGCAGCACACGGAGCTCCGGATAGGCGAGCAGGGCGTCGCGCTCCAGGTCGACTGCGGCCGGGGAGGAACCCAGCGCGAGCAGGGCGGGATCTCCGGCAGCGGCGAGCCGGGTCGAGGTCGGGACGATCTCCAGCTCCATGAAGGTGGTCGACCCCTCCTCCGAGGTCGGCGCTGCCGAGCCGACGAGCAGCGCGTCGACGTTGGACGGGTTGCCCGGGTCCTCGAGGTCCAGCCGGCGCGCGACGTCAGGCCCCCCGACCTCGATCCGGCTGATCGTGCCGCACTCGGCCACGTCCACGAAGGTGGTCCCTCCCTGCGCCGCACGCCGCACGCCGTCGGCGACCCAGTCCGCCGCCCCCGGGACGTCGGGGACCTCGGGCACGACGACGGCCTCGACCCCACGGTCGAAGACCGGCTGCCGGTCCGGGACCCACCACCATGCTGCGAGCGCCGCCACGGCCACCACCCCGAGACCGCCCGCCGCCACCACCCACCTGCGGTCGCGCGGCTGGCATGAGGCGGGCTCCAGTCCCTGGTCCCGCTGCAGCCGATAGGGATCGAGGGCGAAGAGCATCCGCCGCTCCTGGATCACGGCACGACCTCGGTCGACCGCCTCGTCGAAGCTCAGCGGGAGGCCCACCCCGCGGGCGGCGCCGGTGCACTCCAGCGGCACCAGGTGACCCTGGTCGATCCAGCCGACCAGCGACTCCTGGGTCGTGGAGGCGTCGATCTCGAGGCTGAACTCGGTGTCCGTGAGGGCCATGAGGGCGTGTCCCTCGAGCACGATCAGGACCGGGCGCAGGGTGAGGTCGAGGGCCAGACCGCAGCACAGCAGCGCCAGGTCGAGGCAGGTGCCGCGTCTGCGGTCCCTCATCTCCGGAGGGCTGCGGACGACCTGGCTGTGCTGGCCGTCCGCCGTGTAGCTCTCGATGTCGTAGTCGATGCCGAGCTCGGCCACGGCGGCGTACAGGGCAGCCAGGACCTCGCGACGGTCACCGGCCGCGATCGTGTCGTGGACGCTCCGCTCCCCCGAGGGGCGGATCGTCGGCACCACCCCGGCGGCGCAGCCCGCGTTCACGAAGCGCGCGAGGGAGGCGCGCTCCGCCTTGCGCCAGACCCAGCGCGGGTATGCCGCCACCCGCCTATCCTTCCGGCTCGACGACGGCGTAGAAGCAGGTCGAGGTCAGTCGGGGGGACGCGCAGGAGACCTCGACGCGGTACTCCCCCGGTGCGGAGGGCAGATCCACGCGGCCACCGCCCTCGACCTCGACCGTCGTCGACGTCCCACCCACGAGCTCGTGCACCCGGGCCACCAGGCCACCTGCCTCCTCTCCCCCGGTGACCGACACGTCGACGTAGGGGGCCTCGCCCGCGAGGAAGGCGCTCGGACCGGCGAGGCCGAGCGCGGGCGCGGAGTCCGCCGCGGCGGCGCTCTCCCGGGCGTCAGAGGTGCCGCTCTGGCTCTGCCGCAGACGTTGCTGGATCTCCGACTCCAGGGTGCGGCGGTCCGCCTGGAGGCTGCCGTGCCGCTGGTTGGTGTAGCGCAACCGCGACCGCTCCTCGTCCAGCTCCAAGGGGATGGCCGACAGGAGCGGGACCGTCCCGTCGCCGCTGTCGTAGACCTGGTCGACGTAGTCCGGCGCGGAGCGCCGGACCTCCACCTCGTGCCCGGTGAGCACCACCGAGTTGTGGGTCGGGTGACCGAAGCCGATGTGCGGCGTCGTCAGCCGTCGACCTGCGCTCTCGGCCTGCTCCAACCCCTGGTCCATCACCCCGTGGAAGTCCTCGTAGGCGGAGCGGGCACGGGGGACGTCCAGCCCGGCATACCCTCCGAGCTCGTGCGGGTAGAGCCACCGGTCCTCGCCGGAGCGCTGGTCGTGGACCACCCGGTAGCGCGGGAGCAGCTGGTAGATCGACGGGAAGCTGCGGGCCGCGTCGGTCAGGTCGACGAAGAGCTTGCGGTAGCCGAAGAGCAGGTAGGACAACGCGTCGACCGAGCCCCGGTAGGGCGTCCCCAGGGTCAGCACCTCGCGCACGTTGCGCCACCCGGCGAGCGCCGTCCCGGTGCGCAGGTCGGTGCCGTAGAGGTAGTAGCGGGCGACGAGGCCACCCATGGAGTGCCCGACGAGGACCACCTTGGCCTGCGGGCTGCGCTGGGCCACGAGCGCGGGCAGGGCGACCTCGACGAGGTCGTGCAAACGGAGCGCGGCGGACCGGACGTCGCGACGCCAGTCGTAGGCGAACTGGTAGTAGTCGGGCACACCGGCCTGCTGCGGGTCACGCCCGTCCAGCCGCTGCCCGGGCCGGAGGGGATCGCCCTCGATGAGCTCCGGGAAGGCGCGGCGCACCGCGCCGTCCAGCTCGGTGTAGCCGTCCAGCTCGACCAGCCCGGGCACGATGGTGTGGGACCGGATCGGCGTGGTGGGCACCACCCCGTCCGGCGCGAGTGCCAGGGTCGGGTCGTCGTCCGGGTCCAGCGCGAGGCCGGCGACCCAACGACGATGGCGCAGCAGCTTGGTCACCAGGCCGGGGCCGGGGTCCCACAGCGACTCCGCATCACGGCGCAGGCAGCTGCCCATGATCCCGGGGAGCGTGATGACCAGGTCACGCATGATCCGCACCGCCTTGTCGGAGACTTCGCGATGGTGAGCCCGACCGACCCCGGCAGATACATCGCCGGCCCGGGCGTGCTACTCCGGCGGTGGTTCGGCGTCCTGCTCGAAGCGCTCGGCCCACTCCAGCAACGGCTCCAGGCCGAAGGCCTGCTCGTCGATGGCCTCGTGCGGGTCGCCGATCGTCGCGAACCGCTCGGGCACCGTCGCGAGGGTGAGGTCCTGCGGGTCGATGTCGTCCAGCTCGTCCCACGCGAAGGGGGTCGAGACCGTGCCCTGCGGCAGCCCCCGCAGCGAGTATGCCGCGGCGAGCGTGTGGTCGCGGGCGTTCTGGTTGAAGTCGACGAAGACGTGGCGTGGGTCGCGGTCCTTGCGCCACCACTCCACGGTCGCCCGCTGCGGGATCCGGGACACGACCTCGCTGGCGAACCCCCAGGCAGCCCGTCGGACGTCGGCGAACTCCCACTCCGGCCGGATCCGCACGTAGACGTGCAGCCCGGACCCGCCCGAGGTCTTGGGGTAGCCGGTGATCCCCAGCTCGTCGAGGACCTCGCGGCACACGCCGGCGACGGCGCGCACGTCCTCGAAGGTCGCCTCCGGCATCGGGTCCAGGTCGATCCTCCACTCGTCGGGTCGGTCGACGTCGGCGGCCCGCACGTTCCACGGGTGGAACTCCACGGTGGACATCTGCACGGCCCAGACCACGTCGGCGACGGTCGCGGGGGCGAGCTCGTCGGCATACTGGTCGAACCGCGGGAAGTGCAGCCGGATCGTCGGCACCCAGTCCGGCGCGCCCTTGGGCAGCCGCTTCTGGTAGACCTTCTCCCCCGCCAGCCCGTCCGGGAAGCGGTGCAGCATCGTCGGCCGGTCACGCAGCCCGCGGAGTATGCCGGGACCGACGGCCAGGTAGTAGCGCGCGACGTCGAGCTTGGTCCAGCCGCGCTCGGGGAAGTAGACGCGGTTCGGGCTCGAGACCCGCACGCTGCGCCCGTCGACGTCGAGGTGCACCGGCTGGCCGACGTCCTCCTTCTTCCGGTCCGACGAGGAGCGTCGGCCGGAGCCTCCCGACCACTTCGCGGAGCCCGGGCGACCCTGCTGCGAGCGCCAGTGCCGGAAGGCCTCCTCCGTCCCGGTCAGCGGCGTGCCTGCAGCCTCCAGGGCGTCCGCCAGCCGGGTGATCGTGGCCGGGCCGACGCCCTCGAGGTCGGCGATCTCGAGCATCGGTGCGCCTGCCAGGTCACCCAGCCCGGTGTAGCCCGCCGCCTCCAGCGACCGCCGCGCCCGGGCGGGTATGCCGTCCGGCCAGGGGTCCGTCGTGTCCGCCATGCACCCATCCTGCCCTGCCCGGCGGGCGCGACGGACTCAGCCGGACAGGTGTCCGGGCAGCCGGTCCAGCACGTCGTTCCACCCCTGCTCGGCGCCGCCGTCCTCCTCGTGCTCGGTCGAGGTGTGGCGCACGGTCACCTCGGTGCCGTCCGACCCCTCGTCGAAGACCACCTGCACGGTGTCCACCACCGGCGCGCCGTCGACCTCTGCCTCGGACCCGTCGCTGATCCAGATCCAGGTCATGGAGAACTTCCGCGGCCGGTCGTAGGTGGTGATGGTGCCGGTCACCCCCATCCCGACCGCGGCGCTGTAGATCCGCACCGCTCCGCCCTCGCGCGGGTCGATCTCGTAGGTCGTGTCCGGCCACTGCGGCCACCACCACTGCGCCAGCTCGTCGGGATCCATCCAGGCGTGGAAGGCTCGCTCTGCGTCGGCGGGCACGTGCCGGGAGATGGTGATGGTGGTAGCGCTCATGGGGTGTTCCCTTCGTCGCGGTGCGATGACTCGGCGCCGAGGTGAGCGGCATACCGATCCAGATGGTGTGACCAGAAGAGCCGGGTGCGCGCCGCCCACTCACCGAGCGGCTCCAGCGCACCCGGCACGAGGGTCACCGTGACCACGCGGCCGTGCTTGCTGCGCTGCACGACCCCGCCCTCCTCCAGCCGGTCGAGGTGCTTGAGGGTCGCCGGCAGGCTGACCTCGAGCAGCGTGGCGAGCTCGGACACGGTCGCCGGGCCGGTCACCAGCCGCTCGACCATGGTCCGCCGTGAGACGTGCGCGATCGCCGTCGCTGCGGCGTCGATGTCAGGCACGGGTGCAGCGTAGCAGACACTGAACTTATCGGTTAACTGTTTCTTCACCCCGTCCCCGCTGCAACCCGAAGCGGTATCCCACCGCGAGCGAGAGCAGGACAAGACCGAGAACTGCCAGGGCCACGCCGCTGGCGGACTGCGCCGTCACGCCATGAGGAAGGGGCTGCTCGAGCGGCAGCGGTTGATAGGCGAACCACCCGAACTCCTGGGGTGCTGTGAGCATCACCACGAGGCCAGTCACCACGATCACCGCTCCCAGCGCACCCAGGAGCAGGGGTCCCCTGCCCGCCCGCGCCCGTTCCCGCCTCATCAGACCGGCGGGATGCTCCGGCGTCGGGTGGAGAAGTGCCGGTCCCGGCGTGCGGCATACCGGAGCCGGTGCACGATCTCCGCGCGGAGGTCCTCCGGTTCGGTGATCGCGTCGATGACCAGGTCGGCGGCCAGCCGCTCGAGGTCGACGTCCTCGAGGTACTCCGCCCGCCGCGCGTCGATGAAGCGCTGCCGCTCGGCCTCGTCCTCGATCCCGGCGATCTTGTTGGCGTAGACCGCGTTCACGGCCGCCTCCGGGCCCATCACCGCGATCCGTGCGGTCGGGAGCGCGATCGTCGCGTCCGGTCCGAAACCGGGCCCGCCCATGGCATACAGCCCGGCGCCGTAGGCCTTCCGGAGCACGATGCACAGCTGCGGCACCGTCGCCTCGCTGACCGCCGAGACCATCTTCGCGCCGTGCCGGATGATGCCGCCGCGCTCGACCTCGGACCCGATCATGAAGCCGGGGACGTCCGCCAGATAGATGAGGGGTATGCCGTAGGCGTCGCACAGCCAGATGAAGCGCGCCGCCTTGTCGGCCGAGTCGGTGAAGAGCACCCCGCCCTTGACCGCCGAGTTGTTGGCGACGATCCCGACGGTCTGGCCGTCGACCCGCCCCAGACCCACGACCAGCTCTGCGGCGAAGAGCGGCTTGACCTCGAAGAAGCTGTCGTCGTCGACGATGCCGTCGATGACGTCGTGCACGTCGAAGGGCACCGACTCCGCCTCGGGGACGGTATGCCGCTCCAGCGGCGCCGCCGGCTCCTCCGCCTGGTAGGCGGGCACGGGGGCACGCCAGGACTCGGGCAGGTAGGAGAAGAAGTGGCGCGCCAGCTCGATCGCCTCGGTGTCGTCCGCGGCCAGCAGGTCACCCACGCCCGAGACGGTGCAGTGCATCCGCGCCCCGCCCATCTCCTCCAGGCTGACCTGCTCCCCCACGACCATCTCGGCCATCCGGGGGCTGCCGAGATACATCGACGCGTTGCCCTCCACCATGATGATGAGGTCGGTGAAGCTCGGGATGTAGGCGCCCCCGGCGGCGCTCGGCCCGAACAGGCAGCAGATCTGCGGCACCTTGCCGGACAGCGCCACCTGGTTGTGGAAGATCCGGCCGGCGCCGCGCCGCCCGGGGAAGAGGTCGACCTGGTCGGTGATCCGCGCACCCGCGGAGTCCACGAACCAGAAGATCGGCAGCTCCTCGCGCAGCGCCGCCTCAGTGGCCCGGATGATCTTCTCGACCGTCCGCGCCCCCCAGGACCCGGCCTTGACCGTCGGATCGTTCGCGACCACGATCGCCGCGCGCCCGTCCACCTCGCCCCGGCCGGTCACCACACCGTCGGCGGGCAGCCCCTCCGCGGTGGCGTTGGCATACCTCGCGTCCTCGACGAAGGTCCCCTCGTCGAAGAGCAGCGCGATCCGCTCACGGACGTAGAGCTTGTTCTGGTCGTCGAGCTTCTGGCGGGCGCGCTCGGTCGGCTCGGCCGACGCCTGGTATGCCGTCTCCAGCCGGCTGCGCAGCTCGGTCACCCGGGCGTCACCGCCGGTCGGCCCCGGTGCGCTGCCCGTGGTGTCCATGTCGACCATCGTGCCAGCCGGCCTCAGCGCGCGGGCAGACCGAGACCGCGCGCGATGACCATGCGCTGCACCTCGGACGTCCCCTCGCCGATCTCGAGGATCTTGGAGTCGCGGTAGAACCGGGCGACGGGGTACTCCTCCATGAAGCCGTTGCCCCCGAAGACCTGGGTGGCGATGCGGGTGGAGGTGACGGCGGCCTCGGTGGAGTAGAGCTTGGCGACGGCCGCGGCCTGCTTCACCTCGGCGACCGAGCGCCGACCGGCCTCCTGCTCGTCCTTGAGCCAGGCCGCCTTGTAGGTGAGCAGACGGGCCGCCTCGACCATGACCGCCAGGTCGGAGATCTGGAAGGACACGCCCTGGTTGACGGCGATCGGCCGGCCGAAGGCGGTGCGCTCCTGGCTGTAGGCCGTGCACTCCTCCAGCATCCGCTGGGCGCAGCCGACGGCGAGCGCCGAGATCGCGATCCGCCCGTCGTCCAGGGTCTTGAGGAACTGCTTGAAGCCCTCGCCCCGCTCGCCGAGCAGGTGGTCCTCGGGCACCCGGCAGTCGGCGAAGGTCAGCCCGTGGGTGTCGGAGATGTGCCAGCCCAGCTTGCGGTAGGCCGGCTCGACCTCGAAGCCGTCGGTGCCGGCGGGCACCATGATCGCGCTGATCTCCGGCTTGCCGTCAGCGGTCTGGCCGGTCCTGGCGGTGACGGTCACCACGGAGGTGATGTCGGTCCCGGAGTTGGTGATGAAGGCCTTGGACCCGTTGATGACCCAGTCGCCGTCGTCCAGGACCGCCTTCGTCTTGCTGGCGGCGGCGTCCGACCCGGCATCCGGCTCCGTCAGCCCGAAGCCGGCCAGCGCCTTGCCCGCGAGCAGGTCGGGCAGGTAGCGCTCCTTCTGCTCCTGGGTCCCGAAGGACAGGATCGGGTTGATGCCCAGGCCCACGCCCGCGGACAGGGTGATCCCGATCGACTGGTCGATCCGCCCCAGCTCCTCGATCGCCAGGCAGGTGTAGGTGAAGCCCCCGTGCTCGGTGCCCGCCCCGCCGAACTCCTCCGGTGCGTTGAGACCGAAGAGCCCGAGCTCACCCATCTTGGGCACCAGGTCGGTCGGGAAGTGGGCGTCGGCGTCCCACTTGTCGACGTGCGGTGCGATCTCCCCCGTCGCGAACTCGCGCACCAGCTGGCGGAACTCCTCGTGGTCCTGCGTCAGTTCGAACATCCTCGTCCGCCTCCTCGCTCAACTTCACCGGTGGTGGCGGGACCGCCAGCCGTCCTCCCATCCTGCTTGACGTTGACGCGAAGGTCAAGCAAGATGTCGGTAGGCACCTTGACGTAAGGACAACCATGACTGACGCCACAACGACGTGGACCATCGCGCAGATGGCCGACGACTACGACGTGACCCATCGGGCCCTGCGCCACTACGAGCACCTCGGGCTGCTCGCGCCGGACCGCGAGGGCCAGCGCCGCATCTACCACCGCCGGGAGCGCACCCGCCTCTCGCTCATCCTGCGCGGACGTCGGCTGGGCTTCTCGCTGGAGGAGATCGCCACCATCCTGGACATGTACGACGACCAGCCGGGAGAGGTCGGCCAGCTGCGCTACCTGCTGTCCCAGATCGGCGACCGCCGCGCCGACCTCGAGCGTCGCCGGCGGGACATCGAGGACAGCCTGCGCGAGCTGGACGAGCTGGAGCAGCGCTGCGCCGAGGACGTGGAGCGGCTGAGTTGAGCACCCCCGCACCTGTGGCGCGGGACGGCATACCTCTGGGTCTAGGGTGACCCCCATGCCGATCAGCAAGGTCCTCATAGCCAACCGCGGCGAGATCGCCGTGCGTATCGCCCGCGCCTGCCAGGACGCGGGCCTGGGCTCGGTCGCCGTCTACGCCGACCCCGACCGCGACGCGCTGCACGTCAAGGTGGCCGACGAGGCGTACGCCCTGGGCGGGGCCACCCCCGGTGAGTCCTACCTGGTCCAGCAGAAGCTGCTCGACGTCGCCCGTCAGGCCGGCGCGGACGCCGTGCACCCCGGCTACGGCTTCCTCGCCGAGAACGCCTCCTTCGCGGCGGCGGTGACCGAGGCAGGACTGACCTGGATCGGCCCCTCCCCCGAGGCGATCGACGCCCTCGGCGACAAGGTCAAGGCACGGCACATCGCGCTCGACGCCGAGGCGCCGCTGGTGCCAGGGACGACCGACCCGGTGGAGGGACCGGACGAGGTCGTCGCGTTCGCCGAGGAGCACGGGCTGCCGGTGGCGATCAAGGCGGCCTACGGCGGCGGCGGGCGTGGCCTCAAGGTGGCCCGCACGATGGAGGAGATCCCGGACCTGTACGACTCCGCGGTGCGCGAGGCGGTCACCGCCTTCGGTCGGGGCGAGTGCTTCGTGGAGCGGTTCCTGGACCGCCCCCGGCACGTGGAGACACAGTGCCTGGCCGACCAGCACGGCAACGTCGTCGTCGTGTCCACCCGGGACTGCTCGCTGCAGCGCCGCAACCAGAAGCTCGTCGAGGAGGCGCCCGCGCCCTTCCTGTCCGAGGAGCAGCACGCCGAGCTGGTGCGGGCGAGCAAGGCGATCCTGAGCAGGGCCGGCTATGTCGGTGCCGGCACCTGCGAGTTCCTCGTCGGCCCGGAGGGCGACATCTCCTTCCTGGAGGTCAACACCCGGCTGCAGGTGGAGCACCCCGTCACCGAGGAGGTGACCGGCGTCGACCTGGTGCGTGAGCAGTTCCGCATCGCCGACGGCGAGGAGCTGGGCTACGACGACCCGGTGCCGCACGCGCACTCCTTCGAGTTCCGCCTGAACGCCGAGGACGCGGGGCGCGACTTCATGCCCGCGCCGGGCACGGCCCTGGTCTTCCGCCCCCCGTCGGGTCCGGGCGTGCGCCTGGACTCCGGCGTGGTCGAGGGCGACACCGTGGCCGGGGCCTTCGACTCCATGCTGGCCAAGCTCGTCGTGACCGGCCGCACCCGCGCCGAGGCGCTGGCGCGCTCGCGGCGGGCGCTCGCGGAGTTCGAGCTGGAGGGTATGCCGACCGTGCTCCCCTTCCACCGGGCCGTGGTGTCGGACCCGGCGTTCGCCCCCGAGGACCCGGACGCAGCCTTCACCGTGCATACCCGGTGGATCGAGACGGACTTCGACAACCAGATCGAGCCCTACTCCGGACCGACGGCCGACGAGCCCGGCGAGCAGGGCGAGCGGCAGCAGGTCGTCGTCGAGGTCGGCGGTCAGCGGCTCGAGGTCTCGCTGCCCGCCGGTCTCGCCCTCGGGGCAGCCGGCGGCGGTGCCACGGGGGGACGGAAGAAGGCGCCCAAGCGCACCCGTGGTGGAGGTGGCGGGGCCGCGACCTCCGGCGACGCGGTGACGGCGCCGATGCAGGGCACCATCGTCAAGATCGCCGTCGAGGAGGGCCAGAGCGTGGCCCAGGGCGACGTGGTGGTCGTGCTGGAGGCGATGAAGATGGAGCAGCCGATCAAGGCGCACAAGTCCGGCACCGTGACCGGCCTGTCCGCCGCCGTCGGCGACACGGTGACCAACGGCGCCGCCATCTGCGAGCTCAAGGACTGACCGAGCGTCGTCAATGGTTGGCTGAACCCCCACCGAGCGTCGTCAATGGTTGGCTGAACCTCCACCGAGCGTCGTCAATGGTTGGCTGAACCCCCACCGAGCGTCGTCAATGGTTGGCTGAACCCCCACCGAGCGTCGTCAATGGTTGGCTGAGACCTCGCCCCGCAACCACACGCGACGCCCGGTCGGCCTGAGAGCAACCACACGCGACGCCCGGTCGACGCAAACCGTGCGCCCGGTCGACGCAGACCGTGCGGCCGGTCGACGCAGACCGTGCGGCCGGTCGACGCAGACCGTGCGGCCGGTCGGTGGGGTCAGTCGGCGATCTCGTGCAGCTGCCGGGCGGCCTCAGAGAGGGAGCCGCTCATCGACGGGTAGACCGTGAAGGTGGCGGAGAACTGGTCGACGTTGAGCCGGTTGGCGACGGCGAGCGCGATCGGGAAGATCAGCTCGCTGGCCCGGGGCGCCACCACCACTCCCCCGACGATGGTCGCGCTGCCGCTGCGGGCGAAGAGCTTGACGAAGCCGTCCTGCAGGTTCTGCATCTTGGCCCGCGGGTTCTTGGTGAGCGGCAGCATGACCGCCCGGGCATCCACCCGGCCCTCGTCCACGTCGGCCTGGCTCACGCCGACGGTGGCGATCTCGGGGTCGGTGAAGATGTTCGAGCTCACCTTGCCGAGGGACAGCGGGGCCACCGCGTCGCCCAGCGCGTGCGCCACCGCGATCCGGCCCTGCATCGCCGCGATCGACGCGAGCGGGAAGACACCCGTGCAGTCGCCGGCCGCATACACCCCCGGCGCGCTGGTCCGCGACACCCGGTCCACCTCGATGTGTCCGGAGCCGCTCAGCCGCACCCCGGCCCCCTCCAGCCCCATGTCCGAGGTGTTGGGGATCGAGCCCACCGCCAGCAGGGCGTGGCTGCCCGCCACCTCCCGGCCGTCCTCGAGGGTCACCACGACGCCGTCCCCCTCGCGGCGCACCGCCCCCGCGCGTGAGCGGTTCAGCACCGTCATCCCCCGGCGGCGGAAGACCTCCTCCACCACGTTGGCGGCGTCGGCGTCCTCGCCCGGCAGCACCCGGTCCCGGGAGGAGATCAGCGTCACCTGGCACCCCAGGCCGAGGTAGGCGTGGGCCAGCTCCGCGCCGGTCACGCCGGATCCGATGACCACGAGGTGCTCGGGCAGCTCGGTGAGGTCCCAGATCTGCTGCCAGGTGAGGATCCGCTCACCGTCCGGGCGGGCCGACTCCAGCACCCGGGGACGCGCCCCGGTCGAGACCAGCACCACGTCCGCGTCCAGCTCGCGCCGCTCCCGCGAGGAGTCGCAGTCCTCGTCGTGCGGCGCCGGCTCCTCCCCCGAGGCGACGTCCTCCACCCCTTCCAGGATCTGCACCCTGCCGCCCTCGAGCAGGGACCCGGCTCCCTGCACGACCTCGACGCCGGCCGACTCGAGCCGCTCGCCGATGTCGCGGCTCTGCGCCCGCGCGAGGTCCAGGATGCGCGTGTTGACGTCGGCGATGTGCGCGGTGACGCCCTGGTCGCCCGGCACCTGGGCACCGTCGAAGTGCACGCCGATCCGCTTGGCCGCGCTGAACCGGTCCATGAAGTCGGCGGTCGCGATGAGCGCCTTGCTCGGCACGCAGTCGGTCAGGACGGCGGCGCCACCGAGACCGGACCGCTCGACGACGGTCACCTCCGCGCCCAGCTGCGCGGCAGCCAGGGCGGCTTCGTAGCCACCCGGGCCACCACCGATCACGACGACGGACTTGTTGCCAGCACTCACGCTCCCATCCAACCATCGCTACCCTGACCCCGTGACTACTGGTGCAACCCCCGACCTCGCGGACCCGACGACCGACCCGGTGGAGGTGGCGCAGGCGGCGGCCGAGGTCATCGCGCAGCGCACCGGGGCCGACCGGCACGACATCGCGCTCGTGCTGGGCAGCGGCTGGAAGCCCGCCGCCGACGCGCTGGGGCAGCCGGACACCGAGATCGACCACGCCGACGTGCCCGGGTTCGCGGCGGCCGCCGTCGCCGGCCACTCGGGCACGATGCGCTCCATCCCCCTCCCGAACGGGCGACGGGTCCTCGTCTACGGCACCCGCACCCACTTCTACGAGGGCAAGGGCGTGCGCTCCGTCGTGCACGCGGTCCGCACCGCGGCAGCCGCGGGATGCTCGACGATCGTGCTCACCAACGGTTGCGGTGGGCTGCGGCCCGAGTGGGCACCGGGCACACCGGTGCTCATCAAGGACCACATCAACCTCACCGCGACCTCGCCCGTCGAGGGCGCCACCTTCGTCGACCTCACCGACCTCTACTCGCCCCGGCTGCGAGAGCTCGCCCGCGAGGTCGACGCCGGCCTGGACGAGGGCGTCTACGTGCAGTTCCCCGGGCCGCACTACGAGACCCCGGCCGAGGTCCAGATGGCCAAGGTGCTCGGTGGCGACCTGGTGGGTATGTCGACCGCCCTGGAGGCGATCGCGGCCCGGCAGGCGGGGCTCGAGCTGCTGGGGGTCTCGCTGGTCACCAACCCGGCGGCCGGCATCAGCGAGACGCCGCTGGACCACCAGGAGGTCATCGACGCCGGCGCCGCTGCGGCGGAGCGCTGCGGCGAGCTGCTGGCCCGCATCGTCGAGCGCATCTGAGCCGACCGCCGCACCGGACCGAGGACAGGAGCACCGTGACCGACCGCACCGACCTGCTGAGCACCGCCCGCACCTGGCTGGCCGACGACCCCGACCCCGCGACCCGCGCCGAGCTGGAGCGGGTCCTCACCGCTGCCGAGGCCGGGGACCAGGGTGCCCTCGACGACCTGCAGGACCGGTTCAGCGCCTTCCTCGAGTTCGGCACCGCCGGCCTGCGTGGCCGGCTCGGCGCCGGACCGAACCGGATGAACCGGTCCGTCGTCATCCGCACCGCGGCCGGGCTGACGGCATACCTCGAGGCGCGGCTGGAGACGGCGGGGGACGCGACGCCCGGACCGGCCGTGGTCATCGGCTTCGACGCCCGCCACAACTCCGACGTCTTCGCCCGCGACACCGCCGCCGTCGTCACCGCGGCCGGCGGCCGCGCGATGGTGCTGCCCTCCCCGCTCCCGACACCGGTCCTCGCCTTCGCGATCGGCCACCTCGGCGCCGACGCCGGGGTGATGGTGACGGCGAGCCACAACCCCCCGGAGGACAACGGCTACAAGGTCTACCTCGGCGACGGCTCCCAGATCGTGCCTCCGGCCGACCGGGACATCGCCGCGCAGATCGCCGCGGTGACGTCGACCTCGCAGGTGCCGCTCGCCGAGGAGGGCTGGCAGACGCTGGGCGAGGAGCTGCTGGAGGCCTACCTCGACGCCGCCGTCGGCGTGCTCGACCCCAGCAGCCCCCGTGACCTGTCGGTGGTGCACACGGCGCTGCACGGCGTCGGGTCGGAGGTGGTGCGGCTGGCGTTCGAGCGGGCCGGCTTCCCCGCACCCGCGCCGGTCGCCGCGCAGGAGCAGCCGGACCCGGACTTCCCCACCGTCTCCTTCCCGAACCCCGAGGAGACCGGGGCGATCGACGCCGCCCTGGAGCTGGCGGAGCGGGTGGGGCCGGACCTGGTCATCGCCAACGACCCCGATGCCGACCGGTGCGCCCTGGCGGTGCGCGACGGCGACCGCTGGCGGATGCTGCGCGGCGACGAGGTGGGGGCGCTGCTCGGCCAGCACGTCATCGACCGGGGCCGGGCGACGCCGGCCCGGTCCGTGCTCGCCCGGTCGATCGTCTCGTCCCGGTTGCTGGGGGCGATGGCGGACTCGGCCGGGCTGCCCGGCGAGGAGACGCTCACCGGGTTCAAGTGGATCGGCCGGGTGGCCGGGCTGGCCTACGGCTACGAGGAGGCGCTCGGCTACTGCGTCGACCCCGCGACGGTCCCGGACAAGGACGGCGTGACTGCGGCGCTCATGGCCGCCGAGCTGGCCGCCACCCTCAAGGGGCAGGGTCGCCGGCTGACCGACGTCCTGGACGACCTCGCCGTGCGGCACGGGGTGCACCAGACCGACGCCTTCTCGGTGCGGGTGAGCGACCTGGCCCAGATCCCCCCGGTCATGCAGCGACTGCGCGACGACACCCCCGACGAGCTCGGCGGGGTGCGGCTGCGGCAGAGCGAGGACCTGGCCGAGGGGGCGGGCGGCCTGCCGCCCACCGACGGCGTGCGCTTCCTGCTCGAGGACGACACCCGGGTCATCGTCCGGCCCAGCGGGACCGAGCCGAAGCTCAAGGTCTACCTCGAGGCGATCGTCCCGGTCGAGGACCGGGAGGGTCTCCCGGGCGCTCGCGAGGAGGCGGCGCGACGGCTGGCGCAGGTCCGCACGAGCATGGAGCAGCTCACCGCCCTGTGAGGGCCGCGTCGGCCCGCACGAGCGCCGGTCGGCCGGCGCTAGGATCACCGGCATGGCAGGGACGGCGGACGGGCTGAGCGGCGAGGTCATCGCGGTCTACCGCACCCTGCCGGCGCGCATCCTCGGCTGGCTCATGGTCGCCGGTGCCGGGGTCCTCGCCGCGCTGACCGTCTGGGACGTCGGCTCGGGGCAGCGGGAGGGGATCCTGGGCGCGGTCGCGCTGGTGCTAGGTCTCGCCGCGGTGGCCTGGGCGCTCTTCCTCCGGCCGCACGTCGTGCTGCGGGAGGACGGTGTGCTGCTGGCCAACATCGTCGCCGACACGGTGGTCCCCTTCGCCGCCGTCGACGAGATCACCCATCAGTGGGCACTGGAGCTGCACGACACGGACGGCCAACGGCACAGCGCCTGGGCGGTCCCGGCGAAGCGGGAGCGGACACCGCATCGGAGCGTCGACGACTTCGCCGAGACCACGACCCGCCGCGGGGACGGCGGCCACACCGCCCAGTCGGTGGCCGACCAGGCTCAGCGCGCGCTGCAGCGCTGGCGGCTCGACGGAGGTCAGCTCGCGGCCGACGGCCGCGGGGCCGCCGTCCGGACCGACCTCGCCTGGCCCGCGATCGCGGTGCTCGCCCTCGCGGTCGCGGTGGCCGTGCTCGCCATCCTCCTCTGACGCCCCCGGATCCGCCGCCGGCGGCGCCGGACCTAGACTCGTCCGCCATGGACCCGGCCCCCCGAACCGCTCGTGTGCTCGTGCTGGCCGGGCCGAGCGGGGCGGGCAAGTCGCGCCTGGCCGCGCGGCTGCACACCGACCACGGGTGGCCGGTCGTGCAGCTGGACGACTTCTACCGCGAGGGCGACGACCCGGACCTGCCGATGAGCCCGCTCGGCCTCCCGGACTGGGACCACGTCGACTCCTGGGACGGCGCCGCCGCGATCGACGCGCTGGAACGCCTCTGCCGCGACGGTGCGGCGCAGATGCCCGTCTACGACATCAGCCGCTCCGCGATCCGCGGCAGCCACGAGGTACGGCTCGAGGGGCATACCGTCGTCGTCGCCGAGGGGATCTTCGCCGCGCACGTCGTCGACGGCCTGCGGCGCCGAGGACTGCTCGCCGGGGCGTGGTGCATCCGGCACCACCCGTGGCTGACCTTCACCCGACGCCTGGCCCGGGACCTGGCCGAACGGCGCAAGCCCCCCATGACCCTGTGGCGCCGCGGCCACGTCCTGCGCCGGGCCGAGCCGGGTATCGTGTCCGCACAGCGGTCGCTCGGCGCCGAGCCGATGACCGCCCGTGAGGCAGAGACGCGCGCCAGGGGACTGCCGCAGGACCCGTCGCCGCGGCCACGACAGACCGATCGAGGAGCAGGGGGATGACCCAGCCACCCTTGGGGCCACCACCCGGAGACCCGGGACGTCCCGACCGGCCACCGCTGCCGCCGCCCGTCCCGCCCGGTCCCGCCGACGGGGGCGCCCCGTCGCAGCCCCCCGGCTGGAGCCAGCCGTCGTGGCAGCAGCAGCCGACGCCGCACCAGCCCCAGTGGCACCAGCTCCCCCCGGAGCAGCTGGCCCGCATGCACCAGCCCGGCGTGGTGCCGCTGCGTCCGCTGACCCTGGGCGACATCTTCGGCGGGGCCCTCCAGACCATGCGGCGCAACCCCGAGGCCACGATCGGCATGGGCTTCATCGTGCTCGCCGTGCTCCTCGCGCCCTCGCTGCTGCTCTCCCTGCTGATGTCCAACGCCCTCACCTCGCTCAGCGACGTCGACCTGCAGGCCGTGAACCTGCTGCTCTCCACGATCTTCTCCTCGTTGGCCTCCATCGCCCTGACCGGGATGATCGTGCACGTCGTGGGCGAGGCGGTCCTGGGCGACCGGGCCGGCCTCGGTGACACCTGGCGGGCCGTCCGGGGCCGTCTGCTCGCGCTCGTCGGCACCGTGCTGCTCATGGGGGTGCTCGCCGTCATCGCGATCATCGCCCTGGTCGTGGTGATCGCCGGGCTGGTGGCCGTGGGCGACGGCGCCCTGGTCATCCTGCTCGTGGTCCTGCTCAGCATCGCTGCCGTCGTCGGGTTCGTCTGGGCCGCCTGCCGGCTGAGCCTCGCACCGGCCCCGGTGGTCCTCGAGCGGATCGGTCCCTGGAAGGGCATCGCGCGCGCCTGGAGCCTGTCCCGCGGCGGCCAGGGGTGGCGGATCGTGGGCATCACCATCCTCGCCGGGATCGTCACGAGCGTCCTGGCCGCGGTCGTGCAGCTGCCCGTGGCGGCGGCCGTCATGGCCGCGCTGGGGCCCACCGGGATGATGGACCCGATGAGCCCGACCCTGCTCGTCACCGACCACGCGCTGCAGCTGGTGGTCGGGGCGCTGACCATCCCCTTCACCGCCGGCGTCACCGCCCTGCTCTACCTCGACCAGCGGATCCGCCGGGAGGGGCTGGACGTCTCGCTCGTGCGGGCGGCCCAGGAGCGCGCCGCGAGCCGGTCTCGCTGAGCACCGCCCCGGAAGCAGCTGGTATGCCCACACGCCCCCCGCCCGCCGGTCGGGACCAGGTGCTCGGTGCCCTGGACCCGGACCGCGACGAGGCACGCCGGTGGCTCGACGACGAGCTCGGGTCCGGCGGCTACCAGCTCCAGGAGCCGTGGCTCACCCGGCTGTGGAGGTGGATCACCGACCGCCTGCCTGACCCACCGGACCTGGGCTCCCTGCCGCCGTGGTCCACCTGGCTGGTGCTGGGTCTGGTGCTCGCGGCGGTGGCCGCGGTGCTGCTCTTCGCCAGCCGGGACCGGTGGCGTGCCGCCCGGCTGCTGCCGCCACGGCCCGACGGCGCGGTGCTCGGCGGTGCCCGCCGCTCGGCGCAGGAGTACCGCGACAGCGCCCGGTCGGCGCTGGAGGCCGGTCGCCTCGACGAGGCGGTGCTGGAGGGGTACCGCGCGATCGCCGCCGATGCGCTCGAGCGGACGGTGCTCGACGAACGGCCGGGGCGAACCGCGCACGAGGTGGCCGGCGAGCTGGCACCCGTCTTCCCCCGGCACGGTGCGGAGCTGCGCCTCGCGGGCGACACCTTCGACGCCGTGCGCTACGGCGACCACCCGGCCAGCACCGCCCAGGCCGAGGCCGTGCTCGAGCTCGGCGACCGGCTGCGGCAGTCCCGACCCGAGCTCGCCACTGCCCCCCAGTCCTGGGTGCCGTCGTGACCGCGCTGCGCCGGTTCGCCCCGTGGGTGGCCCTCGCCGTCGTCGCGGTGGTCGCGGCGGCCCTGCTGAGCACGCCGCGCTCCGGTGAGCGGCTGAGCCCGGTGAACCCGGGACCGCAGGGGGCACAGGCGCTGCACGAGGTGCTCCGGTCGCAGGGGGTCGACGTGCAGGTCGTGCCCGGCACCAGCCGGCTGGACCCGGCCGACGTCGGCCCGGGGACGTCCCTCCTGCTGCCGCACACCGCCTACCTCGAGCCGGAGAGCGGTCCACAGCTGCTCGCCGACCTGGCCGACGCGGGACTCGACCGACTCGTCGTGCTGACCGACGACCCGCGGCAGGACGTCGGCCCGGTGCTGGGCCTGGACCTCGACTCCAGCGGCGGCTCCGGCATCCCGGTCGTCGCCGACTGCGCCCACCCGCTCGCGCGCGAGGGCGACCGCCTGGCCGGGTGGGACGTCCTGCTCTCCGTGGGCGGCGACGACCGCGCCGACGCGACCGCGTGCTTCCCGCCCGGGGCGGGTCACAACGCCGGCGGTGCACGCGAGGGCGCCCTGGTGGTCCTCACGGCGCAGGAGGACCGGCCGGAGACCGTCGTCGCCGGGATCGGGTCGACCTGGACGAACGCTCGGATCACCGAGGAGGCCAACGCGGCGCTGGCGCTGCGCGCTCTCGGCGGCAGCGACCAGCTCCTGTGGGTGCTGCCGCAGCCGGGCGACGCGGGGCTGGACGCCGCGGCGTCGCTGTGGGACGTGCTCCCACGCAACCTCACCGCGGCGGTCGCGGTCATGGCCGGCGCGGTCCTCGCGACGGCGCTCTGGCGTGGCCGCCGGCTGGGCGCCGTCGTCGCCGAGCCCCTCCCCGCGGTCGTCCGGGCCACCGAGACGACGCTGAGCCGCGGCCGGCTTTACCACCAGGCCCACGACCGCGCCCACGCCGCCCGCGCCGTCCAGGCCGGAGCGCGACGGCGCCTCGCCCCGCTGCTCGGACTGCCCGTCGGTGCCGAGCCCGACCAGCTGGTGCGTGCGGTCAGCGGCGCGACCGGCCAGGACGCCGGGCATACCCGGCGGCTGCTGGTGGACGCCGGTCAGCTCGGGGACGACGACGCCCTCGTGCGCCTGGTCCGCGACGTCCACGACCTCGAGGCGCGCGTGCGCCGGCCCGCCGGCGACCGCGGCGGCGCCCCGAGCCCCGCCTATCCTGACGGCCGGGGTGCGGCCGGCCCCGCGCACGAGCCCACCCGCACCCACCCCACCGAGAGGACACCATGACGGACCAGCCCGACCCGAGCACCCCGCCATCGCAGCCCGGGCGACCCGGAGCGACCGTCCCCGCCGAGCGCGCCGAGGCTGCCCGGGTGGCGCTGCACGCCGTCCGGGAGGAGGTCGGGAAGGCCGTGGTCGGCCAGGACCAGGCGGTCTCCGGCCTCATCGTCGCGCTGCTGGCGCGGGGGCACATCCTGCTCGAAGGCGTGCCCGGAGTGGCCAAGACGCTGCTCGTGCGTGCGTTGGCCGCGGCCCTGTCGATCGAGACCAAGCGGGTGCAGTTCACCCCCGACCTGATGCCGGGCGACGTCACCGGGTCGATGGTCTACGACAGCGGACGCGGCGAGTTCGAGTTCCGCCCCGGCCCGGTCTTCACCAACCTGCTGCTCGCGGACGAGATCAACCGCACCCCGCCCAAGACCCAGTCCGCCCTGCTCGAGGCGATGGAGGAGCGGCAGGTCACGGTCGACGGTGTCTCCCGCCCGCTGCCGGGCCCGTTCCTCGTCGCGGCGACGCAGAACCCGGTCGAGTACGAAGGCACTTACCCGTTGCCGGAGGCGCAGCTGGACCGCTTCCTCATGAAGGTGACCCTGCCGCTGCCGCCACGGGACGACGAGCTGCAGGTGCTGGAGCGGCACGCGACCGGCTTCGACCCGCGGGACCTGGCGGCGGCGGGGGTGCGGGCGGCCGCCACCCCGGAGGACCTCGCGGCCGCCACCGCGGCGGTGCGCGAGGTGCAGATCTCCCCCGAGGTGATCGGGTATGTCGTCGACCTCGCCCGGGCGACCCGGGAGGCGCCCTCGCTGCAGCTCGGCGTGAGCCCGCGCGGGGCGACCGCGCTGATGGGGACGTCCCGCGCCTGGGCCTGGCTCTCGGGCCGCGACTTCGTCACCCCGGACGACGTCAAGGCCCTGGCCCGCGCGACGCTGACCCACCGGGTGTCGCTCCGCCCCGAGGCCGAGCTGGAGGGCGTGACCAGCGACTCGGTCCTGGAGTCGGTGCTCGCCAGCGTCCCGGTCCCCCGCTGAGAGGGCCGGATCCATGGTCGTCCGCGGTCCCGTCGTGGCGCTGGCCCTCCTCGGGCTGGTGCCGGTCGTCCTGTGGCCCGGCTCGGCCGGACCGGTCGCGGCCGCCTGGCTGGTCGCGGTCGCCCTGCTGGTGCTCGCCGACGCGGCGCTGGCGCCGGCGCCCCGCTCGCTGCGCCTGGAGCGCTCACCCGTCCCCCAGGTGCGGCTGCTGGAGGAGACGAGCACGACCCTGTCGGTGACCAACCCGGGCACCCGTCGGGTCCGCGGTCTGATCCGCGACGCGTGGGTGCCGTCGGCGGGCGTCCAGGAGCCCACCCGGCACCCCCTGGACCTCCCCGCGGGAGAGCGGCGGGCCGTGCATACCGGCCTGCGCCCCACCCGTCGGGGCGATCGACCAGCCGTGGGGGTGACGGTGCGCACGCACGGCCCGCTCGGGCTCGGAGGCCGGCAACGGACGGTCCGCGTGCCGGGTGCGGTGCGCTCGCTGCCCCCCTTCCGCTCGCGACGCCACCTGCCGGCCAAGCTGGCGCAGCTGCGGCAGCTGGACGGCCGGTCGGCGGTGCGCACACGCGGGCAGGGCACCGAGTTCGACTCGCTGCGCGACTACGTCGAGGGCGACGACGTGCGCTCGATCGACTGGCGCGCCACGGCGCGGCGCCAGCACGTCGTGGTCCGCACCTGGCAGCCGGAGCGCGACCGGCGGGTGATCCTGGTGCTGGACACCGCCCGCACCAGCGCCGCCCGGGTCGGCGACGAGCCACGGCTGGACGCCGCCATGGACGCCGCCCTGCTGCTGGCTGCGCTCGCCTCGCGGGCGGGAGACCGGGTGGACCTGCTCGCCGGTGACCGCAGCGTGCGGGCACGCGTGGGCTCCGGCACCACGGCGGGCCGCTCCGGCCTGCTGCACCAGCTCGTCACGGCGATGGCCCCGCTGGAGCCGGTGCTGCTGGAGGCCGACTGGTCCATGCTCGCCGGCGCCGTCACCACCCTCACCCGGCGTCGAGCCCTCGTGGTGCTGCTCACCCCGTTGGAGCCGGCCGCCCTGGAGGAGGGTCTGCTGCCGGTGCTGCCCAGCCTGACGGCGCACCACCGGGTCGTCGTGGCCTCCGTGGCCGACCCGGCGCTGGAGGCGATCCGCACCCGCACCGACCAGGTGGAGCAGGCCTACGCCTCAGCCGCCGCGGAGCGGACCGGGTCGCTGCGCCACCGCACCGCCGTGGCGCTGAACCAGCTCGGCGTCACCGTGCTCGACGAGCCACCCGAGGAGCTGCCGGTCGCGCTGGCGGACCACTACCTCGCCCTCAAGGCGCAGGGCCTCCTCTGAGGGCCCCCTCCCCCGACCGGCCGCACGATATGCGTCGACCGACCGCACGATATGCGTCGACCGGCCGCACGGTTTGCGTCGACCGGCCGCACGACGTCACTGCCGGTGCGCCCAACGTGGATCGCGGCCGGACAGCCCCAGCACCCGGTCGAACGTCGACGCGTCGTCGGGCACCTCGACCGGCGGCCCGAACATCCCGTCGCGGGCCTCGGCGTCCGTCTCCGCGTCACCGCTCGGGGTGACGATGGGCAGCACCGCCTCGGCCTCGTCGTCAGGGACCTCGTAGTCCTGCCCCGTCGCGACGGCCAGGTCCCACCCGTGCAGCAGCACCTCGTCCAGGGCGACCAGTCCGCAGGCCTCGGCGGGGAAGGTCACCCCGCCGGCCGTGGTCATCCCCTCCCAGGCCGACTCCTCGGACCAGGCCTGGGCGAGCGCCGTCAGCCGGTCGCGCAGCTGCTCGCGCCAGGCGTCGGGGAGCGGCTCGTCGCTCACCTCCGGGGGCGTCTGGGTGGTCGGCCCCTCGATCTTCGCCGCCGCGTCGCGGAACGCGACGGTGAGGCCGAGCACATGGTGCAGCAGCGCGGTCACCGTCATGTCCTGGTTCGGCGTGGGCGCCCCGAGCTGTGCGTCGTCGACGCCGTCGAGCAGGCCCGCGACACGGGTCGTGGCCGGGGTGAGGTCGATCATGGTTGTCCCTTCGTCGGTCCCGTGCCCGGTCAGACCTGCCGCACATCACGAACTCATCGGTGGCCCAGTGCCTATCCGGCCGTGGGCGCGGACGCCGCCTGCAGGTCCTCGCCCACGTCCCCGCTGACGCCCCGTCGCGCCGCCCGCCGCCCGAGGGTGAAGACATACACGAAGAAGAGGGCCAGGGCCAGCACCCCGATCCCCACACGGGCCCACGTGGGCAGCGGCGAGGGGGTGACGAACCCCTCGATCACGCCGGACACGAGCAGCACGAAGACCAGCCCGACGGCCACACCGGCGGCCGTGCGACCCTCCGCGGCCAGGCTGCTCAGCCGGGTCCGTGCGCCGGGCGCCACCCAGGACCAGAACAGCCGGAGCCCGACGCCCGCCGCCACGAAGATCGCCATCAGCTCCAGCAGCCCGTGCGGCGTGATGAGCCCCCAGAAGACGTCCGCCCGACCGTGCCGGTGCATGAGCGAGCCGATCACCGCGACGTTGGCGATGTTCTGCCACAGCAACCAGATGACCGGCACCCCGAGGATCCCCATGCCCAGGCAACGCGCCGCCACCCAGGCGTTGTTGACCCACACCAGCGTGGAGAAGCTGCTCGCGGCGTGCTCGGAGTAGTAGGACTCGAAGCTGACGTTGACCAGCTCGGTCACCTGCTCGGTGCTCAGCAGGGACTGCTCGACCACCGGGTTCTGCACCAGCCACCACCCCAGGATGAGGCCGACCACGACGTTGGCCGCCGCCGTGATCCCCCACCACCACCGCAGGCGGTAGAGCGCGGCCGGGAAGTCCTCGGCGAAGAACCGACCGATGCCGGACCAGCTGACCGTCCGCACCCGCGCCGCGCGCGCCCGCGCCCTTGCCACCAGGGTGGACAGGTGGCTGACCACCGTGGCGTCCGGAGCGCTGGAGCGGACCAGGGACAGGTCGGTCGCGGCGCGCTGGTAGCCGTCCAGGAGCTCGTCGGCCTGCTCGCCGTCCAAGCTGCGCTGCCGGGAGAGCCGGTCCAACCGCTCCCACGAGGCGCGCCGACGCCCCACCAGCGCATCAAGGTCCACGGCACCACCGTAGGCCATCGACCGCGCCGCGACGGTTAGAGTTCCGGTCATGGCGACCCGGGGGATCTTCGACCCGCACCGCTTCGTCACCAGCGAGGCGGTCGAGGTCGAGCTGCCCGCCGCGCAGGTCCCCACCCGGATGGTGTCCGGCCTGATCGACCTGCTCGTGATCGCGGCCGGCGTCGTCCTTCTGGTGCTGCTCCTGCCCGGGGACATCTTCTCCGCCGACGCCGCCCTGGGCCAGGCCTTCCTCATCGTCGTCATGGCACTCGTCATGGCGGGCATACCGATCACGCTGGAGACGCTCACCCACGGTCGCACCCTGGGCAAGCTGGTCATGGGCCTGCGCACCGTCCGCGACGACACCGGTCCGATCGGGCTGCGGCACGCCACCATCCGCGCTCTCGCCGGCACCTTCGAGCTGTGGATGACGCTCGGCAGCGTCGCGCTCATCACCGCCATGACCAACGAGAAGGCCAAGCGGCTGGGCGACCTCCTCGCGGGGACCTATGTGGTGCACGACCGGGTCCGGCTGAGGATGCTGCCACCACCGCAGTCCTCGCCCGAGCTCGCGGACTGGGTCGCCGGGGCCGACATCGGCGTCATCCCGGACGGTCTGGTGGTCGCCACCCGTCAGTTCCTCGCCCGGGCGCAGACCCTCACCCCCGAGGCACGTGCACAGACCGGGAGCGAGCTGTATGCCGCCGTGCTGCACCATGTCGCTCCCGCGCCCCCGGCCGGGGCGCACCCGGAGCAGGTGATGGCCACCGTGCTGGCCCGGCGGCGCAGTCGCGACGAGGAGCGGCTGGAGCGGGCCGACGCCCTCCGCGCCCGGGTGCTCCCCGAGCCCCACTGACCCTCCGTTCTGGACATCGACACGTGGGCGACGGGCACCAGAAAGCGATGTCCAGAAGTGCAGGTCACCCGTCGTAGGCCGGCTTCAGCACCGTCTCGATGAGGTCCAACCGCTCGTCGAAGGGGAGGAAGGCGGACTTCATCGCGTTGACGCCCACGCGCCGCAGCTCGGTCATCCCCCACCCCGCCCGGTCCACGAGCAGCTGCGCCTCACGCGTCATCGAGGTCGCGCTCATCAGCCGGTTGTCGGTGTTCAGCGTCACCCGGAAGCGCAGGGCGTCCAGCAGCCGGATCGCGTGCTCCTCGATCGACGGGGCCGCACCGGTCTGCACGTTGCTGCTCGGGCACATCTCCAACGGGATCCGTCGGTCCCGCACGTATGCCGCCAGCTCGCCGAGCGCGAAGGCGCGCGGCTCCTGCTGCGCCCGCCGGATCGCCCCGGCCAGGTCGTCGGTCACGGGTCGACCGTCGAGGCTGATGTCGTCGACGATCCGGATGCCGTGCCCGAGGCGCTCGGCGCCGCACCACTGGATCGCCTCCCAGATGCTGGCTAGCCCGAAGGCCTCACCCGCGTGGATGGTGAAGTGGGCGTTGGCCTGCCGCAGGAACTCGAACGCTCCGAGGTGCCGCGTGGGCGGGAAGCCGTCCTCTGCCCCCGCGATGTCGAAGCCGCAGACGGACCGGCCGCGGTGGCGCACCGCCAGCTCGGCGATCTCCCGGCTGCGCGCCGCGTGCCGCATCGCGGTGAGCATCGCGCGCACCCGGACCGGTCCGGCCGGCGCCTCGCCCGCGCCGTCGGCGACCGCCTGCTCACCCTCCCGGAAGCCCGCGTCGACCGCCTCCACGACCTCGTCGAGACTCAGGCCCGCCTCCAGGTGCTGCTCCGGGGCATACCGCACCTCGGCGTAGACGACCCCGTCCGCAGCGAGGTCGAGGACGCACTCGCGCGCGGCGCGGCGCAGCGCGTCCTCGGTCTGGAGCACGCCCACAGTGTGCGCGAAGGTCTCCAGGTAGCGCTCGAGCGACCCGCTGTCGGCGGACTCCGCGAACCACGCCGACAGCGACGCCACATCGTCGGCGGGCAGGTCGGCATACCCCTGCTGCCGCGCCAGGTCGAGCACCGTCGCCGGTCGCACCCCGCCGTCCAGGTGGTCGTGCAGCAGCACCTTGGGCAGCGCGCGGATCCGCTCCTCGGTCAGCGGCTCACTCATCGCGGTGCGCCCGCTCGAGGGTGAAGGCCGGCGCGCACACGGCGAAGTACTCGGCCCCACCCGGGCCGACGGAGTAGCGGACCCACTCCCCGGCGCGGGTCAGCACGCACTCCCCCGCGCCGACGTCGACCCGTCCGCCCTCGTGCTCCACCACCAGGTGGCCGGCCAGCACATACGTCACCTCGTCGAACTCCGGGCGCTGGCCCGGCTCGTCCCACCCCGCCGGGACGGTCATCCGGGCGACCGAGACACCGTCGTGCCCCGTGCTCGCGGAACCGGCCAGCTCCTGGATCAGCTTCTCCCCGGTCCCGGGCACCCGGACCGGCCGCAACATCGTCGGCATGCCGGTGATCCTATGCGGGTGGGGTGAGAGCTCCGCGACGGTCCCCGCTCCGCCCGTCTCGGGGCACACGCGTGCTAGGCCCGGTGGCTTAGACTTCCTCGGTGAGCACCTCCACGGACACCGCTGTCGTCACCGCCGCCGAGCAGACCTCCCGCGCACGCGAGATCCTCGGCGTCTCACGGCTCACCAACCAGGCGCTGACCCGCTGGTTGCACGGCCTGCCGGGGGTCGACCAGGTCGGGTGCGAGGCGCGCGCCGCCGGGCTGGGCACCCGCTCGATCAAGACCACCGCCAAGGCCTGGGCGATCGACACCGCGATCTCGATGATCGACCTGACCACGCTGGAGGGCGCGGACACCGACGGCAAGGTCCGCGGCCTGGTCACCAAGGCCCTCTCACCGGACCCCTCCGACCCCTCCACCCCGCACCCCGCGGCCGTCTGCGTCTACGGCGACAAGGTCGCCGTCGCCAAGCAGGCCCTGGGCACGAGCGAGGTCAAGGTGGCGGCCGTCGCGACCGCCTTCCCCAGCGGACGAGCCAGTATGCCGGTGAAGCTCGCCGACACCCAGGACGCGGTGAGCGCCGGGGCGGACGAGATCGACATGGTCATCGACCGGGGCGCCTTCCTCTCCGGTGACTACCTCACCGTCTTCGACCAGATCGCCGCGGTCAAGGAGGTGTGCGGCCCGGCCCGGCTCAAGGTCATCATGGAGACCGGCGAGCTGGTCACCTACGACAACGTCCGCCGCGCGAGCTGGCTGTCGATGCTCGCCGGGGGCGACTTCATCAAGACCAGCACCGGCAAGGTGTCGCCGGCGGCGACCCTGCCGGTGACCCTCATCATGCTGGAGGCGGTGCGCGACTGGCTGGAGCTCACCGGGGAGCAGATCGGAGTCAAGCCCGCCGGCGGCATCCGGACCAGCAAGGACGCCATCACCTTCCTCGTCGCCGTCAACGAGGTCGCCGGGGAGCAGTGGCTCACCAACACCTACTTCCGCTTCGGCGCGTCCAGCCTGCTCAACGACCTGCTGCTGCAGCGTCAGCGGATGGCCACGGGTGCCTACTCCGGCGCCGACTACATCGCCGACGACTCGCCCAGCCTCTACTGAGCCCTGCCCCTGCTGCCTTCCCCGAGGAGACGCCCACCGATGCCCACCTTCGACTACGCCCCCGCGCCGGAGTCCCGCGCGATCCTCGACATCAAGCCCTCCTACGGCCTGTTCATCAACGGTGAGTTCGTCGACGGGCACGGCGCCAGCTTCAAGACGGTCAGCCCGTCCACCGAGGAGGTGCTGGCCGAGGTCTCCGAGGCGGACGAGCAGGACGTGGACGCGGCGGTCGCGGCCGCCCGGACCGCCTACGGCAGGGTGTGGTCCCGGATGAGCGGCGCCGACCGGGGGAAGTACCTGTTCCGCATCGCGCGGATCCTGCAGGAGCGGTCCCGCGAGTTCGCGGTCCTCGAGAGCCTGGACAACGGCAAGCCGATCAAGGAGTCGCGCGACATCGACGTCCCGCTCGCGGCGGCGCACTTCTTCTACCACGCGGGCTGGGCGGACAAGCTGGACCACGCCTCGCTCGGCGACGACCCCCGCCCCTACGGCGTGGTGGGCCAGGTCATCCCGTGGAACTTCCCGCTGCTCATGATGGCGTGGAAGATCGCCCCGGCGCTGGCCACCGGCAACACGGTGGTGCTCAAGCCGGCCGAGACGACGCCGCTGACCGCGCTGCTCTTCGCCGAGGTCTGCCAGCAGGCCGAGCTGCCCCCCGGGGTGGTGAACATCATCACCGGGGCGGGCAGCACCGGCCAGACCCTGGTCGAGCACGAGGGCGTCGACAAGGTCGCCTTCACCGGCTCCACCGGGGTGGGCAAGGCGATCGCCCGCGCCATCGCCGGCACCCGCAAGAAGGCCACGCTGGAGCTGGGTGGCAAGGCCGCGAACATCGTCTTCGACGACGCACCGATCGACCAGGCGGTCGAGGGCATCGTCAACGGCATCTTCTTCAACCAGGGCCACGTCTGCTGCGCCGGCTCCCGGCTGCTGGTCCAGGAGTCGGTCGCGGACGAGGTCGAGGAGAAGCTCAAGCGGCGCCTGGGCCACCTGCGGGTCGGTGACCCGCTGGACAAGAACACCGACATCGGTGCCATCAACTCCGCCGAGCAGCTGGCCAGGATCACCGAGATGACCGAGATCGGCGAGGCCGAGGGGGCCCAGCGCTGGTCCCCGGCGTGCGAGCTGCCGAGCACCGGCTACTGGTTCGCACCGACCGTGTTCACCGGCGTCAGCCAGACCCACCGGATCGCCCAGGAGGAGATCTTCGGGCCGGTCCTGTCGGTGCTGACCTTCCGCACCCCCGGCGAGGCGGTGGCCAAGGCCAACAACACCCCCTACGGGTTGTCCGCCGGGATCTGGACCGAGAAGGGGTCGCGGATCCTGTGGATGGCCGACCAGCTCAAGGCCGGGGTGGTCTGGGCCAACACCTTCAACAAGCTCGACCCGACCAGCCCGTTCGGCGGGTTCAAGGAGTCGGGCTACGGCCGTGAGGGCGGGCGACACGGCCTGGAGGCCTACGTGAAGACGGGAGCGAACTGATGAGCACAGATACCCGGGTAGCGGTCAACAAGACCTACAAGCTGTTCATCGGGGGGAAGTTCCCCCGCAGCGAGTCGGGCCGGTCCTACGAGGTGTATGCCGCACCGCGCGGCGCGAAGACCTCGCGGACGTTCACCGACCCGGCCTTCCTCGCCAACGTGGCCAAGGGCTCCCGCAAGGACGCCCGCAACGCGGTGCAGGCGGCCCGCAAGGCGCAGTCCGGCTGGGCCGGTGCCACGGCATACAACCGTGGCCAGGTGCTCTACCGGGTGGCCGAGGTGATGGAGGGCCGCCGCAGCCAGTTCGCCGCCGAGGTGGCGCAGGCGGAGGGTCTGAGCAGCGCCCGGGCGGACGCGGTCGTCACCGCGGCCATCGACCGGTGGGTCTGGTATGCCGGGTGGTCCGACAAGTTCGCCCAGGTCCTGGGCGGGCTGAACCCGGTGGCCGGCCCCTTCTTCAACATCTCCGCCCCCGAGCCCACGGGCGTCGTGGCGGTCCTCGCACCGCAGTCGTCCTCGCTGCTGGGGCTCGTCTCGGTCGTGGCGCCGGTCATCGTGTCCGGCAACACCGCGGTGGTGCTGACCTCCCAGGACCGGCCGATCCCGGCGATCACCCTGTCCGAGGCGCTGGCGACGTCTGACGTGCCGGGCGGCGTGGTCAACCTCATCACGGCCGACACCGCAGAGGTGGCGCCCTGGCTGGCCTCGCACCGCGACGTGAACGGCCTGGACCTCACCGGCGCTGCCGGCGTGAGCGGGTTGGACTGGGGTGACCTGGAGGCCGGCGCCGCCGACAACCTCAAGCGGGTCCTGCGCCCCGGCGGCAGCGGCGTCACCGCGGTCGAGCCGGACTTCACCGCCACCCCTGCCTTGAGCCGGATGACGACGTTCCTGGAGACCAAGACGGTCTGGCACCCCAAGGGGACCTGACCCGCCGATCCCGCTCGCCGGACCGACCGACCGCACACTTTGCGCTGACCGACCGCGCACTTTGCGCTGACCGACCGCACACTTTGCGCTGACCGACCGCGCACTTTGCACGCAAACCGTGCGGCCGGTCGAGACAAACCGTGCGGCCGGTCGAGACACACCGTGCGGCCGGTCCCGGTCAGTCGACGCGGTCGATGACGATGCTGTCGGCCGTCTCCACCTCGTCGGCGGTGCCGATGGTCCAGGACCCCTCCAGCGCCTCGGTCGCACGGCCCAAGCGCTGCTCCTCGTCGGTGTGCAGCGTCATGAGCGGCTGACCCTTCGTGACCTCGTCGCCGGGCTTGGCGTGCATCACCACGCCGGCGGCGGCCTGCACCGGGTCCTCCTTGCGGGCCCGTCCCGCCCCCAGCCGCCACGCCGCCACACCCACGGCGAGCGCGTCCAGCCGGGTGAGCACGCCGTCGGCGTCGGCGACGACCTGCTGACTCTCCTTCGACTCCGGCATCGGGGCGTCCGGGTCGCCGCCCTGCGCCTCGATCATCCGACGCCACACGTCCATCGCCCGCCCGTCGGCGAGCGCCTCGGCCGGATCCACCTCGGTGACGCCTGCGCCCTCGAGCATCTCCCGCGCGAGCGCCACGGTGAGGTCGACGACGTCCTGCGGGCCTCCCCCGGCCAGCACCTCCACCGACTCGGCGACCTCCAGCCCGTTGCCCGCCGTGAGCCCCAGCGGGGTGGACATGTCGGTCAGCAGCGCGACGGTGTGCACGCCGGCGTCCTGACCGAGCGCCACCATCGTCTCGGCGAGCTCGCGCGCGTCGTCCTCGGTCTTCATGAACGCTCCGGACCCGACCTTGACGTCCAGCACCAGGGTCCCCGTGCCCTCGGCGATCTTCTTGCTCATGATCGAGGACGCGATGAGCGGGATCGCCTCGACCGTCCCGGTGACGTCGCGCAGGGCATACAGCCGCTTGTCCGCCGGGGCCAGCCCGGAGCCGGCGGCGCAGATCACCGCGCCCACGTCCTCGAGCTGGTCCAGCATCTCTTCGTTGGACAGGTCGGCCCGCCAGCCGGGGATGGCCTCCAGCTTGTCCAGCGTCCCTCCGGTGTGGCCGAGCCCGCGGCCGGACAGCTGCGGCACCGCCACGCCGCACGCCGCGACCAGCGGGGCCAGCGGCAGGGTGATCTTGTCACCCACCCCGCCCGTCGAGTGCTTGTCCGCCGTGGGCCGGGACAGCGAGGAGAAGTCCATCCGCTCGCCGGAGGCGATCATCGCCGCGGTCCAGTCGCTGATCTCCCGCCGGTTCATGCCGTTGAGCAGGATGGACATGGCGAGCGCCGACATCTGCTCGTCGGCGACGACCTCGCGGGTGTAGGCGTCGATGACCCAGGCGATCTGCTCGGGGCTCAGCTCACCCTTGTCGCGCTTGGTGCGGATGATGTCGACGGCGTCGTAGGACTCACTCATGGCGCCCAGTGTGGCGCATCGGGTGCGGCGCGTGCAGGCGACCTGACCACCGACCTAGGCGTACCTGCCGGTCTGGCCGAGGGAGGTGCACGTGCGCACCACCCGGTCCACGCGCGAGCCGGCCGGCTGCTCACCCCGCGCGGCCCGCACCTCACGCTCCAGCCGACGCAGCCCCGACTCGAACTCCCTGCGACCGCTGCCGGGCATCCCCGTCGCCCCGTCGAGCATCATGAGCGACCGCTGGGTCATGTCGTCGATCTCACCCAGCAGCCGGTCGACGTCCGCGCTCGCGCCGGTCCCTGCCGCCGCGCTCAGCTCGCGCGCGAGCCGCCCGAGGTGCAGCTGACCCAGGGACACGACCGGGTCGGTCGACGTGCTGCTGGGGTATGCCGCGGCTCCCCCTGCTGACGCGGGCTCCGGCCTCGGGGCGGGCTCGGGTTCCAACCGGTGCGGCTCGGCCGCGGGCTGGGTGCCCTGCGTCGGCAGCGGCGGGGGCGGCGCGTCGCCGGGGAACTGCGGCACGTCGATGCGCGGCAGCCCCTGCTCGGTGTCCCCGGCCGGCGGGTCCGGCGCGGCTGGCGTCTGCCGGCCCTGTGCCGTGGACCCTCCCACGGACCGGGCGCGACGTGAGCCGGTGACCATGCTGAAGACGACGGCGGCGACGATGATCGGCACGACCGGCAGGTCGATGCTGGTGAAGACGTTGAGCAGGATGACCGCCACGATGATCCCGAACCACGGCACCTGCTTGCCACGCTGCATACCTGACATCATGCCTTCCTCGTCCTCCGGTGCCGCAGCGACCCGACCCGGTGTGACATCCTCGGTCGCGTGCTCGTCGCTGACATCATGGCCCTCGTCGCTCCCTCGGTGACCGATCTGCTGCGTCGATCCCGTGGTGGGACGTCCGCCGGCGGGTCGATGTTCCCCACCATCGTCGCGCTGCGCAACGAGCGGCTGGTCGCGACCGCCTCCACGCCGCGGATCGAGGCGACCATGTCGTGCGCGACCGCCCTGGCGGTGGGCCTCGACCCCCAGGCGCTGGTCGTGGCCGCCGAGGCCCTGCTGGACGGGGAGCAGCCGGCGCTGACCTATGCCGTGATGACGCGTGACCGGCAGGCCCGGTGGGTGCTGCAGGAGGTGACCGAGACGGCCGACGAGGTGCGCTTCTCGGTCCCGGTGGACGGCGGTGAGCCGACCGGGCAGGGGGCCGGCACGCTGCGGCTGCTGGCCGAGGCGATGGGCCAACGGCCGATGGACCCGACGCAGGTCGCCCGCACCGACCGGTCCGGGACCTTCGGCGAGGAGCCGTTCATGCCGCCGGAGCAGGGCCGCGTGGTCCTCGACGCCGGCACCATCAGCACGCTCCAGGAGCGGATCGCCCAGATCGGGGGCCAGGCGCTGTATCTGGCGCGCAGCCCGGAGGCCGGGAAGCTGGCGCTGAGCGCCGGGCTCCCCCGGGCCTGCCTGCTCGGCGGCGAGCCCCCCGCCTAGGCCGGAGTGCGGTCGGGATAGCACAACCTTCATCGGCGAACTTCCCGATGAAGGTTGGGCTATCCCGACGTTGGTCCCGAGCCGGGCGGGGGGCGGCGGTCAGCGGGCGAGGTCCTCGGCCCCGAAGGCCTGGGGCAGCACCTGGTCCATCCGCAGCACACCCTCGGGCGTCTGCAGCAGGCAGTCGGCTCCCCCGTGCTCCCACACCAGCTGGCGGCACCGGCCGCACGGCATGAGGGTCTCGCCCCGGCCGTCGACGCACCACACCGCGACCAGCCGGCCGCCACCACCGGCGACGAGGTCGGAGACCATGCCGCACTCGGCGCACAGGGTCACGCCGTAGCCGGCGTTCTCCACGTTGCACCCGGCCACGACCCGGCCGTCGTCCACCAGCCCGGCGACCCCGACGGGATAGCCCGAGTAGGGGGCATACGCCCGCGAGGTCATCTCGACCGCGGCGTCGTGCAGCGGTTGCCAGTCGATCTCGGGCACGGTATGCCTCCCTCAGCTCTTGGTGTAGGGCACGCCCTCGGCGGCGGGTGGGCGGACCCGCCCGACGAAGCCGGCGACGGCCAGGATGGTGATGACGTAGGGCAGCATGAGCAGCAGCTCAGAGGGCACCCCGCTGCCGATGGTGGACAGCACGTTGCCGAGGTTCTTGGAGAAGCCGAAGAGCAGCGCAGCCATGACGGCGCCCCAGGGGTTCCACTTGCCCAGGATCATCGCGGCGAGGGCGATGTAGCCCTGACCGGCGGACATCTCGCGGCCGAAGGCCAGACCGGACCCGACGGTGAAGAACGCCCCGCCCAGCCCGGCGATCGCGCCACCGAGGATGGTGTTCCACACCCGGCGCACGTTGACCTTGATGCCCACCGTGTCGGCGGCCTTCGGGTGCTCCCCGACGGCGCGCGTCCGCAGGCCCCAGCGGCTCCGGAAGAGCATGATCTGCAGCCCGATGACGAGGGCGTACATGAGGTAGACCAGGATCGTCTGGTTGAACAGCACCGGCCCGATGACCGGGATGTCCGCGAGCAGCGGGATCCGGATGCGGGGCAGCGGCATGCGGGTGTTCCACAGCGCCTTGTTGTCCGACAGCACGGTGGAGAACAGGAAGCCGGTGAGGCCGATGATGAGGGTGTTGAGCACCACGCCGACGATGATCTGGTTGACCCGGAAGGTCACGGCGAACCACGCGAGCCCGGCGCCCACGAGGCCGCCCGCGATCGGCGCGGCGATCAGCCCCACGTAGCCCGACCCGGCTGCCGAGGCGGCCACCGCACCGGCGAAGGCGCCGAACAGCAGCTGACCCTCGATGGCGATGTTGATGATGCCCGAGCGCTCGCAGATCACGCCGGACATGGCGCCGAAGACGAGGGGCACCGACAGCGCCAGCGCACCCGCCAGCAGCGACACCATGGGGATGACGGTGCTCCGGCCCGCCCCGACGAAGGTCAGGAAGGCCAGCACGAAGGAGGCGC
This sequence comes from Serinicoccus kebangsaanensis, assembly GCF_008919445.1. Lineage (GTDB taxonomy): Bacteria > Actinomycetota > Actinomycetes > Actinomycetales > Dermatophilaceae > Ornithinicoccus > Ornithinicoccus kebangsaanensis. The sequence continues at coordinate 14,140 of NZ_VSLG01000011.1, read as the reverse complement.
CGACGACGACGTGGACCCACGCCGGCAGGGGTCGCCGCTCGCGGTAGCGCCAGAACGAGAAGGCCGTGGCCGCGAGCATCACCACGAGCAGCACGACCAGGAAGCCCAGGGCGGGCACCGGGACGTTCGGGATGCGGAAGAGGTCCCCGCTGCTGCCGAACTGGAAGGTCGTCCTCGCGTCGGCGGGCGTGTCCAGCACCCAGGCGAGCAGGGTGACCAGCGCCGCCAGGGCATACACGATCGTGGACTTCAGGCTGACCTTCGGCCGCGTCCGCTGGACGCTCGTCTCGTCCGAGGGGGTGGCCTGGTGCGGCTGGGTCGCGGTGCTCATGCCGTGGCCTCCTGGGTCGTCGAGGCGGTGCGCCTGGGTCTGCGGCGGCGGTCCGGGTCCGGGAGCCGGAAGACGGTGCGGACCAGCGGTGGTGCCGCGATGAACAGCACGATGAGGGACTGCACGACCAGCACGATGTCGATCGGGGTCGCCGTGAGCGACTGCATGAGGAAGCCGCCGGCCTTGAGCGCCCCGAAGAGCAGCCCGGCGAAGAAGGTGCCCCACGGGCGCGATCGACCGAGCAGGGCGACCGTGATCGCGTCGAACCCGAAGGACGCCGCGACGCCCGCCGTGAGCGAGCGCTCGGTGCCCAGGACCTGGCCGGTGGCCGCCAGCCCCGCGAGGGCACCGGCGACGACCATCGTGATGACGGTGATCCGTCCGACCGACATCCCCGCGGTGCGCGCCGCGGCCGGGTTCGCCCCGACGGCGCGGATCTGGAAGCCGACGGTGGAGCGCTCCATCAGCCACCACACGAAGACCGTGGCCAGGATCGCGACCACGAAGCCCCAGTGCAGGCGGAAGCCGTTGTCCGGCCAGAGCCACTGCGGCACGAGCAGCGGGTAGGTCGCGTCCGGGCTCACGGCCGGGCTGCGCTGACCGGTGCGGCCGGGGTTGAAGCTCGGCAGCTTGAGCATGTAGCTGATGAGGTAGACCGCGATGTAGTTGAGCATGATCGTGACGATCACCTCGTTGGCGCCGAAGCGGGCCTTGAGCACACCTGGTATGCCGCCCCACACCGCTCCACCGATGAGGCCGCCGAGGATGGCGACGAGCAGGTGGATGACCACGGGCAGGTCGAAGGCGAAGCCCAGCCAGGCGGCGACGATGGCGCCGACGATGATCTGCCCCTGCGCACCGATGTTGAACAGCCCCGCCCGGAAGCCGACCGCGATGCCCAGGCCGGCCAGGATCAGCGGCACCGCGAAGACCATCGACTCGGTCAGCGGCTTGACCATCCCGGCGAAGCTGCCGGCCTGCCAGTCGAAGACCGACCCGCGGAACATCGCGACGTAGGCGTCGGTCATCGCCGTCCAGCCGGCCGCCAGGGTGTCGAGGGGCCGGGCGAAGAAGTAGGTGGACGCCTCGCGGGTGTCCTCGTTGGCGAAGGCGATCAGCAGCCCGCCGATGAGCAGGGCCAGCACGACCGCGAGCACCGACATCAGGGCGCTGCCGGACATGATCTGGTAGAGCACCGAGGGTCGCTCCTGCTCGCGCAGGGTGGGGCCCTGCCCCTCCCCGGTCTCCCCCGGCGGGGTCGCGGCGACGGACTGCTCCTCGCCCGCGTCGGGGCGCTTCTCCTCGGTCACGGGTGCTCCTCGGTGGTCGCAGGGGCGGAGGTATGCCGGTGCTCGCCCGTGGGCTCGCCGGCGGGACGCTGCAGGTGGTCCGGCACGCCGTCGCCGTCCAGGTCGGCCGCGCCGAGGACCGAGTGGTGCTCGGCGGCCTGCTGCTGGGCGTCCTCCAGCGGCACGCCGGCCATCATCAGGCCGAGCACGTCGCGGTTGACCCGGGTGCCGTGCTCGTCGACGGCGTCGACGATGCCGACGATGCGGCCGCGGTACATCACCGCGATCCGGTCGGCGAGGCCGAGCACCTCGTCCAGCTCGGTCGACACGATGATCACCGGGGTGCCGCGGTCGCGCTCCTCGACCACGCGCTTGTGCACGAACTCGATGGAGCCGACGTCCAGGCCACGCGTCGGCTGCGAGGCCACGAGCAGGCGCAGCGGTCGCGACATCTCCCGGGCCAGGACGACCTTCTGCGCGTTGCCGCCGGAGAGCGTGGAGATCGGGTCGTGCACGGAGGTGTAGCGCACGTCGAACTCCTCGGTGCGCTGCTCGGCGTTGGCCGCCACCGTGGCGGGGCTCATCGAGACACCGCGGGCGAAGGGGGCGGTGTCGTAGAGGTCGAGGACGAGGTTCTCCGCGATCGAGAAGGAGGACACGACGCCGTCGGTGGACCGGTCCTCGGGGACGAAGCCGATGCCGGAGCGGAGCCGCTCCTTGACGCCCTTGCCCAGGATCGGCTCGCCGCCCAGCCGGATCGAGCCGGCGTCCGCCTCCTCGATGCCGAGGATCACCTCGGCCAGCTCGGTCTGCCCGTTGCCCTGCACACCGGCGACGCAGAGGATCTCGCCGGCCCGGACGTCGAAGGAGATGTCGTCCACGAGCACGGTGCCGTTGGCGGCGATGACGGACAGCCCGTCCACCTCGAAGCTGGCCTCGCCCGGCTGGGCCGGGGTCTTGTCCACGGTGAGGCTGACCGAGCGTCCGACCATGAGCGAGGCGAGCTCGGTCTCGGTGGAGCTGGGACTGGCCTCGCCGACGACCTTGCCGCGTCGGATGACGGTGATCCGGTCGGCGATCGCCCGGACCTCGCGCAGCTTGTGCGTGATGAAGACGATGGAGGTGCCGGCCTCCTTGAGCTCGCGCATGATCCCGATCAGCTCGTCGGTCTCCTGCGGGGTCAGGACCGCGGTCGGCTCGTCCAGGATGAGCACCTTCGCGTCCCGCGACAGCGCCTTGATGATCTCCACCCGCTGCTGCACGCCGACGGGCAGGTCCTCGATCCTGGCGTCCGGGTCGACGTGGAAGCCGAAGCGGTCGGAGATCTCGGTGACCCGCCGCCGGGCCTCGTCCAGCTTGAGGACACCCGCGGCGCCGGTCGGCTCGTAGCCGAGGGCGACCGACTCGGCCACGGTGAAGACGGGCACCAGCATGAAGTGCTGGTGCACCATGCCGATGCCGGCCGCGACCGCGTCCCCCGGGCCCTTGAAGGTCGCGGGTGCGCCGTCGAGCAGGATCTGACCGTCGTCCGGGTCGTAGAGCCCGTAGAGGACGTTCATCAGGGTGGACTTGCCGGCGCCGTTCTCGCCCAGGAGGGCGTGGATCTCGCCGGGCTCGACCACCAGGTCGATGTGGTCGTTGGCGACCAAGGACCCGAAGACCTTGGTGATGCCCTGCAGTTCGAGCTTCATCGCGGTTCCTGCTTCATGCATACCTCACGGGAGGGTGGCGAGGGCGGCGGTGGTAGGCCTGCACCTCGGGGGTGTGGCGGGGACAGCGTAGCGGCCCGACCCGAGATGGGCCGGGCCGCTACCGCCGGGCTCAGCCGGTCGACGCCGTCGACCGGTGCCCGGCCGACGTCACTGCTGCGGGCTGTTCGGCGACTCGATGACCAGGTCGCCGGAGATGATCTGGTCGCGGTACTCGTCGATCTGCGTGGTGAGCTCCTCGGGGACCTCGCCCTCGAAGTCGTGGTACGGCGCCAGACCGACGCCCTCGTTCTCCAGGGTGCCGACGTAGGGCTCGTTGCTGAAGCCGCCCTCGACCGTCTCGGTGACGGTCTGCTCGACCGCGGGGCCGATCTGCTTCATGACCGAGGTCAGCATCAGGTCGGAGTACTCGGACGCGGTGAGGTAGCCGTCGGAGTCGACCCAGATGATGTGGACGCCGTCGGACTCCGACGCCGCCGCGGCGGCACCGAGCCCGACCGGGCCGGCGACCGGCATGACGATGTCCGCGCCCTGGGAGATGAACTGCTCGGTCAGGGTCTGGCCCTGGCTCTGGTTCTCGAAGTCACCGGAGAAGGCGCCCTCCTGGGCCTCCTTGTCCCAGCCGAGGAGCTGCACGTCGGCGTCGGCGTTGTCCTCGTTGTACTTCGCGATGCCGTCGGCGAAGCCGTCCATGAAGACCGCCACCGAGGGGATCTGCAGACCACCGAAGGTCGCGACCGTGCCGGACTCGGTCATGCCGGCCGCGAGGTAGCCGGCGAGGAAGCTGGCCTCGGCGGTGTTGAAGAGGATCGGCTTGGCGTTGTCCAGCTCGACCGGCGCGAAGTCGGCGTCGCTGAAGGCGGAGTCGATGAGCGCGAAGTTGGTGTCCGGGTTCTCCTCCGCCGCGGACTGGATCGCGTCCTCGAGCAGGAAGCCGACGCCGATGGTGATGGAGCAGCCCTGGGAGACCAGGTTGGAGACGTTGGTGGCGTAGTCGGTGTCCGCCTGGGACTCGACCTCGACCCCCTCGATGCCGAGGGCCTCGACGGAGGAGTCCAGGCCCTCCTTGCCCGACTGGTTGAACGACTGGTCGTCGAACCCGCCGGAGTCGGAGACCATGCAGGCCTTGAAGTCGCCGGCCTCCTCGCCGCCGCCCGCAGCCTCGCTGCTCTCGGCGTTCTCGCCGCCGGCGGCGTTCGTGTCTTCTTCGGTGGGAGCCTCGCCGCACGCGGCAAGGACGAGGGTGGCCGCCGCACCGGCGGTGGCAAGCTTCAGGACCCGACGCACGGGAAACTCCTTTGTCCTGTGGGTATGACGCGAAGATGGTAACCCTGGTGACCCGCCGGTAGGGCCTCCATGACGCGCACGTCAGCCAAGACGTGATCAGGTCGTGACCTGCGCCGTCACATCCGTCCCAGGAGTGTCAGGACGTCACGTGCGTGACTCGCTCAAGGCGGTGAACACCGACCCGGCGAGCAGCTTCGCGGCGATGAGGACGGAGCGTTCGTCCACGACGAGGTCGCCCTGGTGCAGCTCGTAGGTCGGGCCACCCGGCGTGCGGGTCCCCAGCCGGGCCATCGCGCCCGGGACCTGCTGGAGGTACCACCCCAGGTCCTCCCCGCCCATCGACTGCTTGGTCGGCTGCACCGCCCCCGCACCGAGGAGCATCATCGCCGCCTTGGACAGCGCGACGACCGAGCTGTTCTCGTTGTCGACCGGCGGCACGCCCTTGGTGTAGTGGACCGTGGCCTTGACCCCGTAGGGCGCCACCACCGCCTGCACGGTCTCGGTGAAGATCGGCTCGACCACCTCCCAGAGCTCGGCGTCCAGCATGCGCAGCGTGCCCAGGGCCTCCCCCTGGGCCGGGATGACGTTGGCCGCCGCGCCGGCGCGGACCACCCCCCAGACGAGCACCGCCGCCGCCCGGGGATCCAGCCGGCGGGTGAGCGCGGCCGGGACCTCGGTGACCACCTTGGCCAGGGCATAGGTGATGTCCTGGGTCAGGTGCGGGCGGGAGGTATGCCCGCCGCGACCGGTGATGACCACGTGCACCTGGTCGGAGGCCGCGGTGATCGGCCCCACCCGGAGCCCCACGCTGCCGACGTCGACCGAGGGGTCGCAGTGCACCGCGAGCATCCGGTCGACGCCGTCGAGCACGCCCTGCTCCATGACCTTCAGGGCGCCGCCCGGGTGGGTCTCCTCGGCGGGCTGGAAGACGAGGCGGACCCCGAGCTCGCGCGCGTGCAGCTCGTCACCGAGGGCGTGCAGCGCCAGGCCGGCGCCGAGCAGACCGACGGTGTGCACGTCGTGGCCGCAGGCGTGGCAGGCGCCCGGCACCCGCGAGGCGTAGGGCAGGCCGGTGATCTCCTCGATGGGGAGGGCGTCCAGGTCGGCGCGCAGCGCGATCCGCGTCCGTGGCTCCGGGTGACCCAGGTCGACGACCGCTCCGGTGCCGGGCAGCGTGCGCACGCGCGCACCGGCCTGGGACAGCACGCCGGCGACCAGCTCGGTGGTCCGGTGCTCGGTCCAGCACACCTCGGGGTGCTGGTGCACATCCCGCCGCCAGGTGAGCAGCTCGTCCGCGTGGGCGTCGACCTCCTCCTCGACCCGCCGCAGCACCTGCGCCAGCGAGCTGGGCTCGGGCGGGGTGGTGGTCTGGCTCAGGGGACGGGTCACGTCGGTGGTCAACGGCACTCTCCGGACGGGGCAGGGTCACCGGCCAGGATACGCGGGCACCCACGCCCGCTCCCCTCACCCCCACCGGGCGTCGCTCGTGGTCATCCTCACCCCCACCGGGCGTCGCTCGTGGTCATCCTCACCCCGACCGGGCGTCGCCCGTGGTGGCTCCGACCGCGTCCGCCACCAGGGCCGGCCCGGCATACACGAGCCCGGTGTAGAGCTGGACCAGATCGGCACCGGCCGCGACGAGCGCCGCGGCGTCGGCCCCGGTCATGACGCCCCCGACGCCGATCACCGGCCGGTCGGTCAGCGAGCGCACCCTGGCCACGACCTCCCGGGCCCGCACCGTCAGCGGCGCGCCCGACAGCCCACCCTTTTCGGCACGCGCCCGCGCGGCCTCACGAGGCACCACGCCGTCCCTCGCCAGCGTGGTGTTGGTCGCGACGAAGCCGGCCACCCCGGCGTCCAGGGCCACGGCCACGGCCTCCTCCAGCGCCTGGTCGGTGAGGTCCGGCGCCAGCTTGACCAGCACCGGCACACCGGCCGCTGCCTCCACGACGGCGGTGAGCAGGTGCCGCAGCGGGCCGGCGTCCTGCAGCGAGCGCAGCCCCGGGGTGTTGGGGCTGGAGACGTTGACCGCCAGGTAGTCCGCCAGGCCCTCCAGGGCGGCCACCGACGTCAGGTAGTCCGGCACCGCCTCGGCCACCCGCGTGACCTTGGACTTGCCGATGCTCACCCCGACCGGGATCCGCACCAGCCCGGCAGCGCGCGCCTCGCGCAGCCGCTGGGCCAGGGCCTGGACCCCGAGGTTGTTGAAGCCCATCCGGTTGATCACGGCCGTGCTCCCCGGCAGCCGGACCATGCGCGGTCGCGGGTTGCCGGGCTGCGGGAGCGCCGTGACGGTGCCCAGCTCGACGTGCCCGAACCCCAGCGCACCCCAGGCCGGGACGGCCCGCCCGTCCTTGTCCATGCCGGCCGCCAGGCCGACGCGGTTCGGGAAGCGCAGACCCAGCAGGTCGACCGGCGCGGCGGGCGGCACGGCGGATCCCGCGGCGGCGAGCAGCGCCCGGGTGGGCCAGGTGCGGCCCAGCCGGTCCGCGGCGAGCACGGTGCCGTGGTGCGCTCGCTCGGCGTCCATCCGCCACAGCACCGGACGCCCCAGGTGCCGGTATGCACGTCGTCCGGCCGTGCCGGCCAGCCGCCGTGGGAGCGTCAGAGGGATCGGGGGCACCGACATGCAGGCAACCCTAGACTGGCGCGGTGAGCACCCCGACCCGCGCCGCGCACCCGGTGGAGCGCGGCGACGGCATCGACGACCTGACCGCAGTCATCCCCGCAGGTGGCTCGGGGACCCGGCTGTGGCCGCTCTCCCGACGCCAGTCCCCGAAGTTCCTGCACGACCTGACCGGCACGGGTCGCTCGCTGCTGCAGGCCACGCAGGACCGGGTCCGTCCCCTCGCCGGGGACCGGGTGATGGTGGTCACCGGCCGTCGCCACGCCGACGCCGTCCGCAGCCAGCTGCCCGACCTGGCGCCGGAGAACCTGCTGCTCGAGCCCTCCCCCCGCAGCTCGATGCCGGCGATCGGCTGGGCCGCTGCGGTGCTCGAGCGACGTGACCCGGAGGCGGTCCTGGGGTCCTTCGCCGCGGACCACGTCATCGACGACGAGGAGGCCTTCGCGGAGTGCGTGCGGCAGGCCGTGGTGGCCGCCCGCAGCGGCGCGCTGGCCACCCTCGGCATCACCCCGCGCTACGCCTCCACCGCCTTCGGCTACATCGAGGTCGGGGACGCCCGGTCGCTGGACGGTGCCGACGGCGTCCGGCAGGTGGTCTCGTTCGTGGAGAAGCCGGACCGTGCGGTGGCCCAGGCCTACCTGGAGGGCGGCCGGCACCTGTGGAACGCGGGCATCTTCGTGGTCCGCGCCAGCACCCTGCTCGACCTGCTCGCGCGCACCGACCCCGAGATGGTGCGGCTGCTGCGGCTGCTGGCCGCCGACCCCGGTCAGGGTGATCAGGTCTGGGGCTCGCTGGAGGCCGTCGCGATCGACCGGGCGGTGGCCGAGCCCGCCGCGAGAGCCGGACGGGTCGTGGTCGTGCCCGCCGACATCGGCTGGGACGACGTGGGCGACTTCGCCTCGCTCGCCACCCTGCTCGACGACCGTCCCGAGCACGGGGGGCTGCGGGTGCTCGGCCGGTCGAGCGAGGTCGTCGCCCAGGACTCGACCGGTGTGGTCGCGGCGCACGGTAACCGCGCCGTCGTCGTGCTGGGCCTGGAGGAGGTCGTGGTCGTGGACACGCCGGACGCGCTGCTGGTGACGACCCGCGAGCGCTGCCAGGACGTGGGCGCCATGGTCGCCACCCTGCAGCGCCTCGGCCGGGAGGACCTGACCTGACGATGTCCACCGCGCCGCGTCACCCCGAGGCCCCACGACGTCCGATGAGGGACGGCGTGGGGCACCCCCTGGTCACCCGGCGGCCACCGGACACACCCGCGGAGTCCACCGCCGGCATACCTGGTGGCCCCAGGCTGGACCACGTGCGCGTCGCCATCGTCACCGAGTCCTTCCTCCCCGCGCTCAACGGCGTCACCACCAGCGTCCTCAAGGTGCTCGAGTGCCTGCGCGACCAGGGCCACGACGCCCTGGTGATCGCGCCCGGGACCAGCCCCTGGAGCCCGGTGATGACGCCCGAGCACTATGCCGGCTTCCCTGTGCACACCGTGACCAGCGTCCCGGTCCGCAAGTTCCGCGTGGGGCTGCCGTCCTACGAGATCGAGACGGTGCTGCACCGGTTCCGGCCGGACGTCATGCACGTGGCCTCACCGTTCGTCCTGGGGGTGCGCGGTCTCGTCGCCGCCCGCGCGCTCGGGATCCCGTCGGTCGCGATCTACCAGACCGACATGCCGTCCTACATCCGTCAGCACGCGGGGCCGGCCGGCGACCTGACGGCCCGGGCGGCGTGGCGCTGGATCCGGCGGATCCACGAGCAGGCCGACCTCACCCTGGCCCCGTCCACCTCGGCCCTGTCGGACCTCGCCGAGCACGAGGTGCCGCGGATCGCCCTGTGGGGCCGCGGCGTGGACGCCGACCTCTTCCACCCGGACCGTCGCGCCGACCCCGCAGCCCTCGCGCTGCGGGATCGGCTGGCGCCCCGGGGAGAGACGATCCTGGGGTATGTCGGTCGGCTCGCCCCGGAGAAGGAGCTGCACCGGCTCACCGAGCTCGCCTCGCTGCCCGGGACCCGGCTGGTGCTCGTCGGTGAGGGCCCGAGCCGGGAGATCCTCCAGGCCCAGCTCCCCGAGGCGGTCTTCCTGGGACGCCGCGAGGGAGCCGAGCTGGCCCAGGCCTATGCCGCCTTCGACGTCTTCGTCCACACCGGGACCCGGGAGACCTTCGGTCAGACGCTGCAGGAGGCCTCGGCCGCCGGCCTCCCGGTGGTGGCCCCGGCGCGGGGCGGGCCGGTGGACCTCATCGAGCCAGGACGCACCGGGGAGCTCTTCGACCCGGACGAGCACGGAGCCCTGCGTGCCGCCGTGATGCCGCTGGTCGGGTCCGGCGCGGCCGCCCTGCGGGAGCGGCTCGGGGCCGCCGGCCGGCAGCGGGTGCACGAGCGCTCCTGGCCCGCACTCGTGGATCAGCTCGTGGACCACTACTCCGCCGTCGTGCACGCCGGCCGGCGATCCGTCGCGTGACCTGCAGGGCCGCGGCAGCACCCGAGTAGGGTGACGGGGATGAGTCGACGCGACGACCCCGCCCCGTCACCGGCTTCCCCCGTCGTCGGCGTGGCGCTGCCGGTGCCGGAGCCGTGGGGCACCCATCTGCAGCGGCTGCGCATCGGCTACGGCGAGGAGCGGGCCGCCCACATCCCGACCCACATCACCCTGCTCCCCCCCACGCCGGTGTCCGGCACCGAGCTGGACGCGCTGGAGGAGCACCTGCAGCGGGTGGCGGCCCTGCACGGGGCGTTCGAGGTGATGCTGCGCGGGACCGGCACCTTCCGGCCGGTGTCCGACGTGGTCTTCGTCCAGGTGGCCAAGGGGGTGGCCGACTGCGAGCGGCTCGAGCGGGCCGTCCGGGACGGTCCGGTGCGTCGACCGCTGGACTTCCCCTACCACCCCCACGTGACGCTCGCGCACGACCTGCCGCTCCCGGCGCTGGACCGCGCCTTCCGGGACCTGGGTGCCTTCAGCTGCTCCTACCCTGCCGCCGCGTTCCGGCTCTACATGCACGACGGCGACGGCGTCTGGCGCACCCGCGCCGACTATCCGCTCGCCGGGTGAGGATCAGGCCGGCGGCAGCTTGAAGACCTGACCCGGAAAGACCAGGTCCGGCGCCTCGATGCCGTTGAGCCGCACCATCTCCTGCAGGTCGACGCCGCGCTCCTCGGCGATGCCGGCCAGCGTCTGCCCCGGCTGGACCGTGACTGTCGCATACCTCGTCACCTGGTCCGGAGTGTGCGGTGACGACGACGGCGCCGGCTCCGCCTCAGGGGTCCGGTGTCGCGTGCGGGTGCCGGGCCGCGCCCCCCGGACGTCGTCGAGCACGCCCTTGATCCGGTCGAACAGTCCCATCGCTCGCTCCTCTCGTGCGGGCCGGAACGGTCCGGGTGCCCGCGGTCGTGACGACGGCTCGCTGGCACGCTAGCCCAGGCGTCGGAGGTCGGGCCACTCGGCCGCCTCCCGCCACGGACCGGGTGCTAGCGTCGAGCGCGTCAGCCGCCCCAGTCCTCCCCCAGGAAGGTCCTTCTCGTGAAGACTCCCGTCAAGGTCGCCGTCACCGGCGCGGCCGGTCAGATCGGCTACAGCCTGCTCTTCCGCCTCGCCTCCGGCGAGCTGCTCGGCAAGGACACCCCGATCGAGCTGCGCCTGCTCGAGATCACGCCCGCCCTCGGTGCGCTGGAGGGTGTCGTCATGGAGCTCGACGACTGCGCCTTCGACACCCTGGCCGGCGTCGAGATCGGCGACGACCCCAACCAGGTCTTCGACGGCGTCAACGTCGCCCTGCTGGTCGGAGCCCGGCCGCGGAGCAAGGGGATGGAGCGCGGAGACCTGCTCGAGGCGAACGGCGCCATCTTCACCGCCCAGGGCAAGGCCCTCAACGCGCACGCCGCCGACGACGTGCGGATCACGGTGACCGGCAACCCGGCCAACACCAACGCCCTGATCGCCATGAGCAACGCCCCGGACATCCCGACCGAGCGCTTCTCGGCGCTGACCCGGCTGGACCACAACCGGGCGATCGCCCAGCTCGCCGCCAAGGTCGGCGCGCCGGTCGGCGAGGTGTCGCACATGACCATCTGGGGCAACCACAGCGCCACCCAGTACCCCGACCTGTTCCACGCCGAGGTCGGCGGCCGCAACGCGGCCGAGGCGGTGGGTGACCAGCAGTGGATCGAGGACACCTTCATCCCGACCGTCGCCAAGCGCGGCGCGGCCATCATCGAGGCCCGCGGGTCCTCCTCCGCGGCGTCCGCCGCGTCGGCCACCATCGACCACGCCCGCGACTGGCTGGGAGCCTCCCCCGAGGGCGACTGGGTCTCGATGGCCGTCCGTTCCGACGGCTCCTACGGCGTCGAGGAGGGGCTGATCAGCTCCTTCCCCGTCACCACCCGTGACGGTTCCTACGAGATCGTGCAGGGTCTGGAGATCGACGACTTCTCCCGGGGCCGGATCGACGCGTCGGTCGCAGAGCTGGCCGAGGAGCGCGCCACCGTCACCGAGCTCGGCCTGGTCTGAGCAGCGCGGCCGGGCGGGTCACACCAGGCGCAGGGTCGAGGCCAGCACGGCCACCGCGACCCCCAGCACCAGCAGGGTGAGGACGTCGATCCAGCGCCCACGGACCACCAGTCCGCCCGCCCGGCCCGCCGGGAGCACCGCCCGCAGCACGGCGAGCAGCCCCAAGGTGCCGCCGAGCGCATACCCGTAGGCCCGCAGGTTCGACGACATGAGCAGCATCCCGGCGGCCACCAGCCCCAGCACGGCGAGCCACCACGGCCCCAGTGGACGGGTGCCCGTGCTGACCAGGGGCTGGCTCTCGTCGGCGTCCCCCGTGGGGCTCATCCGACCCGCTTGGCGGCCCGCTCCGCCGCCTCGACGACGTTGCTCAGCAGCATCGCCCGCGTCATCGGGCCCACCCCGCCGGGGTTCGGGGTCAGCCACCCCGCCACCTGCGCGACGTCCGGGTGGACGTCTCCGGCGATCTTCCCGTCCCGCCGCGCGACGCCGACGTCGAGGACGGCCGCCCCGGGACGGACCATGTCGGGGGTGATCATGTCGGGCACCCCCGCCGCCGAGACGATGATGTCGGCGCGGCGCGTGTGCTCGGCCAGGTCCCGCGTCCCCGTGTGGCACAGGGTCACGGTGGCGTTCTCGCTGCGTCGGGTGAGGATCAGCCCGAGCGGCCTCCCCACGGTGAGACCGCGCCCCACGACGACGACCTCCGCGCCCGCGACCGGCACGTCGTAGCGGCGCAGCAGCTCGACGCACCCCACCGGGGTGCAGGGCAGCGGCGCGGGCTCGTTCATGACGAGCGCACCCAGGTTGGTCGGGTGCAGCCCGTCCACGTCCTTGGCCGGGTCCACCCGGGACAGGATCGCGAACTCGTCCAGACCGGTCGGCTGCTGCACCAGGAAGGCCGTGACCGCCGGGTCGGCGTTCAGCTCGTCGACGACGCCGAGCACGTCCGCCTGGCTGGAACCCGCGGGCAGGTCCCGCCGGACCGAGGTGATTCCGACCTGCGCGCAGTCCTTGTGCTTGGCGCCGACGTACCACGTGCTGGCGGGGTCGTCGCCGACCAGGACGGTGGCCAGGCCGGGCACGACGCCCCGCGCCGCCAGCGCCTCCACCCGGGTGCGCAGCTCGTCCTGGATGGTCGCGTGCACGGCCTTGCCGTCGAGGATGGTGGCGGTCATGCCAGGCAGTCTAGGACTGCCGACGGGGCGACCGGGCGCGCGGGCCGCGGCACGTCGCCACGGGTTGCTACCGTCCCCTCGTGCCTCTCCCCGACGCGCGTCCCGAGCCAGCCGTGCTGCTGCGTCCGCTGCGGCCGGACGACCTCGCCGCCCATGCCTCGGGCTGCGACGACCTCGTCGACCGCTGGGTGAACGGCGGCCGCGCCAGCACGACCGAGGAGCACCTGGCCTGGCTCGAGCGGATGGCGCACGCATGGCGCGCGGGGGCGGACGTGGTGGACCTGGCCGTCGAGGACGCCACGACGGGAGAGCACGTCGGGGTCGTGGGGATCCAGCGAGGCCTGTCCTACCTCCGGCCCGGCGAGGTCAACCTGACCTACACGATGTATGCCGGTCGCCGGGGGCGTGGCTATGCCACCGCCGCCACGCGCGCGGCGATGCAGCTGGCGGCCGACCAGGCACCGGTCACGCGGTTCCTCATCCGGTGCGACCCGGCCAACCACGCCTCGGCCGCCGTCGCGCGTCGCCTGGGGTTCCGCCACGTCGGGATCGTGGCCGAGCCCGACGGATGGAGCGGCGACCGGTACGTCCACGAGTGCGGGAGCGGCTGACCCCGGTCGGTCACTCCCAGTCGATGCTGTCGTCGGAGTCGACGTTGAGGTCGACGAGCAGCTCTGTGGCGAGCTGCTCCAGCGCCGCCCGCAGGGCGGGGAGGTCAGCAGCCTCGGGCACGCGGAGCCGGGCCCGTGCGGCGAAGAGGTCTCCCCCGGCCTGGGGCGTCGGGACGACCTTGGTCTGCAGGTCCTCGACCGAGACCTGCTGCGCGGCCAGGGCGCCGGTGATCTCCTTGATGATCCCCGGACGGTCGTTGCCCACGAGGTCGAGGTGCAGCAGCTCGCCCTCGGGCGCGGCCGCCGACGCCGCCGTGTGCACGGTCGTCTCCAGCACGCCGGTCCAGGACGCGATGGCCTCGACCAGCTCCTGGGCACGCGCGTCCGGGACGTCGACCGTGACGATCCCGGCGAACTTGCCCGCCAGCTCGGCCAGCTGGCTGCGCTCCCAGCTCCCGGCGTGCTCGGCGATGACGTCGGCCAGCGCGCTGACCAGCCCTGGGCGGTCGTCTCCGACGACCGTGATCACGAGTGTCGCCATGCGTTTCTCCTATGTCAAGCCGCGGCTGGTTGGCGCATCGGCTGGACGGTGTTGTGGTGATGGGCGTCGGTGG
>NZ_VSLG01000010.1 GCF_008919445.1 Serinicoccus kebangsaanensis | reverse complement strand
CGTCCGAGAGCGTCTGCAACCGCGACATGCGATCACCCTTACCGACGCAGACTGCGGATTTGGGAGACACGCCCTAGGCATGACCTTGCTGGCGCCGCGCGCCCTACACTGCGGAGAAGTGCAGCACTAACGTGGCCAATGCTGCACAAAGGGCAAGGGTTAATATAAGTCTGACAAGCGCGACTTGCACCGGTTCCATTGGAGTTTTCTTCACCCAAAGTCCACTGCGCCAGTAGTTTTATTGTGGGACGTAGTCAGCAAGGACCGTTCTTCTTCACTCACTAGATTTCTCCTGGTATGCGTCTTCAATTAACTTGAAGGCCTCGCTACGCGCCTCACGTGTCAGCGGCGCTCTCGCCAGCCTAACCATCGTGTGTGAACGAAAACATTCTCCCGGGTTGCCTGCCGCAAAGGCTCCGCGACTCGGCGTCCACTTCCTGCCCTCCCTCGACAAGTTCACCACACCAAAGCCAGTGTAGCCAGCGTGAGCTGCATTTTCATGCGTGTTGTCAAAAACGTAGTAGTACTTTTTAGCACTTCGATCTAGCCGAGCTGCAACAGTCCGCCAGTGGCAGAAGGGACGACCATCATTGTAGAAGTTGGTGCCATCTAGAATCCACATTGATCTTCGGACGTCATACCGAATCTCACCGATGCTGTAAATTCGTTCCTCGCCGTCGAGAATCCGCTCCCCCCAGACGCCCTTGATATCCATGGTGTCAGCAAGTCGTACCACCAAGTCGCGAACGAACTGGTAGATAGCGTTTGCCGCCACGCCGACGATGATGCCGAGCACCAAAGTCCACGCCGACGCCTCCATGAGACGACACTAGTCTGAGCCACCTCGGGGAACCCGCAGCGACACGAAGCTCGCTCGTGCCGCCCCGGAGCGCCACGACGAAGGCTGGTAGGACCTGAGCACGATGGACAAAGTGACACCGCCGCGAGTTGCGGCACGTGCGGGACGGCCCCGCCCACCTCTCCCGCAGCACGACGAAGGCCCGGACCTGGTGGTCCGGGCCTTCGTCCGCGTCCGACGCGATGCGTAGCGGGGGCAGGATTTGAACCTGCGACCTCCGGGTTATGAGCCCGGCGAGCTACCGAACTGCTCCACCCCGCGTCGTGGTGATGTCCACTTTACGTGATGGTGAAGCGCACACCAAATCAGTGGCGGGACCTCAGGGCTCCTCGGTCTGCGCCGCGTCGTCGCCGTCACCCTGTCCGTCGCCGTCGAGGCTGACCGATCCACCGGAGGGGTCCGCCGCGACAGCACGGTCGATCGCCTCACGCAACCGCTCCTGGGCCTGGCCGTAGGCCTCCCAGTCGCTCTCCGCGAGCGCGGCCTGGCCGTCCTCGTAGGCCGACTCGATGTCCGCCAGCGCCTCGGCCAGCGCGCCCTGGTCGACGTCGCCCGAGCCTTGGTCGGACCCGGACCCACCGTCGCCGGACCCGCCGTCACCCGATCCGTCACCCTCCGAGCCGTCGGTCGGGCCGGCGTCGCCGGCGTCGCCCGCCGTGGCGCCCGAGTCCCCGCCGAAGAGCTCGTCCAGGGCACCGTCCAGGGTGTCCGACCACGCCAGGTCGTTGCCGAAGGCCACGACGACGATCCGCTGCAGCGGATAGGCGTTGTTGCCCTGCGCCTGCACGTAGACCGGCTCGACGTAGATCAGCCCGCCTCCGACCGGCAGGGTGAGCAGGTTGCCCAGCCGCACCGTCGAGTCGCCGCTCCGGTTCAGGTTGAGGAACTGGGAGAGGGTCTGTCCGAAGGCTTCGGAGTTGGCGTCCGAGGAGTTGATGTCGTTCTGGAACTGGCCCGGTCCGCGCACCGTGCTGTCCCGGGGCAGGACGAGCATCCGCATCTGCCCGTACCCCTCCCGCCGCTCACCCGGCGTGCCGCCGGCGTCGGCGTCGACGGCCAGGTAGCCGGTGAGGTTCTGCCGATCGTTCCCTCGGGGGATGTAGGTCGTGGTGAGGCTGAAGGTCGGTTCCTCCTGGCCGGGCATCGCCACCGACAGGTAGTGCGGTGGGATGTCCGGCGGGCTCTCGCCCCCGACGCTCGGGTCCTCCGAGACCGCCCAGAAGTCCTGCCCGGTGAAGAAGGACCCGGCGTCCTGCACGTGGTAGCGGGAGAGCACCTCCCGCTGCACCTTGAACAGGTCCTCCGGGTAGCGGAGGTGGTCCATCAGCTGGCCGTCGATCTCGGACAGCGGACGCACGGTGTTGTCGAAGGCGGCCATCCACGCCTGCAGCAGCGGGTCCTCCTCGTCCCAGGCATACAGCTCGACCGACCCGTCGTAGGCGTCGACCGTGGCCTTGACCGAGTTGCGGATGTAGTTGACCTGGCCCTGCCCGATCGATTCCACGTTGGAGGCGGTGGTCTGCAGGGAGTCCACGGTCACCTCGCCCAGCTCCTCCATCTGGCTGTAGGGGTAGCGGTCGCTCGTGGTGTAACCGTCCACGATCCACTTCACCCGGCCGTCCACGACCGCCGGGTAGGGGTTGCCGTCCAGGCGGAGCCAGGGCGCGACCCGCTCGACCCGCTCCCGGGGCGAGCGGTGGTCCAGCATCCGGGACTCGCTGTTCACCGAGTCGGACAGCATGATCTCGATCTGGCGGTACTTGATGGCGTAGGCCGCCCGGCGCACCGCGTTGCCCATCGCGACACCACCGCCACCGGTGTAGGTGTTGCGGACCTCTCCGGTCTCCTGACCGCTGGCCGGGTAGTCCAGCTCCTGCGGCGCCTGGTCGTCCGGGGCCCCCACGATCGAGTACTCCGGCGAGGACTCGCCGAAGTAGATCCGGGGCTCGTACTCCCCCAGGCCACCGACCGGCGGGATGTTGCGCTCGTAGAAGATCGGCTCGCCCTCCGGGGAGCGCCGGTTGCCGTATCCCGCGACCACGCCGAAGCCGTGCGTGTAGACGGTGTGGTCGTTGACCCAGTTGCGCTGGCCGTCGGAGATGCCGGCCAGGTTGAGCTCGCGCACCGCGATGACCGTGTCGACCGTCTCGCCGTCGACCTCGTAGCTGTCGACGTCGAGGGCCTCGGGGAACTGGTAGTAGTTGCGGACGCCCTGCAGCTGCCGGAACGTCGGGGACACCACAGAGGGGTCCACGATGCGGATGCCGGGGATGGTGTCCGCGTCGCTGCGCAGCTGACCGGGCTCCGCCTCCGTCTCCGCGTCGTAGTCGATCATCTCCGCGTCCTCGAGGTCGTAGGCCGAGAGCGTGGAGTCGATCGCCCGCTCGATGTAGGGCGCCTCGAGCTGTGCCTCGGAGGGGACCACCCGGAACTGCTGGACCAGCGAGGGGTAGGCACCGCCCAGGACGAGGGCGACCACCAGCAGCCCGACCAGGCTGACGATCGGCAGCCGCCAGGAGCGCGTCCAGATGGTGGCGATGAAGAAGGCCGCGCAGAGCAACGCGGCCACGGCCAGGATGCTGCGGGTGGGCAGCAGGGCGTTGACGTCGGTATACGTCATGCCGGTGATGCGCTCGTGCTGCGTCATCGACAGGGAGTAGCGCTCGATCCAGTAGCCCGCCGCGCGCACGACGAGCAGCAGGCCCAGGAGGATGGCCAGGTGGATCCGGGCGGCGCCGGTGGTGCGCTGGCCGCGCGCGCCGGACTGCAGCTGGATGCCGCCGTAGATGTAGTGCGTGAGCAGGGCCCCGATGAGGCTCAGCCCCAGCACCAGGGTGCCGAACGAGATCACCATCTGCCAGAACGGCAGGCTGAAGACGAAGAACCCCACATCCATGTTGTGGTGCGGGTCGACCTCGCCGAACGGGCGACGGTGCAGGAACAGCAGGACGGTCTGCCACTGCGCCGCCGCGGCGGTGCCGGCGAACAGGCCCAGCACGACCGGCACCGCGATGAACACCAGTCGGCGGATCGGGTCCAGGGCGCTGCGGTAGCGGTCGAGCGCCGCCTGCTCGGGCGTGGACGGCGCATAGATCGGCCGGTGCCGCCAAGCCAGCCACAGGCCGGACCACACGATGGCCGTGGTGAGTCCGGCGGCCAGCACGAAGAGCCCGCTCTGGGTGAGCAGGCGGGTGACGAGGACCTGCCGGAACCCGACCGACTGGTACCACAGGAAGTGGGTCCAGAGCGTGGCCCCCCAGCCGACGAGGGCGAGCAGGGCGAGGACGATGAGGACCGTCGGGAGCACCCGGCCGCGGGGCAGCCCTCCGCCGGGCCGACCGGACCGGGTCCGGGGGGTGCGGCCGGAGCCGCCGGCACCGCCCGAGCCGCTGCCGCCACCCGGACGGCCCGCGCCGGACGCGCCGGAACCCCCGCCCTGGCTCTCGTCCGGCTCGGGGCCCTGCTCTGGCTCGCGCTCGCTCACCGTTCCAGCGTAACCGCCGCGGCCCTGCCGTCCGACGCTGACCCGGATGCGACGATGACCGTGTGCCTCCCACCGACGCCGTCTCCCCCGACCCCGCCGACCCGACGTCCCCGGGCCCGCTGCTGCGCGCGGCCGTCGACGTGGAGAAGCACGTGGCCCGTGGCGGATGGGATCAGCCGCCCCGGCTCTTCGCGCTGGTGCCCACTCACCTGCTGCGCGACCGCGAGCCCGCGCTCGCGTCCCAGCTGCAGGCCCCGGACGACGACGGCCTGACGGCGGTGGAGCAGGAGCGGCTGCCCCCCACCCCGGACCTCGAGTCGCTGCTGGGGCGGATGGCGTGGCCGCCGGACGTGGTCGGCGTCGCACTCGCCATCGAGCGGATCGTGGTGCCGCCGGAGGCCGAGCGGGACCTGCCCGAGGACAGGCAGCAGGCCACCGATGCCCTGATGGCGCACCCGGCGCGCAAGGACGTCCGGTTGGTCGCCGCCTGTCTGCGGGACGGCGAGCGGACCTGCCTGCTCCGGCAGCGCGACTTCGACGAGGACGACGCGGTCGCGGTCGGCCCCGACATCGCGCCGGGCCTGACCCATGCCCTGGCGGCGACGCTGGTCGAGGACGAGCCGGGGTCCTGACTAGCCGGTCTGCTCCGCATCGTCCTCGACCTGGTCGGCGCACGTCGCGAGCCCCAGGTCGTCGATCTCGGACGGGGACACCCCCGACACCTCGTCCAGGACCGTGAGCGCGTCGTCGAAGGTGGTGACCGGCACCACCACGAGGTCGCGTGGGTCGGTCTCCACGACCTCGCCGCAGTTGCCGCTGGGCGCGAGGAACACCTCCGCACCGGCCTCCCGGGCGGCGTAGATCTTCTGGGTGATCCCGCCGATCGGCCCGACGTCACCGGCCCCGGTGATGGTCCCGGTCCCCGCGATGGAGCGTCCGCCGGTGAGCGCACCCGGGGTGATCTCGTCGTAGACCGCGAGCGAGAACATCAGGCCGGCACTCGGACCACCGACGTTGCCGGCGTCGATCGTGATGTCGTAGGGGTTGTCGTAGACCGGGGCGAGGTAGACGCCCACGATCGTGCGCCCGGTCTCCTCGTCGAGCCGGGTGGGGACCTGCAGCTCGACCTCCTCCCCCTCGCGACGCACGGTCACCGGCACCTCCTCACCCGGGTCGACGCCCTGGATCTGCTCACGGACGGCGGTCGTGTCCTGCACGTCCTGGCCGGCCACGCTGAGGATCTCGTCCTCGACCTCGAGGACACCGTCGGCCGGGGCGTCGGCGATCACCTGGGCCACGACGACGCTCTCGCCGATCTCCACGCCCTGCGCGCGCAGGGCCACGACGGCGGCGTCGTCCTGCGAGTGCTGCATCAGCTCGGTGTTCTGCTCCCGCACCTGCTCGGCCGTGACGTCCTCGCCGAAGACGTCCTCGCGAGGCACGACCGTCGCCGACGGGTCCAGGCTGGCCCGCATCGCCTCCCAGGCGGTGACGGTGTCTCCCGGGCCGCCCTGCAACCGGATCGTGGTGAAGTAGAGGTGGCCCGTGGCGTCGTCGAACCTCTCGAGCTCGTCGTCGACGCCGACGATGTCCTCCCCGTCGATCTCGCCCAGGGTGTCGTAGACCGGCCCGGGCACGTAGATCACCTGCTGCACCGTGACGAGGTTCAGCACCGAGCCGGCGAGGACGGCCGCGATGACGACGCCCAGCAGCAGCCCGGCCCGGCGCCCGACGCGGGTGTGCGGCGGCGCGCCCCCCAAGGTCGGCGCGGACTCCTCCCCCGTCCCGCCCTGGCCGCCGGTCACAGCCCGACCCACTCGTGGTCATGACCGTCGAACTGCTGACGCTTCCAGATCGGTATGCCCTCCTTGAGCTCCTCGATCAGCCGCCGGCCGGCCTCGAAGGCCGTGGCGCGGTGCTCTGCCGCCACGGCGCAGACGACCGCCAGGTCACCGACGGAGAGCTCACCGACCCGGTGCACGGCATACACGCCGCGCACCTCGTCGGTCTCGGCGACCGACTCGGCCAGCCGCCGCAGCCGCGACTCGGCCTCGGGGTGCGCCGAGTAGCTGAGCGCGGTGACCCCCTCGCGCCCGCCGTCGTGCTCCCTGACGGTGCCGACGAAGACGGTCACGGCCCCGGCACGGGGGTGCCGGACCGCGCTCAACGCCTCGTCCACGGACAACGGGTGCCCCTGGACGCCGGCGACGATCGTCTGGTCATCGGTCACCCGCGCCATCATGCCCCATGACCGGTCGCGCCCCACGAGCCGCCCCGGGCCTGGCCCCGGATGGAACTCTGCGGCGCTCACAGGTGTTGTCCTTGTCGAGGACCGGTCCGAGATCCTCAGCCCGACCAGGAGCGCCGCCCCCCGGCGACCAGTGGCAGGCTGGGGGCCGAGCATCCGAGCAGAGAAGGAAGTAGACGTGTCAGATCAGGACAACCCGGAGCGCCGGGACGAGCCAGACCCCCTCGAGGCGTTGTTCGGCGGTCCCGTCCCCCCGGAGGTGCGCGAGACCCTGAACTCGATGGGCCTGTCCGACCTCGGCCCGGACCAGGTCGCGCAGATGCGTTCCCAGCTGGAGATGCTCATGGGCTCGGGCGGGGACGACAGTCCGGTCAACTCCGAGCTGGCGCACGACGTGGCCTGCCAGGCCGTCGCCGAGGGCGGTGACTCCGCGATCGGTGACGACACCCGCCGTGACGTCGAGCAGGTCGTCCAGGTCGCGTCGCTGTGGTTGGACCAGGTGACCGACCTGCCGCGGCCCGAGGGCACCGCGCTGGCGCTCACCCGCGTCGCGTGGGTGGAGCGGACCCTCCCCGTCTGGGAGCGGTTGACCGCACCCGTGGCCGAGGGCCTGCAGTCGGCGATGACGTCGGCGATGGAGCAGCAGCTCGGTCAGCTCGGCGAGGAGGGCGCCCCACCCATCCCCGGTCTGCCCCCAGGGATGAACCCCGCCGCGATGATGGGTCAGATGGCCCCGATGGTGCGCCGGATGGCCTCGAGCATGTTCGGCGGCCAGGTCGGCCAGGCGGTCGGCACGCTGGCCGGCGACGTCCTCTCCGGGACCGAGGTCGGCCTCCCCGTCCTGGACGGGGAGGACGTGGCCATGCTCCCGGCCAACGTCGCCGCCTTCGCCGACGGGCTCGAGGTCGACGGTGGTGAGGTCCACCTCTACCTCGCGCTGCGGGAGGCGGCACGCGTCCGACTCTTCGCCGCGGTGCCGTGGCTGGGCCCGCAGCTGCTCGCGGCGGTCGAGGACTACGCCCGGGACATCAGCATCAACACCGAGGGCATCGAGGAAGCGGTGCGTGAGGTCGACCCGCAGAACCCGGAGGCACTGCAGGACGCGCTCGGCGACAGCCTGTTCTCGCCCGAGCCCAGCCCCGCCCAGCAGGCCGCCCTCACCCGGCTGGAGACGCTGCTGGCCCTGGTCGAGGGCTGGGTGGACGTGGTCGCGGCGCAGGCTGCCGAGGGGCACCTGCCGCACGCCGACGCGCTGGCCGAGGCGGTGCGGCGTCGGCGGGCCACCGGTGGTCCGGCGGAGAAGACGTTCGCCTCCCTGGTCGGGCTGGAGCTGCGCCCGCGGCGGCTGCGGGACGCGGCCAACCTGTGGGCGGCGCTGGAGGACCGGCACGGTCGGGACGCTCGCGACGAGGCCTGGGGACATCCGGACGTCGCGCCGACCGGGGCCGATCTGGACGACCCGTTGGGCTTCGTGGACCGGCACGGTGCCCTGTCGGCGGACCTGACGGTGACCGACGAGGACATCGAGCGGCTGCTCAGCGGGTCTCCCGGCGAGCGTGACGAGGACGACGGCGAGGACGAGGGCTCCGGGACCGACCGGCCCGGCTGACCTGTGGACAGCCGGCCACGTCAGCCCTCGCGGCGTGGCAGGGTCGGCCCATGGGACGGGGGCGAGCGACGCCGCAGGACACCCCCTGGTGGCCGACCGGGGTGGACGGACGGCTCCAGGTCGGTGTCGGTCCGGGTGCCTGGAGCGTCGACGGCTGGGTCCGGCCGGACCGTCCGGAGGACGTCGGCTGGCAGTTCATCCGGCGGCTCGGGGCTGACGTCGTCGGTCCGCAGCCGGAGCGTCGGTCGCTCGAGGTGAGGGGTGAGGGGCAGCTCGCGGAGGCGTTGCGCGCGGCGGTGTGGTCGACGCAGGGGCGGGGCGGGGCTGCCGCGGCGTCGCCTGCGCGGGGGCGCACGGCCGACCACCCCAGGAGGGTCGTCCTGGTGCGCGATCACCTGGTGCCCGTCGGCACGGCAGGACGGCCCGATGTGGTCGGCCGTCGCGTGCTCCCGGTCGTGGCCCAGACGGCCCGGGTCGTCATCGGCCCCTGGACCGGCCTCCCGGGTGGCCCGTGCCTGCACTGCCTGGACCTGCACCGGCGGGACCGCGACCCCGGGTGGCCCCAGGTGGCGCAGTCGCTGGTGGACCCGGCCACGGCGCCCCTTCCCCCGCGGCATCAGCCGGAGGTGGTCCACGCGGTGGTCTCCCTCATCGTGCTCATGACCGGCTCGGCCGCCGGACCCGCGGTGGGCGTGGCGCACGAGGTCGGGCCGCGCCCGCCGCACCTGGTCACCCGCAGGTGGCCCGCTCATCCCGGCTGTCCCTGGCACGAGCCGGGGACAGCCGGGTGAGCTCGGTCAGGCGGCGACCTCGTCCTTGCGCGGCCTGCCGCGCGGCCTCTTGCGGGGGACGACCCTGCCCTGGAGCAGGAGCTGGCCACCCCAGACGCCCCACGGTTCCCGCCGCTCCAGGGCACCGGCCAGGCACACCTCGCGCAACGGGCAGGGGCCGCAGAGCTCCTTGGCCTGCTCCACGTCGGCCGGGAGCTCGGCGAACCAGAGGTCCGCCGGGTGCTCGCGGCAGGGCAGGTCGTCCGTCCCTCCGCTGACGAGGTACGGCGACCCGGTGGTCTCGTCGGCCTGCTGATGCCGACGCGCTGGGCGGTACACGGCGGATCCTTCCTGATGTCGGTGCTGCTGCTGGCTGGTGTCGATCGTCATGGCGTCTCGATTCCGATGAGGTCGGATCCGACGGGACCGTCCGAGACGCCGGTGCACCGGCGAGCAAACGAGAACGGCCGCGGATCCTCGGGAGGACTCGCGGCCGGAACAGGAAGGAGGTGTGCCTTCTACGGTGTCCGGGAGGAGCCCAGGCCCTGGGAGGGGTCGACAGCGTGCGGGAACGTCGTCTCGACGACTCCGGAGCCCACGGGCCCCGGGACGGACGCGCCGTCCGCACGGACGGCGTCGCGCAGGCGAACCGTCCGGAGGGTGGGCGTGGCGTCGGTCGAGCAAGCGGCGAGTCCGCCGGTGACGATCATGTTCTCCATCGTGGTCCACCCTCCTCTCATCTGCGCGTGACCCCAGCACCGAGCAGGCGTGGGCTTGACTCGGACACTGTATGCCGAGGGTCGTCGGTCCCGCAACGCCTTTTTACGCGACCGGTCCTCCGGCCTCGTTCAGGCCGTGGACGAGGTGTCCGGAGAGGACAGGATCTCGAGCACGGCGTCACCGTAGAGACCGAGCTTGCGCTCGCCGACACCCGAGATCTGGGCCAGCGCGTCCCGGTCGGCCGGCGTCCGCTCGGCGATGGCGATCAGGGTGGCGTCGGTGAAGACCACGAAGGCGGGGACACCGGACTCCTGGGCGACCCCGAGGCGCCAGGCGCGCAGCGCGTCGAAGACCTGCTCGTCATAGGTCGGCGGGCAGTCGCTGCAGCGGCCGATCTTCCGCTCCGCCGCCGACCCCAGGATCGCGTCGCAGGTGCGACAGGTCCGGGGCGGTGCCAGCCGGCGGCGGCGCTGCCTCCTGCTGGGCGCGGCGCCGGCCGACTCCGGAGGCACCCCGAGGACCCGACCGGCCGGACCGAGGAAGCGGGAGAGCGACCGGCTGCCACGCCCGCCCGGGTTGCGCGCAGCGGCCCAGCTGAGGGCGAGCCGGCGCCGGGCGCGGGTGAGTCCGACGTAGAGCAGCCGGCGTTCTTCCTCGATCCGCTCCGGGGTGTCGGCCAGGGTGATCGGGAGCAGGCCCTCGCTGCAGCCGACGAGGAAGACGGCGTCCCACTCCAGCCCCTTGGCCGCGTGGAAGGACGCGAGGGTGATGCCCTGCACGGTGGGCGCGTGCTGCTCCGCGGTGCGCCGGTCCAGCTCGACCACCAGCTCGGCCAGCCGTGCACCGGGAGTCTGCGTGGCCAGCGAGTCGGCCAGCAGCGCGAGGGCCTGCAGGCTCTCCCAGCGTTCCCGCACCGCGCCGGAGCCGTCCGGCGGGCGCGGTGCCCAGCCCGCGCCGGAGAGGACGTCACGCACCACGTCGCCGAGGGGCCGTGCGGGGTCGTCGGCGCGGACCGCGCCGCGGAGCAGGACCACGGCGTTCCGTACCTCGGCGCGGGAGAAGAAGCGCTCCCCGCCCCGGACCAGGTAGGGGATGTCGCGCCGGGCCAGCGCGTTCTCCACCGCCTCGGACTGGCTGTTGGTGCGGAACAGGATCGCGATCTGGCTGGCCTCCACGCCCTCGGCCAGCAGCGCGCCCGTCGCATCGGCGACGCCCTGCGCCTCCGCCTCGTCGTCGGGGTAGGAGGTGAGGGTCGGGGCGGGCCCGTCGCCCGCCTGGGCCACGAGCTCGCCGGTATGCCCCGCCCGACCGCCGGCGCGGCCGCCGAGGACGAGGTTCGCGAGGTGGACGACCTGCGGCGTGCTGCGGTAGTTGCGGACCAGCTGCACCTGTCGGGCACCCGGGTGGCGCTGCGGGAAGTCGAGCAGGTGGCTGGCGCTGGCCCCGGTGAAGGAGTAGATCGACTGGGCGGGGTCCCCCACGACGCACACGTCCTGCCGCTCCCCACGCCACAGCTCCAGGAGCTGCTGCTGCAGCGGGTTCACGTCCTGGTACTCGTCCACGACGAAGTGGCGGTACTGCTGGTGCACGGCAGCGGCGATCTGCGGATGCTCGTCAAGCATGCCGACGGTCAGCAGCAGGACGTCCTCGAAGTCGATGACGTGGCGTTCGGAGCAGACCTCGTGGTAGGTCTCCAGGAGTCGGGCCATCGCGGTCGGGTCCAGGTCGGCCACCCGTCGGTCCAGGGACCGTGCCCGCGCCGGATAGGTCTGCGCGGTCAGCATCGAGACCTTGGTCCACTCGATCTCGGCGGCCACGTCCCGGAGGGCGGTGCGGTCCAGCCGCAGGTGCAGCCGGCCCGCGGCCTCGGCCACGGCCGGGGCCTTGTGCGCGACGACCGACGGTGGGGCCCCACCGACCGCCTGCGGCCAGAAGAACTGGAGCTGGCGAAGCGCGGCCGCGTGGAAGGTCCGCGCCTGGACCCCCTGCACGCCGAGCCCTCGCAGCCGGGTCCGCATCTCCCCCGCGGCGCGAGCGGTGAAGGTCACGGCCAGGACCCGGTCCGGGGGGTAGGCGCCGCTGGCGACGCCGTAGGCGATGCGGTGGGTGATCGCCCGCGTCTTCCCGGTGCCGGCCCCGGCCAGCACGACCATGGGGCCGAGCGGCGCGGTCGCCACCTCACGCTGCTCCGGATCGAGCGTGTCCAGCAGCTGGTCGGGGTCGGGGGGTCCGCCACGGGTCACCGTGGCACCGCCGGACCGTGACCGGGCAGGCTCTGCCCGAACCACTCCTGGATCAGCCGGTGCGCGATCGACACCCTGGAGGGCAGGGTCAGCCGCCCCTCGCGCAACCCGGATGCCAGCTCGGCGCGGGAGTACCACGCGGCCGAGCGCAGCTCGCTCTCCTGGACCCGCAGCTCGGTGTCCGCGGTGCGGGCGCGGTAGGCCACCATGAGCGAGGCGGGGAACGGCCAGGGCTGGTTGCCGCGGTAGACCAGATCGGTGACCACGACCCCGACCTCCTCGAGGACCTCACGCGCCACCGCGGCCTCCAGCGACTCTCCGGCCTCCACGAAGCCGGCCAGCACCGACACCCTGCCGTCGGGCCACGGCAGCCCGGTCGCCAGCAGCAGCCGGTCCTGCGGGTCCGTGACCGCCATGATGACGGCCGGGTCGGTCCGAGGGTGGTGCTCGGAGCCGTCGACCGGGCAGCTGCGCACCCAGCCGCCCTGGGTGACCACGGTCGGCGCACCGCACCGGGGGCAGTAACCATGCCGGTCGTGCCATCCGCGCAGCGCGGTGGCGGCCGTCAGCAGCCCGGCGTCGCGGTCGTCCAGGTCGGCACCGACCTCGCGCAGCCCTGCCCAGCGCGGCTGGGCCGCGGAGCCCGCGGCCTCGGGCACGCCCTCGGCGCTCGCGACCACGGCGACGTAGTCGACACCCTCGTCACGACCCAGGAACCACGGCTCACGGTCGAGGTCCTCCGGCCGGGGCGGACGCAGCACCAGGCGCATCGACGTGGGGTCGACCGGCACGGTGTCGGCGCGCAGCTCGAGCACCCTGGTGGAGTCTCGCCGGATGATCTGGCCGAGCTCGGCCTCGTCGGTCCGCACCTGCGCCCACCGGTCCACCCGGGACCGGGACAGGGCCAGGTCGAGGTAGGTCTCGTCGGCTGCACTCACCCGGCCACTGTAGGTGCCGTGGCCGACAGGCTTTGAGGACGTGCCCTCGCGAATGCCGCCGTCCGGCGAGCCCACCGCATACGGTGGTGTCCGTGATGCGTACTGACCTCGCTCTGGCCGCCCTCGCGAGTGCCGCCGTGCCCGGCATGAAGCCGGTGGCCGTGGCGGGGTTGGGCGTGGAGGCGGGCGAGGAGTCCGAGCTGCAGCAGGCCGTCGTGGAGGACGCCACGGGACGACGGTGGTTGGTGCGCTCCCCGCTGACCTCGGTGGCGGGGGCGAGACTGCGCCGCAACGACGAGCTGGTGCGGCAGCTCTCACGGCACGTGCCCTTCAAGGTTCCGGCGGCCGTCGGCTACGCCGCGACGGGCGCCGAAGGACATGCCGCGGTCTACCCGCACGTCGAGGGGTCGACGCTCGACTTCACCCATCTGCCCGGCGGTGCCGGGCTCGCGCACGCGGTCGGCCGGACCATGGCGGCGATCCACAACATCCCGAGCGCCGTCTTCGAGCAGCAGGACGTGCCCTCCTTCGATGCGGGGGGATGCCGCCAGCGCCTGATCTCCGAGGTCGATCGTGCCGCCGAGACCGGGCGGGTCCCGACCCGTCTGCTCGGGCGGTGGGAGGAGGCCTTCGAGGCAGCGCCCCTGTGGCAGTTCGCCAGCACCCCGGTGCATGGCGCCTTCCGTGGGGCCGCCGTGGTGGTCGCCTTCGCCGACGACGAGGCGGACAGCGGTCGGGTCGTGGCGGTGACCGACTGGGACGAGGCCATGATCGGGGACCCTGCCGCCGACCTGGCCGACCTCTACACCAGGGCCTCCCCCGCCGCCTGGGAGTCGGTCCTGGACAGCTATGCGCTGGCCCGGGCCCAACGACCGGACCCCTACCTGCATGCGCGGGCGCGGCTGCTCGCGGAGACGGGACGGCTCCGGGGCCTGGCGCACCACACCTCCCTGGGCGACGAGGACGCCGTGCGTCGCGTGGTCGAGGCCCTGCGCCGGATGGACCGGCTCACCGAGGACGAGGACTCCCTCGTGCCGACCACCGCCCGCGGACCCGGCGCCGTGGCATCGGGCGCCGGGGCGTCGGGCGCCGGGGCGTCGGGTTCGGGGGCGTCGGACGCCGTGGCGACTGACGCCGGGCCCGGGCTCGCGGCGGCCGGGCCGCCCCCGCCTGCCGAGGACGACCGGCAGGACGCCGACGGGCACCCGGACCGCGCCGAGCCGGACGAGGACATCACGGCGGAGGTCCCGCTGCCCGGTGCCGGTGTCGTCGGGGACGGGCCCGCGGCGGACGAGGGCGACGAGCCGGACGGCGACGAGGCGGACGGTGCCGGGGCGTCGGAGGCGGAGCCGCCCGACGACGAGCCCGGAGGGGAGCCTGAGCCGGAGGACCCGGGCCGTGCGACGGACGAGCGGCCCGACGGGTCGGCACCGGACGCCGTGCCCGACCAGCCCGACGTGGAGCCGGACGTGACGGCGCCGGCGACGGACGGGCAGCCCGGCGGGCCCGGGGTGGACGAGGCGCCCGACGACCTCGAGGTGGGCCAGCAGCCCGGGGCAGCCGAGCGCGAGGCGCAGGACAGCGGGGACGTCGGCGAGACGGAGGACAGCGAGGACGCCGACGCCGAGCTGGAGGACGACGACACCCGGCTGCACGACCTCTACGGCATGCCGTCGGAGGACGACGAGCGGCGCGGCTGACTACCCCTGCAGGAGCTGGCGAAGGTCCGCCTCCGTCGGCAGGTCGGGTCTGACGGTCGTCCCGGACGCGGCGTAGAAGAAGGCCGCGCGGACCTGCTCCACCGGTCGTCCGGTGAGTCGGGCGAAGGCGAGCCGGTAGACGCCGAGCTGGATGGCCCGCACCTGCTGCTGGTCCGGGCTGCCGGGCGAGCCCGTCTTCCAGTCCACGACCGTCACCCCTCCGTCCCCGTCGGCGAAGACCGCGTCGATCCGTCCGGCGACCGTGCGTCCACCGACCTCGGTCTGGACCGGCACCTCCACGGCGATCGGCTGCCGGTCGGCCCACTCGCTGGCCAGGAAGTTCTGCTGCAGCTCGCCGAGCCCACCCGTGCGCTCGGGGGCGTCGCCACCGTCCAGGTCGTCGAGGTCGACCAGCGTGGCGGCGGCATAGTGCTGCTCCACCCAGGCGTGGAAGGTCGTGCCGACCCTCGTCCGGGGCGCGGGCGCGGTGGGGAGGGGCCGACGCAGCTGGCGCAGGAAGGCGTCTGGGTCGGCGGCGAGATCCACCAGCGCGGACGTGGACAGGTGATCCGGGAGCGGCGGGGCCACCGCGGCCTCCTGCCGCCGCGCACGCTCGGCGAGCAGCAGGTCCACGGTCTCGGACCACGGCGCAGGGGCAGGGTTCTCGTCGTCCTGCCGGGGCCCGGCCGGTGGAGCGGCCGTGCGTGCCGCGAGCAGGGCCGACGCCACGTCGATCACCGCTGATCGCCGCTCGTCCCGAGACACCGGCCACACCGCACTGACCTGCTCCCCGAGGCGTGGATTGGTCATCTCCTCCTCGACCGCGGGGTCGGGCATGTCGGCCCAGGGACCGACCCTCACCCCGGGCAGGGTCCGGACCTCGTCCAGGAAGCGGGACGTCACGCGGGGCGCCCGGCCGGTCGACCAGACCGGGGCGGTGAGCAGCACCCGATGGCGTGCCCGGGTCAGGGCGACGTAGGCCAGGCGACGCTCCTCCTGGATCGCGAAGCGTCCTTGGTCCAGGTAGAGGTCGGCCAGTCCCGCACGCAGGCTGCGGGTGTCAGGCACGGTCGACCAGGCCAGGTCCGGGCGGCCGTCACGGTCCCCCCGCAGCGCCGTCGGCAAGGACCCGATCCCGGCCAGCCACCCCTTGTCCGACCGCTCCTTCACCCTCCACCCGTCCTCGCCGTGCTCCGAGGTCACGCGACCGGAGGGGAAGGTGCCCTCGACCAGGCCCGGGACGGCGACGACGTCCCACTCCAGTCCCTTCGCGGCGTGGACGGTCAGGACCTGGACCGCCCCGCGGTCCACGGACACCTCGGCGAGCTCGGGAACCTCGGCCTCCTCGAGCCCCCGCTCGTGCTCCCGGGCGGCATCGAGCCAGTCGAGGAACCCACCGAGGGTGACGCGGTCGGCGCCGTGCGCGTAGCCGGCGGCCACCTCGGCCAGGGCGTCGAGGGGCGCGCGGCCCCAGGTGGGATGCAGGTCGGGGTCGGAGGCGACCTCGATGTCCAGGCCGAGCAGCCGCTCGGTCTCGGTCACGAGGTCGGGGAGCGGCAGGCTGGTGAGCGACCGGACCCGGCGCAGCACGTCGGCGAGCCAGGCCACCCGCTGCGCACCCTGCGGCGACAGGTGCTCTCCCCCACGGCCCACCCAGGCGGGTCCCGGCATACGCTCGACCGCCTCCGCCAGCACCGGTGCGTGCTCCCGCTCGCTCGACGCCTCGGTGCCCGGCTCCCGGGCCAGCTCGCCGGCCCGGGCCCAGAGGGCATCGATGTCGGCCGCGCCCAACCGGGCGACCGGTCCGGCGAGCAGCCGCATCACCTGGTCGCCGCGCGTCGGCTCCTGGGCGACCCAGAGCAGGGCGACGAGGTCCAGGACCTCCGGCGTGTCCAGCAACCCGCCCAGCCCGACGACCTCGACCGGGAGACCGCGACGACGCAGCGCGTCCACGACCGGGGCGAACTGGGCCCGGGCACGGCACAGCACCGCCGCCGTCACCGGGGTCGAGGACGGCCACCGCTGCTGCACCCAGTCGGCGACGTGCTCGGCCTCCAGGACGTGGTCCGGGAGACGGGCCACGTCGACGACGCCCGGCCCTGCGTCCGGCCGGGGGCGCAGCGTCGCCACCGGCACAGCGGACTCGTGGCGCAACGGGGCGGCCACCGCGTTGGCGGCGTCGAGGCCCGCCCGGTCGTTGCGCCAGGACGTGCTCAGCTGCAGCACCGGGGCGGCGGACCCCTCGACCGCGAAGGCCGCCGGGAAGCGGGTGAGCGTGGTGGCGCTGGCGCCGCGCCAGCCGTAGATCGACTGGTGCGGGTCGCCGACCGCCGTGATGGGCAGGTCGTGCCCCGCGAACAACGACGTCAGCAGCACCATCTGCGCCTCGGAGGTGTCCTGGAACTCGTCCAGCAGCACCGCGGAGTAGCGGCTGCGCTCCGCCTCGGACACGGCCGGGACGTCCCTGGCCAGGCGGGCCGCGAGCGCCATCTGGTCGCCGAAGTCGAGTGCGCCCCGAGCTGCCTTGGCCTGCCGGTAGGCCACCACCAGGGGATAGAGCAGGGCCTGACGGCGCAGGTCGGCCGCGACGTCCCGGCCCACCTTCAGCGGCCGCCCCTCGTGCGGGAGATCCTCCATCCGGGCGGCCAGGTCGTCGAGGAACCCCTGGGCCTGGTCGGGCTCGACGAGGTGCTCCCCGAGCTCGGCCGACAGGTCGATCACCGCCCGGACCACCGTGCTCGGCGCCCGGTCCATCCCGGCCATGTCGCCGTCGAAGCGGGTGACCACGTCGTGCGCCAGCTGCCAGCAGGCCGCCTCCGACAGCAGCACGGCGTCGGGCTCCACCCCGAGGCGCATCCCGTGCTCGCTGACCAGGCGTCCGGCGTAGGCGTGGTAGGTGGAGATGGTCGGGAGGTCGAAGCCGTCCGCACCCGCCCCAGGACCGGGGTCGACCCACAGCCCGACGTCCCGGAGCTGGCGCAGCCGGCCGGTCAACCGGGCAGCCAGCTCCAGCGACGCCTTCCGGGTGAAGGTGAGACCGAGCACGTCCTGGGGAGCCACCATCGCGTTGGCCACCAGCCACAGCACGCGGGAGGCCATCGTCTCCGTCTTGCCGGACCCGGCACCGGCGACGACGACACCGGGGCGCAGCGGGGCGGTGATGACCGCGGCCTGCTCCGGCGTGGGCTCCGGGGCGCCCAGCGCCTGCGCCAGGTCCGCCGGGGAGTACGTCGGGCCGGTGGGGGGACCACTCATCGCTGGCTCCCCTCCGGCTGGATCGGGCAGGCGAAGCGTGCGGGGCACCGGCGGCAGCGTCGCTCGAGGTCGCGGGCGGTGAACTCCGCCCCGGCCATCCCCGCCGCGGCGGCACGGACCTGCTGCCGCGCCCGGTCCGGCTCCGGGGAGTCCTCCAGCGACGGTTGGGCCCGATCGACAGCGCCAGACGTGCCGAGCTGCACCAGTCGGGCGCCGCCGCTGCGCGAGCCCAGCTCGGCGAAGGCGCCCTCGGACACCGCGACCTGGTATGCCGCGAGCTGGGCGTGCCGCTCGACGTCGGCCCGTGGCACCGGCGTCCGCCCGGTCTTGAGGTCGGCGACGACGAGCGACCCGTCGGCGGCCCGCTCCAGCCGGTCGACCGCGCCCACCAGGTGGGCGTCCCGGGCGTCCTCCTGCGTGGGGTCGCCGTCGCGGGCGTCCAGGCGCACGGACAGCTCGAGCTCGGTGCCGAGCAGCTCCCGGCCCTCGGCGCGTGCCGCGGCGACGTAGCCGGCATACCTCTCGAGCATGGCGTGCGCGTCGCGACGGGTCTTGTCCGCCACCCACCCGTCGACGAGGTTCAGGTCCGGCCAGCGCCGGTCCAGCTCGGCGACGAGATCGGCGACCGGGGCCTCCGGCGCCTGCGCCACCACCTCGTGCACGAGCGTGCCGAGCTGGGCGTTCGGCGCCTCCCCGGTGTCCGCACCCCGGGAGGTCAGGAACCACCGGAGCTCGCAGTCGAGGTAGGTCTGCAACCGGGAGGGCGAGACGCGGACCGATCCTTGCGGACGGATCATCGCCGACGTGGACGTCTCCCGCAGCGACCACCAGTCCGAGGGGTCGGCCCCTGGCACGTGCTCGGTGGACAGCCGGTGCAGGACGTCGACCGCCTCGTCACGGGTCGCCAGGTCTCCACGGCGGTGGGCCTGGACGGCGGCCCGGCGCAGCTCCCCCACCAGTCCGCGCAGGGTCATCGGCGGTGGCACCTCCACCGGTGCCCGCTCCCGGAATCCCGGCTCCACCAGCTCCAGCAACCCGGAGGGCTGGTCGTCCGGGCTCGACGCGGCCGTCACCAGCAGGTGCTCCGAGGCACGGCTCACAGCGACGTGGAACTGGCGCAGCTCGTCGGCACGGACCTGGGCCTGGGCCTCGCGCCATGCCTGCGGGCCGGACACGGCGCGACCCTGCAGTGCCGCGACCAGCGCGTCCGCCCCGAGCAGCGTGTCGCGGAGCCTCAGGTCGGGCCAGACCCCGTCCTGGACCCCGACGACGGCGACCCGCTGCCACCGGCGGCCCGCCGCGGCGTGCGGGGTCAGGACCTCCACAGCGCCCGGTCGGCGACCGCCCACGACCAGCGTGTCGGCGGCGACCTCGGCGCTGCGGACGGAGTCCAGGAACGAGCGGGGACGGGCGCCGGGCAGTCGCTCGGCATACGACTCCGCCGCCGAGAAGAGGACCATCACGGCATCCAGGTCGCGGTCCGCGCGGGCCCCCAGCGCTCCGCCACCGAGTGCCTGCCGGGCCCAGCCGGTCGCCAGACCGCTGCTGGACCAGAGTGCCCAGAGGACCTCGTCCGGACCCCCCGAGGGGAGGCCGGCACCCTCGTCGCCCGGGCCCTGCCCCAGACCACGCAGGTATGCCGCGCGCCCCGCGTCCAGCACCCGCGCGACGCGGACCACGGGCTCGAGCTCGGCGGGCACCTCCTCCGGCACGCTCCGGCGCAGGTCGGGATCGGCCATCCGCCAGGCGAGCAGGTCGTCGGCGCGTCGCGACCCTCCGGCCACCAGCTCGGCACCGCGGAGCAGGCGTCGCAGCCGCCGCAGCGCCACCGGGTCCGACCCGCCGAGCGGGCTGCGCAGCAGCTCCAGGGCCTCCTCCGGCCCCACCCACCAGTCCTGCGTCTCGTCCGCGCGGGTGACGATGTCGAAGGCCAGCAGCAGCGGCTGCACGGCAGGGTCCGACCCCAGCGGGACCGAGGACCGGTCGACGTGGACCGGGACCCCGCCGGAGGCCAGGGCGCGGCGGATGGAGTCCTGCTGCCGACCGCTGCGGGCGATGACCGCCAGCCCGTCCCAGGGGACGCCGTCCACCAGGTGGGCGTGCCGCAGCCACCGGGCCACGAGCGTGGCCTCCTGGGCGGCGCTCCGCGTGAGCTGCACGCCCGCCGACCCTGCTGGCCCGGCGCTCGCGGGCTCCCGGTGCAGCGCGCTGCCCGCGACGCCGATCCGCTGCGCGACCCGGTCGGAGACCGCGCCCACCGCGGGGGCGCCCGCCGGACGCCTCCGCAGCGCCACGGTCTCCGGGCCCGCGTCACCCGCCCACCGGCCCGCGAGGTCCAGGAAGAGCGCCGGCACGGCACCGCGGAAGCCCAGCAGCGCGGCGTCCGGGTCGCCGACGAGCAGGGCGTCCGCGCCGTCCGGGCGGACGGCGTCGAGCATCCGGGCGGCCGAGGCGGTCAGCTCCTGCGCGTCGTCCACCCCGATGAAGCGCACCTTCGCGTGCACCGTCGCGCGCAGGTCGTCGTCGGTCTCCAGCGCCTCCGCTGCCGCCGTGCAGATCCACGCCGGGTCGTAGCTGCCCGGGTCGGCGAGGGCGGTCACCTGGTCGTACTCCTCCAGCAGGGCACCGGCGCAGGCCCACTCGGGCCGTCCGTGGACCTCCGCGAGGTGCTCCAGCTCCGCCGGGCCCACGCCGTGCTCCACCGCACGCATCAGCAGGTCCCGCAGCTGTCCGCGGAAGCCGGCCGTGGACCGCGCCAGGTCGAGGTCGGCCGGCCAGGGTGGACCACCGCCGGTCTCCTCGTGGCCGGCGAGCAGCTCGCGCAGCACGGTGTCCTGCTCGGCGCCCGAGATCAACCGCGGCATGGGCTCCCGGTCCCGGGCCGCCACGAGGCGGAGGATCGCGAACGCCAGCGAGGCGGCGGTGCGGGCCAGCGGCTCGGTGTGCGTGGCGCCGAGGTCGCGGCCGATCGCCCCACGCAGCCGGGTCGCGCCCTGCCGGGTGGCGGCGACGACCAGGCACTCGTCCGGGGTCAGACCCTCACCGATGCGATCCTGCACCTGGCGGGTCAGCACGCTCGTCTTGCCGGTCCCGGGGGCGCCCAGGACCACCATCACCCCGCCCCGGTGCCGGACCACCCGCGCCTGCTCCGGGTCCGGCGCAGCGGCGCTGGTGGTGGCGGGTGGCATGGCCCCATCACACCACCCGCTGCGGACATACCGGCGTCCAGCCGTGACGTCGTAGAATGGTCGGTCCCACCCTGGAGAGGCACCCGTGACCGTCCCCCCGCCCCCCGACCGCCGGGTCCGCCTGCCCCGCGCCGAACGGCGCGCGCAGCTGCTCGGGGCCGCGCTCGAAGCCTTCGCCGAGTCGGGGTACCACGCGTGCGCGATGGACGACATCGCCGAGCGCGCGGGGGTCAGCAAGCCGGTGCTGTACCAGCACTTCAGCAGCAAGCTCGACCTCTACCTGGCCATCGCCGAGAGCGTCTCCGACGAGGTCGTGCGCACCATCGACACCGTGCTCGAGACCGCCGAGGGCAATCACGACCGCATCGCCGGCTGCCTGAGCAGCTTCTTCGAGTTCGCCGCGCGCCCGGCCTCCGGCTTCTCCGTGCTCTTCCAGTCCGACATGGGCTCCGACCCCGAGGTCGCGGCCATCCTGGACCGCACCCGGCAGGCCTGCGGGGAGTCGATGGGGCGGGTGCTGGCGGAGGAGACCGATCTCGCCTGGGACGAGTGCGTGCTGCTGGGGACCGCGATGGCGGGGATGGCGCAGGCGGCGGCGGTGTCCTGGTACGCCCGGCGGGACACGCTGCCCCGGGAGCGCGTCCTGGAGCTGCTCTCGACGATCGCCTGGCGCGGCTGGGGCGCGGTGCCCCCACGGGCCGGCGCGTCGGTGCACCCGGGCTAGGCTGTGCCGGTGTCCCGTCCCGGGACGCCTCGCCCCTGACCCGCGCTGGAGGTAGCCGTGGAGGTCCGCATCGGAATCCGAGACGTCGGTCGTGAGGTGACCTTCGAGTCGGCGCAGACCCCCAAGGTCGTCAAGCAGGCCGTCACCGAGGCGCTCACCACCGAGGCCCTGGTCCTCGAGCTCGAGGACGACAAGGGGCGGTCGATCCTCGTGCCCACGGCCGCGCTGGCCTACGTCGAGATCGGCGCCCAGGACAAGGGCCGGGTGGGCTTCGGCAGCCACTGACGCCGGTCCGGCCCGCAGCAGGGTCCCGGACCCCACGTCACGGATAGATCACAGTTGTGCCGACGCCCGCCGCGTCGGCTGGCGCGCCTGGCACCCGGTCATTACTGTGTGGGCCGATCAGAGCGGGCGTGCTGCGTCCGCCGCGATCACCCAGAGGGTTCTTCCCCTCCTGGGCTGACTTGTTCGAAAGGTTCGTAAGCCATGCTCTGGACCATCATTGTCGCCCTCCTCGCCGGATGCATCGTGGGCCCGTTGGCCCGTCTCATCCTGCCGGGTCGGCAAAACCTGTCGGTGCTGATGACGGTTGTCCTTGGCGCCGTGGGGTCCCTGCTGGGGTCCTTCCTCGGATCGCTCATCTTCGACTACAGCGGTGGGGCCTTCAACTTCTGGGGCCTCATCCTGGGCATTATCGGAGCCATCATCGTCATCCTCGCCTACGGGGCCATCACGGGCGGCAGCCGGGGACGCGTCGAGCGCTGACTCCACCCCTGGCTCAAGGCGGCGCGCCCTGCGTGAGCGGGGCGCGCCGTCCCGCGTGTGACGGGGGGCACCGGGGCAGCGGGTAGACTGAGGAGGTACACCGGTGCCCGGTCGGCCGCCCCGTCACGTCAGACGGGCGGTTGTCGCGGGTCGGGCGAGGCGCCCGACCCTCCCCATGGTTCATCTCCGATCGGCCCGGACCGCCGCCGTCTCCCGACGTGCAGGTGGCCGCCCCGATCGAGAGGACATCCATGCAGGAAGACCGCGCATTCTCCGACTTCGCCATCCACCCCGACATCGTGCGGGCACTGGCCGACGGCGGGATCACCCACCCCTTCCCCATCCAGGCCATGACCTTGCCGGTGGCCCTGTCGCGGCACGACATCATCGGGCAGGCCAAGACCGGCACCGGGAAGACCCTCGGTTTCGGGCTCCCCCTGCTCAACGGCGTCGTGGCCCCGGGTGATGACGCCTTCTCCTCGCTCGAGCGTCCGGGGGCGCCGCAGGCCCTGGTCGTGGCGCCGACCCGCGAGCTCGCGGTCCAGGTGGCCGGCGACCTCACGAAGGCCAGCACCCACCGCGGGATCCGCGTGCTGACGGTCTACGGCGGCCGCGCCTACGAGCCGCAGATCGATGCGCTCACCCGCGGGGTGGAGGTCGTGGTCGGCACACCGGGACGCCTGCTCGACCTGGCGTCCAAGGGCCACCTCACCCTCGCGCACGCGCGCACCGTGGTGCTGGACGAGGCGGACGAGATGCTGGACCTCGGCTTCCTCCCCGACGTCGAGCGGCTGCTCGCGCTCACCCCGGCGGGCCGGCACACCATGCTCTTCTCGGCCACCATGCCTGGGGCGGTGGTGTCCCTGGCCCGCGGGTACATGACCCAGCCGACCCACATCCGCGCGGTGAGCGAGGACGGCGAGGGGCACACCGTGGCCGCGGTGGAGCAGTTCGCCTATCGGGCGCACGCCATGGACAAGGTCGAGATGCTGGCCCGGATCCTGCAGGCCGACGGCCGCGGGCTGACCATCATCTTCGCCCGCACCAAGCGCACCGCCGCGAAGGTCGCCGACGAGCTCTCCGACCGGGGCTTCGCGGCGGCGGCCATCCACGGCGATCTCGGGCAGGGCGCGCGGGAGCAGGCCCTGCGGGCCTTCCGCGGCGGGAAGGTCGACATCCTGGTCGCCACCGACGTGGCGGCCCGCGGCATCGACGTGGAGGCCGTCACCCACGTCATCAACTACCAGTGCCCGGAGGACGAGAAGACCTACCTGCACCGCATCGGACGGACCGGCCGCGCCGGCGCCACCGGTGTCGCGATCACCTTCGTCGACTGGGACGACATGCCGCGCTGGGGCCTGATCAACAAGGCGCTGGACCTGGGCTACCCGGAGCCGGAGGAGACCTACTCCTCCAGCCCGCACCTGTTCGAGCAGCTGGGCATCCCGGAAGGGACCCGCGGCACGCTCCCCCGGTCGGCGCGGACCCGCGAGGGGCTCGCCGCCGAGCAGGTCGAGGACATCGAGGGCCCCGGCGGCCGGGAACACCGCGGCCGCTCGGGCCGCGGTGGCGGCTCGCGCGGTCGGGGGGACCGCGGTGGCGGTCGCGACCGGCGCGGCGGCGGCCGCGACCGCTCCGAGGACGGCACCGGTGGACCCGGGCAGCGGCGCCGCGAGCGCAGCAGCTCGACCAGCGAGACCGGTGGCGCCGGTCGCCGTCGTCGTCGCCGCCGCACCCGCAGCGGTCAGGGCGAGGCGCCCAGCAGCTGACCGTCCGTCTGCCCGACGAGGGCCTCGAGGACGGACGACGGCGTGAGGTTCTCGCCCAGCCGGTTGGGCTTGCCCGCCCCGTGGTAGTCGCTGGCCCCGGTCATGAGCAGCCCGTGCCGTCGCGCCAGGTCCCTGGCCCGGGCACGGTCCTGCGGTGCGTGGTCCCGGTGGTCGACCTCGATGCCCGCGAGCCCGGACGCCGACAGCTCCTCGACGAGCGAGTCCGGGACGGTATGCCCGCGGTGCTCGGCGAAGGGGTGTGCCAGCACCGCCGCACCCCCGGCGGCGCGGACCAGCCCGACCGCGTGACCGGGGTCCGGCGCGTAGTGGGCGACGTGGAACCGGCTGCGGGAGTGCAGCACGTCCCGGAACGCCGCGTCGCGGTCGGGGTAGCGGCCGTTGGCCACCAGGACGTCCGCGATGTGCGGGCGCCCCAGGGACCGGACGTCGCCGGCGAGGCCGAGCACCTCCTCGAAGGTCACCGGGTAGCCGGCACCCGCCAGCCGCTCGACCATCCGTCGCAGCCGCCCGTGCCGGCTGTCGCGGGTGCGGTCCAGCTCGGCCACCAGCGCCGGGTCCAGCGGGTCGAGGAGGTAACCCAGCAGATGGACCGACCTCCCCCGGAGGCTGCAGGAGATCTCCACCCCGGGCACCACCACCACCCCGAGCTCCTGCCCCGCACGGTCAGCCTCCTCCCAGCCGGACACGGCATCGTGGTCGGTGAGCGCCAGCGCGTCCAGGCCCGCGGCCTGCGCCTCACGCACCAGGTCGGCCGGACGTTGCGTCCCGTCGCTGTGGGTCGAGTGGGTGTGCAGGTCGATCCTGGCCGTCGACGCGAGGGTGGGCATGAGGACACGGTAGGTGCTCCCCCGAACCCGTCATACTGGACAGGACCGACACTCGACGCGCCGTCCGGCGCGCCCGATCATCAGGAGAAGCATGACGACCACCCGAGCCTCCCTCAGGAACGCCGCGGCCGCCGGCCTGCTGGCCGTGCTGGCCGTCGCCGGCTGCGCGCAGGAGGAGCCCGTGGCCGAGCCCCCGGCGACCAGCACGGCGAGCGAGGAGCCCTCCCCGAGCCCGTCCGACGACGCGGAGCAGACCTCCGCCGCCGACGAGGAGAGCCAGACCGAGGAGGCCGCCGCGACCAGCGAGCCGGAGGAGCCGGAGGCGCTCGAGCTCAGCCCGGAGGGCGACGCCTTCACGGTGACCCTCCCCGGGACCTGGGAGGACGCCACCTCGACGGCCCAGGAGCAGACGGAGACGGCGGTCCTGGCCGGTCGCGACAGCGAGCGCGTCGACGACTTCTACAGCAACATCGTCATCACCGAGGAGGAGTACGTCGGCAACCTCACCTCCGCCGTGGAGCGGGCCGCGGAGGACCTGGCGGGTGAGGACGGGGAGTACGAGCTGCTCGACCCGGCCGAGGTGGACGGGAACCGGGCGCCGGGCTACACCCTGGTCCGCGAGGTGCAGGACGCGACCGTGCACCAGACCCAGCGGTGGATCTCGCACGACGGCACGCTCTACGTCGTGACCCTGTCGGCCGTCGACAGCCAGGCCGAGGACGCTGCCCCCGTGCTGGAGGAGCTGCTCGCCAGCTGGACCTGGAACGACTGAGGCTCCCGCGCCCGGGCGGGGGCTCAGGCCTCTGCGACGTAGGTGCCGCGGGAGCGGCGCCGCGCGCGCAGGGCCGCCGGGTCGAGGCCGAACCGGCGCCGGGCGGCGAAGCTGCCGATCGCCAGGCCCGCCGCCAGGCCCAGGCCGGTCGCGACGGCGCTCACGAAGTAGATGACCGCCGCCGGCACGGTCGCCTCGTTGTTCTGCATGATGAGGTAGAGCGCGCGGTAGACCGCCAGCCCCGGCAGCAGCGAGACGATCCCCGCGGTGGCGATCGCGGCCTCGGGCACGCGGAAGACCTTGAACGAGGCGAAGGCCAGGGCGCCCACCACGGCGGCGGCCACGGCGACACCGGCCGGGGTCGCCAGCCCGAGGACCAGGGCCGCCTCCAGCACCAGCCAGGCGCCCGAGGCGACGACGATGCTCAGCACGACGACGCGCGCACCCGAGTAGGTGCTCAGGCAGAACCCGAGCGCGATGAGCGCCGCGCCGACGGTCGAGATGAGCGGGGTCCCACCGAGGGCCACGAACGGGGCAGCCTCCATCGACACCCCGAACCGGCGGGCGATGCCGAGCACGAGCGCCACCCCGACGGCGATCCCCAGGGTCATCATCATCACCTCGAGCCCGCGGGCACCGGCCGTCACGTAGTACCCGTCGATCGCGTCCTGCGCGGCGCCTAGCACGCTCAGCCCGGCCAGCAGCACGACGATCCCCGAGATGACCACCACGGACGGTGTCTCCCGCCCGATGGCATACATGAGCAGCGCGATCCCTGCAGGGATGGCGGCGCTCAGCACCTGGGTGAAGAAGGCCGCGATCCCCCAGATGTAGAGCAGCCGCTGGACGCGGTCGACGATGGCGGCGGACAGCGCGGCGACCACCCACATGAAGGGCCCGGCGCCATAGAGCATGACGACACCCACCGACATGAGGGCGACCCCCGCGGTGACCACCCACCGGCGGTACGGGTGCGGGGAGGCCAGCAGCGTCACCAGCTGGTCGGTGGCGGCCTCCACGTCGATCGTCGGACCGGTGCTCGTCGCCTCCGCCGAGCGGACGATGTCGTCGATGTGCCGTTGCACGGCCTCCAGCCGGGTGTAGTCCGGCGAGCGGTCCGTGATCACCCGCATCACGGTCAGGGAGTCCTCGAGGACACCGCGGTGCAC
This sequence comes from Serinicoccus kebangsaanensis, assembly GCF_008919445.1. Lineage (GTDB taxonomy): Bacteria > Actinomycetota > Actinomycetes > Actinomycetales > Dermatophilaceae > Ornithinicoccus > Ornithinicoccus kebangsaanensis. The sequence continues at coordinate 105,726 of NZ_VSLG01000010.1, read as the reverse complement.
CGACACCGAGATCGAGGTGTAGGTGATGTCGATGTGCATCGACCTGATGCCGTAGGCGTGGCCCAGCCGGAGCACGGTGGCCACGGTGTCCGCCGCGGACGCCCCGGTGGACAGCAGTGCCTCGCCGACCCGCAGCGCCAGGTCGCACACGGCCCGCGCGTGCCGCTGGCTCGCCTCGTCGGCCGTGCCACCCACCCCGATGGCGGTCGTGGGCGGCGAGCTGGAGCGGACCACGTGGACGGCGGCGTCCTTGAGATGGCGTCGCAGCCGGGCGGCGGGGATGAGCTGCGGGCGGGCGATGCGCTGCGGTCCGGTCACCTCGCCGGGCATGCTGGTGAGAGGGGTGTGCTCGTTCATCGAGGCACAGCCTAGGGCCGCATGCTGACCGCCCGCTCGGGGGTCGCTGGGCACGACCTACGATGGCCGACGTGAGTGAGAAGCAGCACAAGGCAGAGCACCGCAACCGTCCGACCGGGGCCGCGTTCATGGCCTTCATGCGCGAGGGCTGGGCCCCCAGGGCCGCCGGTCTCCCCGAGCTGAGCGAGGCGGCACGGTATGCCGCGGACCGCCGCGCGGCGGTGTCCGCGCAGTTCCCGGGTGAGCGGCTGGTGATCCCCGCCGGGGGCCTGAAGATCCGCAGCAACGACACCGACTACGTCTTCCGGCCGCACAGCGCCTTCGCCCACCTGACCGGGCTCGGCGCCGATCGGGAGCCGGACGCGGTCCTGGTGCTGGAGCCGTCGGACTCGGGCACCGGGCATGACGCGTGCCTCTACTTCGTCCCGCTCGCGGACCGGGACAGCGAGGAGTTCTTCGCCGACTCCCGGTCGGGCGAGTTCTGGGTCGGCTCCCGCCCGACGCTGCAGTCGGCGTCCGCGGAGCTGGGCCTGCCGACCCGCCACCTCAGCGAGCTGCCGGACGCGCTGGCCAAGGACGTGGGGCCCTCGGGCCTCGCGGTCCGGGTGGTGCGGGAGGCCGACCGCGAGGTGGCCCAGCAGGTGGACGAGATCCGCACCCAGGCGGGCCTGACCTCCGAGGAGCAGGTGAGCGCGGCGCAGGAGTCGGACCAGCAGCTGACGCGCACCCTGTCCACGATGCGGATGGTCAAGGACGCCTGGGAGGTGCAGCAGATGCAGGAAGCGGTCGACGCCACCGCCACGGCCTTCGACGCCGTCGTCGAGCAGCTGCCCGAAGCCGTCCGCCGGGGCAGGGGGGAGCGCTGGATCGAGGGGGTCTTCGGCCTGCACGCCCGGCACGCCGGCAACGGCGTGGGCTACGACTCCATCTGCGCCGCCGGTGACCACGCGACGACGCTGCACTGGATCCGCAACACCGGCGAGGTGCAGGACGGGCAGCTGCTGCTGCTCGACGCGGGCGTCGAGACCGACGCGCTCTACACCGCCGACGTCACCCGGACGGTGCCGGTCTCGGGCACCTTCACCGCGCCGCAGCGACGGGTCTACGAGGCGGTGCTGGAGGCCCAGGAGGCCGGGTTGGCCGCGGTGCGGCCGGGCAACCGCTTCAAGGACGTGCACGCCGCGGCCATCGAGGTGATCGCCCGCCACCTGCTGGACTGGGGCCTGCTCCCGGAGGACGTGACCCTGGAGCAGACCCTGGACGCCGAGGAGGGCCAGTTCCACCGGCGCTGGATGGTCCACGGCACCAGCCACCACCTGGGGATCGACGTGCACGACTGCGCCCAGGCGCTGCGCGCCGACTACGTCGATGCCGAGCTGCGCGAGGGCATGGTCCTCACGGTCGAGCCGGGGCTCTACTTCAAGGCCGACGACCTGCTGGTCCCGGAGGAGCTGCGCGGGATCGGGGTCCGCATCGAGGACGACGTGGTGGTGACCGCCGACGGCGCGCGCAACCTGTCCGCCATGCTGCCGCGCACCCCCGACGAGGTGGAGGCCTGGGTCCGCGCCGGCGGGGTCAGGTGAGCCGGGAGTCCAGCAGGTCCCGCGCGCGCTCGACCAGCTTGTGCTCGGTGAGCACCTCGTAGCGGGTGGCGACCACCTGGGTGACCGAGGTGAAGTCCCGCCGGCCGCGGGTGAAGGCATACCCGATCAACCCCCAGACCAGGCCGAAGACGGCGCCGAAGGCCGCGGTCCAGGCCACCGTCACGAGGGCGTCGGCGGGCGCGGCGAAGAGCGCGAAGACGAGCCCGACGAAGAGCCCGAGCCAGATCCCGGACAGCGCGCCGCCGAGCGCCACCCTCCCGGTGGTGAGCCGGCCGGTGACCCGCTCCACCTGCTTGAGGTCGGTGCCCACGATCAGCACCTGGTCGACCGGGAACTCCTGGTCGGAGAGGTAGTCGACGGCCTCCTGGGCCTGCTCGTAGCGGTCGAAGACGGCCAGGCTCTTGGGGTAGTCGAGGTCCAGCGTGGGACCGGTGAGCGGGCGCCGGGCGCCGGTGGGAGAAGTCACCCCGCCATTGTGCCAAGGGCCGACCTGCCTCGGCGACCGGTGCCGCCGCCCGGGCCCGGCGCCGTCGTATTCTTCCTCAGGTGAGCACCCACCGCGTCTTCGTCGCACGCCTCAACGGCCTGAGCGTCTTCGACCCGCTGGGTGACGAGGTCGGGCGGGTCCGGGACGTGGTGGTCACGCTGACCGGGCGGGCCGCCTCCCAGGGCCCGAGGGTCATCGGGCTGGCCGTCGAGGTGCCCGGCCGGCGCCGGGTGTTCGTGCCGATCACGCGGGTCACCTCGATCGAGGCCGGGCAGGTCATCACCACCGGCCTGGTCAACATGCGCCGGTTCGAGCAGCGGGCCGGGGAGACCCTCGTGGTGGGCGAGCTCTTCGACCGGCAGGTCACCGTCTCCGACGGTGAGCAGCGTCACCCGGCGGTGGTCGAGGACGTCGCCATCGACCAGCAACGCGGCGGGGACTGGCGGATCACCAAGCTCTTCGTGCGCAAGGGGCGAGACGAGGCACCCCGGCGCGGGCTGCTGCGTCGACGCCGGGGCGAGACGCTGCTGGTGGACATCGACACGGTCGCGGGGCTGCAGGAGCAGGGACCTCCGCAGGCCGCGACCGCGCTGCTGGAGGCCTACGAGGACCTCAAGCCGCAGGACCTGGCCGAGGCGGTCCACGAGCTCTCGACCAAGCGCCGGGCCGAGGTGGCCGACGCCCTCGACGACGAGACGCTCGCCGACGTCCTGGAGGAGCTGCCCGACGACGACCGGCTGGAGATCCTCATCCACCTGCCGACCGAGCGCGCGGCGGACATCCTCGAGGTGATGCAGCCCGACGACGCGACGGACCTGCTCTCCGACCTGCCCGAGGACGTGCGGGAGGAGCTGCTGGCCCTGATGGAGCCGGACGAGGCCGCGGACATCCGCAGGCTGCTCACCTACGACGAGAACACCGCGGGCGGGCTGATGACGACCGAGCCGGTCATCCTCGGGCCGGAGGCCAGCATCGCCGAGGCGCTGGCCCTGGTCCGGCGCGAGGAGATGCACCCGGCGACGGCCTCGCTGGTCTACGTCACCCGCCCGCCGCACGAGACGCCGACCGGCCGCCTGCTCGGCAGCATCCACATCCAGCGGCTGCTCCGGGAGGCGCCGCACCAGCCGGTGGGATCGATCCTGGACACAGACATCGACCCCGTCTCCCCGGGAGCGAGCCTGGGCGTGGTCACCCGGGCGCTCGCGACCTACAACCTGGTCGCCCTCCCGGTGGCCGACCCCGAGGGTCGGCTGCTGGGGGCGGTCACCGTCGACGACGTGCTCGACCACATCCTCCCGGACGACTGGCGCGAGGCGGATCTCGGGGAGGTCGAGGATGTCTGAGCCGACGCGGCACACGGCGCGCTCCCGCGGCGGCTCCCGGCGCAAGGAGGAGTCCAAGGCCGGGCCGCGGCTGGACCAGCCCCTGGCCAAGCAGTCCCGCTGGATGCCGCAGACGAGGATGGACCCGGAGAACTTCGGGGCCTTCGCCGAGCGCTTCGCCCGGTTCATGGGCACGGCGCGGTTCCTGGTGTGGATGACCCTGTTCGTCCTGGTGTGGATCGCCTGGAACACCGTGCTCCCGGCCGACGCGCGGTTCGACCCCTACGCCTTCATCTTCCTCACCCTCATGCTCAGCCTGCAGGCGTCCTACGCCGCTCCGCTCATCCTGCTGGCGCAGAACCGGCAGGACGACCGGGACAAGGTGCAGATGGAGCAGGACCGCGCCCGCGACGAGCGCACCCTGGCCGACACCGAGTTCCTCACCCGCGAGGTCGCCGCGCTGCGGCTGGCGATGCGGGACGTCGCCACGCGGGACTTCGTCCGGTCCGAGCTGCGCGACCTGCTCGACGAGCTGCGCGAGGAGACCGACGGCCAGGCCGAGGACCCGGACCGTGAGCCCCCGGCCGGTGGTCCTCGGCACCCGGGGGGTCCCCGCGACGGGTCGGGCTGAGCCCCTCCCCGGCCGTCGGCGCACCCAGCGGCGGCGCCTACCATGGAGGGTATGCCCGCCCCGAGTACCGACGCCCTGCACGCTGCCCTCGCCCGGGTCAACGACCCGGAGATCAAGAAGCCGATCACCGAGCTGGGGATGCTCGAGGCGGTCGACGTCACCGACGAGGGGCATGTCCAGGTCACCGTCCTGCTCACGGTGCCGGGGTGCCCGCTGAAGGACACCATCACCCGCGACGTGACCTCCGCCGTCGGCGAGGTCGAGCACGTCACCGGCGTCGACGTCCGGCTCGGGGTGATGAGCGACGAGCAGCGCGGCGCCCTGCGCGACCAGCTCCGCGGCGGGCAGGCCGAGCGGGAGATCCCGTTCGCCCAGCCCGACTCGCTGACCACGGTGTATGCCGTGGCCTCCGGCAAGGGCGGCGTCGGCAAGTCCTCGGTCACCGTCAACCTCGCGGTGGCGCTGGCCGACGAGGGCCTACGGGTCGGGGTCGTGGACGCCGACATCTACGGCTTCTCGGTCCCCCGGATGATGGGCGTGACCCAGCCTCCCACGCAGGTGGACGACATGATCCTGCCCCCGGTCGCCGAACCGAGCGGGGTCAAGGTCATCTCCATCGGGATGTTCGTGCCGGGCAACCAGCCGGTGGTCTGGCGCGGACCGATGCTGCACCGTGCCATGCAGCAGTTCCTCGCCGACGTCTACTGGGGCGACCTGGACGTGCTGCTGCTGGACCTGCCCCCGGGCACCGGCGACATCGCGATCACGGTGGCGCAGCTGCTGCCCAGCAGTGAGCTGCTGGTCGTCACCACCCCGCAGCAGGCGGCCGCCGAGGTGGCCGAGCGCGCCGGCGCGATCGCGTTGCAGACCCACCAGCGGCTGGCAGGAGTCATCGAGAACATGTCCTGGCTGGAGCTGCCGGACGGCTCCCGGTCCGAGATCTTCGGCAGCGGTGGTGGACAGGCGGTGGCGGAGTCGCTGTCGCGGTCGATCGGCGCCGAGGTCCCGCTGCTGGGGCAGGTCCCGCTCGACGTCGCCCTCCGGCAGGGCGGTGACCAGGGATCCCCCGTCACCGCCGACCCGGAGCAGCAGGACTCCCCCGCGGCGACCGCGCTGCGCGGCGTCGCCCGTCAGCTGGCGCGCCGTGGCCGGGGGCTGGCCGGACGCAAGCTCGGCATCACGCCCACCGCCCGACGCTAGGTCGCGTCGGGGTCGAAGGGCGTCGGCACCGACGGGTCGTGGACCTGCCCCGACGCCGGCTGCATCCTGGCGGAGACCGGCTTCTCCTCGGGCTCGTCGTCGTCCTCCCCCGGACGACCCGCTCCCGGCTCGCTGAGCGCCTCCCGCACGATCCGGCGGGGGTCGTACTGCCGGGGGTCGAGCTGACGCCAGTCGATGTCGTCGAAGCCCGGTCCGAGCTCGTCCCGCAGCTGGCCCTTGGCGCCCTCGGCCAGATCACGCAGGTAGCGGACCCCCTGACCGAGCTTGGCGGCATACCCGGGCAGCCTCGTGGGACCCAGGATGACCAGCGCGGCGAGGATGAGGAGGACCACCTCCCACCCGTGCAGGGTCCCTATCACGCCTGTCCTTCCGCTCGCCGGTCCTGTCCGGGTGCCTGCTCGGCCACACCGGCGCAGCCCAGCGTACCTACCCTCCGGACCCGACCAGCGTGATGCTCACGCTGCGCTGGTCGCCACCCTCGTCCTGGATCTCCAGCTCGACCGTGTCACCGACGGCGTAGGAGCGCAGGACCACGATGAGGTGCTGCGAGTCGCGGATCCTCGTGCCGTCCACGGACAGGATGATCTCGCCCGGGCGGATGCCCGCCAGGTCGGCCGGGCCACCGTCCACGACGGGCGGCTCCTCGCCCGCCGCCTCGCGGCGGACGCGGGCTCCGTCGCCGGTGTAGGTGAGGTCCACGAGGACCCCCATCACCGGGTGCTCGCTGGTCCCGGTCTCGATGAGCTGGGTCGCGGTGCGGTCGGCCAGCTCCGCCGGGACGGCGAAGCCCAGGCCGATGCTCCCGGAGGGGCCGCCGAACCCGGCAGCCTGAGGGATCTGGGCGATCGCGGAGTTCACCCCGACCACGCGCCCGGACAGGTCGAGCAGCGGCCCGCCGGAGTTGCCCGGGTTGATCGCGGCATCGGTCTGGATCGCGCTGATGTAGCTCGTGCTCTCCTGCGTGTCGCCCGCCACCACGGGCCGGTCGAGCGCGGACACGATGCCGCTGGTGACCGTGTTGTCCAGTCCCAGCGGGGCACCCACGGCCACGACCGTCTGCCCCACCTGCACCCCGTCGGAGTCGGCGAAGGCCAGCGGTGACAGGTCCTCCCGGTCCACCTTGAGCACGGCGATGTCGTAGGCCGGGTCGGACCCGACCAGCTCTCCGTCCATGGGGTCCTCGCCGGGCAGCTCCACGACGATGGAGTCACCGTCCGCGACCTCGATCACGTGGTGGTTGGTGAGCAGGTACCCGTCCTCGCGCACGACGAACCCGGAGCCCTGACCGAGGGCGCCGTCCTGCCCGACCGAGATCAGCGCCACGCTGGGCAGCACCGCGCGGGACAGCCCGCTGATCGTCCCGTCCGCCTGCACCGGGGCCGGCGGGGGTGCGGGCGTCGTGGGCTCGGGCGCGGCCACCGGGGTCTGGGCCTCCGGCTCGAGCAGGTCGGCGAGGACGGCACCACCCATGCCGCCGAGCAGTCCACCGAGGACCGAGACCACGACCACCGGCGCCAGGCTGCGCCGGGGGGCGGGGCGGCGAGGGCCGGTCCTGACCGCGGGGGCGGCCGGGGCGGGATGCTGCGGCTGGGGTGGGCGCCACGCGCCAGGGTCGGTCATGGAAGCCGATTGTGCCAGCGCCGGCCCTCAGCCGAGGGCTGCGGCCGGTCGACCCAGCGCGGGTCCGCCGCGGCTGGGGCCACGCGTCGGGCGACGGTGCGCCAAGGACTGCCGGAGCAGGGCCCGCCCACGGTGGATCCGGGAGCGGACGGTGCCCATCTTGATCCCGAGCGTCTGGGCGACCTCCTCGTAGGAGAGGCCCTCGATGTCGGACAGCACGACGGCGGCACGGAACTGCGGGGGCAGGGCGTTCAGCGCCTCCTGGATGTCCCCGTCCAGGTGGGTCATCGCGTAGACCTGCTCCGGGTCGGTGCCCGAGGCGCGCAGCGGCAGCCGGGCGGACAGCTCGTCGGTGAGGGCGTCGAAGCGGATGCGCTGGCGCCGGCGGACCTTGTCCAGGAAGAGGTTGGTGGTGATCCGGTGCAGCCAGCCCTCGAAGGTCCCGGGACGGAAGGAGTCCAGTGACCGGAAGACGCGCACGAAGACGTCCTGGGTGAGATCCTCGGCCTCGTGCGGGTCACCGGTCAGCCGGTAGGCCAACCGGTAGACGCGCGGCGAGTGCTCGCGCACGATCTCCTCCCAGCTCGGGGGGACCCAGTCTTGCGCCGACATGTCACCACGGTGGCAGACCTGGCTGGGAGCAGGCTGGACGCCGCTGACCTGCGGTGGCGCTAGGCTGACGCCCATGGCTGCACCCAAGGCTTCCTCGATCGCCTACGCCGAGGACTTCATCTCCCCCCATCCCGTCATCGAGTCGGCGCAGCGCCGTGGCGAGGAGCTCGGCGCGACCCCGCTGGGCAACGGCGCAGGCGCGACGCTGCGTCTACTGGCGGCCGCGGTGCAGGCCACGCACGTGGTCGAGGTGGGCACCGGTGCGGGGAGCTCCGGCCTGTGGATGCTGCAGGGCATGCCGCGGGAGGGGGTCCTGACGACGATCGACAGCGACCCGGAGAACCAGCGGGCGGCCCGGGAGGCCTACACCTCGGCGGGGATCCCGCCGCAGCGGACCCGGGTGATCAGCGGGGACGCGGCGGCGGTGCTGAGCCGGTTGACCGACGGCGCCTACGACCTGGTCCTGGTCGACGCCGACAAGGACGGGTACCCGGTCTACGTGGAGGCCGCGCTCCGGCTGCTCCGCCCGGGCGGGCTGCTGGTGCTGGACAACATGCTGTGGCACGACAAGGTGGCCGACCCCGCGGCGCGGGACGAGACCACGACGGTCCTGCGCGACCTGGGCAAGTCGCTGCGGGACGAGGAGGGGTTGGTCCCCGCCCTCCTGCCGGTCGGCGACGGCCTGCTCGTCGCGGTCAAGCGCTGAGCACACGACAGCCCCCGGACCGCTCGTCCGGGGGCTGGTGGTGGTCGCTCTGGGGCTCGGCGCTCAGCCCACGCAGTCCTTGATGGCGTCGCCGAGGGCGCCCGCCTCTTCGGGGTTCATCTCGACGACCAGCCGCCCACCGCCCTCGAGAGGCATGCGGAGGACGATGCCGCGACCCTCCTTGGTCACTTCCAGAGGACCGTCCCCGGTGCGAGGCTTCATTGCTGCCATGGTTGCCCTTCCTTGTGGCGCGGCCGCATGCCGCTCGTCCGCCGCGGTGTCGACGGAGCCCTTCCTCCCCTGATTATCCCCCCTCGCGCTCCGGCCGCATAATCGGGGTGGCCCTGGCCTGCAGCGGGACGGCGGCCAGGGTGCGGCACACTGGCACCGTGCACGCCCGCTCCGCCGTCGTCGACCTCTTCGGCGACCACCTGCGGCGACGCGGCTGGTGGGCGCCGGTCTCCGCCATCGTCACCCTCACCGGGACGGTGGAGGTCGGCGGCCCGGCGACCCGCACCGCCATCTCCCGGCTCGCGGCCCAGGGCTGGTTGGAGCCGCGCACCGACAGCGGTCAGCGGGGGTATGCCGCGACCGCCCGCGCGCAGGACCGCTGGCACCGCGCGCACGACCGGATCTATGCCCTCACCGCTCCCCCGTGGGACGGCCGGTGGCACGTGGTCCACGTGGACACCGGCGGGGACCGGCGTCGTCGCGAGCAGGTCGCGACGACGATGGCCTACCTCGGCTACGGGCGGCTCGGCGTCGGCGGCTGGGTGAGTCCGCGGCCCAGCCCGGAGCTCGCCTCCTCGCTGCGTCCGCTGGGGGTCGGGTGGGTCGCCGTGCACGGTGACCTCCAGCCGGCGCAGGACGGCGCCCGGCTGGCCGGCCGCGTCTGGGACCTGGCCGACATCGCCACGGCGCACCGCCGCTTCGAGCAGGGCCTCCCGCACCCGGACCAGGTCGCCCGGTCCGGGCCGGAGGAGTCCTACCGCGACCGGACGCTGCTGGTGCACGAGTGGCGACGGTTCCTCTTCCGCGACCCCGAGCTGCCCCCGGAGGTGCTCCCGCACGACTGGCCGGGGCACCGGGCCAGGATGCGGTTCCTCGAGGTGGCACGGGCGCTGGCGCCGGCGGCCGACCGCTACGTCGATGAGGTGCTGGCCGCCACGAGCAGATAGGTTGGGCAGATGCGCACCGACGCCTCACCCGTGCACGTGGAGCGCGAGTCAGGGGTGGCCACGCTCACCCTGAGCCGCCCCGACGCGATGAACTCGCTGGACGTCGCCACCAAGGAGGCCCTGCTCGCCGCGCTGCAGGACCTCGCGTCCGACCCGGAGGTCCGGTGCGTGGTCCTGACCGGCTCGGGGCGCGCGTTCTGCGTCGGACAGGACCTCAAGGAGCACGTCGGCCTGCTGAGCCAGGACGCCGAGTCGTTGTGGCGCACGGTGGCCGAGCACTACAACCCGGTCGTGGAGCTGCTGGCCACCATGGACAAGCCGGTCGTGGCCGCGGTCAACGGGGTGGCAGCCGGCGCCGGGGCGGCCTTCGCCTTCGCCTGCGACCTGCGCTACGTCGCCGAGTCGGCGGGCTTCAACCTCGCCTTCACCGGCATCGCGCTCTCCTGCGACTCCGGCACGTCCTGGTCGCTGCCGAGGCTGGTCGGCACCGCGCGGGCCAAGGAGCTGCTGCTCTTCCCGCGCACCGTCCCGGCGCAGGAGGCTCTCGACCTGGGGCTCGCCACCGAGGTCGTGCCGGACGCAGAGCTGGCCGGGCGGGTGGCGGAGGTGGCTCGCCGGCTGGCCGAGGGCCCCACCGTGGCCTACGGCGCGGTGCGCCGCGCGATCGCCTACTCCGCGGGCCACGGCCTCGCGGACTCGCTGGCCGTCGAGGAGCAGCTGATGACCCGGACCGGGACCAGCGCCGACCACCGGGCCGCCGTCGACGCCTTCCTGGCCAAGGAGAAGCCCGGCTTCACCGGTCGCTGACCCCGGCCCCCCACCGTCACGGCGGATAGTCGCTGGGCGGGACGAAGCGGAAGAGGTACCACCCCCACCACACCTGCCAGCCGAGCAGGAGCAGGGCGAGGACCACGGTCCTGACGGTCAGCAACCAGCGGGGCTGGTGCGGCCCCTCCCCCGGGCTCCAGCCGGCGCCGGCCGCCACGACGAAGAGCGGGAAGAGCAGCATCAGGTAGCGGTAGAGGCTGGTCCAGGGATCCAGCGCCGCGAAGAGGTAGAGCGCGTAGCCGAGGCACCAGGTGCGCAGGGCCAGACCCAGCCCGGCGGCCCACGGTCCGAGCACCGCGAGCACGAGCAGCCCGAGGCCTCCCGCGAGCACGACCAGGCCGAGGAAGTCGCCCCACAGCCACTGCGCCCGCTCGATGCTGGGCAGGAAGGGCAGGACGTCCGCGCCACCCCGCCACGCGGACATCGTCGCGGTGTAACCGTCCGGGCGGCCGGTGCGCGCCCACGCGACCGCGGGCCAGACCAGTCCCGCCAGCCCGCAGCCGAGCAGCGCGGACGCCATCGCGGCATACTCCCGGGGGGCGAGGGGTCGACGGTCCCGGTCGCGCCACCGGGCGAGGACCACCACGAGCGCCACCAGCCCGAGCGGGAGCGCCACCGGTCGGGCCAGCCCGGTGAGCAGGGCGACCGCCCCGGCGGCCCACCACCGCTCGCGGACGAGCAGCCACAGGGCGGCCGCGAGGACGAGCAGGGCCAGCGACTCGGTGTAGGCCACCTGGAAGGTCGGCGAGCTGGGGTAGGCGCCGAGCAGGGTCACGCCGGCGAGCGCTCCCGCCCTGCCCACCTTCTCGGCCAGCAGACCCGCGACGACGACGGCCGCGGCATACCCGAGCACGGTCGCGACGACCGGTCCGGCGACGGCGAACGGCCACCCGGTCAGCGCCATCACGCCGCGGGCGAGCATCGGGAACACGGGGTAGAAGGCCCACGGGTTCTGCTGGACCTGGCCGTCGGCTCCCACGGGCAGCGTGTCCGGGTAGCCCTGCGTCGCGATCCGCTCGTACCACTGTCCGTCCCAGAGGGTGGCGAACTGGAAGTAGCGGGCCACGCCCGGGTCGTCGTAGACGGAGGGGTCCTGGTGCTGGGTCGCCAGCCGCCACAGCAGGAGCGCGCTCACCGCGCGCAGCAGGGTCCACAGCAGCAGGACGGAGACCACGAGGCGCAGATCCAGGGGCCGGCGGCTGGTCGCGCCCCGCTCGGTCGGCGCCGCGGTCATGAGGTCGCGCGCATCTCCGTCAGCCGGGAGCCGGACCGGGAGGACCCCGCGCGGAAGCAGCCCACCAGGTGGTCGTCGACCAGGCCGCAGGCCTGCATGGTGGAGTAGAGCGTGGTGGGCCCGACCTGCTCGAAGCCGGCCTTGCGCAGCCGCTTGGCCAGGATCTCGGACTCGGTGGTCTGGGTCGGGACGTCCGCGAAGGTGCGCGGCCGAGGCGTCGGCTCGGGTGCGTGCGTCCACAGCAGCTCCTCGAGGCCGCCGTGCTCGCGCAGCTCCAGGGTCGCGCGGGCGTTGGCGACGGTGGCCTCGATCTTGCGCCGGTTGCGCACGATCCCCTCGTCACCCAGCAGCCGCTGCACGTCGGCCTCGCTGAAGCGCGCCACGATGTCGGGGTCGAAGCCGGCGAAGGCGGCGCGGAAGCCGGGTCGCTTGCGCAGGATGACCAGCCAGGACAGGCCGCTCTGGAAACCCTCCAGGCAGAGCCGCTCCAGCAGCGCGGTCTCCCCGTGGACGGGCTTGCCCCACTCCCGGTCGTGGTAGTCGCGGTAGTCGGCGTGGTGGATCCCCGGCCAGCCGCACCGGGTCACGCCGTCCTGGGCGACGAACAGGTCACCGTCGTTCGCTCGCTGCATCACTCCCCCTCTCGCGCTCGCTCGTCGTCGGCCCCTCCGGCTCGCCCCGCAGCCGCTCGATCTCCGCGTCTCGCTCGGCCAGCTCGTCCGCCAGCCGCTGCAACGCCTCGTCGACCTGCTCCATCCGGTAGCCCCGCACGGCCTGGTCGAAGCGGAGGGCGTGGACCTGGGCGGCGTCCACCGGCCCCGCGGCCAGCGCCCGGGCCGACTGTGTGCCGACCGCCTCGGGCACCCCGGGCACGTCGCGTCGGGTGATCGCCCACGCCAGCAGAGCCCCGAGGGCGACCACCGCGGCCACAACCCCGACGATGATCACGGCACAGATCATGGCACGTCAGGCCCCGCGGACCAGAACCCGCCCTGCGAGGTCAGACGTCGCGTTCCTCCGGCTGCGGACGACCGAGGCGATGGCTCGTCACCCAGCGGACGACCTCCTGCACGTCGTCGGTCACCCGCATCAGGTCCAGGTCGCCCGGCGAGATCATCCCCTCGGCCAGCAACGTCTGCTCGAGCCAGTCGAGCATCGGCGCCCAGTAGGCGCGTCCGACCAGCACGATCGGGAAGTTGGTGACCTTGCCGGTCTGGATGAGGGTGACCGCCTCGAACAGCTCGTCCAGGGTGCCCACCCCGCCGGGAAGCACCACGAAGCCCTCGGAGTACTTCACGAACATCGTCTTGCGCACGAAGAAGTAGCGGAAGTTGATGCCGAGGTCGACGTGGGAGTTCAGACCGGTCTCGAACGGCAGCTCGATCCCCAGGCCGACCGAGGTGCCACCTGCCGACCGCGCCCCCTGGTTGGCGGCCTCCATCGTCCCGGGGCCGCCGCCGGTGATGACGGCGTACCCGGCCTCGGCCAGGGCGGCCCCGACCCGCACGCCGAGGGCGTAGTAGGGATGGTCGGAGGGCGTCCGTGCCGAGCCGAAGACGGACACGGCCGGCCCGACCTCGGCCAGCGCGCCGAAGCCCTCGACGAACTCGGCCTGGATCCGCATGACCCGCCACGGGTCGGAGTCCATCCAGCTGACGGGTCCGGTGTCGTCGAGCAGCCGCTGGTCGGTCGTGGCCCGCGGACCCGGTCGGCCGGGCACGGGCTGCGGGCGCTGGTCGTCGTCGCTGCCTGGCACGCAGCCGACCCTACGCCAGTGGGTCGGGCGCCCACAGCCTCCCTAGACTGGTCCGGTGCCCCCCTCCCGTGCCTCCCGCGCCGTCGCCCCGGTCCTCGTGATCGGGCTGACGGCCTGCGCCGCGGTGCTGGGCGCCCGGTGGGTGTCGTCCGAGCTGGCTCCCGCCCGCTGCACCTTCGCCGCCGCCGGCAGGGAGGTGTCCCTCACCCCCGAGCAGTCCGCCAACGCCGCCACCATCGCAGCTGTGTCGGTGCAGCGCGGCCTTCCCCCACGGGCGGCCACCATCGGGCTGGCCACCGCGATCCAGGAGAGCAAGCTGCGCAACCTGCGCTACGGCGACGCCGACAGCCAGGGCCTGTTCCAGCAGCGGCCCAGCCAGGGCTGGGGCACGGTGGAGCAGATCACCGACCCGGTGTATGCGAGCAACGCCTTCTACGACGTGCTCATCGAGGTCGAGGGCTGGGACCAGGGGGTCGTCACGGAGGTGGCCCAGGAGGTGCAGCGCAGCGCCTACCCCGACGCCTACGCCGACCACGAGTGGGAGGGCCGGGTGCTGGCCTCGATCCTCACCGGGCAGGAGGGCGGAGGGAGCGACCTGACCTGCCGGCTGGGCGACCCGGCCGGCGCGGGGTCGGCCCAGGCGGTGTCGGACAAGGCCCTGGCCCAGCTGGGCATGCAGGCTCAGGTCGAGGAGCAGCTGGTCCGGCTCGACCCTGGTGAGGGGTCCAGGGCCTGGGCGGCGGCCACCTGGGCGGTCGCCCATGCCGAGGCCGAGGACGTGAGCGCGGTCAGCGTCGCGGGGCGCACCTGGGACCGCGGGTCCGGGCAGTGGTCGGACGACGAGCAGCCCGCGGCCGGGTCCTCGACCGCCGTCGTCATCGAGGTGGGCTGAGGCCGATCAGCCCCGCTGGTCCATCGGGGCGTAGGAGCGCTCGCCCTCCCCGATGTAGACCTGACGCGGACGGCCGATCTTGGTCGCCGGGTCGGCGATCATCTCGCGGTACTGCGCGATCCAGCCCGGGAGCCGACCGATCGCGAAGAGCACCGTGAACATGTCCGTCGGGAAGCCCATGGACTCGTAGATCAGCCCGGTGTAGAAGTCGACGTTCGGGTAGAGCTTGCGCTCCACGAAGTAGTCGTCCTCCAGGGCCTTCTGCTCCAGCTCGCTGGCGAGCTCCAGCAACGGGTTGTCCCCGGCCTTCGCGAGCATCTCGTGGGCCGTGTCCTTGACGATGGCGGCGCGGGGGTCGTAGTTCTTGTAGACGCGGTGGCCGAAGCCCATGAGCTTGACCCCGTCCTCCTTGTCCTTGACCTTCCGGACGAACTCGCCCACGTCGCCACCGTCGGCCTTGATCTGCTCCAGCATGGCGAGCACCGCGCTGTTGGCCCCTCCGTGCAGCGGCCCGGACAGCGCGTGGATGCCGGCCGAGATGGCGTTGAACAGGTTGGCCTCGGACGACCCGACCAGCCGCACGGTCGAGGTGGAGCAGTTCTGCTCGTGGTCGGCGTGCAGGATGAACAGCTGGTCCAGGGCCCGGGCCACCACCGGGTCCATCTCGTACTGCTCGGTGGGCTGGCCGAAGGTCATCCACAGGAAGTTCTCGACCAGGTTGTAGTCGTTGTTCGGGTAGAGGATCGACTGGCCCCGGCTCTTGCGGAAGGCGTAGGCCGCGATCGTGGGCAGCTTGGCCATCAACCGGATCGTGGAGATCTCGACGGCCTCGGGGTCGTGCGGGTCGAGGCTGTCCTGGTAGAAGGTGCCCATCGCGGACACCCCGGAGGAGAGCACCGACATGGGGTGCGCGTCCCGGGGGAAGCCGTCGAAGAAGTTCTTCATGTCCTCGACGAGCAGGGTGTGGCGACGCAGCCGCTGGTCGAACTCCTCCAGCTCGGACGCGGTCGGCAGGTGCCCGTAGATGAGCAGGTAGCTGGTCTCCAGGAAGGTCGACTGCTCCGCGAGCTGGTCGATCGGGTAGCCGCGGTAGCGCAGGATGCCCTCGCCACCGTCGATGTAGGTGATCTCGGACTGGCAGGAGGCGGTGTTGACGAAGCCCACGTCGAGCGTGACGTCTCCGGTGGTCTTCAGCAGGGCGCTGATGTCGAGGCCGTTGTTGCCCTCGACGGCCGGCACCACGGGCAGTGACAGCTCCTGGCCGCCGTGGGTGAGACTGGCCGGGGTCGGGCTGGTGGGCGTGTCGGTCATCAGGTCCTCCTGGTCGTGGTGGGCCGTGCGCGGGGTCGAGGTCGGCTGGGGGCTACTCGTCGTGGGACTGCGGAGGCAGGCCCGCGACGATGGGGTGGTCCTTGGCGATGACACCCATCTTGGCTGCGCCGCCGGGGCTGCCCAGGTCGTCGAAGAACTCGACGTTGGCCTTGTAGTAGTCCGCCCACTCCTCCGGGACGTCGT
Organism: Serinicoccus kebangsaanensis; assembly: GCF_008919445.1. Classification (GTDB taxonomy): domain Bacteria; phylum Actinomycetota; class Actinomycetes; order Actinomycetales; family Dermatophilaceae; genus Ornithinicoccus; species Ornithinicoccus kebangsaanensis. The sequence continues at coordinate 89,763 of NZ_VSLG01000010.1, read as the reverse complement.
CCTCGTAGTAGATCGCTTCGACCGGGCAGACCGGCTCGCAGGCTCCGCAGTCGACGCACTCGTCGGGGTGGATGTAGAGCGAGCGCTCTCCCTCGTAGATGCAGTCGACCGGGCACTCCTCGATGCAGGCCTTGTCCTTCAGGTCCACACACGGCTGGGCGATCACGTACGTCATGGGCGACAGACTACGGCGTCCGGGGCGGTCCCGGACCCGTGGGGCTGCTGCGGCCCCCTGGCGCAGCGCGCTCAGGAGCCGGCGCGCGGGTTCGTGCAGATGATCTCGTCGGCGGCGTCGTAGGTGGTGGTGAAGTCGTCCCGGCCGACCTCCTCGCCACCCTGCCGCAGGATCCGGATGTTCCGGATGGTGAAGCCGTCCGCCGGGGACTGCGGCACGCAGTCGGCGCGGTCGTCCTCACGCCGCTCCCCGGTCGTGGTGTTCCGCCGCGGCCCGTCGATCGTCTCCACGGCGTACTGCCGGTCACCGAGGAAGACCATCTGGATCTCGTCTCCGCTGATCCAGCTCTGCACCACGATCGGGGTGCTCGTGTCGTTGGTCCACAGGTTGTCGATGACGGGGACGGCCAGCGTCGCCTCCCGGCCCGCGGGATACCGGGAGATGTAGAACGAGTGCGTCGTGTGGGCATCGAGCTGCACACCGGCGAACCAGCTCACGTTGAAGACCACGGTCGAGATCTGCGACAGGCCGCCACCCAGGCCCATGACGAGCCGGCCGTCCACGATGACCGGTGCCTCGACATACCCGTTCGCCTCCTCGATGGCACCCAGCGCGGCACCGAGGCTGAACTGCTCCCCCGGCATGACCACGGTCCCGTTGACGTTGGTGACACCTGCGCGCAGGTTCGCGGTGCGCGCCGCGTTGCTCTCCCCGGTCGGGAACTGGGAGGAGAAGGAGGCCATCTGGGTGAAGCTCCAGTTCTCCGACACCGAAGTCGGGATCTGCGGCTCGATCGTCTCCACCTCCGCCTCGACGGTGCGCCCGTCCCCCCGCTCCGGCAGTGCCGCCCGGACGGCGTCGACCAGACCGTCCTCCCTCAGGGCATACCCCACCTGGGCGCCGACGACCTGCACCGACGAGCCCTCGAGCCGGACGGTGGCGTCGCGCGGGCCCCGCTCCAGCCGTCCGAGGTCCTGGCGGATGCGGGCCAGCGTCGCCTTCTCCCTGACCCCCAGCGAGAGCGAGCCGTCCTCCTGCTCGACCCGCAGCAGCTGCAGCAGGTCGCGTCGCGCCAGCTGGGCCTCCGCGCGCTCCCTGCCCTCTCCCCGGCCCCGACCGGCCTGGACCACCACCGGCGCGTCGAGCGCCGGGGTCACGACCTCCTCGGTGAAGCGCTCGACCTCCTCCGCCGTGAGCTGCGGCCGCTGCCCGCTCGCGACGCCCGCGACGCGACGCTCCCCCTCCGTCGCCGACCGGTCGTCCCACACCTGCTCGGTCCACGCCTCGGAGACCGCGTCCGCGCTGGCCCCGACCTCGAGGGTGCGACCGTCCTGCGCATCCACCACCTGCACGCCGTCCTCGCTCAGGCTGACCTCCCCCTCGACAGGGGTGGTGTCGTAGTCCTCCGCCAGCCGGCTCAGCGTCGCCTCGAGGGCCGCAGGGTCCACGGCGCCGTAGAGCGGCAGGTCCTCGTCCGCCCCCGCCACGTGGTCCCACATGCGGGCCGGGTTGAAGGACAGTCCGGTCACGCCCCGGAGCGTCCGGTCCAGGTCGAGCGAGAGGCCGGCGTCCTCGGGCACGAGCTCGACCTCGACCGGCTCGGCCTCGCTCCCGGCACCGCCATCACCCTCGGGCACGAGCTCCACGACGATCGGCTCGGTCGTCCGGTCCTCGAACTCGCGTCCCAGCTCGGCCCGGGCCTCCTGGTCGGTGAGCGAGCCGATGTCCACCCCCGCGACGCTGACCCCGGACGGCGGGCGGTCCTTGAAGTAGAACGCCGCGCCGACGTAGATGAGCCCGAGCACGAGCAGCGCCGCGGCCAACCGACCGACGACGGCCCACCAGCCGCGGCCGTCGCCCTCCTCCCGCAGGGTGGCCGGTCGATCGCTGGCGTCAGCCATCAGCTCTCCTCGTCGTCACGGTGGTCCGGGAGGCACCGGGCGGCCCTGGCCTAGCGCAGCTCCCCGAGCCGTCCACGGTAGTGCACCAGGGCACGGTTGTCGGTGGGGCGCGCCTCGAGGCCGACGACCTCGCCCAGCACCAGGTGGTGGTCGCCCGCCTCCCGGATGTCCACGGTCCGGCACTCGAAGGCCGCCAGCGCGTCGTCCACCAGGGCCGTCCCGGTGACCTCGCCGCGGTGGTGCGACACCCGCCCGAGCTGGTCGTGCAGGGGACGCCCCACCTCCCCGAGCCACTCGGCGACGCCGCGCTGGGTGGAGGTGAGCACGCTGACACCGAAGTCGGACCCGTCCTCCAGCGCCTCGAGGACCCGCGCCTCGGGATGCAGGCTGACGAGGAGGAGCAGCGGGTCGAGCGAGACGCTGGTCAGGGAGTCCACGGTGAGCGCGACGTCGTGACCGCGCAGCCGCGCGCTGACGACGGCCACCCCGTTGGCGAACCGGCCCATCGCCAGCCGGTAGACCGCCGGGTCCACCGGCTCCGGGGCGTCGGCCTCGGTGGGGCTCACGGTGCAGGCACCCCCTGGAGGCTCACGAGCAGGTCACGGGCCTCCGGCCAGGCGGCGTAGGCCTCGCGGCCGGGCAACCGCGCCGCGATGTCGTTGGACAGGGTGTACCACCCGTCGTGCAGGGTCACCTGGGTCTGGTGCTCGGCCAGGGCCGCGCGCTGGCGCGGCAGGGCTGCCCCGTCCACGACGACGTGCGTGATCGCGTCGTCGTCGACGACGCCCGGCGGGAAGGGGTCCTCGGGCCCGGGCACCTGCGCGACGCCTCCGGCCGGGCTGCGGGTGCCTGCCGGCACGTGCTCGGCGAGCCACGCCCGGTCCTGCCGCGCCCAGCTGCGCGGGACGAGAGAGACGAACAGCCGGGGGCGTGCGGCCAGCAGCTCCACCGCCCGGGCGGTGACGCGGTGCGTCTGCACGTGGTCGGGGTGGCCGTAGCCACCCCACGGGTCGTAGGTGAGCACGACGTCCGGCGCGAGCTCCTCGAGCTGCCGGGCGAGCAGGGCTGCCGCGTCCTCCAGGTCGGCACCGGCGAAGGCCCGGGGGTGCGAGGCCGCTGCCGATCCGGCCATGCCGCTGTCCCGCCACCGAGGTCGCGGCCCGCCGAGGTAGTGGTGCCGCACCGCGAGCCGTGCCATGGCCCGCTCCAGCTCGCCCCTGCGGTGGTCCGCGAGCTCCTCGCTGCCCTCCAGGTGCGACAGCGCCGGGGTGATCACCTCACCCTCCTCGCCCAGGGTGCAGGTGATGACGTGCACCTCGTCACCGGCCTCGACGTGGTGCGCCAGGGTCAGCCCCGTGGCGAGGGTCTCGTCGTCGGGGTGGGCGTGCACCGCGACCAGACGCAGCGGCCGGTCCGGTGCGGCGGACAGGCCCGCCCGCAGGTCCGGGAGCGGCGGCACGGCTCAGCCCCGGGACCGGGCGGCCTTGGCCCGCTGGTTCGCGTCCAGGATGACCTTGCGCACGCGGACCGCCTCCGGGGTCACCTCCACGCACTCGTCCTCCCGGCAGAACTCCAGGGACTGCTCCAGCGACAGCACCCGCGGGGGGATCAGCCGCTCCAGCACGTCGGCACCGGCCGACCGGACGTTGGTCAGCTTGCGCTCCTTGGTGATGTTGACGTCCATGTCGTCGGCCCGGGAGTTCTCCCCGACGATCATGCCCTCGTAGACCTCGGTGGTCGGCTCCAGGAACATCGTGCCCCGCTCCTGCAGGTTGAACATCGCGTAGCTGGTCGCCACCCCGGACCGGTCGGACACCAGGGACCCGGACTGACGGGTGCGGATCTCGCCGAACCACGGGGCATACCCGTCGAAGACGTGGTGCGCGATGCCGGTGCCCCGCGTCTCGGTGAGGAACTCGGTGCGGAAGCCGATCAACCCGCGCGAGGGCACGACGTACTCCATCCGGATCCACCCGGTGCCGTGGTTGGTCATCTGCTCCATCCGCCCCTTGCGTGCGGCCATCAGCTGGGTGATGGTGCCGAGGTGCTCCTCCGGGGTGTCGATCGTGAGCCGCTCCACCGGCTCGTGCAGGGCGCCGTCGACCTCACGGGTCACCACCTGTGGCTTCCCGACGGTCAGCTCGTAGCCCTCCCGGCGCATCTGCTCCACCAGGATCGCCAGCGCCAGCTCACCTCGGCCCTGCACCTCCCAGGAGTCGGGGCGCTCGGTCGGCAGCACCCGCAGCGAGACGTTGCCGACCAGCTCCTTGTCCAGCCGGTCCTTCACCAGACGGGCGGTGACCTTGGCCCCCTTGACCCGCCCGGCCAGCGGGCTGGTGTTGGTCCCGATGGTCATCGAGATGGCCGGCTCGTCCACGGTGATGAGCGGCAGCGGCACCGGGTCGGTGGGGTCGGCGAGCGTCTCCCCGATCGTGATGTCCGGTATGCCGGCGATCGCGATGATGTCTCCCGGGCCGGCCTGGTCGGCCGGCTGGCGCTCCAGCGCCTCGGTCAGCAGCAGCTCGGTGATCTTGACCTGGGTGACCGAGCCGTCGCGCCGGCACCAGGCGGCCTGCTGGCCCTTGCGGATCTCACCCTCGTGCACGCGGCACAGCGCCAGCCGCCCCAGGAAAGGGCTGGAGTCCAGGTTGGTCACGTGCGCCTGCAGCGGCGCCCCCGGCGTGTAGGTCGGCGCCGGCACGGTCTCCAGGATCGTCGCGAACAGCGGCTCCAGGTCCGTGCTCTCGGGGAGCTCGCCGTCGCCTGGTGCCTCGAGGCTCGCCCGCCCGGCCTTCGCCGAGGCATACACCACCGGGAAGTCGAGGGCGGCCTCCACCTGGGCCGGGTCGTGCTCGTCGAGCAGGTCCATGAACAGGGCGTAGACCTCGTCCACCACCTCGCTGATCCGGCTGTCCGGACGGTCCACCTTGTTGATGCACAGGACGACGGGCAGGTGGGCGGCGAGCGCCTTGCGGAGCACGAACCGCGTCTGCGGCAGCGGCCCCTCCGACGCGTCGACCAGCAGGACCACCCCGTCGACCATGGAGAGCCCACGCTCGACCTCCCCGCCGAAGTCTGCGTGACCCGGGGTGTCGATGATGTTGATCGTCATCCCGCCCTCGGGAGCTGCCGCCCCGGTGTAGCGGATCGCAGTGTTCTTGGCCAGGATGGTGATGCCCTTCTCCCGCTCCAGGTCACCGGAGTCCATCACCCGCTCCAGGTCGGAGGACTCGCCCCGGTGGTCGGCGAAGGCTCCGCCCTGGGTCAGCATGGCGTCGACGAGGGTGGTCTTGCCGTGGTCGACGTGCGCCACGATGGCGACGTTGCGGATGTCAGCGCGGAGGGCGGCGGGCACGCCGGAGGAAGGGTCACCGTGGGGCATGGCGCCAGTGTCTCACCCCCGGCGCGACCTCACGGCACCATGTGTCCGGCGCCGGACCGGCCCGCAGCCCTGTCCTCAGCCGTGCAGCAGCGGCGCGAGGTGGCGGACGATCGGCAGGTCGTGCTCCAGCCAGGCCACCTGCTCCAGCTCCTCCCGGACCAGCCAGCGGAGCAGGTCGTGGTCCTCCAGCGGCGCGGGGTCGGGCTGGCCCGGCTCGACCACCGCCCACCACAGCTGCATCACCCACGGCGGCGTCAGCGGCCAGTCGCCCCCGATCCTGGCCCCCAGGCGGACGCTCACCCCCAGCTCCTCCTGCGCCTCCCGCACGGCCGCGTCGACGGCGCGCTCGCACGGCTCGACCTTGCCACCCGGGAACTCCCAGCCACCGGCCAGAGCCGGTGGCGCGCTGCGGCGACCGGCCAGCACCGTCGTCGGCCGGTCCAGGTCGTCGCACAGGGCCACTGCTGCGATCACAGGCATCCCGGCATTCTGGCAGCCACAGGTTGCCGTAGGGGCAGGTCACGGTCCCGTCACGAAGCGCCCGCCACCCTTGGCAACCGGCCCCGGGTGTGGTGTTCTCACCGGTTAGACCGGGCAAACCCGCGCCCGGACATCGATGACGTAGGAGGCACGATGAAGAACCGCAGGGTCGCGATCGCCGCGACCAGTGCAGCTCTGGCCCTCGTCCTGAGCTCGTGTGCCGAGTCCGAGCGCGACTCGGGCTCGGAGGGCGACGACCAGGGCTCCGGAGCGTCGGAGGAGGCCGGCGGCGGCGAGAGCTCCGACGCGACCTTCGTCTTCGGCGCAGCAGGCGCCCCGGCGACGTTCGACCCGTTCTACGCCAGCGACGGCGAGACCTTCCGGGTGACCCGCCAGATCTACCAGAACCTCATCGGCATCGAGCCCGGCGGCACCGAGAGTGTCCCCGAGCTCGCCACCTCCTGGGAGAGCGAGGACGGTCTCACCTGGACCTTCGAGCTGCAGGAGGGCGTGACCTTCCACGACGGCACGGAGTTCAACGCCGAGGCGGTCTGCGCCAACTTCGAGCGCTGGGCCGATCAGAACGAGACCGGTCAGCTCCCCGCGGCGGCCTACTACTACGGCAACGACTTCGGCTTCGGCGACGACAGCCTCTACGAGTCCTGCGAGGCGACCGACGACCTCACCGCCACGGTGGTCGTCAGCCGGGTGACAGGCAAGTTCCCGATGGTGCTCTCGCAGTCGTCGTACGCCATCTCCTCGCCGGCCGCGATGGAGGAGTACGACGCCAACGGCATCGCGGCCGAGGGCGACGCGCTGGTCTTCCCGGAGTATGCGCAGGAGCACCCGACCGGCACCGGACCCTTCACCTTCGAGTCCTACGACAACGCCGGCGGCACCGTGACGCTGGCCCGCAACGAGGACTTCTGGGGTGAGCCCGCCGGGGTCGCGAACCTCGTCTTCAACATCATCCCGGACGAGAACGCCCGCCGCCAGGAGCTGGAGGCCGGCACCATCAACGGCTACGACCTGCCCAACCCGGTCGACTGGCAGGCCCTCGAGGACGCCGGTCAGCAGGTGCTCATCCGGGACCCGTTCAACGTGCTCTACCTGGCGCTGAACCCGGTCGCGGACGAGCAGCTCGAGGACCCGTTGGTGCGTCAGGCGCTCTACCACGCGATCAACCGCGAGCAGTTCGTCGCGAGCCAGCTCCCGGAGGGCGCGTCGGTCGCCACGCAGTTCATGCCGGACACGGTCAGCGGCTGGAACGGTGACATCGCGCCCTACGAGTACGACGTCGAGCGTGCGCAGGAGCTGCTCGAGGAGGCCGGCGTGTCCGACCTGACCATCGAGCTGTGGTACCCCTCCGAGGTCACCCGGCCGTACATGCCGGACCCGCAGCGCGTCTTCGACGCGATCCGCACCGACTGGGAGGCGGCCGGCATCACCGTCGAGCCGATCACCAAGCCGTGGAACGGTGGCTACATCGACGACACGACGAGCTCGCGCGCACCGGCCTACTTCCTGGGCTGGACCGGCGACCTCAACTCGGCGGACAACTTCCTGTGCGCCTTCTTCTGCGGTGACGACAACCAGTTCGGCACCGGTGCCTACGACTGGAACGGCGAGCTGCAGGAGCAGCTCCAGGCCGCCGACGCCGAGGCGGACGAGGCGACGCGCGAGGAGCTCTACATGGAGCTCAACGCCAACATCATGAGCGAGGACTGGCTGCCGGGGCTCCCGCTCTCGCACAGCCCGCCCGCGATCGTGGTCGGTCCGAACGTCCAGGGGCTGGAGCCCAGCCCGCTGACGGCGGAGGACTTCTCCACCATCACCCTGAGCGAGTGATCCAGGAGATCTCGCGATGACACGCGTGGCGGGTCGGGCCCTTGGGGTTCGGCCCGCCACGCGTCTAGTCTCGTCGCGGACCGCGACCACCCCCTGTCCCTGAGACCCCCGCCGCCCGCCGGGCGGCACGCACAGATGCGGAGCAGCCACCGTGCTCAGATTCATCGTCCGCCGGATGCTGCAGGCGGTGCTCGCCCTCTTCGTGCTGAGCGTGCTGCTCTTCGCCTGGCTGCGCTCCCTCCCGGGTGGTGTCGTGAGCGCGCTGCTCGGCGAGCGCGGGACCCCGGAGTCCGCCGCGGCGCTGCGCGCGGCCCTCGGCCTCGACCAGCCCCTGCCGGTGCAGTACTGGCGCTTCCTGCAGCGGGCGCTCGAGGGGGACTTCGGCATCTCGAACGGCGTCTACCGCGGTCAGCCCGCGCTGGACGTCTTCACCCAGCGGTTCCCCGCCACCATCGAGCTGAGCATCTTCGCGATGGTGCTGGCGCTCACCTTCGCCATCCCGCTCGGCTACCTCGCGGCCCGCCGCAGGGGCGGGGTGTTCGACACCGGGAGCATCGTCTTCTCGCTGGTCGGCGTCGCCGTCCCGGTCTTCTTCCTGGCCTACGTGCTGAAGTACATCTTCGCGGTCCAGCTGGGCTGGCTGCCTCCCTCCGGGCGGCAGGACGTCACGATCAACGCCACCCACATCACGAACTTCTACGTCCTCGACGGGTTGATCACCCGGGAGTGGGACGCGGCCTGGGACGCCTTCAAGCACCTCATCCTGCCGGGGATCGCGCTGAGCTCTATCCCCTTCGCCATCATCTTCCGGATCACCCGCGCCGCAGTCATCGACGTCATGGACGAGGACTACGTGCGCACCGCCCGCGCCAAGGGGCTGCGGCAGCAGACCATCCGCGTCCGGCACATCATGCGCAACGCGCTGATCCCGGTGGTCACCATCATCGGCCTGCAGATCGGCGCGCTGCTCGCGGGAGCCGTCCTCACCGAGAAGGTCTTCGCCTTCACCGGCATCGGCCAGGCGCTGGCGCTGGGCTTCGAGCTCCGGGACTACCCCGTCCTGCAGGTGCTCATCATGATGGCGGCCCTCATCTACATCATCGTCAACCTCATCGTCGACGTGACCTACGCCATCATCGACCCGCGCGTGCGGACCTGACGAGGAGCATCCTGTGACCGACACGCACGACACCTCCTCCACCACCACCGGTGACGACACCGGTCACGGCCGACGCCGATCCGCCCTGGCCGCGCTGGGCGACCGGAAGAAGGAGCGCATCGACTCCCTCGCCGAGGCCGGCAGCCTGTCCTCCGCCGAGGGCGTCAGCCTGTGGCAGAGCGCCTGGCGCCGGCTGCGCCGCGACCCGGTCTTCCTCGTCGGGCTGGGCATCGTCACGGTCTTCGTCCTCATCGCGGCCATCGCCCCCTGGCTGGCCCCGCACGACCCCGCGGCCCGGCTGCTCATCGGCCAGGTCAGCCCAGCGACACCCATCCCCCCGGCGCAGGAGGGCTTCCCGCTCGGGGGCGACAACGCGGGCCGCGACACGCTCTCCCGGCTGCTCGTCGGCTCCCGGCAGACCCTCATCGTCGGGGTGATGGCCACGCTCGGCGGCCTGGCCGGGGGCATGGTGCTCGGCACGATCGCCGGTGGCATCGGCGGATGGGCGGACAGCCTGGTGATGCGGATCGTGGACGTGATGCTCTCGATCCCCTCGCTGCTCATGGCCTTCTCGATCGCCGCCCTCTTCGCCCGCCCCAGCCAGTGGACCGTCATCGCCGCCATCGCGATCATCCAGGTCCCGATCTTCGCCCGGCTGCTGCGAGGGTCGATGATCTCGCAACGGCACAGCGACCACGTGCTCGCGGCCAGGGCCCTCGGGGTGAGACCGGCCGCCATCGTGTTCCGCCACATGCTGCCGAACTCGCTCGGACCGGTCATCGTGCAGGGCACCCTGGTGCTCGCGGTCTCCATCATCGACGCGGCGGCCCTGTCCTTCCTCGGGCTCGGGAGCCAGGACGACTCCGTCCCGGAGTGGGGGCAGATGCTGGGCCGGGCGCAGGTCTTCTTCAACTCCTACCCGCACGTCGCGGTCTACCCGGCGCTGTGCATCATCGTGGTCGCCCTCGGCTTCACCCTGATGGGCGAGTCGTTGCGGGAGGCCCTCGACCCGAAGTCCCGGCGCTGAGGAGGCCGACCATGACCCGCACCGCCACGACCTCGACCACGACCGGATCCGGCTCCGGGGAGCCCCTCCTGAGCGTCCGCGACCTCTCCGTGACCTTCGGCCGGGGCCGCCGGGCCTTCGCCGCGGTGGACCAGGTCAGCTTCGACGTCCGTCCCGGACAGACCGTCGGCCTCGTCGGTGAGTCCGGCTGCGGCAAGTCGGTGACCTCGCTGGCGATCATGGGCCTGCTGCCGGCGCGGGGCAACACCGTCACCGGCGAGGTGATGTTCGACGGGCAGGACCTGCTGCGGCTGAGCCAGGAGCAGCTGCGCGAGCGCCGCGGCAGCGAGCTGGCGATGATCTTCCAGGACCCCCTCTCCTCGTTGAACCCGGTCGTGCCGCTGGGTGTGCAGGTCGCCGAGGTGCTGCAGGCGCACAAGGGGATGAAGTCGGGGCCGGCCAGCCGCAAGGCCACCGAGCTGCTCAACAAGGTCGGGATCCCCGACCCGACCAGACGGCTCAAGGAGTACCCGCACCAGCTCTCCGGGGGGATGCGGCAGCGCGCCCTCATCGCGATGGCGCTGGCGTGCGAGCCGCGGCTGCTCATCGCGGACGAGCCGACCACGGCGCTCGACGTCACCATCCAGGCGCAGATCCTCGCGCTGCTGCGCGAGCTGGTGACCGAGTCGGGGACCGCGCTCATCATGATCACCCACGACCTCGGCGTGGTCGCGGGTCTGTGCGACCAGGTGAACGTGCTCTACGGCGGCAAGGTGGTCGAGCGTGCCGAGCGGCACGACCTCTTCTCCCGGCCCAGGCACCCCTACACCGGTGGCCTGCTGGCGTCCATCCCCCGGCTCACCGAGGAGCGTGGCCGTCGGCTCAACCCCGTGCCGGGTTCGGTCGCCGACAACATCCCCTGGGAGGGCGGCTGCGCCTTCGCCCCGCGGTGCGCCTCCGAGGTCGAGGCGTGCCGCAGCACGACGCCCGAGCTGGAGCCGGACCGGGACGGCCTGGGCCCGGACCGGCTGCTGCGCTGCCACCACCCGCTGGAGGAGAACCCGTTGGACGACATCCGGACCCACCAGCCGGAGGACACCGAGGGAGGTCCGGCATGAGCACCGCCACCCGGGAGAGCACCCAGCCGCAGCCCGGGTCGGAGGAAGATCTGCTGGTCGACGTCCGCGGGCTCAAGGTGCACTTCCCGATCAAGAAGGGCGTCATCATCGACCGCACCGTGGGCCACGTCTACGCGGTCGACGGGATGGACGTGCAGATCCGGCGCGGCGAGACCTACGGGCTGGTCGGCGAGTCCGGGTGCGGCAAGTCCACCTTCGGGCGCGCCGTGCTTCAGCTCGAGCCCATCACCGACGGTGAGGTCCACTTCGACGGCGTCGACCTGTCCACCCTCAAGGGTGAGAAGCTGCGCACCCACCGGCGGCACATGCAGATGGTCTTCCAGGACCCGCTGGGCAGCCTCGACCCCCGGCAGACGGTGGAGCAGCTGCTGCTGGAGGGGATGCGCGCGCACGGCATGGCCCGGGACGGCAAGGCCGCGCGGGACCGGCTCTCCGAGCTGCTCACCGCGGTGGGGCTGCCCAAGGCGGCGCTGTCGAAGTATCCGCACGAGTTCTCCGGCGGTCAGCGCCAGCGCGTCGGCATCGCCCGCGCGCTGTCGGTGGACCCGCAGCTCATCGTCGCGGACGAGCCGGTCAGCGCGCTGGACGTCTCGGTCCAGGCCCAGGTCATCAACCTGCTCGGAGACCTGCAGGACGAGTTCGGGCTGACCTACCTGGTCATCGCGCACGACTTGGCGGTCGTCCGGCACATCAGCGACCGGATCGGTGTGATGTACCTCGGGTCGTTGGTCGAGGAGGCGGACGGGCAGGACCTCTACGACGAGCCGCTGCACCCCTACACCCGGGCGCTGCTCTCCGCTGTCCCGGTGCCCGACCCGGGCGTCGAGGACGCCCGCGAGCAGATCCTGCTGGTGGGCGACCTGCCCTCCCCCGCCAACCCGCCCGCCGGCTGCCGCTTCCACACCCGCTGCCCCTGGCGGCAGGAGACGCGGTGCGACGACGAGCGGCCCGAGCTGCGCGAGGTGCAGATCGAGGGGGTTCCGGGGTCCCACCGCGTCGCCTGCCACTTCGCCGAGCAGATCGCCTCCGGCGAGCTGGCGATGCACAGCGTCGAGGCGGTGGAGGACGAGCCCTACTGGGCCGGGCCGGAGCCGGACGAGGACGTCGACAGCGCGGGCTTCGCCGCGCGCGACATGCCGGACACCGGAGGCTGATCCGGGCGCGGCGGGACTAGCCTGGGCCGCATGAGTCCACGGGTGCTCGTGCTCCAGCACGAGGACAAGGCACCGCCCGGACTGCTGCTGCCGTGGCTGGAGCGCGCCGGCATCGGCTGCGACGTGCTCCCGGCGCACGAGGGGTATGCCGTGCCCGCGGCCCTCACCGAGCACGCGGGCCTGGTGGTGCTCGGTGGCTCGATGGCCGCGACCGACGACGCGCTGCACCGCTGGCTGCTGCCCACCCGTGCGCTGATCGCGGCCACCGTGTCCGCCGGCAGCCCCTTCCTCGGGATCTGCCTGGGCCATCAGCTCGCCACCGTCGCGCTCGGCGGCGAAGTCGGACCACACCCGGGGGGTCGCACCCGGGGCCTGTTCCGCTGGTCCCCCACGGAGGCCGGCAGGGAGGACGAGCTGACCCAGGTGCTGGCCGACACCGACGAGCTGCTGCACTGGAACCGCGACGTCGTCACCCGGCTGCCGGCGTCGGCACAGCCACTGGCGCACGCCCCGGACGGCACCGTGCAGGCGGCACGCTTCGGCCCCCGTGCGTGGGGTGTGCAGTTCCACCCGGAGGTGGACGCGGACCTCGTCGTCGGGTGGACCGAGGGAACCGAGCCGGAGGCCGAGCTGCGCGCGCTGCACGACCTCCGCGCCCGGCAGGACCTGCTGCACCCGGCGTGGGAGCGGCTGCTGCGCCGGTTCGCCGTCCTCGCCACCGCCCCGGAGGCCCTCCCCGCCTGAGCCGCACCTCCGCAGGGGCGGCTGGTCCGTCGGTCGCCGTGCGAGGATGTGACCCACCAGACGTGCGGCCGCGCTGTCCGAGGAGCCTGCCATGAGCGACGCAGCGATCTTCATCGCCGCGACCTTTGCCGCGGGTCTGCTCGCCACCACCTTCCGTCTGCCGGCCCTGCTGGGCTTCCTGCTCGCCGGGTTCACCCTGAACTGGCTGGGCGTCGACGAGCTGCCCTACCTGGACTTCATCGCCGACCTCGGGGTTACGCTGCTGCTGTTCGGCATCGGCCTCAAGCTCAACGTCCGCAGCCTGCTGTCCCGCGAGGTGTGGGTGACGACGGTGGGCCACATGGCGCTGTCCGTGGCGGTCGGCACCTCCTTCCTGTGGGTGGTCGGGCTGCTCGGCTACCCGCTGCTGCGGGGGCTGGACCTGCAGACCCTGGCCCTGATCGGCTTCGCCCTGTCCTTCTCCTCCACCGTCTTCGTGGTCAAGGTGCTGGAGGAGCACTCCGAGCTGCAGTCCTTCTACGGACGGGTGGCCATCGGGATCCTGGTCATGCAGGACCTGGCCGCGGTGATCTTCATGACCCTCTCCGGTGGACGCATCCCGAGCATCTGGGCGATCCCCGTGGTCCTCGCCCTGGTGCCGGTCGCGTGGTTGGGCCGCTGGCTGTGGGACCGCATCCCGCACGGCGAGATGCAGGCGTTGTTCGGGCTGGCGATGGCCCTCGGGCCGGGGTATGCCGCCTTCGACGCGGTGGGGCTGAAGGGGGACCTGGGTGCGCTCATCGTCGGCATGATGCTGGCCGGGCACCAGGCCGCCAGCGACCTGTCCCACTCCCTCTTCCTGGTCAAGGACCTGCTGCTGATCGGCTTCTTCGTGTCGATCGGCTTCATCGGCATACCGACCACGTCGTCGGCCGTGCTCGGCCTGCTGCTGCTCCTCCTGCTGCCGGCCCAGATCGCGCTCTACATCTTCCTCCTGGACCGCCAGAAGCTGCGGCGACGGACCTCGGTCAAGGCGGGGGTGCTGCTCGGCAACTACTCCGAGTTCGGGCTGATCGTCACCTCGGTGGCGGTGGCGAGCTCCATGCTGGACGAGGAGTGGCTGGTGGTCATGTCGGTCGCGGTCGCGACGAGCTTCGTGGCCGCCACGCTGATCAACGAGAAGTCCGACGCCATCCTGCGCTGGGCGCGGTCGGTCATGCCGATGCATCCCCCGACCGACGTCCACCCGCACGAGCTGCCCATCTCCTTCGGCGACGCGCGCGTGGTCATCATGGGGATGGGGCGGATCGGCCGCAGCGCCTACACCGAGCTCTCCGAGGTCTACGGCCTGGACGTCCTCGGCGTGGAGAACCTCCCGACCCGGGTGAGCAGGCTGCGGCAGCAGGGGATGCGGGTGGTCGAGGCGGACGCGGCCGACGGCGACTTCTGGGGGCGGTTGGAGTCCACCCGCCAGGTGGAGATCGTGGTGCTGGCGATGCCCTTCCACGGGGCCAACAAGGTCGCCCTCGAGCAGCTGACCGCGAGCGACTACGACGGCGTGATCGCGGTGGTGGCGCAGTACGACGACGAGGTGGACGACCTCGAGCACCGGGGCGCGGACGTCGTGGTCAACCTCTACGAGGGCGCCGGCGCGACCATCGCCGAGCGGGCCGCCGAGGCCACCACCGGCGGTCTGTAGCGGCTCACGCGGCCCGGGACACGATCACGGGGCAGGGCGCGCTGCGCATCAGCCGCTGGCTCACCGATCCCAGCAGCCGTCCGCGGATGCCGCCCCGGCCGCGACTGCCCAGGACGAGCGCGTCCCACTCCCGGGCGGCCCCGAGCAGGGTCGGCACGACCGGTCCGCGCCGCACCTCCCAGTCCACCGGCACGTCGGGGTATGCCTCGACCGCCGGCTGCAGGACGCGCACGATCGTGTCGGCGTGGCGCCGTTCGACGGCCGCCCACTCAGGGCTGTCCGGCTCGGTCACGACATACCCGTCCACCACCTCGAGGAACCAGCTGGTGAGGGCGGTGACCGAGGAGCCCGTGAGCTGCGCCAGCGCGAGCGCTGCCCGGGCGGCCCGGGCGCTGTCGTCGCTGCCGTCGACGCCGAGTCCGACGACCCCGTGGTCCAGCCCGTCGACGTGCACCCCCGCGTTGACGACCGCGACGGGACGCCGGGCGTGCGCGGCGACGCCGAGCGAGGTGCTGCCGAGCAGGAACTCCTCGACCGCGGTCCTGCGCCCGGTGCCGACGACCAGCAGCGCGGCCTCGTCCTGGTGCGCGAGCAGCGCAGCCACCGGGGACCCGCGCGTGACGTCGGTGCGCGCACTGATGCTCAGCCGCTGCGCCATCGACCTCACCTGCTCGTCCAGCTCGGCGACGAGCGCGTCCTCGGCCTCGAGCACCGCGGTGACCGCGACCGCCTCGCCACCGGCCATCCGCGCGGCGAGCACCTCGGGCTCGCTGGCGTGCACCACGACCAGGGAGGCGCCCGTCCGCGCCGCCGTCCGCCCCGCCCACTCCAGCGCCTGGTCGTCCTCCCCCGCTCCTGCCACACCCACGACGACGGGGTGCTCCAGTCGTGCCGACATCGCCACCACCTCCGGGAGGTCCTGCGCAGAGTGCCTCCAGGGTACTGCTGCGGCGCCCGTAGACTCGGGGACCGAACGTCCCGTCCGCACCTGACCAGGGAGAGGCATGTCCACGATCATCTACACCCGCACCGACGAGGCCCCGCTGCTGGCGACGTACTCGCTCAAGCCGATCATCGAGGCCTTCGCCGGGGCGGCGGGGATCGACGTGGAGACGCGGGACATCTCGCTGGCCGGGCGGATCCTGGCGCAGTTCCCGGACCGGCTCACCGACGAGCAGCGGGTCGGGGACGCGCTGGGCGAGCTGGGGGAGATGGCCACCACCCCCGAGGCCAACATCATCAAGCTCCCGAACATCTCGGCCTCGGTGCCGCAGCTCAAGGCGGCGATCGCCGAGCTGCAGGGTCAGGGCTACGCGATCCCGGACTACCCCGAGTCCCCGGAGACGGACGAGGAGCGCGACGCCCGCGCCCGCTACGACAAGGTCAAGGGGTCCGCCGTCAACCCGGTGCTGCGCGAGGGCAACTCCGACCGCCGGGCACCCGAGGCGGTCAAGACGTATGCCCGTGCCTACCCGCACTCGATGGGTGAGTGGAGCGAGGGCTCCCGGACCCGGGTCGCGACGATGGAGTCCGGCGACTTCCGGCACAACGAGGACTCCGTCGTCGTCGACGCGGACGACACCCTGAGCATCCGGCACGTCGCGGAGGACGGCACCACCACCGTGCTCAAGGAGTCCGTGCCCGTGCTGGCCGGCGAGGTGGTCGACGCGACCTTCATGTCGGCGTCCGCGCTGGAGGAGTTCCTCGCCGGGACCGTCACCACCGCCGCGTCCGACGACGTCCTCTGGTCGCTGCACCTCAAGGCCACGATGATGAAGGTCGCCGACCCGATCGTCTTCGGGCACGCGGTCACGGTCTTCTTCGCCGACGTGTTCGCGCAGCACGGCGAGCAGCTCGCCGCGGCCGGGCTGTCGCCGAACGACGGACTCGGCGGGATCCTCGCCGGGCTCGACGCGCTCGGCGACGAGGCCGCGGCGGTGAAGCAGGCGATCGAGGCACGGCTCGCCGAGCTGCCGCGCCTGTCGATGGTCAACTCGCGCAAGGGCATCACCAACCTGCACGTCCCCAGCGATGTCATCATCGACGCCTCGATGCCGGCCATGATCCGCAACGGCGGTCAGCTCTGGGGACCCTCCGACGAGACCGCGGACACCCTGGCGGTCATCCCGGACTCGTCCTACGCCGGCGTCTACCAGGCCGTCATCGACGACTGCAAGGCCCATGGTGCCTACGACCCGACGACCATGGGCTCGGTGCCCAACGTCGGGCTGATGGCCAAGAAGGCCGAGGAGTACGGCTCCCACGACAAGACCTTCGAGGTCGCCGGCCCGGGGAGGGTCGAGGTCGTCGGCGGTGACGGCACGGTGCTGCTGAGCCACACCGTGGAGGCCGGGGACATCTGGCGCGCCTGCCAGACCAAGGACGAGCCGATCCGCGACTGGGTGAAGCTGGCCGTGAGCCGCGCCCGCGACACCGGCGACCCCGCGGTCTTCTGGCTGGACGAGGAGCGGGCGCACGACCGGAACCTCATCGGCAAGGTGCGGGCCTACCTCGCCGAGGAGGACACCGACGGGCTGGACCTGCGCATCCTCTCCCCCGTCGACGCGACGACCCTGTCCGTGCAGCGCATCCGCGAGGGGAAGAACACCATCTCGGTCACCGGCAACGTGCTGCGCGACTACAACACCGACCTCTTCCCCATCCTCGAGGTCGGCACCAGCGCCAAGATGCTGTCCGTCGTGCCGCTGATGAACGGCGGCGGGCTCTTCGAGACCGGTGCCGGCGGGTCGGCGCCCAAGCACGTCCAGCAGCTGCAGGAGGAGAACTACCTGCGCTGGGACAGCCTGGGTGAGTTCCTGGCGCTGGCCGAGTCGCTGCGGCACCTGGCGCAGCGGGACGGCAACGAGCAGGCCCGCGTCCTCGGCGACGCGCTGGACGTCGCCACCGGGCGGGTGCTCACCGAGGGCAGGTCCCCGGCCCGCAAGCTGGGCGAGATCGACAACCGCGGCAGCCACTTCTACCTGGCGCTCTACTGGGCGCAGGCGCTGGCCGAGCAGACCGACGACGCCGGCCTGGCGGACCGCTTCGCTCCGGTCGCGGCCGAGCTGGGCGAGAAGGAGCAGCAGATCTCGGAGGAGCTGCTCGCCGTCCAGGGCAGCCCGGTCGACCTGGGTGGCTACTACCAGCCGGCGGACGAGCTGGCGTCCGCGGCGATGCGCCCGTCCCAGACCCTCAACAGCGTGATCGACGCCTTGCGTGGCTGAGCCACCGGCCGGCGCCCCGCACGGCGGCGTCGGACGGCCCCTCCCCCACCTCGGTCTGCTCGCGCTGGTCGCGGTGGCCCTGGTCTCGGTCAACCTGCGGCCGGGTGCCACCTCGGTCGGCCCGGTGCTGGCCGAGCTGGAGTCCGGGGTCGGGCTCACCCCCACGGTGGCCGGGGTGCTCACCGCACTGCCCGGCCTGTGCTTCGGCGTCGTCGGCGCGCTCGCGGTGCCGCTGTCCCGCCGGCTGGGGCTGACCGGGAGCATCTGCCTCGGCCTGGGGCTGGTCGTGCTGGGACTGGTGCTGCGGTCCCTCACCGGTTCCAGCGGCCTCTTCGTCGCCCTGTCGGCACTCGCGCTCGGCGGCATGGCGGTGGGCAACGTCCTCGTCCCGGCGTGGATCAAACGGCAGGCCACCGGCGGCGTGGGTCTGATGACCATTTACAGCACCGGGCTGACCGTCGGCGGCGCGGCCGGCTCCGCGCTCGCCGCGCCGGTCGCCGCGGCCGCGGCGGGCTGGCGGCCCGCGCTGGGGATGTGGGGCCTGGTGGCCGTCGGGGCCCTCCTGGCCTGGCTGGTGGTCGCCCACCGGGAGCGCGGCAGCGTCGCGCTGGCGGACGCGGGTGGTGCCACCGGACGGCTGCTCCGCTCGCCGACGGCGGTGGCGCTGACGGTGCTCTTCGGGGTGCAGTCGATGAACGCCTACGTCCAGTTCGGCTGGCTGCCGCAGATCTACCGCGACGCGGGGCTCTCCGCGTCGGTGGCCGGCCTGCTCACCGCCTCGGTGGCCGGCCTGGGCATCGTCGGTGGCCTGGTGATGCCGACCGTCATCGACCGGTCCCGCTCGCTGGCGGGGTGGATGCTCGCCTTCGGAGGCCTGGCCGTCCTGGGCTACCTCGGTCTCCTGCTCGCGCCGACCACCGTCCCGTGGCTGTGGGCGGTGCTGCTCGGCCTCTCCGGCTGGGCCTTCCCCACCGTGGTGGCGCTGCTCGCGGCCCGGACCAGGCACCCGCAGGTCACCGCGCGTCTCTCCGGCTTCGTCCAGCCCCTCGGCTACCTCCTGGCCGCGGCCGGCCCCTTCGTCGTCGGACTGATCCACTCCTTCTCCGGCAGCTGGCAGCTGGTCCTCGTCCTCCTGGCGGCCAGCGGCATACCCCTCGCGCTGGCCGGGCTGCGGGTCGCCCGCCCGGTCTACGTCGACGACGAGCTCGGCCCGTCCACCCGCCCGGGCGCAGGGGCCTGAGGCCCGTCGGGGGATAACCCCCGGCAGGCCTGGTGGTCCGCACCATGTCGACCACGGTGCCCGGGCGGCCACGATGACGGCATGCGCCCTCATCCTCCCGTCGACCCGCGGTCGGAGCCGGACCACCGGCCGTTCCGACCATGGTCGCCCCGACCCGATACCCCAGGACGATGACCTCCTCGCGCCCGTGGGTGCACGATCGGGCCATGCCGCACCCTCGCCGGTCCGGGCAGCGCCGGGTCCTGCTGCTCACCGACTCCTACCGTCCCACGGTCAACGGGGTCGTCAGCTCGGTCGACGAGCTCTGCCAGGGGCTGCTGGAGGCAGGGCACGAGGTCCGTGTCCTGACCGTCGGGCCGACGCGCCGGACCACCTTCGACGGCCGCGTCTACCGGCTGCCGTCGCTCGACGCGAGCCACATCTACCCGCACGCCCGGCTGGGTCGGCCGGTCGACGGCGACCTGCTGGCCGACCTGGTCGCGTGGCGACCGGAGATCCTGCACTCGCACACGGAGTTCGTCGCCTTCTGGTGGGCCCGGCGGCTCGCCCGACGGCTGACCGTCCCCCACGTGCACACCTACCACACGCTGTACGCCGACTACACCCACTACTTCTGCCCGCACGAGCGGCTCGGCCGCGCGCTGTGCGCCTCGTTCGCACGCGGCACCGTGGGTCGGACCGACCTCGTCATCGCCCCCACCGAGAAGATCCGGACCCTGCTCGAGGGGTATGCCGTCCGGCCGCCGGTCGCCGTCGTCCCCACCGGCGTGGACCTGACCCGGTTCACCCCGGGGGACCGTCCGGAGGAGCTGTCCGCGTCGCTGGGTCTGACGCCGGGCGTGCCGGTCGTCCTGAGCCTCGGCCGGCTGGCCACCGAGAAGAACCTCGCCGAGGTCGTGGACCTGCTCGCCGGCGTGACCGCCCCCTGGCAGCTCGTCGTCGCCGGTGACGGGCCGCAGGCGGGTCCGCTGCACCGGCAGGTCGACCGGCTCGGCCTGGGCCCGAGGGTGCGTTTCGTCGGGGCGATCGAGCCGGCCAGGGTCCCCGAGTTCTACCGCCTCGCGGACCTCTTCGTGTCGGGCTCCCGGACCGAGACCCAGGGGCTGACCTATCTGGAGGCCCTCGCCAGCGGGGTGCCGGTGCTGTGCCGGGACGACGCCTCCCTCGACGGCATCGTCGTCCACGGCCACAACGGCTTCCGCTACTCCGGCGCGGAGGACTTCACCCGCTCCGCGACGCGGCTGCTGCTGGATCCCGACCTGCGTCTGCGATGCAGCCGTGCCGCGGTCCGCACCGCGGCGGGCTTCGGCCGCGAGAGCTTCGTCGCAGCGATCTGCGCCGCCTACGACACGGCCGGCGAGCCCAGCACGACCAGGGTGGCGGCGTGACCACCGGGCTGGGCGTGGGGCAGCGGCAGGCGCACCCGGTGCGGACGCACCCCGCGCCGCCGAGGACGGACCGGCCGGCCACGTCGCTGGTCACCGGTCCGCGCTCGCCTGGGGCGAGCCCCGCGCCCTCGCCCGAGGCACAGGCATACCTGCGGTGGGCACGGCGCGTCGCGATCGGAGGGTGGGTGGCCCTCGCCGGTGCGATCGTCTGGGGTGTCCGGTCGGGGGTGCTCACCTCCCTCTCCTCGCTCCGGGACTTCCTCGACGGCTTCGGCGCTCTCGCGCCGCTGGTCTACACCCTGCTGGGGGCGGGCGAGGCGGTCTTCCCGGTCGTCCCCGGGTCCGCGACGATCATCGCCGGACCGATCCTCTTCGGCCCGGTCCCCGGCCTCGTGGCCGCCTACTGCGCCACCTGCCTGGGCTCGGTCGCAGTCTTCGCGCTGTCCCGGCACGTCGGCCAGGACCTGCTCACCGCGCGCTTCCGGCCCGCGACCGTGCAGCGGTGGCTCGGTTGGCTGCAGCACCGGCACTTCACCCGGTGGTTCGCGCTCGGGATCGCGCTCCCCCTGGCTCCGGACGACCTGCTGTGCTATCTCGCCGGGCTGTCAAGGATGCGCTGGAGCACCTTCGTCCTCGTGGTGCTGCTGCTCAAGCCGTGGGCCCTGGTCGTCTACACCTTCGGCGTGCTCACGCTGCTGTCCCGCTGGGTCCCGTGGCTGGCCGGGTGAGGGGGCCGCGGATGAGCACGGCAGCACCGATGGTCGTCAACATGGCGAGCGAGAGCGACATCAGCGTGCAGGGCCACGGGGTCCACACGGCCTACGTCGAGATGGCGCAGGCCCTGGAGCGACGCGGAGACGTGCGGCTGGTGCGGGGGGACTACGGCCGCCGGGTGGGCTGCGACGTCTACCACCTGCACACCCTGGGCTGGGCCGTGTGGCCCAAGCTGCTCGACCCGCGCGCGCCGACGGTGGTCTCGGCCCACGTCGTCCCGGACTCCCTCGTCGGCTCCCTCCGCGGGGCCCGATGGTGGCGGCCCGTGGCCCGGGCCTACATGCGGTGGTTCTACGGCAGGGCGGACCGGGTCCTCGCCGTCTCGGGTGCGGTCGCGCGGACGTTGGAGACCGAGCTGGGCGTGCCGAGGGAGCGCATCGAGACGGTCCCGAACACCCTCGCCACGGCGGCCTACCGCACGGACGCGGACGGGCGTGCCGAGGCGAGGCGGCGGCTGGGGGTGGAGCCCGCCTCCTTCCTCGTGCTGGGGGTCGGTCAGGTGCAACCGCGCAAGCGGATCGACGTCTTCGTGCGGCTGGCGCGCGAGCACCCCGACGTGCAGTTCGCGTGGGTCGGCGGCATCCCCTTCGGCCCCGCGGGCGCCGAGCACGGGGCGATGCGCAGGCTGATGCAGGATGCCCCGGCGAACCTGCGCTTCCCGGGCGCGGTCCCGCGGGCGGAGGTGACGGCATACCTCCACGCGGCCGACGTCTTCCTCCTGCCCGCCGAGCAGGAGAACCACCCGATGTGCGTCCTCGAGGCCGCCGGTGCGGGGCTGCCCGTCGTCGTCCGCGACCTGCGGGAGTACGACGACACCTTCGGCGAGGACGTGCTGCGCTGCGGGGAGGACGGCTTCGGGGCGGCGATCACCTCGCTGCGGACGGACCCGGAGGAGTATGCCGCGGGACGCCAGGGAGCCGCCCGCATCGCCGCCCGTTTCGACAGCGCCGCCGGGGCCGAGCGGCTCGTCGGGATCTACCGCGCGCTGGTCCACGACGGGCGGCGACCGGGCACCGGTCGACACCCGGTCGGCACGACGTCATCCCGTGCGAGCAGGTGAGCTGTCGACGGTCCGACAAGCGCGCCCCGCGCTATCCTGGAGCCACGTGCTCTTCGCCGGGAGGAGGCGGACGTGGTCACGAGGTGGAGCGGCGGCCTGCTGTGGCTGCTGACCGGCGGCGCGGGGACCCTCGCCCTGCTGAGCCTCCCGAGCATCGGCCTGCTGCTGGTCCCGCTCGTCGGTCTGGGTGCCGTCCTCGCCGTGCGCGGCGACGCACGGTCCTTCCCCTGGGCCCTCGTGGGTGCCGCCGGCCCGCTGCTGTGGGTGGCCTGGCGGCATCGCCAGGGGCCGGGCGAGCACTGCCGGCGGGCGGACGGTGTGACCGGCTGCGGCGAGCTCCTGGACCCGTGGCCCTTCCTGGTGGCGGCCCTCGCCGCGGTCGCCGTCGCCGCGACCCTCTTCGCGCTGCGGCGAGGACGTCGCTCAGCGGGCGTCCCCTGACCAGACGCCACCGAGCCAGCGGACCGAGCGCTCCCACTGGCAGGACCCACCGCCCTCGTGCCGGTTGTAGGGATAGACCTCGACGGTCGGCGGGCTGGGCAGGTGGTTCGCGGCGGCGAAGACGGTGGACGGGGGGCAGGTGGGGTCCATGAGAGCGACCGAGACCTGGGTGGGCACCGTGATCCTGCGCGCCATGTTGACCCCGTCCACGTAGGACACGGTCCGCAGCACCCGCTCCTCGGCACCACGGTGGACCGCGAGGTAGGCGACGAGCTCCTGGTAGGGGAAGGAGTCGGTGATCGACATCGCCCGCTCGATGTGACAGAGGAAGGGCACGTCGGCGATCACGGCAGCGACCTGCTCGTGCAGGGCGCCCGCGGCGAGCGCCAGCCCCCCGCCCTGGCTCGTCCCGGCCACGGCCACCCGCTCCGGGTCCACCTCCGGCCGGGTCAGCACGTAGTCCACGGCCCGCACCGCGTCCGTGACCAGCCGTCGGTAGTAGTAGTCCTGCGGTGCCTCGACGCCGCGCGTCAGCACGCCGGGATAGGACGGTCCCGCACCGTGCGGGTCAGGGGTGTCTCCCCCGCCCCACGTCGACCCCTGGCCCCGCGTGTCCATCACGAGGTGGCCGAAGCCGGCGCTGGCCCAGGCCAGCCGGTCGTGCGCCAGTCCACGGCCACCGCCGTAGCCCACGAACTCGACCACGCAGGGCAGCCGCTGCGCCCCGGGAGGCCTGAGCCACCAGGCGCGGACCGGGTCGCCGCCGAAGCCGGGGAAGGTGACGTCGTCGACGGCCAGCGTGGTCAGCGGGGTGTCGGCCGGCTCCGCCCGGGGCGGGCCGCCGGCCGACCGCGACTGGTCGAGGGTCGCCGCCCAGAACGCGTCGAAGTCCTCCGGCTCGGCGACCGTCGGGCGGTAGGAGCGCAGCTGCTCCAGCGGCAGGTCGGTGTGCATCCGGTGGTCCCCTCAGGCGGCGACGTAGGCGCTCGGGTTCTGGACCACCTGTGAGAGCTGGCGCAGCGCCGCGCCGGTCGCCCCGGCGACGTCGTCGCGGTCCCGGGTCACCTGGATCGTCATCCAGGGCGAGGCCATGACGCGCTCCTGCAGCGTCTGCGTCAGCACCGGGGCGAGGTCCTCGGCCAGGTCGCCGATCTCCCCACCCAGGACGACGGTGGGCAGGTCCAGCAGGTTGATCGCGCCGGACAGCACCACCCCGAGCGCCTCCGCGGCGAGGGCGAGGGCCCGACTGCTGCCCTCGTGCCCGTGCCGGGCCAGACGCCCGAGCTCGACCAGCGTGGTGGACGGCGGCAGTCCGGCGCGCGTCGTCATGGCCAGCCGCCCGGCATACCGCTCCAGGCAGCCGGACGAGCCGCAGGGGCACGGGTCGCCACCGGGAAGGTAGGTGACGTGGCCGATCTCGCCGGCGAAGCCGTGCGACCCCTCCTGGACCTGGTGGTCGGTCACCACGGCGCCCCCGATGCCGATCTCTCCGGACAGGTAGACGAAGTGGGCGTGCGCCGAGCGGCGCCCCGGGGTCGGCTGCGCGAAGGCGTGCGCGGCGAGGTTGGCCTCGTTGGCGACGGACAGGGGTATGCCGGCCAGGACCGGGGCGAGGCCGGCGCGCGGGTCGACCTCGGTCCAGCCGAGGTTGGGAGCCTTCAGCAGGCGCGTCCCGGCCGCGTCCACGACACCCGGGAGGGCCAGGCCGGCACCCAGCAGTCGGGCACCGGCCGGACCCTGGTCCAGGACCCGGCGGACGTGGCCGGCGAGCAGCTGCAGCCCCTCGTCGGGATGCGAACCCACCAGGTCCGGCTCGGACCGGGACTCGGCGAGCACCTCCCCCCGCAGGTTGATCATGCGCACGGCCACGTGCGCGGCGTTGACCTGCAGCCCCAGGGCGCACACCCGCGCCGCGGGCAGCAACGGGGTGGCCGGGCGGCCTGGGCCGGCCAGCCGGGCCACGCCCTCGTCCACGAGACCGCTGCCGACCAGCTCGTCCACCAGCCGGGAGGCCGTGGACCGGGTGATCCCCGCCTCCGCCGCCACCGTCGCGCGGGAGGGTGGGGAGGGCGCCGCACAGATCGTCGCGAGGGCCAGGCCGAGGTTGCTCTCCCGCACCGTCGACTGGCGCGCCGCACCGGTGGCCCGCGCCACGGTGCGAGCGGGTGATGGATCGAGCATGCGGCCAGCCTACGCGGCCGGCAACGGTTGCAGGGCGCTCGACACGGAGTTAGTTTTGTGCCGATAGTTTTGGCACGCAACGAACAGGCCGAAGCATCTCGACGAGGAGAAGCCACATGCACGCGACGACGCGTACCGTCCTGACCACCGGCCTGGCGGCCGCCCTGCTCACCCCGCTGGCGGTCGCCGCCACGGCCTCCCCGACCGAACCGTCCGGGACGACCCGCCACGACGCGGCCGGTCGGGACCACGGCGGCAAGGATCGCGGCAAGGGGCACAAGGACGGCCTCCGCCGCGAGGCACCCAAGGACCTGGCCGTCGGCAGTGCCGTGTGGGGCCAGCGGGACCTGCTGGACCAGGACCGGAGGCGGCCCACGACCTACCAGCGCGTCCTGGCGCGCGAGTTCAGCTCCCTCACCCCGGAGAACGACATGAAGTGGGCGCAGATCCACCCCGAGCCGGGTGAGTACGACTTCAGCGGTGCGGACGCCGTCATGCGCTTCGCCCGCCGCAACGGGCAGGAGGTCCGTGGTCACACCCTGCTGTGGCACAGCCAGAACCCGGAGTGGGTGTCGGAGTCCGACTGGTCCTGCGCCGAGGCCCGCGACGTGCTCGAGGAGCACATCAGCACGGTGGTCGGTCGGTATGCCGGGGACATCTACCAGTGGGACGTCGCCAACGAGATCTTCCAGGACCCCTCGTCCACCGGCGAGGTCACGCTGCGCCTCGAGGCCAACCCCTTCCTCCGGGCCTGCGCCGAGGACCCGGTGGCGCTGGTCGGTGACGCCTTCCGCTGGGCGCACGAGGCCGACCCGGAGGCGGTGCTGTTCCTCAACGACTACAACGCGGAGGGGATCAACGCCAAGACCGACGCCTACTACGCGCTGGCCCAGGAGCTGCTCGCGGAGGGGGTGCCCCTCGGCGGGTTCGGCGCCCAGGGGCACCTGTCCCTGCAGTACGGCTTCGACACCTCGCTCCAGGCGAACCTGGAGCGGTTCGCGGACCTCGGGCTGGAGGTCGCCGTGACCGAGGCGGACGTGCGGGTCCCCCTCGACCCCGAGCTCGGCGAGCCCACCGCCGAGCAGGTCCAGCTGCACGCGGAGCGGCACGACGCCATGCTCCAGGCCTGCATCGACGTGCCGGCCTGCACCTCGTTCACCGTCTGGGGCTTCCCGGACGCCAACTCCTGGGTCCCGGACGTCTTCCCCGGTGAGGACTGGGCGACGATCTTCCTCGACGACTTCACCCCCAAGCCCGCCTACCACGCGATGCTGGAGTCGCTCCGGGACGCCACACCTGGTCGCTCGCCCCGAGGCGCACACCGGCGCTGACGACGGCGCACCGCGGGCCAGGATCGCTCCCGGCCCGCGGTGCGGCCGGTAGATTGACCTGATGCACACGAACGGTCGCGTCCGGATGGAGGACGTCGCCCGGACCGCGGGAGTCTCGGTCGCCACCGTGTCCAAGGTGGTCAACAACCGGTATGGCGTGTCCGCCGCCACCAGCTCGCGGGTCCAGGAGGTCATCGAGCAGCTGGGCTACCAGGCCAGCCTGGGCGCACAGAGCCTGAGGAGCACCCGGACGAACATCATCGGTGTGCTGGTGGCGGAGTTCGAGCCGTTCAGCACCGAGCTGCTCAAGGGGGTCTCGGAGTCCGTCCTCGACAGCGGCTACGAGCTGCTCGCCTTCGCCGGGGCGACCCAGGGGACCAGCGTCGGCTGGGAGCGCCGCTCGCTGAGCAGGCTCGGGGGCACGCTCATCGACGGAGCGATCATCGTCACCCCCACGGTCGTGGCCACCGGAGGATCCATCCCCGTCGTCGCCATCGACCCGCACACGGGGACCAGCGACATCCCCTCCGTCTACTCGGACAACGTGGCCGGCGCCCGGAGCGCCACCGAGCACCTCATCTCCTGCGGGCACACCCGGATCGGCATGATCCGTGGTCGTGAGGACCTGGAGTCCGCGCGGCTGCGCGAGCAGGGCTTCCGCGCCGCCATGGCCGACGCCGGGCTGGAGATCGACGAGACCCTGCTCGCCACCGGCTCCTACCGCGCCGAGTCCGCCGACGGCCCGGCACGGCTGCTGCTGGACCGCCGGGACCGGCCCACCGCCGTCGTCGCGGCCAACGACCTGATGGCGCTGCGGACCATGACGGTGGCGGGTGAGCTGGGGCTGGGCGTCCCGGACGACCTGTCCGTCGTCGGCTTCGACAACATCCCGGAGTCCGCCCTGTCCCAGCCACCCTTGACCACGGTGGCCCAGCCGCTGCGGGAGATCGGCAGCACCGCCCTGCGGATGCTGCTCGAGCTGCTCGCCGGGAGGGTGCCCGAGCGCCCGCACGTGCGGCTGGAGACCCGACTGGTCGAGCGGGCCTCCACCCGCGTGCTCAGCTGACGGAGACCGTCGAGCGGCGCGGGTCCTGCAGGGAGACCTCGTGCACCTCGCCACAGAGGCTCACCACGTGCCCCAGGGTGCGGTCCTGCACCGACGCCCCGACCCACACCTCGAACTCCCCCGGCTCGACCACCCTCCGCCCGTCACGGGCGGTGAAGGCCAGCCGGCTGCTCGGGACGGACAGCGTCACGGTGCGGGACTCCCCCGCCTGCAGCCTCACCCGGGCATAGCCGGCCAGCTGCGCCACCGGGCGGGTGACCGAGCCCACCAGGTCCTGCACGTAGACCTGGAGGACGTCGTCGCCCGCACGCGCGCCCGAGTTCGTGACCCGCACCGAGACCTCCAGCCCGGCATCCACGCCCTCCCCGCGCACCACCAGGTCCGAGTGCTCGAAGCTGGTGTAGGACAGGCCGTGCCCGAAGGGCAGCGCGGGCCTGCTGGACAGGTTGGTGACGTCGGTGTCCCCACCTAGGGAGGGGTGGAGGTAGGAGTAGGGCTGGCTCCCGGCGGAGCGCGGCAGGCTCACCGGCAGCCGCCCCGAGGGGTTGACCCTGCCGGAGAGCACACCGGCCATGGCCCCGGCCCCCTCCTCCCCCGGGAAGAAGGCCTGCACCACCGCCGCGCAGGAGTCCAGCGCCCAGTCCACGGCGTAGGGCCGGCCGGTCAGCAGCACCAGCACGACCGGCCGGCCGGTGGCGAGGACCGCCTCGACGAGCTGGCGCTGCACGCCGGGCAGCTCCAGGTCGTCCCGGTCGCAGCCCTCGCCCGAGGTGCCGCGCCCGAACAACCCCGAGTGGTCGCCCACCACGAGCACGGCGACCTCCGCCTCGCTCGCGGCCGCGACCGCGGCCCCGAAGCCCGAGGTGTCGTCACTGTCCACGTCGCAGCCCTGGGCATACCTGGTCCGGGCGCCGTCCCACTCCCGCCCGAGGGCCTCACGCACGGTCGACGCCACGATCCCGGCCTCGGTGCCCGGGTGCTGGGGGATGACGTGGTTGACGAAGGAGTAGCAGCCGAAGAGCGCCTCCAGGCGGTCCGCGTTGGGCCCGATCACCGCGACCTCGCCCGGCTCCGTCAGCGGCAGCGTGCCGTCGTTCGCCAGGAGCACCACCGACTCCTCCGCGAGCCGGGCCGCCAGGGCACGGTGCTCCGGCCCGTCCAGGTCGACCGCGGACGGGGGGTCGTCCTCGAAGGTCTGGCCGAGCAGCCCGAGCTCGGCCTTCTGCTGCAGCGCCCGCAGGCAGGCGCGGTCCACCAGGGACTCCTCGACCGCACCGTCCCGGACGGCGGCGGCCAGCGGGGCGAGGTAGGCGTCGCCGGTCGGCAGCTCGACGTCGACGCCGGCCGCCAGCGCCTGACCCGCGGCCTCGCCCAGGTCGCCGGCCACGTGGTGGAGCAGGTGGAGGAAGGCCACCCCGAAGTAGTCGGCCACCACGGTGCCGTCGAAACCCCACGACTCCCGCAGCACCCCGGTGAGCAGGGACGGGTCCGCGGCGACCGGCACGCCGTCGATCTCCGCGTAGGAGTGCATCACCGACCGGACCCCACCCTCGAGGACCGCCATCTCGAACGGCGGCAGCAGGACGTCCGCCACCTCGCGGGGACCGGCGTGGACCGGGGCGAAGTTGCGGCCCGCCTGCGAGGCCGAGTAGCCGACGAAGTGCTTGAGGGTGGCGTGGACGCCCTCGGACTGCAGCCCTTCGACGTAGCTCGTGCCGACGGTGGCCACGAGGTAGGGGTCCTCGGAGATGGCCTCCTCGACGCGGCCCCAGCGCGGGTCCCGGATGACGTCGAGCACGGGAGCCAGCCCCTGGTGCACCCCCAGCTCGCGCATGGACCGGCCGATGGAGGCCGCCATGTCCCGGACCAGGTCGGGGTCGAAGGACGCGCCCCAGGCCAGCGGGGTGGGGAAGGTCGCCGCCCGCCAGGCGGACAGCCCGGTGAGGCACTCCTCGTGCACCAGGGCCGGTATGCCCAGGCGCGAGCTCCGAACGATCCAGCGCTGGAACTCCCACAGCCACCTGGCCCGCTCGACCGGGTCGACCGGGGTGGTGCCGTAGACCCGGGTCAGGTGGCCCAGCCCGTGCCGGGCCACCTCGTAGAGCTCAGGTGCGGCACCGAAGTCCCCCTGGAGCGGTGCCACCGCGTCCCCGTCGCCCTTGTCCCAGAAGCCGACGATCTGGGCCAGCTTCTCCTCCAGGCTCATCGCGGCCAGGATCGTCGCGGGGTCGGTCGGGCGGTCCTGCGTCCGGGGCCGCTCGACGGTGCTCCGCTGCTCGGCGACCGAGGTGGCGTCAGGCATGGTGGTCCTTTCTGTCGTGGTGGTGGCAGGACGGGCGTCAACCCTTCACGGCCCCTTGGAGGCCGCTGACGATCCGTCGCTGCATCGCGAGGAAGAAGATCAGCGCGGGCACCATCGCCAGGGTGGTGAAGGCGAAGACGCCCGCGGTGTCGGAGGAGTACTGCGAGGAGAAGTCGGCCACGCCCAGCGGCAGCGTCTTCATGTCGCCCTGCAGCAGCAGCAACGGCAGCAGGTAGGCGTTCCACGACCCGACGAAGGCCAGCACGCCGACCGTGACCATCCCCGGCCCGGACAGCGGCAGCAGGATCCGCCAGAAGAACTGCAGCCGGCTGGCCCCGTCGATCAGGGCGGCCTCCTCCATCTCCCGCGGGATCGCCATGAGGAACGGGCGCAGGATCACGATGGTCATCGGCAGCGCGAACGCCGCCTGCGGCAGGGCCACGCCCCACCAGGTGTTGCCGAGCTGGAGATCGCGGGTGACCAGGATGAACAGCGGGATGATGGCGACGGTGGCCGGGAACAGCAGGCCCACGACGAAGACCATGAACAGCGGCTCGCGCCAGCGGAAGTGGTAGCGCGCGAGCGGGTAGGCCGCCATCAGGCCGAAGACCACCGTGACCGCGGTCGTGATCACCGCGACGACCGTGGAGTTGAGGGCGTAGGCCCAGAAGTCGCGGCTGGCGAGGACTCCCCGGTAGTTGTCCAGGACCCAGGGGTCGGGCAGCCCCGCCGGCGACGCCGCCAGCTGCGCGTTGGTGCGGAAGCCGCCGAGGACGGCATACAGGACCGGTCCGAGGGTGACCGCGACCACGAGCAGCGCGACGAGGTAGACCACCGGGCCGCCCTCGCTGCGCCCGCTCCCCTCCCGGGGGCGACCGCGTCGCAGCGTCGCTGCCGTGCTCATCGCACCTCCCTCGCGTCCGAGGCGTCGTTGTCCCGGCTCAGGATGAACCGCTGGTAGAGCAGGGCCAGCACCAGCGCCACCACGAAGAGCACCACCGAGGCGGCCGCGGCGATGCCGTAGTTCTGTCGCTTCGTGCCCTCGTTCACCAGGAACGTGGCCATCGTGGTGGTGGCGTTGGCCGGCCCGCCCCCGGTCAGGATCCACACCATGTCGAAGAGCTGCAGCGAGCCGATCATCGACAGGAAGGCCCACATCCGGATGGTCGGGCCGAGCAGCGGGATCGTGATCCTGCGCTGGGTCTGCCACCAGGAGGCGCCGTCGATCTGGGCGGCCTCGGAGAGCTCCTCCGGGACGCCCTGCAGGCCGGCGAGGAACAGCAGGACGGCGAGGCCCAGGTACTTCCAGGTCAGGACGGCCAGGACGGTGTAGAGCGCCAGCCCCGGGGTGCCCAGCCAGCCCTGCTCCGGACCGGAGAGCCCGACGGCCTCGGTGAGGTTGTCGACGACGCCGTACTGCGGCTGCAGCAGCTGGAACCAGACGACGCCGGCGATGACCTCGGCCAGGACGTAGGGGACGAAGATGATGGTGCGCAGCATCCCCTGCCCCCTCATCCTGCGGTTCAGCAGCAGCGCGATGGCCAGGCCGAGGGGCAGCTGGACCACGATGGAGAGCACCACGATGATGAGGTTGTGCATCAGCGCATCGGTGAACACCTCGTTGCGGAGCACGGCGAGATAGTTCTGCAGGCCCACGAAGTCGACCAGCGGACCGAAGCCCTTCCACCGGTAGACGGAGAACTGCACGGCACGCAGGATCGGCCAGACGACGAAGAGGAGGAAGAGGGCCAGGGCCGGGGCGGTGAAGCCGATGACCTCCAGGGCCATCCGCCAGTCCCGCCGTCGGCCGCCCGCCGGTCGCGAGGTGCGGCCGGCGGGCGCCTCCTGCTTCTCCTCAGCTCCCCTGGGGAGCGCTGGGGTGATGGTCATGAGGCGGTGGTTCAGCCCTCCGCGTCGGCGGCCTGCTGGGTGGCGTCCACGATCTCCTGCGGAGAGGCCTGGTCGGCGAACATCAGGGCGATCGCGTCGTTCATGGCCCCGCCCACCGACTGGCCGAAGGCGGTGTCGAAGTAGAGCTGCACGTAGGGCGCGCCGTCCCGGACCTCGAGCAGCGAGCCCAGCGCCGGGTCGCCGACGAACTCGGACGCCGTCGGGTTGGTGGGCAGCCCCATGTCCAGCTCGGCGAAGCCCTTCTGGACCTCGTCGGAGAGCAGGTACTCGGCGAAGTCGACCGCGGCGTCCGGGGCGTCGGCGGAGACCGCCCACGCGTCGCCGCCGCCGAGCTGGGCGGCCGGGTCTCCGGCCCCGCCGTCCATCGCCGGGAACGGGAACCAGCCGAGCTTGTCACCCAGGCCCTCACCGTCCTCGGTGAGTCCCTGCATCACGCCCGGCTCCCAGTGGCCCTGCATCTCCATCGCCACCTTGCCGGTGGCCAGCAGCCCCGAGGCGCTGGTGGGCCCGGTCTGCGCCGGCGTGGACAGGAAGCCACGGTTGAAGGGCTCTGCGTCGACCAGCTGCTGGGTGGCCTCTCCCGCCTCCACGAAGCAGGGGTCGGAGAAGTCCAGGCTGGTGACCGCGCCCTCGAGGACCTCTTGCGAGCAGGACCGGAGGGCGAACTGGTACCAGTAGTGCGCGGCCGGCCACTTGTCCCCGGCGCCCACCGAGATGGGGTCGATCCCGGCCTGCTTGAGCGTGTCGATCGCGTCGTACATCTGCGCCCAGGTCTCCGGGGCCTCGGTGATGCCGGCCTCCTCGAACTTCTCGGTGTTGTACCAGAACCCCACCACACCCATCGAGAACGGCAGCGCGTAGGTCTGGCCGTCCACCTGGAAGCCCGCGACGTTGCCACCGAGCTTCTCGATGGTCTCGCCCGCCTCGTCGGACAGGTCCTTGGTCAGACCGGCCTCGACGTGGTCGGCGAGCTCACCGCCGCCGCGCTCCATGTAGACGTCCGGCGCGTCGCCCGCCTGGAAGGCCGCGTCCAGCTTGGTCAGCATGTCCTCGTGCTGCATCGCGCTGACCTCGACCGTGACGCCCTCGTTCGCCGCCTCGAAGTCCCGGGCCACCTGGTCGTAGTAGTCCTTACCCTCGCCGGTGTTGGAGTTGTGCCACCAGGTCAGGGTGCTCGCCCCTCCGGCGGCCTCACCCCCGGAGTCGGAGCCGCCGCCCGTGTCGCCTCCGCCGCCACACGCGGCGAGGGTGAGGGCGAGGCTGCCGGTGGCCACCAGGCTCAGCGTGCGGGTGTTCTTCATGGGAGTTGCTCCTCGACGGTGAGAGAGATCAGTGGTGCCGAGACTGCCATCGCAGGACCCGGGTGTCAATCGATGTCGATAACGATTTCGTTACGGCACGGCGGGACTTGCGGGCGTTGGCGACCCCCTATAGTTTTGTCACACAACCAATCAGGAGGTCTTCATGGCGAGCAGCGCGGCACCGATCAACTTCACCTTCGGCCTGTGGACGGTCGGTTGGCAGGCCCAGGACCCGTTCGGCGATGCGACCCGGCCCGCGCTGGACCCGGTCGAGTCGGTGCGCCGACTGGCCGAGCTGGGCGCCTCCGGGATCACCTTCCACGACGACGACCTGGTGCCGTTCGGTGCCTCGGCGGCCGAGCGTGAGCAGACGGTCGCACGCTTCCGGGCCGCGCTGCAGGAGACCGGTCTGACCGTGCCCATGGTCACCACGAACACCTTCGCCCACCCCGTCTTCAAGGACGGCGCCCTGACGAGCAACGACCGGGAGGTGCGCCGGCTGGCCCTGCGCAAGGTGCTGCGCCAGGTCGACCTCGGTGCCGAGCTGGGGGCCGAGACCTTCGTCATGTGGGGCGGCCGGGAGGGTGCCGAGTACGACGGCGCCAAGGACTACGGCGCCGCGCACGAGCGGTACCGCGAGGGCCTGGACGCGGTCGCCGGCTACATCAAGGAGCAGGGCTACGGTCTGCGCATCGCCCTGGAGCCCAAGCCGAACGAACCGCGGGGCGACATCATGCTGCCCACGGTCGGGCACGCCTTGGCGCTCATCGCCCAGCTGGAGCACGGCGACATCGTCGGGGTCAACCCCGAGGTCGGGCACGAGCAGATGGCCGGACTCAACTTCACCGTCGGCATCGCCCAGGCCTTGTGGGCCGGCAAGCTCTTCCACATCGATCTCAACGGCCAGCACGGCCCGAAGTTCGACCAGGACCTCGTCTTCGGCCACGGCGACCTGCTCTCGGCCTTCTTCACCGTCGACCTCCTGGAGAACGGCTTCCCCTCCGGCGGCCCGCGCTACGAGGGCCCGCGCCACTTCGACTACAAGCCGTCCCGCACCGAGGACCTGGACGGGGTCTGGGCCTCGGCGGCCGCCAACATGGCCACCTACCGCCTGCTGGCCGAGCGGGCAGCAGCCTTCCGCGCCGACCCCGAGGTGCAGGAGGCCATGTCCGCCTCCGGCATCCCGGAGCTGGCCCGACCCACCCTGGACGAGGGTGAGACCGCGGCCTCCCTGCTGGAGGGCTACGACTTCGACGGGCTGGCGGCCGAGTCCGACCGCCTGGCCGAGCGCGGCTACGGCTTCGTGCGCCTCAACCAGCTCGCCGTCGAGCACGTGCTCGGCGCCCGCTGACCGCGGGCCTAGCGGGTCGGCTCGGTCACGGGCGGGCGGAGAGCGGTGCGATCAGGTCCTCGTCGCCGATGAGGCGGGTGTCGTGGTCCAGCTCCTCGTGCTCCTCCACCGTCCACGCGTGACCCGTGTGCCGGGCGACGTACCGGACGATCTCCGGGAAGGTCCAGCCGTCGGCGGCGTTGCTGTCGAGGTGCACGGTGCCGGAGCGATCGGACGCCGCCAGGGCCACCAGCGCGGCCGCCGTGTCCGCCATCCACGATGTCGCGGGTCGCCACAGCCTGCTGGCCCGGACGAGTCCGCCCGCGGCATCGGCCTGCGCGGCGAGCTGCGCCACCATGTTGTTGCCCAGGCCCTCGGGGTCGGCCTGCCACCCGATCCGCGCGACGACCGCCTCCGGGTGGGCCTCGCGCACCGCCGTCTCGCAGCGCGCCTTGTAGCTGCCGTAGTCGTCCCGCGCGGTCGGCGCGTCGTCCGGGCGGAACGGGCCGTCGGGATCGTCCGGCGCGTCGCCGAAGACGGACACCGAGCTGGTGACCACGATGGGCACGGCGTGGTCCCGTGCATACCCCGCCAGCCGCCCCGCCCACGCCTCGGCACCCATGCCGAGGTGGAAGATGCCGGCCGGGCGGACCGCCGCGAGGTAGGCCTCACCCGCGGCCACGTCGTCCGGTGGCACGGCGCCCCGGTCCCATCCGACGACGTCGCCGCCGAGCTGGACCAGCCGCTCGGCGACCTTCGGCGCCACCGTGCCGTTCAGTCCGGTGATCAGCCAGGTCCCGTCCATCCGCCTCATGGGGCCGAAGGCTAGCGGGCGGGTCCGCCCCCCGGCCACGTCGGCAGGACCTGCCGAGGGCACCGCTAGGCTGACGCGCCATGCAGCGTCGTGTCCCCCGCCCGGCCGTGCTCGGGTATGCCGCGGGCAGTGTCGGCACCGGCGGGTTCAGCACGCTGCCCGGCCTGGTCCTGGCCTACTACCTCACCGACACGCTCGCCGTCCCCGCGCTGCTGGCCACGCTGGTCGTCATCGTCCCGAAGGTGTGGGATGTCCTCATCGACCCGGTCGTGGGGGCCCGCAGCGACCGGCAGGCGGCGTCGAGGGCGGGCCGGACCCGGCTGATGCTGCTGGGGGCGCTCACCCTCCCCCTCGGGTTCGTGGGCATGTTCGCCACCCCGGAGGGTCTCGGTCCGGTCGCCGCCGGCCTCTGGGTGCTCGTCTTCTTCGTGCTGGCGACGACGTCCTTCTCCTGCTTCCAGGTCCCCTACATCGCGCTCCCGGCCGACCTGACCAGCGACTACGCCGAGCGCACCCGCGTCCTGGCGTGGCGGATCGCGACGCTGGCGCTGGCGATCCTGCTCGTCGGCGCCGGTGGTCCGGCCATCCGCGACGCGGCCGGCGGCGGCCACGCCGGCTACCTCTGGATGGCGCTCGGGATCGCGGTGCTGCTGCTCGCCGGCATGCTGGCCACCATCGTGGGCACCCGCCGCCACCTCTCCGGCACGACCGGGACGCAGGCCACCACCGCCCTGTCCGGCTACCGGGCCGGGCTGGTCGTCTGGCGCGAGGAGCAGGCCTACCGGACCCTGCTCACGGTCTTCGTGCTGCAGGCGCTCGCAACCGGCGTGATGCTCGCCGCGGCCCAGTACGTCGCGACCTACACCCTCGGCGACCAGGCCGCGCTGACCTTCCTCTTCGTCGCGCTCGTGGCGCCGGCGCTGCTGGTCATGCCGCTGTGGACGAGGTATGCCGCCGGTCGCGGCAAGCCCGCCGCGCTGCGGGCCGCCTCGCTCGTCTTCGCCGCCGCGACGGCCTGCCTGGCGGGGCTGGTCTGGGCCCCGGGGTGGTGGGTCTACCTGGCCGTGGGGGTGGCGGGCGTGGCCTACGCCGGCATGCAGCTCTTCCTGCTCGCCATGCTCCCCGACGTCATCAGCGCCGCGGGTCGCGAGCGCGGCGGGGCGATGAGCGGGCTGTGGACCGCCGGCGAGACGACGGGTCTGGCCCTCGGCCCGGTGGTCATGCTCGTCCTGCTGGGGCTCACCGGCTTCCGCTCCAGCACCGCCGGGGAGCAGCTGACCCAGCCCGAGGCCGCCTCCACCGCGATCGTGCTCGCCTTCTCCCTCCTCCCGGCCGCGCTGGTCGCCCTGAGCCTCGTCGCGCTGCGGCGCTACGTCGATCCGGCACCCGTGACCCCCGCCGTCGTGACGGAAGGCAGCCCGTGACCCAGCCCACCCCGGACCAGGTGCTCGCCCAGCTGGCGGCCTACCGCGAGCACGACGCGCCCACGCACGGCGGCCGGGTGCTCAGCTACGTCTACGACAGCGGCCTGGCCGAGCTGGACGAGCTGGCCGGCGCGGCCGCCGCCCAGGTGCAGGCCGTCAACGCGCTGGACCCGACGACGTTCGGCTCGGTGGCGCTGATGCAGGCGGACCTGGTGACCTTCGCCCGGGACGTGCTGGGTGGAGGGCCGGGCACCGTCGGGGCGGTCACCTCAGGCGGCACCGAGAGCATCCTGCTGGCGGTGCTGGCCGCGCGGGAGCGCTGGCGCGAGCGTCATCCGGGCAGTCGCGCGACCCCGCGCATCGTCGCCCCCAGCACGGCGCACGCCGCCTTCCACAAGGCCGCGCACTACCTGGGGCTCGAGGTGACCGCCGTCCCGGTGGACCCCGCGAGCGGCACCCTCCCGGCAGCGCGGCTGGTGGAGCACCTGGACGACGCGACGGCGCTGGTCGTCGCGAGCGCACCGGCCTACCCGCACGGCGTGCTGGACCCGGTCGCCGAGATCGCGGCGGCTGCGACCGCCCGCGACCTCCCGTGCCACGTGGACGCCTGCGTCGGTGGCTTCGTGCTGCCGTGGTGGCCGGGGGCGGAGGCGTGGGACCTGTCCGTCCCCGGCGTCACGAGCATCTCGGCCGACCTGCACAAGTTCGGCTACGCCCCCAAGGGCGCGTCGGTGCTGCTCTTCACCGACCCGGACCTGGACCGGGCGCGCTACTACGCGCTCACCGACTGGCCGGGATACCCGGTCGTCAACCCGACGGCCCTGGGCTCCCGCTCGGCGATGTCGCTCGCGGCGGCGTGGGCGGTGGTGACCCGGCTCGGGCCGCAGGGGTATGCCGGTCTCACCGCGTCGGTCGTCGAGGCGACGGCGTCGGTGCGCCAGGTGCTCGACCGGGTCCGCGGGCTGCGTCTGGTCGGGGAGCCGGTCGGTCCGTTGCTCGCGGTCACGACGGACCCGGGCCTCCCGGAGGCCGAGCGGGTCGACCCGCACGCCTGGGCCACCGCGGTCGCGCGGCGCGGCTTCGTCCTGCAGGGGCAGCCGGCCCTGACCCAGGCCGACGGCACGACGATCCCCCGGTCCACGCACCTGACCATCACCCCGGTGACGACCCGCGTGCTGGCCGAGCTCGGCCGGGCCCTGACCGACGGCGCCGACGACGTGCGCGGGCGGCCCCCCGGCCCGGCGGCCGCGGAGGGTCCGCCCGGTGCAGGCGCCCTTCCCGACCCGGTGGCCCTGGCGCACGCCGCCCGGGAGAGCGGGGAGCTGGACCTCGCCGCGGTGCTGGCGCTGATCGAGGGCCTCCCGCGCGAGCAGAGCGCCGGGCTGCTGGTCGACTTCCTCGCCGCGTTCACCGCGCCGCGCGCCTGAGCGGCGGGCGTGCCACGGCCCGTGGCCGGGTCCGGGTCAGCTGCGGCGTGCGCGCCGCCGCCACCCGTCCCAGACGGCTGCGCCGAGGGCCGCGAGCAGCAGCGCCAGCGCCGTCGCGATCGCCGCGCGGAGCCCGGCACCCGGGTCCTGGTCCGAGCCCGCACCGAGCTGGTAGGCCGTGATGAGCACGGCGGCACCGATGGCCGAGCCGACCCGCTGACCGGTCTGCAGCGCACCACCGGCCGCGCCGCCCATCCGCGGCGGCACCTGCGCCAGGGTCAGGGTGAAGTTCGGTGAGACGACGGCTCCGCCGCCCAGTCCGGCGAGCAGCAGCGGCAGCGCGAGAGCGGCCCAGAGCCAGGGCCGGTCCTGCGCCCAGCCGGCCAGGAGCGCCAGCAGCACCAGCCCGGTCATCATGACCACGAGGGCCCAGACGACCAGCGGACGACCCACCCGGGAGACGGCCCGGCCGGCCCACGGCGAGGACACGGCCGACCCGACGGCGAAGGGGGTGAGCAGCAGCCCGGTCGCCAGGGTCGAGTAGCCCAGACCGTCCTGCAGGTAGACCGAGAGCACGAGGAAGACGCCGGTGAAGCCGGTGAAGTAGAGCGAGCCGACCACGATGCCGTTGCCGTAGCCGGGGGTGCGGCGCAGCAGCGCGACGTCCAGCAGGGGCGCCCCGCCGCCGCGGCTGAGCCGCCGCTCCCAGACGACGAACGCCCAGCCGAAGGCCGGCACCCCGGCGAGCAGCACGAGCAGCCGGGTCTCCCCCGACTCGAGGGCCACCACCGGCAGCAGCAGGCACAGCACCGCGAGGCCGAGCAGCACGGCGCCGACGAGGTCCAGCCGTGCGTCCGCCGCCTCACCCTCGGCGCGCGTGTCCGGCACCATCCGGGCGATCGCCACGAGCAGCACCACCCCGATGGGCACGTTGACCAGGAAGATCCAGCGCCAGCCCCCGTCGTCGCCGGCGAGCGCGATGATGACGCCGCCGAGCACCGGGCCGACCGCGGAGGCCACCGAGACCACGAGGCCGAAGAGCCCGAAGGCCCTGCCGCGCTCCGCGCCGGAGAAGAGCTCCTGGATGAGGCCGGTGTTCTGCGGCGCCAGCAGACCGGCGGAGATGCCCTGGACCAGGCGCGCGGCCACCAGCACGCCGGCCGTGGGGGCCAGGCCGCAGGCCGCGCTGGCGAGGACGAACCCGGCGAGTCCGACGAGCATGAGCCGTCGCCGGCCCCAGGCGTCCCCGAGCCGTCCACCGGTGACCAGCATCAGGCCGAAGCTCAGGGCATACCCCGAGACGACCCACTGGATGGTGGCGGCGGAGGTGTCCAGGCCGCTGCGCATCGAGGGGATCGCGACGTTGACGATCGTCACGTCGAGCAGGGACATGAAGCCCACCGCGAGCGTGACGGCGAGGATCCGCCAGCGTGCCGGGTCCGGCTCGGGTGCGGTGTCGGTCTCGGTCTCCGGCTCAGCCGTCACGTCGCACCCTGGTCACCCGAGCATGCTAGGCGGCGGCACCGACATCCGCCTGCCGTCCGGGCCCGACGCTCGCCGCTTGGCTACGCTTAGACCTCAGCCGGGACACCGAGAAGGAGCACCATGCAGAACTCGTCCATGCCGCGCACCACCGTCACCCTGGGCGTCCTGCTCGTCGCGGTGGGGGTGATCGGCTGGATCGCCGCCGGCATGTCCAGCTGGACGGCCCTCATCCCGGCCATCCTGGGTGTGGTGCTGGCGGTCTGCGGCGTGCTGGGACGCAGCAACCCCAAGGTCTGGATCCACGCGGCCCTGGTGGTCGCCGTGGTCGGAGCCCTCGGGACGCTGCGCAACGTCATGGGTCTGGGCGACCTGGTCGCGGGCGAGGCCGAGCGGCCGCTGGCCGTCATCTCCGGCACCGTCACCTTCGTGCTGCTGGTGGGGTATGTCGTGCTCGGCGTCCGCTCGTTCGTCGCGGTGCGCCGCGAGCGCCGGTCCGCCGTCGGCTGAGCCCCAGCCACGGCGCCGATGACGCCGACGGCCTGACAGGTGTGCTGTCAGACCCGGGAGACGTCGTCCGCGGGAGCGGTCACCTGCGCCCACACCTCGTCCAGGGAGAGTCCGAGCACGCCCGTGACGGCAGCGACCGTCGAGAACGCCGGCGTGGCCACCCGGCCCGTCTCGATCTTGCGCAGCGTCTCGGGCGACACGCGGGCGTCGAGCGCGACGTCGAGGATCGAGCGCGGGCCACGGGCCAGCCGGAGCAGGGCGCCGAGGCGCTTGCCGCGTTCGATCTCCTCCGGCGCGAGCGGAAGTCTCACCATGTCCGGGATTCTAGTACCGGGATGATCTGGACGGTATAGTTATTGGGTGATCGAGATCCTCACCCCGACCCAGGTGGACCAGGCACGCCGGACCGGACGCCTCGTCGGCGAGATCCTCCGGACCGTCAAGGAGCGCACCCAGGTCGGCACGAACCTGCTCGACATCGACCGGTGGGCCCAGGAGATGATCCTCGAGGCCGGGGCGCAGTCCTGCTACGTGGACTATGCGCCCTCCTTCGGCGACGGCCCGTTCGGGCACTGGATCTGCACCTCCGTCAACGACGCCGTCCTGCACGGGCTGCCGCACGACGACCGGCTGGCCGACGGGGACCTGCTCTCCCTCGACCTCGCGGTCAGTCTCCACGGCGTCGCCGCCGACGCGGCCATCAGCTTCGTCGTCGGCCGGCCCCGCTCCCCCGAGGACCAGCGGATGATCGACACCACCGAGCGTGCGCTCACCGCCGGCATCGCCGCCGCGCGACCGGGAGCCCGCATCGGTGATCTCTCCCACGCGATCGGCACCGTGCTCTCCGACGCCGGCTACCCGATCAACCTCGAGTTCGGCGGGCACGGCATCGGGACGACCATGCACCAGGACCCGCACGTGGCCAACACCGGGCGACCCGGCCGCGGCTACCGGCTGCGCCCGGGTCTGATGCTCGCGCTGGAGCCCTGGGTCATGGCCGACACCGACCGGCTCGTCGTCGACGCCGACGGGTGGACGCTGCGCAGCGCGACCGGTGCCCGGACCGCGCACAGCGAGCACACCATCGCCATCACCCACGACGGTGCCGAGGTGCTCACCGCACCCGCTC
Source organism: Serinicoccus kebangsaanensis (assembly GCF_008919445.1). GTDB lineage: Bacteria > Actinomycetota > Actinomycetes > Actinomycetales > Dermatophilaceae > Ornithinicoccus > Ornithinicoccus kebangsaanensis. Next base: position 48,762 of record NZ_VSLG01000010.1, on the reverse strand, counting down.
TTCGTCGCTGAGCCCCCTCCCCGACCGGCCCCTCACGTGCCGACGGACGTGCACGATGCCGTGCGCGGCATACCCCACCGCAGGTCAGCGCCGAGTGATCGACATCGTGCACGTCGGGCGGCACGCCGAGCCATCGCCCGCGACCGCGTCAGGAGCTACACGTTGAAGCGGAACTCCACCTCGTTACGCTATCGTACAACATATGACCACACGCACCGCCATCTACCTCCGCGTCTCCCTGGACGCCACGGGGGAACGCCTGGCCGTCGCTCGGCAGCGCGAGGACTGCGAGCGCATCGCGGCGGATCGAGGGTGGGAGGTGGTCGAGACCTACACCGACAACTCGGTCAGCGCGAGCAAGCGCACCGTCGCCCGCCCTGCCTACGAGCGCATGGTGCAGGACTACGCCGCGGGCCGCTTCGACGCCCTCGTGTGCTGGGACCTAGACCGGCTCACCCGCCAGCCGCGCCAGCTCGAGGACTGGATAGACGCGGCCGAGGAGCGCGGCCTCATGCTGGTGACCGCCAACGGTGAGGCAGACCTGTCGACCGACGGTGGTCGACTGTTCGCCCGCATCAAGGCGTCGGTCGCCCGCGCCGAGGTGGAGCGCAAGTCCGCCCGCCAGAAGCGCGCCGCTGCCCAGAGGGCCGACCGGGGCAAGCCACCCGCGGGGGTCCGACTGACCGGCTACACGGTGGCCGGTGACGTCGTGCCCGACGAGGCCGAGACCGTCCGCGCCATCTTCGCCCGCTTCGACGCTGGGGACTCCCTACGAGGGATCACGGTGTGGCTCGCCGAGCAGGGCCACACCACGCGGCGAGGCGCGGCCTGGAATCCGTCGACGGTCCGCACGATCCTCACGAATCCCCGGTATGCAGGCCGCGCCGTCTACCGTGGCGAGGTGACCGGCCAGGCGGGCACCTGGCAGGCGATCGTGGACGAAGCCACCTTCGACAGCGTGCAGGCACGCCTCACCGACCCGCGGCGGATCACCAACCGCGCCGGGACCGACCGGAAGCACCTCGGCTCGGGCCTGTATCGGTGCGGCGTGTGCGGTGGTCGGGTGCGCTCGCACTCCGGAGGCCGCTACCGCTGCCCCGAGGGCGGGCACATCACGAGGATGGGTGCGAGCATCGACGCCTACGTCACGGCCGTGATCCGCGCCCGACTCAAGCGTCCCGACGCAGCCGAGGCCCTGGCGCCGCACAAGGACGAAGGCCGGGCAGCGCAGGCCGCGAGCGACGTTGCCCGCCTCCGCTCCCGGCTCGCGCAGGTCGAAGCCGACTACGACGCCGGCCACATCGACGGCCGCCGCTTCGCCGTCGCCAGCGAGAAGGTACGGGCCGAGCTCAGCGCAGCCGAGGCCGCTCGCGCCGCCCTGACAGGCCCCAGCCTGGCCGCCCTACTGACCGCCCCAGCTCCCGGTGAGGCATTCGACGCCCTCCCCCTCGGCAGCAGGCGCGAGGTGGTCGACCTGCTCGCCGCCGTCACCCTCAACCCCGCCGAGCGTGGGCGGAAGTTCCGCCCGAATGACGGGACCGTCGATATTGAATGGCGCTCCTGACCTGCAGACTCACTATTCGTGAGCATTCTTAGTGGGTTAGATCCCTTTTGACTCGCGATGACGCTGCTTGACATTCTTGCGAGCGCCGTGCATGCTTTGTATCAGCCGAATGGTCGAGGGCGAGATGCCTTCCCTTTCGGTCAGCGGCCCAAGTAGCCGCGAGGGTCAGGCGCGAGATGCGACCTCCCCGCACCGCCGGTAGCGAGATGCCGGGACGCGGTGCAGGAAGTCCGCATCGAGAGGCGCCATCGTGGCCCCGCAGACCGCTACATCACCCCCTCAGCTCGCCGAGCTAGAACTGGATCGTCACACCGGCGCGGCCCTGGCCGGCGTGTCCCTCCGCACGTTCGATCGCTTCGTCTCCGCTGGTCAGCTCCCCGCCTACAAGGTCGGAGGGCGCACCCGCTTCCGCCGCCGCGAGGACGTCGAAGCCCTCGTCCGACCAGTTGCCCGCGACGTCGACCCGATCGACGAGCACGTCGCCGCCCTGGTCGACGCCGCCCCCGTGCTGACTCCAGCCCAGCGTGACCGGCTCGCCGCCATCTTCGCCTCTGGCGCCAAGGCGGTGCAGTCGACGTGACCGCCAGCGACAAGGGCCGCGCCCTGGCAGGTAGCGCGGCCCTCATCTCCTCCGAAATACAGTCCCAGAATACCAGCCCGATAGCCGCCTGGAATGCAGCGCGTGGGATTCTTCCCAGCGAGACAGTCGCCATTGCCACGCTCGACGACGCCGGCCGATTCATCGCCACCACGCGGACGGCCGAGGTCGCCGACAAGGGCATCGCCGCCACGATGGCAGAGGCTGACTGCTGGGTCAGTGCCAACCCAGTCCGCGCCGGACTCCCGGAGGGCCGCAAGGGCACCGCTGGCGACGTCGTGCGGCTCGCCTGCATCTACGCCGACCTCGACGTCAAGCCCGGCGCCCTGCCGACCTGGACCGCGGCTGAGAACATCATCGCCGACCTGACGATGATGCTCGGAGTGGCTCCCGCGGCCGTCGTGATGACCGGCCACGGGCTGCAGCCGGTCTGGCGTATCGAGCAGGAGCCGGGCCGCACCGACTGGCCTGACGGCTCCTCATCGGAGCCCTTCCGCGCCGCCCAGGCCCTCACGCGCCGCTGGGGCCGCCTGGTCGCGCACGTCGCCTCGATGCACGGCGGCGAGGTCGACCCGGTATGGAACCTCGACCGGGTGCTCAGGGCACCTGGCACGACCAACCGGAAGGGGCAGCCGATCCCGACCGAGCTGCGCTCGACGAGCACAGACGTGCTCACCCTCACCCGGCTCGCCGAGACTCTCGACGAGTACGCCGTGCCCGAGGTCACGGAAGACACGATCGCCCTCGATGAGGTGCTGTGCCCCGCCGAGCACTGGCCCACCCCGGCCCGGTCCTGCTCCTACGCCGCAACGATGGTCAAGGGTTGGGCCAAGGACAAGCCCACCAGCGGCGGCCGGCACGGATGGTTGGTCGCGCAGGCGACCCGGCTCGCCGCCGCTCAGCGCTCCGGCTGCCTCTCGCTCGAGGATGCCCGGTCCGCGCAGGCCGCGCTGGTCGAGCGGTTCACGACCCGCCTCAACGTCGGCGCGAAGCGTGATCCCGCGCCCGGCGAGATTGCCGGCGCGCTCGCCTGGGGTCGGAACCGTGCCGCCGCGATGACGCACGACCGTGCCCGCGCTGAGCTGGGAGGGCACACACACCCCGACGAGCACCCCGTCGAGTCCTACGCGCCCGCGCCCCTGGCCGCAGTGGAGGAGCTGACCGCACAGTGGTTCGGACCCGGCTACGACCTCGACGTCATGCGCGCCACCCTCGCTGTGGCGGCAGGCTCGCTCTACCTCGATGACGCGCCGGCGTGGCTGCTCATCTGCTCCGGCTCCGGCGCCACGAAGTCAGAGACGATGGCGCCCCTGGCCGACCTCGGAGCCGTGTCCGCATCGACCCTCACGGGTGAGGCGGCGCTCCTGTCCGCGACGCCCGCCAATGAGCGGGCCGCCGATGCTACCGGCGGTCTGCTCGACGAGCTCGGTCCCCGCGGGCTGCTCCTGCTCAAAGACGTGACCAGCATCCTCTCGATGAACCGAGAGCGTCGTGCCGAGGTGCTGGCCGCGCTGCGAGAGATTCACGACGGCTCCTGGACCCGCACCGTCGGCGCCGAGGGCGGCCGCCGTGTCTCCTGGAAGGGCCGGGCGACCGTCATCGGCGCAGTGACGACCGCATGGGACGCCGCGCACTCCGTCGTCTCCCGGTACGGCGACCGCTTCCTCATCGTCCGCCCCAACGTGGAGGAGTCCGAGGAGCTGGCCGCGGCGGCGCTACGTGCGGCAGCAGCCGAGGGAGGCCTGGCCCGTATGCGGGCTGAGCTGACAGCCGCCGTTGGGGGGTTGCTGCAGAACGTGCAGCCTCGACATGTCGAGCTCGACGAGGGTCGGGAGGCACGGCTCCTGGCCGTGGCCGACCTAGTGGCCCTCTCCCGCACCGCCGTCGAGACCGACTACCGGGGCGACCCGACCGAGGCCCACGACCGGGAGGTGCATACCCGCCTGATCGTGCAGCTGCTCCAGCTCTATCAGGGAGCGGTCCTCATCGGGATGACGCCAGCGGATGCCGAGCGTCTGTGCATCCGCGTCGCCGCCGACACGATGCCACCGAGCCGCGCTCGCGTTCTCGACGCACTGCTAGCAGGTGGGGAGTCAGCCGGCCGCACCAGCTACGCCCTCGCTCGCCGGCTGGGGGAAGACCCCCGCACCGTTGACCGCATCCTTCACGCCCTCCGGCTGCTGCGCATGGTCAACGACAGCGACGACGGCACGCGCTCCTGGCACCTAACGCTCAGCACTGCCCGCCAGCGTGCGCTAGCCGTCATGGCGCAGGCGCGCGGTTATGTCCAGATGCCCGCCCAAGTGCTCGAAATGCTCCAAGTGCCTACCACTTCTAGCGAATCAAGAACGTTATCGGACGTTTCCGCGCGTCCTCGCTACCCCTAGAGCAAGCCCCACCGCTCGCAAGCCCGTGCACCACCTCACAGAGAAGGAACGACAGATGACCACACCGCAGAGCCTCATCCCCGCCCCGAACGGATGGCAGGTGGTCGAGACCTACACCGAGGACGGCCAGACCCTCCGGCACGACTACTCCCCTCTCGTCGGGTGGGTCGCCGTCACCGACGACGAGGGCCGCACCGAGCACTACCCCGCGTGGGTGGCTCCCGACTCCACCGACGGCGGCCTGGACGACACCCGCCACGGCGGCCTGGAGAACGTCGCCTACACCGTCCTCGCGCCCGGCCAGCAGCTCGACACCCGGCAGCAGCGGGAGAGCCTCGCGTCCCGGCTCCGGATAGCCGAGCACCGGCGCGCCGCACTCACCGTCGGCAGCGTCCTCGGTCCCGCAGTCAAGGGTGCGTATCAGGCTGGTGTCATCCGCCTCGCCCTCACCGGCCGGGATGGCGACACCCTCCGGCCGACCGAAGTCGCCATCATCACCGGCCACGGTCAGCAGACCGAACGAGTCATCCGCTCCGCCCAACACGCGCAGCGCATCGCCCAGGCCATCGCCGAGCACCACGGCACCAGGTGGCCGACGCTCGTCCGCGCGCTCGACACCGCCGACTACGCCGAGGAGTCCGGCGTCGACTTCGAAGGGCCCCGCTCATGAGCGCCACGACCGAACCGCCCGCCGCACCCCTGGTAGGCGCCACCTGGAGCGAGGACCGGCGCGGTTGGTACTTCGCCATCGAGTGCCCAGCGTGCCGGCGGCGTCACACCCACGGTGGCGGGCGCCACCTGCTCGGAGCGGACCGACTGCTCGGGCACCGCGTCGCCCACTGCGCCGACCCGCTCGGCTACGTCCTCACCGACCCGGCCGGTCTCATCGAGGCAGAAGTCCGCCGCGTCACCACCGAGAGGGCCGACGCCCTCGCATAGACCCACCCAGTCGCCGCCGGCCGCCCGGCCGTTGGCATCACCCCCGAAGGAAGGAACACCACAATGTCACTCCCCACCAACCGCCCCCAGCGCCATCCCGGCAGTCTTTCCGACGACGGCTGGAGCACGGCCGAGTCTGACGTCGTGGGCCGCCCCGAGCAGGCGGCCGACGACCTCGGCAGTCCTCTCGCCGGCATGACGACAGACACCGGCGAGGCCGACGCCATCTTCACCGACGGCCGTAACGTCGAGCAGGGCGGCCTCGGTGTCCGCGCCGGGACCAGCAGCCGGCGCACCGACCCCCTCACCGACGGCTCCACCAAGCGGCTGCTGCAAGGTCTGCTCGGCCGGCCGGCCTCGCAGCAGCTCGCCACGCCGGCCGCGCTGCGCAAGGCGTGGACCGCGGTCGAGGAAGCCGTCGAGGCTTCCCTGGCTGCCATCGAGGCTGTCCGCGGAGTCGACCGTGAGGAGTCGACCGCCCGATCGTCCTACGAGGGCGCCGTGAGGTCGTCGGCGGCGTCTGGCGAGCCGATGCCCGAGGCTCCAGCCCCGGTCAATTGGGAGGCCCGCCGGGCAGAGCGCCGGGCCTACGCCCGCGGCCTCGTGGACCGTGCCCAGCGCGCCCGGCGCGACTACGACAGGGCTGCCGAGGCCCTGTCCGGTGAGGACCGCACCAAGGCACTCTATGCGGCCTTGGCCGAAGCGCATGAGGCTGCCCTGGCCGCCATCGCCGAGGCTCGCGCCCAGGCCGCGACAGCAGCAACGGCCCTCGATGCCTACGTGGCCTCTGCTCCCGGCGACCGCATGCCCCGGCAGCGCCTCGACCGGGCCAAGATCACGGCGGCCCTGGCCGAGGCCGCAACGCAGGTCAGCAAGCTGGATCTGGCACGCCCGATCATGGCCGACACCAGTCAGACCCGGTGCGACATGCAGACCCGGCGCGCCCTGCACCAGACCGGAGACCTCGCCTCCCGCTACAGCCTGTGGCGCCTGGAGCGCAGCGAGGCCTTCAAGGTCACCGACCTGACCCGGGACTGGCCGCCCCTGGAGCGAATCAGCGGGGCGGTCAACTACGAGGCCGACGCTCGCGATCTCTACTACTGAGCCGATGAGCAGCCCCCACCTCCCCGGCCGGGCGATGAATGTCTCCATTGCACCGCCTGGCCGGGGGTGGGGGGATTCCCCCAGAGGCCCTCGCTCCTCTTCCACCGGGTCCCATACCGCCCAGCGTTCCGTACGCAGCCCTCACACCCGTATTTCCACATCGTGGACTACTTAGCACCACGCTAACTATCTACGCACTGCACATCCACCCAACTCCCTCAGAAGGAGCGGAGCAGATGACGACCTTCACCAGCACGACAGAGCCGCCGGACCCACCGGACGGCCTCAGCGACCGAGGCCGCCGCTACTGGCGCGACGTCACGAGCAGGTTCGAGCTCGCGATCCCGCACGAGGTGACCTTGCTGCACGAGCTTTGCCGGGTGCTCGGAGTGATCGACGTCCTGGCCGACGAGCTGCGCAAGGCCCCCTCTCTCCAGATGGCCGGGAGCATGGGCCAGCCCGTGGGGCACTGGGCACTCGCGGAGATGCGGGCGCAGCGTGGACAGGTGGCGCAACTCACGAAGGCTCTCGGTCTACCAGCCGACGACGCCGACGAGCAGGGCGCCGAGCCCGCCATCCCCGCAGCAACGAGCGAACGCGCACGCAGGGCAGCGAATGCCCGGTGGGCGCGCGAGAAGGGACCGCAGTGATGCCACGCAGACCCAGGCCGCAGACCACGGTCCCCCAGGCCGAGCAGTTCCGCCGCATCGTCGATATGCACCTGCAGGACGCCGAGGGTGCTGGTCGGCCTCCATCGCGCCCGTTGTGGGATGAGCTCGCCGAGCCGGCACAGATGGCCGTGGTCGAGGTTGCTGCCAGCGAACGCGGCATACCCGCGTGGCAGGGCTGGATCGTCGGTCAGCCACAGGACGAGGCCGACCAGCTCATCGGTGCCGTCAGAGCCACGCTGGCCGGTCACGCCTCGGAGCTGCTCGGCTGGACGGAGGCAGTCCGATGAGTGCCCAGCAGGTCGAGCAGCAGGACAGCAGCGACCGACTCACGGCCGAGCTGGAGGCCGTCGCACCGCCCCGCGACGAGCAGGAGCCGGTCCCGCAGCCGCGGGATGTCACCGAGGTCGCTGCGCTCACCGACGAGGAGCGGGCCGCGTGGCTCGAGCGGACGCCGCCGAAGCGACGTTGGGAGGCCCTCACCTCCGGCGACCTTCCCCACCGCGGCGCCCGCTGGCACGAGCAGGCGCAGTGCCAGGGCAGCGACGTCGACCTCGTCGACCTCGCCACGCAGACCGATGCACGGCCGCACGCGCTCGCGTTGTGCGCCCGGTGCCCTGTCCTGGCCGAGTGCGCGACCGAGGCCCGACAGCACCCCGCCCACGGCTTGTGGGCAGGTGTCGGGCTGGAGTTCGGCAAGCCCGCCCCGACGCAGCACCTCCCGGCCGGCCGACCGAAGGCGACGAGGCCGAAGGTCACCGATGACGAGGCCATCGAGTGGCTACGCAAGGCTCTGCGCAAGGAGGAGGGCACGGCCGCGGAGTTGCGCAGCGCTGCCCGCGACGCAGGCATCTTCGCCAAGCAGCTTGGACGTGTAGCCGACCAGCTCGGAGCCCGACGAGGGTCCGGCATCCCGTGGCGACTGCCCGAAGGCACAGAGCAGCAGGAGCAGGAGCAACCGCCCCCCGCTGGTCGGCCGCAGCGGGAGGAGAGGCCGTGCCCGTCGTGCTGGCTCACGTCGTGCGACTGCAACGCCCAGCCCGGCCCGCTGCCGATCGACCCGGCCGCGCGCACCGCATCCGAAGCCCTGCTCATCCCACGCCGGCCCGCTGGTCGGCACCGAGGGCAGCGCACCCAGCCACGCAAGCCACGACCACGATCCCGACGCAGGAAGGCGATCCGATGAGCACGGACGAGCAGCAGCAGGGCAGCACCGACGACAGTGCTGTCAACCCGACGACGCTGGAGGAGCTGAAGGTGGCCTGGACCGTGCGCCGCGACCGCCTGGACCGGCGCTCCCGGGTCCGGCTCTGGCGCACGCTAGGCCGCCAGGAAGCCCGCGAGCTCCGCCCCGACGGGCCGATCCCCCTCTACCGCGGCTGCCTCCCCGGCGACCAGCGCCGCATGTCCTGGACCGAGAGCTACTGGACTGCCCGCCGCTATGCGGACCGCCTCGGCCCCGAGGGCATCGTCTATGTCGCGGAGGCGCCACCGTCGGCGCTCATCGGCTGGCCGACGGCCGATGAGGTGGTCGTGATCCCGAGCAGGCTACGGCGCATCCGCCGCGCGAAGGAGCGCCAGGGCGGACAGTCCGACCAGCGCGCCACCGACCGCCAATCCCGGCGCCGCGGAGCCGCCCGCACCTGGAGGGCCGACTATGAACAAGGCCTCGCCGATCGTCACGGCAGCGGGGAGACGTTGGCCTCGATGGTGGTCGGCGCACGCCGAGACGCGAACCGGGGTCGTCCGGCCCGCAGGGGCGACAGGCCCGTCAGCGATGCCCTGTGGAGGCGCAGGCACGCTGCCGCCTACGAAGACGCCCCGCCCCGTCCGAGCCGCTGGGAGGCCGCCCAGCAGGCCGCAGCGGCCGAGGTAGCCGCCGCCGAGCAGACCATGGTCGACGCCGACGCTGCAGCCCAGCAGAGGGCCGCCGAGGTCGACGCCTACTTCGCCGGCATCGAGCAGCGGCAGCAGGACCGGCACGCGGCGCTCGCCGCCGAGGCCGCACAGTGGCAGGCCGAGCACGACGAGCAGCGCCTAGAGGTCAAGGCCCGCCGCGAGCGCGAGCGGCAGGCCCTCCAGCAGCGCGAGGCAGCCCTCGCCGAGCAGGAGGTCGCCCAGCGGTAGACGCTAAGCCTCTGGTCGGTCACGGTGTCTGCACACCGCCCACCGACTGAGAGGGCAGCTCGGCGGCGCAGTGAGGCAAGGTGGTCGGCGCGTCGTCCGAGCCCTCGGCAGCACGGCGTGCTCGGCTAGGACAGTGGAGGTCATCGACGTCACCGGCTGGTATGTCATCACGGATGAGCCGGACGGCCAAGACGAGAACAAGCTATGGCTCAGCAAGTCGCCCGGCGCCGACCGTGACAACTGGTGGCTATGGAAGCCCCGGCTCGGCACCGGGAAGGAGAAGGCACACCCTCGATACAGCGACGTCGCAGAGGTGCTGGCCTATCGGCTCGCGCAACGGATCGGCCTACCGGCGGCCGAGTGCGAGCTCGCCTTCCGCAACAAGCCGGGAGCCATCTCGCGCAACCTCACCCCGGACGGCACAGACCTTACCCACGGTGGCAATCTGGCACCCTTCCTGCCCTACAGCCTCGCAACCATCGACCTCATGCTCACCAGCGATATCGGCGTCCCCCCTCAGTGCGAGGGGATGAGCGCTCGCCAGGTGTTCGCCGGCTACCTCGTCCTGGACGCATGGATAGCCAATACCGACCGGCACGGAGGCAATTGGGCGGTGGTCGAGGACGACCAGCGCCGCACGACCCTGCTGCCCGCCTACGACCACGGGTCAGCACTGGGCAGCGGCCTCACCGATGAGCGGCGCCTCTCCCGCAGCCTCGCGGCCTTCTGCGAAACGGGCAGGACGCGCTACTTCACCGAGGGCGGGACGCTGCTCGAGCTCGCAGCGATAGCCGTAGAGAGGTCTGGCGCGTATTGGTGGCCCCAGCGCGTGGCCGATGTGCCCCCCGAGCACTGGCGCGGCATACTGGCAGACATCGACGGTATGTCAGACGTCGCGCGTACCTTCATGGACGGCATACTGACGATGAATCAGGAGAGGGTGAGCACGCTATGTCAATGATGACTCGGACGAGCACACGGCGCCTGTTGGTCACCCGCCGCAACCCGGACACCAGGCACTATGAAGCCATCGGCGAGCTGATCCACGACGAGGACGGCTACACCTTCACCTACCGCGACGGCATCACCCGAGCCCTGCCCGGCATGCCCCCTGGCGAGCCCCACCGCTCCGCCGAGCTGTTCCCGCTGTTCAGCCACCGCGTTATCTCCCCGCGCCGCGCCGACCACGACGACTACCTCGCCCGGCTCGACCTCCCGCCGACGGCTACACCGTTCGAGGTGCTGACGCGCTCTGGTGGCCGGTCCGCCGTGGACATGCTGGAGCTCACTCCCATGCCAGAGCCCGGCCCCGTCAGGCTGCCCTTCCTCGTGCACGGCATCCGCCACCTCACCGAGCAGGAGCGAGCGCGTATCGACACCCTCGCCGAGGGTCAGCGACTTCACTTGCAGGCGGCACCGGACACCCCGACCGACGAGCACGCCGTGCTGGTCACCGATGACGGGCACCGCCTCGGTTACGTGCCGCGCCCGCTGACCGAGTATGTCCACCCCATCATGGCGGGCGACCACGAGCTCACGGTCGAGCGCGTCAACCACCGCGACGCCGGCTTCCACATGCGCCTACTCGTCCAGTTGGTCGGCACCTACCCCGGCTGAACACCGGCCATCGCGCCGCTGTAGTTGGCAGGAGAGCTCTCGTGACCGAGGTATCCAATCGCGACACCTATCAGTCGCCCCCATGCCGCCTGTGTGCCTCCGAGACGTTCGTCGTCAAGTGGCTGGAGAACCGCAAGCTCGGCAGCCCCACGGTCACCTGGATCGCTGTCCGAGCGTGTTCCAACACGGACTGCGAAGCAAGCCGCAGCGACCGCATGTGCCCCGTCCAGCCGTAGCCAGGCTTCCGCTCGCAGGTGCCGCGGCCGCGTCGCCGAGGGAGCCATCGCCGCCGTGGTGGCAGGCGCGATCGATGGGGTTATGTAGTTGGGTGGGGCTAATCGTCTAGGTCCGAGACACCTGGCACCTTATCCGGAGGCGGCTCCCAGCCGTTCCTCTCAGCGACCGCCATCGCTGTATCGACGGCGAGCACTCGCAGTCGTTCCACCTTGTCGGGCTGGAATCCCTCACGGCGTAGAAGTCTGAGGTTGGAGAACAAGGCGGACACCCACGCCCAGGCCTGGCTACCCAACTCTACGTGATCCTCTGTGCTCAGCCCGCCCTTGTCGCGTCGCCGGGCCTCGCCGCGCTCCAAGGCCTCGCCCATCAGACTTGCGCCAAGCTGGGATTCTGCCGCAATCCACTGGTCGAAGCCAGGCCATTGCAGACGGTCAATCAAGAGTGTTGCTCGAGTGCGTAGCTCCGTCAGCAAGGGCCGCGCCCTCTCGTTTCCGTTCGGGTCGAAGGTTTGGAGAGCGGCGACTGCAACCAGCAGCGAGTCCCACGCGGCCTCTGTGGGCTGGGCCTCTGCGTAGGTCTGCGCGCGTTCTGCGATGTTGGTGCTCTTGCGCGCAGCAAGCCAGGCAAGCACGGCGATCACCACCGACACCACCCCGGCACTAAGCGAGACGTACTCGGGCCATGCGAGCACGCTCTCCGCCGCCATGGTGGTGGAGATCACTTCTTGCCCGTCCCTGATGTTCCCCCGTGGCGGAACTCCACGACGTCCCCGTCGGCCATGACGTAGTCCTTGCCCTCCATGCGCACCTTGCCGGCCTCCTTGGCCCTCACCATCGAGCCCAGCTCGTCGAGCGCGTCGAAGCTGACGATCTCGGCCTTGATGAAGCCGCGCTCGAAGTCGGTGTGGATGACGCCGGCCGCCTGGGGCGCGGTCGAACCCTTGCGGATCGTCCAGGCGCGGGACTCCTTCGGACCGGCGGTGAGGTAGGTCTGCAGCCCGAGGGTGTCGAAGCCGACCCGGGCCAGCTGGTCCAGGCCGGGCTCGGTGACCCCGACCGACTCCAGCAGCTCGCGGGCCTCCTCGTCCTCGAGCTCGGCGAGGTCCGCCTCGAGCTTGGCGGACAGGTAGATCGCCTCGGCCGGCGCGACGAGCTCGGCGAGGTCGGCGTGCAGCGCCTCGTCGGTCAGCCCGTCCTCGTCCAGGTTGAAGACGTAGAGGAACGGCTTGGTCGTGAGCAGCCCGAGCTGCCGCGCGACGGCGACATCCACACCCGCCGCGGCGCCACCGGCATACAGCGTGTCCCCCGCCTCCAGCACCTGCTGCGCCGCGAGCGCCGTGTCCAGGACCGCCTTGTCCGTCCGCTTGCCCTTGACCTCCTTCTCCAGCCGCGGGATGGCGTTCTCCAGCGTCTGCAGGTCGGCGAGGATGAGCTCGGTGTTGATCGTCTCGATGTCGTCGCGCGGGCTGACCTTGCCGTCCACGTGCACCACGTCGTCGTCGCGGAAGGCGCGCACCACCTGGCAGATCGCGTCCGCCTCGCGGATGTTGGCGAGGAACTTGTTGCCCAGCCCCTCCCCCTCGCTCGCGCCGCGCACGATGCCGGCGATGTCGACGAAGCTCACCGTGGCAGGGAGCACCTTGGCGCTGGAGTGGATCTGCGCGAGCCGGTCCAGCCGGCCGTCCTTGAGCGGCACCACGCCGATGTTGGGCTCGATCGTGGCGAAGGGGTAGTTCGCCGCGAGCACGGTGTTCTTGGTCAGCGCGTTGAAGAGCGTGGACTTGCCCACGTTGGGCAGGCCGACGATTCCGATGGTGAGTGCCACGGGGTCAGCAGTCTAGTCGCCGGGAGGAGTGCGAAGATCGAGGTATGCGCTTCCTCTCCATCCAGAGCCACGTCGCCTACGGCCACGTCGGCAACTCGGCCGCCGTCTTCCCGCTGCAACGCATCGGGCACGAGGTCTGGCCGGTGCTGACGGTGAACTTCTCCAACCACACCGGCTACGGCGAGTGGGGCGGCCCGCTCATCCCCGCCGACGACGTGCGGGCGGTCGTCACCGGCATCGAGGACCGCGGTGTGCTGCCCACCGTCGACGGCGTGCTGTCCGGCTACCTCGGCGGCGAGGAGATCGTCGACGTCGTGGTGGACGCGGTCGCGCGGGTCAAGGCAGCCAACCCGGAGGCGACCTACACCTGCGACCCGGTGATGGGCAACGCCACGTCGGGCTGCTTCGTGGCCGACGCCATCCCGCCGCTCATCCGGGAGCGGGTGATCCCGCACGCCGACATCATCACGCCCAACCAGTTCGAGCTCGGCTACATGACGCACACCGAGCCGGACGACCTCGAGTCGACGCTCGCGTCGGCGGACACGGCACGCGACCTCGGGCCGCGCACGGTCCTGGTCACCAGCGTGCTGCGCCCGGACCGGGAGGCCCAGCCGGACGGCGGCGAGACGATCGAGATGCTCGCCGTGGACGACGAGGGCGCGTGGATCGTCGCGACCCCGCGGCTGCCGATCAAGGCCAACGGCTCCGGCGACGTCACCAGTGCGCTGTTCACCGCGCACTACCGCGAGACGGGGTCCGCCGCGACCGCCCTGGAGCGGACCGCCTCCAGCGTCTTCGACCTGCTCCAGGCCACCCTCGACTCCGGCGAGCGCGAGCTGCGGCTGGTCCAGGCCCAGGACACCTTCGCGGACCCGCGTATGCAGTTCAGCGCCCGTCAGGTGCGCTGACCGGGCAGACCTGCTTCTAGAACGCGCCGAAGGCCGAGCCGAGCGCGACGACGACCGCGAGCGCCAGGACCGGTATGACCACGGCCACCATCCCGACGTCCTTGTAGGACTGCCTGTGGGTCAGGCCGCAGATCGCCAGCAGGGTGATGACGGCGCCGTTGTGCGGCAGCGCGTCCATGCCGCCGGAGGCCAGCGTGGTCACCCGGTGCATGAGTTCCATGTCGATCCCGGCCGAGGCGGCCATCGACTGGAAGTCCTGACCCAGCGCCTCCAGCGCGATCCCCATGCCGCCCGAGGCCGAGCCGGTGATGCCGGCCAGCACGCTGACCGCGATCGCGGTCGAGACGACCGGGTTGTCCGAGGAGCCCATGATCGCGTCCCGGACCAGCACGAAGCCCGCGAGCGAGGCGATGACGGCGCCGTAGCCGACCTCGCTCGCCGTGTTCATGATCGGCAGGAAGGAGGCGGTGGTGCCGGAGTTGAAGCTCTTCTTCGGGTTGGCCAGCCGCCGCCAGTTGAGGACGAAGGCGAGGACCACCGCGGTGGCGAGCGCCACGATGAGCCCCCAGTTGCCCTGCACCGTGGACAGGTCCGTCGCGCCGTACTCCTCCTGCGCGAGGTAGCTGGTGTCCATCATGGGGAAGACCACCCGCAGCAGGAACAGGTTGAGCCCGATGACGACGACGACCGGCAGGAAGGCCACCCACAGCGGGGGGAGGTCGCGCTCGCGGACGGCAGTGAGGGTGCCGCCGGCCTCGGGCTGGGTGCCGGTGCCCTCCTCCCCGCGGGACGTCGGTCCCTGGTCCTCACCGAGGTCGATGGTGAGCGCCGCGGAGTCGGCGCCGGTCGTCATGAGCGGACCGTCGTCATACCCCTCCCCTGCCGCGGCGGCACGCCTGCTGCGCCACGTCAACCAGCTGACCCCACCGACGAACATGATGAGCCCCGCGATCGCGCCCAGGCCGGGCGCGGCGAAGCCGTCGGTGCCGAAGTAGGGGTTCGGGATGGCGTTCTGGATCGCGGGGGTGCCGGGCAGGGCGGTCATGGTGAAGGTGAAGGCCCCGAGCGCGATCGCCCCGGGGATCAGCCGTTTGGGCACCTGGGCCTCACGGAAGAGCGCCGCCGCGATGGGGAACATCGCAAAGGCCACCACGAAGAGCGAGACGCCGCCGTAGGTGAGGATCGCGCAGGCCAGCACCACGGAGAGGATGGCCTTGCCGCCGCCCACCCGGCGCACCACCCACTCGGCGATCCGCAGTGCCGCGCCCGAGTCGGACATGACCTTGCCGAACAGCGCACCGAGCAGGAAGAGCGGGAAGAAGCTGACGACGAAGTTCCCCATCGCCGGCATGAAGACCTGGGTGTAGGTGGCCAGGATCGGCGCCCCGGCGAAGATCACGGCGATGCTCGCCATGATCGGGGCCAGCACGATGACGTTGAGGCCGCGGTAGGCCAGGACGATGAGCAGGGCCAGGGACAGCAGGATCCCGATCAGTCCGATCATGCGAGCCCCTCCTCCAGGTGCGGCAGCAGCTGGCGCACGCCGCGCTCGGCCAGCACGACGGTGTAGTGGTTGACGTCCTCGACCGGCACCATGCGCAGGTCCGGCAGGCGCCCGGTCCACCGGTCCCGGGCGCCGTCGGGATAGAGCGGCGGCACCTCGTCCAGCAGTCCGCGCGGCGCGACGAACCAGGTCGCCGGGTGGTGCAGCCCCTCCAGCGCCTGCTCGACCGAGTCGCCGTCGACGAGCTCGCGGATGTCCTCCGCGAGCGCCGCGGGACGGGTGGACGGCTGCAGCCGCGGGGCCTCGCCCACGAGGTCGTAGTCGACGTACGCCTCGACGAACGCGTCCCACCCCGGCCCCAGCGCCGGGTGCTCGCGCCAGAAGTCGTGGTATGCCTCCCGGCTGGGGAAGGTCATCCGCAGCCGGTCGGCCGCCGGGCCGAGCACCGCCGCCGCCATGTCCTCCGGCGCGACGCCGGGCGGCGGGAGCAGCGGCATACCCCCGTCGACGAGGAGGAGCGACCGCACCAGGTCGGGGTGCCGGTCCGCCAGCACGAGGGCGACGAAGGCGCCCATCGAGTGGCCGACCACCACCGTGCGGCGCACGCCCAGGTGCTCCAGCGCGGCCGCGACGTCGTCGGCGTGCCGCGGCATGCCGTAGGGCGCGGGGAGGTCCCGGGAGCGACCCCGGCCACGCAGGTCCGGCGCGACCAGCCGCACCCCGGGCAGCGCCTGGGCGAGGGCGGCCCAGGAGACGTGCGAGGCGGTGATCCCGTGGATCAGGACGGCGGTCGGCACGTCGGCACCCGCCGTGTCCTCGGGCTCCCACACCCCCACGTGCAGGTCGCCGCCCTCGACCGGCACCCGCTCGCTGCGGTATCGGGGCCCGACGACGGACCGGACCGACTCGGGCAGGGTCAGGGTGCTCACTGGGCGGTCCACCCCCCGTCCATCGTGTATGCCGTGCCGGTCACCATCCCGGCGTCGTCCGAGGCCAGGAAGGACACCAGGGCCGCCACCTCCTCCGGCTCGACCAGCCGCTTCACCGCGGACCGGGTCAGCATGATCTTCTCCACCACCTCGTTCTCCCCGATCCCGTGGGTCCTCGCCTGGTCGGCGATCTGCGCCTCCACCAACGGTGTGCGCACGTAGCCCGGGTTGACGCAGTTGCTCGTCACCCCGTGCTCGGCCCCTTCCAGCGCAATGACCTTGGACAACCCCTCCAGCCCGTGCTTGGCGGAGACGTAGGCCGACTTGAAGGCCGAGGCCCGCAGCCCGTGCGCGGAGGAGACGTTGACGATCCGGCCCCAGCCCCGGGCATACATGTGCGGCAGGGCAGCCCGGGCCAGCAGGAAGGGGGCCTCCAGCATCAGCCGCTGGATCAGCCGGAAGTCCTCGGGGTCGAACTCGTGGACCGGGGCCACCCGCTGCACCCCGGCGTTGTTGACCAGCACGTCGCACTCCACCGACGCCTGCTGCAGCGCGCCCGTGTCCGACAGGTCGACCGCCCACACCTCACCCCCGATGTCCGCGGCCACCCGAGAGGCCGCGTCGGCGTCCCGGTCGGCGACGACCACGCGCAACCCGTCGGCCGCCAGCCTCCGCGCCACGGCCGCGCCGATGCCGCTGGCCCCTCCGGTGACGATCGCCCTGCGTGTCATCTGCTCTCTCCGTCCGTCGGGGTGGGCGCCAGCGCGCCCTCGATCAACCGCATCAGCTGCTCGAAGACCGGGTCCGGGATCTGCCCGCCCTCTTCCCACAGCACCCACCGCATCCCGATCAGCTCGCCGGCACCCATCAGCGCCCAGGCCGCCACCATCGGGTCCAGCTGCCGGATCTCACCGGCACCCATCGCGCGGTCCAGGCCCGAGGCATACCCCGAGCAGATGTCGTCGTAGTGGGTCCGCATCACCTCGGGCGAGACGAACTCGGCCTGCCGGATGATCCGGTAGAGGGCAGGGTGCTCCGCGGTGAACGCGAAGAAGGCCCGGAAGCCGTCGCGCTCGGCCTGCAGCCGGTCGGGGGCGGCCGAGGAGGCCTCGCTCATCGCCTGCCGGACCCGGCGCGAGAGGTCGAGCACCACCTCGTCGAAGATCTCCTTCTTGCCGGTGAAGTGCACGTAGAAGGTGCCCAGCGCCACCCCGGCGAGCTCGGTGATCCGGACGATCGACGCCTCGGGATAGCCGACCGTGGCGAAGACGTCCTCGGCGGCCTGCAGCAGCCGTGCCCGGGTGCGCGCGCCCCGGGCCGTGCGCGGCGCGGGCCGGCTGGTGGACTCCTCGACGCTCACCGCCGCTCCCCCGTCCGCTCCAGGATCTCCTCGACGAGGGCGCGCACCGCGGACTGGTCGGTCTTGCCGATCCCGACCTCGGGCAGCTCGGGCACCGCCAGGACGCGCGTCGGCACCTTGAACGACGCCAGCAGCCCGCGGCAGTGCTCGAGCAGGTCGTGCTCGTCCGTCGCCACCCCGGACCGGAGCACCACCACCGCGACACCGACCTCGCCCCAGCGCTCGTCGGGCCGCCCCACCACGGCCGCCCGGGCGACGGCGGGGTGACGTCGCAGCGCCGCCTCCACCTCGGCCGGGGCGACGTTCTCCCCGCCGCTGATGTAGATGTTGCGGAGCCGGTCGACGATCCGCAGGTAGCCGTCCGCGTCCCGGAGGGCGACGTCACCGGTCCACAGCCAGCCGTCGCGCAGCACCTGGGCGGTGGCCTCGTCGTCGTGCAGGTAGCCGGTGAACAGACCCGGGCCCCGCACCAGCAGCTCCCCCGTGCCCGCACCCTCCACCCGCTCCCCCGTGGCGGGGTCGGCCAGCGCGACCTCGACGTGCGGGTAGGGCACCCCGGCCCAGCCGGCGCGCTCGGTGGCCTCGTGCGGGGGCAGGCACAGCACGTTGGGGCCGGCCTCGGTGAGCCCGTAGCCCTGGGTCAGCGCGACGCCGCGCGCGTGGAAGGTGCGCAGCAGCGGCGGCGGCATCGGGGCACCACCGACCACCGCGCTGCGCAGGCTGGACAGGTCGGCGTCGGGGAAGGCGGGGTGCTCGGCCAGCATGAGGTACTGCGTCGGCACCCCCATCACGGTGCTGACCCGCTGCTCGGCGATCAGCCGGAGCACCCGACCGGGGTCGAAGGTCCGCTCCAGCACCACCGTGGCCCCCGTCCACCAGGCGAGCAGCGGCTGGATGTTCCACCCGCCCGCATGGAACTGCGGCAGCACCGCGAGCACCACGTCCCGCTCGGTCAGCTCCAGGGTCCGAGACAGGGACAGGTTGGTCCACCAGCAGGTGCGGTGCGACAGCACGGCGGCCTTGGGGGCGCTGACGCTGCCCGAGGTGAAGACGATGAGCAGCGGGTCCTCGTCGGCGACCGGCTCCGGCTCGGCGGGCGGCCGCCGGGTCAGGTCGCGCAGCACGCCGCTGCGCTCCAGCTCGGTGAGGTATGCCGTCGGCACGGGGCGGGTGAGCCGCGCACCGACCTCGCGGGCCAGGGAGCCGGTCTCCTCCTCGGTCACGAGCAGGACCGGGTCGAGCAGCTGCACCTGACGCACCAGCTCCGGCGGCGTCAGCCGCCAGGACAGCGGGGCCAGCGCGGCCCCGACCCGGGCGCAGGCGAAGAAGAGCACCACGTGCTCGGCGCTGTTGCCGACCAGGGTGGCCACGCGCATACCCCGTCCGACACCGGCGCCGAGCAGGGCGCCGGCCAGGGACTCGACCCGGGACTCCAGCTCCCCGTAGCTCACCGTCACCCCGCGGTCGACGACGGCGGGGTGGCCCGGAGCCATGCGTGCCCGGGCGGTGGGCCAGCGGCCCAGCGTGTGCAGCCCGTCAGGGCCCGGATGCGTGGAGATCATGGGCGGGCCGCCCCCACCGTCTGGTCCTGCTCGTCGTCGTCCATCTCCTCCAGCCTCGCAGCCCCCTCCTCGGGGCCGCCACCGCTCCGGCGCCGCCCGCGCAGCCGGGTGACGGTGCCGGCCAGGCCGCCGGGGAGGAACATGACGACGAGGACGAACAGCGTGCCGAGGATGAACATCGGCTCCGAGAGCGGGATGCGCAGGACCGCCGGGAGGTCATGCACCCACTCCGCCTGGGCGAGGACGGTGAGCCGCTGGTTCAGCAGCACGTAGAGCACGGCCCCGCCGACCGCGCCCCACCGCGACCCGACCCCGCCGATGACCACCATGAGCAGCAGCGAGATGGTGAACTCGGCGCTGACGATGTGCGGCACGGCACCCGAGTTCAGGAGGAGGTGGACCATGCCCATCCCGATCGCGATGACGGACGCGGCGACGAAGATGGCGAGCTTGACGAGGAAGGGTCGCATGCCCAGCACCCGGACCCGCAGCTCGTTCTCCCGCACCGCCTCGGCGACGTGCCCGGCACGGCTGCGCTGCACCCACGTGGTGAGACCGAAGGCGAGCACCAGGGCGGCCAGGGCGAGCCAGTAGAGGTTGCGGGTGTCGGCGACCCCGACCAGGGCGTCCGGCACGTGCTCGGTGGGCAACCGCATACCCTCCTCGCCGCCGGTGACCCGGCCCGGGTCGCGACGGACGAGGACCGACCCCGCCTGGGCGAAGGCGAGCGTCACCATGGCGAACGGGATGCCGGTGACCCGCAGGCTGATCGCTCCGAGCAGCGTGGAGAACACCGCCCCGGCCAGCAGCACCACGACCACCGAGGGGACCAGGGCCAGCTCGAGCTCGGTCATGACGATGCCGAGCAGGTAGGCGCCGAAGCCGAAGTAGAGCGCGTGCCCGAAGGAGAGCAGACCGGCGACCCCGAGCAGCAGGTGGTAGGACAGCGCCAGCGCCGCCATCACCATCGCCAGGGCGAGCAGGTGCAGGGTTCCGGGGGTGTAGGTCGGACCCGGCAGCACGCCCGGGAGGTTCAGGTCGAGCAGCGGCAGGCAGGCCAGCAGCACGACCAGTCCCAGGGGGAGCAGCCGCCCGACCCAGGCGCGGCGGCCGGCCGACGCGTCGGTCGAGGTGCTCATGCGCGCCTCCCCATCAGTCCGGACGGCCTGGTCAGCAGCACCACGGCGAGCAGCACGACGACGGCGAGGTCGCCGGTGCCCCACAGGTAGTAGTTGGCGAACTGCTGGAGCAGCGCCACCAGCAACGACGCGACGGCCGCGCCGGTCAGCGAGCCCAGACCGCCGATCACCGTGACGATGAAGGCGAAGATGAGCAGGGTCTGACCCAGCAGGGGTGAGACGTAGCCGAAGTAGTGGCTGGCCAGGACGCCGCCGAGGCCGGCGGCGATGCCGCCGATGGTGAAGACCAGGGTGAAGGCGGTGCGGACGTCGATGCCGAGCGCGGTGACCATCGCCCGGTTCTCGACGCCGGCCCGGATGATCATGCCGTAGCGGGTCCGCTGCAGGAAGAGGACCATCCCGACCAGCACCAGGGTGGCGACGAGGATCGCCACGAACCGGTCGTTCGGCACGTTGGCGCCGAGGATGTGCGTGGTCCGGCTCATCCAGGCAGGCCCGGAGATGAACCGCGGGTCGGTCCCCCAGATCCCGTCGAAGAGGGCGACCGCCCCGAGTCCCAGCCCGACCGTGACGAGCACCTGCTCGATGTGCCGTTCGTAGAGGCGCTGCACCAGCACCCGCTCGGTCAGCGCGGCGAAGACCGCCCCGGCCAGTGCCCCGACGAGCAGCGAGGCCGCGAAGCCGGTCCACGTGCTCGCCCCCAGCCGGGAGGCCACCTCGAAGCCGAGGAAGGCCCCCAGCGACAGGAAGACGCCGTGCGCGAAGTTGAGGACGTGCATCAGGCCGTAGATCAGGGACAGGCCGGAGGCCACGAGGAAGTAGATCGCGCCCAGCCCGACGCCGGTGAACAGCAGCAGGACGACGGTGCTCATGCGCGCTCCTCCCCGGTATGCCCGGACCCGCCGTCGGTGGGCTCGCCGCCGCCCTCGGCGTGCACGCCCAGGAGGCGCTGGGTCAGGGCGTCGTCGGCCAGGAAGTCGGCGGCCGGCCCGTGGTGGACGCTGCGCCCGTCGGTGAGGACGACGGCGTGCTGGGCCAGATCGCGCACCACCTGCAGGTTCTGCTCGACGAGCAGGATCGGGGCGACCTGCGCCGCCCGGGCCAGCACCCGGCTCACCTCCTGCACCAGACGTGGCGCCAGGCCCTTGGTCGGCTCGTCGACGAGCAGCACCTGGTTGTCGTTGAGCAGGGCGCGGGCCAGGGAGACCATCTGCTGCTGGCCGCCGGACAGGGTGCCGGCCGCCTGCGCCCCTCGCTCCTGGAGCTCGGGGAAGAGGTCGTAGACCAGGTCGTAGCGGTGCCGGCTCCCCCGGCGCTCCGCCAGGCGGAGGTTGTCGGTGACGGTGAGGCCGGAGAAGACCTCGCGGTCCTCGGGCACGTAGCCCACGCCGCGCTGCACGATCTGGTGCGTCGGCAGGTGGACCAGGTCGGCACCGTCCAGCTCGACCGTGCCGGAGCGACCGATCAGACCGAGGACCGCCTTGATCGTGGAGGTCTTGCCGACGCCGTTGCGACCGAGCAGCGCCGTCACCCCCACGGGGGCGACGTCGAGGTCGACGTGCTCGACGACCTGCTGGCCGGCCACGTGCGCCGAGAGGCCACGCACCCGCAGGACGGGGTCGCCCGCCGGTGCGCCGTCGACGGCGACGTCGCCGCGCGGCTGGGTGCTCGTCATACCGACTCCCCCAGGTAGGCGCTCTGCACCGTGGGGTCGGCCATGACCGCCTCCGGCGTGTCCATCGCCAGCAGGTGGCCGAAGTGGAGCACCGCCACCCGCTCGACCAGACCCAGCAGCACCTCCATGTGGTGCTCGACCATGAGCACGGTGCACCCGTGGTCGCGGTGCAGCCCACGGATCACCTCGGTGAGTCCGGGGACGTCACCGGAGGCGACACCGGCCATCGGCTCGTCCAGCAGCACGACCTGCGGGTCGGTGGCCAGCAGCATGGCGATCTCCAGCTTGCGCTTGTCGCCGTGCGGCAGGTCCCCGGCACGGTGGTCGGCGCGGTGGCCCAGGCCGACCTCCTCCAGCAGCTCGGTCGCCCGGCGCGAGGCGGCGTCGCCCCGGCGGGGGAAGGTGAACAGCGAGATCGCCCGGCCCGCCCGCACCTGGGCGGCCAGCCTGGCGTTCTCGTGCACCGTGAGTCCCGGGAAGAGCGAGGAGGTCTGGAAGGTGCGGCCGAGCCCTGCGACGGCGCGTGCCGTGATGCTCGCCCGGGTGAGGTCCCTGCCGCCGAGGAGGACCTGGCCGGTCGTCGGCTGGTGCACCCCGGAGACCAGGTTGAACAGCGTGGTCTTGCCGGCACCGTTCGGTCCGATGACGCCGACGATCTCACCCGTCGGCACGGTGAAGCTGATGTCCTCCAGGATCTGCGCGCCACCGATGCGCAGCGACAGCTCCCGGACCTCCAGGGCCGGGGCGGCGCCGACCGGCCCCGCGTCGGCATCCACGCCCGGGCGTGAGCGCCCGGTCACTCGGCCGCGGTCTCCGGCGGAGCCACCTCGTCGGCCGGCACGGTGTCGATTACCTCCGGCACCCACGCGTCACCGTCCTGCACGAGCTGGGCGGTGAACATGTCCTGGACCAGCGCGTGGTCGCCCTCGCGGATCGTCGTCGTGCCCTTCGGGCCCTCGAACTCCCAGCCCTCCAGCGCCTCGATCATGGCGTCGACGTCGTCCCCGCCCTCGGCGACCGCCTGGGCGATCATCTGCCCGGCGACGAAGCCGTCGACCGTGAACAGGTCCGGGGTCCCGCCGGCCTCGGTGACCGAGTCGACGAGCGCCTGGTTCACCTCGTTGTCCGTGGCACCCGGGAAGTAGTGCGACAGGAAGGAGATCTGCTCGCCGGCCGCGCCGTAGGCGGCGAAGGTCGCCGAGTCGGCCAGCCCGGTGACGACCGGTGCCGCGTCGAAGACGTCCTGCTGGCTCAGGGAGGTCCACATGTTGCCCGCGGTGGCTCCCGCCCAGGCGACGAAGATGAGGTCGGGCTGCTCGTCCACCACCTGGCGGGCGAAGCCGGTGAACTCGGTGGCGTCCTCCGGCACGAGCACGCTGGCGACCTCCGCGCCCTCGGCACCCAGGACGGCCTCGACCGCGGCCAGGTTGCCCTGGCCGAAGGCGGTGTCCTGGGCCAGGACGACGACCTTGCCGGAGCTGTCGTCGAGCATCGCGCCGGCGGTGGCGACGTCCTGGTAGGTCTGCCGGCCGGAGCGGAAGGTGAACTCGTTGACGCCGGTGATCGCGTCGGTGGCCGCCGGCCCGGAGATGTAGAGGACCTCGTTCTGCGCGGCCTGCTCCGCCATCGCCGTGGCGATGCCGGAGACCACGGTGCCGCCGAGGATCTGGTAGTCCTGCCCGATGAGGTCGCGGGCCGCGGCGACGGCGGTGTCGGGGTTGCCCGCGTCGTCGCGGAACTCCAGCTCGATGGCGGTGCCGTCGACCTCGCCGGTGCCGTCCGTCGCGTAGTCGAGCCCGGCCTCCAGGCCCTGGCGGTACTGCTCGCCGTAGGCGGCCAGCGCCCCGGTCTCGGAGTAGATGATGCCGACCCGCGCGGTGCCGCCGCCCTCGGCCGCGCCGGTAGACCCGTCGGACTCCGCGTCACCCCCGTCCGTGGTCGACGGGGCGCAGCCGGCCACCGCGAGCGCGGCGGTGGCGGACATGAGGACGAACAGGCGGGTAGCGCGTGCGGTCACCGGGACACTCCTTCGTGAGCCAAACATGAAAGGTGATTCATGTTTCGTGTTGGAAGGTACGGGAGGCGTCCGCGCGTGTCAACGCCGGGGCACCGCCGTGATCGGATCGTGACCACCGCGCGGCCCGGCACGGGGGTATGTCGGTGCCTCCTGCCACGGTCGTGGCATGAGCACCACCGCACCGGCACTCCTCCTTCCCCTCGCGCTGGCCCTGCTGCTCGGCCTGGCCCTGGGCTGGCTGGTGGGCCGGTCCGGCATGTCCGCGCGGCTGGCCCGCGCCGAGACCGAGGTCACCCTCGCGCGGGCGGACCGCGACCGCGAGCGGTCCCGCGCCGCAGAGCTGCAGCTGCTGCTGGACGACGCCCAGGACAGCATCGAGGCGGATGGACGGACCGCCGCCGAGCTGGCGCCGCTGCGCTCCGCGCTGGAGCGGGTGGAGCGCCAGGTCCGCACCCTGGAGCGGGACCGGGTCGAGCACTTCGGCCAGGTCGGCGAGCACCTGGACCAGGTGGCCGCGCAGACCCGCGCGCTGCAGGAGCAGACGGCGGCCCTCTCCGGGGCGCTGAGCGCCTCGGGCACCCGGGGGACCTGGGGCGAGGTGCAGCTGCGCCGGGTGATGGAGCATGCCGGGATGCTCGCCCGGTGCGACTTCGACGAGCAGGTGAGCGCGATCAGCCGGCACGACGCCCGCGTGCGCCCGGACGCCGTCGTTCGCCTGCCGGGCGACAAGGTGCTGGTCATCGACAGCAAGGCCCCTCTGACGGCCTTCCTGCGCGCCCAGGCGCCAGGCCGTCCGGGAGACGAGGTGGACGCGCTGCTCCGCGACCACGCGGCCGCCCTGCGTGGCCACGTGGAGGCCCTGGCGGGGAAGGAGTACTGGACGGCCTTCACCACCTCCCCCGAGCTGGTGATCTGCTTCGTCCCGAGCGACGCCGTGCTGGCCGCGGCCCTGCGTGCCGCCCCCGACCTCTACGACCACGCCCAGGCGCGCAAGGTGGTGCTCGCGTCCCCGGCCACCCTGCTCGCGGTGCTCCGGGCGACGGCGCTGGCCTGGCAGCAGGACACCCTGGCGAGCAACGCCCAGGAGGTGCTCGAGCTGGGCACGGAGCTGCACCACCGGCTGAGCACCGTCGGCCGGCACACGCGCGCCATGGGCTCGGCCCTGCGACGGTCGGTCGAGACCTACAACCAGCTGGTCGGCACGCTGGAGTCGAGGGTGCTGGTCACCTCACGGCGGATGACCGAGCTCGGCCTGGCGCAGGAGGCGCCGGAGCCGCTGCCGACGCTGGCCGTCGCGCCCCGACCGGTCGGGGAGGACTGGCTCGCCGCCGAGCTCAGCGAGGGCACACCGGGTCGCGACGACGCCGATGACGCGGACCCTGCGCCGGCGGCACGGCCGCAGGGTCGGCCGGAGAGGGAGGTCGGCTGACCGCGGTCAGCGCAGGGAGCTCCCTCGGCCGCTCGGGATCGAGCTGGGGTCGTGCTGGACCTTCTTCACGTCCTGGCCGGCGGCCTTCAGGTCGCGACGGATCTCGGTCGGCAGCGCGAAGAGCAGCGACTCCTCGGCCGCGGTGACCGCCTGCACGTCCTCGTAGCCACGCTCGGCGAGCCAGTCGAGCACGTCCCGCACCAGCACCTCGGGCACGCTCGCCCCGCTGGTGACGCCGACGGTGGACACGCCGTCCAGCCAGGACTCGTCGATCTCGTCGGCGTAGTCGACCAGGTGCCCGTCGCGCGAGCCGTACTCCAACGCCACCTCGACCAGCCGCTTGGAGTTCGAGGAGTTCTGCGAGCCGACCACGATCATCAGGTCGCAGTCGGAGGCCATCTGCTTCACCGCCACCTGACGGTTCTGGGTGGCGTAGCAGATGTCGTCGCTCGGCGGGTCCTGCAGCAGCGGGAACTTCTCCCGCAGCCGGCGCACGGTCTCCATGGTCTCGTCCACGCTCAGCGTGGTCTGCGAGAGCCAGACGACCTTCTCCGGGTCCCGCACCTCGACGTGCTCCACGTCGTCCGGGCTCTCCACCAGGGTGATGTGGTCCGGAGCCTCCCCCGCGGTGCCCTCGACCTCCTCGTGCCCTTCGTGCCCGACGAGGAGGATGTCGAAGTCCTGGTCGGCGAACCGGACCGCCTCGCGGTGCACCTTGGTGACCAACGGGCAGGTGGCGTCGATGGTCTGCAGCGAGAGCTGGCGCGCCTCGGCGTGGACGGTCGGGCTCACCCCGTGCGCCGAGAAGATGACGCGTGCCCCCTCGGGCACCTCGTCGGTCTCCTCGACGAAGATCGCCCCCCGCTTCTCCAGGGTGCGCACCACGTGCTTGTTGTGCACGATCTCCTTGCGGACGTAGATGGGCGGACCGTAGAGCTCCAGGGCCTTCTCCACCGTCACCACGGCGCGGTCCACGCCGGCGCAGTAGCCACGGGGTGCGGCGAGCAGGACTCGCCGGTCGGACGCGTCGGCCGTCGGCACGGCCATCGCATCGCTCGGTCGGGTCGAGGGTGTCGCGGAAGTCACGCCCCCCAGTTTAGGTGCTGCGGCTGAGAGGTTCCCGGGCGCACCGGGGAGCCTCCGGCCGCGCGGCGGCGCACCGCACACCCCTCAGCGCGCCCGGTGCACCGCCGACCGCAGCACGTCGGCGACCTGCTCCGGATGCGTGGCGGGCATGAGGTGGGAGGCGCGGGGGATGGTGACGATCCGCACGTCGCCGGCGGCCGCGGCGAACCGCCGCACGTGGACCCGCATCTGGTCGAACTGACCGTTCACGAGCGTCACCGGACACCCCACCGCGCCCAGCAGGTCCGGCCGCACCTCCGACATCACCAGCTCCCACGCCGCGGGGAGCGCCGCGTAGGCGCGACCGTCCGGCAGCGCGTCGGCGTGCTCGCCCCGCGCGCCCAACCTGCGCATCAGGGCGTTCGCCCCTCGCGCCACGCGCTCCTCCCCCACCAGGGGCAGTGCGCGCGCGAAGCCGCGGTAGACCCCCGTGAGCGGTCCGCGAGGGTCGGCCGTGGCGCCGAGGAGCACCAGGGCACGCACGGCCCCGGGGTGCTCGCTGGCCCACACCGTCGCCAGATACCCGCCGAGGCTGTGCCCGGCCAGCACCGGTCTGGCGCCGGCCCGCCCGACGGCCTCGTCGATCGTGGCCAGCGCAGCCTCCCGGGTGAACTCCTCACCCACCCGCCGGCCGTGGCCGGGCAGGTCCACGGTGACCAGGTCGATCCCCGGCAGCAGGGCACGGTAGGGCTCCCACTGCGCGGCGCTCATCCGGGTGCCGTGCAGCAGCACCAGCGCGGGCCTCGGCGTCGAGCCGCTCGTCTCCATGCCGTGAGTCTGCCTCGCCGCGCCCCGGGGGCGGCATACCCTGGGCCACGTGCCGCCGCAGTCCCTGCCCCCCACCGCCCGGGAGACGACCGCCGCCTCCCCCTGGCCGGTGCGCACCCTGTCCATGAAGATCAGCGACTACGTCGACAAGATGTCGCCGCTGTGGGTCGAGGGCCAGATCGTCCAGCTCAACCGCCGGCCCGGCATGTCGACCGCGTTCCTGACGCTGCGGGACACCGACGTCGACATGTCGCTGTCGGTGGCCATCCCCACCGGCGCGCTGGACGCGATGCCGGCCGAGCCCCAGCCGGGCGCCCGCGTGGTCGTGCACGCCAAGCCGACCTTCTGGGCCAAGCGCGGCACGCTCCAGCTGGAGGCCCGACAGATGCGGCACGTCGGCGTCGGCGAGCTGCTGGCACGGCTGGAGCACCTGAAGCAGCTGCTGCGCAGCGAAGGACTCTTCGACCCGCAGCGCAAGCGCCCGCTGCCCTTCCTCCCCCGGCGGATCGGACTCATCACCGGTCGTGCCACCGCGGCCGAGCGTGACGTCCTCGCCGGCGTCTCGAGGCGGTGGCCGGCGGCCGTGGTGGAGGTGCGTCAGGTGCCGGTCCAGGGCACGGAGAC
The DNA here is from genome assembly GCF_008919445.1 of Serinicoccus kebangsaanensis. Classification (GTDB taxonomy): domain Bacteria; phylum Actinomycetota; class Actinomycetes; order Actinomycetales; family Dermatophilaceae; genus Ornithinicoccus; species Ornithinicoccus kebangsaanensis. The sequence goes on along the minus strand of NZ_VSLG01000010.1, from coordinate 20,654 downwards.
GGTCACCGCCGTCGCCGACGCCCTGCGCGAGCTGGACGACGCGGCCGAGGTGGAGGTCATCGTCATCGCCCGCGGGGGCGGCTCCTTCGAGGACCTGCTGCCGTTCTCCAACGAGACCCTCGTCCGCGCCGTGTCCGCCGCGCGGACCCCGGTGGTGTCGGCGATCGGTCATGAGAGCGACAGCCCGCTCATCGACTTCGTCGCCGACCTCCGGGCGTCGACACCGACCCACGCCGCGGCCGCGGTCGTGCCGGACGTCACCGACGAGCTGCGCGGGCTCGGCACCGTGCGCGCGCGGTCCCGGCGGGCGCTGACGTCCCGGGTGGCACGCGAGCGCGAGCGCCTGCTCGAGCTCATGGCGCGCCCCGTGATGGCGGACCGGGCGGCGATCGTCGCGCAGCACCGACGGGAGGTCGTCGATCTGCACCGCCGGGGACGCGGCCTGCTCTCCGGGCAGGTGGACCGGGAGCGCGACCGCAGCGACCAGCTCGCGCGGCACCTGCGCGCGGTCTCGCCGCAGCACACCTTGGAGCGGGGGTATGCCGTCGTCCGGCACGCCGATGGCAGCATCGTCCGCGACCGCGAGGAGGTGGACGCGGACGAGCTGCTGCGGGTCACCGTGGCCCGGGGTGACTTCGCCGTCCGCCCGGTAGCGGGCTAGAACGCGTCGGGCGCCGGGCTCGGGGCGAGTGGGGCTCAGCCCTCGCGTGCGGGGTCGTCGGAGGGCTCGTAGGGCCGGAACCCGCCCTCGGGGGTGGTCGGCTCGGGCGGGGACGGCTCGGCCGGCCCGGGCGGGGACGGTGCCGGCTCGGACGGAGCGGGCTCGGCGGGCGCCGGCTCGGACGGAGCGGGTTCCGCCGGCAGCGGCTCCGCCGGCGTGGGTTCGGCAGGCGCCGGCTCGGCCGGGGTCTGCGGTGTCGGCTCGGTCGGGGTCTGCGGGGCCGGCTCCCCGGGCGCGGGCTCACCCGGCGTGGTGGGCTGCGACTCCTCCTCGGTCGGCAGGCCGAGCTGCTTCTCGACCCAGTCGCCGCCCCGGTCGACGGCATCGGCATACCGCCCGCCGGTCTTGTCGTCGATGAGGTCCTCGACCTTGTCGATCATGCTGCGCGCCTTGTCGGGGTTGTCCTGCGCATAGTCCCCCGCGGCGTCGCGCGCCCGGTCGACGTACTCCCCGCTCTTCCCACCGAACTGCTGCGGCTGATCGCTCATCGCCCACTCCTGTCGATAGATCGTCGATCTCCGCACCGTACCCCCGACGCGTCCGTCGCGCTCCGCATCGGCGCCTCGCTACCGGCCGTTACGCTGGCCCGATGAGCCAGACGCCCTCCGAGCCTGAGCCGGACACCCCCGTCGCCGACCTCACCTACGAGCAGGCGCGGGACGAGCTGGTCGCCCTGGTCGCGCGGATCGAGTCCGGCCAGGTGCCGCTGGAGGAGGCGATGCTGCTGTGGGAGCGGGGCGAGCAGCTCGCGGCCCACTGCCAGACCAAGCTCGACGCCGCCCAGGACACCCTGGACCGCGCCACGGGGCAGGGCAGGAGCGCTGAGCGGTCCGACACCACGGGGGGCGAGACCGACGACGACGGACCCGACGACAGCGAAGGCGACGGCGAGGGCGACGACGCCCCCGACGCCTAGGCGGGAGCGACTACTCCCGGGGGTCGACCGAGGCCAGCAGGGCGCTCGCCTCGTCCTCGCCCGCCGTGCCGTGCACGGCGACCGTCGCACCGCCAGCGGCCTCGGGTCCCAGCAGCCAGGCGCGCTGCGCGTTGCCGGACTCCGCCTCCCAGGTCTGCCACCGCCGCTCCCCGGTCGGGCCCAGCAGGTCGGCCTCACCGACCTGCGCCGCACCGGCGAGCACCTCGGCACGCCACTGCGCGGTGGTCCCGGACGCCTGGTGGATGGCGAGGTACTCACCCTGCGGGGTCACGTAGGAGATGTGCCATGTCGGCACGTCCGCGACCGGCTCGAACCACACCACGGTCGGCGTCCACGCCTCCCCGGGGTCCGGGACCCACACCGGCCAGTCGGCCTGCTCCGCGGCATACGACGCCGTGGCCGCGACCTCCACCTGCCGCGGCTGCGGCTCGGTCGGGTTGTAGGTGAGCGACCACCACACGAGCACCAGCGCGAGTACGATCAGCGTGGAGTAGACCATGTTGCGCACGGTGTAGGACGCCAGCCGCTGGCGCCTCCGGTCCGGCGCGGCACCGGGCGCGGGGCCACCTGGGCCGGTCTGCGGGCTGCTGCTCACCCCTCCATGGTCGCACCCCCGCGGCCCGGGTCGGGACGTCGGCGTACCCGATAGGGTGGCGAGCAGCACCGTTCCGACGAAGGAGGGGCCCATGGCCGACCGTTCACCGAAGACGACCGACCAGGTCCTCCCGGACCGCAACCTGGCGATGGAGCTGGTCCGGGTGACCGAGGCGGCGGCCCTGGCGGCCGGCCGGTGGGTGGGGCGTGGCGACAAGAACCTCGCCGACAACGCGGCGGTCGAGGCCATGCGCAAGGTCATCTCCCAGGTCGCCATGGACGGTGTGGTCGTCATCGGGGAGGGCGAGAAGGACGAGGCCCCGATGCTGTTCAACGGGGAGGCGGTCGGCGACGGCAACGGGCCTGCCGTCGACGTCGCCGTGGACCCGATCGACGGCACCACCCCGACGGCCAAGGGGATGGACAACTCGATCGCCGTGATGGCCGTCTCCGAGCGCGGCACGATGTATGACCCGTCCGCCGTGTTCTACATGGACAAGCTGGTGGTGGGCGCCGAGGTGGCGGACCGGGTGGACATCCGGCTGCCGGTGCAGGAGAACCTGCGCCGCATCGCCCGCGCCAAGAAGCGCTACGTCGAGGACCTCACGGTCATCATGCTCGACCGCCCGCGCCACGACCGCTACACCCACGAGGTCCGCGAGGCCGGGGCCCGGCTGCGGTTCATCACCGACGGCGACGTGGCCGCGGCGATCGCCGCGGCCCGCGAGGGCTCCTCGGTCGACATGCTCATCGGCATCGGCGGCACACCGGAGGGCATCATCACCGCCTGCGCCATGAAGGCCATGGGCGGGGTGATCCAGGGTCGGCTCTGGCCCAAGGACGACGAGGAACGGCAGAAGGCCATCGACGCGGGCCACGACCTCGACCGGGTGCTGTCCACCGACGACCTGGTGACCGGCGACAACTGCTTCTTCGTCGCCACCGGCATCACCACCGGCGAGCTGCTGCACGGCGTCCGCTACGGCTCCGGCACCGCCGTCACCCAGTCGCTGGTGATGCGGTCCCGCTCCGGGACGATCCGCGAGATCACCTCGCACCACCGCCTGGACAAGGTCGCCGCGATCTCCGACTCGCTCGCCCCGGACGCCGTCTGATGGCCGCCGTCCTCACCGTCGGCGAGGCTCTGATCGACATCGTCGTGCCGCACGGCGACGGCGAGCGCAGCGAGCACGTCGGGGGGTCACCCGCCAACGTCGCGATCGGGGTCGCCGCGCTCGACCACGACAGCCGGCTCACGGCATACCTCGCGCAGGACGAGCACGGGGACCGGGTGCGCCAGCACGTCGAGCGCTACGGCGTGCACCTCACCGAGGGGTCGATGGGGGCCGACCGCACCTCGACCGCCACCGCGCACCTGGACGCCGAGGCGGTGGCGACCTACGAGTTCGACCTGTCCTGGGCCGTCGGCCCGCAGGACCTCGACGGCGTCGGCCACGTCCACACCGGGTCGATCGCCGCCACCCTGGAGCCCGGTGGCTCGGACGTCGTGCGGCTGATCGAGCAGGCCCGGGCGACGGCGACGGTCTCCTACGACCCCAACGCCCGACCCTCGATCATGGGCGACCCCCGGGACGCGCGGCAGCGGATCGAGGAGTGCATCGGCCGCAGCGACGTCGTCAAGGCCAGCCTGGAGGACGTCGAGTGGCTCTACGGCGCCGACGCGGACGTGGTGCAGGTGGTCCACGAGTGGGGTCAGCTCGGACCGGAGCTGGTCGTCGTGACCCGCGGCGGTGAGGGGGCGGTCGTCCACCTCTCCCGCGACGACACCACCCTGGAGCTGCCCTCGCTCACCGTCCAGGTGGTCGACACCGTGGGGGCGGGCGACTCCTTCATGTCGGGGCTGGTCAGCGGGCTGCTCGACGCAGGGCTGCTCGGCTCCCCCGAGGCGCGCCGCCGGCTGGCACAGGCCGAGCTGGAGGACATCGCCCCCGCGCTGGAGCGGGCGGTCGAGTGCGCCGGGTTCACCGTCGCGCGGGCCGGTGCCGCGGCGCCCACCCGGCAGGACCTCGGGCTCGCCTGAGCGCGCACCCGGCTAGGCTGGCGCCTCATGAGCACCACGACCGCGTTCGACGACCTGCTCCGCGCCAACGAGGAGTATGCCGCCAGCCACGCGCAGGCGCTCCAGGGCTTCGACGGGGTGGCGCGGGCCGGGGTCGCCGTCATCACCTGCATGGACTCCCGCATCGAGCCGCTGCAGCTGCTCGGTCTCACCCACGGGGACGCCAAGATCTTCCGCAACCCGGGTGGGCGCGTCACCGACGCCGCCCTGGAGGCGCTCGTCCTGGGCGTGCACCTGCTGGGCGTCGACCGGATCCTGGTGGTCCCGCACACCCGCTGCGCCATGACCACCAGGAGCGAGAACGAGCTGCGCGAGACGATCTCGGAGCGGGCCGGGGTCGATGCGTGGTTCCAGCGCTTCCACGTGGTGCCGGACCAGGAGGCGGCGCTGGCCGAGGACGTGCACCGGGTGACCTCCCACCCGCTCATCCAGGGGCGGGCCGAGGTCGGGGGCTTCCGCTACGACGTCGACACCGGCCGGCTGACCCAGCTGGTCTGAGCAGGTCGCGATGGCCGCCCTCTCCCTGGCACCACTGGCCCTCGCGGCGGTCCTCGTCCTGTCCGGGGTGGCCAAGCTGCGCGACCGCGGTGCCACGGCGAGCATGGTGCAGGCCCTGCGGCTGCCCCGCTGGGTGCCGCCGACCACTGTCGGGTGGGCGCTGCCCTGGGTGGAGCTGACGACGGCGGCCCTGCTGCTCACCCCCTGGCGCTGGACGTATGCCCTGGGCTGCGGCTCGGCGGTGGCCCTCTTCGGCGCCTTCCTCGCGGTGGTGGTGCGCGCCATGGGCCTCGACCCGCGGCCGGTGTGCGCCTGCTTCGGCCGCGTCGGCAACCACCGGATCACGGGCCGCACCGTCGCGCGCAACACCGTGCTCGTGGGCCTGGCCCTCGTGGCCGGCTGGCTCGCCGTGACCGGCTCCACCACCGTCGGCCTCGTCACCGGCTACGCGTGGTCCGACGCGGTCTGGCTGGCCCTGGCCCTGACCCTCGCCGTCCTGGGCGTCCTGGCCGGTGGCGGTGCCTCCCCCGACCGTGTGCGGTCGGCCACCCCGCCGAGGTCCTCGGTGCTCGGCTCGTTGCTGGTGGACGCCGAGCTGGACACGATCCCGCTGCTGTCCCTGACCCTGGCCCGGCCCCAGCTGCTGGTCCTGGTGAGCTGCTGGTGCGGGTCCACCTTCGCCGTGCTCGAGCGCCTCCCCGGGTGGCGCGAGCGAGCCCCCGACCTCGGCGTCCACCTGGTCCACACGCAACCGCCGTGGTCGGAGCCGAGGGTGGGCGGCCTCGAGGACGTGTGGTGGGACCCCGGAGCGCGCCTGTTCACCGCGGTCGGCGCCGGCACCGGCCCGACCGCCGTCCTCGTCGGGAGCGAGGGGATGCTCGGCACCCCGGCGACCGGGGTCGAGGAGATCGAGCGGCTGCTCGACTACAGCGCGAGCCGCTCCTGGACGACCTGAGCGAGCCGGTCGGCATACTGCGCCGCCCGCTCCTGGGTGTCCGCCTCGACCATGACCCGCACCACCGGCTCGGTGCCCGACTTGCGGAGCAGGACCCGGCCCTGGTCGCCCAGCTCGGCCTCGATGCCGGCGACCGCGTCGGTCACGCCCTGGTCCTGCTCGACCCGGTCCTTGTCGACGCCCTTCACGTTGACCAGGATCTGCGGCAGGCGGGTCATCACCCCGGCGAGCTCGTGCAGCGCCTGACCGGCGGAGACCACCCGCTGCGCGAGGGCGAGCGCCGTGAGCACACCGTCGCCGGTGGTCCCGTGCTCCAGCATGATGACGTGGCCCGACTGCTCCCCACCCAGGGACAGACCCCGGGCGCGCATCTCCTCCAGCACGTAGCGGTCCCCCACGGCGGTCTGGATCACGGTGATCCCCGCGCGCTCCATGGCCTGCAGCAGCCCCAGGTTGCTCATCACCGTCGCGACGAGGGTGTCCTCCGTGAGCTCTCCGCGCTCGTGCAGGTCCAGCGCCAGGATCGCCATGATCTGGTCGCCGTCGACCTGCTCACCGCGGGCGTCGACGGCGAGGCAGCGGTCGGCGTCGCCGTCGAAGGCCACACCCATGTCCGCGCCGCGCAGCCGGACGGCCTCCTGCAGCTGGTCCAGGTGCGTCGACCCCGCGCCGTCGTTGATGTTGAGCCCGTTGGGGTCGGCCCCGATGAGGTCGACGGTCGCGCCGGCCCTCCGGAAGACCTCCGGGCCCACCTCGGAGGCGGCGCCGTGGGCGGCGTCGATGACGATCCGCAGCCCGTCCAGGCGACCCGGAGCCGCCTGGAGGAGGTGCTCGATGTAGAACTCCGCCCCGCGGCGGAAGGGCCTGATCCGGCCGACCCCGGGTCCGGTGGGCCGGTCCCACTCACCGCCGATGCGCTCGGAGATGCGGTCCTCGATCTCGTCCGCCAGCTTGTGGCCACCCCGGGCGAAGAACTTCAGCCCGTTGTCCGGCATCGCGTTGTGCGACGCGGAGAGCATGGCGCCCATCTCGGCGTTCATCCGCTGGGTGAGGTAGGCGATGGCGGGGGTCGGCAGCACCCCGGCGTCGAGCACGTCGACACCGGCGGATGCCAGCCCTGCCATGACGGCGGCGGAGAGGAACTCCCCCGAGGCCCGCGGGTCGCGGCCCACGACCGCGGTCGCGCGGTTGCCGCCGTAGACGCTCTGCCCGCCCAGCTCGTGCGCGACCGCCACGGACAGGTTCAGCGCCAGCTCGGCGGTGATGTCCCGGTTGGCCAGGCCACGCACCCCGTCAGTGCCGAAGAGCCGTCCCATGCGTCGTCCTTCTCGTCGTGGTCGTCCCGTGCGGGCTGACAGGGCAGTATCTCCCACCCGGTGCCGGGCGCTCGCCCTGGCGTGCCTCCGCGCGGCGTGGTCGAACATCGACGGCCCGCCGGAAGGGGTGCTCCTGGCGGGCCGTCGAGGGGGCGCGCCCGGTCGGTGGTGGCCGACCGGCGACGCCGTGACAGATCAGCGCTTGCTGTACTGCGGCGCCTTGCGGGCCTTCTTGAGGCCGGCCTTCTTGCGCTCGGGCACGCGGGCGTCGCGGGTGAGCAGACCGGCGCGCTTGAGCGCGGGCCGGTTCAGCTCGGCGTCGACGCCGTTGAGCGAGCGGGCCACGCCGAGGCGCACGGCCCCGGCCTGGCCGGAGGGGCCGCCGCCGTGCACGCGCACGAGGACGTCGTAGGCGCCGTCCAGCTCGAGCAGGGTGAGCGCCTCGGCCGCGATCTGCTGGTGCACCTTGTTCGGGAAGTACTCCGCCAGGGTGCGGCCGTTGATGCGCCACTGGCCGCTGCCCGGGACGATGCGGACGCGGGCGACCGCCTGCTTGCGGCGGCCGGTGCCGGCACCGGGTGCCGACGCGCTCGGGCGCTCGGTCGTGCCCTCGGCGGCGGGAGCGGACTCGGAGGTGTACTCGGAGACGGCGTTCTCGTCGAAGTCGGCGCCGTCGGTGGTGTCGATGTCGTTGACAGTCATGGGTCCTTCGGCTTCCTTACTGGGCGACCTGGGAGATCTCGAACGGGACGGGCTTCTGGGCGGCGTGCGGGTGGGTGTCGCCCGCGTAGACCTTCAGCTTGGAGAGCATCTGCCGGCCCAGCGAGTTCTTGGGGAGCATGCCGCGCACGGCCTTCTCCACCGCGCGGGTGGGGTGCTTCTCGAGCATCTGCTCATAGCTCTGGGCCTTGAGCCCACCCGGGTAGCCGGAGTGCCGGTAGGCCTTCTTCTGCTCCAGCTTGGAGCCGGTCAGGGCCACCTTGTCGGCGTTGATGATGATGACGAAGTCGCCGGTGTCCACGTGGGGGGCGAAGATCGTCTTGTGCTTGCCACGCAGCAGCGTCGCGGTCTGGGACGCCAGACGACCCAGGACGACGTCCGTGGCGTCGATGACGTGCCAGGCGCGGGTGATGTCACCGGCCTTCGGGGAGTAGGTGCGCATCGGCAGACCTTCTTCTCGGGAGTGGGTGTTTGGATCGGGCAACCGTTCTAGTCTACCGAGCCTTCGCAGGCACCCCAAAACAGACAAAAGCACAGGTCAGAGCCGGTATGTCGATGCCGCCGCACCCTGATGCAGCACTTTTGTGCACAGAAAGTGTGCATCGCGCACCACGCTCGCGTACGCTCGGCCTCGTCGAAAGGAGCACGTCGTGCCGATCCTGCCCTCCCTCCGTCGGCGAGCGGCCGAGCGCCGCGACGCGGACCACGTCGGCGCCGCCGCGGGCACACCGGCACCGGTGCCGGTCGCGCCGGAGCCGTGGCCCCGCGCCCTCCTGGTGCTGCTCGGCATCACCCTGGCCTTCGCCGTGCTCCTCGGCCTGCACCAGCTGCGGGACTACGTGGCCCCGGTGTTCCTGGCGCTGAACCTCGTCCTCGCCGCGGTGCCGCTGCAGCGCTGGTTGGTGAAGGTCGGGACGCCCAGACCGCTCGCCGCCGTGGTGACCGGGACCGCGATCTTCGCCTTCCTCCTCGGCTTCTTCACCGCCCTGGGCTGGTCCGCCGCCGCCATGGTGGAGGAGCTGAGCTCGCGGGAGTACCGGCAGCGGTACACCGAGCTCTACAACCAGGTGATCACCTTCCTGGAGGGCTACGGCCTGCAGCAGGACACGCTGACCGAGCAGCTGGAGTCGGCCCTCGACCCGAGCCGCATCATCGGCGCCCTCGGCGGTGTGCTCAGCAACCTCGGCGGCATCCTCGGGCTGCTGACCACCACCGTCATCGTCATCTTCTTCCTCATGATCGACACGCTCAGCGCCGGGCGCCGGATGGCGCTGGTCAAGGACCAGCACCCGAACGTCGCGCACGCGCTGGTGAGCTTCGGGCAGGGCGTGCGGCGCTACTGGGTGGTGACGACGGTCTTCGGTCTCATCGTGGCGCTGCTGGACGTCATCGCCCTGGTGTGGCTGGGCGTGCCCCTGGCGCTGGCCTGGGGCGTGCTCTCCTTCCTCACCAACTACATCCCCAACATCGGGTTCGTCATCGGCCTGGTCCCGCCCGCGGTCGTGGCCCTGCTGGCGAACGGCCCGGTGAACGCCCTGCTCGTGGTGGCGGTCTACAGCGTGCTGAACTTCGTCGTCCAGTCGCTCATCCAGCCGAAGTTCACCGGGGACGCCGTCGGGGTCACCCCGACCATCACCTTCATCTCGCTGGTCGTCTGGGCCTGGGTGCTGGGCCCGGTCGGCGCGCTGCTCGCGCTCCCGGCGACCCTGCTGGTCAAGGCGATCCTCATCGACGCCGACCCGCAGGCCAGGTGGGTCAACGCCTTCCTCGCCTCGAACCCCGAGACCGCGCAGGCGGAGACGACGCGGGAGAGCTTCGGGCAGGAGACCTGAGCGTGCCCGACCGATCCGCGCTGCGGACCCTGGCCCACCCGCTGCGCAGCCGGCTGCTGGCGGAGCTGCGGGTGCACGGCCGGGCGACCGGGACCGAGCTGGCCGACGCGCTGGGCACGCACACCGGGGCGACGTCCTACCACCTGCGCAAGCTCGCCGAGGTGGGCCTGGTCGAGGACACCGGCACCGGCACCGGGCGGCGGCGGGTGTGGCGTGCCGTCGACCTGGCTGCCGACGCACCGTCCGACGAGGAGCCGGTGGACGAGGACGATGCCCAGGCCGCCGACTGGCTGGCCCTGGACTACCTCGCCCACTTCGGTGACCGGGCGCGCGGCTGGCTCGCGGAGCAGCACGCCTGGGACCCGGTGTGGCGCCAGACGTGCGGCCTGGAGGACCACACCGTGCAGGTCACGACCGAGCAGCTCAGCGCGCTGCGGGCCGAGCTGCTCGAGGTGCTGGACCGCTACCGCCGCGTGGGCCAGGGCAACCCGGCGGCCAAGCGCGTGGTCGTCTACACCTGCCCGCTGCCCGTCGACCCGAGCTCGCCCGGCTCCAGCCGCACCTGACCGCGAGCGCGCTCGCGGACCAGCACCGCGGCCGTCAGCCCGGGCACCCGCACCTGCCCCTCGGCCAGCCGCCACCCGGTCGCCTTGACCTGCTCGTCCGCCCCTCCCCGGTGCACCGGGGAGAGCTCCCAGCGCTGCCCGGCCAGGGCCGGGACCGTGATGGTCGCCGCGTCGAGCGAGGCGTTGAGGACCACCAGCACCCCGTCCTCGAGGCTACGCACCGGCGAGCGCAGCAGCCGTCCGTCGACGAGCATGACCACCCGGTCCGCTCCGCCGTGCTCGGTGCCCGAGACCGGGAAGCTGACCGCCTGCTCGATCGCCTCGGCGCTGCCGAGCCGGAGCAACGGGTGCCGGGCCCGTAGCCGCAGCAGGTCCAGCGCCTGGTCCCGGGCCCCCGCCATCTGTGCGGTGGTGGGCCGTAGCGCCGGGTCGGCCAGCAACGGGCCCATCACCTCCCAGCGGGCGCCGTTGTCCGGCTCCGGCGGCAGGCCACGGGCGAAGCCGTTGTCCTGCAGGCCGGGGTCGAAGTGGTTGAACCAGTCGCCCGAGGCGTAGCTGTTGCGGTCCAGGCTCTTGCTCCGGAGGATCTCGGCACCGGCGTGCCAGAAGCTGATCCCCTGGGAGAGGGTCACCGTCGCGAGGGCCAGCGTGTTGCGCCGCAGGCGTTCGGCCATCGGGGTGTCGGCGGGCAGCTTGAGGACGAGCGTGTCCCACAGCGTCTCGTTGTCGTGCGCGTCGACGTAGTTGACCACCTCCTCGGGGGCGGAGGCATACCCACCCGGTGCGTCGCCGTAGGCCACCTGCGCACCGCGCACCCACTCCCCCGTCTCCTGGCTCCGCAGGCGCAGTCCGCGCAGCCCACCGGCGAGCCCGATCTGGAGCAGGTCGGTGTGCCGGGGGTCGCGACCGCCGGTGGCGAAGCCCAGCCCCGACCTCGGGTCGGGGTCGTGGACGCTGCCGCCGCGCACCGCGTCCCGCAGCCGGTCGTTGAAGGTGCCGATGCCGGTGCCGTCCAGCTCGCCCTGCCGGGCCTGCCGGAAACGCGCACCGCCTGCCACCTCGCCGAAGTCCCATCCCTCGCCGTAGAGGTGCACGGCGCGGCCGTCCACCCCGTGCTCCTCGGGGGTGAGCGCGTCCAGCGCCGCCCGGACGGCCTCCAGGTTCGCCCGGGAGTGATGGCCCATGAGGTCGAACCGGAAGCCGTCGACCCGGTAGTGCCGCACCCACAGCAGGCAGCCGTCCACCATGAGCTTGCCGGCGACCGCGTGCTCGGTCGCGAGGTTCTGGCAGCAGGTCGTGGTCTCGACCGATCCCTCGGCGTCCAGCCGGTGGTAGTAGCCCGGCACGACCCGGTCCAGCACCGAGGCACGGTGCAGCCCGGAGTCGGTCGTGTGGTTGTAGACCTGGTCCAGGACCACGCGGAGACCGAGCTCGTGCAGCCCGGCCACCATGGTGCGGAACTGCGCGGTGCGGGCACCGCCGTGCGCCTGGCCGGGCGCGGAGGTGTAGGACCCCTCCGGCGCGAGGAAGTGCCAGGGGTCGTAACCCCAGTTGAAGGCGTCGCGCAACGCGTGCGCCCGGATCCGGCGCTGCTGCTCGGGGCTGTCCGGTGGCCACGACCCCAGCTCGGCGGGCGCCTCCTGCGCCCGCAGCGCCGGGTCCTCGGGCACCGAGGTGAGGTCGTAGGTCGGCAGCAGATGGACCGTGGTCAGACCGGCGTCGGCGAGCGCGGCCAGGTGCCGGACACCCCGTCCCGGAGAGGCGAAGGCCAGGTAGGAGCCTCGCTCGGCCTCCGGCACCTCGGTGTCGTCCCGGGAGAAGTCCCGGACGTGCAGCTCGTAGATCGCCTGGTCGACGGCTCGGATCGGTGCCGGGACCGGAGCCTGGGTCCACCGCCTCGGGGCGTGCCTGGGGTCGTCCAGGTCGACCAGCACCGAGTGCCGGGAGTCGAGGGACAGCCCGACCGACCAGGGGTCGGTGCTGCGCACGACGCGTCGTTCGCCGGTCCGGGGCAGCACGTGGTCCAGCTCCAGCAGGTAGCAGCGGTCGGCCCAGGCCGCGGTGCCGGTCGCCGTCCACGTGCCGTCCGGCTCGCGCTCCATCGGCACCCGCATCGGGGACCCGGTGGGCGTCCACGGCTCGGCCCGTCCTGGGTCCGGCACGCCCTCCCACAGCAGCAGCTCGACCCGGCGTGCCGTGGGGGCCCAGACCTGCACCGTGGGCACCCGCCGCCCGAGCTCCCCCCGCCAGCTCACGCCCAGGCTCCGGCCCAGGACCGAGGGGGCGTGGAGGTCGTCGAGCACGCCTGGCACCTGCAGCGACGTGGCGAGGCGCAGGGACCCGGTCGCATCGTGGCCGAAGAGCGCGACCTGCCCGGTGAGCAGCTCCGCGGCACCGGCCGCGTCGGCCCCGCCCAGGTGCAGCGGGTGGTATGCCGACAGGTGCGGCCACCGCTCCGCCGCCTCGTGCGGCAACGCACCGTCGGCGAGCGTGAGGGTGAGCCGCTCGCCGGGACCACCGTCCGCCGCCGACGGATCGAGCCCGCCCTCCGCGGACACCGCGAGGGTCCACGAGAGGTCCTCGGCGGCGGTGCCCGGCGGCAGTGCCGTGGCCGGGACGGCGACCAGGTCCCGGGTCAGCCAGTGGGCGCGGGCGCGGAGCAGGTCGAGGGGATCCATCCTGCCTATCCTGCCTGCCGGCTCAGGGCTGGACGAAGACCGCCACGGTCCGGGCGGGCACCTGGGCGGTGCCGCTTGCCTCCTCCCACACCGCGTCCTTGACGACCTCGTCGGCGCCGTCGACCTGCACCGGGGACAGCTCCATCGGCACGCCCGCGAGCCCGGGGACGACCTGGTCGACCGCGGTGTCGCCGGCGTTGAAGACGACGACGAGGCCGTCGAGGTCCGCGTCCGCGTCGGGGCCGGTGGTGTCGTCGATGCGCATCACGATCACCTGCTCGTCCCCGGCGTCCGTGCCGGACACGGGGAAGGAGACCTTCTGCTCGATCTGCGCCGGGTCCCCGAGCCGGAAGAGCTCGCTGGAGAAGCGCAGCCGGAGCAGGTCGGCGGCCATCGCCGAGGCCTGCTCGATGTCCTCCGGCGCGGGCTTCAGGGCCGGGTCGGCGAGCAGCGGGCGCATGAGGTCCCACTTGTCCTCGTTGTCCGCCGCCGGCGGCAGGCCGCGGCCGAAGCCGTTGTCCTCGAGGGTGAGGTCGAGCAGGTTGAACCAGTCGCCGCTGTTGTAGGAGTTGCGGTCCAGGCTCTTGCTGCGCAGCAGGTCGGCACCACCGTGCCAGAAGCTGATGGACTGCGACAGCGTGGTGGTGGACAGGGCGAGGGTGTTCATCCGCACCCGGTCCGCCATCGGCAGGTCCTGCGGCAGCTTGAAGGTGAGGGCGTCGAAGATCGTCTCGTTGTCGTGGGCGTCCACGTAGTTGACGACCTCGTCCGGGTCCTCCGCGTAGCCGGCCGGCGAGCCGTTGTAGTCGACCTGCTCGCCGCTCACCACCTCACCGGTCTCCTGGCTGCGCAGCTCGAAGCCCCGCAGGTTGCCGGCGAGGCCGACCTGCACCAGGTCGGTGTCGTTGCCGCTGCTGCCACCCGTCGCGAAGCCCTTCTCCGCACCCGGGTCCTCGTCGAAGGGTCCGCCACCGCGGACGCCGTCGCGGAGCCGGTCGTTGAAGGTGCCGATCGAGGTGCCGTCGAGCTGGCCCTGCGTGGCCTGGTAGAACCGGGCGTTGTCGGCCACCTCGCCGAAGTTCCATCCCTCGCCGTAGAGCGTGACCTGCGAGCCGTCGACCCCGTCGCGGCGGACGGTGAGCTCGTCCAGCGCGGCACGCACCGCTTCCATGTTGTCCCGGCTGTGGTGACCCATGAGGTCGAAGCGGAAGCCGTCGACCTTGTAGTCGCGCGCCCAGAGGACCACCGCGTCCACCATCAACTTCTCGGCCATGGCGTGCTCGGTCGCGATGTTCTGGCAGCAGGTCGAGGTCTCCACGTCACCGACGGCGTTGAGCCGGTGGTAGTAGCCGGGCACGACCTTGTCGAGGACGCTCTTGTCCCCCTGACCCGACTGGGCGGTGTGGTTGAAGACCTGGTCCAGGACGACGCGGAGACCGGACTCGTGCAGCCCGCCGACCATCGTCCGGAACTCCGCCACCCGGGCACCGCCCTGGGCCGCCTCGGTCGTCGAGGCGTAGGAGCCCTCGGGCGCCATGAAGTGCCACGGGTCGTAGCCCCAGTTGAAGGCATCCGCGTCGGCCTGCGCCATGACGCACTCCTGCTGCTCGGCGCTGTCCGGCGGGAGCGAGTCGAGGTCGCAGTCCGGCTGCGGCACCGCGTCCGCGTCCGCCGTCGTCTCCGGGATGGAGGCGATGTCGAAGGTCGGGAGCAGGTGCACCGTGTTCATCCCCGCCTCGGCGAGCGACTCCAGGTGGCGGCGGCCGTAGCCGTCCTCGGCGAAGGCCAGGTAGGAGCCGCGCAGCTCGGCCGGCACGTCCGGGTCGGCCATCGAGAAGTCGCGCACGTGCAGCTCGTAGATCGTCTGGTCGACCTCGTCCTCGAGCGCCGGCGCCTCCGCCCGCTGCCAGACCCTTGGCTGCCAGCGCCGGTCGTCCAGGTCGACCAGCACCGAGCGCTCGCTGTCGAGGGTCAGGGCGACCGAGTACGGGTCGGTGACCCGGTTGGTCTCCACCGCCCCGGTCTCCGGCACGAAGACGTCGACCTCGAAGAGGTACTCGCGTCCCGTCCAGGATCTCTTCCCCTTGACCTCCCAGCTGCCGTCCTTCAGCCGGCGCAGGGACGACTCCTGCGGATCACCCTCCCCGCCTTCGGGCCAGGTCAGCAGCCGGACGTCCTGGGCGGTCGGGGCCCACAGGCGCAGGGTCGGGTTCGGCCCGCGCCAGCTCACGCCGAGCTCGGCGCGGTCGGCGCGCTCGGCATACAGGTCGTCGAGGACGCCCGGGACCTGGACGCCGGTCGCGTCGGCCAGCCGCCCGAGGTCGTCGTACATCGCGACGGCCACCTGCCCGGTGAGGATGTCCCCGGCGGCCCGGGCGCTGCGCCGGTCCAGCCGGAGGGCGAGGTAGCCCTCGAGGTGCGGGAAGTCCTCGAGCACCTCGTCGGGGAGCCCGTCCGGGTCGAGGGTCAGCGGGGAGGAGTCGCCCCCGGTGACGGCCTCGGCGTCGATCCCCAGGCCGCCGTCGGCGGACCAGTGCAGCCGCCAGTCCCGCAGCGTGGGGTCGTCGACCCCCTCGGCGGGCCACGCCACCACGCCCTCACGCACCCAGTAGGCCCGCTGTGAGCCGAGGTCCGGCGCCACGCCGGCCTCGGACGTGGTCACCGTCAGCAGGTGCGTCCCGAGCTCGTAGCTGAAGGTCGTGAGCACCCCGTCCGAGGGCACCGAGAAGCCGATGTTGGCGCCGTCCCGCTCGCCGCCCTCGCCGTAGTTCTCGTCCCAGGACAGGCCGTGCGCCACCTTGAGCTCGTAGTTGCCGACCGGGATCGCGGTGGTGGCATAGGTATACGTGCCGTCGCCGTCCGGGTCGATGAGCCACGGTGCCATGCACGACGGGTCCCAGTCACCGGGGCAGCCCAGCTCGCTCTGCATCGAGCCGGGAGCGGTGATGATCGGTCCCTCGGCGTCGGAGGTCACGTAGTGGCGGGCGTGCTCGTAGTAGAAGCTGACCGGTCCACCGTCGGCGGAGTAGCCGATGTTCGGGCCGCCGGGCACTCCCCCGGCGCCGTAGTTCTCGTCCCACGAGCCGTCGATCGCCGCCTTGTACTCGTAGTCGCCCGCGGGGATGGTGCCGTCGTCGTAGGTGCCCTTCCACACGGTGTCCTTGGCGTCGAGCGTGAGCTGGGCCTGGTCGCAGTCCGGCTGCCAGTCGCCGGGACACCCCATCGCGACGTTGTGGCTGCCCGGGACGCTCACGGCGTCCGGCTGCTCCACCGGCCCGATGGGGTCGACGCCGCCACCTCCGCCGCCGCCCGCCTCGCCGACGATCCCGTAGCTGGAGGAGGCGGAGACGTTGCCGGAGTGGTCCTGCAGGATCGCGCGGTACTCCAGGAGGGTCCCCTCCGGGAGGTCGGTGACGTCGTGGAAGACGCGGTAGGGCGCGTTGTCGTCGGTCCCGAGCACCGACCACTCCCCCACACCGACCGGGCGGTAGGCGAAGGTGACCTGCGCGAAGACGTTCTCCGGCACCGCTGCGCCGATCTCGGCGCGGCCACCGACCACCCCGCCGGCGGCCGGGCTGGTCATCGTGACCGGCGGCGCCTCACGACGCCCGCGCAGATCCTTCTCGGCCCGGTAGACCTCGACGGACAACGGGTCGACCTCCACGGTGAGACGACCTTCCGCTCCGGTGATGAACCGGCCCCGCTCGCCGTAGATCGCGCGGTAGAGGGTCCGGGCCCCGTACGTCGACAGGGTGGCCTGCTGGGGCTCGTCGGAGTTGTTGGCCACCACGAGGTACTCGACCTGCTCCTCGGCGTCGATCCGGGAGAAGGCGTAGATGCCGGCCTCGTTGCTCGCGTAGCGGTGGATCTGCGCGCCGTCGGCGAGCGCCGGGTTGGCGGCGACGAGATCGCTGAGCACGGCGACCTGGCGGTACAGCGGGTGCCCGGTGTCGTAGCGGTCCCTCGAGCCCGACGGGGCGCCGATGACCGGCTCGTCGGCATACTGCTGCACCTGGGTGGCGAACATGTCCTGCCGGGCGTCCTTGTCGCCGCCGCTGCCGATGAACCCCTGCTCGTCGCCGTAGTAGACGACCGGCTGGCCCCGGGTGAGGAACATCAGCGCGTTGGTCAGCTCGACCCGCTGCTGCAGGTCCTCCCCGGAGAAGTCGGCGGCCAGCATCATCGCGGCCCGACCCATGTCGTGGTTCCCGGTGAAGGTGGGCAGCTGGTAGGCGTTGGAGTCGGTGTCGGTGTAGTAGTCGTCCTGGGCGTAGAACGTCCGCAGGTCGGTGGTGGCCGCGCCTCGCGCGAAGGCGACCGAGCGGGCCTGGAAGCCGAAGTCGATCACGGCCTGAAGCTCGCCCTCGGTGGGGAAGGTGGACAGGTACTCCGGGTTGGCGTCGTAGACCTCGCCGAACATGAAGAAGTCCTCGTTGCCCTCGCGCGCCGCCTCCAGCACGCGCGGGCTGAACTCCTGCCAGAACTCCAGGTTGACGTGCTTGACCGTGTCGATCCGGAAGCCGTCGATGCCGAGCTCGGCCCAGGTGGAGTAGATGTCGACCATGCCGTCGACCACCTCGGGATTCTCGGTGAACAGGTCGTCCAGGCCGACGAAGTCGCCGTAGAGGCTGGACTCACCGGCGAAGGTGGAGTCCCCGCGGTTGTGGTAGAGCGACGGGTCGTTGAGCCACCCGGGGACCTTGACCTCGGCGTCCTCCTCGCTGCGGAAGACCGGGGTGTAGGGGAAGGAGGTCTCGGGATCCAGCAGGGGGAACGGCTTGTTGACGTAGTCCCGGTCGTCGAAGGTGTTGCCGGCGGCGTCACGGTAGGGCTCGGTCGCCTTGTCGACGTAGCCGTACTCCCCCTCCGCGTAGTCGATGACGTCGGCGGTGTGGTTGGTGATGATGTCGAAGTAGACCTTCATCCCGCGGTCGTGCGCCTCGTCGACGAGCGCCTTCATCTCCTCGTTCGTCCCCAGGTGCGGGTCGATCTGGGTGAAGTCGGTGATCCAGTAGCCGTGGTAGCCCGCGCTCGCGTCGGCCCCCGTCCCCTGCACCGGGCGGTTCTTGAAGCTCGGGGTGAGCCAGATGGCGGTCGTGCCCAGACCCTCGATGTAGTCCAGCTTCTGCTGGATCCCGGCGAGGTCACCGCCGTGGAAGAAGCCCTTGTCGGTCGGGTCGAAGCCGTGCTGCAGCCGGTCCCCGTCGATCTGCGCCGTGTCGTTGCCCGGGTCGCCGTTGGCGAAGCGGTCGGCCATGACGAAGTAGAACTGCTCCCGGGTCACCGGGGCGCGCAGGCTCTCCCCCGCCAGCGCCGCGTCCTGCTCCTCGTCCGGCTCGGGGAGGACCGGTACGAGTCCCACCTCGTCGGCCTCGTCGTCGAAGGAGAACTCGACCGTAGCCGGCCCCTGCACCTCGAAGGACAGGTTCTGCTCCGGGTATGCCTCGTCCCAGCCGCCGTCGAGCGCCACCTTGTACTCCCAGCGCCCGGCGGGGACGTCGAAGGTGCCGCGGTAGAGGGTGTCGCTCCCCTCGGCCGGTGGCAGACGGGTGGCCTCGCAGTCGGGGGCCCAGTCCTGCTCGCAGCCCAGCTCCTCCTGCAGGTCACCGACCAGCGTCACCGTCCGTGCCGGTGCGGCACTGGCGGACGAGGCCGGCGTGGACGGCAGGACACCGCTGGCCGCGGTGGTGACGAGCAGGGCGCCGCCGAGCGCAGCAGCAAGAAGTGGACGCGTCATTGCGATCTCCAGGAGGGCAGGGACAGAACCTGTGCCTCAACCTAGGGCGTCGCTGCGAGAAAGACAACACCTCTTCGCAAGATTTTGCAGAACGAGCCTCGTGGTCCCGCTCAGTTGGCGCCGCCGCGCCGCTCGAAGGGCGAGGGGAAGGGGAAGCGCGCGACGAGGAACTCGCGCATCATCTGCTGCGCCGCCTCCCGGGCCTCGGGCGGAGTGTCGACGTCGTTGAGGCAGAAGGTGTCCACCTGGGGCGACGCCTCCAGCCGGGCCAGCCGCTCTCGTGCGTCGTCCGCGCCGATGTCGACATAGCGCATGGCCACCTCACCCGGGACCGCCCGGCCGGTGAGCAGGGCGTAGTGGTGGTGCAGCGTGGCTGCCAGGGCGACGTCGTGGGGGGACCGGAAGCGCGAGCGCATGGTCGCCCCGAGCGCGTCCGGGTAGGCCGCCTCCAGGTCGAGGAGCACCTGGCGGATCTGCGGGTGCGGCGCGTGCTTGAACTTGTGGGTGATCCCCCGCCCGAAGTCGGCGGCGAGGAGCGACCGGGCGTTCTTCCCGGCCGAGTTGGGCGCGACCTCGCCGTCGATCAGCTCACCCACACCGAACTGAGACGGGGAGAACGGCACCTGGGCGATGCCGTTGGCGTGGAAGAAGTCCTCGGCCCGCATGGGGCGGGCCAGGAAGACGTCGTCGTTCAGGTAGAGGTAGCGGTCGGACAGCCCGTCGATGTGGTGCAGCTGACTCTCGATGGCGTGCGAGTTGAAGGTGGGCAGGGCCGACCGGTCCGTGAAGATGTCGCGGTGGTCGACCACGGTGATCCCCGGCGCGTCCCGGTCCAACCACTCCGGGCACTGGTCGTCGGTGACGAGATAGACGTGCCGGACGAAGGGTGCGTACATGTGCAGCGAGCGCAGGGAGTACCGCAGCTCGTCATGGCTGGCGAAGCGTGAGGCGTTCGCCGCGATCCCGACGTCCTGGTCTCCCCGGAACCGCGCCCGCAGGGCGGCGTGCGCCGCGTCCCCGCCGTCGACCCAGGTGTAGACGACGTCGACCGGGAAGGTGACCTCGTCCATCAGCGTCCAGGTGAACGGCTCGACCGTCGGGTGCTGCTTCCCGCCGACCTCGATGGTCGCCGGCCGCTGCGCCGAGGGGGGCAGCACGTCGGCGACCCGGTTGGCCCGGGGCGCGACCCGCGACCGGGCGAGTGCCTCCGGCGGCGTCTGGCAGCGCAGCTCCTTGATCTGCTCGGCCGAGTCGCGCTCCAGCACCGCGCCGCCGTCCCGCCAGAACTCCACGTCGCAGCCGTACTGCGCGCCGGCCAGCACCCGGCCGGCCGGGGACAGGAGCGGTTCGGCGAAGCGGATGACCAGGCCCTTCTTGATCTGGGGGTCCAGCGCACCGTCGACGTAGGCGCTGAGCACCTGCGCCTTGCCTCCGGCCCCCGGCCTGATCGCCCAGAGCGCGCTCGAGCGGTAGCGCTCGCGCATCTCCCGCAGCAGTGCCGCGCGGTCCGCCAGGCGCACCCCCACCACGTGCCGCGTCCGCGACCGTCCGCGGACCATGAAGTAGTCGATCCCCGCTGCGCAGAGCACGTCGGTGACCAGGCGCAGGTTCCGGTCGGCGGCGCCGGCCGCGGTGAAGGTCTCCACCACCCGGCCCGGCCCGTCCAGCCGCCCCTGGGAGACGAGCCGGACCTGGGGGTCGGCGGCGAGCAGGGCCTGGCGACGCTCCTCGACCCTGGCCCGGCGACGCTGCAGCTCCGCCTGCTCCTTCCGCGCGAGCCGATCCCGCTCTGCCTGCTCGGCCAGCTCGCGACGAGCCGCCTCGCGCCTGGCGCGCACCTGCGGTGGCACGAGGTGCCGAGCAAGAGCACGCACCCTGGAACGACGAGGCATGGGTCTCCTGGATCGTCGGTGGACCGGCGTGGATGTCGCCCCCGCCGCCCCGGTATAGCGCAAGGGCCCACCCGTGTGGGTGGGCCCTTGCGGGGGTGTGGTCCGGCGGTGTCCTACTCTCCCACACT